>CAVXXZ010000001.1:0-40291 GCA_963765795.1 uncultured Actinomycetes bacterium
ATCCTCAAAGCCGGCAAAGGCGGTTGAGCGTCCCCTGAAAGGCCGAAGCGGCGGGCAAGCCCGCCGCTTCAATACTCCGCCGCAGAGTTGTTGCCGTCAGCCCCGAGCGGGAGTCCTGCCGATCATCTCGCGCCTTGGTCCTGCCCGGCCTCCCCCTTTCGGGGGATCTGCGGGAATTGGCGCTAGGCGGTGCGCGAGGCCGGGACGAGCGAGAGGCGCGGACCGGCTTGCGACTCTTGATACAGAAGCCGCTCCACCTCCTCGGCCGGCGCCGGCCGACCGAAGAGATAGCCCTGTCCGAAGCGGCAGCCCATCTGCCGCAGGCGCTCCGCCTGGGCGAGGTGCTCGATCCCCTCGGCTACAGCCGCGAGGCCGAGCGAGTCGCCGAGCCGCAGGATCGCGTCGACGAATGCTTCGTCCGCATCCTCCCCCAGGAGCTTGTCGACGAACGGCTTGGGGATCTTCAGCGACTCGATCGGGAACTCGGCGAGACGACTCAGCGACGAGTAGCCGGTGCCGAAGTCGTCGATCGTCAGCCCGACTCCGAGATCGCGCAGCCGCTGCATCGTGACGAGGGCGCCGTCGCTGCCCTGGATGACGCCGGACTCGGTCAGCTCGATCACGATCCGCTTGGGGTCGACGCCGTGGCCTCTAAGCGCCTCGGCGAGGGTATCCACGAGCCGCTCGTTCGCGAGCTCCGCCGGTGCGAGGTTGATCCAGATGCTCAGCCTCTCCGGCCAGCGGCGCGCAGCTTCGAGAGCCTGCTGGAGAACGAGGCGGCCGAGCTCGACCGTCAGTCCCGTCTCCTCTGCGGCCGGCAGGAAGTCGGCGGCGCTGAGGAAGCCGCGGGTGGGGTGCGGCCACCGCGCGAGCACCTCGAAGCCCTCGATCTCCCCGTCTGCGAGCCGCACCACCGGCTGGTAGTGGACGAGGATCTCGCGGCGCTCGAGCGCGGCCTCGAGGTCGAGCCCGAGCTGCCTCTGGGCGCGAAGCTTCTCGTGCAGGTCCGCCTCGTACAGCGTGTACGCACGTTCCGACCGCTTGACGCTGTACATGGCGATGTCCGCGTTGCGGATGAGGTCCTCGCCGGTGGTCACGCCCGCGGCTCCCACAGCGATGCCGACGCTGACATGGCAGGCGACGTCGCCACACCCAAGCGCGTACGTCCCGTCGATCTTCTCGAGCATGCGCCGCGCCGTGGAGACCGCAGCGTCTGCGTCCGCCTCGCGGACGAGCACTGCGAACTCGTCGCCGCCGATCCGGGCGGCGAGATCCTGGACGCGGATAGCAGCCCCGAGGCGGTGCGCGAATTCGGCGAGGAGCTCGTCCCCCGCGCTGTGTCCCCACGTGTCGTTGACCGCCTTGAAACGGTCGAGGTCGAGATAGAGGACTGCCGCCGAACCCGTGCCACGCTCGAGCTCCTGCTCCACTGCTTCGAGCAGGTTGAGGCGGTTGGGGAGGCCCGTGAGCGCGTCGTGATAGGCCTGGTGGCGCAGCTGCTCCTTGAGCTGCGTCACCTCGGCGAGCGAATGCTCGAGCCGGCCGTTCTCGAGCAGGATGCTCGCATGGCCGGCGAAGGTCTCGAGCAGCTCGACGTCGGTGTCGACGAACGTGCTGACGTCGCCGAGGCGTTCCCCGACCACGAGCAATCCGAAGGTCCGATTCTCCCCGCGTAGCGGGGCCAGGATCGCGTCCTCGAGCCCGCGCGACCGGAGGAATGCATCGAATGCCTTGGCCGCGCGGCGCTGCGTGAGCAGCATCGCAGAGCTCGTCGAAGCGACCGCTCTGAAGGCCGTGGCATCCGCCGGAGTGAAGCGCTCCTCCGGATGCATGAGCAGCTCGCCCTCCGCGCCGCTCACGCTCCGCAGCGGCCCATCGCCGTCGGAGGCCGGAAGAAGGAGGATCTCGGCGTACTCGGCGCGGAGCAGCCGGCGCGCGGCGACGAGGAGCTGTCCGACGGCGAGCCCGAACTCCGGCGCGCCCTGGGTCGCGCGCATCGACTCGTAGAGGAACTCGACATGCTCCCGTTGCTCGCGCTGTTCCATGTATCCGCGGAAGGCGGCAACGCAGGAGAGAACCGGGACGACGAGCAGGACGACCGCGAGGGGGCGAGCCTCGAGAAGCTCGACGACGGCGAGGCCGAGCGATGCCGTCGCGAGCGCTCCGATAGTCGAGGTGAGGAGGGTCCGCAGAAGCTGGGGTGCCTGGAACCGCTCCTCGGCGATCGCGATCACCGCGGAGACGAGCAGGATGCCGAGCACGTGCGCGACCGCGCAGGCGAAGAGGACGAGCACCCAGATGTGCGGTGCCGAGTCCCCCGGCGCCGCGAGCGAGCGGAAGATGATGAGCGCGATTCCGCTGCAGAGCGGGAGCTCCGCGAGATTGAACGCGAACTTGACGAGCTGGCGCTGGCTCTTCCAGCGGGTGACGATCAGGGCGACGAGGGTGCCTACGAGCTGCCCGATCAGCAGGGCCGCAGGCGCGCCGAGCAACAGGCCGAGCGTGAGCCCGATCTCCGTCAGCGAAAGCGTGTGCGCCTGCTTGCGGAACTGGAGGTGGACGACGAAGACCTCGGCGAAGTAGAACGCGAGCGCGAGGGCCCACCAAGACAGATGCGGGCCAGGCACGAACGACGGGCTGTCGAAGTTGTCGATCGCGAACGCCCACACGAGCGTGCAGGTGAGCGCGAGGACACCGTTGAAGATCCAGACCCTGCGCGGCGCGCGCAGAGCCTCACGCACGGCGACGCCGAGCGGGCGCGGCGGCTCGCTCGGCGCTGGGCGCGGGGCAAGAGGCCGGGCGATCACCGGCCTCTCCCGCTATACGTCAGCCCCAGCTCGCTCCAAGCCATGACCCACCCGACCAGCTGCTGCCGCTCCAGCTCGAGCCACTCCAGCTCGAGCCACTCCACGAGCTCCCGGACCAGGACGAGCCGCTCCACGAGCTACCGCTCCACGAGCTACCCGACCACGAGGACCCGCTCCACGAGCTGCCCGACCAGCTCGAACCACTCCAGCTCGAACCACTCCAGCTCGAGCCGCTCCACGAGCTACCCGACCAGGACGAGCCGTTCCAGTTGCCGCCAGACCAGCTGTGACCGGCGGCTTCCAAGGCCGCCATCGCCGCCGAGTTGAAGGGCTGGCCGAAGATGTCCTGCTCGCCCTGGAGCACGACGCCGTTCATCGAGATGTGGTCGCTGCCGCGCGACGCCTCGAGGCTGCCCGTGCCCGTTGCGGGCGCGTTGTACTGCTGCGAGGCGAACACCGACGGAACGGAGGCACCGAGAAGCTTGCTCATGTTGAGCTCGCCGCACCCGCTCTGCTTCCAGTTGGAGAGCTTGTCGCAGCTCGCGGTCAACATCGCCTTGACCTGGTCCGGCGTCAGTTGCGGGTAGCGCTGGAGCAGGTCGGCAGCCGCACCTGAGACGAACGCCGTCGCCTCCGAGGTACCGCTGCCGCGGAAGTACCGGTCGCCCAGAACACCGGTCGGGTTGTTTTGGTCGATGGACGAGCCGGGGACGCGGAGGCCCTGCATGTGCGTCCCGGGGGCAGTCAGGTCCGGCGCCCGGCAGCCGTTACTGCAGGCCGACACGCCCGCCGAGAATGGGGCGACCTGGTCGTCCCACGGCACCGCCGTCCCGTTGGTGTCCGCTGCCCCCACCGCGAGGATCTGGGGGTCGTAGCCCGGATCGGCGAGCTGAGCGCTCGAGCCGCTCTGGTAACCGGAGTTTCCGGCCGCCGCCACGACGACGATGCCCGCCTTCCAGGCCTGCTCGACCGCGTAGGCGAGCGGATCCACGTTGTACGGCTGGTTCGAGTTCGTGCCGTACGAGAGGTTGAGGACCCGGATGTTCATCCCGTTGTCGTTGCGGTGCTGGACGACCCAGTCGATCGCAGCGATCATCTGGCTCACGTCGGCGCCGCCGTCTGCAACGCCGACCTTCAACGAGACGATGCGCGCGTCGGGAGCGACGCCGCGATACCCGCCGGCCTGGCCGTCATTGCCGGCGATCAAGCCGGCCATGAACGTCCCATGGCCATTCGTGTCGAGGTTCTGCAGCTTCGGGTTCTGCGATTCGAGCGACAGATCCGGCCCGTTGATCACCTTGCCGGGCGCGTTCAGCCCTGCGACCGGCGCGACACCCGTGTCGACGACGGCGACGTCCACGCCTTTGCCGGTGTAGCCCGCGTTCAACCACGACTGCACACCGTCACCCGCCGTGACGTTCTGCATGGAGTAGGGATCCGCGCTCGGGTCGTAGGCGGAAGCGCCCCACGAAGCGCCCGAGCGGATCCCGCCGAGCGCCATGGCCAAGAGAAGTGCGAGCAGGCCGGCGTGCCAGGCCTTGAAACGAGAAGCGTCGCGCTTGGTGAGGTGAACCCCCACGTCTACCTCCTTGTCGCGACCGCTCTGTGCCGCAGAACGAGCCGCAGTAGCCGCCAATCAGTTGGCGCAACGTAGGCGCTCATCGGGCCACGATCCTCCCGCGAAAGGGGGAGCCGATTCGCTCGGACGAGGGATTTTGAACGCTCGCCGAATAGCATCGGCTGCCATGAACTCGGTCCTCGAGGCCATACCGCCCCGGTTCACGACCGAGGACGCCGCGCGGATCGCGACGGAGCTGTTCGGCATCGGCGGAAGCGCATCCGTGCTCGGCAGTGAGCGCGACCAGGCGTTCCTCCTGGAAGGCGGAGTCCTCAAGATCTCGAATCGCAGCGAGGACGAGGCCATGCTCGACCTGGAGGAGGCCGCGATCGTCCACGTCGCGACTCTCGATCCGGACCTGCCGGTGGCCCGGCTCCTCGCGCCACGTGCGACGTTCGACGGCCACCAGGTGCGCCTGTTCGAGCGGCTGCACGGCCACAAGGCCGGGCCCGAGCTCGACGAGGCTGCATTGCGGGAGATCGCCGCCGTTCACGCCCGCCTCTGCCTGGCGCTCCGCTCGTTCTTCCACCCCGCCGCCGGACGCGAGCTGCTCTGGAACCTTCACGCGGCGCCGCGCCTGCGTCCACTGCTCGCCGAGATCGCCGATCCCACACGGCGAGCGCTCGTCGCGCGCGTCCTCGATCGCTACGAGGAGCGCGTGCTGCCACGGTGGGAACGCCTACGCGGCCAGGTCGTGCACGGCGACTTCAACCTCGACAATCTCCTGCTGGACGAGCATGGCCGAGTCGCCGGGATCCTCGATTTCGGCGACTGTTGCCACACGGCGCTCGCGGCCGACGTCGCCGTCGCCCTCGCGTCGTTCCTGCGTGGACGGCCGACCGAGGATGCCTTCCGGATCGCCCGGATCGCGCTCGACGGCTTCACGTCGCGCTTCCCGCTCGAGCCGCTCGAGCTCGAGCTGCTCGGCGACCTGGTGGGAGCGCGGCTCGCGGCGATCGTCTCGATCAGCGCGTGGCGCTCCCGCCGCTTCCCCGACAACGCCGCGTATATCGAGGCCTGGGACGACGACTCCTGGCGCCTGCTCGAGCTGCTCGACAGCCTCGATCCGGCGGCTGTCGCACGGGAGCTCGGCGCGCGACGCGGCCGTGCAGCGAGCCCAGAGCTCGTACGGCGGCGGAACGCAGCGCTCGGCGCGCTGCTGACGCCGCTCACCTACGCGCTCCCCGTTCACGCGATCCGCGCCGAGGGCGTCTGGATCCACGAGCCGGGCGGAAACCGCCTCCTCGACGCCTACAACAACGTCCCGGTCGTCGGGCACTGCCACCCGCGGGTGACCGAGGCGGTCGTCCGCCAGACGCGGCTCGGCGCGACCAACGCGAGGTACCTCGCCGAGCCGCTGGTCGAGCTCGCCGAGCGGTTGCTCGCCACATTCCCGCCGGACGCGGGCCTCGACACGGTGCTGCTCGTCAACTCGGGCAGCGAGGCGAACGACCTCGCCTGGCGGCTCGCAGCCGGAGCGACGGGACGCGACGGCGCGCTCGTGACGGCGAACGCGTACCACGGCGTCACTGCCGCGACGACTCGGCTCTCCCCCGAGGACTGGCCGGCGGCGCACCTGCCGGCCGGCGTAGCCCGTATTCCCGCCCCAGGGAGCAGCGCCGACCTCGCCGGCGCGTTGGACGCCGCGCTCGAGGAGCTGGAAGGCGGGCTCGCTGCGACGTTCCTCGACGGGTCGCTCATGAGCGACGGCATCCACGTGCCCGAGACGTCCGAGCTCCAGCTGCTCGTGGAGCGGACGCACGCCGCTGGAGGGCTCTACGTCGCGGACGAGGTGCAGGCGGGCCACGGCCGGCTCGGGCCGGAGCTCTGGTCGTTCGCGCGGCACGGCATCGCACCGGACGTCGTGACGCTCGGCAAGCCGATGGGCAACGGCTACCCGGTCGCCGCGGTCGTGACCCGGCGCGAGCTCGCCGAGCGGTTTCCGTACGCGGGGCGGACGTTCTCGACCTTCGGCGGCAACCCGGTGGCTGCCGCCGCCGCGCTCGCCGTGCTCGACGCGCTCGAAGACGAGCGGCTCCCCGAGCGCGGTGCAGGCGTCGGCGAGCGCCTGCGTACGGCCGTCGAGACGCTCCGCAAGCCGGACGTCGTCGAGGTGCGAGGCCGGGGCCTCCTCGCCGGCATCCAGCTCTCGAGCAGCGAGCTGGCTACTCGTGTCACCGAGGAGCTGCGCGAGCACGGGATCCTCGTGGGACGCACGGGAAAGCACGGCGACGTGCTCAAGATCCGGCCGCCGCTCGTGTTCACGGATGAGCACGCGGGAGTGCTCGTCGAGGCCCTCGACCGGATTCTGGGCTGATCTTTGCCTCGCGAAGTCGTATCGTCCAGCACGATGGCCGTGGAACAGACCGACGCGCAGCTCGTTTCCCGCTGCCGGGCAGGCGATCCCAGACGCCTGGAACGAGTTCGTGGAGCGCTTCTCGCGCTACGTCTACGCGATCTGCGGCCGCGGCTTCCGCCTCTCGCAGCAGGACGCCGAGGACGTCTTCCAGGAGGTCTTCGCCCGCGCGTTCGAGCGGCTGTCCGAGCTGCGGAGCGACGATGCGGTCCGGCCGTGGCTCGCGCAGCTCACACGCAGGCTCTGCATCGACCGGCTGCGCCTGATCGCCCGCGACACGCCTTCCGACGCCGAACTGGACGAGCGGGAGGTCGACGACGTGCTCGCCCAGCTCGACGAGGCCATGGCCGTGCGCGCCGCGCTCGACAAGGTGGGCGACCCGTGCCGGGAGATCCTCGATCGCTTTTTCTGCCGCGACGAGAGCTATCGCACGATCGGCGACATGCTCGAGCTCCCGGCCGGGACCATCGCCAGCCGGATCTCGCGCTGCCTGGAGAAAGTTCGTAGCGAACTCGATGGAAGGAGTCGGGCCTCTCGCCCGTCATGAAGATTGATGAACGGCTTTGACGAGGAACAGATCGGTCGGCTGCTACGCCTCCTTCCGCCTGCACCCGAGGGCTGGGTGCGCGCGGCGCAGGAGTTGCCGGCTGCACGCGCGGCGCTCGACGAGCTAGTCGCGCGTGCCGAACAGGACGCCGCTTTCCGGCTCCAGCTCCGGGCCGACCTCGAGCGTGCGGTTGCCGCCGCCGGTTACGAGCCGTCACCGTTCATCGTTTCCCGGCTGCGCCAGCTCCTCGAGGCGGTCTGACACGCGGGATCTGCGCCGGCTGAGACACTTCCGTAGTGCTCACCGGTCTTTCCTTCCCCGCGCTACTCGAGGAGCTGGCAGCGCCGCGCGAGGTTCCCGGCGCGGGCTCGGCGCTTGCGGCCGCGCTCGCGACGGCTGCGGCGGTCGTGCAGATGGCTGCGCGGCTCTCGCCGGCCAGCTGGGCTGACGCTGCCGGGGTAGCTGCCCAGGCCGAGGCTCTGCGTGAGCGGGCGGTGCAGCTCGTGGACGAGGACGCCGAGGCGTACCGGCTCGCGCTCGAGGCGCGAGCGGCCGCCGACGAGACGGCGAGGCCCGAGCAGCGAGACTGGTCGCTCGGGCAGGTCACCGCCGCGGCTGCCGAGCCCCCGCTCGCGCTCGGCCGCCTCGCTGCCGATCTGGTCGAGCTCTGCGCCGCGGCGGGCGAGCGGGTCGAGCCGCGGGTACATGCCGACGTCGCCGCGGCGGCCGCGCTGGCGGCGGCCGTCGCGCGCGGGGCGCGGGCGCTCGTGGCGGCGAACCTCACCGCGCTAGCCGGCGACGCGCGGGTGGAGGAGGCCGATCGCCTCGTCGCCGACGCCGACGCGGCAGCCAGGTCCCTTTCCCTGTAGATAGAGCGCGTGACCGCGAGAAGGCCCGGACTGAGCCGGGCCTGCTCGCGTGACGGGTCAGGTCAACTGCTAGGTGTCTCTGGGCGAATCCATCCGCACGTTCGGTAGCGACCGGATGTGCGCCTCGACCTCGTTCTCGTCGTCGTCGGCCGTCTCGTCGTTTGCGCCGTACTTGGGGGGTGGCGTGGCCCTCGACCTCGATCTCGTCTTTGCGCTGCTCGTCCGACATTTCGCTCCTCTTAGCTTCTGCGATGGACGTGGCCCTCGACCTCGTCCTCGGTGCTCGTCGTTCGCGCCGTACTTGGGCGGGTAGCCGTGGCCCTCGACCTCGACCTCCCTCGGCCTCGTCGCCCGCGCCGTACTTGGGCGGGTAGCCGTGGCCCTCGACCTCGTCGTCTTTCCGCTGCTCGTCCGACATCTCGCTCCTCCTTTCGGCTCTGTAGCCAATCTCACCTGTACTTCCCCAGACGCGCGGCGAAGCCGCGATCTTCCGCGATCTTCCGCTTCCACGCGCGCAAATGAAAGGGCCCGGCTGAGCCGGGCCCTTTGAAGTTGGTGCCGCTTCTTCTAGCTGCGGCGATGGACGTGGCCCTCGACCTCGTCCTCGGGCTCATCGTTGGCGCCGTACTTGGGCGGGAAGGCCCGTGACCCTCGACCTCGTCGCCTGGCTCGTCGTTCGCGCCGTACTTGGGCGGGAAGGCACCGTGACCCTCGACCTCGTCGCCTGGCTCGTCGTTCGCGCCGTACTTGGGCGGGAATGCGCCGTGGCCCTCGACCTCGGTCTCCTCGTCCTTGCGCTGCTCCTCCGACATTGCTCCTCCTTTAGAAGCTCTTGCGCCTCGTTTTGGCGCTGTCAACCCTCTAGACGTGACTGGGGGTACGAATCTTCCCACTGACCCTTCAAATTCGCAACGGCGCCTGCGATCCTGCGTCGCGTGGGCCGCTACGCCGCTGAACTGCAGGCATTCGGGAGAGTATTCGCGAACCCTCGCGTCCGCAACGTCCAGCTGGCAGGGGCCGGCTCGACGCTGGGCGTGTGGGCCTACGGGGTAGCGCTTCCGGTCTACGCGTACCACGCCGGCGGCGCACGCGCGGTCGGCCTGCTCTTCTTCGCCCGCTTCGTGCTCGCAGCGCTCGCGAGCCCGTGGCTCGGCCTCCTCGCCGACCGCTGGTCTCGCCGCAGCGTGATGCTGTGGTCGGACCTCATCCGCTGCGGGCTCATGGCCGGAATGACGGCGGTCGCAATCGCCGGCGGCAACGCTTATGCCGTCTACGTACTCGCGATCGCGTCGACCGTCGTCGCCTCGGCCTGGGGCCCCGCGCAGGCCGCCCTGATGCCCTCCCTCGTGAACACTCCCGAGGAGCTCACTGCGGCGAACGTCGTCGAGAACACGATCTCGAGCGTCGGGATGTTCGCCGGACCGGCCCTCGGTGGCATCCTGCTCGCGCTCAGCGGGCCGGCGGCGGTCTTCGCGCTCAACGGGGCCCTCACTCTCTGGTCGGCGCTGTTCGTCCTCGGGGTGCCGCGCGACCAGCCGCCCGAGGCGACCGAGCGGCCCCACTTCATGGCCGAGCTGACGGCCGGATTCGCGGCCGTGATCCGCCGGCCGGCGCTGCGGGTCGTGATCGGGCTGAGCGGCGCAATGGCGTTCGTCGACGGACTGCTCGAGGTGCTGCTCGTCCTGATCGCGCTGCAGCTGCTGCACGGCGGCAACGGCACCCTCGGCTGGCTGAACGTCGCCGCCGGCATCGGCAGCATCGCCGGTGCGTTCTTCGTCGCCGCCCTCGCAATGCGGCGCCGGTTGGCCGGAGGCTTTGCACTCGGGCTCTTGCTCTCGTCCATCCCGCTCGCGGTCACCGCGGCCGTTTCCTCTCTCCCCCCGGCGCTCCTCCTCCTTGGCGTCCTCGGGGTCGGCTCGGTCTTCTGCCAGGTCAACAGCGTGACGCTGCTGCAGCGATCTGCCGAGAACGAAGTGATGGGCCGAGTGTTCGCGGTCCTCGAGATGCTGATCCTGACCGGGCTCGCGGTCGGATCGCTCGCCGCCCCCGGTCATGGTGAGCTGGCTCGGCTTGCGCGGAGCGCTGATTGCGTCAGGAGCATTCGTGCCCGTGCTGGTCGTTTGGCTGTGGCCGAGCCTGCGGCGGATCGACGCCGAGGCCGTGATCGCGGAGGAGCCGCTCGAGCTGCTGCGGAGGATCGAGATCTTCGCGCAGCTGCCGGAGCCGGTGCTCGAGCGCCTCGCGGCCGGAGCTACTGCGATCTCGGTCGCTGCAGACGGCGTCGTCGTCTCGCGCGGCGAGGTCGGCAACCACTTCTATGCCATCGCCGCCGGAAAGGCCGCAGTGGAGCTCGACGACGGAACGACCCGGGAGCTGGGCCCCGGTGACTTCTTCGGTGAGATCGCTCTCCTGCGCGACGTGCCGCGGACGGCGACGGTGCGAGCGCTCGAGCCGCTCCGGCTCTTCGCGGTCGAGCGGGAGGAGTTCCTCGCAGCTGTGACAGGCCATGCGCCGACGCTTGCGACCGCCGAGAACATCGTGGTGACCGTTCCGGCGGCGCTGCTGGTAGCCGCGCGAAGAGCGCGCTCTTCGCGCGGCGTGTACTAGCGACGTATCGCGGCGAGGAGCCGGTCGAGAGCCTGGAGCAGTTCGAAGGCGGTGTCCCGCTCGTCTTCCTCGAGGCGGGCGGCAACACGTGCCAGCGGCGCAAGCCGGCCCTCGCCCGCGAGAGCCGCACGCGCGCGACGGGCCCGCTGGAGCAGGTCGAGCGCGATCGCCGCCTGGTTCGCGAACAGCCCGAGCAGGTCGACCTCCGCGAGCCTCACCCTCGACTCCGCGGGCCGGTCGAGCACATAGAGCACTCCGAGCGCACGCTCGTCGACGAGCAGCGGCACAGCCATCATGCTCTTCGGCACGTAGCCGGTCGATTCTGCGGCCGTGCGCGACCACCGCGTGTCGGAGCTCAGGTCGTCGACGATCAGCGGTTGGCGCGTCGTGAGCACCCAGCCGGCGATGCCCGTGTCCGCAGGGAACCGCATGCCGATCAGCTCGCCCTCTCCCTCGCCCGCCACTGCCTCGAACACGAGCTCGTCCGTTTCCTCGTCGAGCAGGAAGACGGACGCCGCCTTGGCGCCGTAGATCGCGCGCGCCACCTCCACGGTCGCCTGCAGGAGCGCGCGGTGGGCCTCGTCTGCTCCGAGCACGCCGGTGGCGACGGCTGCTTCGAGATCGCTCATGCTGCTCCCTTCGCGTTGGAGGCCGTCTGGTAGAGGACGCTCTTGAGCTGGAACGGCGTCAGATCGGGATGCTTGCCGATGATGAGCGCGCAGATACCGGCGATGTGGGGCGTGGCGAAGCTGTTGCCGGTGGCGCGGATGGTGCCGCCTTCAAGCCACGCGAGGTCGAGGTCGAGGCCGCGGCCGAAGAACTCGACCGGCGGTGAGGGGTTGTAGTAGAAGGTCAGCCCGTCGGTCTCCTCGTGGCTCCCGACCGAGATGACGCTCGCGAAGCGCCACGGGAAGCTCTCCACGGGCATGTTGTGGGCCGAGGCGACGAGGAGGACGCGCTTGAAATAGGCGTGGTCGGCGAGCTCGTGAAGACGCTCGACGTACTTCGTCCGTGTCGTCGAGAGGCTCATGTTCACGACCGGGAACCCTTGCTCGATCGCCCACGACAGCCCGCGCAGCATGGTCTCGCCGCCGCCCTTGTAGCCGGCGCCGAGGACGCGGACGCTCGTCAGCTCGACGTCGGGCGCGAGCGCGCGCACGACCCCGGCGCAGGCCGTGCCGTGCCCGCAGAGGTCGCCCTCGCCGTCTTCGACGACCTGCAGCTCGCCCTCCTCGTCGCGCAGGACGGCGACGGAGTGGTCGACGCGGCCGACGAGCGGATGGTCGAGCTCGATGCCGCTGTCGAGGATGCAGACCCGGACGCCGGCGCCGGTCGAGCCGCCCCACGCCCACTCCCGCGTCACCTGGTCGGGCAGCGTCACCGGCACGCGGATCCGGTCGACGGCCTCCGCGGGCAGGCTCCAGGCCGGGCGGTAGTCCTCTTCCTCGTGCTCGTGGAACTCGATTGCCGCGCTCATCGCAGGTCGATCATCGCAAGATCTGCACCGGAGCCCCAAGTGGAACGGTCCGCATCAGATAGCGAACGTCGGCCTCGGTCGCGTGCAGGCAGCCGGCCGACACCGCCGAGCCCTGTCCCGAACCGGCGTGAATCGCGACGTAGTACGTGATGCGCGTGTTCCAGCCGGCCGGAAGATTCGGCTGGCGCGCCGTCAGCGCGAGGATGCAGCAGCCGTAGGCCGGGCCGAAAGGACCGGTCACCTTCTCGGCGACGGCGAAGCGGCCCGTAGGGGTCGGTGATCCGGGCGCGCCGATTCCGACCGGGATCGTCCGTACGAGCCGGCCCCCTCGCAGCACGTAGAGCGCACGCCGCGAGAGCGAGGCGCGGAGCGTCCACTCGACCGGCTGAACGGAGACGTCGCGACCGAACTCGACCCAGCCGTAATGGCCGTTCGGCAGCGCCTCGGCCGTCACCTCGACCCAGCGGCCGCGGACGGCGACGACACCGAACACGAGCGGGCCGCCGAGCGGGCCACGCGCCCCGACGCGGGCGATCGCCCGGCCGCCCGGGCTGGCGCGGAGGACGACGCTCTCGTGCAGCGGCCGCGCGGCGAGGGCCGCCGTCGCGCCGTTCGGCGAAGCGGCCGCGTGCGACGCGGCCACGACCGCCGCGGCGAGGTATGCGATCAAGGCGTGCCCCATCAGCCTGCAATTCTGCCCGAATGCGCGTGCGAGACCGGCTCAGCCGCTGTGCTGCTGGAGCCAGGTTGCGAGGTTGCGCGCCTGATCGGCGACGTTCGTCGCGGGGGCCGGCGGCGTCACGGCATGGGGCGTGGAGCTGGCCGGCGGCGAGGCGTGTCCGCCGCCGCCGAGAGCTATGGCTGCCACGAGGCCGGCGACGGCGGCTGCGACGAGGGCCGTAATCGCGGCGAGCCGCCGACCGGTCCACCGCGACCGGGTCCTGTCGGGGCGCGCGAGGATCTCGGTCGCGCGCTGCGCCGGGTCGGGTGGCAGAGACAGCGTCTCGGCCTCCGAGGCGACGGGAGCCAGCAGTCGCGCGAGCGCCGCGGCTGAGGGAGGCCTGTCCTCGGGCCTGAACGAGAGGCATGCCGTCACCGCCGCGGCGAGCTCCGGCGGGGTAGTTGGGAACGCGGGTGGCGAGCTCGGGAGGCTCGAAGCCGTCCTCCGACCCCAGTTCGGCCAGCGACCCGGCAGTGCGCGAGGGCTCTCCCGTGAGCAGCTCGTAGAGCACCGCGCCGACGGCATAGATGTCCGCTGCGGCCGTGACCTCCTCGCCGCGGGCCTGCTCGGGGGCGAGGTAGCCGGCGGTGCCGAGCACGGTGCCGGCGAGCGTGAGCCGCGTGCCGTCGTGACCTGCGGCGATGCCGAAGTCGCCGAGCTTGAGGACGCCGTCCGTGCGGAGCAGGAGGTTCTGCGGCTTCACATCGCGGTGGACCAGACCGGCTGCGTGGGCGGCGGCGAGCCCGGCGCACATCTGCGTGCCGAGCGTCGCGGTTTCGGCCACCGGCAGCTGCCCGCGCTGCGCGACGAGCTCGGCGAGCGTCTCCCCCTCGACGTACTCCATCGCGATGAAGGGACGGCCGTCGTCCTCGCCCACGTCGAAGACGCGCACGACGTTCGGGTGCGCGAGCCGCGCCGCCAGGCGTGCCTCGCGGAGAAAACGCCGCTGCAGGTCCTCGTCCCGAGCAAGATTCTCCGCGAGCCGCTTCAGCGCCACCGGCCGGTCGAGCTCGACGTCGTGAGCGAGGTCGACCGTGGCCATCGCCCCATGCCCCAGAGGGCGGACGAGCTCGTAGCGCCCTGCGACGCGCGTCAGGGCGCTCATTGGTCGTTCCCGCCGCCGCCGTGGCCATGGTGGCCATGCTGGTCGTGCTCGTGCGGCTGCTTCGGCTTGGGCTTGGGCGGCGCGGGCTTCTTGGGCAGCGTCTGCACCACCGGCGTGCATTTGATGCGGTCTGCGAGGGCGTTCACAGAGGTGAGGAGCGGCGGGCGAAGACGAGACGGCACCCTGTCCTTCGACGCCTCGACGTCGGCGCGAAGGGCGTTCGCGAGCTGCAGTGCGCGGCAGCTGTTGCCTGCGGACGCCGCGGCGGCGATGTCCGACGCCCGGCCCTCCCAGTCCTGCGCCAAGGCCGGCGGCACTCCGTGGAACGCGGATCTCTGCGGTCGGGCGGCACCGCCGCAGCCGGCCGCGACGACCACGAGGAGAAATGCCGCCGAAAGGATCCTCAACACCTTCACTATGTACCCGTCATCCGGTCCAACGTAGCCTCGCAATGACGATCGAGAACCGTTAAGGTGTTGTTAATGCCGATGCTTCATGGCTGCGCGTTTTCGGGGTGCTCGACCTTCACACTGAGCACGTACTGCGTCGAGCACGAGCTGCTCGTGCGGGCGGTGAAGGAGTCCGAGCGCACGTACGCCGCGGACGCCTCGCTCGCTGCGGACGCCGCCCTTGCAGGCGACGCCGCGCTGACCGCAGCCGCGGCGCCCGAAGCGGCCGCGTCCTGAGCTAAACAGTCTCTGTGTGCGCGCCGGCCGGCGCGGACTTCTCTGCGAGGTCGAGCGGCTTGACGACCTCGGCGAAGTGGCACGCAGTCGGGTGGCCCTGTGCCGCGGTCGACGAGCTCGGGCTCCTGCTCCGCGCAAATCGCCTGCGCCTTCCAGCAACGGGTGCGGAACCGGCAGCCCGACGGCGGGTTGGCCGGGCTCGGCACGTCGCCCTCCAGCACGATCCGCGCGCGCTTTCCCACGCTGACCCGGCTCCTCGATCGGCACCGCCGAAAGCAGCGCCTGCGTGTACGGGTGGGACGGACGCTCGTAGATGTCGTGCTTCGAGCCGATCTCGACGACCTTGCCGAGGTACATCACCGCGACGCGATCGGAGACGTGCCGCACGACCGACAGATCGTGGGCGACGAAGATGTAGGTCAGCCCGAAGTCGCGTTGCAGCGACTCCAGCAGGTTGACCACCTGCGCGCGGATCGAGACGTCGAGCGCCGACACGGGCTCGTCGAGGATGATGAGCTGCGGGTTGAGGGCGAGCGCCCGCGCGACGCCGATCCGCTGGCGCTGCCCACCGGAGAACTCGTGGGGGAAGCGATTCGCGTGCTCGGGCGAGAGGCCGACGACGCGCAGCAGCTCATCCACGCGGGCTTTCCCCTGGGCGCCGCGACCGCGACCGTGGATCACGAGCGGCTCGCTGACGATGTCGCGGACGGTCATGCGCGGGTTGAGCGATGCGTACGGGTCCTGGAAGACGATCTGCATCTCGCTGCGGACCTCGCGCATCTGCCGGCGCGCCAAGCCCGTGATGTCACGGCCGTTGAAGACGATCTTGCCCGAGGTGGGCTCCGTCAGCTTGATCAGCGTGCGCGCGAGGGTCGTCTTGCCGCACCCGGACTCGCCGACGAGGCCGAGGGTCTCCCCGGCGCGTACGGCGAGGTCGACGCCGTCGACGGCGTGGATGTGCCCGACGGTGCGCTTGAAGATCCCGGCGCGGATCGGGAAGTACTTGACGAGGTTCTCCACGCGGAGGATCTCGTCGCCGCTATCCGCCCGCTCGTGGACGGCCGCGAGCGCCTCGGCACTCACACGACCGCCTCCTCCGAGAACTTGGACTTGCGCCCGATCAGCTCCTCCGAGAAGTGACACGCGCTCGCGTGCCCGGCACCACCGTCCACCGGCTCGAGCGGCGGATTCTCCTGCGTGCAGCGCTCGCGCGCGAGGAAGCAGCGGGGGTGAAAGGGACAGCCCGGCGGCAGGTCGATCAGAGACGGCGGGGCTCCGGTGATCGGCTGCAGCCACTCCTCGTCCTCGGTCAGCTTCGGCAGGCTGTTCATCAGCCCGATCGTGTACGGATGCCGCGGCGCGCGGAAGATGGTCTCGACGGTGCCGGACTCGACGATGTGCCCCGCGTACATGACGAGGACGCGCTCGCACATCTCGGCCACGATGCCCAGGTCGTGCGTGATCAGGATCGTCGCCGCGTCAGTCTCTTTCTGCACGCGTTTCATGACCTCGAGCACCTGGGCCTGGATCGTCACGTCGAGCGCGGTGGTCGGCTCGTCGGCGATCAGGAGTGAGGGCGAGTTCGTGATCGCCATCGCAATCATCGCGCGCTGGCGCATGCCACCCGAGAACTCGTGCGGGTACTGGGTGTAGCGCGTCTCCGCATTGGGGACGCCCACGAGCTTCAGCAGGTCGATGACCCGCTTCTTCACGGCGTCGTCCTTTTGGTCCGGGTAGTGCGTCTTGATCGCCTCGCCGAGCTGGCTGCCGACCGTCAGCACGGGGTTCAGCGACGTCATCGGGTCCTGGAAGACCATCGCGACCTCGTTGCCCCGGACCCGTCGCAGCTCCTTCTTCTTCAGCTTCAGCAGGTCGCGACCGTTGAACATCGCGGTGCCGCTGACGATCCGCCCCGGGGGCATGGGGATCAGGCCCAGCAGCGCCAGCGTCGAGACGCTCTTGCCGGAGCCCGACTCGCCGACGATCCCGAGCGTCTCTCCGGGAAAGAGATCGTACGAGACGCCGTCCACGGCATGGACGATGCCGTCCTCGGTCTTGAACTCCACGACGAGGTCTTTGATCGAGAGAACCGGGTCAGGCACGCATTCGCCTCTGGGTCGGGTCGAGCGCATCGCGGAGGCCGTCGCCGACGAAGTTCACGCACAGGACGATGAGGACGATCGTCAGGCCCGGGAAGATCGTCAACCACCACGCTATCCCCCCGCTAGGTGTATTCGGGTTCGCCTGCGCATCGCTGACGAGCACGCCGAGGGACGGCGTCGGCGGCTTGATCCCGAAGTTGAGGAAGGAGAGCGCCGCTTCCACCAGGATCGCGGTGCCGACGGCGAGCGTCGCGTTGACCACGATCGGACCGAGGGTGTTCGGGAGGATGTGCCGGAACATCAGGCGCGCATCGCCGGCCCCGGAGGCCTTCGCCGCCTCGACATACTCCTTCTCCCGCAGGGAGAGGAAGATGCCCCGGACGACACGGGCGATTCCCGTCCAGAAGAAGAAGACGAGGATGAGCGAGACGCGCCACTGGTTGCCCTGCCCGAGCAGAGCCGTCGCCGTGAGCAGGATGGCGAGCAGGGGCAGCGTCAGCACGAGGTCGGTCACGCGCATGAGGAGGTTGTCCAGCCAGCCGCCGTAGTAGCCGGCGACCGCCCCGATGACCAGACCGACGAACGTCGAGACGACGGCGACGAAGACGCCGACCTCCATGGAGGTACGGATTCCCCAGATGACGCGGGTGAACTGGTCGCGGCCCAGTGCGTCCGTGCCGAACCAGTGCGCGCTCGACGGACCCTGGATGATGTGGTTGAGGTCGATCTCGAAGTAGCTGTACGGCGAGACGAGGCCGGCGAAGATTCCGGCGCCGAAGATGACCACGAGGCCGAACAACCCGATCAGCGCGAGCCGGTGGCGGAAGAAGCGCATGCGCGCGTACGACCACTGGCTGCGGACCTTGAGCTCGAGTCCGGCCGCATGGGTGTCGTCGACGGCGGCCACCACCGAGCCCGGAGCGATGTTCTCGCCTTCGAGCCCCTGGGTGGTCGGGAAGAGCGAGTCGTCGCTCGGGGCCAACGGCCCCTGGGGGGGCCTGCTGGTCTCAGTCATAGCGGATGCGCGGGTCGAGGAAGCCGTACGCGATGTCGGCGATCAGGTTGAAGACGACAACTGCGATCGCCGTGATCAGCAGGTAGGCCATCACCGCGTAGAGATCGAGGGTTTGGAGGCTCTGGATGAAGAAGAAGCCGATGCCGTCGAGCGAGAAGACGGTCTCCGTGACGATCGCGCCGCCGAGCAGCGCGCCGAAGTTGAGGGCGGCGACCGTCGTGATGGGAATCAGCGCGTTGCGGAAGACGTGGCGCATGATCACCCGCCACTCCGACACGCCCTTCGCACGGGCGGTACGCACGTAGTCGCTGTTGATCACGTCGAGCATCGATGCCCGCATGTAGCGGCTGTAGAGCGCGAAGCTGATGATGCAGAGGGTTGCGATCGGCAGCGCGAGATGCTGCATCCGGTCCCACGACCACGCAGGCCCGCCGGGAAGGCTGTTCAGGCCCGAGGTGTAGAAGATCCGGATGTTGTAGTGCAGGAAGATGTCCGTGAACGCGATCTGCAGCAGGAGCGCGAGCCAGAACGTCGGCATCGCGAAGCCCAGGAAGCTGATCGACGTGAACACGTAGTCGAAGACCGAGTACTGGCGGATCGCGGAGTAGATGCCGATCGAGACGCCGAGGATGAGCGCGAGGATCTCGGAGATGATGATGAACTGCGCCGTGTGCCCCATCGTCCGCGTGATCTGCGGCCAGAGCGCCTGCCCGGTGTAGAGCGAATTGCCCAGCTTGTGCGTGAACACGTCTTGCAACCAGAGGAAGTAGCGCTGGATCACCGGCATGTCCAGGTGGAGCTGGTGCGTCATGTTGTCGACCGTCTGCTGCGAGAACCTCGGATTCGATCTCAGCTGCGCAAGCGGGTTGCCGGCGTACGAAACGAAGATGAAGCTCAGAAAGGTCGAGAAGAACAGTACGGGGATGCTGTAGAGGATCCGCCTGACGATGTACGTGAGCATCGGTCCGTCCCTGTCGTAGAAGAAGAATCGGGATCCGCGCCCACCTCACGACGGGCGCGGATCCCAGTTTACTCAGTGGTCGATCTAACCGCCTTCTGCTACGAGCCCCAGTGCCAGCTCTGCAGGTTCCAGGTCGGCCCCTCACTGGTGGGGTTGTTCGACTTGGACGCGCCCTGCAGGGCCTTCTTGTAGACGAAGATCTGCGGCGGTGCGTACAGCGGGATGACCGCGATCGCGTTCGAGGTGATCTTGGCCGCCTGCTGGTACTGCGCCGTCCGCTTGTTCGCGTTGAAGTTGGCCTCGCCCTTCTTGATCAGCGAGTCGACCTTCTTGCTGCAGTAGCGCTTGTAGTTCGAACCGCCGAGGTTCTTCGAAGCGTCGAAGCACTGGTAGATGGCGTCGAATCCGGACGGATCCGGGCCGCCGATCCAGGCGTACTCACCGAGGTCGAAGTGGGCGTTCGGCAGGATCGTGCCGAAGAAGTCGGCCGGATCGTGGATGCCCACATCGATCTTGATCCCGACCGCCATCAGCTGCTGCTTGAAGATCTGGCTGCTCTGGACACGCGACGCCCTGCTGGTCGTGTCGAAGTGGAACTCGGTCTTCTGACCACCGCACGTCCAGACCTTGTTGTTGCTCGTACTCGGGCTCGACGGGCCGCCCGTGCAGCCGTGCTTCTTGAGGGTCGCGATCGCGTTCTTCGGGTTGAAGTTGTACTTCTTGAAGTACGCGAACTTGCCACTCGCGGGCGAGCCGAACTCGTAGAACGTGTTGTTCAGCGGCTTGAGGCCCGGTGCGATTCCGCCGTACAGCGCCTTGATCAGCGACGGCCGGTTCATGCCCATGGCGATCGCCTGGCGGACGTACAGCTTCTTCAGGAGCGGAGCGCCCCCGGGGCCGACCTCGATGTCCCAGTGCTCCTGGGTGAAGCTCGGGACAGCGCTGTACACCAGGTTCTTCTGATGCACGAGCGTCGAGAGTGCGGACTCGGGCGACGGCGTGATCGCGTCGACCTCGCCACCGCGCATGGCCTGAATCTCCGAGTTGGTGTCGGTGATGATCTTGAAGGCGATCGAGCTGAGCTTCGCCTTCGCGCCGTACCACTTCGGGTTCTTCTTGATGACCATGCCCTGGCCCTGCGTGTAGCTGGACATGTAGAACGGGCCGTTCGAGATCGGGTGGCCGTCGTTACCGCAGACGCAGTTGTGCCAGTAGTCGTTGAACTTCTGACCCTTGAGCGCGAAGCCCGGGTAGACATAGCCGAACAGGTCGCGGTAGTCCGCGAACGCCTGGCCCTTCTTCCAGAAGAAGGTCACCTGCTTCTTGCCGTGGGCCTTGGCCCGAGCGATGTTCGAGTAGCCAACGGTCGAGGCGGGGTTGCTGGTCGGGTCCGTGATGACCTTCCACGTGTAGATGTAGTCCGCCGCCGTGACCGGCTTGGACTTGTGGCCCAGCCAGTTCCAGTTGGCGTTCTTCTTGATCGTGATCTTGAGGAACTTCTTCGTCGCCACGACCTTCGAGGCCATGTCGAGGAGGTACTTCGCCCTTGTTGTTGATGATGTAGGTGCCGCGAATGACCGGCGTACCGGCGACGATGGCAGCGTAGAACGCGTTCTGATCCGCGTTGCCGAGGTTGAAGCCGGTGACCGTCTGCTCGAGGCCGAAGACCATCGTCTTCTTGGCCGCGCGCGCGGCGGGAGTGCGCGGGATGTTCGCCCACGCCTTCGCAAACGGGGCCGCATGAAGAGACGAAGCAGTAGAGCTCGAGCTCTTCCCGGCCGTCACCGCGGCAGCGGAGCCGGCCAGCCCAAGTACGGCGACCACCGCTGCAGCGAGGAACCAGACCCGTCTATGCATTGGATATACCCTCCGTTCGGTGCGCACCGGGAGCCTCGACGGCGGCGCCAACTCGCTCCGACGCTCCCGAGGAGCGTCCGTCACGTGCTTTAGACGACGGAGCGCCCGCTAAGTTAGAACGCTGCTGAGAGACGCGAGCGCGCGGAGGTCAAACGTGCCGGAAAGTGTCGCGCGACGTGCTCACGGGCGAGAACATGCCGTCCTCGAGACGGGTCAGGCGGCTTACGACAAGTGCCGCTCCGTGACGCTTACGAGGCCCGACGCTTGCGGCCCCGACTGCCGCGAGCTCAGGGATCCGGTCTGTCCGGGGGCGACGAACATCGTCGCGACCACGGCCGCCGCCGATGCGACTGCCACAGCGGAGCTCACCCTCCAGGCACCGCGCCTGAGCCGGGGCAGGACGATGCGCTCCGCCGGCTCCTCGAGACCGGCCTCCCGCAGGCGCCACGTCACATCCCGCACTTCTTCCGCCCACGCCGTACAGGCAGGGCAGATGAGCAGGTGGGTCTCTAGGCGGTCGAGTTCGAGCTCCGGCAGCTCACCGTCGAGCTGAGCGGAAACGGACTCGCGCGCGCGAGCACAGTCTGTGGCCGGAAAAGACACCTTCTCCTCGTATGTTCTGACGGAGGGCTGTGTTGAAAGTTAGCCGCGCCCAGCGGTCAGACCTGCAAACCAGTCGAGCGCCTCGGGATTCGCCAGCGAGTCGCGGCTCGCCACCTCGTCGGGCGGCGCGCCCATCAGGAGGCGCTTCACCGGCACCTCGAGGATCTTCCCGGAGAGCGTGCGCGGG
Source organism: uncultured Actinomycetes bacterium (assembly GCA_963765795.1). Lineage (GTDB taxonomy): Bacteria > Actinomycetota > Thermoleophilia > Gaiellales > Gaiellaceae > Palsa-739. The sequence continues at coordinate 21,519 of CAVXXZ010000001.1, forward strand.
ATCTCCGGGGCGGCGAGCACCGCGTCCGGGACATGGCGCGGCGAGCAGTCCTCGCGGATCCGGCGGCGGATCTCGGCTTCGAGCCCGTCGTCGAGGGCGGCGCCCTCGCGCAGGACGACGAACAGCGTCATGCGGCTTCCCTCCCCGTCCGGGACGTCGACCACGAGCGCGTCGAGAACCTCGTCGAGGGCGAGCACGCTGCGATACAGCTCGCTCGTCCCCATCCGTACGCCGCCCCGGTTGATCGTCGCGTCGGAGCGGCCGGTGATGATCGCCGTGCCGCGCTCGGTGATCTCGATCCAGTCGCCGTGGCGCCAGACGCCGGGGAACGTGGAGAAGTAGCTCTCGCGATAGCGCGACCCGTCCTCGTCGCCCCAGAGGTAGAGAGGCATCGAAGGCATCGGCTCGGTGATGACGAGCTCGCCGACCTCGCCCACCAGCGGGCGCCCGTCCTCGCTCCACGCCTCGACCTTCGCGCCGAGCGCGCGTGCCTGCAGCTCACCGCGGTAGACGGGGAGCGTCGGGACGCCGCCGACGAACGCGGTGCAGACGTCGGTGCCTCCCGAGGTGGAGAAGAGCCAGACGTCCTCGCCCAGCCGGTCGCGCACCCAGTCGAAGCCCTCGGGCGCGAGCGGCGAGCCCGTGGAGCCGACGCTGTCGAGGCGGGAGAGGTTGCGGCCGGCCCGCGGCTCGACGCCCGCTTTCTGGCAGGAGGCGATGTAGCCGGCGCTGGTGCCGAAGCACGTGATGCCCGCCGCGTCGGCGAGATCCCACAGCGTCCCGAGATCCGGATGCGCCGGATTCCCGTCGAAGAGGACGATCGACGCCTCCGAGAGCAGGCCGCCGACGAGGAAGTTCCACATCATCCAGCCGGTGGTCGTGAACCAGAAGAGCCGGTCGCCGGCCCGCGCGTCGAGGTGGAGGCGGAGCTTCTTCAGGTGCTCGAGCAGGATCCCGCCCTGCCCGTGGACGATCGCCTTCGGCAGGCCGGTCGTGCCCGAGCTGTAGAGCACCCACAGCGGGTGGTCGAAGGGGAGCTGCGCGAACTCGAGCTCGGCGGGCGCGAGCTCCCAGTCGCCGCCGGCGAGGTAGGGAAGGACGAGCGTCCGCTGGAGCGTCGGCAGCTCCCGCTCGAGCGCCGCGATCGTCTCGCTGCGGTCGAAGTCCCTGCCGCCGTAGCGATAGCCGTCGACGGTGAGCAGCACCTTCGGCTCGATCTGGGCGAAGCGGTCGACGACGCTGCGGACGCCGAACTCGGGCGCGCAGCTCGACCAGGTGGCGCCGATGCTCGCGCAGCCCAGGAAGGCCGCGACCGTCTCGGGGATGTTGGGGAGATAGGCGGCGACGCGGTCGCCTGCCACGACGCCTGCCTCGCGCAAGGCGCCGGCGACGGCGCCGGCACGCGCCCGCAGCTCGCCCCACGTCCATTCACCCAGCGGCCGCAGCTCGGAGGCATGTCGAATCGCCACCTCGTCGTCGGCGCGGCGGCGGAAGACGTGCTCCGCGTAGCTGAGCCGGGCGCCGGGGAACCACTGCGCGCCCGGCATCTCGCGCGTGGTGAGCACGCGCTCGTGCGGCTCGCTCGCATCGACCTCGAAGAACTCCCAGATCGAGGCCCAGAAGTCCTCGAGCTCGTCGACCGACCACTGCCACAGGTCGGCGTAGTCGTCGAGGGCCAGGCCGCGCGTCTCGTTGAGCCACTCGCGGTAGCGCGTGATCGTCGCGGACGCGATCCGCTCCGGGCTCGGGGTCCAGGCGATCGGCGGCGTGTCGTCCACGCCGCCGATGCTACTTCCGGTCGGCCTACTGCCTGGCTGCGCTGGTCAGCGCGTGGCATCGCTCCGGCTCTACGATCGTCGCCTCCTGGTTGATCCCGGACTTGAACATGCCGCCGGTCGCGATCTTCGTCAGGAGCTTGTCGGCGTGCGACTCCTCGTCGAGGGTCTGATCCATCAGGTCCTTGATAGCGTCGAAACCGCAGTCGTCGGCGAGCTGCCGCGCGGTGCCGTAGGCGGCGATCTCGTAGTGCTCGACCCGCTGCGCTGCCCCGATCAGGGCTGCGTCCTTGGCGTTCGGGTCGCCTTCCGTCTGGATCAGTCTCCTCACCCTCGGCGATGAGGCCCTTCATCCCCTTGCAGACCTCGGTCGGGGTGCCGACGCCGATCTCGCTGAGCGCCTCCTTGACGCGCTTCAGGTGTCCCTCGCGTCTCCTCGAGGTGGGTCTGGAATGCCTCGCGGAGCTGGTCGTGATGCGCCGCCTGCGCCATCTTCGGCAGCGCTGCGATCAGCTGCGTCTCGGCGCTGTGCAGGTCCTCGAGCTGCTCCTGCAGTACGTCCTTCAGTGAATGGAACCCCATGTGCTCCTCTCCTTTTCGAGTCGTATTTCCAGCAGGGGTTCCGCGCCTGCCGAACTGCAAACCGGAGCTGCGGAAGTAAGGTGGCGACGTGGCCGAAGAGACGCTGACGATCAGGGACAACCGCACCGGAAACGAGGTCGAGATCCCGATTTCGGACGGCACGATCCGCGCCACGGACCTCCGCCAACTGGGGCTGATGTCGTACGACCCGGCCTTCCTCAACACCGCCTCGACGCGCAGCGGGATCACGTTCATCGACGGGGACGCCGGCATCCTGCGCTACCGCGGCTACCCGATCGAGCAGCTCGCCGAGCACGCGAGCTTCCTCGAGACCGCGTGGCTCCTGTTCGAGGGCGAGCTGCCGACGCGCGACGAGCTCGAGGCCTGGGAGGAGGAGGTGCGCCTCCACACGTACGTGCACACGAACGTGACCCAGTTCCTCGACGGCTTCCGCCACGACGCGCACCCGATGGGGATGCTGCTCGGGGCCGTCGCCGCGCTCTCGACCTTCTATCCGGACGCGAAGGAGATCGGCGACGAGGAGAGCCGCCGCCTGCAGCGCGTGCGGCTGATCGCGAAGTTCCCGACCATCGCGGCCTGGGTGTTCCGCCACAGCCGCGGGCTGCCGTACGTCTTCCCGCGCAACGACCTCGACTACATCGGCAACTTCGTCAACATGACGTTCGAGATCGGCGGGGTCCACGAGCCGAATCCCGTGCTGCAGCGGGCGCTCGAGATCCTCCTCGTCCTCCACGCCGACCACGAGCAAAACGCCTCGACGAACGCGGTGCGTGGTGTGGGCTCGACGCAGGTCGATCCGTTCTCGGCCGTCTCCGCCGGAGTCGCTGCGCTGTACGGGCCGCTGCACGGCGGCGCGAACGAGCAAGTCCTGCGGATGCTCGACGAGATCGGCGACGTGAAGAACGTCCCGGCCTTCATCGAGGGCGTCAAGAATCACGAGCGCCTACTGATGGGCTTCGGCCACCGCGTCTACAAGAACTACGACCCGCGCGCCAAGCTGATCAAGCGCGTCGCCGACGACGTCTTCACGCAGACCGGGGTCGATCCGAAGCTCGAGATCGCGCTCGAGCTGGAGCGGATCGCGCTCGAGGACGACTACTTCGTCTCGCGCAAGCTCTACCCGAACGTCGACTTCTACTCCGGGATCATCTATCGGGCGATGGGCTACCCGACCGACTACTTCACGGTGCTGTTCGCGCTCGGCCGGCTGCCGGGCTGGCTCGCGCAGTGGGAGGAGATGCTCTCCGACTCCGAGCAGAAGATCGCGCGGCCGCGCCAGATCTACACCGGGTCCGACGAGCGCGACTTCGTGCCGCTCGCGAGTCGCTAGCGGCGGAGCTGCACCTTTCCTTCGTCGCCGGCCGGGGCCGACGTGTGCTCGTGGGCGATCTTCCAGCTGCCGTCGGCTTCCTTCCGGAGCACCCAGGTCAGGCGATTGTTCATCGAGCGCGACTCGGTGCCGTCGGGAGAGACAGCCGCGAAGGTGGTGAAGGCGCTGACTGCGGCCACCTCGGAGCCGGCCTCCGTGCGGACGTCGTCGAACCTGACCGCGACCTCCTCGTCGTCCGGGAGCGAGCCGAACCACTCCGCCACCATCGCCCGCAGCGCATCCTTGCCGTCGTAGGTCCACTCCTGCCACAGGTCGAACGTGCGGACGTCGTCGGCGTACAGGCCGACGAAGGCATCGACGTCCTTGGCGCGCACGGCAGCGGCGTACGCAGTGAGCATCTCTTCCATTCGGGCTCCTCTCGTCGTGTGACCGTTATGACTGCGGGACGAGCCGAAACTCATCGGAGAGCGCGTCACGCTCTTCCTGGGTAAGCGGACTCGCGAGCGCGTCGAGCGCCGGCTGGAGATGCTCGGGGCGGCGCGGCCCGAGGACGACCGAGACGCGGTCGTCCGCAAGCAGCCACGCGAGCGCGAGGGTGGCGGGATCGCCGCGGCGCTCCAGCTCCTCGAGCGCGTCGTAGACGCGGTCGTCGCGCAGGTGCTCGTACGGGCCGGAGCGCAGCGTCATCCGCGACCCCTCGGGTGCGGGCGCGGCACGGCGGTACTTGCCGGTCAGCCAGCCGCCCATGAGCGGGCTGTGGACCTGGAACCAGAGGCCGTGCTCCGCGCAGAGCGGCAGCACCTCCTGCTCCACCTCGCGGTCGAGCAGCGAGTACGAGTTCTGAACTGCGGTGAAGGTGCCGGCCTCGAGCGCCTCCCGCAGCTGCGCGCCGTCGACGTTGCTCAGGCCGTAGGCGCCGATCTTCCCCGCGGCGACGAGCTCCTCGAAGACGCCCGCGAGCTCGGCCGCCGGAACGTCCGGATCCGGGGCGTGCGCGAGATAGAGGTCGACGCGCTCGACACCGAGCCGCTGGAGGCTCGTGTCGATCTGGCGCCGCACCCGAGCCGGAGCGAGGCCGCGATCCTCGCCTTCGGCCATCGGGTTGAACGTCTTGGTCGTGATCCGGAGCCCGTCCGGCTTCCGCGTGCGAATCCATTCGCCGACGTACGTCTCACTGCGTCCGCCGCCGTAGGCGTCGGCGGTGTCGAACCAGGTGATGCCCGCCGCCCAGGCCGCGTCCATGAGCTCGAGTGCCTGCTCGAGGGTCTCGCCCTGGCCGAAGAAGGCGGGCGCCGAGCCGATGCCGCCGAAATTGCCACAGCCAAGGAGTCAGGCGGGGGTAGGCTCGCTCCATGGCAGCGACCCTATTGGACGTCGAGGCCGTCCGTGCCCGCTTCTCGTCGCTGCGCGACGGCGGTTTCGTCTTCCTCGACGCGCCCGGCGGCTCGCAGGTGCCGGACGAGGTCGGCGACGCGATCGCGCGGGCGCTGCGCGAGGCGAGCGCGAACATCGGCGCGAACTACGAGACGAGCAAGCGCGTCGAGCGGATCCTCGCCACGGCGCGCGAGGACGCGGCCCGCTTCCTCGGCTGCTCGGCCGACGACGTCGTCTTCGGCACCAACATGACCTGGCTCGACTTCGCGCTCTCGCGCACCGCCGCGCGCGACTGGAGCGAGGGCGACCGGATCCTGGTCTCGCGCCTCGACCACGACGGAGGCGTCGCGCCGTGGGTCGAGCTCGCCGCCGACCGCGGCTTCGAGGTCGAGTGGGTGGACGTGACCGAGGATCTGCGCCTCGACTACGACGACCTCGCGAACCGGCTCGACGAGCGGGTGCGCGTCGTCGCGTGCGTCGGCTCGTCGAACGCGATCGGGACGATCGTCGACGTCGCGCGGGTCTCGGAGCTGGCGCACGAGGCCGGCGCTCTGTGCTGGGTGGACGCGGTGCAGTACGCGGCACACGTGCCGACCGACGTGCAGGCGCTCGGCTGCGACGTCTTCATCGCGTCCGCGTACAAGTTCTGCGGCCCGCACCTCGGGGTCGCCTACGGGCGACACGACCTGCTCGAGTCCTGGCGCCCGTACAAGGCGCGTCCCGCCGCCTCGGAGCCGGTCGGCCGCCGCTTCGAGGTCGGGACGGCGCCGTACGAGCTGCTCGCCGGCTTCTCCGCAACCCTTGCGTATCTCGAGTCGATCGGCGGCATGGAGGCGATCGCCGCCTACGAGCGCGAGCTCGGGCAGCGGTTCCTCGACGGCCTGCCGGACGGCGCGACCGTGTACGGGCTGCAGACGATGGAGGGCCGCGTCCCCACGTTCCTGCTCAATCTCGACGGCGTCGACGCGACCGAGGCAGTGAAGCGGCTCTCAGATCAGGGCTTCGGCGTGTGGGCGCACGACAACTGGTACTCGCTCGGGCTGCGCGAGAAGCTTCCGTATCCCGACAGCGCGATCCGGGTCGGTCTCATCCACTACAACACTCCGGACGAGGTCGACCGCTTCAACGCCGCGCTCGCGCAGCTCTAGTATCTACGAACATATGTTCGTTCTCCACGCGGACGCGGACGCGTTCTTCGCGTCGGTCGAGCAGCGGGACGACCCGCGGCTCCGCGGCCGCCCGGTCATCGTCGGCGGGGGCGTTGTGCTGGCGGCGAGCTACGAGGCGAAGGCGTACGGGATCCGCACGGCGATGGGCGGCCGGCAGGCGCGCCGCCTCTGCCCCGATGCGATCGTCGTCCCGCCGCGCTTCTCGGCGTACACCGAGGCGAGCCGCGCGCTGTTCGCCGTCTTCGAGGATCTCTCGCCCGTCGTCGAAGGGCTGTCGATCGACGAGGCCTTCCTCGACGTGCGCGGGATGGAGCGGATCGCGGGCACGCCCGCGCAGATCGCGGTGCGGCTGCGCGCCGCCGTGCGCGAGCGCGTCGGGCTGCCCGTCACCGTCGGCGTCGCGCGGACGAAGTTCCTCGCCAAGGTGGCCAGCGGGGTCGCGAAGCCGGACGGGCTGCTCGTCGTGCCGCCCGAGCGCGAGCTCGCGTTCCTCCATCCGCTGCCGGTCGAGTGCGTGTGGGGCGTCGGCCCGGCGACCGCCCGGCGGCTGCAGGCGTGGAACGTGCGGACGGTCGGTGAGCTCGCCGCCCTCTCGGAGCCGACGCTCGTCGCGATGCTCGGCCGGGCGGCCGGCCGTCAGCTGAACGCGCTCGCGCACAACCGTGACTTCCGGCGGGTCGAGCCCGGCCGGCGGCGCGGCTCGATCGGCTCTCAGCGCGCGCTCGGGCGCGGGCGTCACTCGGCCGAGGCGATCGACGCGACGCTCGTCGCCATCGTCGACCGGATCACGCGGCGGATGCGGACGGCGCGCCGGGTCGGACGGACGGTCGTGCTTCGCCTCCGCTTCGGCGACTTCGAGCGCGCGACGCGCTCGCACACGCTGCCGTTCGCGACCGCGAACACGCAGGCGATCCTGATCACGGCTCGTGCCCTCCTCGCGACGGCGACGCCGTTGATCGAGCAGCGCGGCATCACGCTCGTCGGCTGCTCGGTCGCGATGCTCGAGGACGCCCGGACCCGGCAGCTCCTGCTCGGGCCGGAGGAGGCGGTCGACGCCGCCGTCGACGCGATCCGCGACCGTTACGGCAGCTCGGCGATCACGCGCGCGGTCCTGCTCGGCCGCGACCCGGGCTTCTCTATGCCGTTGCTGCCGGACTGAGGATCCCGGCGTAGACGTCGGGGTCGATGTTCCCGCCGCTGACGATGCAGACGCAGCGGTCGTCCCGACGGAGGGCGGCCGCGAGCGCGAGCGCGCCGGCGCCCTCGGCGACGACGTGGGCGCGCGAGGCGAGGAGCCGCACGGCCTCCTCCACCTCTTCGAGCGGGAGCGGCCACGGCCTCGTCGACGAGCCCCCGGGCGTGCTCCCACATGCCCGGGAGCAGCGCGCGCCCGCCCGCGCCGTCCACCCACGAAGGCGTGAACTCGATCTCGCGCGGCTCGCCCGCCGCGAACGCCGCAGCAAGGGGAGCTCCCGTCTCCGGCTCTGCGGTGACCACGCGAACATCCGGGTCGCAGCGCCTGGAGGGCGCTCGCGATGCCCAGTCGTCAGCCCGCCGCCGCCCCACGGGATGAGGACGGTGTCGAACTCCGGCGCGTCCTCGGCGATTTCGAGCCCGATCGTCCCGTTGCCCGCCATCACCGCCTCCTCGGCGGCCGGGGCGACGAACAGGCCCTCGACACCCTCGCGGCCGCGGTCGACCATCGCCTGCCACCACTCCTCGTGCGTGACCGGGACGAGCTCGGCGCCGAGCGCCTCGACGCGGTCGAGTTTCGCGCGCGGGGCGTCGGCGGGAGCGATAACGCGCGCGGGCACGCCGGCCTCGCGCGCAGCCCAGGCGAGCCCCTGAGCCATGTTCCCGGCGCTGGCCGTGACGACTCCGTGCGCAAGCTCGTTCGAAGAGGCTGCGCGAATGGCCGAGAGAGCGCCCCGCAGCTTGAAAGAGCCGATCGGATGGAGGCACTCGAGCTTCAACAGGATCCGCCGCATCTGTGCCCAACGGGACGAGCGGCGTACGGAGGACGTCGCTCGCCGATCCGCTCGCGCGCCCGGCGGATCTCCTCGAGCGGAATCAATCCGGGTCGTCTTGTTTGGCGAGCTCGGTCAGGTCGGTACGCACCGTCCAGAGCTCGGGGAACAGCTTGTGCTTGATCAGGCCGGCGAGTAGCTCGACCGGTGTGCCCTGGGTGCCGACCACGTCCTCGCCGATCACGCGGCCGACCATCTTCACGTGGCGGAAGCGCCAGACGCCGACCTGCTCGTCCCAGTCGATCAGCGCCTCGGCCAGCTGGTACAGATCCTCGTGCTCGCGGCCCTGGGTGTAGACCTCGAGCAGCGACAGCCCGCGCTCGCGCCGCAGCGCGTCGAAGGCGGCGTAGAGGCCGGGCGAGACCTGCCGGATCCCGCGGAAGCCGGGCGAGTCGAAGCCAGAGCCATGGCCGAGCACGCGGCGCACCTCCTGGTACTCCCACGGCGACATCAGCTCGAGGTGCTCGAGGAACGAGATGACGTAGCGCATAGCGTGGTTCGCGCGCCCGAGCAGCCGAAGCGCGCCGGCGAGGTCGCGCGCCTCGATCAGCCGCGTCGCCTCCTCCACCTCCATCCACGCGTGCTTGAGCCACAGCTCCGACGACTGGTGGACGGTCTGGAAGAGGAGCTCGTCACGGTGCACCCACTCGCCGGGCCCCTTCTGGAGCGCGAGGAGCTCGTCGGTGCGGAGGTAACGCTCGTAGTCGCTCGCGCCCTCGCCCGGCAGGATCGGCTGGAACTCGTCCGCGTTCGGCGCGCTCACCAGATCCGCATCTCCAGTCCCGCGAGCGGAACGCCGCCGTCCTCCGTTACGAGCCAGGTGTCCTGCATGTAGAGGCATTCTCGGCCATCGGCGGCGATCGCGTGGGGGTGCATCGAGAAGACCATGTTCGCCGCAAGCTCCGTCTCGATGCCCTCGCCGATCTTCGGATGCTCGATCATCGTCATACCGATCGAGTGGCCGGTCACGTGGCCGAGGTGGTAGCCGCGCTGCGTGAAGCCGGCCGAGACCGCACGGTGCACGTCGTGCGCGGTCGCGCCCGCACGGAGCGCCGTCTGCGCGACCTCGTAGTACTCCTCGTAGGCCTCGAGCATCCGCTGCACCTCGGCACTCGGCGTGCCGAGCGCGCGCGAGACCTCGACCCAGTGGCCGCCCGGCCCGGCGATCTCGAGCGAGGGGATCGTGAACTCGCCGAAAACCGTGTCGTCGCGCGCGATCGCGAACTCGGCGCCGACGAGCACCATGTTCATGGTCAACCGTCCGCAGCCGCGCTCGACGAAGAGCCGCTCGGCCGGCGCAAGCACCTCCGCCGCATTGCGGCCCGGCGCCCAGGCTCCGCGAAACGCGTGGAAACCGTCGACGTTGATCTGCACGCTCTCGCGCACCGAGGCGAGCTCGGCTTCGGACTTGACGGCGCGCGCGAGGTCGAACTGCTCGTCCCAGGGGACGAGCTCGGCGGCGCCGGCGAGCGGCTGCGTAGTCGCGCACCGTCATCACGTAGTCGAGCCCGTAGGCGCCGACGCGCTGCCCGCGCAGCCGCTCGGCCAGCCACTCCCCCGGCCGGTCGGCGAAGACCTGGTCCGCGATCTGGGAGTCGCCGTGCTCCCCGACGTAACGCGCCTCGGCCGGGAACACGATCGCCGGCTCGCCGTCGCGCGGCACGAGGACGTAGGCGTAGCGATGGACGATCTGGAAGCCCGAGAGATAGGTGACGGCTCCCTCGAAGCCCGTGTACTCGGAGCCGCAGACGAGCGCCGCGTCGAGCCCGTCACGCTCGAGCGCCTCGCGGACCCGCGCGTGCCGGGCGGTCAGCTCTGCGTCCACGAAGCCTCCACTCCTTTCACGAGCGCCTGGATCGCAGCGTTGAGCGGCGTCGGCACGCCACGCTCCTGGCCGAAGCGGACGATGCCGCCGTTGAGGTAGTCGACCTCCGTCTGCCGGCGCGCCTCGACGTCCTGGAGCATCGACGCCTTATGGCCGTAGGCGACCTCGGGCTTCGCCGCATGATCGATCAGCTCCTCGGGATCGGCATCGAGCTCGATGTCCTGGGCCGCAGCGACGGCCTTGCCCTCGTCGACCAGGCCGGTGACCAGTGCCCGCAGGTCGGGCCGCTCGCAGACCCGCCCGTGCGTGAGACCGGTGAGCGCACCGATCGGATTGGTGGACGCGTTGAAGATGACCTTGCGCCATTGCGGCCCGCGCGCGTCCTCGACCGCGTCGGCCGGCATCCCGGCGCGCGTGCACGCGTCGGCGAGGCGCTCGACCTCCGCGAGCGGCGTCCGCTCGTCGTACGGGCCGAACGTCGTGTCGCCCTTCACGTCCCACTGCACGTGTCCCGGCTCGAGCAGCTTCCCGGCGGGGAAGGTCGTGCCACGGATCACGCGCTCGACGTTCCCGGCGATCGTCTCCTCGTTGCCGAGCCCGTTCTGCACGGTCGCGACGTACCCCTCGGAGAACGCATGCGCGGTCGCGGCGATCGCCGCCTCGGTGTGCATCGCCTTCGTCGCGACGATGCCGAAGTCGCACGGAGGGATCGCGGCCGCGTCGCTCGTCCCGCGTGGACGACCGACGACGTCGCCGGCGCCGGAGAGCCGCAGGCCGTCGCGGTTCATCGCCGCCACGTGCAACTCGTTGAGGTCGAACGCCCAGACCTCGACGTCGTCGAGCAGCGACAGGTTGGCCGCGAACAGCGACCCAACCGCCCCGCACCCCACTACACAGATCCTCACTCCGAGTAGCTCGCCTCCCTCGCCTTGACGAGCCTATAGAGCGCCGTCTGGAGCGGCACCGGCACGCCGTGTCGCTGCGCCTCGCGCACGAGAGCGCCGTTGATCAGCTCGACCTCGGTCGGCCGCCGCGCCTCGACGTCCTCGAGCATGGAGGGGAAGTGCCGGTGCCCGCGCTGCGTCGCCAGGACGTTCATCTCCCACGGGTCGTCGTGGAGCTCGACTCCGGCTGCGGCGGCGACCGCCTTGCCCTCGTCCACGAGGTCGCGGACGAGGTGGCCGAGGTCGGAGAGCTCCGCTGTCTGCGCAAAGTGGAAGTCGTGCGGGAGGCCCGTCAGCGCGGCGAGGCCGTTCACAGTCGCGTTGAAGATCAGCTTCGACCACTGCGCGGGCCGCAGGTCGGGGAAGGCCTGCGCCTTCAGCCCGCCCGCCTCGATCAGCTCCGCGACGCGGCTCGCGTCGGCCTCCGTCGTGCCGCGATAAGGGCCGATCCAGGTTGCGGTGTCGAGGACGTACTCGACGTGCGCGTCACCGTGGCGCGTGCCGCTCATGAACGTGACGGCGGAGAGCAGCGGCCACTTGCCGTGCGCCGCCACGATCTCCTCCGCCCCGAGCCCGTTCTGGATCGTCATCACCGTCGTGCCCGCGAGAGTCCCCTCGAGCCGCGCCGCGAGCGGATCGAGGTCGGTGCTCTTGCAGGCCAGGATCGCGAGCTCGGCGGCGGGCGGCAGCGCCGCCGGATCCGCGGTCGCGTCGAGCTGCGCCGTGAAGTCGCCGCGTCCCGAGACGCGGAGGCCCTGCTCACGCAGCGCGGCGGCGTGCTCCTCCCGCCGCGTCAGCACCGTGACCTCGGCGACCTGCGCGAGGTGCGCGGCGAGGAGAGAGCCGATCGAGCCCGCGCCGGCGACGACGACCTGCATGAGCTACGCCCAGGGAAGAACGTCCCAGTACGGCGGACGGCCCGGCTGCACCCCTCCGAAGCCGGCGTACGCCACTTCCGGGTCCGGCGTCTCCTCCTCGGCGCTCGCCCCGTACCGCGCCGCGAGCTCCGAGACCGGATACAGGATCTGCTCGTCCGGCGAGCGCACGCCTACCATGAGGACGGCACAGGGCCCGTCGCCGGCGCCGACGAAGACGTGCTCCGTGCCGGGCGGGCAGTGGAAGAAGTCCCAGGCGCGCAGCAGCCGCTCCTCCCCCTCGACGAGCAGACGGCACTCGCCGGACAGGACGAGGAATGCTTCCTGCTGCGACTCCGAGTGGTAGAGGCAGTTCGGCTCGCCCGGTTCGAGGGCGCAGATGTTGAAGCCGAGCTGCTCGAATCGGAACTCCCGGCTCTCGAAGGCACAGCCCGACCCGTACTCGGCCGTGACCGCCCACTTCGTGTCGCGAACGTTGACGACGAACCAGCCCTCGCCGGTCGGAGCGAGGCCGGCGCCGGAGTCCTCGAGTGGCGCTTCGGGCACGCACGCGAGCCTACTCGCCGGCGAGTTCCCGGCGCGCGGTCACGCCTCGACCGCGACCGCCCCGGTCTCGCGCTGGATCACCGGGACGACGTGCTCCGCGAACAGCTCCTGCGCCTTGATCGCCTTCCAGTGCTCCACGCCGCCGGGGTTCGTCGTGATCGCGATCTCGGTCAGCCCCTCGCAGACCTCGATCGTCTCGCGGATCCGCTGGATCACGTCCTCCGGCGTGCCGACCCAGACGATGTCGCCGGCGATCATCTCGTCGTACGGCGTCGCGGCGAGCTTCTCCATGATCCCGGAGGCGTAGAAGCCGTAGCCGGCGGCGTTGAGCGCGTCGACCGGCGGCACCGCATGCTCGGTGAGCGGCGACGCGTTGCCCTCGAGGAAGCCGCGCATGTGCCGCTCCGCCTCACGCCGCGCGAGCTCGGCGTCGTCGTCGATGTAGCAGGCGTGGATCCAGATGATGTCCGGCGTCGTCCCGTACTCGGCGCATTTCGCGCGGTAGAGGTCGAGCTGCTCCTTGAGCGCGGCGTACGGGAGGAGCGGCGGCACCGCGACCGCCCAGCCGTGCTTCGCCGCGAGGTCGTAGGTGCGGTCGGACGTGCCCCCGAGCACGACGCGGAACTTGTGCCCGCTGAACGGGATCACCTGGCTGTCCTTCACGTTCCAGTACTCGCCCTCGAAGCTGACGACGTCGTTGTGCAGCGCCTCGACGAAGAGGTCGAGCGCCTCCTCGTAGCGCGGGCGCGAGGTCTCGTCGAGCGGCAGCCCCGCGGGCAGCGGGATCCAGCCGTGACCGCGCCCGACGCCGAACTCGTAGCGGCCGCCGGTGAGCAGCGAGAACTCGTGGATCATGGCCGCGAGGACGAGTGGGTTGTGGTACGGGAGGATGTGGAGCATCGTCCGGAAGTTGATCCGGCGGGTGCGCGCGGCTGCCATCCCGAACAACCCGAACGGGTTCGCCGACGCCGAGAACTTCGGGAAGAAGGGGTGCTCGACCACGGCGTAGGCGTCGTAGCCGAGCCGGTCGGCGTTCTCGATCTGCTCGAGCACCTCGCCGTACAGCCGGTCGTACGGCTTCCCGGGCCAGCTCTGAACCTCGGTGTAGATGCTGAACCTCATGTCGTGGCCCTCGCTTTCTCGAGGTCGGCCACGGGGCGGCGCCGCCGTGGCAGGGAGAACTCGCGGCCGCCGGTGATGCCGTTCGGCCGCAGGATGAGCACGGCCGCCATCAGCACGCCGAGCACGATCTCGGCCGTCCCGGCCGGAACCTTCAGGTGCCACCCGAAGGACGTCGACGGTGTTCGTCGCGGCCGAGAAGAAGGAGAAGATGCCGTTCAGCGCCAGCGCGCCGACGACGGCCCCGAGCAGGCTCCCCGCGCCGCCGACGACGAGCATCGCCAGCGTGATGAAGGTGAGATCGAGGTACAGGCCGTTCACCTGCAGCGGCTGCAGGTGGACGTAGATCCCGCCGGCGAACCCGGCGAGCGCGCCGGACAGCGTGAAGGCGAGCAGCCGCTGTCGGTAGATCGAGATCCCGGCGGCCGTGGCGGCCGCAGGATCCTCGCGGGTCGCGCGCAGCATCCGGCCGAACCGGGTGCGCTGGTAGACGTAGGCGGCCGTCGCGCAGATGAGGCCCCCGATCGCCGCCTGCCAGATCCCGGTCGTCTGTGGTACTCCAGAGAAGGCGTTCTGTCCCGGCCCGATCTTCTGCTCGTACGTGAGCACGTTGTAGGTGATCCCGAGCACCGCGAAGGTCGCGATCCCGGCGGCGAGACCCGAGAGCCGCATCAGCGGCAGTCCGACTGCGAGCGCGGCGGCGGCGCCGACGGCCGCGGCGAGGGCAAGCGAGACGTAGTTGCCGACGGTCGTCGTGACGAGGAAGTGGGCGAGGCCGGGCATCGTGAACCGCTTCTGGTCCGACGGCACCGTGAGGACTCCGGCCGTCCACGCGCCGAGAGCGACGAAGCTGATCGTCCCGAACGAGAGGACGCCCGAGTTGCCGATGAAGACGTAGAGGGCGACGACGATCGCGACCTTGACGAGGGTGTCGAGGAAGTACGCCTGAAGGTAGATCGAGGCCTCGAGCCCGAGCCACGCCGTCGCGAGGATGAGCAGCAGCCGGCGCAAGCAGCTCCGGGATCCTCCTCACCTGATTCACACCCGCTCTACCGCCCCCGTCGCACGCGTGAAGAGCCCGTCCGGCCGCACCAGGAGCACCACGATCACTGCGGCAAAGATGAAGCTGGGCACGTACTGGCTCTGGTTCGTGGGCAAGATCCCGCCGAGCAAGCCGAAGGCGAAGCCGATCGAGAAGCCACCGAGCGTGGCCGGGATCGGCCGGTTGAGCCCGCCGACGACGACTCCCATGAGCACGTAGATCGTCTCCGGCAAGCGCGAACGTGCTCGTGATCTGTGTCTGCTCCACCGAGAGCATCACGGCGGCGACACCGGCGAGGAGCCCGGAGATCAGGACTGCGCCGGTGATCACGCGGTTCGCCCGTACGCCGAGCATCCGCGCCGTTCGAAAGTCCATCGAGGCCGCTCTCATGTGCAGCCCGACCGACGTCCGCGTGAGCAGGATCTGGAGCAAGGCAAGGGCCACGGCAGCGGTTGCGATCGCGATGATCGCGATCTTGCGGATCTCCACGCCGAAGATGTCCCACGGCGCCTGGAGCTGCCCGAGTGCACCGGCGGTCTTGCCAAACGACCCGAAGGCGATGAGCGCGACGTTCTGGAGGATGAACGCGACGGCGAACGTCGCCACGAGCATCACCGCGGGCGAGTGCCCTCGCAGCGGCCTGAAGACGAGCCGGTCCATCAGCAACGAGAGCGCCAGCACGACGCCGAAGCAGAAGAGGATCGACTCCCAGTTCGCCAGACTCCATTGCGACCCGAAGGCGAGCGCGAAGGCGCCGGCCATCATCAGCTGGCCGTAGGCGAAGTTGACGAGGCGGAGCACGCCGAAGACGAGGCCGATGCCGACCGCCATGAGCGCGTAGATGCTGCCGAGCGCCAGCGCATCCGCGAACACCGGCCACGAGAGGTTGAGGAACGCGAGCGTCATGCGAGGTAGGCGGCAACGAGCCGGTCGGTGTCGCCCGCGTCCTCCGGGCCGAGGGTGAGGCGAAGCTCGCCGTTGGCGAGCACGTAGGAGCGGTCGGCGAGGGCGACGGTCCGCTGGGCCCGCTGCTCGACGAGGAGGACTGCGAGGCCGGCTTCCCTGATCTGCGCCAGCGCCTCGAAGACGACGTCGACGATCTTCGGCGCCAGCCCGAGCGAGGGCTCGTCGAGCAACAGGACGTCGGGATCGGCGGCGAGCGCACGCCCGATCGCCAGCTGCTGCTGCTGTCCGCCCGACAGCGCACCGGCGTGCCGCGAGCGGAACTCGCGCAGGACCGGAAAGAGCTCGTACGCGCGCGCCAAGCCCGTTGCCGTTCCTCCGCTTGCCCCGGCCCGCGAGCCCGAGGCGCAGGTTCTCCTCGACGGTCAGCTCGCCGAAGATGCGGCGGCCTTCGGGCACGAGCGCGATGCCGCGCCGCGCCACGTCCTCCGGCCGCCGCCCACGAGCGAGCGACCGTCGAACAGCACGTTGCCGCCCACGATGGGGGCCGAGCCCATGATCGCGTGCAGCGTCGACGACTTCCCGGCCCCGTTCGGCCCGATCAGGCCCACGATCTGGCCCGGCTTCACCTCGAGCGACAGCCCGCGGACTGCATCGACCGCTCCGTACCGGACCGAGAGCTTCTCGACCGCCAGTGCTTTCATGCGGGCTCCTCGGCCGCCGCACTCTCGCCGAGGTATGCGGCGGCAACGCCGAGGTGGGCGCGGATCTCGTCCGGCGTCCCCTCCGCAAGGGTCGTCCCCTGGTCGAGCACGTGGATCCGCTCGCACACGTCGAGCACGAGCGCGACGTTGTGGTCGACCAGCAGGACACCGGCGCCCCGGTCGCGGACGGCGTTGACCGCGGCGGCGAAGCGCGGTATCTCCGCCTCGGGCAAGCCCGCCGCCGGTTCGTCCATGAGCACGAAGCGCGGCTCCGTGGCGAGCGCCCGCGCGACGCCGAGCCCCCGCTCGTCGCCGTGCGAGAGGTCCGACGCCGGGCGGTCGGCGTAGCCGGCGAGGCCGAGCAGCTCGAGCAGTTCGTTCGTCCGGCGCGCCGCCTCGCGGCCCGACGCGCCCACGCCGAGCGCCGACACCTCGACATTCTCGCGCACCGTCAGACCGCGGAAGGCGTGGCTGTGCTGGAAGGTCCGGGCGAGCCCGTGCCTGCCGCGGCGGTGCGCCGACCAGCCCGTCACGTCGCGGTCCTCCATCAGCACGCGGCCCTCCGTCGGGCGGTCGAAGCCGCTGAGGACGTTGACGAGCGTCGACTTGCCGGCCCCGTTCGGCCCGATCAGGCCGACGACCTCGCCCGGGCTGCAGCTCGAGCGAGACGTCGCGCAAAGCCTGCACGCCCGCGAACGAGCGCGAGACGGAGGAGGCCCGGAGCGATGCCTCCGGGCCTCCGTCGTCTGCTGGGCGTCCGCCGCCAAGCCCTACGAGTCCGGGCTGTGCGGAACCTTCTTCGCCCGGATCAGGCCCTTCTCGATCGGCTTGTTGTTGTTGATCTCGATCACGCGGTACTGGCGACCGAAGACCGAGTGCAGCCTCTTCGAGAAGCTGACCTTCCCCGAGAGCGTCTTGACGTTGTGGAACTTCTGCATCACGGCCGCGAGCTTCGAGCCGACGAGCGAGCCGTTGGCCCGCTTGATCGCGGTGACCACGCCGTCGATCGCCGCCGGCCCAGTGATGAACCCGCCCGTCGCGGCCTTGACCTGCTTCGCGAGCCTGTTCACGGCCGGGTTCGGATCGTGGCCGAACGCATTCGCGTACGTCACGAACCAGTAGTTCGTCACCTTCGGATTGAGGCCGTCGACCCAGTACGTTCCGTCACCGGCCCACGAGTTGAGGATCGGCGTCTTGTTGCTGCGCCGAGCGGATGCCGGTAATGAACGGCCCGAGCGACTGGAACGCGCCCGCCGTCGAGGTGACGATGACGTCGGCCTTGTGGGCGTTGATCCCGGTGACGGCGTTCTGGACGTCGTTGCCGCCGAACTGGGCGTCCTGGTACGTCGTCTCGTACTTGATCTTCCCGCCGAGCTGCTTGAAGCGCGCCTTGAACGCGCTCACGACCGCCTTGAAGTAGACGATCGCGGTGTCCTTCGCGAGGTCGGCCGTCTTCCAGCCGTTATTCCACGCGAACTGCGCCATCGCGGAGCCCTCGTCCTGCGCGACGTTGCCGAAGCTGAAGGCGAGCTTGCCCTTGGCGCCGAACCGCTTCGGCCCCATCTGGTCGGTGCCGATGCACGGCGCGATCGTGAGCAGGTGTGGTTGATCGCCTCCTGCACGACTGGGGCCGCGAGGTCGACGTCGCACGTCGTGATAGATGATCTTCGCGCCCTCGCTGATCAGCTTGTCGGCGCACGCCTTCGACGCTGTCGGATCGTCCTTCTGCGTGTCGCACGTCTTGAGCACGATCTTGCGGCCGAGCACATTCTGCTTGTTGACCTTCTTCAGCTCGATCTGCGCCGCAGCGAGCGCAGGCAGGTCGAACGGGCCCATCGGCCCCGCCGAGTCGTCGTGGGCCCAGCCGATGACGATCGGCTTCTTCGCTGCCGCCGAGTGTGTACGAGCCGCGGCGGCGGCCGCGGCGAAGACGAGCGCCGCAGCGGCAACGATCACGAGTGCCCAGCGCGCCCGGTTTCCTGCCCTCATGTTTCTCCTCTCCGGCCCACGGCTTCTGCCGGGACCCTCCTTTTCGACCAGCAGCTGGGCGAAGGCGTCCGACCCCGGCGCGCGAGCTCGGCGGCGTCGAGATCCCAGAGCGAGTCGGGATACGCGCTGCCGAAGGCGCCGTTGTCGGAGAAGATCTCGAGGTCGTAGAACCCGTCCCAGCCCACGTCTTCTAAGACGCCGAGGATCGCGGGCAGGTCGGCCGCGCCGTCACCGGGCAGGACGCGATCGGCCCAGCCGCGGGTGGGCTCGCGCCAGTCGTTCACGTGCACGCCGGCGATGAGGTGCGCGTAGCGCGGGATCTCGTCGAGCACATCCTTCGAGTTCCATAGGTGCCAGACGTCGAACTGGATTCCGACGGCGTCGCTGCCGACCTCGTCCACGAACTCCGCGGCGTCGCCGAGCGTGTTCAGGATCGACCAGCTCTCGATCCCCTCCAGCTGGAACGGCTCGACGGCGAGCCGCAAGCCGAGCCGCTCCGCCTCGCGCGCGATCTCGCGGACGCCGCGGACCGCGGTCTCACGGTCACC
>CAVXXZ010000002.1:0-9825 GCA_963765795.1 uncultured Actinomycetes bacterium
CTGTCGAGGCTGACGCGCGCTGATTGTCGGTTTGGGGCCCGGTTCGCGCCGGCCCCGATTAGCGAGGCCGCTCGCCGAGCATCCAGCGGTGACCCTCGGGATCCTCGATGCGGCACTGGCGGCCGTGCGATGTGTCCTCGGGCTCGCTGAGAATGCGCGCGCCGGCCGCGCGCGCCTGCTCGGCGAGAGCGTCGATGTCGTCCACCGCGAGCCAGACGCCGTCGACGATCCACGGGACGTCGTACATCCGCGCTACCACCTCGCTTTGCTCGCGCAGATGGAGCGGATTGACGTAGCCGTCGGGATGGCCGAGGAAGACGAGGCTGTCGCCATGGCGCAGCGTCACGTGGCCGACCTCGCCGTCCTCCTCGAACCGCTCGACCTCCTCGACTCCGAACGCGCGCACGAGCCAGTCGGCGGCCGCGCCCGGATCCTCGTAGCCGATGAACGGGACGACGTCAGCCATCGGACGCCTCCTCCGCCAGCGGCTGGGCAAAGTACCACTCGTGGCCCTGCGGATCGACGCAGCCGTAGCGGCGGTACCCGTGGTCCTGGTCGGCCGGCTCCTCGATGATCCGTGCGCCCGCGTCTTTCGCGCGCGCGTGGTGGCCGTCGACGTCGTCGACGATCACGTACACGAGCGACGTCTTGCCGGCGACGGCCGGGTTGCGGAATCCCTCCCGCGGTTGGCCGAGGTAGATCCAGCCGCCGTCGGGCGACACCTCGAGCTCGGCGTGCATGCCGCCCGCGCTCCCGGTCGTCCGCATCTCCTCGCGGAAGCCGAACGCCTTCGTGAGGAACTCGATCGCGGCCGCGCCGTCTTCGTACAGCAGATAGGGAGTGACTCGTTGTTCCATGGCGCGCAGGCTAGGCCGCCTGCGCCACCGTGTCTTGGAGAAATGTTTCCGGCGTCCGCCCGGTGACCCGGCGGAACTCGGCGATCAGGTGCGACTGGTCGGAGAAGCCACACTCGAAAGCGAGCTCTCCCCAGGTCATCGTCCCGGCGAGCTCGCGCGCGCGCTCGAAGCGGAGGAGCCGGGCGACCGCCTTCGGCGGCAGCCCGATCTCGTCGCGGAAGCGGGCAACGATCCGCTTGCGGCTCCAGCCGAGTTCGGCCGCGAGCGTCCCGATCGCGATCCGGCCGTTCGTCGCGCGAAGTCGCTGCCACGCCCACGCGACCTCGCGCGAGGGGTGCGCGTCGGCGAGCCGAGGCCTGAGCGTCTCGTCGAGCAGTGCGAAGCGGGCGTCCCAGTCGGCCTCGGCGAGCCGCTCGACGAGGAACGGCGCGTCGAGAATCTGCTCGAGCGGCACAGTCTGGCCCGCGAGCTCGTCGAGCGGCGCGCCGATGAGAGCCCGCGCGGCGAGCGGATCGAGGTTGACCTGCATGCCGAGTGAGCGGCCGGGGTGCTCGGTGGTCACCTGCCGTTCGTACAGTCCTCCCACGAACGAGGTGTGCCGCTCACCGTCGATCAGCCAGTGCTCCTCGAACGTGAGGATGACGACGACGTCAGTGCCGGGCCCCTCGCGCTGCCGCACCGGCTCCGGCGTCGCCATCTCGAAGCCGTAGTAGCTCGTCACCCGCCCCGCGAGCGGCGCTGCCGGATCGCGCCGAATCTGCATGGCGTGCGAAACGCTACACGAGGTCGGACGCGGCTTCAGCGAGCGTGGCGACGGGCCCCACGCAGACGTCTTCGGCCTCGAATAGCTCCAGCAACTCCGCGAGTGGGCGTGCCTTGATGATCGCCGCGAGCTCGACCGCGAGTGCCTCCTGGTCCGCGTCGAACTGGCTGTCCGCCAGCTCCGGCCGGTCCAGTAGCTCCGTCAGGCGCCGGAAGAACGCCGGCTCGAGCGCGGCGACCGTGAGATGGCGTCCGTCCGCGGTCTCGTAGATCCGGTAGCAGGCGAGGCCGCCGGTGAGGAGGCGCGGCACGCCGTCGCCGCCGAGGCGGTGCGCGACGAGGCGATGCGAGCCGTCGGTCATCGAGACGACGACGCGGCCGCCCTTGCCGGTGCGTTCACGCTCGAGCAGTGCGGCGAGGATCTTCGTCACGGCGCCGAGTGCGCCTGCGGCGAGGTCTGCGACCTGGACGGGCGGCAACGCCGGCGCGGTGTCCCAGAGCGCGCCGGCCCAGCCGAGGTAGTTGAGGTCGTGTCCGGCGCGCTGCTCATGGCGGCCGCCGAGGCCGAAGCCGGTGATCGAGCAGTAGACGGTGTGTTCCGGTGCGTGCTCCGGGCCGATGCCTAGCCGGGACGCGACGCCTGGGCGGAACGATTCGAGCACGACGTCCGCCTCGTGCAGGAGCTCGAGCGCCGGCGCCGGCTCGCGCTTCAGGTCGACCTCGAGCGACTCCTTTCCCACGCGGAGCGCCGCGTCCCAGGCGGGGGCGGTGCTGCGCATCGGATCGCCGCCGGGCGGCTCGACGCAGACGACCCGTGCCCCGAGCTCCAGCAGCTCGCGAGACGCGAAGGCGCCGGGCAGGTAACGACTGAAATCAACGACCAGCATCCCGCTCAGCGACTGCATTTGGGGCCGAACGTAGCACTACCCTTGAAACCGGTCCGCTCGGGGCGGCGTAGGTCAGGGGAGCGAAAAAAAGGGGGACACCCATGCATCGTTTCGGTTTGGCCGCACTCGCGGCCGCGAGTGCAACCGCTCTACTGGCGGTCGCCGCCGCTCTGGCAGCGCCGCCCAGCAAGAACCACTACGTCGTCACGCCGCTGGCCTCTGACGTGCCCGGCCTCGCGCCGGCCACGGACGCGAACCTGAAAAACACCTGGGGCCTCGCGCGCGGCGACGCGACCCCGTGGTGGATCGCCAACAACGGCACCGCCAGCACGTCGGTCTAC
Organism: uncultured Actinomycetes bacterium; assembly: GCA_963765795.1. GTDB lineage: Bacteria > Actinomycetota > Thermoleophilia > Gaiellales > Gaiellaceae > Palsa-739. The sequence goes on from CAVXXZ010000002.1 coordinate 2,848, forward strand.
AACGGTGCGGGAACGCGGGTCGACATCGGCAACCTGCCCGCGCAGGGCGTTCCCGGCGACCCGACCGGAGCGGTGTTCTCCGGGATCGCGGGCCAGTTGCAGGTCGGGACGACGGCGAGCCCGACGACGCTCGGGCCGTCGAACTTCATCTTCGACGGCGAGGACGGCACCATCAGCGCGTGGCGCATCGGCTCGACGGCCGCGCTCGTGACGGTGCCTTCGGCCGGGGCTGTCTACAAAGGTCTCGCCATCTCGAACGGCCTCTCCGGGCCGCGGCTCTACGCCACGGACTTCGCCCAGGGGCCCGGACACAGCCGCGTCGACGTGTTCGACGGAAGCTGGAACCCGGTGAACACGCCCGGCGCGTTCGTCGACCCGAAGCTCCCGAAGCACTACGGGCCGTTCGGGATCCAGACGATCGGCGACCGTGTCTTCGTGACGTACGCGAAGCAACAGCGTGGGTCTGACGACGAGAAGCACGGGCGGGGACTCGGCATCGTCGACGTCTACGACCTCGACGGGAAGTTCTTGCGCCGGGTCGCCCAGCACGGGCAGCTCAATGCCCCGTGGGGGCTCGCCAAGGCGCCGGCGTCGTTCGGCCGCTTCGGTGGCGACCTGCTGGTCGGCAACTTCGGTGACGGGCAGATCAACGCCTATCAGGAGATGCACGGCCGCTTCGAGCACCGCGGCACGCTCCGCGCCGCAACGCACGGGAAGCTCTCGATCGACGGGCTCTGGGCACTCGAGTTCGGCAACACGGGCGCGAACGGCAACCCGAACACCCTGTACTTCACCGCCGGCATCAACGACGAGGCCGACGGGCTCTTCGGCACGATCACAGCGCAGCACTGACCAGGGTTCCGGCCGGGGCGGCGTGCCCAGCGTCGCCCCCCCGGGGCAAGGCGGATACAACTGGGCCGTGTTCCTCCATTACCTGGCGCGCCTCTATCCGCACGGATGAGAGCTCGGCGGCGGCGCGGCGAGCGCCTTCCACGTCGTTTGCCTGGTGACCGAGAAGGCATACAGGCTGTAGCCGAGCGGCTCGCAGTCGCCGACGGCACCCATGAAGCCGGCGATCTCCTTGGCGCCCATCGCGTTGGCGAGCCCGCCGATCAGGTGGATCGGCACGTGGGGCTTGCCGGTGCGCGAGCGGATGATGGCGATGTCGGCGGCGTCGTAGGCGCGTGTGGCCTCGATGCCGCGGATGTGGCGATCGGTGGCGTAGGCCATCGGCAGGAAGACGTTGTAGAAGCGGGCGAGCGAGCGGTAGGGGAAGTGGGGCCAGTAGTGGGGATGTCTGCGGATCCCGACCGGCGAGGGAATGATCGCCCCCAGGGGATAGCGGTGGCCGACGGCCGCCCTCAGCCGGGCGGAAAGCTGCAGCAGGCGCTTGCTTCGCAGCGGCACGCCCTTGACGAGGCTGGCCTCGATATCGAGCGCGAACGAATCGAAGCGACCGCCTTTCGCGCTCCGAAACCGAATCGCCGCCAATGCTCGGCGCGCGTCCTGCGCCGGGTAGAGGAAGGAAGGCAGGTACCAGGCGACCACGCGCATTCCCGCCGCGTGGGCCGCGTCGATGAAGCGACCGAGCGCCTGCGGGCGCACGAGGTCGACGGTCTGCTCGTAGTTGCCGGTCTGCAGGTAGAGCGTCCGGACTCCACTCCGGGACATCGCCGCCACCTCTCGCTGCGGATGCGTCCAGAACGGCGTCGCGTAGATGTCGAGCCAGGTTCCAAGACCGGCGTAGGCAGACCGGGCCGGCGAGGACTGTCCCGCTCCCGCTGCCGGCACTGCCAGAACCGCGAACAGCACGAGCGCCGTGAGCAGCAGGCGCCGCGACCCCGGACGAATAGGCACGCGAAGAGTGTGCCAGCCCTACCGCGGATCCGTGGCTGCCCGCACAAACGCGCTGATGCGGTCGAGGTAGCCGTCGACGAAGCGTGGCGGCTCCCCGTGGTGGAGCCGGTGGTCGCCGTCAGGGAAGACCTCGACCTGGAGGAGTTCCGGGCGCACTGAAGCGCGGAACGCGACGACGCTCTCCTCGGCCGGCGTGATTTTGTCGGCCGCCCCGAAGAGGGCGAGGACCGGCACCGTGATCCGCGACAGGGCCTGCGCAGGGTCGTAGTCGAAGATCTTGGCGCAGAGGCCCCAGATCGCCTCGTCCTCGAACATGAACTCCAGCCCAGGGAGCTCGCGGTACGGAACGTCCGCCGCCTCCAGCCGCGCCACTCCCTTGTCCAGAGTGGGGCATTCGCGCATCACAGCCACCACGGCGTCGTACGTCGCGAGTGCCTCGGCTTCCCGGCCATCCGTCAGCTTGCTCGTTAGGGAGTAGCGCTCCTGCCGCGCGGGCGAGACACCAGGCCCCGAGTTCGTGATCACGAACGCGACGGGCGCGCCTCTTCCCGCGGCCTCGACGACAACCCAGCCGCCCTGGCTGTGGCCGAACAGTCCGAGCGGGAGGTCGCGAGGGCTCTCGGACTCGAAGACGGCGAGCGCGGCGAGAAGATCGTCGGCCTGCTCGACGATCCCCGCGTCTTGCCAGTGCCCGGCCGACCCGCCGACTCCGCGCTTGTCGAACGAGCACACGGCGATCCCCGCTCGGAGCAGGTGCTCCCTGATCGGCGGGAAGAGCATGTCGTTGTCCCGGTCAGACGGCCCCGAGCCGGGATGCATGAGCACACCCGCCACCGCCTCGCCTGCCGGGCGCCAGAGGCTCCCGGCGAGCCGGACGCCGCCCGAGTCGGCCTCGAGCTCGAGTCGAGACGGCAGGCTGTCCGCGCGAGCAGGCACTTCGAAGACGGTAGCGAGGAGCTCAGCTGAGGTCGAGGACGACGTTGCCGGTCTTCTGCCCGGTTCCGACATAGCGGGTCGCCTCGACCACCTCGTCCAGGGGGTACGCGCGGTCGATCACCGGCCGGTAGGTGCCCGCCTCGATCATCGCGGCGAGCGTCTCCACGTCCTCCTTCCGATAGCGGGCGACCCCGAGCTTCACGCATTTGCTGACGAGCGCGAGGAGCGGCGCGTGCCACATGAAACCGCCGTCCATCGTGATGTACAGGCCGTCAGGCTTCAGCGCGCGGCGGCAGCGGCGATACGAGCTCTTGCCGACAGCGTCGAAGACGAGGTCGTAGGTAGCGCCGCGCGCGGCGTAGTCCTCCCGCGTGTAGTCGAGGACCTCGTCTGCGCCCAGCGAGCGGGCGAGCTCCAGCGCATTCGGGCCGCAGACGGCGGTGACGTGCGCGCCCTGGTCCTTGGCGGCCTGGACGGCCGCGGTGCCGATCGAGCCGGACGCGCCGTAGACGACGACCCGCTGCCCGGGCCTCAGACCCGCTTGGCGCAGCGTCGAAAGCGCGCTGCAGCCACCGTCGGCGACGGCGGCCGCTTGCTCGAAGGGCATCTCTGCGGGTATCCGCGCGATCGGGCCGCTCGTCTTCACGCAGACGTACTCGGCGTTCGAGCCGCGCTTGACGCCGAAGACGCGGTCTCCGGGTGCGAATTCCTCGACCTCGCCGCCGACGGCCACGATCTCGCCGGCGAACTCCATCCCGATGATGGTCTGCTTCGGTCGGAGCAGGCCTGTGAAGAGCCGGACGAAGAACGGCGACGCAACGCGGAGGCCGCAGTCGGTGCGCGTCACCGTCGACGCGCGCACATGGACGAGCACCTCGTTCTTGGCCGGCTCGGGCTGCGGCACGTCGCGGATGCGGAGCACCTCCGGCGGGCCGTACCGCTCGTGGACGGCGGCCCTCATCGGTGCGAGCTGAGCGGGATGACGATCGGTCTCGAGTCGAGCCGGTCGGCTGTCCGGCGAAGGGCCTCAGCGAGCAGGCGTCGGCTCGTCGAGAGGTGAAGGCGCTCTACGGCGGCCTGGGCCTGAAGTTGCCGGGCGCGCTCGCGGGCCTCGGAATGGGGATCGAATGTGAGCATCAGCGGTCTCCTTCGAGGGTGAGGACGACGTTGCCGGTCTTGTGGCCGGCCTGGACGTAGCGGTGAGCCTCGATCGCGTCCGCGAGTGGATAGATCCGATCGATCACCGGCTGGTACTCGCCGGTCTCGATTAGCTGCTTGACGAGGAGGACGTCCTCCTTGCGCATCCGCGGCGGCAGCTCGAACACGACCTTCTTGTCGCCGAAGCGCTTGTGCCAGAGCCAGAGGAACGCGTTGCGGAGCCCGTCGGTGGGGAGGTAGACCCCGCCGGGATTCAGTGAGCGCTTGCAGCGCCGGAACGAATAGGGATGGTGCTTGCCGACGGTGTCGACGATCGCGTCGTATGTCTGGCCGTTCTTCGTGAAGTCCTCGCGGGTGTAGTCGATCGCCTCGTCGGCCCCGAGCGAGCGCACGAGGGCGATCGCCTCCGGCTTGCTGACGGCGGTGACGTGCGCGCCGAAGTGCTTGGCGAGCTGCACGGCCGCGGTGCCCATGGAGCCGGACGCGCCGTGGACGAGGACACGCTTGCCGTCGAGCGAGCCCGCGGGGTGGAGGACGTTCAGCGTCAGCATCGGCCCGTCGCAGATTCCGCCCGCCTCCTCGAACGTGAGCCCGGCAGGCATGTGCGCGATCGGGAGGCGCGCGGGGATGCACATGTATTCCGCGTGGGCGCCGCTGGTGAGCGCGAGGTAGGGGAGTGCGCCGAAGACCCGGTCGCCAGGTGCGAACTCGGTCACCTCGGCGCCCACCGCTTCCACCTCGCCCGCGAGCTCGTGACCGAGGATCCGACGCTTGGGGCGCCGAAGCCCCGACATGAACCGGCTGACGGAAGGCTCTCCGGCGCGCAGATGGGCGTCGGAGCGGGTCAGGCCGGTTGCGCGGATCCGGACGAGAACCTCGTCGGGCGCCGGCGACGGCTTGGGGACATCCTCGATCCGCAGGACCTCGGGCGGCCCGTACCGGTCGTGCACGACCGCCTTCACGATGCGGCCCTCCGGCGCCGGACAGGGCTGCCGTGCTTCCACCGGCGGCCGGCGCGGAAGAGCTCTGCCGGCTTGCCGCCCGCGGAGCCGGGTTGTGCGCGACGGCCGGTCGGGATCACCCAGCCGTCCTCGGCGAGGACGCGCTTGCGGAAGTTGGCTGCGTCGTAACGAACGTTCCAGACCGCCTCGTAGACGTTGCGCAACTCCGCGAGCGTGAACGCCGGCGGCAGGAACGCCGTGGCCGTGCCGGTCAACTCGAGGTCGGTACGCACGCGGTCGACGGCGTCACCGAGGATCGTCGTGTGGTCGAACGCGAGCTCGACCTGCCCGCTCACCACCTCGTCGACGGGAATGAGCGCGGCAGCGGCCGCGTCGGTGCTTGCCGCCGGGGTGCCGATGTCACGGATGACCGCGACGTACGCGACCGTGACGACGTTCATCCGCGGGTCGCGACCGGGGTCGCCGTAGGCGCCGAACTGGCGCAAGAGCGCGTTGCCATCGACGCCGGTTTCCTCGTGCAACTCGCGCCGAGCTGCCTCGTCGAGCGTCTCTTCCGGACGCTTGAAGCCACCGGGGATCGCCCACATGCCCGCGAACGGATCGACGCCGCGCTGGACGAGAAGCACCTGCAGCTGTCCCTTCGCCATCGTCAACACGACGACGTCGACGGTGACCGCGAAGGCCGGAAACTCAGATGGGTCGTAGGTGTTGGTACTCATGACCATTACCTAAGCACATAATAATGGTCGTGTCAACCAAAACTATCGTCCTCCTTCGCGTCTCTGCGATAGTCGGAGGGATCGCCGTCCAGACGACACCAGCGCTCCGTCCTCTGTTGTGAGGCATCTGCTTCTTCGTACTCTCGGGAGGCGGTCGCCCCGCTGCATGGCGCTCCTGGGGAGCATCGTGTGTGCCTTCGTTCTTGCTTCCAGCGCAGCTGCCGGCGCTGCCAACAATCCGTTTGTGCGTGCGCGTCCGGTCGCCCTCGTTGAGACGGCGACCGTCTACACGCTGTCGGTGGCGTTAGCGGGGAGCGGGTCGGGGACGGTGACGAGCTCGCCTGCTGGAGTCGACTGCGGCTCGACCTGCTCGTACGACTACCCAAGCGGAACCGAGGTCATCTTGACGGCGACGGCCGCGCCGGGTTCGTCGTTCGCCGGCTGGTCGGGTGCGGGCTGTTCGGGTATTGGCAGCTGCGAGGTGACGATGAACGCGGCGGAGTCGGTGACGGCGACCTTCGATGAGGCTTGTGTTGTGCCGGAGGTCACCGGCGAGGCGTTGAAGGCTGCGGAGCGCGCGGTCGAAGCTGGCAACTGCCGGGTTGGCAAGGTCACGCACGTCTTCTCGCGGAAGGTGAAGAAGGGGTACGTGATCTCGCAAAGGCCGAAACCGCACAGGCGGCTCGAGAGCGGCGCCGAGGTCGCGCTCATCGTCAGCGAAGGCACGAGAAAGGTCTTGCTCGGGCGTTCAGTCGACGGAAGGCCGATCGTTGCCTACGAGGTCGGCAATCCGGCCAGCTCGCGCCGCGAACTCGTGGTGGGCTGCATCCACGGCAACGAGACCGCGGGGATAGCCATCGCCCGAAGGCTCGAGCGGATGTCGCTGACAACCGTCGATCTCTGGGTAGTCCCGGTGCTCAATCCAGATGGCGTAGCGGCGGGAACGCGAGGGAACGCGCACGGCGTTGACCTCAACCGGAACTTCCCCCACCGTTGGCAGATGCAGAGCGGCGTCTACTACTCGGGTCTGCGCCCGCTATCAGAGCCGGAGAGCCGTACTGCGTATCGGCTGATCCGACGCCTTCGCCCACAGGTTTCGATCTGGTTCCACCAGCATCTTGATGTTGTCGACGAGTCGGGCGGACAGATCGCCGTGGAACGACGGTTCGCCGCGCTCGTCGGACTGCCCCTCCGGCGCCTGACACGAGAATCCGGAAGCGTCGTTGGCTGGACGAATCACATCCTGCCTAGATCAACATCCTTCGTTGTCGAGCTTCCGGCGCGTGCCCTGTCAGAGCGCGCAGTTGCTCGCTTCGCGCGCGCGACCACTGCCGTCGGCACAGGCT
>CAVXXZ010000003.1:0-24470 GCA_963765795.1 uncultured Actinomycetes bacterium
CCGGGCTCGCCTATGAGTTCGACCGCGACGAAGTCGCCGCGATCCACCTCGGCGAGGACCTGCTCGAACGAACCGAGCTCCTCGGTGCGTCCCACGAGCTGATCGGTTAGCAGAGCCATCTCCTTCGCAACCAGCGTAAGTCAGGGTCGCCGGAACCGGAAATCAGGGTGCCCGCCCGATGTCAGGGCGGCAGCGCGGCGGCAGTCTCGCTGCATGGCTCGCTACTTGCTGCACCATCACCACGAGCCGCAGGAGTGCGGTGTCGTCTTTGCCTCCTTCAGGGGGCACGAGAGCCCGCTCCGCCACCGCCCCACCCTCGCCTCGTGCCGCTCCGGCGGCCACGCAATCTGGTGGACGGTCGAAAGCGCAACGGCAGAGGACGCACTGACGCTGCTGCCGCCTTACGTCGCGCGGCGCACCACCGCGACGAGCGTGAGCGAGGTCGACATCCCATGACCGCAGGACCGGCCGAAAGGAGAACCGTCATGTTCCGCACCGCGAACGGCAATCGCCGCAACCTGGCTGCCCGCATGGGCAGCTGGAGCGCGTCCCACTGGAAGACCGCCACCTTCGGCTGGCTTGCGCTCGTGCTGCTTGCGTTCGCCGTCGGAGGCCAGGTCGGCGTGAAGCAGGCGGATCCGAATAGGGCCGGCCCAGGCGAGTCCGGCCGCATGGACAGGATCCTCGATGCCGGATTCAAAGTACCCGCGAGTGAGAGTGTGCTGATCCAGAGCCGCTCGGCTCGAGCGGGCACTCCCGAGTTCGATGCCGCCGTCAACGACGTTGTCAGCCGCCTCGGGAAGATCGCGGCTGTTCAGAACGTCAGGTCGCCCCTCGATTCGGCCAACGCAAGCCAGATCGGAAAGGGCGGCCGCGCCGCCCTGGTCGAGTTCGAGATACGCGGCGACAGCACGAAGGCGGCGGACAAGCTCGGCCCGATCCTCAGCAACGTCGCCGCCGCGCAGCGCGCACATCCCGCCCTCTTCGTTGGAGAGTTCGGCGGTGCAAGCGCTGCGAAGGCCGTCGATACCGCCTTCGCGCACGATCTGAGGAGCGCGGGCGTCTACTCCATCCCACTGACGCTGATCATCCTCGTCGTCGCGTTCGGCGCACTCGTGGCGGCGGGCATCCCGCTGCTGCTCGCCCTGACGGCCGTGTTCGCGACCTTCGGGTTGGTAGCCCTACCGAGTCATCTGCTGCCGATTGCGCCGGAAGCGTTGGCCGTCGTGTTGCTGGTCGGGCTCGCGGTCGGCGTCGACTACTCGATGTTCTACTTGCGCCGCGTGCGCGAGGAGCGTGCTGCCGGCCGGAGCGAGCGGGCTGCACTCGAGGCCGCAGCTGCCACCTCGGGCCGCTCGGTGCTGATCTCCGGCCTGACGGTGATGGTGGCGATGGCCGGGTTGTTCTTCGCCGGCGACTCAACCTTCGCATCCTTCGGCTACGCGACGATGATCGTGGTGGCGTTGGCCATGGTCGGTTCGCTGACCGTTCTTCCTGCGCTGCTTTCGAAGCTCGGCGACGGCGTAGAGCGGATGCACGTTCCGCTCGTAGGCCGCCTGCGCAGCGACAACGGCGAAGGCCGCGTCTGGGGAGGGATCGTCGACCGCGTCCTCCGTCGTCCGCTGCTGTCCGCGGTGATCGCGGGCGGGCTGTTGCTGGCACTTGCCGCCCCGGCCCTCCAGCTGCGGATGTCGACCCCCGGCCCCGACACCTTCCCGAAGTCGCTCGACGTCGTGAAGACCTACAACCGCATGCAGCACGCGTTCCCGGGTACGGCGTTGCCGGCCTATGTCGTCGTCAAGGCGGCGGACGTCAATGCACCGGCCGTTCGCCAGGCAATCGGCCAGCTCAAACTGGCTGCATTGGCCACCGGCCGCGCGCGCGGGCCGATCACGACCGCCACGAACAAGGACGGCACGATCGCGAACATCACGGTCCCGATCCTCGGCAAGGGAACCGACGCCCAGTCGAACGCCAGCCTGGCCGCCCTGCGCCAGGACGCGCTTCCCAGGACCGTCGGCGCGCTCCCGAACGTCCAGGCCGGCGTCACCGGGCTCACGGCCGAGTGGAAGGACGCAAGAGACCAGCTCAGATCGAAGCTGCCGCTGGTGGTCGGGTTCGTCCTGCTGTTCGCGTTTGCGCTGATGCTGGTCGCGTTCCGCTCGATCGTGGTCGCGATCAAGGCGATCGTGCTCAACCTGCTCTCGGTCGCCGCCGCCTACGGCGTGCTGGTGCTCGTCTTCCAGCACGGCATCGGCAAGGGGCTACTCGGCTTCAGCTCCACTGCCGGGATCGATCCCGTGACGCCGCTGCTCCTGTTCGTGATCCTGTTCGGGCTCTCGATGGACTACCACGTGTTCATCATCAGCAGGATCCGGGAGACGTTCGATCGCGGCGCCAGCATGGACGACGCGATCGCCCACGGGATCAAGTCCACCGCCGGCGTGGTCACGAGCGCAGCAATCGTCATGATCGCGGTCTTCTCGATCTTCGCCACCCTCTCGATGCTGATCTTCAAGCAGTTCGGCGTCGGGCTCGCGGCGGCGATCTTGATCGACGCCACGCTCGTCCGCGGCGTGCTGCTGCCGGCGACGATGAAGCTGCTCGGCGAGCGGAACTGGTATCTGCCCAGGTGGCTCGAATGGCTTCCTCGGCTCGACAAGCCCGAGTCCGAGCCCGAGGCCGAGCCCGCGCCGGACGCGGTGCCCGTCTCCGCATAGCTCACGCGGTCGGACCTCCGGCATCAACGGCCGGAGGTCCGACCGCCAACGATGAAGGGAGTGAAAATGCAAACCGCCGCACATCCGCAGAAGCGCACCGGTCTCACGATTGGAGCATGGGTCGCAGCCGTGCTCGGCGCGCTCGTGCTCGCAGCCGGCGTGACGGGAATCTGGGCCAGCTCGTCGAAGCGCGATCACAACGGCTACTTCTCCGCCAACGCGCACCACTACCAGACCCACACTCGCGCGATCGCAACGGACAGCATCACGGTCGGGAGCTACGTTCCGACGTGGCTCGCCGGCAAGGTCCGGCTCGCCGTCTCCGGCGACAAGCCGTTGTTCGTGGGGATCGCACCGAAGGCGACCGTGGACGCCTACCTCGCACGGATCGCCCACACGGAGGCGACGAAGCTCGATCTCGATCCGTTCAAGGTCACTTACGTCGACCACCCCGGAAACGTCGACCCGGGCCGGCCCGCAAGCGAGCCATTCTGGGCGGCAGCCGTCTCCAATACGAGCCCGCTGACGTGGAAGCTGCGCTCCGGCGATTGGTCGATCGTGGTGATGAATGCCGACGGCTCTCGCGACGTCGCGGCGACGATCGGCGTCGGCGTCAAGGTGCCCGCGCTGCTCTGGGTCGGAATCGGGCTGAGCCTGCTCGGAGGCGCGCTCCTCGTTCTCGCCGGGTTGATGTTCGCCGCGCGCTCGCGAAGCTACCGTCGCGCAGGGTCGCCGGCAGCCTTGGCGGGGTGAACGTCGGTGCCTTCCGGCTCCTCCACCGTCGGGTCGCCGATGTAGTCGAGCGCCCGCTCGGCGGGGAGCCGGCTTCGGATCGCGAGGACGTAGACGGCGAGGCTGAAGAACGCGACGGCCAGAATGTCCCACCCGAACGTGAGCTCGTTGCGAGGCCCGTGGAGGCCGACCAGCGGGACCGAGCTGGGCGTTTTCGTGTCGAAGGAGCTCAGGTACGAGATCGCGCCCATCCCGAGCAGGTACGGCCAAAGCCACGTAGCGCCACGCCAGTCGAGCGAAACTGCCGGCCCGCTCTTGTCGGCGCGATTCGACAGGCCGAGCAGCGCGAAGCCCAGCAGGATCGCGACGATCAGCTTCCAGATCACGGCCCAGCCGGTGAAGAGCAGAATCTCGCTCGCGATGATGAAGGCTCCGGGAGCGACGAGTGCTGCCGCCGGAAGCCTGAAGGGGCGGGGCCGCGCAGGGTCCTGACGCCTGAGAGCACCGAGCGCCAGCGGCGCCATTGCGTAAACGGCCACGGCCGCCGCTGAGATGAAGCCGACCAGCTCCTGCCAGCGGGGGAAGGGGAGGAGGATCACCAGGCCGCAGAGGAACGAGAACGCGATTGCGAAGAGGGGCGTTCCGCGTTGCGTGAGCCGGGCAAAGGCCGGCGGGATGAAGCCGTTTCGAGAGAGGGCGAAGGTGAGTCGGGCACTCGCTCCGGTGTAGAGAAGGCCGGTGCCCCCGGGCGAGACGATTGCATCCGTGTAGAGCAGGACCGCGAGCCAGCCCAGGCCGAGGGCCGTCGCCAGCGCGGCGAACGGTCCGAACAGCTGGCCCTTCCCCGAGAACGTCACCGCGCCCCAGCCCTTCGACAGGCTCGAGGGGTCGAGCGCCAGGATGAACGCGACCTGCAGCGCGATGTAGAGGACGATCGCCACCACCATGCCGCCGATGATCGCTAGCGGGATGTTCCGCCTCGGGTTGCGTGTCTCGCCGCCGAGCTGGACCGATTGCTCGAAGCCCAGGCCCGCGAAAATGACCCCGCCCGCCGACAACGCGAGGAACACGCCTTTCCACCCGAAGGGCATGAACCCGCCGTTCGCGCTGAAGTTCTCGGTGTGTGCGGAGGTAGCAATCAGTGCGATGACCGCTACGACCGGCACCAAGAGCTTCCAGCAGACGGCGAGCATGTTGGTCTCGGCGAGCCAGCGCACCCCAAGGACGTTGATCGTGCAGAAGAGGAGCAGCAGGGCTGCCGCGGCGACGTAGCCCTGGGCTGTCAGAACCGGCCTGCCACCCGAGACGGTCGTGAGCGAGCTGACGTAGTTCGACGTGTACAGGAGCGTGGCCTCGACCATGATCGGCGCGACGGTCACGGCGCCGAGAAACGCGATCCAGCCGCTCGTGAAGCCGATCAGGTTCCCGAAGGCGTAGCGCGGGAACCGGGCGCTGCCCCCCGCCACCGGGTACATGCCGCCGAGCTCGGCGTGCGCAAAGGCGAGGAGCATCAGCGCCCCGCCGCCGATCACCCAGGAGATCACCGCGGCCGGCCCGGCGAGCGAGGACGCGTACAGGGCGCCAAACAGCCAGCCGGCACCAATGATCGACCCAAACGACGCGAACAGGAGCCCGAAGAAGCCGATATCGCGGCGTAGCCTGCGTGCGCCGCGCTCGGGCGTGGCAACCAACGGTTCAGCCAGCTCGGCAGTCGTTTGAACCCCTCTCCTCAGATTCGACTATCGCCGATCTCCGCCCGAGCCACAAGTCGACGAATTAGCGTGCCGTTTCAGGGTGGCGCCCCGATGTCGGTGCCGCCCATCACTGTGATGCTCAGCTCATGGCCCGTCAACCACTCGACACCGCAACGAGTGGCCTAGGGCGAGCATGGTTCGCCGGCGCCTGCGGGCTACTCGCCTTCGTCACGTTCAACGCCGGCTGGATCGCCGGCGACCTCGCGCAGCCGCCGGCCTTCAGCCCGACGCGCGACGACATCTCCGATCTCGGCGCGCTGACGGCGAGCAGCCCGTGGCTCTACAACGAGGTCGCCGCCAACGTCTCGGGCTTGCTGATCGTCGCGCTCGGAATCGGCCTCTGGCGCGCACTCAGTCCAAGCCGCATCGGCCGCTTCGGCGCCGCGGCTGTGATCGCGATGGGCGTCGGCACGTTCCTCGACGGGATCTTCCGCCTCGACTGCCAGGGAATCGACGTCGGGTGCAGCAATGACTCGTGGCACTCGCACGCCCACAAGATCGAGTCCGCTTTCACCGTCGGCGCGACCTTTCTCGCCTTACTCGTCCTGGCGTTCGCGTTCCGCCGCCTCGCCGAGTGGCGGGGCGCATGGCTACCGCTGCTCGCCGCCCTGCCTGCCGTGTTCGCGGCCAACGTCCTCTTCTCGCCGTTCGGGTCCGGCGCCGCTACGCGCGCGGGCTCCGTCGTCGTCTTTGCGGCGATCGCTTTCCTGGGCTTGCGACTGTTCCACAGCCGACGAACCTCCCGGGCGAGAGGAACGGCTTGATTGCGGATGATTCGAAAGACGGGAGCGACGGGACTCGAACCCGCGACCTCCGGAGTGACAGGCCGGATCGGATGCAACTGCACTCGGCGCTGAACTCCTCGGAACCGCATCATTTGCAGGCGCTGACGAAACTGAGCGGGGCTGGTTGACGCACGAGAGCGCGCTCGCGCTTGGCCTCGCCGCGATCAACCACCTCTGGGGCGTCTCGTTCAGGCTGCGGTCCGAACGGGCAGCAGCAACCGTCCGCTGCGCCACGCAACGGCGAAGAGCAGGACGGCTGCTCCGGAGAAGACTCCCAGGGCGCCCACGGATACGGAGGCCGCAAGGGCCTGCGATGTCCCCACACCCGCGGCGGCGAGCGCGGCGGTTCCGGCGGCTGCCTGAGTGGCTGCGCCCGCTGGCCCGACCGGCAGCGCCGCGGCCGAGGCACCGGCGCAGAGAAACAGCAGCGCGAGTGGGAACGAGTAACCCAGTCCGAGCGTGCCGAGCATGATGAAGCAGGCCACCCCGCGGACAAGCCAGCAGCCGAGGACGAACCCCCACGCCTGCGCCGCGCGGGACAGCGAGGTCGTGCGCGGGCTCAACCAGCGGCCGAGCCGGAAGCGCAGGGCGCGTTCGTTTCCGGCCAGGCGTGGCAGGGCTACGATCACCGCGGCGGCTACCATCCCGGCTCCGGCTACGACCGCGAGCGCGGCACGCACAGCGACCCCGGCTCCCGGGAAGGCGACGGCGATGACGGCGAGCGGCGCCAGCGCGGCGCTGTCGATCAAACCGAGCATGACAAGCGAGAGGCCGATTGCCCGCAGACCGGCAGGACAACCTGGGTAGCGGCGCACGACCGCGATCCGCATCGCATCGTCGAAGCGGCCCGGAAGGACGACACCGATCAGCGCCGCGCCGCCGTTGCCAGCGACAAGCGCAAGCGGAGAGGGCCGCTCGCGGTTCGTGAACAGCCGTGCCCAGCCAAACGCCTTGAGCGCCTGGGCAAGGAGAAGCAGCAGCCCGGCCGCGACGAGCAAGCCCGGCTTGCCGCGCGAGAGCGGCCACGAAGTGGTCGCGAAGTGACGAACGGCCAGGAAGGCGAGGAGGAGCATGAAGGCAGCCGATCCGAGACCGAGTCCCCAGCGTGTCCTCCGCGAGTGGCGAAGCTGCCAGAGCGCTCGCATCAGCAGCCGATAGCGGCCCTCGAGCACGACCGGTGAGGCCGAGACTGCGATCGTCGTCAGCGGATCCCGCTCCGGCTGGATGTCCAGCGTTGGGGTTTGCCTCATGCGCTGCCTTCGAGGAGCCACCCGCAGCATGTCACCTCACGCCGGCGCCGCCATCGGCGCTGCTGCCGCTCAGCGTCGAGGAGCTACGACGTTCCTCGCTGCGGCTGCGGGTTGAGGGCGCCGGCTGGCTCTGACTGGGTTTGCGCTGAGTATGGGGGCGTAGCACGACGCAGCGTCGGTCCGGCTCGATCTCGAGCGAGCGCGCAGGAATCCGACGGTGCGGCAGGATCGCAGCTATGGTGGAACCAGCGCGTTGGCTCTTGCTGTTGAAGCCGTCGAGGCTCTAGCACTTCCTCTCCGACTGTGACCCCTGGCCTGACCGCCGCAGTGCGCTCATTCGAGCGCTCTGCCCTGAAGGACCACAGAAGGAGCATCACATGCATGCCACCATTCGTCGCTACGAAGGTGTCGACACGACCCGCATCAACGAGGTCGTCGGCAAGGTCAACGAGACGCTCGTGCCGCAGCTTCGCGAGCTCCCCGGTTTCTCCGGCTACTACCTGATCGAGGCGGACAACGGCGTCCTGAGCTCGTTTGGTCTCTTCGAGACCTCAGAGCAGGCCGACGAGTCCAAGAAGCTCGTCACGAAGTGGATCAGCGACGAGAACTTCAACACGGTGATTCCGAACGCGCCGAAGATCACGAGCGGCAAGGTCGTTGCGCACAGCGACAGAGTCCCCGCCCTCGTTTAGCCCGACCGTATCCGCGTCATCGAGAGGGGCTCGGCGCCGCTGGGCCCTCTCTGCGCGGTCTGTCCCGGACGAGAACGTCGCCACAGCGATCTCGCAAACACGTCAGCGGAGACAACACAACCGGCCGATTTACAGGTACTTCAAAAGACAGGAGCGACGGTACTCAAACCCGCATCGCGGTTAGTCCCCACCGCTGCGTTCCACTCGCGTTCCATCGCCGCCTGATCGAAGCTCGTGAGGCTCCTTGTCTTCGGCCTCTACGGCGTGAGACGATTGGCCGATGGAGGCGGGCCGTACCCCAGTCGTCTTCGTCCACGGACTCTGGCTCCACGCAGACTCTTGGGGCCCGTGGGTCGACGCGTTCGACGAGGCGGGTTACTCGGCGCGCGCGGTCGGGTGGCCCGGCGATGCCCCCACGGTCGCCGAGACCCGCGCCGACCCCGACCGAGTTGCGGGTCACGGCATCGCCGACGTGGTTGCACACCACGCACACGAAATCGGCAAGCTCGACCGGAAGCCGATCGTCGTCGGCCACTCTTTCGGCGGCCTGATCGCCCAGCGTCTCCTCTCAGGCGGCTTCGCCTTGGCTGCCGTGGCGATCGACCCCGCACCGGCGAAGGGCGTGCTCTTCTTGCCGGCGTCCGCGCTGCGGGTCGCCTCGATCGCGCTGCGCAACCCGGGAAACCGAAACGGTGCCGTCTCGCTCACGAAGGAGCAGTTCCGTTACGGGTTCGGCAACGCCCTCTCCCAGGAGGAATCGGACGAGCTCTGGGAGCGGTGGGCTATCCCATCGCCGGGCAAGCCGCTCTTCGAGGCGGCGCTGGCGAACCTCGAGCCGCACTCGCCTGCGGCCGTCGACCGCAAGAGCGCGACGCGGGGGCCGCTGCTGATCACGGCCGGAGGAAAGGACCACACGGTTCCCGCGGCGGTCAGCCGGCAGACGCAGAAGCTCTACCGCAAGTCGTCGGCCATCACCGATCTGCGGACCTTTGCCGACCGGGGCCATTCGCTGACCATCGACAGTGGCTGGCGTGAGGTGGCCGACTCCGTGCTCGGCTGGCTCGGCGAGCACGATCTTCCCGGGCAGCACGTCCCTGCTGAGCCTTAGCCGCCGGCGCCGAAGCCGTCGACGCGCTCGGGATGGATCTGGATGATCACTCGCTGCTCGCCCGGTCCTAGGTAGGGGTATTTGTCCTGGCCCAGGTACTTTCTCGCGAGCGCGTTGATGTGCTCGAGCGCGCCCTCGTCGACGATCTTCGCGGGGCCGCTGACCATCACGTAGCCGGACTGCTGGTCCTCGGCGGGTAGGACGGTGACGGTCGCTCGTGGATCGCGCTCGATGTTCGTGACCTTCGTCCGGCCGCGGGCGCTGTTGACGAGGACGTTCTCGCCGTCGTAGTCGATCCAGACGGGCGTGGCCTGCGGTGATCCGTCCTCACGGATGGTCGCGATCACGCCCCAGTTGCGGTCGGTGAAGAGCTTCGCCTGCTTCTCGCTCAGTGTGGCCATCGGTCCAGTCTTCTCCTCTCGGGTCGGGAGCTACGAAACTTCGGCAGCAAGTCGCGTCTCGGACTCGACGATCGGCGCCACCCGGGTTCCGAAGAGCTCGATCGCCCGCATGACGTCTGAGTGCGAGACGGCGCCGATGCCGATGTGGGCGAGGTAGCGCTCGGGCTCGAAGGTCTCGTGGAACGAGATGATCTTCTCGGCGACCTCCTCGGGCGAGCCGAGTGCGAGCGGGCCGGACGGGGCTGCTAGCGCCTCGAGCTCTGTGCGTCCCGAGGGAGGCCAGCCGCGCTCCCTGCCGATTCGGTTCATCACGTCCAGGTACGGCGCGGCGAAGGCTGCGTCGGCCTGCCTGCGCGAGTCTGCGATGAACGCGTGGGTGTTGATTCCGATGCGCGGCTCCCCGATCTGTCCTGTTTCCACCCAGGCGTGCCGGTAGAGATCTACGAACGGCTTGAAGCGGGCTGTTTGGCCGCCGATGATCGCGAGTGCCAGCGGTAGCCCGCGGCTTGCCGCCCGCACCACCGACTCGGGGCTGCCGCCGACGGCGACCCAGATGGGAAGTTGGTCCTGTACGGGCCGCGGCCAAACGACGGCGTCCTCGAGCGGCGCGCGGTGCTCTCCCTGCCAGGTGACCCGCTCGTTGTCCCGGATCGCGAGGAGCAGATCGAGCTTCTCGGTGAACAGCTCGTCGTAGTCGCGCAGGTCGTAACCGAACAGCGGGAACGACTCGGTGAACGAGCCACGCCCCGCCATGATCTCTGCTCGACCGCCCGAGATCAGGTCGACGTGCGCGAACTGCTCGAAGACCCGCACCGGGTCGTCGGAGGAGAGCACACTGACGGCGCTCGAGAGCCGGATCTGCTCCGTGACCGCGCCGATCGCGGCCAGCGCAGTCGTGGGCGACGAGACGAGGTAGTCGGGGCGGTGATGCTCTCCGACGGCGAAGACCTTCAGGCCGAGCTCGTCCGCGAGCCTGGCTTCCTCCAGGAGGTCGCGCATGCGTTCCGCGGGGCTGAGACCGGGGTGGAGGTCGGCGAAAGTGACTAGTCCAAGATCCATAGAAGACTCAAACGAAGATTGCGCGCACAAGTATTCCCGCTGAGCTTACCCGATCACTCGACGGCCGTGCCGGTCGGCCGGGCGGCGAGCGCGACGAGTGTGAGCAGGGCGACGGCGAGCACGAGCGGCGCAACCGGGGCGAGGTGGAGCAGCAGTAGCGCACCGAGGATTGCGCCGAGCAGCATCGCGACGACTGCGAGGACGCGCCGGGCGGTCCTCGCACCGCTGGCGCCGCCGAGCCACGAGTCGGCGGCGATGCCGGTCAAGGTCAGCGTGAGGACGGTGGTCGTGAGCTCGGCGACCGCCAGGCGGCGGGCGGTTGCGTTCTGGACGCCCATCGCCAGCGCCAGCACGGCGATCAGCGCGTAGCGGCTGCCGGAACCGAGGTGCTGGCCGGCGAACGCTGCGACCGCCAACGCCACCGTGGACAGGGCGAGCTCGACCGTGACGGCCACGCGCAGCCCAAGGCGCCGGTCGTGACCGAGGCGGCCCGCGAGTCGCCCGGCCGCAATCCCGCCGCACAGGAAGAAGGCGAGCGCGAGCAGCGACCCCGACACCGAAAGACCGCCGGCCCCGGCAGCGGCGAAGCCGAGGAAGACGACGTTGCCGGTCATGTTGGCGACGAAGACGTGGCCCAGCCTCAGGTAGGCGAGCGCATCGACGACCCCGGTGACGATCGTCAGCACGATCAGGAGGGGCGGCAGCCCATCCTCCTTCGCCGCCGCGGGCGGCCAGAGCGTCTCTGTGATGTCCCGCCGTACGAACACCCCCATCGGGCGCGTCGCCATCCGCTCTACGGGTCGCCGCTCGCGATGTCTTCGAGCGCCTGGAACAGGGCGGCGAGGTCGCGCCGCTCGTAGCCGAGAGCGACCGCCTGCTCGAGCACCTCGTCGGCGCGAGCGGCGGTCGGGAGCGGGATCCCAAGCCTTCGCGCCGCGTCGAGCGCGAGCTCGATGTCCTTGTGCATGAAGCGCAGGTCGAACCACGCCTCCTCGGGTGGGTCGAGGATGATCGAGGCGCGTGCTCGCAGCATCGGCGAGCCGATGGGGCTCTCCTCCATGACGTCGAGCGCACGTTGGCGGTCGATGCCCGACCGTTCGGCCAGGAGCAGACCTTCTGCGAACGCGAGCATCTGCACCGCGAGGCTGATGTTGATCGCGAGCTTGAGTGCCAGGCCCTGCCCGTTGGCACCGATGTAGTTGGGCGTCCCGAGCTCCCGCAGCAGCGGCTCGACGCGCTCGTAGGCGCCTTCGTCCCCGCCGACCATGATCGTCAGCGTCCCGGCTTGCACCTGCGGGACGCTCCCCGACACGGGCGCGTCGAGCATCCATGCATCCTGGGCGCGTACCCGGGCCGCGAGCTCCATGCTCTTTTGCGGGCTGACGGTGCTCACGTCGATCCAGATCCGGTCCTCGCCGAGCCCCGCCAGGATTCCGTCCGGGCCTGTGGCGACCTCGTCGAGCACCGCATCGTCGGGAAGGGAGGTGACGACGACCTCTGCTCCCTCCGCGATCGCGCGGGGCGTCTCGCGCCACTCGAGCCCGTGCTCGATCAGATGCTGCGCGTGTTCGCGGCTGCGCTGCCACCCCGAGACGGGATACCCCACGGCGAGGAGCCGCTCCGCCATGTTGCCGCCCATGTGACCGAGGCCGATGAAGCCGATGCTGGTGCGTGCTGCGCACATGTCCCGCGCGCTCAGCCCGGTCTCGGAGCCCCGCCAAATCCCGGCCGGCCGAAGTCCTGTGCCGCGGTGGCCTGGAGCTCTTGGAGCTGACTCGGAGTGGGGCACCAATTCGATTCGAAGGCGCTCGCTTCCCAGCCGGCGAGTCGCGCGCCGGCCTCGTACCCGGCTTGCAGGAACGCGAGCAGCGTTCCACGCGGGTCGGGAGCGGTACGGACCGCGTCATAGGGGAGGATCGCGAGCGACCCGTTGCCGAACTCGATCCAGTCGCCGGCGGGCAACGGCTGGTCACGTAGCCCGTCCGGTTCGGGGCTGGTGTAGGAGTAGTAGGAGGCATCGGGGACGTTGTCGTCGCCTGCCCAGAAGCCGAAGGAGATGAGCTCTTGCGAGTACGCCTCCTGGGTGACGGCGTCGGCGTCGATCGGCGGTGCCGGTCGTCCGGAGAAACGGGTGACGGCGAGGTCGAGGCTGTGCCAGAAGAGGTGGACGGGGCTCGTCTTGCCGCTGAACCAGCCGCTGAACTCCTCGAAGACCGAGTCGGACCAGTCGAGGATGCTGCTGTAGCGCTCGATCGCGTCACGGTCCCACGACGCGTGCTCCCGATCCTGTGGGAACGGCGTCGTGATCGGCAGGCCGAACGGATGCTCCTTGATCTCGACGTTGACTCCGAGCTCGCTCAGCGCCCGATGGAGCCGGACGTCGAAGTCGGCGACCGGGACGCCCTCGGCGAGCTCGAAGGAACGGCTGCGGCCGTCGTGCGTCCGCACGAGCAGCGAGTGGTCGACGAAGTCGAAGTCGATCTGGAACGTCGTGCCGTCGTGGTGCAGTCGCCGCGTTGTGAGCCCGCGCACGTCGACGTAGAGCGGGACGTTCCACCAGTGGTTCCGCGGCGGCGTGGCCGCGAGGCGGACCTTGCCGACGATCTGGCAGTAGAGATGCAGCGTGTCCTTGGTCGGCCGCCAGTCGGCGAGGTGTAGCTCGGGCAGCGTCACCGTTTCACGGCCTCGAGCAACGTCGCCGTGTCGTAGCCGCCCGTGTGGAGGACGCCGTCGATGAACAGCGTCGGCGTGCCGCGAATCACACCGGTGGCCTCGCCGCTCGCGACGTCGCGAGCGATCCGGGCGGAAACGTCGTCGCCCTGGCGATCCTGCTCGAAGCGTCCGAGGTCGAGCCCGATCTCGCCGGCGTAGGTCTGGAGGTCTTCGTCCTCGAGCGCCCTCTGGCGATGGAACAGCAGCGAATGCATCTCCCAGAAGCGACCCTGCCGTGCCGCCGCTTCGGCCGTCGCCGAGGCTGCGAGAGCGTGCGGGTGGATCTGCGTCAGCGGGAAGTGGCGGAAGGCGAAGCGGACGTGGCCCGCGAGCTCCCGCTCGACCCGCTCGATCGACCGAAAGGCCTGGCGCGAGTAGGGGCACTCGTAGTCGCCGTACTCGAGGATGACGGGCGCGCCGGGTTCCCCGCGCACGTGATCCACCTCGTCGTCGAGCGGCTCGACGACCGGAGTCCTGTCGGTGACGTCCATCGAGTCCGACCTACTCGGTGACCTTACCTCGCTGCGCGAGCTGCTCCCTCGGCCGCTCGGTCTGCGCCGACGATATGCGCCGACAGAAACACCCCGGCTCTGTCGAGCGCGGCGGCCGCTTCGTCGAGGATCGGGTGATAGGCCTGGAAGACGTGGGGCACGCCGGGGGTGATGTCGAGGGTGACCTCGACGTCGGCGCCGGCGGCTTGTTGGGCGAGGCGGAGGGCGTCGTCGAGGAGAACCTCGTGCGTTCCGGCCTGGATGATCAAGGGTGGCAGGCCGGCCAGGTCTGCGAATAGGGGGCTGATCAGACCGAGAGCGGCGTCGTGTCCCGACGTGTAGTCGCCGACTCGGGCTTCGAGGGCCTCTCGGCTGAGCAGCGGGTCGAAGTCGCGTCTGGTCTCCATGCTCGCTCCGGCCAGTGTGAGATCGACATACGGCGACATGACGAGGCCCGGCGCCGTCTTCAAGGGAACGACCGGGATCGTGCTCGAAGCGGCTGCGCCCGAGGATCGACTGTCCTTGACCTCGCAGCTGCTCATCGCACTTTTCGTCGGCC
This sequence comes from uncultured Actinomycetes bacterium, assembly GCA_963765795.1. Classification (GTDB taxonomy): domain Bacteria; phylum Actinomycetota; class Thermoleophilia; order Gaiellales; family Gaiellaceae; genus Palsa-739. Next base: position 14,264 of record CAVXXZ010000003.1, read on the forward strand.
TCTCGATCCCCGTGATCGGTGCGGGAGTGGCACTCGACCAGGGCGCGAGTGCGCCGAACACCGTGCTGGGCTTCGCGATCCTCGTCGGCCTCGGCGTTGTCGGTGCCGGATGGGGGCTCCTCGCGCGCAGGACGAAGAGCTCGCCGCAAGTCGCATGACGGACTCGAGCGGGCCGCCCAGCTTGCCTTGGCCGTCGAGCTCCAGCGAGACTGGGGGCACGGTATGAGCGTTGCTCCGCGATCTCGCCCGCGCGCGCCGGTCGCCGATCGGAAGGCGCGGGAGTTCCTGCGCAAGGCCGATCCCGTGCTGGGAGGCGTGATCGACGCACATCCAGGCTTCCGGCCGCGGGCCTGGATGGACGACCTTCCGCCCCGCGATGCGTTCGGGACGCTCATCTTCCAGGTGGTCGGTCAGCAGCTGTCGGTCGCCGCGACGCGGACGATCGTTGGTCGGATCGCGGAGCGCTTCGGCGGACGCCTTCCGACACCGGCCGAGGCGCTGGCGGCCGATCCCCAGGTGCTTCGAACGGCCGGGCTCTCTGCGCGGAAGGGCGCGACGATACGGGCGCTCGCGGAGCGATTCGCCGACGGGCGCCTGAGCGACAAGGGCCTCGCCGCCATGACCGACGACGCGGTCGAAGCGGCTCTGACCGAGGTGCCGGGAATCGGGCCGTGGTCGGCGCACGGCTTCCTGCTCGTCGCCCTCGACCGCCCCGACGTCTACCTGACCGGCGACATCGCGCTGCGGCGCGCGATTCAACGCGTCTACGGATTCGACCACGTTCCGACCGAGGATGAGCTCGTCGAGCTCTCGGACCGCTGGCGGCCGTACCGGAGCCTCGCGGTGAGCTATCTCTTCGCGTCGGAGTACGAAGACGCATGATCTCCTCGTGACGCCGCCCGCGGTTCGCGTCAAAGGTGTGGTGAAGCGGTTCGGTTCGACGACGGCCTTGGCCGGCGTGGACCTCGAGGTGCCGGAAGGAATGGTCTTCGGCCTCCTCGGCCCGAACGGCGCCGGCAAGACCACCCTCGTTCGCATCCTCTCGACCTTGCTTCGGCCTGACGCGGGGGAGGCGGAGCTACTCGGTCTCGACGTTGCCGCCGAACCGTCGAAGGTGCGAGAGCAGCTGGCCCTGACGGGTCAGTTCGCAGCGGTCGACGAGCTGCTGACGGGCCGCGAGAACCTCGAGATGTTCGGGCGCCTGTTTCGGCTCTCCCGCACGGAGGCGGCCGCCCGCGCAGCGGAGCTGCTCGACCGCTTCGAGCTCATGGATGCGGCCGACAGAACCGCAAAGACATATTCGGGCGGTATGCGGCGGCGGCTCGACCTCGCGTCGAGCATGCTCACGCAGCCGCGTGTGCTCTTCCTCGACGAGCCGACCACCGGTCTCGATCCTCGGAGCCGCAACGAGATCTGGGACATCGTCCGCGACCTGCGGCGCGAAGGGACGACGGTTCTGTTGACGACGCAGTACCTCGACGAAGCGGACGAGCTCGCGGACGAGATCGCTGTCATCGATCACGGCCGCGTGATCGCCAAAGGAACCGGCAACGAGCTGAAGGATCGCGTCGGCGGTCACATCCTCGAGGTCGAGCTGGCCGACGTTCAGCAGCGTGACGCGGCCAGGGCCGCGCTGCTTCGCATCGGCTGCGGCCAGCCGGAGCAGGACGGCCGGCCCGACCGGCTGACGATGCCGGCACCGCGGGAGAGCCTGGTCCTCGTCGAGGAAGCCGCCGCGGAGCTGCGTCGCGCGGGGATCGGCGTCAGCGAGATGGGCCTGCGTGGGCCGACGCTCGACGACGTCTTCCTCCAGCTGACCGGCCTGCCCCCAAGTGAGAACGGGGGATCGCAGGGCACCGCCGCCGTGGCCGCGATCCCCGTAGAGCACGCGCGTCGGCTCTGGCGACCGACGGCAGTCTCACTGCAAGACCTCAGGTCGAGCCTCAATGACAACGCCGTCGTGACCGTGCGGAACCTCCGGCACTTCTGGCGCCAGCCCGACCTTCTCCTGTTCTCGACGATCCAGCCGATCATGTTCGTCGTCCTTTTCGTCTACGTCTTCGGCGGTGCCGTCGGCAACGCGCTTCCACCGGGATACACGTACGTCAACTACCTCCTGCCGGGCATCTTCGTCCAGTCGGTGACGTTCCGCGCCAGCCAGACGGCCGTCGGCCTCTCCGAGGACCTTCGCCGAGGCGTGATCGACCGTTTCCGCTCGATGCCGATGGCGCGGTCGGCCGTCCTCCTCGGGCGCACGACCGCGGACCTCGTGCGAAACGTCCTGATCACCGGCCTGATGATCGTCGTCGGCTATCTCGTCGGGTTCCGCTTCCAAGGCGGCGTCCTGCCGGCGCTTGCATGCGTAGCCCTTGTCGCCGCCTTCGGGTTTGCCCTGAGCTGGATCTTTGCGTTCGTTTCGTTGGTCGTCCGCGGTGCCGAGAGCGCTCAGACCGCCGGGTTCGTCCTGCTGTTCCCGCTCGTCTTCGCGAGCTCGGTCTTCGTTCCGGTTTCGAGCATGCCGAGCTGGCTGCAGCCGTTCGCCAAAGCCTCTCCGGTCACGCTGACGGCGGACGCGGCCCGCACGCTCGCGCACAGCGGGGGCGTGCCCAGCTCGCTCGGGGAGTCACTGGCCTGGATCGCGGGGATCCTCGCGGTCTTCGTCCCGCTCTCGGTCTGGCGTTACCGGAGGATGAGCTAGCCGGGTGACGCGCCTCTACGCCGCAACCGGCGATGCGTTCGCTCGGCTCGACGAAGCCGGCGACGCGTGGACGGTCGAGCTCTCCTTGCCTGCAAGCGGGGCGCGCTGCCTTGCCGTCGACCCGGCCGACTCCGACACGGTATTCGCCGGCCTCGGCGAGGGCGGTGTGCGTCGCAGCGTCGACGGGGGTCGAAGCTGGATCGACTGCGAGTTGCCCGAGCCGGCGGTGTTCTCGGTCGCCGTCAGCGCCGCCGATGGCGCGGTGTACGCGGGCACCGAGCCGAGCCGACTGTTCCGCAGCGACGACGGAGGCGAGAGTTGGCGCGAGCTGGAGGCGCTGCTCGAGCTTCCCTCACGCCCGAACTGGAGCTTCCCGCCGCGGCCCTGGACGTCGCATGTGCGCTGGATCGCGCCGAGCCCGCGCGACGCCGACCTGCTCCTGGTCGGGATCGAGCTGGGCGGCCTGATGCGCTCGACCGACGGCGGGCAGAGCTGGCAGGACCATCGTCCCGGCGCGCAACCGGACGTCCACTCGCTCGCCTGGCACCCGAGCGCCCGAGGACGTGCCTATGAAGCCGGCGGCGGAGGCGCCGCCTTCACCACCGATGCCGGCGAGACCTGGCAACCCGCCGACGAAGGCCGCGACCGTCATTACAGCTGGTCGGTCACCGTCGACCCTGACGACCCCGACTGCTGGTACGTGTCGGCGAGCACTGGGCCGTTCGCCGCGCACGGTCGCGCTGATCCGCAGGCGCGTATCTACCGGCGAACGGACGGCCAACCGTGGCAGCCGCTCGCCGGTGGCCTACCCGAGCCCTTGCCGGCAATGCCGTATGCACTCGTTGCTACCGATGGCCGCCTGTTCGCCGGTCTGGCCAACGGCCAGCTCTGGCAAAGCGGCGACCGCGGCGATACCTGGACCGCCCTGCAACTCGACGGGGACTCGCTCGACGCCATCGTCGCCCTCGATCACGCCGCGAGCTAGCCATTAGGACCGCCCGCCGGGGAAGCGGAAATGCCGCTCGAGGCGAATTCGTTTGAGCAGTCAATAAAGTCATTCGAGACTCGAGTGTGAGGTGGAGCGCGATGTTCAGCAAGATTCTGGTCGCCTACGACGGGTCACCCACAAGCCGTAGCGCGCTCACGCAGGCCTACGAGCTCGCACAAGCAGAGGACGCGGACGTGACCGTCGTGACCGTGGCACCGAGCGTCGCCCCGCTGGCCGCGCTCGCGCCGGTCAGCGTCGAAGGCCTCCGCGCCGAGCTCGATCAGTGGGCCCGGACGAAACTGGATGAAGCGAGGGCCGCGGCGCCAGACGGGCTGACCGTTCGTGCGGTCGAGCGCAAGGGCCACGTGGGCGACGAGATCGTGGCCGAGATCGAGTCCGGCGACTACGACCTCGTAGTCCTCGGCTCACGAGGCCACGGCCGACTGACCACCGAGATCCTCGGGAGCGTCAACAACCACGTCCACTACCACAGCAACGTCCCGACCCTCACGATCGACGCCGCAGAATCCGCCGGGTCGGACAACACGACCCGAGACGCAACGATCCGCGCCCGCTTGGACGCTCAGGGGGCGCAGGCGAACGCCGAGCGAGGCTGAGCGCCGGATGTTCTTGCGTTGTCTTGCGTTCACGCCGCGCTCCCGGCATCGGCACCGATGCCAGAACGTTCGCTGTTTCCAGGGAGTTCGTCGAACGGGAGCGACGGGACTCGAACCCGCGACCTCCGGCGTGACAGGCCGGCGTTCTAACCAACTGAACTACGCCCCCGCGGGCGATCTAGTCTAGCCCGGCCTTTACTCTGCCGAGGTGGGTCTCAACGTCGCCGACTGGATCGCGATCGCAATCGTGCTCATCTCGGCGGTCGGCGGGTTTCGGCGCGGTCTCGTCCTCAGCGCGTTCTCCCTCGTCGGGCTCGCGGTCGGCGCCTACGTCGGCTCCCGCGTCGCGCCGCACCTGGTACACGGCGGATCGAACTCGAAGTGGACGCCCGTCGCGGCGCTCGTCGGCGCGGTGCTCGGCGCGGTGCTGCTGCAGTTCGGCGCGCTCGTCGCGGGCTCGTTCATTCGCGGCGGCATCCGGATCACCCCGTTGCGACTCATCGACTCCGCGGGCGGACTCCTGCTCGGCGGCGCGATCGGACTGGCGATCGTCTGGGTCGGCGCTTCGGTCGCGCTCCTCACTCCCGGCCGGACGGCGTTTCGCCAGCAGGTCGAGCGCTCGGCGATCGTCAAGCAGCTCGACTCGGCTCTGCCGCCGCGCACGCTGCTCAACCTGCTGGCACGCATCGATCCGTTCCCCTCGATCGTCGGCCCGAAGGCGCCCACGCTGCCGCCGAGCAAGGGCGTCCTCCGCGACTCGTCGATCCGGGCCGCGGCCACGCGCATCGTCAAGGTCCTAGGGACGGCGTGCGGTGTCGGCGTCGAGGGCAGCGGGTGGATCGGGGGGAGGAATCTCGTCGTGACCGCGGCGCACGTCGTCGCCGGTGAGAGCGACACCGAGGTGCGGATCCCCGGCGACGTGCTCCCGTTCCGGCCGGCAACCATCGTCCTGCTCGACGTCCACAACGATGTCGCCGTATTGCGTGTCTCCGGAGTCGACCTCGAGCCGCTGCGGCTCGCCGATCCTCGGTCCGGTGCCGCCGTCGCGATCCTCGGCTATCCGCTCGACGGCGGGCTCGCCGCGACTCCGGGACGGATGGGCCGCACGGCGACGGTGCTGACGCAGGACGCGCTCGGCCATGGGCCGGTCGCGCGCACGATCACCGCCGTGGCCGGGCGGGTCGTGCACGGGGACTCCGGCGGCCCAGCGGTCGACGCGGCGGGGAGGGTCGAGTCGATGATCTTCGCCCAGCGCCGCGGCTCGGTGAGCGGCTACGGCGTTCCGCCCTCGATCATCCGCAGCGATCTCGCGCGCGCCGGCACGCAAGGCGTCCCCGTCGGCACCTGCGCGCCCTAGGCGCGCTCGGGCAACAACTCGACGACGTCGAGCGGCCGGCGGAACGGCGCAACGACGTAGACGCCGCTCGCGAGCGCCCGCGCACCCTCGATCAGCTCCTCCCCGAGCGCGAGCCCGACCTCGCGCGCTCCGGGCCCCGCGACTCGGTACCGCTCCTGCACGTGCTCGGGGACGACGATCCCCGGCACCTCGTTGTGGACGCGGACGAGCGTCTCGGTCGTCCGGATCGGCCAGACGCCGACCAGCACCGGCACCGGCCAGCCGCCGATCCGCTCCCGGAACGCCTCGAGCGCCTCGAGGTCGAACAGGATCTGCGTCATCGCGAAGCGGATGCCGGCCGCGACCTTGCGGTGGAAGCGCTCGGCCTCGAGCCCGAGATCGTCGGCGGTCGGGTTCACCGCCGCGCCGGGGAGGAACGTCGTTGGCGCGTCGATCGCGCGGCCGTGCCAGTCCTCGCCCGCGTTGAGCTTCGCGATCAGCTCCACGAGCCCGACCGAGTCGACGTCGTAGACGGCGTGGGTGCCGGGGTAGTCGCCTGCCTCCGGCGGGTCGCCCGTGACCGCGAGGATGTTGCGGACTCCCTCCGCGTGCGCGCCGAGCAGGAGCGATTCGAGCCCGGCGATCGTCGTGTCGCGCGGCGTGAGGTGCGGGATCGTCTCGACGCCCGTGAAGCGCTCGATCGCGACCGAGGCCATGATCCCGCTCATCCGCGCTCGCGCGCGCGGGTTGTCGTTGACGTCGACGAACTGCGCGCGGCCCGAGTCGCGGACGGCGCGCGCCGTCTCGATCAGCCCCTCCGGGTTGGCGCCGAGCGGCGGGTCGACCTGGACCGAGATCGCGAACTCGCCCTCGCGCAGGAGCCGCGCGAGCTGCGTCTCTCCCGTGGCCGGCTCGAAGGGTGCAACCTGCTCGCGCTCCCGGAGGAGGAAGGAGCCGGCGGGGCGGCGGTTTGCGTCGACCGCCTCGCGGATCGCGGCGACCTGGGCCGGCGTCGTGCCGCAGCAGCCGCCGATCACCCGCGCACCGAGCGCCCGCGCCTGCGCCGCGAACTCCGCGAAGTAAGTGGGCGTCGCGTGCGGGAAGACGATCCGCTGGCCGCTCATGCTCGCGAGGCCGACGTTCGGCAGCGCTGCGAGCACCTCTCCGTCGCCGCCCATCTGCGCGAGCGCCGTGAGCGCTGCGGCCGGCCCAGCACCGTGGTTGGCGCCGTAGGCTGCGAGGCCCAGCGGCCGCAGGCGCGCCGCGGCGTCCTCCGCCTTCACGCCGGCCAGCGTCTCCCCGCCGGCGTCGAACGTGAGGAGCGCGACGAGCGGCAGCGCCGAGACCGAGCGGACCGCGTCGATCGCCGTCTCGAGCTCGTCGAGGTCGTAGAACGTCTCGACCATGAACAGGTCGACGCCGCGTCCCTCGAGGACGCGCGCCTGCTCGGCGAATTGATCAGCTCGGTCAAGACCACTTAGCTCGACGTCGCCGAGCGGGCCGATCGAGCCCGCGATGAAGACGTCGCGGCCGGCGACCTCCCGCGCCTCGCGCGCGATGCGCACGGCGGCTGCATTGATTTGCTCGAGCTCGTCGGCGAGGAACTGCCGCGCGAGCTTGGCCCGGTTCGCCCCGAAGCTGTTCGTCTCGATCAGCTCGGCGCCCGCGCGGATAAAGCCGAGATGCACCTCGAGCACGCTCTCGGGCGCGCGGAGGTTCGCCTCCTCGGGACAGCGCAGCCCTGCAACGGCGCTCGAGAGCAAGGCGCCCATGCCGCCGTCGGCGACGATCGGCGTGTCGGACGCGAGCCGCTCCTCGAAGCGGCTCATGCGAGCTCGTGGATGGTGCGGCCTTCCATCCCGCCTGCGACGGTCACGAGCTCGCCCGTCACGTGGCCGGACAGCTCGTCTGAGGCTAGGACGACGACGGCCCGCGCCACGTCCTCCGCGACGGCGACCTTGCGCAGGGCCATCGTGCGGCTGAGACGGTCGACGAATTCCTGCTCGAGCTCGCCGCGCGTCATGGGGGAGTACGTCCAGCCCGGCGCGACGGCGTTCACGCGGCCTCGCGGCGCGATGCGGACGATCTCGTTCTTGAGGCTGAGCAGCAGCCCGACCTGGATCGCCGCCTTTGCGGCCGCGTAGTCGGCGTGGCCGGCTTCGCCGAAGCGGCCGGCGGTCGAGCCGACGAGCACGAGGCTGCCGTGGCCCTGACGCTCGACGAGGCGGAGGAACCCGCGCGCCGTGAGGAACGTCGCCGTGAGGTTCGTGCGCAGCGTCGCCTCCCATCGCTCGAGGGGGAGCTCCCAGACCGGCTCGTCCTCGCGCGGCCAGAAGCCCGCGACCGCCGCGCAGACGTCGACGCCGCCGAGCTCCCGCTCTGCCGCCTCGAACAGCCCGTCGACCTCGTTCTCCACGGTCAGGTCGGCCTGCAGCGCGACGCCGCCGGTCTCGCTCGCGAGCTCCTCGGCGCGGTCGCGGCTCGTGCGGTAGTGGATCGCCACGCGCGCGCCCTCGGCCGCGAACGCGCGCACGCACGCCGAGCCGATCCCGCCCCCACCGCCGGTGACGAGCACGCGCTTTCCGGCCAGTCCCGTCTCCACGGCGTGACGTTATCGTCCCCCCGTGCGCGTCCACGTGATCAGCGACATGGAGGGCGTCGCCGGCATCGTCAAGTGGCAGCAGACCACCGGCGGCGAGAAGCCCTACGACGAGGGCCGCGTCCTCTACACCGAGGAGATCAACGCGGCCGTGCGCGGCGCGAAGGCGGCCGGCGCGACGGAGATCGTCGTCATGGACTGCCACGGCGCCGGCGGCGCGTACGACTTCAACTCGCTCGTCCCCGACCTGCTCGATCCCGCCTGCGAGTACGTCGTGCAGCAGGAGTGGACGGAGTACACGAGCTTCCTCGAGTCCGGCTGCGACGCCGCGCTCTTCGTCGGCATGCACGCGATGGCGGGCACGCCCGACGGGGTCCTCTCGCACACGGTCTCGGGTCAGGCGTGGCGGAGCCTCAGCTTCAACGGCACGCTCGTCGGCGAGACCGGGATCAACGCCGCGCTCTGCGGCCACTGGGGCGTGCCCGTCCTCCTCGTCACCGGCGACCGCGCGGTGTGCAAGGAGGGGCGGGAGCTGCTCGGCGACGGTCTCACGACGGTCGAGGTCAAGGAGGGTCTCGGCCGCTTCAGCGCGCGGATGAAGACTCCGCGGGAGGCGCGCGAGCTGATCGAGGAGGGAGCCCACAAGGCGCTGTCGGATCTCTCGGCCGTCGCGCCCTACGACCCGGGCAGCCCGTGCGAGATCGCGATCGAGTTCACGACGCCCGACCGCCTGCAGGAGTTCGCGAACCGCAAGGGCGTCGAGGTGACCGGCGCGAGCTCACTCGTCGTCCGCGGCGACGACTGGTGGGCGGCCTGGTCGAGCTTCTTCTTCTAGTCGCCAGGTGTGGTTCCCGCTCGTCCGGGGAAGCTCGCCGACATGGCTCGGTTTCTCTACAAGCCTCTCGGTCTGTTCTTCAGCGTCCTCGGCGGTCTCCTGGCCGGGGCGATCTTCAAGCGCGTGTGGAAGTCCGTCGCCAGTGAAGAGGATGCGCCGAACGCGACCGACGCGGACAAGGGCTGGGGCGAGATCCTGGCCGCGGCGACGGTCCAGGGCGCGGTCTTCGGCGGCGTCAAGGCCGCGATCGACCGGGCCGGCGCGACCGGCTTCGCGCACCTCACCGGTGCGTGGCCGGGAACGAGCAAGGACTGAGGCCGGTCAGCCCGGCTCGACGATTCCGAGGCCCTCGACGAGCGTGAAGAACGCTCGCGCGAACGGCGAGGCCTCGCTGCGAGAGCGCACGTCGTCCCAGTGGATCTGCTCGCGCAGCGCCCGCGCGTAGCTCAGCACCTGCGTGTAGTCGGGCTCCTGCTCGCTCAGGGCGAGGAGCTTCGTCGTCATCACGTCCTCGAGCGTGAAGACGTGGACGCGCAGGGCCGAGACCTCGAGCACCGGCGCGCGCTCGATCGTCTCGTCGGTGATCGGCCCGCCGGAGGGCCCGAAGATGAGGTCGATCAGCGCGCCGTTCTCGTGCCACGCCTTGTACAGCCAGCCCTCCGGCGGGCGCTCGGTGCGGAGGCCCGCCTCCTCCATCGCGTCGAGCGCCGCGTCGGCGTCCTGCGGCCGGATCATGAAGTCGACGTCGTGCTCGCTCTTCGGGCCGCCGCGCGCCCAGGCGGCGAGCCCGCCGCCCAGGACGAACGGGATCTCGTGGCGCTGCAGGGCGCCCGCGCCCGTCTTCATCGCGTCGAGCAGCTCCTCGAAGGTCGGCTCGGGCATCGCGGGGTCGTTTCCGGTTTGTCCGATCGTGCAACATGAGGCCGTGGTAAGGTCGCGGCCGCAGCCGACATCCACGCGTCCGACGTGAGCGCCGACCGCGTCGAGCGGGCGTTCGCGGATCTCCAGGGAGCGGCCGACCTCGTTCTGCTCGCCGGCGACCTGACGACGAGCGGCGAGCCGGAAGAGGCCGAGGTGGTCGCCGCGGCCTGCCGACACCTCGACGTGCCGATCTTCGCCGTGCTCGGCAACCAC
>CAVXXZ010000004.1:0-18127 GCA_963765795.1 uncultured Actinomycetes bacterium
AGGCCGGCGTTCTAACCAACTGAACTACGCCCCCGCGGGCGATCTAGTCTAGCCCGGCCTTTACTCTGCCGAGGTGGGTCTCAACGTCGCCGACTGGATCGCGATCGCGATCGTGCTCATCTCGGCGGTCGGCGGGTTCCGGCGCGGTCTCGTCCTCAGCGCGTTCTCCCTCGTCGGGCTCGCGGTCGGCGCCTACGTCGGCTCCCGCGTCGCGCCGCACCTGGTACACGGCGGGTCGAACTCGAAGTGGACGCCCGTCGCGGCGCTCGTCGGCGCGGTGCTCGGCGCGGTGCTGTTGCAGTTCGGCGCGCTCGTCGCCGGCTCGTTCATTCGCGGCGGCATGCGGATCACCCCGCTGCGGCTCATCGACTCGGCGGGCGGCCTCCTGCTCGGCGGCGCGATCGGCTGGCGATCGTCTGGGTCGGCGCTTCGGTCGCGCTCCTCACGCCCGGCCGGACGGCGTTTCGCCAGCAGGTCGAGCGCTCGGCGATCGTCAAGCAGCTCGACTCGGCTCTGCCGCCGCGCACGCTGCTCAACCTGCTGGCGCGCATCGATCCGTTCCCCTCGATCGTCGGCCCGAAGGCGCCCACGCTGCCGCCGAGCAAGGGCGTCCTCCGCGACCCGTCGATCCGGGCCGCCGCCACGCGCATCGTCAAGGTCCTCGGGACGGCGTGCGGTGTCGGCGTCGAGGGCAGCGGCTGGATCGGGGGGAGGAATCTCGTCGTGACCGCGGCGCACGTCGTCGCCGGCGAGAGCGACACCGAGGTGCGGATCCCCGGCGACGTGCTCCCGTTCCGGCCGGCAACCATCGTCCTGCTCGACGTCCACAACGATGTCGCCGTATTGCGTGTCTCCGGAGTCGACCTCGAGCCGCTGCGGCTCGCCGATCCTCGGTCGGGCGCTGCCGTCGCGATCCTCGGCTATCCGCTCGACGGCGGGCTCACCGCGACTCCGGGACGGATGGGCCGCACGGCGACGGTGCTGACGCAGGACGCGCTCGGCCATGGGCCGGTCGCGCGCACGATCACCGCCGTGGCCGGGCGGGTCGTGCACGGGGACTCCGGCGGCCCAGCGGTCGACGCGGCGGGGAGGGTCGAGTCGATGATCTTCGCCCAGCGTCGCGGCTCGGCGAGCGGCTACGGCGTTCCGCCCTCGATCATCCGCAGCGATCTCGCGCGCGCCGGCACGCATGGCGTCCCCGTCGGCACCTGCGCGCCCTAGGCGCGCTCGGGCAACAGCTCGACGACGTCGAGCGGCCGGCGGAACGGCGCAACGACGTAGACGCCGCTCGCGAGCGCGCGCGCACCCTCGATCAGCTCCTCCCCGAGCGCGAGCCCGACCTCGCGCGCGCCGGGCCCCGCGGCTCGGTACCGCTCCTGCACGTGCTCCGGGACGACGATCCCCGGCACCTCGTTGTGGACGCGGACGAGCGTCTCGGTCGTCCGGATCGGCCAGACGCCGACCAGCACCGGCACCGGCCAGCCGCCGATCCGCTCCCGGAACGCCTCGAGCGCCTCGAGGTCGAACAGGATCTGCGTCATCGCGAAGCGGATGCCGGCCGCGACCTTGCGGTGGAAGCGCTCGGCCTCGAGCCCGAGATCGTCGGCGGTCGGGTTCACCGCCGCGCCGGGGAAGAACGTCGTCGGCGCGTCGATCGCGCGGCCGTGCCAGTCCTCGCCCGCGTTGAGCTTCGCGATCAGCTCCACGAGCCCGACCGAGTCGACGTCGTAGACCGCGTGGGTGCCGGGATAGTCGCCTGCCTCCGGCGGGTCGCCCGTGACCGCGAGGATGTTGCGGACTCCCTCCGCGTGCGCGCCGAGCAGGAGCGATTCGAGCCCGGCGATCGTCGTGTCGCGCGGCGTGAGGTGCGGGATCGTCTCGACGCCCGTGAAGCGCTCGATCGCGACCGAGGCCATGATCCCGCTCATCCGCGCTCGCGCGCGCGGGTTGTCGTTGACGTCGACGAACTGCGCGCGGCCCGAGTCGCGGACGGCGCGCGCCGTCTCGATCAGCCCCTCCGGGTTGGCGCCGAGCGGCGGGTCGACCTGGACCGAGATCGCGAACTCGCCCTCGCGCAGGAGCCGCGCGAGCTGCGTCTCTCCCGTCGCCGGCTCGAAGGGTGCAACCTGCTCGCGCTCCTGGACGAGGAAGGAGCCGGCGGGGCGGCGGTTTGCGTCGACCGCCTCGCGGATCGCGGCGACCTGGGCCGGCGTCGTGCCGCAGCAGCCGCCGATCACCCGCGCACCGAGCGCCCGCGCCTGCGCCGCGAACTCCGCGAAGTAAGTGGGCGTCGCGTGCGGGAAGACGATCCGCTGGCCGCTCATGCTCGCGAGGCCGACGTTCGGCAGCGCTGCGAGCACCTCTCCGTCGCCGCCCATCTGCGCGAGCGCCGTGAGCGCGGCGGCCGGCCCGGCACCGTGGTTGGCGCCGTAGGCTGCGAGGCCCAGCGGCCGCAGGCGCGCCGCGGCGTCCTCCGCCTTCACGCCGGCCAGCGTCTCCCCGCCGGCGTCGAACGTGAGGAGCGCGACGAGCGGCAGCGCCGAGACCGAGCGGACCGCGTCGATCGCCGTCTCGAGCTCGTCGAGGTCGTAGAACGTCTCGACCATGAACAGGTCGACGCCGCGTCCCTCGAGGACGCGCGCCTGCTCGGCGAATTGATCAGCTCGGTCAAGACCACTTAGCTCGACGTCGCCGAGCGGGCCGATCGAGCCCGCGATGAAGACGTCACGGCCGGCGACCTCCCGCGCCTCGCGCGCGATGCGCACGGCGGCTGCATTGATTTGCTCGAGCTCGTCGGCGAGGAACTGCCGCGCGAGCTTGGCCCGGTTCGCCCCGAAGCTGTTCGTCTCGATCAGCTCGGCGCCCGCGCGGATAAAGCCGAGATGCACCTCGAGCACGCTCTCGGGCGCGCGGAGGTTCGCCTCCTCGGGACAGCGCAGCCCTGCAACGGCGCTCGAGAGCAAGGCGCCCATGCCGCCGTCGGCGACGATCGGCGTGTCGGACGCGAGCCGCTCCTCGAAGCGGCTCATGCGAGCTCGTGGATGGTGCGGCCTTCCATCCCGCCTGCGACGGTCACGAGCTCGCCCGTCACGTGGCCGGACAGCTCGTCTGAGGCTAGGACGACGACGGCCCGCGCCACGTCCTCCGCGACGGCGACCTTGCGCAGGGCCATCGTGCGGCTGAGACGGTCGACGAATTCCTGCTCGAGCTCGCCGCGCGTCATGGGGGAGTACGTCCAGCCCGGCGCGACGGCGTTCACGCGGCCTCGCGGCGCGATGCGGACGATCTCGTTCTTGAGGCTGAGCAGAAGCCCGACCTGGATTGCCGCCTTTGCGGCCGCGTAGTCGGCGTGGCCGGCTTCGCCGAAGCGGCCGGCGGTCGAGCCAACGAGCACGAGGCTGCCGTGGCTCTGACGCTCGACGAGGCGGAGGAACCCGCGCGCCGTGAGGAACGTCGCCGTGAGGTTCGTGCGCAGCGTCGCCTCCCATCGCTCTAGGGGGAGCTCCCAGACCGGCTCGTCCTCGCGCGGCCAGAAGCCCGCGACCGCCGCGCAGACGTCGACGCCGCCGAGCTCCCGCTCTGCCGCCTCGAACAGCCCGTCGACCTCGTTCTCCTGAGTCAGGTCGGCCTGCAGCGCGACGCCGCCGGTCTCGCTCGCGAGCTCCTCGGCGCGGTCGCCGCTCGTGCGGTAGTGGATCGCCACGCGCGCGCCCTCGGCCGCGAACGCGCGCACGCACGCCGAGCCGATCCCGCCCCCACCGCCAGTGACGAGCACGCGCTTTCCGGCCAGTCCCGTCTCCACGGCGTGACGTTATCGTCCCCCCGTGCGCGTCCACGTGATCAGCGACATGGAGGGCGTCGCCGGCATCGTCAAGTGGCAGCAGACCACCGGCGGCGAGAAGCCCTACGACGAGGGCCGCGTCCTCTACACCGAGGAGATCAACGCGGCCGTGCGCGGCGCGACTGAGGCCGGCGCGACGGAGATCGTGGTCATGGACTGCCACGGCGCGGGCGGCGCGTACGACTTCAACTCCCTCGTCCCCGACCTGCTTGACCCCGCCTGCGAGTACGTCGTCCAGCAGGAGTGGACGGAGTACACGAGCTTCCTCGAGTCTGGCTGCGACGCCGCGCTCTTCGTCGGCATGCACGCGATGGCGGGCACGCCCGACGGGGTCCTCTCGCACACGGTCTCGGGTCAGGCGTGGCGGAGCCTCAGCTTCAACGGCACGCTCGTCGGCGAGACCGGGATCAACGCCGCGCTCTGCGGCAACTGGGGCGTTCCCGTCCTCCTCGTCACCGGCGACCGCGCGGTGTGCAGGGAGGGGCGAGAGCTGCTCGGCGACGGTCTCACGACGGTCGAGGTCAAGGAGGGACTCGGCCGCTTCAGCGCGCGGATGAAGACCCCGCGGGAGGCGCGCGAGCTGATCGAGGAGGGCGCCCGCCAGGCGCTGTCGGATCTCTCTGCCGTCGCGCCCTACGACCCCGGCAGCCCGTGCGAGATCGCGATCGAGTTCACGACGCCCGACCGCCTGCAGGAGTTCGCGAACCGCAAGGGCGTCGAGGTGACCGGCGCGAGCTCACTCGTCGTGCGCGGCGACGACTGGTGGGCGGCGTGGTCGAGCTTCTTCTTCTAGTCGCCAGGTGTGGTTCCCGCTCATCCGGGGAAGCTCGCCGACATGACTCGGTTTCTCTACAAGCCTCTCGGTCTGTTCTTCAGCGTCCTCGGCGGCCTCCTGGCCGGGGCGATCTTCAAGCGGGTGTGGAAGTCCGTCGCCAGTGAAGAGGATGCGCCGAACGCGACCGACGCGGACAAGGGCTGGGGCGAGATCCTGGCCGCGGCGACGGTCCAGGGCGCGGTCTTCGGCGGCGTCAAGGCCGCCATCGACCGGGCCGGCGCGACCGGCTTCGCGCACCTCACCGGTGCGTGGCCGGGAACGAGCAAGGACTGAGGCCGGTCAGCCCGGCTCGACGATGCCGAGGCCCTCGACGAGCGTGAAGAACGCTCGCGCGAACGGCGAGGCCTCACTGCGAGAGCGCACGTCGTCCCAGTGGATCTGCTCGCGCAGCGCCCGCGCGTAGCTCAGCACCTGCGTGTAGTCGGGCTCCTGCTCGCTCAGGGCGAGGAGCTTCGTCGTCATCACGTCCTCGAGTGTGAAGACGTGGACGCGCAGGGCCGAGACCTCGAGCACCGGCGCGCGCTCGATCGTCTCGTCGGTGATCGGCCCGCCGGAGGGCCCGAAGATGAGGTCGATCAGCGCGCCGTTCTCGTGCCACGCCTTGTACAGCCAGCCCTCCGGCGGGCGCTCGGTGCGGAGGCCTGCCTCCTCCATCGCGTCGAGCGCCGCGTCGGCGTCCTGCGGCCGGATCATGAAGTCGACGTCGTGCTCGCTTTTCGGGCCGCCGCGCGCCCAGGCGGCGAGCCCGCCGCCCAGGACGAACGGGATCTCGTGGCGCTGCAGGGCGCCCGCACCCGTCTTCATCGCGTCGAGCAGCTCCTCGAAGGTCGGCTCGGGCATCGCGGGGTCGTTTCCGGTTTGTCCGATCGTGCAACATGAGGCCGTGGTCAAGGTCGCGGCCGCAGCCGACATCCACGCGTCCGACGTGAGTGCAGACCGCGTCGAGCGAGCGTTCGCGGATCTCCGGGGCGAGGCCGACCTCGTCCTCCTCGCCGGCGACCTGACGACGAGCGGCGAGCCGGAGCAGGCCGAGGTGGTCGCCGCGGCCTGCCGACACCTCGACGTGCCGATCTTCGCCGTGCTCGGCAACCACGACCATCACGCGGGGCGCATCGACGAGCTCGGGGAGGTGCTCACGGCGGCGGGCATCCGGCTGCTCGACCGCGAGTGCGCGAGCTGCGAGATCGAGGGACTCGAGGTCGGAGTCGTCGGGACCAAGGGCTTCGTCGGCGGCTTCCCCGGCTCGGCGCTGCCCGACTTCGGCGAGCCGCTGCTGCGGCGCCTCTACGCGGAGACGAGCGCCGAGGCCGACGCGATCGCGCGCGGGCTGCAGGCGATCGTCCATTGCGACATCCGGATCGTCCTCCTCCACTACTCGCCGGTCGTGGACACGCTCGAAGGCGAGCCGGTCGGCATCCACACGTACCTCGGCAGCGAGCGGCTCGCGACGCCGATCGCCGAGTTCGGCGCCGACCTCGTCCTGCACGGACACGCCCACGCCGGCTCGTTCCAGGGGTGCATCGGCGACATCCCGGTCTACAACGTCGCCGTCCACGTGACGGGACGGAACTTCTGGATCGTCGAGCTCGACGGCAGCAGCGTGCGGCGTGGCGGCGAGGTCGTGGAGGTGCGCGAGCCGCAGGAATAGCTAGGTTGGCGGCGTGGAGGGCCGGGTCGTACGGATCTGCATCGCGCCGGTGAAGGCGTTGCACGTCGTCAATCCCGCCGCGGTCGAGCTCACGCTCGCCGGCGTCGCGGGTGACCGCCGCTTCTGGCTCGTTGACCGCAACAGGCGGCTCGTGAACGGCAAGGACCATCCGGAGCTCATGCGGGTGCAGCCGGAGTGGGACGAGGCATCGGGCGGGCTCGCGCTCGCCTTCCCCGACGGGTCGGTCGTCGAGGGTGAGGTCGAGCCGGGCGAGCCGTTCGAGGCCGAGCTCTATAGGACGCCGCATCCCTCGCGGACGGTGCCGGGACCGTGGCAGGAGGCGCTTTCCGAGTTCGTCGGGGAGCCGCTCACTCTGCTCTGGTCGGAGGGAGGCGCACAGGACCGCGGAAGCGACCGCGGCGGCTGGGCAACGCTCATCTCTCGCGGCTCGCTCGAGCACCTGGGCGCGGAGGCCGGCGCTACGGAGCCGGTCGACGCCCGCCGCTTCCGGATGCTGTTCGAGATCGACGGCGTCGAGCCGCACGAGGAGGACACCTGGCTCGGTAGTCGCGTTGCGATCGGGGACGCAGTGATCGTTCCGCTCGGCGACGTGGGCCGCTGCGTCGTGACGACGTGCGATCCCGATACCGCGGTCTCCGATCTCGACACCCTCAAGGTTCTCGCGCACTACCGGCGCGACGGCGTGGTCGAGCCGCTGCCGTTCGGCGTCTACTGCGACGTCGCGGTTCCAGGACACGTGCGCGTGGGCGACGCGGTGCGGTCGGCGCCGCTCGCTGTGCAGGCATAGCAGAGTCGCTATTCTTCGGACATGGCGGCGAGGGCACGTCGCGCGGAGGCCAAAGGGCCGGTCGAGCGGCTACACGAGCGGATCGTCGCGGGGGACCGCGGGTGGTTCTTCGCCCAGATCGCCGACCGTGTCGCCGAGCGACGCGGCGCGATGGGCCTCTCGCAGCGCCAGCTCGCGGAGCTCTGCGGCACGACGCAGTCGGCGATCGCCCGCCTCGAGCGCGGTGGCCGCCCGCCGCGGATCGACACGCTGCTCAGCATCGCCGAGGCGCTCGACTGCGATCTGAACGTCGAGCTCGTGCCCCGAAAGCACTAGGAATCGGCCGTGGCGGAGGTCGTGGTCGCGGTCGCGGGCGACTCGATCTCGGCGGGCTCGCCGTTGTGGGATCCGGATCCCACCGTCCGCGGGCGGATCCCGGCGCCCGACGAGCGGAGCCAGTGGCAGTGGTGGGCGGCGCAGGCCGACGCCCGGCTCGAGTTTCGGACGACGGCCGTCTACGCGAGCGCACGGATCAGATCGCGCGCCGGCTCGACCTCGTCCTGCCCGGCGCCGACGCGCTCGTCGTGCAGGGCGGCATCAACGACGTCGTGCAGCGGCGACCCGTGGAAGAAGCTGGGCGCGACCTCGAGGCGATGCTCGAGCGCGGTCGCGCGGCGGGGCTGGCGCTCGCCGTCACCGACGTGCTGCCGTGGAACAACGGAGACGAGCGGGCGGCCGACGGGATCCGGCGCCTCAACGCGCTGATCGCCGAAGTCGCCGCCAACGCGGGCGCGACGCTCCTCCCGTTCCACGACGCGCTCGCGGATCCCACCGACCCCGACCCGCATGCGGGACGGCCTGACGGACGACGGCGACCATCCGTCGGTCGAAGGCCACCGCCTGCTCGGCGAGCGAGCCTTCAGGCTCCCGCGGCTAGACGTCCAGCTCTAGGCCGTCGTAGGCGCGTTCCACGCCGTCGGGAAGCCCGAGCTCGTCCGGTCGGTGGATGACCACGAAGCGGCGGGCGCCCGACGCGGCATAGGCCTCGAGCGCCTCGTCCGCCGTGAGGTGGCCGCGGATGCCCGCCTCCGGCTGGTTGAGGGTCGCCTCGCAGAGGAAGAGGTCGGCGTCGCGGGCGAGCTCGACGAGCCCGTCGCACGGCGCGGAGTCGGCGCTGTAGGCGAGCGTCCGGTCGCCGTCCGAGACCCGCAGCCCGTAGCTCTCGAGCGCGTAGTGGAGCATCCGGTACGCGACGAGCTCGAAGCCCGCGGCCGTGAACGGCGTCTCCTCCTCGTACTCGTGCACGTCGAAGAGCTCGAGGATCGCGTTCGCGTAGAGGACGGGATCGAGCCCGTGCAGCGTCTCGCGGCCGCCGTGCGGCAGCCACAGCTCGGGGGGCTCCTGCTCGCGGCCCGCGCCGAACAGGCCGCCGAAGGCCCACGGCACGAGGTCGCCCCAGTGGTCGAGGTGGAAGTGCGTGATGACGATGGCGTCGAGTCGCGGCCACGGCTCGAGGCGCCGCAGGCGGGGCAGCACGCCCGGGCCGCAGTCGAGCAGGAGCCGGCGGCCGTCCTCCTCGACGAGGTAGCCCGACTGGGCGCCGCCCGGGTTGGGCCAGGCGGGAGAGCAGCCGACCACGTGGACTTGCACGTGCCTATCCTCGCTGCAACAGGCGGGTGCTCGCACGGAGAAGCGCAGCTGTGTATAACTGCGCCGTGGCCGGAGCCTCCATCGACATGCTGAAGAAGGTCCCGCTCTTCGCGGGCCTCGACAACAAGGAGCTGCAGGAGATCGCGAGCAGCATGCGCGAGCGCCGCTTCAGGGCCGGCGACACCGTGACGCAGGAGGGCGCCGGCGGTGTCGGCTTCTTCGTCGTGCAGGAGGGCGAGGCCGACGTGCAGGTCGGCGGCGCGTCGAAAGGCTCGGTCGGGCCCGGCGACTACTTCGGCGAGATCGCGCTCATCAACGAGTCGCCGCGCACCGCCACGTTGACGGCCCGTACGGACATGCTCTGCTACGGCATGACGCCGTGGGATTTCCGGCCGCTCGTCGAGACCAACTCGACGATCGCCTGGAAGCTGCTCACAGCCATGGCCGAGAAGATGCGCTGAGGCTCTAGCTCGCCGGGAAGCGCCGGGCGCCGTAGTAGCCCGAGTACGCACCCATCGTCGAGACGCGAACGCGCGCTCCGCTGTGCGGCGCGTCGATGAAGCGACCGCGGCCGACGTAGATCCCGACGTGGCCCGCGCCGTAGAAGAAGACGAGGTCGCCGGGCCGGAGCGACCGGCGCGAGATCCGTCGGCCGTGCGAGAGGTCGGCCCAGCTCGAGTGCGGCAACCTGATGCCGAAGTGCCCGTAGACGAAGCGGACGAGCCCCGAGCAGTCGAACCCGGTGCCCGGGCTCGAGCCGCCATAGCTGTACGGGATCCCGATGAAGTGGCGCGCATACGAGACGACGCGGTAACCGAACGTCGGCGCCGCGTCCGAGCTGAGTCAGACGGCGCCTCGGCTCGGGCCTCCGGACGACTCCCGCCGCATCGGCTCCGTGCCTCTTCGCCGCGCGGTTCGCGCGTCCCTGGAGCGGACGCACCAGCGCGAGCACCAAGGTGAGGGCGATGGCGAGCAGCAGTATGAGTAGGCGGATCGGCCGCATGAAGGTGGCGAACTCCCCGTCGATGGGCGCGGCCGTCGCAGAGTGCGGCCGCTCGCTATCGGCGTGGCGGGGAGTTCAGCACACGACGGCCGAGCGCGGGTCACCCATACGGGTCAGGCGCCGGAGCTTCCGGCAGGTTCGAGCAGGTTCGCCGCAAAGTCTTTACTTCGTCTGCGCGACCCGCACCTGCGCGAGCAGCTGCTTCAGCGTCGGCCAGCCCTTGACGGCGAGATCCTCGTAGAAGAGAAAGCGGCCCTTGCCCGAGACGAGCTCGAGCCAGGGCGAGTCCTGCACGCGGTAGCCGTCGGCAACAGTGCCGCTGCGGTCGATGGCAACCGGATACGAGAGCGGGTGAGGCAGTCCGCGCAGGAACCGCGAAAGCGCCCGGGGCGACGCCTCGACGCCGGCCTCGTCGATCGCGACGAGCGGCGGGAGCCCCTTCTGCCTGGCGACGGCCTGGTAGCGGTTGAGCGCCTCGAGCTGCTTGCCGAGGTCGGTGACCTCGGTCTCCCACGAGTCGAAGAAGAGGACGAGATGCGCGCCCGAGCCGGGGCCGAGGCGAACGCTTCCACCGCCCTCCCGCGGCAGCGTCACGCGCTGCTTCGGGCCGACGAGACCGATCTTTGCGAGGGGTTGCGTGCCGTGCAGCCGCGGGTGGTCGGGAAGCAGCGCGGCGATGCTCTGCGCGATCTCGTAGCCGAGCTGGTTCACGCTCGAGTACGCCATCTGCGTCAGGAAGAGCCGCGATTCGCGACCGTGCGGGTCGATCACGTAGGTCGCCGGCGTGTGGTCGATCGTGCCCTTCACGACCGCCGCCTCGATCCCGTAGGCGCGCCAGACGCGCTTCAGCTCCGCCAGTGAACCGGTCAGGAAGTGCCACTTGTGGAGCATCCCGTGCGCCCGCGAGTAGTCCCGAACCCACTTGACCTGCGTCGCCTCGGGGTTGGCGCCGATCCCGAGCAGCTCGACCCGCGAGGCCGCCGGACCCAGCAGCTTCTTGGCGTGGAGCAGCGCCGTCGTCGTGAGCGGGCAGATGGTCGTGCACTCGGGGTCGTTGAACGAGAGGACGACGACCTTGCCGCGGAGCGAGCGCAGCGAGACGCGCTTGCCGAACTGGTCGGTCAGCGTGAAGCCGGGAGCCGACGCGCTGAGCGGCACGCCGGGATCGAGACTCGGGTTCGCCGTCGCGGACGTCCGGGTGTCCGAGACCGGCGCCGCCGGGGCGGTGCTCGAGGATTGGGCGACTGCGATCACGGCGCCGATGCCGAGGCCGACGGCGAGTGAAAGCCCGAGGACGGTCCAGTGCAGCCGGCGGGACACCTGGCCTCAAGTATGGCACCGCGATGAAGCGCCAGATACGCTCTCGGGCCGTGGCAGTCAGCTCCTCCCTCAGCGCCACCGGGGTCCGTTGGGATCTGAGCGATCTCGAGCCGGACGCCGAGCAGGCGCGCCGCGACTGGGACGACCTGCTGGCCCGCGCGCGCGAGTTCGCGGAGCGGCGGCGCGGCACGGTCGGCTCGGTCGGCGCCGAGGGGCTGCGGGAGCTGCTCGACGAGCTCGACGGGCTCTCGCAGGACATCTCGCGCGTCCACTTCTACGCCAGCGCCCGCGAGCACACCGACGCGATGGACGCCGAGACGAACGACCTCGCGACGCTCGCCCGCGACCGGGCCGCCGACCTCGAGAGCCTCCTCCTCTTCGTCGAGCTCGAGTGGCTCGCCCTCGAGGACGCCGAGGCGGACGCGCTGCTCGAGGCCGCCGAGCTCGAGCCGTACCGGCACCGCCTGCGGGTGGCGCGGGAGGAGAAGCCGTACGTCCTGCCCGAGGGCGAGGAGCAGGCGCTCAATGCGCGCCGGCCCGCGATCTCGGCCTGGGAGTCGCTGCACGGCCGAGAGCTCGCGACGCTGACCGTCGAGTTCGACGGCGGCGACGGGCCCGAGCCGCACACGATCGACCGCCTTCTCTCCTACATCCACCATCGTGACCGCGAGCTGCGGCTCGCCGCGCTCGACGTCCTCTACGGGGCGCTCGACGGAGTGGCCGACGTGCAGGCGGCCTGCTACGACGCGATCGTCGGCGACCGGCTCTCGATCGACCGGCTGCGCGACATCCCGGACCCGATGTGGCCGACGAACCAGCGCAACGAGCTGGAGGGCGACGTCGTCGAGACGATGATGCGCGCCATCGAGGAGCACTACCCGCTCGGCCGTCGCTGGTTCGTGCGCAAGGCCGAGGTGCTCGGGCTCGACCGGCTCCAGCTCGCCGACCAGTACGCGCCGGTCGGCAGCGACCGCCGCGTGGAGTGGACCGAGGCGGTCGCGATGGTCGACGACTCGCTACGCGACTTCCACCCGCGCCTGGGCGACATCTTCCGCACCTGTCTCGACCGCTCGCACATCGACGCGGAGCCGCGTCCCGGCAAGGTCGGCGGCGCGTACTGCAACTCGGTCTCGAAGACCGTGCTCCCGTACGTCCTCATGAACTACACCGACCAGCTGCGCGACGTCGTCACGCTCGCGCACGAGTTCGGCCACGCGGTGCACGGGACGCTCTCGCTCGAGCGGCAGACGTATCGCTCGTACCACACGGGGCTCGCGCTGGCGGAGGTGCCCTCCACGTTTGCGCAGCTGCTCGCCGTCGAGCGGCTGATCGATCTCGAGGATGACCCGGCGACGCGCGTGATGCTGCTCGCCGACCGCGCCGAGGGCGCGATGGCGTCGATCTTCCGCCAGACGATGATGTCGCGGTTCGAGGTGCGGGCGTACGCAGCGCGCGGCGAGGGGAAGGGGCTGACCCGCGACCGCCTCGCCGACATGTGGATCGAGGAGAACGAGCGCTACTACGCCGACTCGCTCGAGCTGCCCGAGGGCTACCGGCTCGGCTGGTCGTACATCCCGCACTTCATCCACGTCCGCTTCTACACGTACGCCTACGCGTTCGCCCACCTCGTCGCCTTCTCGCTCGCCGCGCGGTACCGCGAGGATCCCGAGCAGTTCGCACCCGCGTATCTCGACTTCCTCGCGAGCGGCGCCTCGCGCTCGCCGCAGGACCTGCTCGCGCCGCTGGGCGTCGATCTCCGCGATCCGGAGACGTGGGCGCACGCCTTCGCCGAGTTCGACCGCTGCGTCACGGCCGCCGAAGAGGGCGTCGGCGAGCTGGGCGACCGGCTAGCGCGACCGCCTCGGGCGAGAGGACGCTCGCCCAGGCGAGTGCCACCTCCTCAGACGAGTGACCGCTCGAACCGCTCGAGCGTTTCCGTCCAGCCGTCTCGATGAAGGCCGAGGCGTGCCGCGGTCTTGAACGGTCCTTGATCGAGGGTGACCGGGTGCCTCCGTCTGTCGACTCAAACGTCAGCGTGACCAGCGTCTCCTGGTCGTCGGGTCGGGCTCTTCGTAGTTGAACGTGTAGGTGAGCGGTGTGGTGGCTCGACGGCACGGAAAGTGCCGCGGATCTGGAAGACATCCCCATCTGGCGGTTGCATCGCGATCCGGTAATCGGTCCCCTCCACCGCATCGAACTGGAGGCCCTGAACGGTAAATCCGGCGGGGCCCCACCAGCGCCGGAGTTGCTCTGCATCGACGAACGCGGCGAAGGCCCGCTCCTGGGGCACGACGAGGAGCTTCTCCAGATGGAGTTGCGATCCGGTCGGCTGCTCCGCTTCGGCCATGTCGTCGATCATGGCAGGAGCACCGCTGCGTCAGGAGTTATTCCGGAACACTGGCCCAGGCGACTGAACCGCCGCAGCTAGATCTCTCGCGGAGGGTGGCGCGCCTTGCGGGTGGCGAAATCCCAGACTGCGGAAACGATCAGCACGACGACGATCGCAACAAGGACATCTCCAGCCGGATGCCCGTGCTTGTCGCCCGCAACGGTGCGATCGAGCACCTCGTTGAGCGTCACGGCCGCGACGACGATCAACACCCACAGCCACCAGTAGTCCCGAAGCCGCTGACCGAACCGCCTGGACCACGGTCGCCGGGGTCACTCCCACCAATCGCGCCGGCCGTCGACGTCTCCGCGCGGATCGTCGCCGAGATTGGGCGCGCCGATGACGAGGATCTCGAGGCCTTCCGGCCCGGCCTCGTAGCCTCGCCACATACCGGGCGGGACGCGCACCGCGTCCCACTCCTCGAGCTCGACGATCTCGTCGTCGACCTTCATCCGCCCGCTCCCGCGCAGGACCACGTACACCTCCTCCTGCGTCCTGTGCGTGTGGCCGTAGGGGAAGCGATATCCGGGCGGGACGCGCTGGTAGCTCAGGGCGGACTTCTCGAGCTCGAGCGGCTTGGTCGCCGCGCGGAACTCCAGGTCCGGCGGGCCGTCGAACACGGAGCCGATGTCCTCCAGATCCTTGATGTTCCTGAGCGTGAACGGCATCGTTCGATCGTAATCGGGCGATCGTATGGCCTACGCGGCGGCGTAGCCTTCGCGGCGGAGGAGCTCGCGGGCCCGCTCGGCGTTGTCGGCTCCCGCGACGAGGATCACGAGCACGCCGCCGTACTCCGGCGAGACGTGGCGCATCTCGAAGTCCTCGAGGTTGATCTGCGCCGCGCCGAGGATCTGGGTGATCCGCGCGAGCACGCCGGGCTGGTCGGGGATGCGGATGCGGATCCGGTTCAGCTCCGCCGGCGCGGTTCGGTAGGCGAACGACTCCAGCTGCTCCCGCGCGGCCGCGGCGCTGGCGATCGTCGCCTCGATCCGCTCGCGGTCGCCCGCCTGCAACGCCTGCTCGAGCTCGTCGAGCGAGGCGCGGAGCCCGCCGAGCGCGGCCGCGATCTCGTCGGCGTTGCCGAGGAAGATGTCGCTCCAGACGGCCGCGTTCGCGCCGGCGAGCCGCGTCATCTCCCGCAGCGAGGCCCCTGCGAAGGCGAGCGGCGCGTCGTCCTCGGCCGCCGCCTCCGCGACGCGGAGCATGAGCAGGTTCGCGAGCGCGTGGGGGAGGTGGCTCGTCAGCGCGAGCAGGCGGTCGTGCGCGGCGGCGTCCGTCCGCACCGTGCGCGCGCCGAGCGAGGCGACGAAGCGCTCCACGAGCTCGACGCTCTGAGGTGAGGACGCGCCGGTCGGAGTCAGGAACCACGTCGCCTCGTCGAAGAGGTCGGCCGTTGCGCGCGCCGGGCCGCCGGTGGCGCCGCCGGCGACGGGATGGCCCGGGACGAAGCGCGGATCCTCGAGCAAGGCGAGCGGACGCTTGGTCGAGGCGACGTCGGTGACGACCACGTCCGGGCCCGCTGCGTCGAGCACCTCCCGCACGACGGCCGGGGCCGCGCCGACCGGAACGGCGACGACGACGAGCGCCGCGTCCGCGACGGCCTCGGCGAGCGACGGCGCGGGCTCGATACAGCCGCGCGACGCCGCACCCCGGAGCACGCCTGGATCGGCGTCGAAACCGCGACACCGTGTGCCCGCGCGGCCGGCGGCAAGCGCGACGGACGTACCGATGAGACCGGTGCCGACGACGGCGAGGCGCTCGACGGCGCGTTGCCGTTCGGCCACTTTCCCGGGCGACGCCGGTGCGCTCCGGTCGGCCGCGACCTCCTGCTTCAGCACGTCGAGGACCGCGGAGAAGATGGACGTCACCCCTCGCTCGGAGAGCGGCCCGGGGTTCGCCGCCACGAGCGCCTGCAGGAGCTCCGCCTCGCGCTCGGGGTCGATCCAGCGCTCGCCGGCCGAATCCTTGTAGTCGCGGACGGAAGCCACGAGCTCGAGCCGCCGGTTCAGCAGCTCGAGGAGCCGACGGTCGAGCTCGGAGATCTCGCTGCGGAGTGTCTCGAGATCGCTCATGCGTGGTCTTTCTCCCCGGCCTCCACGGCGACGGCCAGCCGGTTGGCCGGCGGCGCCAGCGGGCAGACCCAGCTCGGCTCGTAGGCGCAGGACGGGTTGTAGGCGAAGTTGAAGTCGAGCACGAGCCGTCCGTCGTCTTCACCGAGATCGGCGCCCTTCACCGTGTCGAGGAGGTAGCGGCCGCCGCCGTAGCTCTCGCGCCCGCTCGTCGCGTCGCGGAAGCAGAGGAAGGCGCCGCCGCCGTAGGCCGCCAGCCACGACACCTCGAGCGACAGCCGCTCACCTCGCAGCTCGAAGCTCGCGCGGGCGAACGGCTGGAACAGCATCGGCTGCGGGCGTAGGCTCGACGGAGCCCGCCCAGTAGCGGAGGCGCCGGCTTGGCCGGCGTCGGAGCGGACCTCCGTCCCGCTCGTCTCGATCGGCGTGGGCGCAGCCTCGACGTCCTCGAGGTCCGCGAGCACGCGAGCCTGCGCGTCGTAGGGCCAGTACTCGAGGCCGTCGAAAGCGGCACGACGGTCAGCGGGCAGCGGCGATTGCGGGTGCGAGCGAAACAGCTCGTCCCGGGTCTCCCGCCACAGTGCGCAGCCGGCCGCGGGCTCGAGCGCACGAACGGCCGCGTAGAGAGAGAACACGCGCCGCTTCCAGTCGAGCAAGGCAAGGGTGTCCGCGACGGTCATGACGCGACGCTACCCCGCGAGCTGACGGATGCGCTCGACGGCGCGGCTCAGCGACGTCTCGTCGAAGAGGTACGGAGTGGCGTTCGCGACGAACTTGAGCGGCCCGTTGAGCTCGCCGCTGCCGCCGGCGGCGTTCGCGAGGTAGCGGACGGGGATCTCGTGGCAGACGACGAGCGTCGCGGGCTCGGAACGCGCGAGCAGCCGCCCGAACGCGCTCGCGTAGCGCAGCGCCGCCTCGTCGAGGCTCTCGCCGCCGGGGAAGCGCTCCTTCCGGTTCGAATGCGCGGGGGACTCGCGGTAGGCGTCGAGCGACTTGCCCTCGAGCTCCCCGATCCGTACGTCTCCCAGGTCCTCGTCGACGAGATGCGGGACCTCGCGGCCCGCGAGCGCGATGTTCGCGGTCTGGAGCGCGCGGGGGAAGGGCGAGACGGCGACGAGGTCGAGCGGCAGCGCGGCGAGCTGGCCGGCGAGCAGCTCGGCCTCCTCGATCCCCTGCTCCGAGAGCCCGCGGTCGAGGTCCGGGTCGCCGTTCACGACCTTGTCGACGTTGAAGAGCGACTGCCCGTGCCGCGCGACGAGGAAGAGCCTCACCGCCGCAGGTTAAGCCGCGGCCGGCCCCAACGACGCAACGTCCCGCACGCGCACCACCGGAGCCGACCGCCTGCTCCGGCGCTGTTTTCCGTTCAGCCGCGCCCGAAACGCGAGGACTATCGGATCAAGCCCTTGAGCGGGCCTTCCTTCGTGAAGAGCCAACGGTCGGCTGCGGCCCCGACGAGCCAGACGACGATCGTCCCGCCGACCAGCGTCCAGAAGCCGTGGATGTTGAAGCCGCCGACGATCACGTCGGTCAGCCAGAGGATGAACATCGCGACGAAGAACCACGCGATGCCGAGCGTGAGCAGCGCGAGTGGGAGGGTCAGGAGCTTCAGGACCGGCTTGATGAAGGTCGCGAGGATCCCGTAGACGAGCGCAGCGAGGATCAGCGTTCCGGCCGATCCGCCGACCGAGATCCCGGAGAAGATCCAGGCAGCGATCGCGAGCGCCGCGGCGTCGATGGCCCACGCGATGAGGATGCGGAGCAGGAACGGCACGAGGCGATCCTATCCGGCCGTTCCCGCTCCGAAAAACGTCCTACGAGATCGGTGCAGGCGCCGCCTTCGGCGCGGCAACTTCCGACCTGGCGGCCAGGAAGAGCGCCACCGAAGCGACGGCGACCCACAGCAGCCAAAGCAGCATCGTGAAGAAGATGACCGAGAGGATCGCAGCCACGCCGGCGACGTAGCCGAACCAGCTGACCCAGCGCGGCAGGATCGCGTAGCGCCGCACGGCGATCGCGGTGGCGAAGATGAGCGCCGCCATCGCTGCTCCGCCGGTCACGACCATGACGTACGTGGCGTCGTTCGCCGCGTGGATCACTCCGCTGTAGACCTGGTGCTGGTACGTGTCGTCGCTCATCGTTTTGACGCCGTCGGCGAGCGCGATCGCGGCCATTGCGACCGCGATGTACACCGTTCCGCCCACGAGCACGAGGGTCGAGAGGAACGTTCCGTCCTCGGGCGTCGCCTGCTCGCTCAGGCGGATGCGCTCGCACAGCGCAGCGACGAACCAGATCAGCGCGAAGAGGCCGAGCCCCAGCAGGATCCAGCCGATGTTGATGTGGGAGCGATGGCTCCCACTCTGGTAATAGGCGGTCATCTTCGCCGGCGACGAGTCGCTCGGCCCGTCGAAGATCAGCAACGATCCCACCACCGCCAGCACCACGAACACGAGGCCACTCAGGCTCGACCAGAGCCGCAAGCCACGACTTGCCATTCCTACTCCTCCTATAGATGATTGCGCGACCCGGCTCCCCGCCCTTGCGAGGAGCGCCGCCGGATTGTGCATCGCAGGGCGTTGCTTGTCTAG
>CAVXXZ010000005.1:0-52637 GCA_963765795.1 uncultured Actinomycetes bacterium
AACGCCGTCTACGGGATCCTCCAGCTCGGACCGCTCTCGCCGGCCACAACCTCGACAACCTCTTCCTCATCCGCTCACCGGCGGTGCCGCAAGATCAACACTTCGGGGCGATCGGCGGCCAGAACATCTACCGGGTCAACGCCCTCACCGGCGACCCGAACCACTTCGGCGTGATGCTCGTGATGCCGCTGCTGAGTTGACGCCGGTGTACTGCGCTTGCCGCGCCGGCACCGACTCAAGCTGCCGCTGGCATCGTGCTCGCTTTCCTTCTGCTCGTGGACTTCGCCACGCTCTCGCGTAGCGGCGCGGTGGGACTCATCGCCGGCGCCCTCTTCCTCGTGTTTCCCTATCGGCGCTTCTTCCGGACGCGACAGTTCCTCCTCCCGCTTGGCGCCCTCGCGGTGGTCGTCCTCGGCGTGCTCTACACGAACCGACACTTCTTCTCGGTGCTGCTGCGCCAGCGGGTGTCGACTCAGGGCAGCTCGACGCAATCGCACTTCGCCGTGTACGACTTCATCGGCCGGATCCTGCACCTGCATCCTCTGCTCGGGCTCGGCAACAACAACTTCTCCGTCTACTACGAGTTCGTGACCGGGAGGGCGAACTTCGGCGCCCACTCGTACTGGGTCGCCGTGGTCGTCGAGTCGGGCCTGCTCGGTCTCCTCCTCTGGATCGTCTTTCTCCGCTACGTCTTCGTGCGGCTCCTCGCCGCGCGCCGGCTCGGACGGTTGCTCGACCGGCTCGGCGATCCGGAAGGCGCGCACGTGCGGCCGCTCGCGTACGGGATGACGGCGGCCCTCGTCGGGACGATCGCCGCCAACTTCTTCTACTTGACGATGCAGTTCTATTACTTCTACGCCTTCCTCGCCTTCGCGCTCGCCCTGCCTGTCGTCTTCGCCGGCCGTGCGCGCGCACTAGCATCGGCGCGATGAAAGGCGTCCTCCTCGCCGGCGGTTCAGGCAGTCGGCTCGCTCCTCTCACGCGGATCACGAACAAGCACCTGCTGCCGTTGTACGACCGGCCGATGGTGACGTATGCAGTCGAAGCGCTCGTCGAGGCCGGGTTCACCGAGCTGATGCTCGTTACCGGCGGCACGCACGCGGGCGAGTTCTTTCGGCTGCTGGGCAACGGGCACGAGTACGGGATCGACCGTCTCTTCTATGCCTACCAGGACAAACCGGGCGGGATCGCCGAAGCGCTCGGGCTCGCGGAGCGCTTCGTCGGTGGCGACCGGTGCTGCGTGCTCCTGGCCGACAACGTCTTCGAGCAATCGCTGCGGCCGACCGTCGAGCGGTTCGCCGCCCAGGAGCGTGGCGCGCGCGTCGTTCTCACGCACGTCACCGAGGACGACCACCTCCACCACCTGGGCGTCGCGAACCTCAATGGAAACCGGATCCTCGGGATCGTCGAGAAGCCGGCGGAGCCGCCGAGCCGCTACGCCGTTACCGGTGTCTACTTCTACGACGAGCAGGTCTGGCAGATGCTGCCCACGCTAGAAGCGTCCGCGCGCGGCGAGCTCGAGATCACGGACGTGAACAACTGGTACGTCGAGCGGGGCGAGATGGAGGCGGACGTCCTCGAGGGTTTCTGGGGCGACGCGGGCGAGTCGATCGAGGCCTACTACGAGGTGAACGACTTCGTGCGAGGGAGGCTCGCCCAGTGATCGACGGGCTCCGGCGGATTCCGTTGAAGCGGTTCGACGACGAGCGGGGCTGGTTCTCCGAGCTGGCGCGCGCAAGCGCCCTGCCGAAGCCCATCCGACAGGTGAACCTCTCGCGCTCCCGGCAAGGCGTCATCCGCGGGCTCCACTATCACGAGCGGGGCCAGGACGACCTCTTCGTCTGCCTCGCGGGGATGGTGCGCGTCGTCGTTCTCGACCGGACGACGGGCGAGTCGTTCTCGGAGGACATCGGTGACGACAACCCGGTCGCGATCTACGTGCCGGGGATCCACGCGCACGGCTACGAGGCACTCATCGACGCACTCTTCGCGTACCTCGTCACCGAGGAGTACGACGCCGCCGATCCGGATGAACAGGGCATCAGCTGGAGCGACCCGCGTGTCCGGCATCTCTGGAGCACGAGTGCGCCGGTCCTCTCGGCGCGCGACGCCGGCGTGTCCGAGGTGCAGGCGTAGGACGAGAGTGCCTCGAGCGGCTCGCCTCGTAGACCCGAGGCGCTACCGTGGAGCGCCGTGCTGGAAGTCGTGATCGTCTCGTACCGCTGCGGCCCGATGCTGCGTGAATGCCTCCGGTCGTTGCGTGAGCACCCGCCTGCCCGTGGGCTCCGCATCACCGTCGTCGACAACGACTCCGGAGACGGCACGGCCGACGTGGTCCGTCGCGAGTTCCAGGACGTCAGGCTCATCGCGCTCGACGAGAACGTCGGCTTCAGCGCGGCCAACAACCTCGTTCTACGGGAGACGACGGCGGAGTACGTGCTCGTTCTGAACCCCGATACACGGATCTGTGAGGGCACGCTCGACACGCTGCTACGCCTGATGGACGTCAACGAACGGGTCGGCATCGCGGGCTGTCGGCTCGTGCAGGAGGACGGCACCTTCGACCATGCGGCGCGACGGTCGTTTCCGACCCCTGCCTCGGCGCTCGGCCACTTCCTGCGCGTCGGCCGTTCGGAGCGCGCGCCGGCGTCGCTCGCGGCCTACCGAGCGCCCGATGTCGGCGAGGGGCCCGTGGATGCCGTGAACGGCGCGTTCATGCTCATGCGACGCGCGATGCTCGACGAGATCGGACTGTTCGACGAGGGCTACTGGATGTACATGGAAGACCTCGACCTCTGCTACCGCGCAGCGCGCGCCGGCTGGATCACCTGGTACGAGCCGTCTGTCGAGGCGCTGCACATCAAGGCAGGCACGAGCGGGCGCCACCGGCGGCTGCGCGTCAACTACGCATTCCACTACGGGATGTACCGCTACTACCGCACGCACCTCGCCGCGCAACGGAACGCGCTCTTCAATGGGCTCGTGTACGTCGGAATCGCGCTCAAGTTCCTCGCTTCCGCAGCCGGGTCCGCCGCCGCCCGCGCGCGCCGGCGGATCGACGTCGCCGGCGCGGCGTAGCCGTCAGCGTTCCATGCCCGCCGTCAGCGTCATCATCCCGGCGTACAACGCGGAGGCGTTCCTGGCGCGCGCGATCCGCTCGGTGGAGGCACAGAACTTCCGGGACTTCGAGATCGTCGTCATCGACGACGGGTCGACAGACGGGACGGCCGACGTTGCTCGCGGGTTCAGCAGAGTGCGGTACGTCCTTGGATCCCACGGCGGCGAAGCGGTTGCGCGAAACCGCGGGCTCGAAGAGGCGACCGGCGACCTGGTGGCGTTTGTCGACGCCGACGACGAGTGGCTGCCCGAGAAGCTCGCCCGTCAAGTTGCGTTCATGGACAAGCTGGGATCGTCCTTCAGCTACACGGACTCGTACCTCGTCCACGACGGCCGCCGCGTGCGCTACAGCTCGCTTGCGCGCCCTCGCCGCGGCGAGATCCTGGAGCCCCTGATCGACGACTGGCTCGACCAGGCGTTCCTCATCCCCACCGAAGTAATGGCATCGCGGGCGCTGCTGCAAAGCGCCGGTGGGTTCGAAGCCGGACTGCCGACTCCGGGGCACGTGGAC
This sequence comes from uncultured Actinomycetes bacterium, assembly GCA_963765795.1. Lineage (GTDB taxonomy): Bacteria > Actinomycetota > Thermoleophilia > Gaiellales > Gaiellaceae > Palsa-739. Next base: position 3,629 of record CAVXXZ010000005.1, read on the forward strand.
TACGGCCTCTGGCTGAAGCTCGCGCTTCGCGGCACACGATTCGACTATCTCGACGAGCCGCTCGCGCTCTACTACCGCGGCCATCCGAGCGTCTCGTCGGACGCCGTCGAGATGGTGGAGCGCTATCGGGTCGCGTTGCAGTACTTCTCGACGACGTACGACTTTCCCGCAGGAAGCGCAGGAACGGATCTCACGGGCAATCGCGAGGAGCAACGCCACACTCGCGGTCGAGTTGCTCAAACAGCGTCGCTTCCGCGAGGCGGTGCCACATCTACGCCGCAGCAGGGTGCGCGACTTCGCGCGCAAGGGCCGCCTGTTCGTGAGCAGGCGGACCGGCCGCCTCAGACCCGCAAGCGGCTAATCCTCAGCCGACGCCGTGTGCGGCGCTGCGGAAGTAGGCGTTGCGGGCCGGAAGATCCTCGAACGCTTCGACGGCGTCGAGCCGTCCGCCGACGATCACGACTACACGGTCGCAGATGTCGATGGTCGACAGCCTGTGCGCGATCACGAAGAGGGTCAGGCTGCCCCGCAGAGCCGTGAGCGACGCTTGGATCAGCCGCTCGGATGTGGGATCGAGAGCACTCGTCGGCTCATCCAGCACAAGCATCTGTGGCCGCAGCGCGAGTGCCCGCGCGAGGCAGATTCGCTGGGCCTGCCCGACAGAGACCGCGGCAGCGCGGGGGCCGACGATGGTGTCGTAGCCGTCGCTCCACCCGAGGATGTCGTCGTGGATGCCGGCGAGCTGCGAGGCTCGCTCGACGTCGTCCTGGTCGACTTCTCTGAAGTAGCGAATGTTTTCGGCGACGGAGGCATGGATGAGCTGCGGCGTCTGCGGGACGAACGCGACCAGCCTCGCCCAGTCTTCCCAGCGCAGACGGTGCGCAGGGACACCGTTGACGAGGTACTGCCCGGTGTCGGGCTCCCGGAGACGGAGCAGGAGTTGCGCGAGCGTCGACTTACCGGCACCGGAGGGCCCGATGATGCCGATGGTCTCACCGGCCTTCACCTCGAACGTGATGTCGGACAGCGCCGGCGCCTGCGCCCGCTCTCGATACGAGTACGACGCGTCTTGGAACGCAAGAACCTCGAGCGTCTCGAACGGCTCCGACCCGGACGTAGCGGCTCCTTCGTCGTACCGCTCTATCGCTTCCTCCAGCCGCTCGATGAACGGCCCGGTCTGCCGCACTACCTGGTAGGAGTTCTGCGCCTGGTTTCCGTACGTTCCGGCTCGGACGAGCAGCAGAACGACGACACCCAGTGACGCCAGCCCGCTCCTGTCGACGGTATAGATCAGGGCCAGCCCACCGAAGAGGAGCAGATAGACGGCGCTCTGGTAGATGTTCGGCACGAGTCGCAGATTGAACTGCGTCTCGAAGAAGAACTGGCGTGCCCGCTGGATCAGCTTCTGGAGACGCGCCTCCTGAGCTCTCGTCACGCCGAAGACCTGCGTCTCCTCTGCAAGCCGCGTCGCCTCGCTTACGCCGCCTGCGTGGTCGAGCAGCGAGATCGATAGCTCATCCGCAGCTCGACCACCCGCTCGAGTCAGCGGGCGCAACGCGGCGAACAAGAGCACGCAGGCGGCCGCGACGATCCCTGCGGCCTCCGGGCTTGCGACAAGCGCTGATCCGACGAGGACGACGAACGAGAACACGTACGTCAGGACGTAGGTCGTCTGTACGACGCCTGCCGTCGCCGAGCTCACCTGGTTCGTCATCAGCTCCTGGAACCGTCCTTCGCGGTCGGCCGACTTGACGGCCCAGCTCGCGCGCAAAAAGGCCTGGACGAGACGCTCGCGGATCATTGCCTGGGCGTCGGCACTGATCCGCGCAGCCAGTGACGAAGCCGGGACGAGAAGGATCAGTCGGATCGCCGCGATTGCGCCGCCGACGATCAGGAGGGTCCGAATCGATACGTGTACCGAAGCGACCCCGAGATGCAATTCGACGACGTTGAGTTTTGTGGCGAGGGCGGCTGCGACCTGTGCCACGATCGCCAGCACGGCGGCCTCGGCCAGTCCGGTGACGACGGATAGAGCCGCAAGCAATGCAAGCCGCCAGCGGCCGAGAGCAAGCAGATATCCGAGCACCAGCCACTTGCGCTCAGGAGCTTCGGCTGCAGCGCCGCTCTGACTCTTGCGGCTGAGTCGTCGGCGGCGTCGCGTGCTGGATCTGGGTTTGGCTGCTCATGGATTCGACGATAGCGTTTGGGTTACGCGGAGCCCCCTGGCCGAACGCCTCCAGCCCGCGCGTCGAGCGGCGATTAGCCTTCGATGGTGACGCCCGCCGTCGATAGGCATCAGGAACCTGCCGTCAGCGTCGTCATGCCCGTCTATCAAGGCCGCGAACATCTTGCGGCCGCGATCGAATCGGTGCTGGCGCAGACCTTCGAGCAGTTCGAGCTTCTTGTGGTCGACGACGGTTCGACGGATGGGAGTTCCGAGATCGCCCGCACCTACGCAGGGGGTGATCCCCGCGTCCACTACAGCAGGCAGGAAAACGCGGGTCAGGGTGCAGCACGTAACGCCGGTATAGGGGTGGCGAGAGGCGAAGCGGTCGCCTTCCTCGATCAGGACGATCTCTGGCTGCCAGAAAAGCTGGCGCGCCAGCTGCCGCTCCTCGACGACACCACCGTCGTCTACTCCGACACGTACATCCTCAGGGACGGTGGGCGCAGCCGGGAAGAGCGCCTCAGCGATCACCTCGACGGATGGCCCGTTCCGGCCACGCTTCGGTCGTTGATCGTTGGAAACACGATCCCCGTTCTCACGGCCCTTCTGTCCCGCCGTCTCCTGCTCGCGTACGGCGCTTTCACGAGCGACCCGGCGCTGAAGGGGGTGGACGACTACGACCTGTGGCTGCGACTCGCGGCCGCGGGAGTCACATTCACGCTATGTCCCGGAGCCGCTTGCGGTCTACCGCGTCCACAAGGCGGCGATGAGTGCCGACCAGGTCGGAATGGCATCCGCGCGCCTGGCACTGTTCGAGAAGCTCGCTGCCCAGGACACGGGGACGCAGAGCAAGGCCTTTCGCTCGCGGCTGCGTCGAGAGCGGCGGGTTCTGGCAACGGAGCTGTGGCGGCGTGGCTCTTCGGCGATCGCCCGCGAGGGGGTGCCGGCCGGACGTGCGGACCTCGTTCGCGCGGTTCGGGTGGCTCCGACGTGGTGGCGCTGCTGGGTGGTGGCTGTACTCCTGGCTGTGCCGCCGGTCCTGCAGCGGATCGCTCAGCGCGCCGCCGCGCGACGGCCCCCACCTAATTAGCATCGCCTTTGATGCCAGACTCGCCACGCACTGCGCAGGAGCGGTATCCGGAAGTCGCTGCTGCGCCGTCGGATATCCAGCAGCATCTCCCACGGCTTCGTCGCGAAGCGCGCGGAACGGTGCTCGAGCTCGGCGTCAGAGGAGGGAGCAGCACGGTGGCGCTGCTGGCGGGTCTCGAGGAGCGAGGCGGAATGCTCTGGAGTGTCGACATCGACCCGGCGAGCGCTGCTGTCTTTTCCGGCCATGACCAGTGGCGTTTCGTCCTGGCCGACAGCCGCGACGAGCGTCCGGTGGTCGACGCTGGGTTACCGGACGAATTGGACATCCTGTTCATCGACACCCTCCACACGTACGAGCAGGTGCGGGACGAACTTGCGGTCTGGGGCGACAGAGTCGTTCCGGGCGGGATGATCCTGTTCCATGACACCGACAGCTATCCCCCGATCCGACGCGCGATTTCGGAGTGGTGCAAGTCCCGGAGCGTTCCCTTTGAATTCAGGGGGGGATCGAACGGCCTCGGTATTGCATACCCCGGCCGGGGCGCACTGTTCGCCATCCGGACGTGGATTCGGCGCGAGACGCACCTCATCTGGTTCTGGGCTGTCTTCGGCTTGACGTGGCTCGTTCGACTCCCGCGTCGGATTGCGCGTCGCGCCAGGAGGATGCTCGTCTCGGATCACTAGGCGGACGCGATCAGCGATCGGCGTGAGCCGCCTGCTGGGCGGCCAACACGTCGGCAAGGCTGTCGCGGAGAGAGCGCTCCGGCTCCCAACCCGTCGCCGCTTTCAGCCGCTCGGCGCTGCCCGCGTGGCCGCGAACGTTGAGCACAGCCGGCTCCGGAGTCGAGTCTACGGCGATGTCGAGACCGGCCACCGCGAGGAGCTCCTCGACGAGTCTCCGAATCGGAGTCGCCGTTCCCGAGCAGACGTTGTACACGGCGCCGGGGTCGCCGCGGGTGGTGGCAAGGCGCAGGGCGCGGGCCACGTCGCGGACGTCGAGGAAGTCCCTCCTCGTGCTCAGGTCGCCGGTGCGCAACGGGGGACGTGCGGCGCCGGCCTGGATCGCCGCGATGCGGCCCGCGATCGCCGACGCGACGAAGGCGGTCGGCTCGCCCGGCCCGAGCACGTTGAAGAGGCGGACCCGCGTGAGGTGGAGCCCACGCCGCACCCCCTCCGCGGCGGCCGCGAGCTCCTGTGCGGTCTTGGCGACGCCGTAATCGGTGAGGGGTTGGAGGGGATGATCCTCGCCGACCGGGTCGCGAGTCGTCTCGCCGTACTCCGCTGCCGAGCCGACGACGAGGACCCGTGCGGCCGGCGCCTCCGCCGCCACGGCCTCGAGCACTTTCACCGTGCCCCACACGTTGATGCGCAAGAGTTCGTCGAGTTCCCCCTCACGGATGCCGGCGAGATGGAAGACGTGCATCGGCCGAGTCTCGGCCACCAGCCGGCGCATCGCCTGTGGATCGGTGACGTCCCCGCCCGACCGGCCGACGGCGGTGACTTCGAAACCGTCGTCCACGAGCTCGCGCGCAAGGTGCGGCCCGAGGAAGCCCGTGCCTCCGGTGACGAGCGCCCGCTCAGCCTCCATCCGGGAGAAGCTCGTCTCGTCGTCGCTCGAAGTGCTCGGAAGCGGCCGCGTAGTCGTCCGGACGGCCGATGTCGAACCAGGTGCCGGAGAAGCGATACGCCTGGACCTCCGCGCCGGCGGCGATCAGGCGGAGGACGAGGTCGGGAAGGTCGAGCCGCTCGCCCGGCTCGATGTGCTCGAGCACGGCCGGCTCCATTGCGTAGATGCCGACACTGACGTCGTACGTGAGCGTCGGCTTCTCGACGTAGTTCGTCACTCGTCCGCTCGGCGTCGCTCTCGACGATGCCGAGGCCGAGCTGCACCTGCTTCTCGAACAGGCCGACCGTGACCACCGCTCCTCGCGCGCGATGGGTGCGCAACAGCTCCTCGAAGTCGATCGTCGTCAGGAGGTCGCCGTTCATGACGAGAAACGTCTGGTCGAGGCCGCCCACGAGGGCCAGAGGGCCGGCGGTTCCGGCAGGCTCGTCCTCGTACGAGTAATCGAGAGAGACTCCGAAGCGCGACACCGTCCCCGAAGTACGCTTCGAGCAGGGCGGCGAGGTGCCCGACCGCGAGGGTGATACGGCGGATTCCGGCACGGCGGAGCTGGCGGACGAGGATCTCGAGGATCGGCATGTCGCCGACCGGCATCAACGGCTTCGGCAGGACCGTCGTGTACGGCGCGAGGCGAGTCCCGCGCCCGCCCGCGAGAACGACTGCTCGGGTGCCGCCCGCGTCGCTCAAATTGCGTACGCGCCCGGATGAGGCAGTTGCCGGGTCGCGCCAATCCATTCGAGCGTCCGGCGGAGGCCGTCGCGAAGGGACACCGTCGGCTCCCAGCCGAGCACCTCACGTGCGCGCGTGTTGTCCGACACGAGTCGGTTCACCTCGCTCGCCTCTGGCCGGTCTCGCCTCGGATCGTGCTCGACATGCAGCTCCTTCTCGAGAATCTCGCCGACGAGCTCCACCAGGCCGCCGACGCTGATCTCCTCTCCCGACCCGAGATTGAAGGTCTGCCCGATCGCCGCCACTACGGCGGCGCGAATGAACCCCTCCACGGTGTCCGAGACATAGGTGAAGTCGCGAGTCGGGGAGAGGTGGCCCAGCGCGACGGTCGTTCCGTGCAGTGCCTGCGACACGATCGTCGGGATGACGGCACGGGGAGACTGGCGCGGCCCGTACGTGTTGAACGGCCGCACCGTGGTCACCGGCACCGCGAAGCTGTGCTGGAAGCTCTCGGCCAGCTTGTCGGCCGCGATCTTCGTCGCCGAGTAGGGAGACTGCGCCTGCAGAGGGTGCTTCTCGTCGATCGGCACATAGGTTGCGGTGCCGTAGGTCTCGCTCGTCGAGGTGTGCACCAGGAGCGAGACGTCGTGGTCGCGGGCGGCGGTGACGACGTTCAGTGTGCCCGTCACATTCGTCTCGAACGTCTCCCGGGGATGGACGTACGAGTACGGGATCCCGATCAGGGCGCCGAGGTGGAAGACGAGCTCGGTGCCTCGCACTGCGTGCTGCACCGCATCGGCGTCGCGAAGGTCGCCGAGGACCGGGTCGATCGCGCTCCTGATGTCCGCGGCGGCGTGGTCGATCCAGCCGCGGCCCCCTCCGGACGTGTAACGGAAATAGCCGCGTACCTCCGCTCCGAGCTCCACGAGCCGCTCGGCGAGGTGGCTGCCGATGAAGCCGCCGGCACCGGTCACGAGCACCCGCTGCCCGCTCCAGTCGTACGCGCTCGGCGGCCTCCCGGTCACTGCGCAAGCATAAGTGGCACGAATGCCGGCCCCGCGAGGCGAACCGCTATGCGGGTGGGTGCGGTCGGCGGAAGGCCAGATACGCGTGCCCGGCGGCGAAGACCGAGGAAAGTAGCGCCGATACCCTGAACACGCGCGGACGAGTCGTGGCCGTGAGTGCTCGATAACGCCTCTCGACGATCGCGGCTTGCTCGTCCAGATCTGCTTGCTCTGCCACGATCCGTCGTCCCTGTTCCACGATCCTCCCACGCAGCCGGGAGTCGTCGAGGAGGCGGATGATGCCGGCAGCCACTGCCTCGGGATTGGGCTCGACGAAATATGCGCTCTCTTCGTGTTGCACGATCTCTTCGTATCGCGGCAGGCGGCTGAGAATCGTGGGCGTTTCGCAGGCCATCGCCTCGAGCAGTGCCACCGGCATGCCGTCGCGCGGCGGGATCGCGACCGACACGTCCGCCAGGCTGTAAAAGGTGGGCATATCGTCGTCAGCCACTTCGCCGGCGAACCTGATGTTGTCGCCGACGCCGAGCTCATCGCTGCGGCGCACGATCTGGTCGCGATATGCCGGATCTTCGGCGTACTCGGACATGACCAATACTGCATCGGGGAAGAACCGACGAACGACGGCCATCGCCTCGACGATCAGATGGACGCGATAGAAAGGCCGCAAGGCCTTCGGGCTGAGGATGACCCTCGCCTGGGGTGCTATTCCGAGTGCGTGTCGCAGAGCTGAGGCGTCACGGCGGCGGAACTTCTCGAGCGAGACGCCCCAGATGATGCGCTCGGTCTTGTCCTGGAAGTCCCCGAGTCGGTTGATCACATCGACCAGGAAGTTGGAGGGAGGCGTGATGTAGTCGGCCGCCTGCAACAGCCTCAGCGTCCACCACTCGCCGGGGGTCGGCGCATGGTCTCGCTCTTCGAACGCCGCCACATCGCTTCCCATCGGAGTGACTACGAGCGGCCGCGAGCCGAGCAGGCTCGCAATCCATCCGTAGTACTGCTGGGCAAAGTGGATATGGATTACATCCGGACGAGATATACGGAGCGCATGGACAAACGCCATAACGCCGAGAGAGTGTGAGACCGCTTGACGTAAAGGCACGCGGCTGGCGAGGAAGAGCCGTCTGAGCCACGTGTGGGAGGCTAGGCGATCCGCCGGCACCACGAGCTGTACTACGCCATCGAGCTCCGGACGGTGCGGGGCGGTCGTGAGAAGAAAGACCTTATGCCCTCTGTTCGCGAACCATTGCGTGCGGGTCGCGACGTGCGTGCTTTCGCCGATCCCGACGGCGAGAATCGTCAGAGGTCGCGGGTGCGTGCCGGTCGCATGTCTCGACGTCACGAGCTCGAGTTCGGTGATGGCGAACTGAGACGTGCGCCGATCAGGCCGACCGACTCGATCTCTGCAAGAACGTTCGCCTTCATCCCCGCGGCCTCCAGGCGGTCGACGATCACCTCGGGCGACCCCGCAATACGGTGGAACTCGAGGAGGATCCTTTGCGCCTGGCGCAGCGTATCGTCGTCGGCACGGAGTAGAGAATCGAACTCGGCGCCTTCGCAGTCCAGTTTCAACAGGTCGCAACCGGAACCAACGACGTCTGCGAGAGTCACCGTTGGCACGTCGACGAAATCACGGAGTGGTTCTCCCGACTCGATTTCCTTCCCCATCAGCGTGTTTGCCGTAGACCTCAGCTCGCTCAGATAGAGCCGTACATTGGGTGCCGCTTCACCTACGAGCGCAGCCTGCCTCGGCGAGATCCGCCGCCCCGCCACATTCGCGACCAGCGAGGCGAACGTTCTGGGCTCCGGTTCGTACGCGGTGACGTCGGCACCGAGCCGCTCGGCCCACAGCGAGAAGACGCCGATATTTGCGCCCACATCGACCACACGCCATGCGGCCTCCGGCGTGAAGCCCGGCCAGCGATACTCGCCCACGGCGACCTGCAGGGCCACCATCCAGGCCGTGGTGGCGTCAGGTGCCGCCAGGGACACTCCTGCGAAACGGGGTCTTACGCCGAGCCCGATTTTGTGTCCGACGTGCGACGCGAAGTTGAGCCCCTCCCGACTTCTGGTGAACGAGCGAACCAGTTTCGAAGAAGGCTCCGTCATGAGGCGCGTACGCTAGGCGAAGGTCGGCTCCGGTCGCAGGTAGAGACACGGGGCAACGGCGTCGTCTGCGCGCGCTGCAGGTCGCTATCGTGCGCGGCTTGCCAGGGGTCAGCGCCACTACAGGCAGCGTGCGGCCCGACGACGGGTCAGCACCCGACGGCTCGATCCGCCACATCCTCCTGGTGGCGTATCTCTACCCGCCGTGCAATGCCGTGTCCGCCCACCGACCTGCGGGGCTCCGAGGCGCGTTCGAGGCCGCCGGAATCCGCACGACCGTGCTGACGAGCGAGATCTCGGGCTCGTACGAGGACGACGCCGCGCAGGGGATCATCAGAGCGGGCGACCTGCGCACCCGTTTCCGCACGCAGTACCAGACGCTCGTCGGCTACCGAGACGGCCCGCTCGAGGCTCGCGCCAAGCCCCGGCGGTGGGCGAACTACATCCCGCCGGATCCGACCGCAGTCTCGTGGTTCCCGCAGGCTCTCGTGCAGCTCCTCGGGCTCATCCGGAGCGACCGCCCGGATCTCATTGTCACGACCTCGGGCCCTGAATCCTCCCATCTACTGGGACTTGCGGCGAGCGCGGCCGGGATTCGCTGGGTCGCCGATTACCGGGACGACTGGTTGAGGGATGTGCGTCACCCTGCTCTGCTCCGCGTAATCGACCGCGCGCTCGAGCGGCAGATCGCGCGCCGCTCGACGATCGTGACGGCAGTCAACGACGCGATTGCCTCCGGTGTCGAGCAGCGCCATGGGGTGCGAGCGTTCACGATTTCGAATGGATTCGACCGGACGGTCCTCGCGGACGCCTCAGACGAGGAAGCGACTCTCGCCCCAACACGCTTCTCGCTCGTCTACACCGGGCTGCTCGCGATCGACGTTGGCGGGCAACCTGTGGTCAATCGAGGCAGGGATGCCCAGACGTTCCTCGATGCGCTCACACTCCTCGTCGCCAGGGACCCTGAGTTTGCGAAGCGTTTCGAGCTCGTGGTCGCGGGACCGATCAGCGACAGCGAGCGCGAAGTGTTGACGCGAGGTGAGCTGCGCAACATCGTACGGGTGCTCGGGTTGCTGCCTCGCCCGCGCGCACTCGGCCTTCAGCAGGTCGCCGACGGTCTCTTGCTGATTCCCGGTGGCGCCGGAGCCACGACCGCAAAGGTCTACGAGTACCTCGCGGCACGCAAGCCAATCTTCGCAGTGACTGAGCAATACTCCGTTGCCGCTGAACTGCTGCACGAAGCCGGCGAGCATACGGTTGCCGAGGGCGATGATCCTGAGTCCCTGGCCGCGGCGATCCAGACATATCTGGTGCGCTGGACGGAAGAAGGCGCCTCATACACGCCTCGTACCGGCTTCGATCTCGATGCCTACGAGTACGGCAACCTTGGTCAGAGGCTCTTACAGCTTGTGAACGACGCCGGGCCGGCACAACCGCAGCCCTGAGTTCAGCGCGCAGTCAGGTGCGACGACCTTGCCCAGTTGCGTCCGCACCCGACGAGCGCCTCACCAGGGCGTGAATGTCGTGACCACCAAGCCCCTCGGCGAGACGGTCCACCTCGAAGTCGTTCGTAAGGCGCGCCAACGAGCCCGCCGGATGGTAGGCGATGCAAACGTTCGACCCTTCCTGCCGCGGGTAACACACGACGATTTCCCCGTTCTGATAGTCGCGAACTTCGTCTTGGCGCAAAGCCTCATTCTCGGCGGCCGCACGATCACCGTGAGTCGTGAGCAAGAGGAGGCCGCCCGGCCGAATGATCCTCGCGAACTCAGCGAGCCACTGCCGTTGGCGTTCGACCGTGAGGTGCGTGAAGACGGACACCGCGTATACGACATCGAAGGAGGAGTCGGCGTAGAGCGTGGGCGGCTCGGGATCGTTCACGGTGTAATCGCCCGGAAGATGCTCTTGACACCAGGCGACGAGCTCCGCATGAATGTCCGTCCCGTGGATCGGCGTCCTCCAGTGACGGCTCGTGCGACCACAGCCGCAGCCGAAGTCCAGAACGGCGACTGATGGATCGTCGAGATCGAAACCTTTCTCGATCGCGGCCGCCCGCAACGCGGCAGCGGACGAGCTACCCACAGCGATGAACGATGCACCATCGGGCGAACCGCCTACGAGTAAACGAAGCCGCGGCGGCGGCAGGTCGTTGCCTTCGGCACGCGATGCGCGAGCATCCCACCAGCGCATTCGGACGGTGTGCAGCGTTCCGAGCACGCCGATCCGTTCCGCTGTGCGCTTCAGCTGCGCCCTTCGTGCAGGGGACAGAGGCACGATCAATCGTCCCGAGCCGGCTCACCGCCAGGACCCTGGTAAGCCTCCTCCAACCACGCCCCCATCATCAGAATCGAGACGAGGCCGAAGGCTGCGAACAGGTACGGGTTCGTTGCGCCGGCAGCAGGATGCCGACCACGATGCCGACGACGATTCCGGAAGCGCCGATCCGGCGTGCGCGCTCAGAAGTGGCGTGTGCGCGACTCCGGCGGAGGCGCCACGCATCGACGATCTGTCTGACCGGGAAGGACAGATAGAGCAGCAGTCCGATGAGTCCGGCCTTGAGCAGGAGATCGAGATACGAGAGCTCGTACGAGTAGCCGGTGGAGAAGTCGCTCGCGACCTTCCCGAAGCCGTAGCCGTAGATCGGGCGCTTCTTGATGTAACCCCAGAGCGCCTTGGCCTCGGCGACCTTGTAGGCGTTCGACGCCTCACCCGCGATGTCTCCTTTGCCTCCGGCTGTCGACTGAATAGCCATCGTGGACGTCGCCGCGCTTGCCGGGATGGAGGTCACCTGGACGTGGCCTCCCGTCGCTTGCGAGCTCGTACCGGCGTGGCCCTGGGCGCCGAGGCGGACGTCATCCCAGAGGACCCGGCCTTCGGGGGCGTAGAGCCTGATCTGGATGTCCCCGGCATGCGCCCGCGTCGGGAACGTGAACGACAGACGCTTCCAGCCGTTCGTGCTGCGCGTCAGCGGAACCGTGTACAGGAGCCCATCCTGCGCGTCCCAGACGAGGAGGCCTCTTCGGCCGACCGCAGGGAGACGGAGCGCCCGAGCATTCACCCAGGCGCTCACCGCATAGGTCGTCTTCGACTTCACGGCGAGGTTCTGGAAGGCATAAGCGTCCTCGTCCGGCTTCGAATTCAACAGCTCGAGGCTGCGCGTCCCCGAGCGTGCCGACGACGTCGTCCCGAGTACGTGCAGCGCCTTCCCGCCTGCGCGGTTCACTTCCCACCCGTGGAGGGACCTCTCGAAGCCGGGGTTGGTGACCCGGTGGACGAAACCCGTGCGACCGGACGCGGTGATCGTCGCGGCGCGGTTGAAGACATAGCCGTAGAGCGAGAATCCGCCGAGCGGGGCCACAGCCAGTGCGAGGCCGAAGAGGATGCTCGGGACAACCACGGCGTAGCTCAGCTGTCTGGCGCTCCGTACCTCGAGCGCGAGTACGAGCGCCACGCCGATCAACGCGCTGAGCCAGAGCCCGCGGGTATAGGTGGCGATGAGATCCGCCGTCAGGACGGCGCCGAGTAGCCAGAGCAGGAAGTTGCGCGGCTGGACGAGGAGCCGCTGCGCCGTCAGCACGAGCCCCACCACCAGGAACAGGCTGCCGGCGGTGAAGAGCCTGAAGTCGCCGTTCGGCATGTACCCGATGACGCCGCCCATCCCGAGGCGAACGCTCGAGCCACTCCCGGACGCTGCCGAGGCTCACCGCTCCGGCGGCCGTCAGGACGATCAGGCCGAAATAGGCTGCCGCGCTCGTCGCGCACGCCGCGAAGAACATCCTCCGGAGCCAGCGCGCCTTCCCCTCTCCTGAACAGCGTCACGACCACGAGGACGAACGCGAAGAACAGGTACCCGTTGCCGTCGGCGACCGCGTTGTGGGCGCCGTTGCCGTCGAGGAGACCGAGAGGGATCCAGATCGCGGGTATCAGGATTGCGAGAGCGAGCGCGTGCGCTCCATAGCGGCCGAGCACCGGGTGCAGGCCTCGTCTCCAGTCGACGATCGTGAGCCAAGCCGCTCGCAGGGTCACGACGGAGATCAGGAAGATGCGGCCCGAGACAGGTCCGTAGTCGATCCAATGGCCGCCGGCGCCGCCGAGGACGAGCTCGAAGATCGTGACGGCGACGCTCAGGCGGAAGTCGATCAGCGCGAGTGCGATGAACGCGACGGCGAGGACACCGCCGAGCAGGTCCGACGTGACGTGAGATCCGGCCCCTCCCGCCTTCAGCACGGCGAGCGCGACGATGCAGGCGATCGTCACCGCGAGGAGGGCGTACCGTGCAGCCGATCGCGGCATGGTGAGAGCCGCTCCACGGCGACGCGCAGGGCGCGCAACGTACGCGTCGGGAGGGTTCGTCACGCGCTCCTGTATAGCGCGGATTCGTTCGTACCGAGTTTGAACCGGCGCGTGAGCCGTCGGCGGAAGCCTTCGAACGGCGAGAGCGTGGCCGGTCCGGCTGGGAGATGCGGGAAAGGTTCACGGGGAGCTTGCAGCCCGGCGCGCAGGCCGGCGAAGAAGGCCTTCGTGCTCGAGAGATCACGATCGACGACGGCCTTTCCCATTGCCATGACTCCTTCGCCGGTAATGGACCAGAGGAAGAGGTGCGGCCGCGTGTAGAGCCGGTACTTCCCCGCGATGTAGCCGCGTCCCCACGCCGTCAGTCGATTCTTTGCCGGCGAGCCCTCTCCGAGGGTTCCCGAATGGGCATGAATCCCCAGCGCCGTCGGGGCCAGCCGGCACTTCCAGCCTCGAGCGACACAGCGGATCCCGAGGTCGACATCTTCGAGGTAGGCGAAGAACGCCGGGTCGAACCCGCCGACGTCGAGGAATGCCGGACCGATCGAAGGCCGCGGCTCCGCCGCACGGGGCGAGGGGATCGAAGACGGCTCCCTTCAGAACCTCCACCGGCTCGCCGTAGAGGTGATTGAACCCGTGGAGGGTCCGGTCGACGACGATGCCGGCCGTGTCGATCCGGTCCTCGGCGCCGCGCCGCACGAGAATCGGTGACGCCATCACGACTCCTTGCCGAGGGTCGAGCGCCGCCGACGAGTCGCTCGAGGAAGGTCGGCGTGCAGATGGTGTCGTTGTTGAGCAGGACGACTGTCTGCGAGGTCGCAGCGGCGACTCCCGCGTTCACAGCCTTGCCGAAGCCGCGGTTGTCCGGGAAGGAGATCACCCCGACCTGCGGCCAGTGCTCTTGCAGGAGATCGTGTGTCCCATCCGTCGACCCGTTGTCGACGACGATCACCTCGTGCGGGAGCGTCTGCTCGTGGAGCGAAGGAAGCAGCTGCTCGAGATGGTGGCGCCCCTGGTACGTCGGCACGATCACGGAGACATCCGATGCAGGCGGCGCGGCCAACTCAGATCCGGGCGCAGACCTGCATCAGGTCAGGACTGCCAACGTCTGAGGGCTGCTAGGCGCGGTGCGACCGGCGCCAGCCGCGCACTCCGCTCGCGGCAAGCAGAAGCACGGCGGTGCCCGCCAGCGCGAGGAGCAGCGCGGTCGGTCCCGAGCCGAGATCGAAGGCCGAGCCGACGGCGCTGGGCGTTGCGGACTCTTGAGAGCTCGACTCGAGGGCCGTCGGAGCGCTGCGTCTGACCCATGCGTCCAACGCCCTGCTCGTTCTTTCCAGCCTGCTCGATGGCCTTGGCGGTCTTGCTGGAGATGGGAGTCGATCCCGGGCCCCGTCGGCCGCTCTGGCCGCCGGTTCCACCGTGGCCGCCGGCGCTCGGCAGGCACTCCCTGTAGACGTTCTGCGCCGACGGTCCTCCGCCGCAGGCAAGCGCCGCTGACGGCGCCACGAAAAATGCGCCTACCACAAGGGCGGCGACCAGAAGCCGGTTCAGCGCCCTGAACACGGCCGTTACTGTAGCGGGCCGTGGTGCGAACCAGCGTAATCGGAGCGCAAAATGTGCTCCTGCGCAACGCCGCCGCAGGAATCGCGGTTGCGGCCGCCATCTTTGCCCTTTCGTACGCGAATGGGGGCTTCGCTCCGACGACGCGGGCCTATGCGGGCATTGCTGCCTGGTGGTTGCTCGGTGCGGGCGCGGCGATCGGCGTCGCGGCGGCGCTGGCGGGCATCGACCGGGTGGCGCTCGCGGCGGTCGGCCTGTTCGCGGCTTTAGCGATCTGGGTCCTGATCTCGATCAACTGGGCTTCGGACGCCGAGCGCGCCTTCGCGCAGTTCAATCAGGTCGCGCTCTACGTCGCAGTGCTCGCGATCGCTGTCGTCGTCGCCCGCCTCGTGCCGGCCTCGGTGTTGGTCGGCGGCGTGGCGCTCGCTCTCGTTGGCATCGCCGGAGTCGCCCTCGTCAGCCGGTGCTTCCCGAGCACGTTCGGCCTCCAGTCGGGGGCGACGCTCGTCCCGGCTCTCAAGAACCGGCTCAGCTTCCCGCTCGGCTACTGGAACGGGCTCGGGATCGAGATCGCGCTCGCCTATCCGATCCTGCTCGCGGTCATGACGTCGCGCCGTTCGCGCCTCGCCAGTGCTCTGGCGGCGTTCCCGCTGCCCATCCTCGCTGCGGTCATGTACCTCACCTCGTCGCGCGGCGCCTTCGCCGCGGCCGCCGTGGGCATCGTCGCGCTCCTCCTGCTCACACCGAGACGCTGGCCTGCGCTCGCAGCCGTCGCCGTAGCGGGAGGAGCGGGTGCCGTCGCCGTCGCCGTGCTCGTGCCGAAGAAGTACCTCGTCAACGGCGACGTGGACACCGCGCTCGGCGTGCATCAGGGCCACCACGCGGCGCTCTGGATCGGGATTGCCTGCGTCCTGACCGCGCTCGTGTGGGCCGGGTTGGCAGAGCTCGGGAGGCGGCTCCCGACGCCGTCGCGAGCCGTCGGACGGGCGACTGCCGCCGCGCTCGTGGTCATCGTCGTCGCTGCGATCGTCGCGGCGCACCCGATCTCGAAGTTCGACACTTTCAAGAGCAAGCCCGCGGTCGGCAGCACCCAAGACACGCTCGACCATCTGCTGAACAGCTCAGGCAGCGGCCGATGGCAGTTCTGGGGCTCCGCCGTATCGGAGTTCCGCGCACATCCGCTGAACGGCGGCGGCGCGGGATCCTGGCGGGCCTGGTGGTTGCAGCACGGCTCGCTGAAGGTCTTCAGCGAGTTCGCGCACTCGCTCTACCTCGAGGCGCTCGGCGAGCTCGGGATCATCGGCCTGTTGCTCATCGCCGCGGCCGTCCTGGTAGCGGTCGCGGGCGCGATTCGCTCGGCCTTGCTGCTCGAGAGCGTGGAGATCGCCGGCGCGGCCGCATGCGGCATCGCCTTTTTCGCCGCGGCTGCGTACGACTGGGTTTGGCAACTCGCGGGTATAGCGGTCGTCGGTGTCGGGATGCTCGGCTTCGCACTCGGGGCTCTTCCGTCCACACGCGCGAGCGCATGGGGGCGTTCGAGTGTCCTTCGACCGGCGATTGCGCTGCTCGCGGTGGCGGCGATAATCCCGCAGTTCGTCGTCCTCGCCGCGGACACGCACCTGCGCAACAGTCAGGCTGCCGTCGACGCGAGGAATGCGACCAAGGCACGGTCGGAGGCTCTCGCGGCCAAGGCCATCGAGCCGTGGGCCGCCAGTCCGTATCGCCAGCTTGGTCTCGTCTCGGAGGCCGAGGGCAACTACGACGCGGCCGCGCACTGGCTGGACGAGGCGATCAGCCGCTCGAGACGCGACTACAGCCTCTGGCTGATCGCCGCGCGCATCGAGGCAAAGCGCGGCAACGGCGGTCTGGCGGCGCGCGACTTCCAGGAGGCGCACCGCCTCAATCCGAATTCCCAGGCCTTCGCCGGGGGCTCGTGAGTGGCGACAGTCGTAAACCGAAGCTACCTTGTCTAGGCCGATTCGGGCGTGTCCTGCCCCAGCCGCATGGAGGCCGCCGCGTTGAGTGAACTCGAAATCGTTTCCGGAGCGCGTACCGGTAGCTCACGGGACGGCTCCGCCGTCGACCATATCTCGGCGCAGTACGGCGCCGAGCCCCTCCTCCGGCGGATGCTCGCCATGGCAGACGTGCTTGCGATCTCCGCGGCAGCGGTCTTCGTCGGGCTCTGGGGAAGTGGCGTCGCCGGCGCGCTGTTGCTCGTCCTCTCCGCGCCGATCTGGATCGTTACGGCGAAGCTCGCCGGCCTGTACGACCGCGACCATCGCACGCTGCGCCACATGACCGTCGACGAGCTGCCGTGGCTCCTCGTGTGGACGCTGAGCAGCACCGCGTTGCTGACGCTGCTGCTCGTGCCGTTCCGCGCGCTCGACCTGAGCTCCAGCGACCGGCTGCTCGTGTGGGGAACGGTGCTCGGTCTGGGCTTCAGCCTCCGCGCCGGCATGCGAGCGCTTTGGCGGCGCATCACCCCGGCGCAACGCGTGCTCATCGTCGGCGATGGCCCGCTCGCGCACGCGGTCATCCGCAAGCTCGAGCTCTTCCCGGACATCCACGCAGAGATCGCCGGTCGGATCGAGAGCTGCTCCGCACTGGGCGAAGGCCTCGACGAGCTCCGCACGGATCTCGACCGGATCGTGATCGCCTGCAGCGAGCTCAGCGAGGAGCTGCTCGAGAAGCTCCTGCCCTTCTGCCGCCTGCGGCGGGTGAAGCTGACCGTCATCCCGCCGACGCGCGGCATGTTCGGGACGGCGACGCACCTCACGCACATCGCCGACCTTCCGCTGCTCGACTACAACACCTGGGACATCTCGCGCACGACGGTCGGGCTCAAGCGCGCGTTCGACACGGGAGTTGCGGTGGGCGGGCTCATTCTGGCGTCCCCGCTCTTCGTCCTCGTGGGTCTCGCCACACTGCTCGACTCCGGCCGGCCGATCTTCTTCCGCCAGACGCGCGCCGGGGAGCGCGGACGCCCGTTTCAGATGCTCAAGTTCAGGACGATGGTCCGAGGCGCGGAGACGATGCTCGCGGAGCTCGTCCCCTTCGAGCAGCTCGACGCGCCGATGTTCAAGCTCAAGGCCGACCCACGCGTGACGCGCGTGGGGCGCCTGCTCCGGCGGACGAGCATCGACGAGCTGCCGCAGCTGATCAACGTCCTCCGCGGCGAGATGTCGATCGTCGGCCCGCGGCCCGAGCAGCTGGATCTCGTGGACCGTTACGCGCCGGAGCACCAGTTCCGGCTCCAGATCAAGCCCGGAATCACCGGCCCGATGCAGGTCTACGGTCGCGGCGAGCTGACGTTCGACGAGCGCCTCGCCGTGGAGCGGGAGTACGTCGAGAACCTGTCACTCGCCCGCGACCTGCGGATCCTGGTCATGACGCTGCCCGCCGTCTTCGGCCGTCGCGGCGCGTTCTGATCACCGCCGGCGGATCAACCGGGGAGCTGGTAGCGGTCATCGGAGCGACGTCGTAAAGCTTCCGAAAAGATAGGCACGTCGCGATGGGATCACTTGTACGGTGCGCGCCGTGAGGGTCTCTTGGCGTCTTGTCCCGTTCGTGGGGGCGGCTCTGTGTCTGGCGGTCACTGCAGCCTCTGCGGGCTTCGCGGCGAGCGGCCACAGGACGTACAGCACGCCTGAGACGCGGCCCCTACGGACCGCCATGTACGACCCCTTCCATTTCAACCACGCAAGTCCGGGCGCTTTCGCGCTGACGCGCAGCGCGGGTGCGAAGTACGCCCGGCTCACCGTCCGCTGGGCGAACATTGCACCGGCCACGCGTCCGGCCGGGTTCGACGCCACGGATCCGACCTCCCCGGGTTACACGTGGAGCGAGATCGACTCGACGGTCGAGGCGGCGGCAGCTGCCGGACTGGCGCCGATCCTCGACATCATGACGACTCCCAACTGGGCTTATGCGCACCGGCCCAGCGGTGTCAACGCCGGCGCGCCGAAGGCCGCCGAGCTGGGAGCGTTCGCACACGCTCTGGCCAGCGCACTACGACGGCGAGAACGGCCTGCCGGAAGTGCACAACTATGAAGTCTGGAACGAGCCGAACCTGACCCTCTACCTCTACCAGGCGAAGACCTCCATCTACCGGGCGATGGTCAATGCGGTCGCCGACGGCGTCCATTCGGTCGACCCCGCGAACCTCGTCGTGGCGGGAGGTCTCGATCCGTTCGGCCACCCGAAGACCAAGAACCAGAAGTGGTTCTCGGTCTACCCGCTCCCCTGGATGCGCTCGCTGCTCTGCCTCTCGAAGGGGCCGCATCCGCACGCGACGTGCCACGACAAGATCAAGTTCGACGTCTGGTCGCACCATCCGTACACCTGGGGCGGCGCGTTCGGCAAGGCGAAAGCGCCCGGTAACGTCGAGCTCGGCGACCTGCCGAAGATGCGCTCGGTGCTTCAGGCCGGCGTGCGGCTGCACCATGTCGTCTCTACGCATCCGGTGCAGTTCTGGGTCACGGAGTTCGGCTGGGACACGAACCCGCCGCGGCCGCATGCAGCCTCGCTCGGCCTCGCCTCTCGCTGGACGGCCGAGTCGCTGTACCAGGCCTGGCGTTCGGGCGTCTCACTCCTGACGTGGTTCGTTCTGGTGGACCACTCCGCCCCGAGCCCGTACATGAGCGGCCTCTACTTCCACGCCTCGTCGCTCGCGCAGGCACGGCCGAAGCCGGTACTCACGGCCTTCCGGTTCCCGTTCGTCGCCTACCGCCACCGGTCGACCGTGAGCGTCTGGGGCCGCGACGCGACGAGCACCAAGGCGCGCGTCACGATCCAGCTTCGCCACGGCAAGAAGGGCAGCTGGCGGACCGCCGGCTACGTCGTGGCGAACAGCAGCGGCATCTTCCGGGCGACGCTGAAGCTGAAGGCATCGAAGAAGGACTGGCTGCGGGCGGTCGCGCCGGGCTCCGGCAAGTCTCTCGCCTTCTCGCTCACGGTTCCGCATGCCCCGCACATCGGACCCTGGGGCAATTAGCGCACCGCCGGCATCGAGGCGCACCTCGCCCGGAGGTGGGCGGCCGATTGCTCGGCTACCATCGGCGGCGGTGCGGTTGAGGGCCTCTCTGTGGAAGGCGACAGTGTCGCCATGCGTCGGCGCGCGTGCGTGCTGCGCTGGTGCGCCCTCTCGGCTGTTTGCGCCCTCGCGGTTGTCACGGCCGGCACTTCCGCAGCTGCGCCGTCGACCCGCCAGCACGTCATCTCGACGCCCGGCACGATTCCGTTGCGGACCGCGATATTCGATCCGATCTTCTGGGGGCCGCAGCGGGCGATGGCGTTGCCGATGGCCCGAGCGGCAGGCGCAAGCTACGTGAGGCTCTTCGTGGAGTGGAGGGCCATCGCGCCCGCCACGCCTCCGCAGGGCTTCGTCGCCGCCGACCCGACCTCGCCGGGATACACGTGGCGCAACATGGACGCGATCCTGGGAGAGGTCGAGGCTGCGGGCCTCACGCCGATCCTCGACATCATCACACCGCCCACCTGGGGGTACGAGACCCTGCCGGACAGCGTCAACGGCGGCTCGCCGAACGTTGCCGACCTCGCCGACTTCGCCACCGCGCTCGCGACACACTACGACGGCCTCACCGCCGGCGCGCCGGCCGAGCACGTCTTTCAGGTCTGGAACGAGCCGAACCTCAGCCTCGACATGAGCCCGGTCAGCGCGAGCAAGTACCGCGACATGGTCAACGCGGTCGCCGACGCCGTGCATGCGGTCGACCCGTCGAACATCGTCGTCGCGGGGGCGCTCGATCCCTTCGGCCACAAGAAGAGCAAGAAGCAGAAGTGGTACTCGGTCGCGCCGCTCGCGTTCATGCGCTCTCTCCTCTGCCTCTCGAAAGGGTCGCATCCGCATTCGACGTGCTCCGCCCAGGTCCGCTTCGAGGTCTGGTCGCATCACCCGTACTCGTTCGGTGGCCCGTTCGGTCACGCGAAGCTGCCCGACAACGTCGAGCTCGGCGACCTGCCGAAGATGCGTGCACTCTTGAAGGCCGGCGTGCGGCTCCACCACATCGTCTCGGCGCAACCGCTCCAGTTCTGGGCCACCGAGTTCGGCTGGAACACGAAACCACCGCGGACGCGTGGGGTCTCGCTCAGCCTCGCCTCGCGCTGGACGGCCGAGTCCATGCATCAGATGTGGCTCTCGGGCATCACCCTGGTGACGTGGTTCCTGCTCGAGGACTACGCGAGCCCGAGCACGTTCGACAGCGGCCTGTTCTTCCACTCGTCGTCGGTCGAGAACGCCCGGGCGAAGCCGGTGCGCACGGCCTTTCGATTCCCCTTCGTCTCGTATCTCAAGAGGAAGAAGGTCAGCATCTGGGGGCGTGTCGCCACAAGCGACAAGCAGGTCGTGACCGTCCAGCGCCGCCACGGCAAGAAGGGCGCGTGGCGGACGGTGGCGCGCATCCGGTCGAACCGGTACGGGATCTTCAAGGCGACGCTCAAGCTGAAGGCGACGAAGAAGGACTGGCTCCGCGCCGTCGCCAATGGCTCCGGCAAGTCGCTGGCCTTCTCGCTCACTGTGCCACGCGCCCCCAAAACCGGTCCCTTTGGGTAACTAGGCCTCCGGTCGTCGGTGGCAACTAGCGCGCCGCTAGCGTTGCGGCCGTGATCGCGGCTCTCGTCCTCTTCTGGGGCTCGCTGGCCGCGCTCGCGTGGACGCATGTGCTCTACCCGGCCACGGTCGCGGTCGCCGCTCGCGTCCGCACGCGGCGCGTCGCGCTCGACGACGACTATCTCCCGTCCGTCGCGGTGATCGTCACTGCCTACAACGAGGAGGAGTCGATCGAGCGGCGGCTCGAGAACCTTCGCGCGCTCGACTATCCGAGCGAGCTGCTCGAGCTCGTCGTCACGTCCGACGCGTCCACCGACCGCACCGAGGAGCTCGCGGGGGCGGCGGGTGCCCGGGTGATCCGGAACCCGCGCGGCGGAAAAGTCGCAGCGCAGGACGCTGCGGTGCGTGCGACGGACGCGGAGGTCGTCGCCTTCTCCGACGCGAACGCGACCTGGGCTCCCGACGCGCTCCGGAAGCTTGTCCGCAACCTCGCAGACCGGCAAGTCGCGTACGTGTGCGGTCAAGCGCGGCTCGAGGCGCCGGGCGGGAAGAACAAGGAGGGCGTCTACTGGCGCTATGAGCTCGTGACCCGCGAGGCCGAGTCGCGGCTCGGCTCGGTCACGGCCGGCAACGGCCCCGTCTACGCGCTCCGCCGGTCGGACTACGTCGAGGTCGATCCGCGCTTCGGGCACGACCTTGCGCTTCCCTACCTCATGGTGCAGCGCGGAGGGCGCGCGATCTACGAGCCTGAAGCGCTTTCCTTCGAGCCGACGACGCCGACGAACGAGACCGAGTACCGGCGCAAGGTGCGGATGTTCGAGCACGCGTGGCTCATCGTCCTGCGGGGGCGCATGCTGCGCCGCCAGCCTCCCGGCTATCTCCTGGCGCTCCTCTCGCACCGGCACCTGCGTTACGCGAGCGGGCTGCTCCACCTGATCTTGCTCGGGAGCTCGATCGCGTTGCTCGGCCACGGCGCGGTCTACGCGGTCTTCCTCGGGCTCCAGCTCGGCCTGCTCGCGGCCGCGCTGGCCGGCGTCGGGCTCGCGCGCTATTACGTCCTCGTCACGTGGGCGACGGTCGTCTCGCTCTGGAACTACCTCCGGCGCGGCGTGCCGGCGACGTGGGTCCCGCACAGAGAGGAGCTCGCCTGAACCGCGCGGCGGACGTCACGATCGCCGGCTCGGTGCTGGTGCTCGCTTCGCCGCTCCTCGCGCTCGCCGCTCTCGCGGTCAAGCTCGAGGATGGCGGCCCGGTCCTCTACCGGCAGACACGCGTGGGCAGGAATGGCGTCGACTTCGACCTGCTCAAGCTCCGGACGATGGTCGTCGGCGCCGAGACGATGGGCGCCGGGCTCTCGGTCAACCGCGGCGACCCGCGCATCACGGGCACAGGCCGGCTGTTGCGCAAGCTCTCGCTCGACGAGCTGCCGCAGCTCTGGAACGTCGTCCGGGGGGAGATGAGCGTGATCGGGCCGCGGCCGACGCTGCGCTACCAGGTCGAGCAGTACGACGAGCGGCAGCGGCACCGGCTGGACGTGAAGCCGGGCATCACCGGCTGGGCCCAGGTGAACGGCCGGGCCTCGCTGCCGTGGGCGGACCGGATCGAGCTCGACGTCTGGTACGTCGAGCACCGCTCGCCACTTCTCGACCTGCGGATCCTCGCGCGCACGCCGCGTCGCTCTCTTCCGCGGCACGTACAAGGGCGAGACCGGGGGTTGGAAGCCGGAGTCGTGAGCGACCGAGGGCTATCCTCGGAGCCTGTGGCGCCGCTGAACATCCTCGTCACGGGCGCCTGCGGCGTCACGCCGAGAGCCATCGCCCGCTCCCTGCGCGCCAGCCCCGCGTTCTCCGACGCGACGCTCGTGGGAGCCGATCGCGGCGGCAACTGGTACGGGTTCTACGAAGGGCTCTACGACCGCGTCTACCGCGTGTCGCAGCCGGGCGACCCCGGCTATCCCGAGCTCGTGGCGGACATCTGCGAGCGGGAGCGGATCGACGCGGCGCTCGTCGGGCCCGAGGCCGAGGTGCGCTTCTGGAGCGGGCGCGAGTTTCCCGTGCCGACGCTGCTACCGCCTCCGCGCCTCGTGGCGATCGCGATCAGCAAGGGGAAGCTGTACGAGGCGCTGCGTGAGACGGGGCTCGTGCCGCGGTATCGCATCGCGAGTCGGGACGACCTGCTCGAGCGGCGCGGGCTCGACCTGGACGGAGGCCCCGTCTGGCTCCGCGACTACTCCGACGCTTCGTCCAGCGGGATCGGCTCGATCCAGGTGTCCGAGCCCGAGGAGGCATACGCCTGGGCCTATCTCAATCCGGAGATCCCGAGCTACATGGTCGCCGAGCACCTGCCGGGACGGAACATCGCCTGCTCGCTTCTCTTCCACGAGGACGAGCTGCTCAAGGCGGGCTGCTACGAGCGGCTCGAGTACTTCATGGGGCATCTCGCGGTCTCGGGCGTGACCGGCAACATCAACCGCGGCCGCCTCCTCAACGACGAGCGCGCAAGGACGCTCGCCGAGCAGGCGGTGCGCCTCGTCGCGGGCCTCGCGGGCGAGCCGGCGCACGGCCTGCTCACCGTCGACCTGCGCGAGGACCGCTCCGGCGCGCTCAAGGTCACCGAGATCAACGTCCGCCACGTCGCCGCGACCTCTGCGCTCGCCGACGGCGGTGCGAACATGGCCGAGGCTCAGGTGCTGGCGACGCTCGGCCGGCTGGACGAGATCGGCGAGACCGTGCCGCATTTCCCCGACGACAACGTGATCCTGCGCGACATCGACGGCGCTCCGCTCCTGCTCACCGGCTACCGCGAGCTCGCGGTCGGGGAGCACGCGTGATCGCGCGCGTGCTCGTCGTTGCGGCTCTCGCCGCCCTGCTCGCCGGCTGCGGCGGCAGCGGGCACAACGCCTCGCCGCCGACCACGACCACCAAGCCGAAGCCCAAGCCGAAGCCGAAGCCGAAGCACCATGCGAACCACAAGATGACGAAGCTCGTCGTCACGATCCTCGACGGCGACCGCCGCACGCGCGTGCGCGGCGCGAAGGTGAGCCTCTGGGGACGGAGCGGGCGCACCGATCGCCACGGCGAGACGACGATCGTGGCACCGCGGGGGCGGCACGAGGTCTCCGTCTCGAAACGCGGCTACGGGCCTGCCCGCGAGCTCGTCGACTTCCAGCGCAGCCGCCGGCAGACGGTCGACGTCTACCAGCCCGACCTGCAATGGCCGCTCTACGGCGCGACGGAAGCGCGCACCCAGGCGCCCACGGAGATCCGGCTGCGCCCGCCCTTCCGGCTCGTCTGGAGCCGAGGCCTCGGCCATCTGATCGAGTTCCCGGCCGTCGTCGACGACGGGAGTCGCGTACATCGGGAACGCCCGCGCGACTATCCACGCGATCTCGATGGGCACGGGCAAGTTCGCCTGGGTCCACCGCACGCCGGGTTCTCCGCACATGGCCTCCTCGCCGGCGGTCGACGGGAACGAGATCGTCTACCACACGATGAGCGGCTGGGTGTACGTCCTGAATCGCGCCAACGGTCATCTCGAGTGGAGCTGGAACGCCGGCTCGTCGATCGAGTCCTCGCCGATCGTCGTGAACGACATCGACTACTTCGGCACCGCGAGCGGCGAGATGTACGCGCTCGACCTACGCACGCACCGGCTGAAGTGGCGCAAGTATCTCGGCGCGAAGATCACCTCCAGCGCCGCGATCGCGGGCGGCAGGCTCTTCATCGGTGACTACGACGGCCGGCTCTGGGCGCTCTCGCCGGCGTCCGGTGAGACCCGCTGGGTCGGCCGGGTGGACGGAAAGATCTACGGGACGCCCGCGGTCGCGGGCGGCCGGGTGTTCGTACCCTCGGTCGCGTATTCGTTCACGGCTTTCTCCACGAGCGGGCGGCGTCTCTGGCGGATCTCGACGGACTCGTACGTCTACTCGTCGCCGGCCGTCGCGGACGGCGTCGTGTGCTTCGGCGCGTACAACGGCTTCTTCTACGGAGTTTCGGCTGCGAGCGGTCGCGTTCTCTGGCGCGTCTCGACCGGCGGCGCCGTCTCGGGAGCGGCCGTGATCGTGGACGGCGTCGCGTACGTCGGCAGCTTCTCGCACCGGATCATCGGTGTGAACCTCCACACCGGGCACCGCCTCTTGACCTTCCCGCACGGCGAGTACGTGCCTGTCTCAGGGAACGGGGCGCGCCTGCTCTTCAACGGGTTCTCACGCATCTACGCCGTCGAGCCGCGCCGCTCCAAGCGCCGGCAGCCCCACTGACGGTTCCTAAGAGGCGCCCTCATGACCGTCGGATATCGTCGCCCCTCGTGACTGCGCCTGCTCCCCCTCAGCGCGGCTTCGATCCGGAGGCCGAGCAGGAAGTCGACTTCGCGCACTACGTCCGCCTGCTGGGCATCCGCTGGTGGCTGCTCGCCGCCGGGCTGGTGGCCGGCGCCGTCATCGGCTACCTCATCTCGCTCGGCGGGAACCAGGTCTACTCGGCCGCCGCGACGGTCTATCTCGGCCAGCCCTACACGCCGACCGGCTCGTCCCTGATCCAGGATCCGCAGACGAACCCATCGTCGGTCGGGCAGGTCATCAACAACCAGGCCGTGATCAACGCGGTCGCGCGCCTCTGTCATACGAAGCCGGGCGCATTCCAGAAGGGGATCTCGACGCAGGCGGTCGCCAACCGGCGCCACGACGAAGGGCGGGGCGAGCGACCGTCAATCCGCTCGTCAAGGTCAGCGTGCAGTCGAAGAAGGGGAAGGTTGCGGCCTGCGCGGCGAACGGGCTCGCCGACGGGGTCGTGAAGAAGCTCGGCACCTATCCCGCGGACAAGATCGCGAACCTCAAGGCCCAGATCGCCAGTCGACGACCAGGACATCAAGACGATCCAGACGGCCATCGCGGAGCCGAGCATCTCCGACACGGACAAGCTGATCCTCCAGACGACGCTGCGCAGCTACCAGCTCGACAAGACGACGAACTCGCAGCTGCTCCTGCTGGCGAAGAACGTCGAGTCGCCGTAGGTCCTCGCCAACGCCGCCTCCCACAAGATCACGGCGCGCAGCCGGCGCAACACGGTCGTCATCGCCGCGCTGATCGGGCTGATCCTCGGCGCGATCGCCGCGCTCCTGTGGGACACCGTCGTGCCGCGGATCACGCCGCGCAACGGCAACGGCGACGACTCGCTAGCATCGCCCCGTGCCGACCGCGCTGGTCACAGGAGGAGCCGGCTTCCTCGGCTCGCATCTCTGCGATTACCTGCTCGAGCGCGGGCATCGCGTCATCTGCGTCGACAACCTCGTCAGCGGCTCGCTCGCGAACATCGAGCACGTCCGCGACGACGCGTTCACGTTCATCGACCACGACGTCACGGAGCCGATCCTGGTCGCACGAGCCGATCGACTTCGTCTACCACTTCGCCGCGCTCGCGAGCCCCGACGATTACCTCCGGATGCCGCTGGCCTCCCTGAAGGTCGGCTCCTACGGGACGCACAACGCGCTCGGGCTCTCGAAGTTCAAGCGCGCCCGCTTCCTCCTCGCCTCGACGAGCGAGGTCTACGGCGACCCGCAGATCCACCCGCAACCCGAGACGTACTGGGGGCACGTGAACCCGATCGGGCCGCGCGGCGTGTACGACGAGGCGAAGCGCTACGCCGAGGCGCTGGCGATGGCGTACCACGGCCAACAGGGCGTCGACACGGCAATCGTGCGGATCTTCAACACGTACGGCCTGCGGATGCGCCCGAACGACGGCCGCGCGGTCTCGAACTTCGTCCGGCAGGCGCTCGCGGAGGAGCCGCTCACGGTGTTCGGCGACGGGTCGCAGACGCGGAGCTTCTGCTACGTGGACGATCTCATCCGGGGCATCGTCCTCCTCGCCGAGAGCGGCGAGCATCTGCCCGTCAACATCGGCAACCCCGACGAGCGCACGCTGCTCGAGCTCGCGGAGATCGTGAAGCGGATCACCGGCTCGTCGAGCGAGATCGTTTTCGAGGCGCTCCGCATCGACGACCCGATGCAGCGCAAGCCCGACATCACGCGGGCGCAGCAGCTGCTCGGCTGGGAGCCCGAGATCACGCTCGAGGAAGGGCTCTCCCGCCTGCTGCGCGAGCAGGGCCGCGAGCCCATCGGCGTCTGAGTACCGAGCCTCTTCTCGTACGCACGTTGCGGCGCGAGCCGGTCGAGCGGACGCCGGTCTGGTTCATGCGGCAGGCGGGCCGCTCGCTGCCCGAGTATCGCGCGCTGCGGGAGCGGCACGGCTTCTTCGAGATCGCGGGGACGCCCGAGCTCTGCGCCGAGGTGACGCTGCAGCCGGTGCGCCGGCACGGCGTCGACGCGGCCGTCCTCTTCGCCGACATCATGTCGCCCGTCCTCGGGATGGGCGTCGACGTCGAGCTCGTCGAGGGCGTCGGGCCCGTGGTGGAGGAGCGCGATCGACTCGGCCGCTGCCGTCGAGCAGCTGCGGGTCGCCGAGACCGGAGGAGTGGGCGGCGCCGATCCTCGAGGCCGTACGGCTCGTGCGCGGCGAGCTCGAGCCGGAGCGGGCGCTGGTCGGCTTCTGCGGCGGGCCGTTCACCGTCGCGGGCTACCTCGTCGAGGGCAGGCCGAGCCGCGACTTCGTCCGCACGAAGACGCTCATGTACCGGGAGCCTGCGACCTGGCACGCGCTGATGGAGCGGCTGACGGAGCAGTTCGCGCGCTACGTCGCCGCTACGGCGGAGGCCGGCGCCGACGCGATCCAGCTCTTCGACTCGTGGGTCGGTGTCCTCTCCGTGGAGGACTATCGCGAGTTCGTGGCCCCGTACTCGGCGCGCGTGCTCGAAGCCGCGGGCGTGCCGACGATCCACTTCGGCACCGGCGCCACGACGCAGCTGCTCGCGGAGATGGCCGCCGCGGGCGGCAGCGCGGTCGGGGTCGACTGGCGCATCCGGCTCGACGACGCGTGGACGGCGGTGGGGGACGAGCGAGCGATCCAGGGGAATCTCGAGCCGGCCGTGCTGCTCGGTCCATGGGAGCGGGCGGAGTGGGCCGCGCTCGACGTGCTGCGGCGGGCGGGCGGCCGGCCGGGCCACGTCTTCAACCTCGGGCACGGCGTTCTCCCGCAGACCGATCCCGACGTGCTGACGAGGCTCGCGGAGCTGGTGCGCAGCTACGGTCAAGCGGCATGAAGAGCGCCGTCGTCCTCATGGCGTACGGCTCGCCGGAGCGGCTGGCGGACGTCCCCGCGTACTACTCCGACATCCGCGGCGGCCGTCCGATCGCGCCCGAGCACCTCGCCGACCTCGTCGAGCGCTATCGGCGGCTCGGCATCGAGGACTCCTCGCCCCTCAACGCGATCACCGAGCAGACTCGCGCAGCGCTCGAGGCCGAGCTCGGCCTGCCGGTCTTCACCGGGATGAAGCACTGGACGCCGCGGATCGCGGATGCGGCGGAGGCGGCACTTGCCTCGGGCGCCGAGGAAGTCGTCGGGCTCGTTCTCGCGCCGCACTACTCGTCTCTCTCGATTGCGGGCTACCGGGAGCAGCTCGAGCGTGCGCTCGCGGGCCGCGGAGAGCTGCGCTTCGTCGAGAGCTGGCACGACGAGCCCGGCTTCGTCGAGCTGCTCGCCGATCGCGTCCGCGGCACCGACGCGCACGTCGTCTTCACGGCGCACTCACTGCCGGCGCGAATCCTCGAGGCCGGCGATCCATACCGCGACCAGCTGCTCGAGACGTCGCGGCTCGTCGCCGAGGCGGCCGGCCTCGGCGCCTGGAGCTTCTCCTTCCAGAGCGAGTCGCCGACCGGCGAGCCGTGGCTCGGGCCGGACATCCTCGACCACCTCGAGTCTCTGCGGCAGCAGGGCGTCGAGCGAGTGCTCGTCTGCCCCGTCGGCTTCGTCTCGGACCACCTGGAGATCCGCTGGGATCTGGACGTCGAAGCGCAGGAGAAGGCAGGCGAGCTCGGCCTGCAGCTCGAGCGGATCGAGATGCCGAACGCCGACCCGCAGTTCGTGGGCACGCTTGGGCTAATTGTGCGGAGGGCCTTGTCGGTACCGTCACCTGCGTGAGCTCGCGCACCTGCCCAGACTGGCCCGAGCTGATGGAGATCGCGCCCGAGCTCCAGTTCAAGCACTACACCGTGGCCGAGGCGAGGCTGCCGGCGGACGCGCTCATGCATGTCCCGCAGGTCTTGCTCTCGGAGGTCGCCATCTGCTGCGACCTCGAGCGGCACGTCTTCTACGCGGCCCATACCGACGCGCAGGTCGCGGAGGCGCTGCGCGCGAGCCACTGGTTCGAGGTGCGCGACTGGGTCGCCGCCGGCCGGCCGGGCGCGCTCTAGGAGCTCTTGGCAGAGACCTCGTTCGGGAGCGGCTCGCCGTGGAGGAAGGCGAGGACGTTGTCGACCAGCACCCGCGTCATCGCCGCGCGCGTCTCGACCGTCGCGCTCGCGATGTGCGGCGTGAGCACGACGTTCGGGAGATCGAGCAGCCGCTCCGGCACGCGGGGCTCGTCGGCGAAGACGTCCAGGCCCGCCGAGATGCGACCCGACACGAGCTCGTCGACAAGCGCGCTTTCGTCCACGATCGCTCCACGCGCGGTGTTGACGAGGGTCGCTCCGTCCCGAAGGAGGGCGAGGCGCTCGCGGGAGATGAGGCCCTGCGTCTCCGGTGTCAGCGGCACATGGAGCGAGACGACGTCGGACGTACGGAGAAGCTCGTCGAGCGAAAGCCCGTCGCTGCGGCGGTGATGGACGACGCTGCATCCCGAACGCCTCCGCGCGCCGCGCGACCTCGGAGCCGATCCGTCCCATCCCGACGAGGCCGAGCGTCGAGCCTGCAAGGTCGCGTCCGAGCAGCTCGGGCCGTGCCCAGCCGCGCTGCCAGCGGCCCTCGCGCACGAACCGGTCCGACTCGACGAGGTGGCGGCGGCAGGCGAGGACCAGCGCGAGCGTGAGATCGGCCACCGCGGCGTCGAGCACGCCGGGTGTGTTCGTCACCGCGACCCCGCGCTTGCGGCACGCGGGAACGTCCACACGGTCGTAGCCGACGCCGTAGTTCGCCACCAGCCGCAAGCCGGGCAGTAGGTCGAGCTCGTCCGGCCCGACTGCGACGACCGCCTCGATCAGGACGTCGACATCCGGCAGCGGCTCCGCAGGCGGCCAGGACTCGAGCAGCGTCACTTCCGGCAGCTCTGCCCACGCCGGCCCGGGGAACGTCTGCGTCGCGACGATCGTCATGCCCGGAGTATCTCCGCGAGCGGCCGCGTGTTGAGGACGTCCGATGCGGTCGCCCGGACCGAGCAGCACGGCGGCCGCACCGCGCCCTCCTGCCCTCCGCGCCCCAGGATGCCCCGAGTGAGATTCGGGGGCAGGACCTGGGATGACCCTGGACCGAACTCGTTGGCGTCGTTGTCCTCGGCGTGGCTGGGGGCCTTGGAGAATGGGTTGCGAGGCGTGCCGGGCGTAGTGGGCGTCGCCTTGGCCAGTGTTCCGGAGTTTCTTGGGCCGGTCGCTCGCCGGAGCGGGCCGCAATATCACCCCATGTGGACGAAAGTGAGGCGCAGCGCGTCCTTTATCCCAACTGTGGGAGTACTGCCACCGATTGGGGGTGTAACGATGAGGAACTTCGATCCCGGTCTGTTGATCGCGCGAACGAAGTGGTTTGTCGGGGCGGCGAGCGCCTCGATACTTTTTAGCGTGACCTTGCTGGCAGCGAGCGGAGACGCAGCAACGGCCGGCTCGCAGAGAACCCAGGCTGGCTCCCAGAAGACCTCGGCGGGGGTCCTCTGTGTCGAGCTTCGAGGTGACGCGGCTACGCGCCGCGACGTCAAGTACCGGAAGGGAGGCAGCTGCAAGGCGGGTGAGCAACGGATAAAGCTTCCGCGCGGACTGAGAGGCCCGCGAGGGCCAGCAGGGTCGCCAGGAGCGGCCGGGGCTCCGGGGCAAACTGGGCCTCCGGGCGCCAAGGGCGACAAAGGCGATAAGGGCGACAAAGGCGAGCCCGGCCAGGCTGCCTTCGGCACCTTCGGGCCGGTTCACATCACGGGCCAGGACACCGGTTGCGTGACCGACGAGCCAACCCAGACTCCTTGGGCACTGGTCAACGAGGATCGTCTTTACGTTGTGGCCGCATCGCAAGACGGATCTGGATACACCGTCACGCGCTACGACACTCACGGCACGTTCACCGCAATCGTCGGACGTCAGCATCCAGGATGCACGGACCCGGCCAACTTCACCACGGCGACGACCGGCACCTGGAATGGCGTGTGGACACAGAAGGTCGCCGGCAAGTTCGACTATAACCCAGACGCGGCGATGCCAGCTGACCCGTCGTGGGACAGCTTCTTGACTGCTGTCTTCGGGGTGACGTTGGCAGACACCACATTCGTGTCATACGAGTTCGACTACTACGACTCGTGCGCCGATCACTGGCGTGATGCGCAATACACGCCGAACGATCCTTCGAACGAGAGCGGCACGATAGGCGATTGCTAACGCGGTGACGTGCGGATCGGGCCTTAACAGGGCCCGGTTCGGAAGCCATTGCTGGCGCTAGTCGCAATCAGGGTGCGCCGCGTAGGCGTCGAGCGTGCGGGCGATCTCGGCGCTGTCCACCGGGCTAGTGTCTCGCCATGACGACGGTGGTGATCCCGTTCGCGGGGGCGGAGGGGAAGACGCGCCTCCATGCCTCGCGTCGCATCCGCCGGGCGCTCGCGCACGCGATGTTCTGCGACGTGCTCGCGGCGTGCCTCCAGGTGGGACGCACGCGCGTCGTGACACCGGACGAGGAGGGGGCGGAGGCGGCCCGCGACGCCGGAGCCGAGGTCGTCGCCGACCCGGGCGGGGGTCAGGGACCGGCGGTGCAGGCAGGCTTGGCAGGCGTCGGGCTCGGCGGCATCCTCGTGGTCAACGCCGACGTCCCCTGCATCGTGCCGCACGATCTCCGCTCGCTGCTCGCTGCGACGCCCGCGGGCTGCCTCGCGCTCGTCGAGGCCCTCGACGGGACGACGAACGCGCTCAGCCTTCCGTCGGCCGGAGCCTTCGCGCCGCTCTACGGGCCGAGCAGCTCCGACCGCTTCCGCGCGCACGGCGCCTCGCTCGGCCTGGAGGTCGTCTCCGTCTCGGTGCCCAACCTCGTCGACGACGTGGACACGATGGAGGACCTGACGCGGCTGCAGCTGCGCGCCGGCCCGCGCACGCAGGCCTGTCTCGTGGAGCTCGAGAGGAGCGTCGTCTGAACGTCGCCGTCCTCTCGGGAGGCGTGGGCGGCGCGCGTTTCGTCCGCGGCGTCGTCGACGTCGCGGGCGCGGCCGCGACGAGCGTGATCGGCAACGTCGGCGACGACGTCGAGGTGCTCGGCCTCCACGTCTCGCCGGATCTCGATTCGATCCTCTATGCGCTCGCGGGCCTTGCCGACGAGCAGCGCGGGTGGGGGCGCAGCAACGAGACCTGGCACGCGCTCGAGACCGTCGGCGGGCTCGGCGGCGAGGACTGGTTCGCGCTCGGCGATCGCGACCTCGGGCTGCATCTCGTGCGGACAGCGGCGCTGCGCGGAGGCGAGCCGCTCTCCGCCGTGACCGCCCGGCTGGCGACGGCGCTCGGCGTCACCGCACGGCTCTTGCCGGCCACCGACGACCGGCTGCGCACCTGGCTCGAGACGCCGGCGGGGACGTTTCCATTCCAGGAGTGGTTCGTCGCGCGCGGGCACCGGGACGAGGTCGACGCCGTGCGCTTCGAGGGCGAGGAGACGGCGCGGCCGGCGCCCGGCGTGCTCGAGGCGATCGGCGGCGCCGATCTCATTCTGCTCGCGCCGAGCAATCCGTACGTGTCGGTCGGGCCGATCCTTGCGGTGCGCGAGCTGCGCGACGCGCTCGCCCGGCGGCGCGTGCCCTGCGTCGCCGTCAGCCCGCTGATCGGCGGCCGCGCGGTGAAGGGCCCCGCTGACCGGATGCTGCGGCGGCTCGCGGGCGGCACGTCGCCGCGACACGTCGCGGGCTGCTACCCGGGCCTGATCGACGCGCTCGTCGTGGACGAGGCCGACGCGGACGACCTCGACAGCCTCGGGGATGTCCGGCCGATCGTGACCCGGACGCTCATGAGCGACGCCGACGCGCGCCGCCGCCTCGCGGAGACCGCGCTGGGGGCGGTGCCGGCGTGAGGGTCGCGATCGTCGGCGGCACGGGCGACTTCGGGCTCGCGCTCGCGCGCCGTCTCGTGGAGGCGGGCGACGACGTCGTGATCGGCTCCCGCGACGCGGAGCGCGCACAGGAGAAGGCGAATGAGGTCGGCGCGGCTCGGGGCGCGGCGAACGAGGAAGCGGTCAGCGGCGTGGATCTCGTCGTCCTTGCGACGAAGGCCGATGCCGCGATCTCCACCGCAACTGCCCTGGCGGAGGCGATCGGCACGACGCCCGTCCTCAGCGTCGCCAGCGATCTTCGCTCGACCGACGCGCTCTCTCTCGCCCAGCGGACGCAAGATCTCGTCCGTAGCCCGGTTGTTGCCGGGCTCCATTCCCTCGCCGCCGGCAAGCTCGTGCACGGCCGCCCCGATGAGGACGCCTTCGTCTGCGGCGACGACGAGGAGGCGAAGGGGCTCGCGCTCGAGCTGGCGGCGAAGGTCGTCGCCGGCCGCGCGCTCGATGCCGGGCCGCTGGCGAGGGCTCGCGCTCTCGAGGGCATGACGGCGGTGATCGTCAGCCTCAACAAGCGCTACAAGGGCCACGCCGGCATCCGCGTCACCGGGCTCCCGTGACGCAGGTCGTCGAGATCCAGGACCCGCGGAGCGCACGCGCATCGCCGAAACCGTGCTCCGCGACCTGCCCGACTGGTTCGGGATCGAGGAGGCCACGCGCCAGTACATCGAGGACGCGGCGACGCTCCCGACGCTCGCGGTGGAGCCGGACCTCGGCTTCCTCTGCCTCAAGCAGCACACGCCGCAAGCGGCCGAGATCTACGTCATGGGCGTCCGGCGTGCGCAGCACCGCAAAGGCATCGGGCGGGCGCTCGTCGCCGCGGCCGAGTCGTGGTGCCGAGTGCGCGGTATCCCGTACCTCCACGTCAAGACGCTCGGCCCATCGCGGCCGGACCCGGGCTACGACGCGACCCGCTCCTTCTACGAGGCGGTGGGCTTCGTCGCGCTCGAGGAGCTGCACGGCTTGTGGGACGAGAACAACCCGACGCTCGTACTCGTCAAGGACGTTCAGCCCGGCTTCACCGTGACGCCCGTCGAAGGCCTTCCCGAGCTGCGCGAGGGAGACGACCTCGCGGCGCTCATCGCCGAGCGGACGGAGCTCGCGGACGGAGACGTCGTCGTCGTCGCACAGAAGGCCGTCTCGAAGGTCGAGGGCCGTGTCGTCGCCCTCGACGGCGTCGAGCCGTCGGAGCAGGCTCGCGAGATCGCAGGAGACGAGGGGATCCGCGCCGGATCCAGGTCATCCTCGACGAAGCCGCCGAACTCGTGCGCGTCCGTCCTCCGCTCATCATTGCGCGCACCCGTCACGGCTACGTCTGCGGGTCAGCGGGCGTCGACGCGTCGAACGCGCCGTCGTCGGAGACGGTCGTCCTCCTGCCGGTCGATCCCGACGCCTCAGCGGCCCGGCTGCGGGAAGAGCTGCGTGAGCGGACGGAGGCCGATGTCGGAGTCATCGTCACGGACTCATTCGGGCGGCCCTGGCGCGCGGCGACGACGGACGTCGCGATCGGCGCGGCCGGCGTCGAGGTGGTGCGCGACCTCATGGGCGAGCGCGACCCGAACGGCTACGAGCTGCACGCGACGCGGATCGCCGTCGCCGACGAGATCGCCGGCGCTGCCCAGCTCGTCTTCGGCAAGCTCGACCGCGTCCCGGTCGCGGTCGTCCGCGGCCTCGACGTGCGCGGCGACGGCCGGGGTGCCGACATCGTCATTCCGCCCGAGACGGATCTCTTCCGTTAGAACACGCGCGATGGATGCGATCGAGCAGGCCAACGCCCTCCTCCGGGAGCGGGGATACGCGGAGCGCGATCTCGCCGTGCACACCGGGCCGCGTGGGAAGGCGCTGCTCAAGGGGAACAAGATCCTCAGTCCGCTCAGCGACGAGGCGGAGGTCGTGTTGCGCGTCGTCCGCGAGCTCGTGCCGACCGAAAGCGAGCTCGGCGCCAAGATCCTGCGCCCGGCCGAGCTGCGGGCGAAGCTCTGAGCGTGGAAGGGATGCCCGAGCTCCGGCGCGACGATCTCGCCCCCGACCCGCTCGAGCAATTCGGGAGCTGGTTCGCAGAGGCGGGCGCGGCGCTCGAGGTGCCGGAGGCGATGGCGCTCGCGACTGCGACCCCCGGCGGGGCGCCGTCCGCGCGGATGGTGCTGTTGAAGGGCTTCGACGAGCGCGGGCTCATCTTCTTCTCGCATTACACGTCGCGGAAGGGGCGTGAGCTGGAAGCGAATCCGCAGGCGGCGCTCCTGTTCCACTGGTCGCCGCTCGGCCGCCAGGTGCGGGTGGAGGGGAGGGTCGAGCCCGTTCCCGATGCGGAGTCGGACGCGTACTTCGCGACGCGGCCCCGAGACGCGCAGCTCGGCGCGCTCGCCTCGCGGCAGAGCGAACCGCTCGGGTCGCGGGAGGAGCTTTACGAGCGACTCGAAGGACTGGAACAGGATCTCGACGGGAGGTCCGTGCCGCGGCCACCGACGTGGGGAGGCTTTCGGCTCGTTCCGGCGGCCTGGGAGTTCTGGCAGCACCGTCCGAGCCGCCTGCACGACCGTTTTCGCTACGAGCGGGAGCCGTCGGGCGCCTGGCGAGTCGAGCGGCTCTTCCCCTAACTCAGAGGCGGAGTCTCTGTGAACCACTCGGGCCCGGAGGTCTCCGCCCAAGTGTCGATCGCGGAGCCGAGCTGTGCGCGCTTGACCTCGTCGTAGGCGCTCGCTCGCTCGGGGCTGGTCAGATCGTTCGACCAAGCCTCCATGACCGGAGAGAAGGCGGCGAGCATCGCGGCTCCGACAGGCTCGCGTGCGTCCCGCCACGAGTCGAGCGCGATCTCGTACTCCACCGTCCCTGTTCGGGCCCAGCCGCCCTCGCGCATCGTCGCCTCGACCGCGGCTCCGTGCGGCATGCTCGCGGCGAGGCGGGTAGGGCCCGGCACGTCGACCGGAGGCACGTTGCCGGCGTTCTCTGCGCCGGTACGGGCGAACTCTCGGATCGCATCCAGGTCCGCTGCCGGCTCGGCGGCTCCGTGTCCGACCGAGCGCTGCACGACGAGGAAGGGTGTGCCGGACAGCGAGCCGAGCGTCTGCTCGTGCAGGTCGTTGCCGATGATGCCGATCAGGCGTGTCTGCGCAGCCCAGGCGCGCCCGTGGCTTTCGGAGATCAGCTCGTCGCCGCAACGCAGGCGAAGTTCGAGCCCGTATGTGTGCGAGAGAAACCCGTCCACACCGCCACGGGCGTGGTAGCCCACCTGGAGCATCGCGTCGACGCCGTGCTCCGGCAGGTCCCAGACATTCCACGTCTCGAGCCGCGCGCCGGCAGGGAGCGCAGCCTCGGCGATGTTTGCCGGGTTCCCGCTGGCGTGGTTGTCGAGCACGACGACCTCCGTTGCCCCGCCGGCAAGGAGGCCTTCGCAGGCAGCTGCGACCTCCGCTTCGTAACGCGGCTTCCCGGTCTCCCAGTACTCAGGACACGCCGCGAGGATTTCCCGTGCCTCGGACAGCTGCGAGACGCCCTCCATGTCCGCGCTCAGCACGACGAGCATGGCGCAAGCATCGCAAGTCAGGTCTTCTTCGCCAAGCTGCGGCGAAGGGCCGCAAGCCGCGCGTCCCAGGCGGCGCCGACCGAGACCATCCACTCGACGGCGTCCTCGAGCGGCGCCGGAGTCACCTCGTAGCGCGTCTCGCGCCCGGCGCGCGTCGCGCGCAGCAGGCCGGCGTCGGCCAGCGCCGAGAGCTGCTTCGCGACCGCCTGTCGCGTGACCGGCAGATTGGCCGCCAGCTCGGTCGCGGTCGCCGTGCCGCGCGTCGCCACCGCCTCGACGAGCGAGCGCCGACCCGCATCACCCAGCGCGGCGAAGACGCGGTCTACGCCGCCGCGAGCGCCGTCCACTCGCAGGCGCGCAGCTCGAAGGCAGGGGCGAACTCCGGCGAGGATTCCACGACGTGCACGCGTGTCCCGTCGACGACGGGCTCGAGCTCGATCGCGACGCTGCCGCCGTCATCCCAGTCCAGAACGAGGCGCTCCGCCTCCTCGAGCTCACGCACCACGGCGCGCCGCTCGTCTCCGTCCCCCCAGCGGAAGACGCCCTCGCCGCCGGGACGTGCGTCGAGCTCGACGTCCGACGCGAACCACTCCTCGAGCCGCTCCGGGTCGGTCAGGGACTCCCAGACCTCGTCGGGCCCTTCCGGTACGACGATCTCCCGCTCGACGTTCATTCGCTCGCCTGGCATTTGCGCAACCTCCTAGTTGCGTATTAATGTGCAACCGATGAGTAGCGTATCGAACCACCTCGTGCCCATGGTGGTCGAGTCGGACGGCCGCTTCGAGCGCTCCTTCGACATCTTCTCGCGGCTCCTGCGCGAGCGCATCGTCTTCCTCGGCACCGAGGTCGAGGCCTCCGCCGCGAACCTCGTCGTCGCCCAGCTCCTCTTCCTCGAAGCCGAAGACCCCGACACCGACATCCGCTTCTACATCAACTCGCCCGGCGGCGACGTCTACGCCGGGATGGCGATGTACGACGCGATGCAGTTCGTGAAGCCGGACGTGCAGACGTACTGCATCGGCATGGCGATGTCGATGGGCGCCCTGCTGCTCGCGGGCGGCACCGCGGGCAAGCGCTTCGTCCTGCCGAACTCGAAGGTGATGATCCACCAGGGCTCGGCAGGTACCCGGGGGACGCCCGCCGACATCCAGATCGCCGCGCGCGAGATCCTCTCCCTCACGCGCCGCTACGCGGAGGTGATCGCCCATCACTCGGGTCGGGACGTCGAGCAGGTGGTGCAAGACATCGACCGGGACCGGTTCCTCGCGCCGGACGAAGCCGTCGAGTACGGCCTCGCGGACTCGGTCCTCGCGTCACGCAACGGCGACGCGGCGGCTAGCGCGCGGAGTCGGGCGGCTCCCAGGCGACGCTGTCGCCGAGGATCTCGTCGATCCGCGCGAGCGTTGCCGAGTCGAGCTCGACGCCCGAAGCGCCGGCGTTGTCCTCGACCTGCTCGGGCCGGCTGGCGCCGATGATCGCCGAGGCGACGTTCTCCTCGCGCAGCACCCAGGCCAGCGCGAGCTGGGCCATCGACAGGCCAAGCTCGTCGGCGACAGGGCGCAACTGCTGCACGCGCTCGAGCAGCCGCGGATCGAGGGCGCGCTCCATGAAGCGGCCCATCGAATCGGAGCTCGCGCGCGTTCCCTCGGCGGCCGCTCGCCGGGCTTGTACTTTCCGGTCAGGAGCCGGGCGAGGGGCGACCCACGACGGGAGACCGAGCTGCGCGGGACGTCGCGCGGTCCGCCAGGCCGAGTAGCGGCTGGCTCGACGAAATGCCGACGCCTCCCGCGCGCTCGCGGACCGCGGGCACCGCGACGAGGTAGCGCCGCCGGCGGACGACCGGCAGGCGCCGTCCCAGCGGCGGCACGTAGCGGGGCCGGAGAGACGACGTAGTCGGCGCAGCGCGAGCGAGGCGCGAGCGCGGAAACCGCCGGGAGAGGCGAAGCCGCGTCAGGCCAGTAGAGCGTCGCAGGACGTACGAGTCGCGCGGGGGCGGGAGCGCCGAGAAACCCTCCGCCTGTCCGCGCGAGTGACGCGCGGTGTCGATGAAGTCGATCCCGACTCGAAGGCCTTCGCCACGCATGCCTCGGCCGTCGCGGCGACGCCGCCGCCGTAGGTCAGCAGGAGCGAGCGAGTGGACACCAGGTCGTCGAGCCGAGCCGGCGGGGAGCTAACGGTTAGCGTCCGCCCTGTGCCGCAGCCCGATGCGATCGGGATCGTCTGCTCCGACCTCACGCGCACCCGCGCCTTCTACGGCCTGCTCGGGGTCGAGTTCGGCGAGGGGGACGACCACGTCGAGGCGACGATGCCGAACGGCCTCCGCCTGATGCTCGACACCGAAGACGTCATCCGCAGCTTCAAGCCCGACTGGACGCGGGCAACGGGGAACCAGGTTGCGCTTGCCTTCGCCTGCGGCAGCCCCGCCGAGGTGGACGGGCTGTACGCGCAGATGGTCGAGGACGGCTTCGAGGGCGAGAAGGAGCCCTGGGACGCGTTCTGGGGTCACCGCTACGCGCAGGTCCGCGACCCCGACGGCGTGCCCGTCGATCTGTTCGCCGCGCTCTGAACCTCGTCGAGGAGGAAGTCGAGCTCGGGAACGGGCTGCGCCTCGACATCCTCCGCCCGCCGAGCGCGGAGGAGCTGATCGACGAGGCCGCGTTCGACGAGGAGGAGTTCCTGCCGTACTGGGCCGAGCTCTGGCCGAGCGGCCTCGCACTTGCCCGCCACGTCGCGGCCGCGAGCTGGGCGGGCTCCGGGTGCTCGAGCTCGGCTGCGGGCTCGGGCTGCCCGCGCTCGCCGCAGCGCTCCGCGGCGCCGACGTGCTTGCCACCGACTGGGCGGAGGACGCGATCGAGCTGTTGCAGCGGAACGCCGAGCGAAACGGCGTCTTCGTGCGCGTTGTGCGCGTCCGCTGGAGCGATCCGGAGCCTCTGCTCCGCGCCGCGCCCTGGGATCTCGTCCTCGGCGCGGACCTCCTCTACGAGGCGCGAAACGCCGAGCAGCTCGCCGAGCTCCTCCCGGGTCTCGGCGGCGAGCTGCTGCTCGCCGAACCGGGACGGCCGTACGCAGAGGAGTTCCTCGAGCGGTTCGGGGCCGAGCTCGTCAGCGAGCGGATCTACCGGCTGGCTGGCGAGAACGCGCCGCCTCGCAGAGGACGACCCGGCGGCGACGACGACGTTGAGGCTGTCGACGGGGCCGTGGACGGAACCGAGACATGCTCGCCGGCGGCTTCCAGCCAGGCGGGCGGCAAGCCGTGCCGCTCGCTGCCGAGGGCCACGGCTACGCGCCGGTGTACGAGGAGGCCCAGTAGCCTGCTGAGCCGGGTGTGTCGCCACGCTCGGCCCTCACGATCTCGGAGAGGGAGCGCTCGAGCTGTGCTCGCCGTGGCGCCCCGGAGGCTGAAGACAGCGCCGACCGAGCCGCGGATCGCCTCGCAGTGGAAGAGATCGGTGCGCGGGTCGGCCAGGAGCAACGCGTCGACACCGGCAGCGCAGGCCGTCCGCGCGATCGCGCCGAGGTTCCCCGGACGCTCGATCGTCACGGCGACTACGACGAAGGGATCTCGCGGCAGGTCGAAGTCCTCGAGCTCGGTCGAGGGCCGCCGGACGACGGCGAGAAGGCCGTCCGGCTGCCGCTCCGTCAGGCTCGCGAAGGCCTCCACGCCCAGCTCGACCACGGCGGCACCGCAGCGGTCCGCCGCAGCGAGAAGGTCTGCGTCGCGACCGCCGGCGAGCAGGTCAGGCGCGACGTACACTCTGCACCGCGGCGCCGGCGGAAATGCCGCTCGCACCGACCGCGCGCCCTCGGCGAGACAGAGCTCCGGGGCGCCCCGACGGGCAAGCCGGCGCACGGCCTTCAGCCGGACGTTGGCGGAGCTCACGATGAGAGGGCGTCGTGCCAAGGAACACCTCGAGGTCGGGAACGCGCAGACGCGAGGCGGACTGCCTCGCTGCGACGGCGGCTGCTGCGCGCGTTACCTCAACACGACGGCGTCAGGCTAGCGCGGCCGTGACGGCCGCACAAGTACCGAGCCTCAGTGGACGTACTGCCGACAGGCCGCGGCCTGATGGAACGCCTGCTGGAGCTCGCCGCTGGGCGCGAGCTGGTCCAGGTTGGCGCCTGCGAGCTTGAGGTCGCTCGCCATCGTTGCGAGCGTCGCGCCAATCGTCGAGATCTGGGACAGGACACCGTCCGACGAGCTCAAGGCGTCGTCGATCTTGTTCATGCCGTTGTCGAGGGTGGTCACCAGCGTGTCGAGGCTCTGCTTGGCCGCCTGGCCCTGTGCGGTGTCAGGCGTGCCGAGCTGCTTCAGCGAGTGCGTCAGCGTCTTCGTCGCGCTATCGAAGTCCCGCCCCGCCTGGCGGATCTGCGACTCCGAGGGCTGAGTTGTCACGTCTGTCTTGATGCTCTCGAGCGAGGTCTTCCACGTGGTAAAGGACGAGCAGGCCCCGCTGGCCCACGCCTCCGCCGACGTGCCGCCGGCCGCCGTGCTGGTCGTGGGACTGCCTCCTCCGCCTCCACATGCGGCGGCCAGGAGCACGAGCACCGCTACGGCGGCTCCGCCGAGAAGACGAGACGACATCGCATACATCCGATCAGCCGGGTCTGCCGCCCACCAGGAGGCGCGCACCTCTCCGGTAGGCGGGCGCGCTAGCCGGCAGAGCCGGTCGCCGCCCTCGCCCTCACGATCTCGCGCGCCTTCGGCGCGAACCGCACGTCATCTGGAAGCCGATCCCGTATGGCCCGCGGCGAAAGGCCGAGATGGCCGCGTACGCGAAGAAGCACTACGGCATCCACTCCTGGCGCCTGCACCCGAAGGTGATCGTCGAGCACTACACCGGCAGCAACAGCTTCTCCGCGGCCTGGAACACGTTCGCGGCTAACACGCCCGACCCGGAGCTCGGTGAGCTCCCCGGCACGTGCGCGCACTTCATCGTCGACCGGGACGGCAGGATCTACCAGCTCGTGCGCCTGAACGTCATGTGCCGCCACACCGTCGGGCTCAATTACGTCGCGATCGGGATCGAGCACGTCGGCACGTCAGATGCCGAGGTCCTCCACGACCGGGCGCAAATCCGCGCCTCGCTCGAGCTCACCGCGTGGCTCGTCGACCGCTTCCACATCCGGATCCGCAACGTGATCGGGCACAGCGAGAGCCTCTCGAGCCCGTACCACAAGGAGCTGTACAAGCCGTGGGCCCACCAGACGCACGCCGATTGGAAGCATGCGGACATGCGGATCTACAGAGGGAAGCTCCGTGCCCTTCTCCGTGAGGACGCAGGGCTGTAACATCGCGGCCATGCCGCGCTATCTGATCGTTCGCGAGTTCGAAGTCAACGAAGCGCAGATGCCTCCGGTCGGCCGCCGTTCGCGGGAGCTCGTGGAGGGCGAGTTCCCGGAGATCACGTGGGAGCACAGCCACGTCGCCGTCAACGACGAAGGTCTCGTGGTGACGTATTGCGTCTACGAGGCGCCGAGCGAGGAGCTCGTCCGGGAACACTCGACGAGGCTCGGCCAACACAAGATCGCCCAGCTCCACGAGATCGCCGGCGACGTGACGCCCGCGGACTTCCCGCCGGTCTAGGTCGGCTCGCCGCTCAGCCCGAGCACGCGCACGTCGTCCAGGTGGAACAGCGCCATCTGGGCAACCGCGAGCCGTCGACGTAGGAACCGCACACGCTCGACGTCGTCCGTCGGCGTCATGTCGAGCGCCTCCTTGTACAACGTCACCGCGTACTGCTTCGCCCAGCCGCGCTCCGCCTCCTCCGCCGCCGCGACGAAGTGTCGAACCGCATGCTCGAGCTCGCCGGCGCCGCGCCAATGGCGGGCGAGTGCTGCCCCGGCCTCGCCGACCT
Source organism: uncultured Actinomycetes bacterium (assembly GCA_963765795.1). GTDB lineage: Bacteria > Actinomycetota > Thermoleophilia > Gaiellales > Gaiellaceae > Palsa-739. Next base: position 46,263 of record CAVXXZ010000005.1, read on the forward strand.
CGGGCGTGGACGCCTCGATGAACTCCGCGATGTGGCGGTGCCCCTCACGTCGGCGCGCGCGTGGCTGAAGGTCGTACGCCACGTCGCGGATGAGGACGTGCTTGAACGACCACTGCTCGTCTCCCTCGATCCGGGACACCGCGTCCCGGCGGATCAGGTCGCGTCGCTCGAGCGCGGCAAGGGCCGCGCCGAGGGAGTCCGGGTCTCGCGCGATGCGCTCGATGGCACCCCGCCAGAAGAGCCGGCCGGCGATCGAGGCGTCGAGGATGACGTCCCGCTCCTCTACCGGCAAGGCGTCGAGGCGGGCGGCGACGAGGCCGCGGATCGTCGTCGGGAGGCTCTCCGCCTCCTCGCCGCCCTCCTGAAGGACTGCGGCGAGCTGCTCGATGAAGAGCGGGTTCCCCTCGCCGGCTCTCGCCACGTCGGCCGCCTTCGTGTCGGCCCCGAGGAGATGGAGCGCGAGCTCGGCGGCGTCGGAGCCGTCGAGGGGCTCGAGGGGGAGGGCGTTGTAGGCGAGCATGCCGCCGCCCCACCCGGGCCGCAGGTCGAGCAGCTCCGGCCGGGCGAGCGTCAGGAGCAGGACGGGCAAGTCATGGAGGCGCACCGCCAGGAGCTCGATCAGGTCGAGGAGCGCGGGGTCGGCCCAGTGGATGTCCTCGAAGACGAATGCCGTCGCCTCGTCTCGCGCGCCCGCTTCGACGAAGACCCGGACGGACTGGAAGAGGCTGTCGCGATCGGGGGTGGTCGCCTTCGTCTCGAAGCCGAGCAGGATCGCGATGTGCCCGGCGACGGCCTCGGCCTCCTCCTTGCCGACGAGTCGCTCCACGAGGGTGCGCAGCTTCTCCGTCGCCACCGCGACGTCGTCGCTGTCGTAGATATCGGCGAGCTCCTTGACCTGCATCGCGAACGCGCCGTATGCGCTGCGCTCGCGATACGGCAGGCAACGGCCGCGGACGACGCGACCGCCGCGGGACGCGATGCGCTGCGCGAACTCGGCCGTGAGCCGCGACTTGCCGACGCCCGGAGCGCCGAGCACCGTGATGAGGTGGGGGCGCCGTTCGCGCTCGACGCGCTCCCAGGTCGCGTCGAGGAGACCGATCTCCCGGTCGCGTCCCACGAACGGCGAGCTCGACAGGTCGCGTGCGCCCGCAGCCGACGACGCCGCCACCGCGCGCCAGGCCTGGATCGGCGCGGACTTTCCCTTCGCCGTCACGGCCTCGACCGCTTCGTACTCGATCGCGCTTCGCGTCGCGCGGTACGTCTCCTCGCCGACGACGATCTCGCCGACGGGGGCGTGCTGCTGCAGGCGTGAGGCGGTGTTGACGACGTCGCCGGCGACCATGGCCTCGCCGAGCGCCGGTCGCGCGGAGAGCGTCACGACCGCCTCGCCGGTGTTCACGGCACCACGGATTCGGAGCTCGAGCTCGGGCTGCTCGGCGTTGAGCGCCGCCACCGCCTCGCGGACGGCGAGCGCCGCGCGGACGGCCCGCTCGGGATCGTCGCCGTGGGCAGTCGGCGCGCCGAAGACCGCCATCACGGCATCGCCGACGAACTTCTCCACGACTCCGCCGAAGGACTCCAGCTCGTCGCGCACCGTCCCGTGGTACGGCGTGAGGATCGCGCGCACGTCCTCGGGGTCGAGCTGCTCCGAGCGCGACGTGAAGCCGACGAGGTCGACGAAGACGACGCTGACGATCCGCCGTTCCTCGCGGTGCGGCGCCTCCTCGGCCAGCGGAGCCCCGCACGCGAGGCAGAAGCGCGCGATATCGGGGTTGTCCTGGCCACACGCAATGCACGTCGGCATTCCCGCATCGTGGCAGCGATCCGGTCTCATAGCAACGGATTCGGGACTTCGACCCGTGACGGATTGACGCCTCCGGTAGGGCCTTGCGCCTTCGAGCCTCGCGTCAGCCCTTGCGGCGGACGAACTTCGCCTTTACCGAGGCGCCGTCGTTCGCGGTGACCTTGCAGCTGTGTCTTCCTTTGCAGGCCCCCGACCAGCCCGAGAACTTCGAGCCTTTGGCGGCTTTCGCCTTCAGGGTCACCACCGTCCCGTATGCGTAGCCGTGGGTGCAGGTCTTGCCGCAGGCGATCCCGCGTGGCGAACTCGTCACCTTGCCCTTGCCCTTTCCAGACTTCGAGACCGCGATCTTGTTCAGGAAGAGCTTTCGCGCGGTTGTCGCACGCGTGGCGACCAGGGCGGCCTGGTAGTCGTGCACGTAGGCGAAGCGGAACCTCGTCGATCCTCCGGCCGGCACGTTGCCGCTCTGGTGCAGCGTGAACTCGCTGCCCAAGGTCGTGACAGAGGTGAACTTCGCGGCGGTTGCGGGCCGGTCGTAGACGATCGCGCCCTGACCGGTTCCCGTTTCGCCGTCGGCGGCGCCGTGCATGCGGATGAAGATCGCGCCCGGGGAGGACGGCAGCGAGACGGTGTCGCCGGTCGCATGTGTCGAGAAGCTGCTCTCGCCCGGGAACTCGTACTCGAGCTTCGACGAGTCGCCGGACGCCCCGAAGAACTGCTGGTTGTTGTCCCAGAGGAGGTCGACGGAGTGCGCCTTGCCGTCGGTGCTCTTGAAGATGTCGGTGATCCAGCTGATGTGCCCGTCGTGGTCCTGGGTGATGGTGCGGTCGTCGGTCACGCCGGTGGAGACGAAGGTGGCGCAGCTCGCCTGTCGTCGGCGGATAGGTCGCGTCGGTGCACTTGACGAGCGGATCCGTCTCCTGGATCACGACGTTGCCGGTCGCCTTGTCGACGGTGTACGTGTCGGTCAGCGACGGGAAGCCGGCGGCGCTCGAGTTGATGAAGAACGCCTGCGCCGGGGCGTACGCGTTCGCGCCGTCGATCTGCAGCTCCGAGCGCGTCGGCGTGCTGGGTGAATCGGCGCTCTCGAGGCCGGCGTTGCAAGCGAACGTCACTGTGGTGTTCGCGTACGTCGAGTCGTAGAGGAAGCCGTCGTGAAGGCCGCAGCTTCCGAGCGAGACGTAGTCGAAAGCGGCGGTCTGCTGCTGGGCGTCGAGGGAGTAGTCGTAGGCCTTCCCGTTATTCGGGCCGCCGCTGACCTTGGACGACTCGCGGTCGCCGACGCCGATCACCGGCCCCGAGAACGGCGTCAGGTCTGCGGGATTCGTGCCGGCCGGAACGGCCCTCAGCTGGCAGGTGAGCTCGAGGAGCTTGTTGAGGTCGGCAGCGGGAACCGAGAACGAGCCGTTGGAGTTGAGCGGCACGTTGCCCTTGACCTTCACCGACGTTCCCGCCGAAGTAGCAGCGCACGTCGACCATGTCGCTGGCGGGGTTGCCGCCGGTCGTCGTCCCGGAGATCGCGAACGTCTGCGAGCTGGCGTCCTCGTCGGCGATGAAGAACGACGGGTTGGACGGGGTCGTGATCTGCGACGCCGTGATCGCGGCGCGCGCCGCCGGGGTGATCGACGAGGCCGCCGATGACGAGCGCGCCGGCGAGAGTGGTCGCCGCCACGAACCTGATCCATCGTGCGGATGCGGACGGCCGGAAGGGGCCCCATCGGGGCCCCTTCGACCTCAGCCTCGTGTTTCCTAGGAGCAGCCGGTGTTCGTGCCGCAGTCGCGGCACGTGTAGCAGCTGCCGGTGCGGACCATCCGCCCGCCGCAGCGGGCGCACTCGACCGCGTCCTCCCACGAGTTGAAGAGGGCGGTCTGGCCGGGCGGCGGCGTCTCGGCGGGCTCCGCCGGAGCGGCGGCCTCACCGTTGGCGTAGCGCTCGGCCATCCGCGCCTTCACCTCGGGCGACAGGATCCCCGCCTCCTCCTGCTGCTCGGGCGTGAGGAAGCGCTTGCCGAACCAGCGGAAGATGTAGTCGACGATCGACTTCGCCGTGCGGATGTCGGCGTCGTTCGTGAGGCCGCTCGGCTCGAAGCGCATGTGGCTGAGCTTCGAGACGTAGACCTCGGGCGGCACGCCGTACTGGAGGCCCATCGAGACCGCAAGGCAGAGCGAGTTCATCAGGCCGGCCATCGTGGTGCCGTCCTTGGCGATGTCGACGAAGATGTCGCCCGGGCTGCCGTCGTCGTAGAGGCCGACGTGGATGTAGCCCTCGTGGTCGCCGACCTGGAACTTGCGGCCGACTTCGGTGCGGTCGAGCGGCAGGCGCTTCCGCTCGTGCACCGGGATCGGCGGCGTCGCCACCGCCGTCTGGCCGTCCTTGCCGGAGCTCGAGAGCGGCTGCGCGACCTTGCAGTTGTCGCGGTAGATCGCGATCGCCTTGACGCCGAGCTTCCACGCGTCGACGTAGAGGTCCATCACGTCCTCGACCGTGGCCTCCTCCGGCATGTTCACCGTCTTCGAGATCGCGCCGGAGATGAATGGCTGGACGGCACCCATCATCTTCACGTGGCCGAGGTAGTGGATGGCGCGCTCGCCGACCGCGCAGTCGAAGATCGGGTAGTGCTCGGTCTTCACCTTCGGTGCGCCGACGATCGAGTTTCGCTCGTCGATGAACGCATCGATCTCGTCGATCTCCGCCGGCGCGTAGCCGAGTCGCTCGAGCGCCATCGGCACGGTCTTGTTGACGATCGTGATCTCGCCGCCGCCGACGAGCTTCTTCGACTTGACGAGCGAGAAGTCCGGCTCCACGCCGGTCGTGTCGCAATCCATCATGAAGCTGATCGTCCCGGTCGGCGCGAGGACGGTCGCCTGCGCGTTCCGGTAGCCGTGGATCTCGCCGAGGTCGAGCGCGTCGTCCCACGCCTTGCGGCAATGGCCGAGCAGGTCGGCCGGGACGGAGTCGGCGTGCTCGATGTTGCCGACCGCCGCCCGGTGCTTGGCGATCACGCCGATCATCGGCGCCCGGTTGGCCTGGTAGCCGTCGAACGAACCCATCCGCGCGGCGATCTCCGCCGACTTGCGGTAGGCGCGACCCGTCATGAGGCCGGTGATCGCCGCCGCGTACGCGCGTCCCTCGTCGGAGTCGTACGGCAGCCCGCGCGCCATCAGCAGGGCGCCGAGGTTCGCGTAGCCGAGCCCGAGCTGGCGGAACCGCTTCGCGTTCCGCCCGATCTCCGGCGTCGGATAGGACGAGTAGCCGACGAGGATCTCCTGCGCGAGGAAGACGACGTCGACCGCGTGCTCGAACGCCTCGACGTCGAGCTCGCCGTCCTCCCGCCGGAACTTCATCATGTTGAGCGAGGCGAGGTTGCAGGCCGAGTCGTCGATCGACATGTACTCCGAGCACGGGTTCGACGCGTTGATCCGGCTCGTGTTCGGGAGCGTGTGCCACGAGTTGATCGTCGTGTCGTACTGGACGCCCGGATCGGCGCACTCCCAGGCCGCCTCCGCGATCTGGTGCAACAGGTCGCGCGCGTCCTTCGTCTCGAGGACGGTGCCGTCGGTGCGTCGCGGTGAGGTTGAACTCCTCGCCCTTCGTCGCTGCCTCCATGAAGGCGTCGCTGACGCGGACGGAGTTGTTCGCGTTCTGGTACTGGATCGAGGCCCAGTCGGCCGAGTCGAGCGACATGTCGTAGCCGGCCTGCTCGAGGACGCGCGCCTTGCGCTCCTCCTTGGCCTTGCACCAGATGAACTCCTCGACGTCGGGATGGTCGACGTCGAGGACGACCATCTTCGCCGCGCGCCGGGTCTTGCCGCCGGACTTGATCGTGCCGGCGGACGCGTCGGCGCCGCGCATGAAGGAGACAGGCCCTGAGGCGTAGCCGCCCTTGGAGAGCTGCTCCTTCGACGAGCGGAGTCGAGAGAGATTGACGCCCGAGCCCGAGCCGCCGCGGAAGATGACGCCCTCGCGCCGGATCCAGTCGAGGATCGACTCCATCGAGTCGTCGATCGAGAGGATGAAGCAGGCCGAGCACTGCGGAGTCGCCTCGAAGCCGACGTTGAACCAGACCGGGCTGTTGAAGGAGGCGTACTGGTTGACGAGGATCGCCTTCAGCTCGGCCTCGAAGCTCTCGGCCTCGTCCGTGTCGGCGAAGTAGCCGCCCTCCTTGCCCCAGGCGACGACGGTGTCGACGACGCGGCCGACCATCTGCTTCACGCTCGCCTCGCGCTCCGGCGAGGAGAGGCGGCCGCGGAAGTACTTCTGCGCGACGATGTTCGTCGCGGTCTGCGACCAGAACTTCGGGAACTCGACGCCGCGCTGCTCGAAGGCAGGGCCGTCGCGGCCGGGGATGATCGCGTCGCGCGTCTCCCACTCGATCTCGTCGAACGGATCGCGGCCGGGGATCGTGAAGAAGCGCTTCACGCCGAGCCGGGCGCCCTCCTCGACGACCGTGTTCACGACCTCTTCGGCCGCCGTTTCGCTGCCCTGAATCTGCTCGACGCTTGCCATCTTCCCCTCCCGAACTGTAGTCGCCGACTGCCTCTCGACCGCACCGCCGGGCACGCGAATCCTCCGA
>CAVXXZ010000006.1:0-127424 GCA_963765795.1 uncultured Actinomycetes bacterium
GCAGCGCGTCCTGCGCCTCGTCGAGCTCGTACGTCCGGTCGATCGCCGGCTTCAGCGCACCGCTCTCCAGCAGGTCGGCGAGCGTCTGGAGGTCTTGCTTGTTGAACTGCGTGACGAAGAACTTGGCCGTCCGCTTGCCGAAGCGCGAGGAGAGCCAGGTCGCGGCGATGTGGCCCAGCTGGCTGGAGCTCCCGTGCGCGCCGACCACCACGAGCCGGCCTTCGGGCTTCAGCACTCGGCGGATCGCCCGCCACGAGTGACCGCCGGCGACGTCGGCGATCACGTCGTAGCGGTCGTCTCCGCGAGTGAAGTCCTCCCGCGTCCGGTCGATAACCCTGTCGGCTCCGAGCGCACGCGCCTGCTCGACGTTCCGCGTGCTCACGACCGCAGTGACCTCGCCCCCGAACGCCTTCGCGATCTGGATGGCGAGCGTCCCGACACCGCCCGAGGCTCCGTTGATCAGGATCTGCTCTCCGGGCTCGAGCTTCGCACGGTCGCGGAGCCCCTGGAGCGCGGTCAGGCCGGCGATCCCCATCGTCGCCGCCTCCTCGAAACTCACGTTGGCCGGCTTCCGGACGACGTTGACTGCACTCACATACTCCGCGAAGGCACCGTTACGGCCGCCGAAGACCTCGTCGCCGGGCGTGAGGTCGCTCACGTCCCGACCGACGGCTTCGACAATTCCGGCGAAGTCGGTGCCGAAGAGCGCGGTCTTCGGGCGCAGCACGCCGTCACGGGTGACGGGGCGCAGGAAGCGTGGCCAGCCGCGCAGCTGGTGCCAGTCCGCCTTGTTGAGCGAGCTCGCGCGCACCCGGACGAGGACGCGGTCATCGGTCAACGCGGGCTGATCGACCTCCTCGACGCGCACGACCCCCGGGCCGCCATATCGATGCCGAACGAGTGCCTTCATCATTGCTCTCTCCTCCATACGCCGTAAGTTTACGGTGTAAGATGACATACAGCGTAAGCTATGTCAATGGCGACGACGAGACGGAAGCCCCTGAGCCGCGAGCGCATCCTCGCCGCGGCACTCGAGCTCGTGGACGAGCAGGGGATCGACGCCCTCTCGATGCGGAAGCTCGGCCAGTCGCTGGGCTACGAGGCGATGTCGCTCTACAACCACGTCGCGAACAAGGACGACCTGCTCGACGGGATCCTCGACCTCGTCCTCGCGGAGATGGAGCCGCCCGATCCCGACGGAGGCCTTCCGGCGATCCGCGCCTCGGCGCTCTCGGCCCACGCGGCGCTGAAGCGGCACCCGTGGGCGGCGAACATGCTGATGTCAGCTGCCCGAATCCGCCCCACCCGGATCGCGTACATGGAAGCCCTGCTCGCCTGTCTGCGGGGCGCCGGGCTGTCTGCGGACACGACGTATCACGCCTATCACGTCATCGACGCGCACATCATCGGATTCTCGCTCTGGGCCTCGACGCACGGGAAGATGCCGGAGCACATCGAGGACGCACGCGCCTGGTTCGAGGAAATGATCCCTGTCGCGACTCTCCCCTACCTGCACGAGCACGGGCTTCAGCACCTCGACGACGGCCCGCACCACGACGTGAGCGCGTTCGAGTTCGCGCTCGACCTCCTGCTCGGCGGCCTCGAGCGCCTAGAGAGCTAGAACTAGCGCTTCGAGAACTGCGGCGCCTTGCGCGCCTTGTGCAGGCCGGCCTTCTTGCGCTCGACCTGGCGCGCGTCGCGCGTGAGGAAGCCCTCGCGCTTGAGCGGGATGCGCAGCTCCGGGTTCGCCTCGACCAGCGCGCGCGCGATCCCGTGCCGCACGGCTCCGGCCTGACCCGTGAGCCCGCCGCCGTGGACACGCACACGGAGGTCGTACTGCCCCTCGACGCCGGCTACCTTGAGTGGCGAGACGGCGATCGTCTGCCAGACCGAGCGCGGGAAGTACTCCTCGAGCGTGCGGCCGTTGACCCAGGTGGCGCCGCCGCCGGGCCGGAGGATCACGCGCGCGACCGAGGTCTTGCGCTTTCCCGTCCCGCGGTATTGGGCGACCTGGCTCACTTGTCGGACTCCAGCGGCTTGGGGTTCTGAGCCTCGTGCGGATGCTCGGGGCCGGCGTAGATCTTGAGCTTCGTGATCTGCTGGCGCGCGAGCCGGTTCTTGGGGAGCATCCCCTTCACCGCGACACGGAGCACCTCGGTCGGCCGGCGGTCGAGCTGCTCGCGCAGCGTCCGGCTGCGCAGGCCGCCGGGATAGCCCGAGTGGCGGTAGTACCGCTTCTGGTCGAGCTTGTTGCCGGTGACGTGGATCTTCTCGGCGTTCACGACGATCACGAAGTCGCCGGTGTCGACGTGCGGCGTGTACTGGGGCTTCCGCTTGCCGCGGAGCGTGTCGGCGATCTGGGTCGCGAGCCGGCCGAGCGTCTTGCCCTCGGCGTCGACGAGATACCACTCGCGCGTGATTTCTCCCGGCTTGGCGCTGTAGGTCTTCATGTGTGTTTTTCAAAGAAAGTGGCGGACTGGTGCCCGCCGACGGCCGATTGTAGCGAATGACCGGCGCAATCCAGCCTCGAACTCGGCCGCGCCGCCGTGCGACGGATGGCGGACGTACGGCGCCTCGAGGACAGACGCGGCCAGCCTGCCGACGGCGATCGCGACGCGGTCCGCGGGCCAGCTCGTCGAGGAACGGGGAGGCCGCCTCGACCTCGTCTCGCGTGGGCCGTCGGTTCGAGGTCTCACTGCCGGGATGCGTCGGGACGACGTTCCAGAGCAGCACCTCGTCCTCGACGCCGAGCTCGGCGAGCACGCGGTGGACGATCGTCGCCGTCGCCTCCGCGGGGCCCGAGCCCGTGAGCTGGCGCTCGGAGGTGAAGGGGATCCCGCTCACCCGCGCGCCGCGATAGCCGGCGGCCTCGCCGACCAGCACGACCTGCGCGGCCCGACGAGCCTCGAGATACGAACCGAGCCGGTCGCGCAGGTGCAGCGATCCGGCGTACTGGTTGTACGTCTCGCCGATCCGGGCGCGGGCGAGCCGGTCTACGAGGTCCAAGCGTTCCAGTGCACCACCTCGTCGACCGTGCGCCGGCGCTGTGTGGCGCGGCTCGTCTGGGAGCTCCAGCCGGGATCGGGAAGCGGGTAGCCGATGCTGACGCCGGCGACGAGCGTGACGTCGTCCGGGATTCGCAGCAGGTCGCGCAGCTTCGTCTCGTCGTCGCCGAAGATTCCGTAGACGGCCGCCGCGAGACCCTCCTCGATCGCGGCGAGCAGCACAAGCATCATCGCGGCGCCGGCGTCGACGTGCCAGAACGGCACGGGCCATTCGATCTCCTCGCCTTCCTGGAGCTTGTCGTCCCTCTGGTAGCGGTCGTGGTAGTCGCCCTCGCGCGTCATGACGAAGACCTGCGCGGCGGCGGTCTCGAACCACGGCTCGACACCCTCGAGCGGCTGGTCGTCGAGCGCCGCGATCCGCGCGAGGAGCTCCGGGTCGTCGACGACGAGCAGCCGTTGTCCCTGTGAGAACCCTGCGCTCGGCGCGCGCCGGACGGTCGCGACGATCCGCTCGAGCGCGTCGCGCGCGGCCGGCTCGCCGGTGTAGTGGCGAACCATGCGGCGCTGCTTGAGGAGGTCGTAGAGGGAGCCCATCTCGGGCTCCTACGCTACTCCCACTCGATCGTCGCGGGCGGCTTCGAGGTCACGTCGAGCACGACGCGGTTGACGCCGGGGATCTCGTTCACGATCCGGGCCGAGATCGTCTCCACTAGGTCATATGGGAGCCGCGCCCAATCGGCGGTCATGGCGTCGTCGCTCGTGACCGCGCGGATCACGATCGGGTAGCCGTACGTGCGCTCGTCGCCTTGCACGCCCACCGACCGGACCGCCGGCAGCACCGCGAACGACTGCCACAGCTCGCCGTAGAGACCCGCCCGCCGCACCTCCTCCTGCAGCACGGCGTCGGCCTGGCGCAGGATCTCGAGCCGCTCGGCGGTGACGGCGCCGATGATCCGGATCGCGAGGCCCGGGCCGGGGAAGGGCTGGCGCCAGACCATCCGCTCGGGCATCCCGAGCTCCTCCCCCACCCGCCGCACCTCGTCCTTGAACAGGAGCCGCAGCGGCTCGACGAGGCGCATCTTCATGTCCGCCGGCAGGCCGCCGACGTTGTGGTGCGACTTGATCGTCGCCGCGACGCCCTCGGTGCCGCCCGACTCGATCACGTCGGAGTAGAGCGTCCCCTGCACGAGCCAGCGGATGTCGCCGAGCCTCCGGGCCTCCTCCTCGAAGACGCGGATGAACTCGCGACCGATGATCTTGCGCTTCTCCTCCGGCTCCTCGATTCCGTCGAGCAGCTCGAGGAACCGGTCCTGAGCCTGCACGTGGACGAGCGGGACGTGGAAGTGCTCGCCGAACGTCTCAACCACCTGTTCGGCCTCGTCCTGGCGCAGCAGTCCGTGGTCGACGAAGACGCACGTGAGCTGCTCGCCGACCGCCTTGTGGACGAGCAGCGCCGCCACGGCCGAGTCGACGCCGCCCGACAGCGCGCACAGGACGCGCTCATGCCCGACCTGTGCGCGGATCCGCGCCACCTGCTCCTCGATCACCGCGGCCGGCGTCCAGCTGGGCGGCGCCTCGGCCGCGCGGTAGAGGAAGTTCTTCAGCACGTCCATGCCGTGCGGGGTGTGGACGACCTCGGGATGGAACTGGACGCCGTAGAGGCCGCGCTCCGGAGCCTCGAAGGCGGCGACCGGCGTCGCCGGCGAGCTCGCGACGACGGCCGCGCCCTCGGGAGCCGCGACGACCGTGTCGCGATGCGACATCCAGACGGTCTGCTCCGGCGGCGTGTCGGCCAGCAGCCGCGACTCGGTCGCCTCCATCGAGGTGCGCCCGAACTCGGAGACGCCCGTGCGGTCGACACGGCCGCCGAGCTCGAGCGCCATGAGCTGCGCGCCGTAACAGATGCCGAGCGTCGGCACGCCGAGCTCGAACAGCGCCGGATCGACGCGGGGCGCGTCGTCGGAGTAGACGGACGCCGGGCCGCCGCTGAGCACGAGCGCGTACGGGTTCCGGGCGCGAACCGCCTCGGGCGTGATCGTGTGGCCGACGAGCTCGGAGTAGACGCGGCACTCGCGCACGCGCCGCGCGATGAGCTGCGAGTACTGGCCGCCGAGATCGAGGACGAGCACAGGCCGGTCCTCCCGGGCCGGGAGCTTCAGAACCTGTGCCTCCTCAGCGCCGATAGTTCGGCGCCTCCTTCGTGATCGTGACGTCGTGCGGATGCGACTCGCGCAGCCCCGCCGCGGTGATCCGGACGAAGCGCGCCCGTTTCATCTCGTCGATCGTCGCCGCGCCGCAGTAGCCCATCGCCTGGCGCAGGCCGCCGACGAGCTGGTGGACGACGTGCTGGAGCGGCCCCTTGTAGCCGACACGTCCCTCGATTCCTTCCGGGATGAGCTTCTCGACGTCCTCGACGTCGCCCTGGAAGTAGCGGTCCTTCGAGAAGCCGCGTGCCTTCATCGCGCCGAGCGACCCCATGCCGCGGTACTCCTTGAAGCGCTCGCCCTGGACGAGGATCACGTCGCCCGGTGTCTCGTCGGTGCCCGCGAGCATGCCTCCGAGCATCACCGCGTCTGCGCCCGCTCCGACCGCCTTCGCGATGTCGCCCGAGGAGGTGATGCCGCCGTCGGCGATCACCGGCACGCCGTGCTCGGCGACGACGCCGGCGACGTCGTGGATCGCGCTGATCTGCGGGACGCCGACGCCGGCGACGACGCGCGTCGTGCAGATCCCGGACGGCCCGATGCCGACCTTGACGGCATCCGCGCCTGCGTCGAGCAGCGCACGCGCCGCCTCGGCCGTCGCGATGTTCCCGGCGACGACCTCGACCGTGACGGCGTCCTTGATCCGCCGCACCATCTCGATCACGCCCTGGGAATGGCCGTGAGCCGTGTCGACGACGATCACGTCGGACCCCGCCCGCGCGAGCGCCTCGGCCCGCTCGAGCGCGTCCGGCCCGACCCCGACGGCGGCGCCCACGCGCAGCCGCCCCTGGTCGTCCTTCGTCGCCTCGGGGAACTCGATCTTCTTCTGGATGTCCTTGACGGTGATCAGGCCGCACAGCCGCCCGTCTGCGTCGACCACCGGCAGCTTCTCGATCTTGTTCCGGTGGAGGATCTCCTCGGCCTCCGCGAGCGTCGTGCCCACCGGCGCGGTGACGAGGTTGCGCGCCGTCATCAGCGCCGAGATCGGCTGCTCGACGTCGTTCTCGAAGCGGAGGTCCCGGTTCGTGAGGATGCCGACGAGGACGCCTTCGCCGTCGGTGATCGGGACGCCCGAGACCTTGTAGCGCGCCATCAGCTCGAGCGCCGCACGCACCGGCGCGTCGGGAGGCAGCGTCACCGGCTCGACGATCATTCCCGACTCCGAGCGCTTCACCTTGTCGACCTCGGCGACCTGCGCCTCGATCGGGAGATTCCGGTGGACGATCCCGATCCCGCCTTCGCGCGCCAGCGCGATGGCAAGGCGTGCCTCGGTCACCGTGTCCATCGCCGCCGAGACGATCGGGATCGCGAGGTCGATCGAGGGCGTCAGGCGGGCGCGCGTCGAGACGTCGTTCGGCAGGACGTGCGACTCGGCCGGGACGAGGAGCACGTCGTCGAAGGTGAGCCCCTCGCGACCGAACTTCCGGTCGAGCTCCAGCAGCCGCTGGACGTCATCCGTGCTCAGCTCGGCTGCTACGTGCTCCGTCAAGAAGCGCAGGGTAACAAGGAGAGTTGACAACGTCCTAACAGGGCGGCGTTACCGTCCACCCGTGCCCGTGCGGTTCCTCGCTGCCACCGCCGGACTTCTCGTGCTCGCCGGCTCGGCGGTCGCGGGGCGTCCGACTGCCCACACCCTGCGCAAGAGCCCAGGCGGGCCGATCGCCGCGATCGCGGAGAACAACAGCGTCGCCGCGTGGTTCACGGCCAGCACGAAGGGGTGCAACCTCGTGCACATCCTCTCGCCCGGCAAGCACGACCGGAGCCTGCCCTCTTCGTCCGGGGGCCCGACCTGCCACTGGAGCCTCAAGGACTGGCAGCCGCAGCTCGCCGTCGCAGCGCGCATGTCCACCGCACTCTGGACGCTCCACGAGAGCGGCCCTTCGCCGGCCGACCGAGTCATGACCGCCTCGATCGGCGGGCCCGAGCGACAGCTGACTCGGCTCGCCCACGCGAGCGACGGAACGGGCGACTGGCTCGAGGGCGTCGCGGGCGCGGGCCGGACGCTCGCCTACTCGTGGGACGACGTCGAGTACGTCGACCCGGACGCGTGCCTCTCGCATGGCATGTGCAAGCAGAAGATCTCCGACGGTGGAATCCGCCTCGTGACCCGCACGGACGTCAGTGAGCTCCCCGGAGCAGGGCCTGCGCTCCAACTCGCCGCGGCGGCCGGGCGCATCGCGTACGTCCCCGCCACGGTCGTCAAGTCCGGCCGGCCTACGGTGAGCCTCAACAACACGCTTCGCATCGTGGACGCCGTCACCGGAGACCAGCTGGGCCAGGCGTTCGTGCGAGGGATCCCGGTCGCGATCGCTCTCTCCTCCAAGGTGCTCGCCGTCCTCACGGCGTCCGGCCCCCACGACCGGATCTCGTGGTTCTCCGCGACCGACGGAACGAAGCTCGGCGACGCCGTGGTTTCGGCGAACGCGGCGCCGCAGCTCGCCGCGAGCGACCGGCTGATCGTCTATCGCGTCGGCCGCCTGCTCCGCGGCATCTCCACGCGAACCGGCCACAACGGCAAGCTCGCGAAGACGGGACTGAACTACGTCGGCCTCGCGCTCGCCCGCGGCCGGCTCATCTGGGCGCAGAACCACGGCAACACCGGCCGCCTCCGCGCCCTCGCGGTCGGCTAGCTACCCGGAGGCCCCTAGGCCTCGACCGGGGCGAGCTCGACGATCTCGACACCGGCGGCGAGGCGGGCCGCCTCGCGCGGGTCGAACCGTCCGGCGCCGAGCTCGACGACCGAGGAGGCCGCGCAGCCGACCGCCGTCCGCAGCGCGTCGCCGACCGAGCGCCCGTTGAAGCGCTCCGAGAGGTAGCCGGCCAGGAGAACGTCCCCGGCTCCGACCGGCGCGATCGGCTCGACGCGCGGGATCGACGCGCGGAAGCGCTGCACGCGCCGCTCCTCGCGCACGAGCGCGAAGCATGCGGTCTCCTGGGTGATGAGGACGTTGCGCGCGCCGAGATCGGCGATCGTGTCGAGCGCCATCACGAAGTCCTCCTCGTCATTGAACTCCTGGCCCACGAGGCCCTCGGCCTCCTGCTGGTTCGGTGAGACGAGGTACGGCTCGGCTTCGGCGCCCAGGCGCAGCGGCTCTCCCTCGCAGTCGAGCACGCACTTGATGCCGCGCCGGGTCAGGTCGTGGATGGCGTCGGCGTAGAAGTCGTTCTCGACGTCGCGCGGCAGCGAGCCGGAGAAGACGACGAAGCTCGCGACGCGCGACAGGTAGTGGAGCTTGTCGGTGAGCATGTGCAGCTCCTCGGGCCGCACGGCCGGGCCCCACTCGTAGACCTCGGTGAGCGCGCCCGCGGTCGGATCGACGACGGCGATCGAGGTGCGCGACTCGTCGGAGATGCGGACGAAGTCGCTGAGGATCCCCTCGAGGCCGAGATCCTCGACGATCCGGTCGCCGGTGCGGCCGCCCGCGAGGCCGGTCGCCACCACCGGGGTCTCCAGCCGCTTCAGCGCCCGCGCAACGTTGATGCCCTTGCCGCCCGCGCCGGCGAGGCGGTTGCTCGCCCGGTGCCGGTGTCCGAGCTGGAAGTTCGGAACCGTCAGCGTGCGGTCGACCGCGGCGTTGAGGGTTACGGTGACGATCACTGCCGGTGCACCACGCCGGGCGCAGGTTACTGGACGCGGATCTTCTGACCGACGCTGGAGGGCCGTCGGGTCGATGCCCGGGTTGAGCTGCTCGAGCCTGGCGACCGTCGTCCCCGTCTTGGCCGCGATCCCTCCCAGCGTGTCGCCGGACTGGACGGTGTAGGTGCGCGCGCTGTGCCGCTTGTGGCCGTGCTTCTTCTTCGACGTGACCGTCGTGGTCGGCGTCTGCGCCCGGTGGTGCCTGCCGGAGTGGAACCCGGCGCGGACGACGAGAGCCCCGATCGTGATCGCCGCGAGAAACGCGACGGGGGCGGCCCAGCGCGTGACTCGGCTCCGGTCCATGGCTCAGCCGACGGCCGCGACGGCGCGCAGCTCGCCGGCGAAGCGCTCGGCCTCGGCCGCGGCCGCCTCGCGCCAGTCGCCGTCCGCCGTCTCGTGCGCATAGAGAATGGGGCGCGAGATCGAGACGAGCCCGCCCGCCGGATGCTCGGCGAACGCCGGCGCGACGTCTGCGGGCTGCGCGCCCTGCGCGCCGACGCCGGGGAGGAGGAGCACGGCATGCGGCAGCAGTCGCCGGGCCGTCTCGACCACACCGGGATGGGTTGCGCCGACGACCGCGCCGACCGCCGAGAGCCCGGACTCGCCGACGAGCTCGTCGCCCCAGCTCTCCACGAGCCCGGCGACGTGCTGCCAGACCGGCCGTCCGTCGGCGAGGGGCAGGTCCTGCACGTCGCCGCTGCCGGGGTTCGAGGTCTTGAGGAGGCAGAAGATCCCCGCGCCGTGCTCCCGGCATGCGCGGAGAAACGGCTCGACGGAGTCGCCGCCCATGTACGCGCTCACGGTCATCACGTCGGCGAGCGGAGGCTCCCCTCCCCGCGGCTCGACGAACGCGGCCGCGTATGCCTCGGCCGTCGACGGGATGTCCCCTCGCTTCACGTCCGCGACGACGAGGAGGCCGGCCGCGCGTGCGTGCTCACAGACGCGCTCGAAAACGGCAACACCGCGCGACCCGAGCGCCTCGAAGAAGGCCGACTGGAGCTTCACGGCGACCGCGGTTTCCGAGACTGCGTCGACAATTCCACGACAGAAACGCTCGTAGGCGCCTGCTGGATCCTCCCCTCGCAGCTCCGGGGGCAGGCGGTCGAGCATCGGATCGAGCCCGACGCAGAGCGGCGCGCCCTTGCGCTCCACTGCGGCTGCGAGCCGATCCCCGAAATGACCCCCTCCGCTCACGCTTATCAGGATACGAGCCAGCGAAGACGAGGAGTCCGAAAAGACAGAGAGGCCGCCCGCAGGCGGCCTCTCGATCCTCGGAGGAGACTTGGGCCGTCGTTAGTAGGACGATCCTCCGCTCTTGACGGCCGACTTGAGACCGCTGCCGGCCGAGAACTTGGGGACAGTCGCCGCAGGGATGTGCACCTTCTCGCTCGGGTTGCGCGGGTTGACCCCCATCCGCTCCTTGCGGTCTGCGGTCGAGAACTTCCCGAATCCTGTGAACGTGACCTCGCCGCGCCCCTTCAGCGTGTCTGTGACGGCGTCGAGGAACGCGTCGACGGCCTTGCCTGCGTCGCGGTTGGACAGCTGCGAGCGGCGGGCCACCTCGGAAACAAACTCCTGCTTCGTCACTCTCTCCTCCAGTCGTTAGATCGCTTGCTGGGCCTGAACGACCCTACCAACTCCGTGTTTGCGGCTCAACCATGCGGTTTTGCGGGGGTTTTCTCGCCTTTCAGCAGGTCTCCTGCCCGGAAAAGGGGCCGCAAGCGGACGGCGTGACGCGCGAGGGAGTCGGCTCCGCCCTCCTCCCGATCGATCACGCAGACGGCCGTCCGGACGACGAGACCGGCCTCGCGGACGGCCGAGATCGCCTCGACGAGCGCGCCTCCCGAGGTCACGATGTCCTCGACGAGGCACACGAGCTCGCCCTCCTCGAAGGCGCCCTCGAGCCGGTTTGCGGTGCCGTACGACTTCGCCTCGTCGCGGACCATGACGAACGGCAGCCCGCCCGCCAGCGAGGCCGCTGCGGCGAGCGGCACGGCGCCGAGCACCGGCGCGGCGAGGCGGACGGCCTCCGGCTCGTGCTCGCGCACGGCGGCGGCGATCCGGTCACCGAGCGCCGCGAGGATGTCGGGCGGGTCTCGAAGCGGGACTTGTCGAGGTAGTAGCGCGAGCGCTTGCCCGAGCGCAGGACGAAGTCGCCCTCGAGATAGGCCGCGGCCACGATGGCCTCGCGAAGCTCCGCGTCGTTCATGCCGGTCGCGCGCCTGGGCCGCCTTCGGCGGCCCGGTCTTCTGGTCGGACGCCGGCGGCTCGGCCGCCGGCGTTTCCAGCCACTGCGAGGACCTGACGGGCCAGCGGCAGCAGCCGCGCCGCCTCCGGCGAGCGGTCTCCGAACGTGACGAATGAGCCGTCGTCGAAGTAGACGTCGAGCCGCTCGCGGCTCGCGCCGAACCAGCGCCGGTAGGCGGCGGTCCCGGCGAGCGCGCCGCTCGCGAAGCCCGCCAGGGCAAACAACTTACGTCTCATCCGCCACCGCTGCGAGGCAGCGCTTCAGGTCGTAGAAGACGAGACCCGGCGTGGCCCGCTCGCGCGCGACGGCGACGATCGCCCGCTCGTCGGCGGCTACGGCGAACACGTCTCCGCCGGCGAGCTCGGCGTGGAGCTGGGTGACGCGGCCCTGGTCGCTCCGGAACGCGGCAGCGCCGTCGAGCAGCTCGCGCACCGCGCGTGCGAGGAGGCCCGCGCGCGGCTCGGGGACGCCCACCGAGCCGGCGAGCTCGCCGTCGTGGGCGACCACGGCGGCCGCCTCGATCTGCGGCGAGATCTCGACGAGATCGGCGAGCGCCCGCGCAGCCTCCATCGTCGTCGAGGCTATCAGCGAGGATTCGCCTGTGACGATTCGCCGCCGTCAGCTCGTGCACAAGTTCTTCGCCGACCGGGGCACCCATCTCGCGGCGATGGTCGCGTACTTCGCGCTCCTGTCGTTCGTGCCCCTCGTCTTCCTCACGCTGTCGCTCTTGGGCTTCGCCCACCGTGCGCATGCGTCGGACTTCTTCATCCGCGAGCTGAAGCAGGCCTTTCCCGGAACCTCGCTCGCCAGCATCATCCACCTCGTCCACCGCGTCCAGAACAACGCGGCGGCACTCGGGATCATCGGCGGCATCGGCCTGCTCTGGTCGTCGCTCTCGCTGTTCAGCGCGCTCGAGTCGGCGCTCAACATCGTCTACGGCCTGCCGAACCGCCGCTTCCTGCACGGCAAGCTGCTGGCCGCGGCCCTGACGGCGAGCGTCCTCGTCACGCTGTTCGCCAGCCTCGTCGTCGGCGGGTTCGGCGTCGACTTCCTGAAGCAGAACCTCGGAGCGTTCGCACGCAGCCCGGGGCTTGCCTACGCCGTCTCGATCACCGTCTCCCTGGTCGGCGTGTTCCTCTTCCTGCTCGTGATCTACCACTGGCTGCCGAACACCGAAGTGCACTGGGAGGAGGCGCTGCCGGGCGCCATCTTCGGCGCGGTCGTGCTGGAGGCGTCGTTCCAGGCGCTGCCGGTCTTCGTGCGCTTCGCCGACGTCAACGTGACCCTGCGGACGCTCGGCGGCCCGGCGATCCTCCTGATCTGGCTCTACGTGATGGCGAACGTGATCATCTTCGGCGGCGAGATCAACTGGTGGTGGCGTGAGCGTCACCGAGAGCTCTCAGCAGCGAACGAGCGGCTCGAGCCCGATGGGAGTGCTTCGCCTTCCAGTGGTCCCCCAGTTCCGCGACCGTCCGGTCCTCGCCCTCCGGAATGAAGATCGGGTCGTAGCCGAAGCCCTCGCTACCGCGAGCCTCCAAGGCGATGCGGCCCTCGAGCCCGCCGCTGCCGCGTAGCTCGCGGCCGTCCGGTGCGAGGAGGACGAGCTCGGAGACATAGTGGGCGCCGCGGTCCTCCACGCCCTCGAGCTCGCCTAGCAGCTTGGCGATCGCCGGCGCTCCTTCGGGCGCGTAGCGAGCCGAGAGGACGCCCGGCCGTCCGCCGAGCGCTCCCACGCTGAGCCCGGAGTCCTCCGCCAGCACCCAGCCATCCGCGTGCTCTCGGCCGAAGCGCGCCTTCAGCGCCGCGTTCTCGTAGTACGTCGCGCCGGTCTCGGGCGGGTAATCGTCGCGCTCCAGCGTCTCGATCGTCCAGCCGGGGAGGAGTCGCTCGAGCTCGCGTGCCTTGTGCCGGTTCCGCGAGCAGAGAACCGCCCGCACTACTCCATCCACCGGACCTCGAGCACGCCGTCGATCTCGGCGACGCCCGCGACGACGGACGGCGCCGAGCCGGTCGCGAGCTCGACGTCGACCGCGACCGAGCGCCGGTCTCCCTCCTGCGTCACCTCGAGAGAGATGACGCGGCCACCCTGCCGCTCGATCGCATCGATGACCGGGACGGCGCTACCGCCGGCGGGGATCTCGACGAGCAGCCGGTCGAGCGACGGCCGGAACCGGCCGAGGATGCGGAAGGCGAGGCCGCGGAGCGGGCCGAGTATGAGCAGCGCGCCGAACGTGGTGATCAGGGCGCCTGCCCAGTAGCCGGCGCCGGTCGCCATCCCGATCGCGGCGACGAGCCAGAGCGTCGCGGCGGTCGTGAGGCCCCGCACCGAGAGGCCCTGGCGGATGATCGCTCCGGCGCCGAGGAAGCCGATCCCCGTCACGATCTGCGCCGCGATCCGCGTCGGGTCGACCCGGACGCCCCAGTCGCTGAAGCCGTAGGCCGAGACGAGCGTGAAGAGCGCCGAGCCGACGCAGACGACGAGGTGCGTGCGCAGTCCCGCCTGCCGCTCGCGCAGCTCGCGTTCGAGCCCGACGGCGCCGCCGAGGGCAGCTGCGACGAAGAGGCGGAGCAGCACCTCCGGCCAGCCGATCGTCGGCGGCGAGACGACGACGCTAAGGAAGCTCAAGGGCGACCGCCTCGGCCTGCAGGGTCGCGATCTCGCCGATCCCGGCCGTCGCGAGCGCAAGCAGCTCGTCGAGCGTCTCCCGCGCGAACGGTTCGCGCTCGGCCGTCGCCTGCACCTCGACGAGCCGCCCGTCGCCGGTCATCACGACGTTCATGTCCGTGTCGGCGCTCGAGTCCTCGGAGTAGTCGAGGTCGAGCAGCGGCGTGCCCTCCACGACGCCGACCGAGACGGCGGCGACCGAGTCCCGGAACGTGCGCGAGAGGCCGAAGCGGTCGAGCGCGCGCATTGCGGCGACGTACGCGCCGCAGATCGCCGCGCAGCGGGTTCCGCCGTCGGCCTGGAGGACGTCGCAGTCGAGCCACAACGTCCGCTCGCCGAGCGCCTCGAAATCGGCGACCGCGCGCACGGCTCGGCCGATCAGCCGCTGGATCTCGACCGTCCGCCCCTGCTGCTTGCCGCGCGCAGCCTCCCGCTGGACGCGCTCCCCGGTCGACGCCGGCAGGAGCGAGTACTCCGCCGTGATCCAGCCGCGGCCCTGGTTGCGGAGCCAGCGCGGCACCTCCTCCTCGACCATCGCCGTGCAAAGCACCTTCGTCCGCCCCTGCGTGATCACGACCGAGCCGTGCGGGTTCTCGAGGTAGTCGGGCTCGAAGGAGATCCGGCGAAGCTGGTCCGGCTTCCGCCCGCCCTCGCGAGCGCTCACGCAGCAGCCCCTTCGAGCGTCGCCACGGTGACGTGCTCGACCTCGCGCACCGGCAGCTGGAGGAAGCGGCGTCCGAGCTCGCGGAACGCCTCGGGGTCGCCGGTCGTGAGGAAGCGGTATGCGCCTTCGCGGCCGCGCTCGTTCTCGACGCCCTTGCGCGCGAGGGTCTCGGCCACCTCGCGGGCCGTCTCCTCCGCCGAGAAGACGAGGGTCACGTCGCGGCCAAAGACCCGCTCGAAGATCTTGCGGATCAGCGGGTAGTGCGTGCAGCCGAGGATCACGGTGTCGACCCCCTCCGCCTGCAACGGCGCCGCGTACTCGCGCACGGCCCGCTCCGTCTGCTCGCCGTACGGGTCGTCGCCCTCGATCAGCGGCACGAGCTGAGGGCAGGCGACCGGATGGAACGAGATGCCGGCGTCGAGCGCGTGGACGAGCTCGGCATAACGGCCCGCCTCCACGGTCGCCGCGGTGGCGAGGAGGCCGACCCGCCGGTTGCGCGTCGCCTGCACGGCCGCGTGCGCCTCGGGCGTGATCACGCCGACGACCGGCACCGTCAGCTCCTCCTGCAGCCGCGGTAGCGCGGCCGAGGTCGCGGCGTTGCACGCGACGAGGATCAGCTTCACGTCCTGCTGCTCGAGATAGGCGCCGATCTCGCGTGCGAAGCGGCGAATCTCGTCCAGCGGACGCGGCCCGTACGGCAGGCGCGCATGGTCGCCGAGATAGACGAAGTCCTCGTTCGGCATCGTCACGAGGCACTCGTGGAGGACGGTCAGCCCTCCGACGCCGGAGTCGAACACGCCTACGGGACGTGGATCCATTGCGAGCATCGTAATTGGGGACTAGCGTTCGTCCCGTGGGTCGGGTCCGGGTCGCCGTCGCAATCCTCGCCGCAGTGCTCGTGTGCGCCGGGAGCGCTTCGGCCGCGTCCGGCTGGGCAGAGGTCACGATCAACGCCTCGGACGCGACGCCACTCGCGTGCGCGTACGTCATCCCGACCGGCACCGCTCCGGCCGACGGCTGGCCCGGCGTCATCCTCTTCCACGGTCTCGGGCAGTCCCACACGGACATGGAGCAGTACGGCAGCGCGTTGGCGCAATTCGGGTTCGCCGCGCTCGCCTGCGACGCCCGCGGGACCGGCGCCTCCGGCGGCAAGTTCGGGCTCGACGGGCCGAGAGAGGTGCAGGACGCGCAGGACTTGTTCAACTGGTTCGCGGCGCGGAGCGACGTCTCGGACACCGCGATCGGGGCCTTCGGTCTCTCGCTCGGCGGCGGCGAGGTCTGGAACGCAGCCGCTGCCGGCGTTCCGTTCAAGGCGATCGTCCCGGCAGTCGCGTGGACGGATCTCGGCGAGGCGCTCAACCCGAACGGCGTGCCGAAGGTCGGCGAGATCAACGGGCTCGGCGATGCCGTTCCGTTCTCCCGGTGGGACCCCTCACTCGCGCAGGCGTTGCCCGGTCCGGAAGACTACGACGTGAGCGCCGCGGCCAAGAGCGCCGAGGCGGCCCGTTCCTCGCGTCCGAAGCTTCACTCACTCACCGTTCCGACGCTGTTGCTGCAGGGACGGCACGACTTCCTGTTCGACATGGATCAGGCCGTCGCCGCCTACAAGCTGCTCGCGGGGCCGAAGCGGCTGTACCTCGGCGACATCGGCCATGCACCGGCGAAGAACCCGTCGGCCGAAGCGCCCACCTACCTCACCGAGGCGGTCGGCTGGTTCAACCAATATCTCGCCGGCGGGCCGAAGCTCGTCGGCGGCGGCGTCGAGCTCGCACATGACCCATGGGACGGGAAGACGACCTTCTACAAGGGCCTTCCAGGCACCCGGCGCAAGATCGTGAGCCTGCCCGGGACGAAGCAGATCCACGGGACCGGAACTGCGAGGCGATTGGTACGACTCCCCGGCGGTCCGTTCGAGACGTTCGGCGACAGCTCGCTCAGCGTCCGCTATTCGGACCATCGCGCTGACATCGGGCAGATCAGGGCGACGGTCTCCGTCAAGGGAAGCAAGACGCCGGTGACCTTCGGTGCCGCTCGCCTGACGAACCATGCAGGCGTAGTACGGATTCCGCTCAGCGACCAGGCCGTCCTCCTCCCGCGCGGAAAGCGGCTCGTAGTCACGGTCGGCATGACCTCGGCGGACGGCATCTACGCGACGTATTCCGGCGCTCCCCTGGTGGCCAAGATCGGCCGCATCACGTTGAACCTGTCCCTCCTGAGACACACTGTCTCCAAGTAGCTTCTGCGGCATGGCCGCGACCGTCCGGATCGGCACCTGCTCGTGGGCCGACGAGGCGCTCTCGAAGTACTTCTATCCGCCGAAGCTGCCGGCGAAGGAGCGCCTGGCCTGGTACGCGGAGCACTTCGACACGGTCGAGGTCGACTCCACCTACTACCGACTGCCGAGCGAGTCGATGGTGCAGGGCTGGGCGGAGCGGACCCCGGACGGCTTCACGATGCACGTCAAGGCGTTCGGCCTCATGACGCGGCACCCGGTGAAGGCCGAGACGATCCCCGAGGACCTGCGCGGCGAGATGCCCGTCGACGAGCGCGGCCGCGTCGATCGCCCGCCGCGTGAGCTCCGCGGCGAGATCTTCCGCCGCTTCCTCGAGGCACTCGAGCCGCTGCGCGCCGCCGGCAAGCTCGGCGGGCTCCTCTTCCAGCTGCCGCCCTACATCGTCTACAAGGAGTCGTCGCTCGACTATCTCGAGTGGGCGCGCGAGCAACTCGGCGAGGACGAGATGCTCGTCGAGTTCCGCCACCGCTCGTGGCTGGACGACGAGAACCGCGCGGCGAGCCTCGCCTTCCTCGAGCGGATCGGCGCCGGCTACGTCGTCGTCGACGCCCCGCGCTCGGACACGGCCAAGAACCTCGTCCCGACCGTGGTGGCTACGACCTCACCGACCGCGTACGTCCGCTTCCACGGTCGCAACCTCGGGACCTGGAACAAGCGCGGCGGCTCGGCGGCCGAGCGCTTCGACTACCTCTACCCCGACGAGGAGCTCGCGGAATGGGTCGGGCCGCTGGGCGAGCTCGCCGGCCAGTCCGAGCAGGCCTACGCCTTTTTCAACAACAACGCGTCGTCCGAGGATCCCGACAACCCGCTCGGCCGCGTCTCGCAGGCGGCGACCAACGCGCAACAGCTACGCCGGCTCCTCGACGTGAACAGGATCGCGGCGAGCGGCGGAACGTAGCCTGGCCCCGTGAACGTCCTCTCCATCGTGCACGGCGAGGATGCCGGCCCCGAGCTGTTCGGCCCTCTCGTCGCCGAGGCCGGCCACCGGCGCGACGACTGGAGCTTCGAGCGCGGAACAGCGTCGCCGCCGCTCGACGCGTACGACGCCGTGCTGGTGTTCGGCGGGTTCATGCATCCGGACCAGGACGACCTGTTTCCGTGGCTGCCCGGCGAGACGGACTGGCTTCGCGGGCTGGTCGAGCAGCAGGTGCCGACGCTCGGCATCTGTCTCGGGTCCGAGCTGCTCGCCAGAGCGACGGGCGCTTGGGTCGGGCGGCTGCCGGTGCCCGAGATCGGCTGGGGCGAGGTCGAGCTGACGGCGGCAGGCGCCGCGGACCCCGTCTTCTCCGCCCTGCCCGCGCGGTTCGAGGGCTTCATCTGGCACCACTACGCGCACGACCTGCCGGAGGACGGAGTCGCGCTCGCGCACAGCGCGGCCTCCTTGCAGGCGTTCCGGCTGGGCGACGCCTGCTGGGGCGTGCAGTTCCACCCGGAGGTGACCGAGCCGCAGCTCGGCCGCTGGATCGGCGACGGGCGCGACCCGCCGCCCGATCCCGAACGGCTGCTCGCCGAGACCCGCCAACGGATCGGTGGGTGGAACGAGCTCGGGCGCCGCCTCTGCCGCTCGTTCCTCGCCGCGGCCGAACGGCTGGCCGGCCGCGTCGCGTGAGCGATGACATTGAGTTCCGGAATGATCCCTGACGGCCCGTCGGGCCAGGAGTGACGGCTGAAGCGGTCGGTTATCCGCCCAAGGCGCGGGCGTTCGTCTCGTACGCGCTGTACGCGAAGATCAGCGCCGTTACGACGACATCTGCAACGAGGAGCGAGAAAGCCAGGAACATAAGCCGCTCACGTTCTGAGTCCCAGCGTCCGACGTAGGCAGCAGGCGCAATCACGACAACGAGCAAGACGCTGGCGGCAGTGAGACATCCGAGGCCGAAGATGTAGACGGCGACCAGCCACGTCGGAGACGGAAAGACATCGACCGCCCGCAGGAAGAGCAGCGCGACGACGACGAGCATCACTAGTGCGCGCCGCTCTAGAGCCTCCATCGACCCGACGATATGGAGCGATTCGGACGACGCCGAAAGTTCCCGAGTGCCTGACACTCGGCTGGGCGAGCGGCCTCACGCCTGAGAGCTGGATCGGCTCAGCGCTCGAGGGGGAGCTCGTCGTGGCGGCTCCACTCGTGCCAGGAGCCGGCGTAGTTGCGCGCGTCGTAGCCGGCGGCGCGTAGAGCAAGTGTCGCCAGGGCCGAGCGCGAGCCGGAGTGGCAGTACGCGACTATCTCCGTTCCCTCGGGCAGGCCGACGAGCTCGCGGACGCGTTCGGGAGGAGCCGGCCGCCCCGGCCCCTCGAACAGCTCGCCGACGTCGAGGTTCCGCGCGCCGGGGATGTGGCCCTGGCGCGGGTCGCACTGGTTGCCGCGGCGTCCCGCGTACTCGTCCGGCGTCCGCACGTCGAGGATCGTCAACGTCGCATCGTCGAGCCGGCTCGCAAGCTCCTGCCGCGTCGGGAATGCCTGCGGATTCGCCTCGAGGTCGGCCGCCGCCTCGCGCACCGGCTCCAGCTCGACGGCTCCCTCCTGGAGCTCGCCCTCCCAGCCGGCGATGCCGCCGAGGAGGATCGCGACGCTCGGGTGCCCCGCCAGCTCGGCCATCTGCGCAGCCGGCATCGCGCCGACCCCGTCGCCGCGGTCGACGAGCACGAGTCGCTCGCGGCCCGTGATGCCGTGCCGCCGCAGGCGCAGCGCGATCTCCTGCGCGAGCGCGCGCGCCGATTCCTCGTCCGCCGCCGGGGGAGGCGAGCCGAGCACGAGCGGCCGCGAGCCCGGTATGTGCCCGCGCATGTGCGCGTTCGGGCCGCGGACGTCGCCGACGACGAGATCGTCCTCGCCGAGATGCTCCGCGAGCCACCCGGAGTCGACGACCGCCCTCACAGCGCGGCGACGATCCCGACCTCGGCTGCGATCGCGGGCCGCTGCTCGAGTCGCGCGAGCCAGTCGGAGAGAGAAGAGAAGCGGTCAAGCTCGACACCGAGCATGTCGCGCGCGCGCAGGAACCACGGGACGAGCGCGATGTCCGCGAGCCCGTACTCCGCGCCGCCGAGGTACGGCCGCTCGCCGAGCAACGTGTCGAATCGTCCGAGCGCGGCGTCGAACGCCTCGGCCGCGCCGTCCTCCCCCCGCCGAAGGGCGTAGTAGGGACTGGTCAGCTCGTTGTCGCGGAAAATGAGGAGCCGAACGAAGGCACGGTCGGCGGGATCGGCGGGCAGCAGCGCCGGCTCCGGGTAGCGCTCCTCGAGGAACTCCATGATCACCGCCGACTCGGGCAACGGCGGGCCGCCGTCTTCCTCGATCACAGGGACACGTCCGGCTGGGTTCTTCTCGTAGAACCAGGCAGGCCGGTCGGAGAGGTCGATCTCCACGGTCTCGAACTCGATCCCCTTCTCAGCGAGGACGATCCGGACCCTCGCGACATAGGGACAGCGTGCGGCGTTGTAGAGCGTGATCACGGTTGCACCCCCATCACGGTTGCGATCTGTTCGTACAGCTCCTGGGCAGGCGGCAGCTCGCCGGGCGAGGCCGCGGTGCGCGCCACCTCGCGCACGCGCCTCGGGTCGGCGCCGGTCAGCCGTCCGACGACCGTCGCGTTCGCGCCGAGCGCATAGGTATCGCCGGGCGGGAGCGGCCCGAAGTACTCGGGGACGGACAGGTACTCGTCGATGTCGGCGCCCTTGTCGAAGAGGTCGTAGCGGACGACGACGCCGCGCTCGATGCCCGAGCGAGAGGACGACCCCGCCGGTGGTGTACGAGAGCTCCTTCGCGAGCGCCTTGAGCCGCGCCGGATCGGCATCGGTCGCGTCGGAGCGCACGCGGACCCAGTTTCCTTCGACCTCGACGTCCGGCTCGAGGCGCAGCACCTTGGCGGCGTCCCGCTTGACCTTCTCGATGTCGTCGGTCTGGACGTGGACGAAGCCGAAGGTGGGCCCGTCCGCCGGAGCAAGACGCTGCTCGAGCTGCGCGAGCGGGCGCCGAGCCTGAGTTGAGGCTTGAATCCCCAACGGTCATAGATGAGGCTGGTGAGGAGTCGACCGGCTTGAATCCCCAACGGTCATAGATCGCACGCGCCTCGGCGTTCGACGCGAGCACCTCGAGCTCGAGCATCTCCACGCCGCCTTCACGCATCTGAGCGGCGACCTCGCGCACGAGCTGCGCCGCAAGGCCGCTCCGCCGCGCTTCGGGCCGGACATAGACGACGTCGAGGAAGCCGAGCCGCTTCCCCTTCCGTTGCGCGACCGCGAGGCCGTCCTCGCCTGCGAGCAGGACGATCTCGTCGCGGATCGCGTGCTCGAGCCAAGCAAGGTCCTCGGCAAGGTCGTCCTCGCGCCACGGCTCGTCCGGAATCTCCGCATTGAAGGCTTGCCACAGCTCGCGGACGAGCGGCAGGTCGTCGGCGGTGGCGGGACGGATCACGGCGTCAGGTACTGAGCGAGGAGGTAGTGCGCAGTCAGGTTCTGGAAGGGCTCGAAGCGTGCGCCCGCGCGCGGACGTCCACATCACCATAGAGCGCACGCACGGCCTTGCGCAGCGCGAGGTCACCGGCCGGCCAGGCGCGCGCACGGCCGAGGTAGCGCGCGAGGAACCAGTCCGCCGTCCACTCGCCGAGCCCGCGCAGCGCGGTCAGCTGCGCCTTGACCTCCTCGTCGGGCAGGAGCGCAAGCCCGGCGAGATCGACGTCGGAGCGCGCGAGCCCGACCACGTACTCCGCCTTGCGCCGCGAGAAGCCGAGCGCGAACAGCTCCTCCTCCGACGCTGCCGCAAGGCGCTCGCGCGTCGGGAACGCCCAGACCCGTTCCACGCGCTCGCCGAACCGCTCGACGAGCCGGTTGCGGATCGCGACGGCAGCGAAGAGCGAGACCTGCTGCGCCGTGATCGCTCCGACGAGCATCTCGAACGGGTCAGGCGCGAGGGTCGGACGGAAGCCGGCGAAGCGGACGACGAGCGGTGCCAGCAGCTCCTCTCCCGCTGCCCAGGCGGAGAAGGCGACGAGGTCGAAGTCGAAGCCGAGCACCTTGCGGACGACCGCCTCCGTTTCCGCGTCGAGCGGCTCGACCTCGACACCGCCTTCCGCCGGCCCGATCCGCACCTCCCTCCCGCCGACGGCGCGATAGAGCGCTCCGTCCTCCCACACCGTCGCGCGATCGAGACCGAAGGCGCGGAAGCGCGCCGTCGTGAGCTCGAGGGCGAACGGCTGCGGGATCTCGACGAGCGCCACCGCGCTCAGGCTACGTGCGGCTCACGCCGCAGCGACAAGCACCGGCTCGCGGAGAGGGCTCTCGGCGCGCCGCTTCAGGTTCTGCAGCTGCCGCACCTGCATGACGAAATGCGCCGGGTCCATGAACACCATGTTTGCCGCGCCGAGCAGCAGCCGTGGCCGAACGGCGCCGAACGAGCGCACCACCAACCGCGTCTTCTCGTCCGGAAGGTCCTCGAGGAAGAACGTCCAAACGCCATCGACGAAGGACCTCGGCCTCGGCCCTGCCGGGTCGAACGGCCTGTGCGTGCGGACGTCGATCGACGACCGCAGGACGAGCACGCGCTCCGGTTCGAGCCGCTCGACCTGGAACCAGTGGCGCCCGTTCGGCGTGCACAGCATTCGGTCACCGACCTCGAGCGTCTGCCACTCCGGATGGATCTCCGTCGCGCTCGGTCGGCCGCCGTTGTCGAGGCGGTCCCAGCTGTAGAAGCCGGCGCGGTCGCAGCCCATCTGCACGAGCCACGGCCATACCGCGAACGGCGGCGCGTCGATCGTGATCGCCATCGTGGACGAGTTCTTCGCGCCGGGGACGAGCTCGTCCCCGGGCAGGAACGCCCGACGTTCGGCGCGGGTCGCGCCGAGGTTGCGAAGCCGTTTGCGTCCGAAGGCGAGCGCGCCGACACCGGCCGCGCCCACCAGTACTGCGCTCCTCATTGCCACACCTCCTCGTGCGTCCAACCAGCTTCGCCGCCGAGGCGGCTCGCGGCATCGGTGGAACTACTTAGAGGTGCGAGGTGAGCCCGGCGCCGGAGGCGTCGGCGCCCTCGGGCGCGTCGCCGTCCTGCGCGTTCGCGTACCAGGAGCGCCAGTACGTCCCGTCGTCGAGGTCGCGCGCGAACGCCGACAGCTTGAGCGGGTGGAACGTGTCGCACATGACGGCGAGCTCGTGCGTCTCGTGCATCCCGATCGCCTTCTCGGCGAGCCCGGGCTGCGGCCCGTGCGGCAGGCCGGACGGATGGAGCGTGATCGAGCCGACCTCGACGCCCTTCCGCGAGCCGAAGTTGCCGGAGACGTAATAGATCATCTCCTCGGACTGCAGGTTCGAGTGGTGGTACGGGATCGGCACCGCGAGCGGGTCGAAGTCGAGCTTGCGCGGGCAGAACGAGCAGATCACGAAGTTCTGGCCCTGGAAGGTCTGGTGCGAGGGCGGCGGCTGGTGGATGCGGCCGGTGATCGGCTCGAAGTCGTGGATCGAGAACGTCCACGGGTAGAGGTAGCCGTCCCAGCCGACGACGTCGAACGGGTGGTAGTCGACGACGTACGTCTGGTAGCCGCCGCGGACGCGCACCTTGACCGGGTACTCCCCGCGCTCGCGCACCGTGTGCAGCTCCGTCGGCGGGTGGATGTCGCGGTGGTAGTACGGCGCGCCCTCCATCAGCTGCCCGTACTGGTTGCGGTAGCGGCGCGGGATCTCGATCAGCCCCGGCGTCTCGAAGACGAGGTAGCGCTGGTGGCCCTCCGGCTTGAAGCGGTACGTCGTGCCGCGCGGGACGACGACGTAGTCCCCGTCCTTGTACGGCAGGGCGCCGAAGATCGTCTCGAGCGTGCCCGAGCCCTCGTGGACGAAGATGACCTCGTCGCCCTCGCCGTTGCGGAAGAAGTAGTCCATCGACCCGGACGGGCGGCAGAGCGAGATCTCGACGTCGTTGTTCCACATGAGGAGGCGGCGACCGGTGATCTCGTCGCCGGCGGGCTCGGTGTCGAACGTCTTGAAGTGCCGGTGCGCGTGCTGGTCGGGCACCCACTCCTCGCGCTCGATCGGCTCGAAGCCGGCGAGCTCCATGACGCGACAGGGCGACTGGAGGTGGTAGAGGATCGACTCGTTGCCGGTGAAGCCCTCGAGGCCCATCACCTCTTCGGTGAGGAGCGTCCCGTTCTCGCGGAACTGCACGTGCCGCTTGCGCGGAAGGTCGCCGAGACGCTGGTAGAAGGGCATGGCGAAAGCGTAACGCCTAGCTCAGGGCCAGATCCGCAAGCCGGCGGCCGACCGCCGGTGCGAACTTGAAGCCGTGCCCCGAGCACGCGGAGCCGACGACGACCCGGCCTCGCCGCTCGAGGACGAAGTGCTCGTCGGACGTGGTCGTGTAGAGGCACGACTGCGCCTCCACGGGGTCGGGGTCGACCTCGGGGAAGCGCTCGCGCACCCAGGAGGCGATGCGCTCGACGATCGCGGGGTCGGGCGACCCTTCCAGTGTCGGGGTCGGCCTCGGCGCCGGCGTGGTGCGCTCCTGCCTTGAGCCCGTGCACCGGGTCGTGGAGCGAGTACATGCCGTGTCCGCCGGTCTCCGCGTTGAGGTCGACGATCGACGGCGGCGGGCGGGCCTTCCCGCTTGAAATAGGCGACCGTCTCGCGCGTCACGGTCACCGGCACGTCGGGGACGAGGTCGCGGATCCAGGAGCCCGCGGTGACGACGACGACGTCCGCGTCGAGCTCGTCGGTCGACTCGATCCGCCGGTTCGTCTCGACCTCCACGCCGGCCGTCTCGAGGAACGCGTGGCACGCGCGATCGGCGAACACGACGCCCGCGTCGGGGATGTACAGGGCCGCCCAGCCCTGCGGGAGGTTCGCGCCCTGCGCGCGAACCTCGTCCTTGTCGAGCAGCCGGTGCGGCACGCCGCACTCGTCGAGCGCACGCGCCGAGGTGAGCGCGGGGTCCGCGACGAGCTCGATCAGCCCGTAGAGACCGAGGAGGCTGGGGTCGAGCTCCTGCCACCCGGCGTACGCCTGCTGCGCGAAGCGAACCCAGTACGGCTCGGGATACGCCACGCGGAAGATCCGCGTGCGCCCGTGACTCGAGCCGCGGTCGTGGTCGAGTCCGAACTGCTCGTGCACGGTCACCTCGGCCCCGCGCTCGCGCAGCGCCCACGCGGTCGCGCAGCCCATCACCCCCGCGCCGACGACTGCGACCTTCAACGAACGATCAGGTCCCCGGGATAGAGCGTCGTGTTCTCCGCCGCATGCGAGACGAGCCCTTCCCAGTCGACCCCGGCCGGGAACCCCTCGTCGGGTGTCGTCACGAACGGGCCGAGCGTGAGCGCGAAGTCGCGCTGCTTCGCCCCCTGCAGCTGCGGCGCGACCCACTCGACGAGCGGCGTGAAGCCGCCGATCGCGCCGTCGGCGCCGATGATGGCCGCCACCCGTTCCACCTGCTCGGCGCCCGGCACGCCCGGCTCCTCCCCGACGGCCTTGATCGCGGCCGGATTCGCGAAGACGAAGTCGCCGGCCTCGTCGAAGATCCGCACCGACGGCGGATGGAGCACCGGCGCGCGGAAGGCGACGTCGGCGAGCGGATACTCCGCGTGCTCGCGGGCGTCCCGCCGCCGGTGAAGAACGCCTGCAGCGTCTGCGCCGCGAGCTGGATCACCTTGTCGCCGTCGATCCGTCCCGGCCAGCCGCGCTCCAGGTCCTGGTCGCGCGGCGAGAACATGCAGAGCTTCATCGGGGCTCTGTATGCACGACGACGTCGGCGATCTCGGGGCGCTCGCGCCGGATGAGCTCCTCGATCCGGCTCGCATCGGCGTGCGCGGCCGCGAGCGTGCCGGAGCCGAGCCGCAGCGTCAGGTAGGCGACGAGCCCCTCGTCGGTGTCGACGAAGCGCAGCTCCGCGGGATCGACGCCGAGCTCGGCCCGCACGATGCGGCGCACCGTCGCGGCGTCGCCGGCTACCTCGTGGCCCGCGGCTTCCTCGGCGAGCGGCTCGAGATGCGTCCGCACCGACGAGACCTGGGGAACCGCCCGCTCGATCGCCCGCTCGACCTCCTCGCCGATCGCGTGCGCCTCCTCGAGCGAGAGCTCGCCCGGAAGCTTGAGGTGGAGCGAGAGCTCGGTGCCGCTGTCGACCGAGATGACCGAGACGTTGTGTACCTCGCGCACGCGAGGGACGTTGAGCGCCGCAGCGTGCGCGCGCTCGCGCACGTCGGCGTCCGCGGCACCCGTCGGCTCGACGTGGACGACGACGTCCGCCTCCGGCAGCGCCGACTGGACGGCGCGCTCGACCGCGTCGGCCGCGGCGTGGCCCTGGCCGACGGCGGCGTCGAAGTCGACGCCGATGACGACGTCCGCGAACACGCGCCCGGCCGCCTGCCGCATGCGCAGGCGCCGCAGCTGCACTGGCGGCCGCACGCCGACGATCGCCTGCCGCGCCGCCTCCTCGGCATCGGCCGGCGCACGATCCATCAGGACGTCTACGTTGCGCCGCATCAGGCGCGCGGCGGCGAGCAGGACGAGCACGGCGACGAAGAGCGCGGCGACGGCGTCGGCGCGGGGGTGGCCGGCGCGGGCGAGCAGCAGGCCGAAGAGCACGGCGAGCGAGCCGACGAGGTCGCTGCCGAAGTGGAGGGCGTTCGACGCGAGCGCGGGGCTCGAGTACGCGCGCGCCGCGCGCCCTGACGCGACCGTCCGGGCGACGTCGATGCTGATGACGACGCCCATGACGAGCAGCGCGTACCACGTGGCGTTCACGGTCGTGCCGCCGTTGACGAGCCGGTACGATCGCGCGCCAGATGATGGAACGGCTGGCGACGACGAGGATCGCGCCCTCGGCCGAGCGCCGCGAGATGCTCGGCCTTCCCGTGGCCGTACTGGTGGCCCGGGATCGGCGGGGCGCACGGCGACTCCGACGGCGAAGAACGTGAGCAGCGCAGCGATGAGATCGGTGCCCGAGTGGGCGGCCTCGGAGATGAGGCCGAGGCTGTGCGTCGCGAGGCCGGTGCCGAGCTTGAGCGCGATCAGCGCGAGCGCCGCGAACACCGACCAGAGCGCGGCTTTCCGCTGGGCCTCCACGGCGGGAAGCGTACGGCCACCGGGCGCTGGCGCCCGGGGTTTGTCCGGCCGGGCGTCGCCGGCTTGGCCGGCGACGCTTCCAGCCACTCGCTCAGGTCATGAAGCGATCGGCTCGGGCGGCCAGATGAGCGCGTCCTGCCGGAACGCGAAGTGGCAGCACTTCGGCTCGCCCAGCTGGAACGGCGCGATCGAGGCGAGCTCGATCTCCGCCTCTGCCGGGCTGAGCAGCCAGCGGTCGTGGTGCATCTCGGCGCTCGCGTCGGCGGCGAAGAGACGGTAGCGCTCGGTGAGGAAGAACTCGAGCGAGCCCGGCTCCGCGTGGAACGTCTCCCCGTTCGCCCGGTAGCGCCCGGCGAACACTCGGCCCGGCTCGCCGACCCGCACGCACTCCGCCTCCTGCCAGCCGTCGGACCGGCTCGAGCGTCATGCGTGCATAGAAGGCCGGTACGTGGTAGATCCGCCGCACGCCGAGTGCCGCGAGCCGGCTCGACGCGTCGATGCTGAAGAACCAGACGCCGGGCAGGCCGTCGGGGCCTCGGACGTACGTGCGGACGTTCAGCTGCACGAAAGCCGAGATCCCTGGTACCGGCAGCGCCCCGCGAGCCCGCAGCGCGCGGACGCGAAAGAAGACGATGCTGAGCCAGCCGCTGCCGTCGTGCTCCTCGATCTCGAGCTCGTCCGGAACGCGCTGGCGGAGATCGACCGTCGGGACCGGCCAGTGCGCCCAGAAGATGTGCTCCCAGGTCTGGCCGAGCGTCCAGCGGCTCTCGGGGATCGGGAACGGACGGTGCCCAACGCGCTGCAGCGAGCGCGCCTGCCGGCTCGCCGCCCTCGCATCGTCGAAGAGGTCCGTTACGGCTCCTAGAGGTTGCCGCGCAGCGCCTGCTCGCGCTCGATCGCCTCGAACAGGGCCTTGAAGTTGCCCTCGCCGAACGTCGTCGCGCCGTGCCGCTCGATCACCTCGAAGAAGACCGTCGGCCGGTCCTGCGCCGTCTTCGTGAAGATCTGGAGCAGGTAGCCGTCGTCGTCGCGGTCGACGAGGATCTTGTGCTCCTGCAGCACCGAGCTACTCCTCGGCGATCTCGCCGACGCGCCCGGGCGCCTCGTCGTAGTACGAGTCCGGGCGTGTCGAGGAAGAGGAAGCCGCGCTCCTTGAGCGTTCTCGACCGTGCCGACGATGTCGGTCGTCGCGAGCGCGATGTGCTGCGCGCCGGCGCTCCCGTAGAAGTCGAGGTACTCCTGGATCTGGCTCTTGCGCTTGCCCTCGGCCGGCTCGTTGATCGGGAACTTGACCTTGCCGCTGCCGTCCGCCATGACCTTCGACATGAGGGCCGAGTACTCGGTCTGGATGTCGTCGTCTCCGAAGTGGATGATGTTCGTCATCCCGAAGACTCGCTCGTAGAACTCGACCCAGTAGTCCATCTTGCCGAGCTCGACGTTGCCGACGACGTGGTCGATGTTCAGTGAGGCCGGCACCGGCCGCGGTCGGCGACCGTTCTCCGACGACCGAGACGTAGCCGGGCAGGAACGGGCCGCCGTAGTCCGCGCGGTTGACGAAGGTGTGGATCGTGTCGCCGTAGGTCGCGATCGCCGCGCGCTCGACGGTGCCGAACTCGTCCTCGTCGCTCCGCGGCTCCATCACGCTGCGGGCACCGCGCGAGACCGCCTCGCGGTAGGCCTGGGTCGCGTCGGGCACGGTGAGCGCGATGTCGCGGACGCCGTCGCCGTGGCGCGCGTGGTGCTTCGTGATCTCGTGCTCCTCACGCAGCGCGCTCGTGACGACGAAGCGGACATCGCCCTGCTCGAGCACGTAGGAGGCGCGGTCGCGCACTCCCGTCTCCGGCCCGGCGTACGCCGTGCGCGTGAAACCCATCGCGTGCTCGTAGAAGTACGCCGCCTGCTTCGCGTTGCCGACCCAGAGCTCGACGTGATCCCAGCCGAGCAGCGGCATGAAGTCTTCGGCCATGCACCGATTATGCCCCTCACGCGACGGCGACGAAGTCACGGCCCTCGACGAACCCGAGCCCGGCCGCGAGCTCTCGCACCCGCGCCCTGCCCTCCGGCCCTGAGACCGCGCCGAGCGCGAGGGCGCCGGGGAAGTCTCCCGCGTCGTCGACGGGCACGACCGGGGCGCCGTGGATCCGCTTGCCGAGCTTGCGCGGGTCGACTTCGACGAACGCGGCGAGCGGCGTGCCCGCGGCGAGGAGCTCACGCGCGAACGCCTTCCCGGTCGGGCCGGCGCCCCAGATGACCGCGGCGCGGCCGCCCGCGAGCAGCGTCCTGCGGAGGAAATGCACCTTGCAGCGGCGGAACGCGGCGAGCGTGTACGCCGGCTCCGTCCGCGTGAGCCGTCCCGGATGGTCGCGCCAACGGTGGACGAGCGCGTCGACGTTGCGGAAACGGCCGCCGGCCTCCCAGATGCGGAGGACGAGGTCGTAGTCCTCCGGCCAGCCGCAGTCGCGATAGGACACGAGCTCGGCGCGGCCGGTCAGGCCGGGCCCGGGTAGCGGGCACTCGATCCAGAGGTCGCGCAGCGCGGCGCTCGACGGTGACGAGCGAGTTCAGCCAGTCGGCATACGCGCGCATCCCGTCGGTCGGGTCGGGGAAGTACTCGACCCGGCCGCCGACCGCGGCGAGCCCCTCCTCCTCGATCGCCGCCACCTGTAGCTCGAGCCGCTCGGGCAGCGCGACGTCGTCGGCGTCCATGCGTGCGAGCAGCGGCGCGCGCGCCTCGGCCCGCGCGCGCTCGGAGGCGGCCACCATGCCGGCCGGCTCCTGGCGCAGCGACGCGGAAGCGCGAGTCGCGCGCGCGCGTGCCGGCCGCGAGATCCGCGGAAGCGTCGCGTCCACAGAGCCGTCGTCGACGGCGATCACCTCGAAGTCCGAGAGCGTCTGCGCCGAGAGCGACTCGAGGCACTCGGCGAGAAACGGCTCCTCGTCCCGCACCGGCAGCAGGACGGATACCCGCGGACGGCTCACTCGACGGTCGGCACGCGCGCCGGCACCTGTCGCCCCACCCGCTCGTACGCGATGCCCGCGAAGATCAGCGCGCCGCCGGCGATCTCGAGACCGTGGATCGACTCGGAGAGGATCAGAAGCGCGAAGAGCACGCCGAAGAACGGCTGCATGTTGTTGAAGATCGTCGCCCGCGGGGCGCCGACCCGATCGACGGCCGTGAACCAGAGGATGTTCGTGAGGAAGAGCGGCCCGATCACGGCGTAGACGAAGCCGAGCCAGACCGTCCCGGAGAAGGAGAAGTCCTGGCGGCTGATCTGCGGGATGCTCACGAGGGCGAGGGGTAACCAGCCGAGCGCGAGCACCACGGCGCTGATCCGGTACGGGGAGTAGCGGCGCATCAGCGGCGCGATCGCGATCGTGTAGCTCGCCCAGGTGACGGCGAGGGTGAGCGCGAGCAGGTCGCCCTTCCAGCCCGAGACGAGCCCCCCGCCGGCGCCGGCCGCGATCAGGGCGACGCCGGCGAGGGTCAGGCCGGTGCCGATCCAGAACGAGCTCTGCAGCCGCGCGTGCAGGAATGCGAGCGAGATCAGCCCCACGAACATCGGGGTGGTCCCGAAGAGCAGCGACACCGTCGAGGCGTGGGCGAACTCGAGGCTGTAGACGAAGCAGAGCTGGTTCACGAAGATCATGGCCGCTGCGATGCCGACGTAGATCCAGTCGGCGCGCGCGATCCGGAACGAGCGCTCGCGCCACCAGGTGTAGGCCCAGAAGATCGAGATCGCGGCGAAGTAGCGGATCGTCCCGTAGGCGAGCGGCAGCCAGCCGTGCTCGAGCATGTACTTCGTGACGGTGATGTTGAGCGCCCAGAGCAGGACGGCGCCGAGCAACATTGCCATCGACAACGGAGAGACGCGCCGCACGCCCTCGAACGTACCTTCGTTAGGCTCCGCTGCGATGCCGGAGCCGACCTTCGCCGACGTCGACGAGCTCGTCGGGCCCGCGACCCCGCACTTCGCCTACCAGCTCCGCGCGCGCGTGCGCGAGCTCGTCCTCGACCTGCCCGAGGAGCACCCGGTGCGGCAGTACGCGGAGGAGAAGATCGAGTTGCTCGACCGGCTCGGGCACGCGTCCTCGAAGGCGGCCGACAGCCGTCGCGAGCCGCAGACGCGGCCCGGCTGGAGCGAGCTGCCGAGCTCCGCGCCGGCAGACGAGCCGCTCCCGCGGCGATGAGTCTCGAAGGCGCGTCGGTTCTTGTGACCGGCGGGACGCGGGGAATCGGCCGGGCGATCGCGCTCCGGCTCGTGGCCGACGGAGCATCACGCGCCGTGCTCGGCTACATGCGCAACGACACCGCGGCCGAG
Source organism: uncultured Actinomycetes bacterium (assembly GCA_963765795.1). Classification (GTDB taxonomy): domain Bacteria; phylum Actinomycetota; class Thermoleophilia; order Gaiellales; family Gaiellaceae; genus Palsa-739. The sequence goes on from CAVXXZ010000006.1 coordinate 31,077, forward strand.
GAGGCGGCCGCCCTCGTCCAGGAGGCGGGCGGCGAAGCGGTGCTCGTGCGCGGCAACGTCGCGGACGCGCGGGTGGTCGACGAGCTCGCGGCCGGCGGGCCGTATCGGGTCGTCGTCCACAACGCCGCCACCGGCGTGATCCGCCCGGCGCTCGAGACCGAGGACAAGCACTGGGACTGGACGCTGGCCGCGAACGCCCGCGCCCTGCTCTCCCTCGCGCGCGCGACGGTGCCGGCGATGGAGGAGGGCGGCGCGATCCTCGCGATCTCGAGCCTCGGCTCGCAGCGCGTCCTCCCGAACTACGTCCTCGTCGGCACGTCGAAGGCGGCACTCGAGTCGGTGGTGCGCTACCTCGCCGTCGACCTCGCGCCGCGCGGGATCCGCGTCAACTGCGTCTCGGCGGGCGTCGTCGACACCGAGGCGCTCGACTGGTTCCCGAACAAGGAGCAGATGCTCGCGTCGGTGAAGCGGACGCCGGCCGGGCGGCTCGTCGAGCCGGAGGACGTAGCCGCGGTCGTTTCCTTCCTCTGCTCGCCGGACGCCGCCATGATCTGCGGCCAGACGCTCGTCGTCGACGGCGGCTACTCGCTCGGGGCGTGATGGAGCCGACCGAGGAGAACATCCGCGCTTTCGAAGCCAGCGCACAAGGCTCGTCCCGAGCCGGTGGAGTTGCCGCCGGTCGTGCAGCGCACGCTCGGCGACCTGACGAAGAAGCGCGTCCTCCACCTCCACTGCGGCACGGGCGAGGCGACAGCCACTCTCGCCGAGCTGGGGGCTGTCGTGACCGGAGTGGACGCGCGGCCGGCGGCGCTCGAGACGGCGCGCGAGCGGTGGCCGAAGATCCTGTGGGTCGACGGCAACCCGCAGTCGCTGCCCCGCCAGCTGCGGCGCGGCCGCTTCGACCTCGTCTACTCCGGCGAGGGCGTGCTCGGCCACCTCGACGATCTCGCCGGGTGGGCAACCGGCATCGTGGCGGCGCTGCGCGAGCACGGCGAGCTGCTCGTCTTCGACGACCACCCGGTCGCGGACTGTGTCGACGGCTTCCTCCGTTGGCGCCACGACTACTTCCGGGACCCTGCCGATCCGGACCGGCTGTGGCGGACCGGCCAGGTCGTCAGCGCGCTCGTGCGCGCCGGCCTCCGCATCGAGGCGCTGGAGGAGTACCCGGGCGGCACCGCGCGCCGCCGCCACGACCGCCGCATCCCGGCGACATTCCTGCTCTACGCGCGCCGCGCCTAGCCGAGCTTCTCGAACGCCTCGGCGAGCTCGGCGTCGGTGATGGTGAGCGGCGGCGCCGCCTGGATCAGGGAGCCGTCGAGGCCGGCCGGGACGACGAGGACCCCGCGTTCGAGCGCCTGCTGAGCGTCGCCCTCGCGAGCGCGGAGCAGCCCGCGACCGTGCCAGCCGGCCTGCCTCGAATCGCTCGCCCGCCTCGCGTACGCGGTCGAGCAGCTTCGGCACCTCCTCGAGCACCACGAGGCCCGCGGCACACGCAAGCGGGTTACCGACATGCGTGTGGGTGTAGACGTCCTCGGGCCCCAGCTGCCAGGCCTCCTCGAGATCGTCGCGGTAGAAGAGCGCCGCCGAGAGCGGCAGACCGCCCCCGAGCGCCTTGCCGACGCAGATGACGTCCGCGACCTCCTCGCCCGGCCACATCTCGCCCACCCGGCCGAGCCCCGCGAAGATCGAGTCGACGACGAGTAGAGCCCCGGCCTCGTCGCAGCGGCGGCGGAGCATCGCGAGAAAGGCGTCCGGAGGCACCCGCGACCCCGCCCGCCCCTGCACCGGCTCGACGATCACGCAACCTGCGTCCTCCGGCAGCCGCCCCGGATCCTCGCCGTACGCACGCCGGTGCACCGGCCCGGGCAGCCACGGCGCGAACGGCTCGCGGAACCGCTCGAAGCCCGTCGCCGCGACCGCGAGCAGCCCGGTGCCGTGGTAGGCGCCGTCGAACGCGACGATGCCCGGCCGGCCCGTCGCGAGCAGCGCCGTCCGGAGCGCGATCTCGACCGCGTCCTCGCCCGTCACGCCGAGCTTCGCGGGCCGCGGCAGCGCCTCGCGCAAGCGCACCGTCACCTCGGCGTCGGCCAGATCCCCGAGGGCGTGCACGACCTCCTGCTCGCGCCACGCCTCGAGGATGCGCGGGTTGCGGTGGCCGAGCGCCGCGACCCCGAACCCTCCCGTCAGGTCGAGCAGCTCGCGCCCGTCGGCGAGCGTGACGCGGCAGCCCTCGGCGCGCGCCCAGATCATCGGCTCAGCCGCAGAACCCGGCCGGCCGTCGCCTTCGCGATCGTCCCCGCCATCGCCGGGTTCTCCTGCAGCCGCCGCAGCGAGTAGCCGTACCAGTGCTCGCCGAACGGGACGTAGACGCGCAGTCTGTGTCCCTCCGCGACCAGCTCGTCGCGCCGCTCCTCGCGCACGCCGAGCAGCATCTGGAGCTCGTATTCGAGCGGCTCGAGCCCCCGCCGTGAGATCCGCGCGAGCGACTCCCCGAGCAGCCACTCGTCGTGCGTCGCGACCCCGACGTAGCTGCCGGCGTCGAGGAGCGCGTCGAGGCAGCGGACGAAGTTCGCGCGCACCGCCTCGTAGTCGGTGAACGCGATCGTCCCCGGCTCCAGGTAGATGCCCTTGCAGAGGCGGACGCTCGGCCGGAGGTCGGCCAGCGCGTGGACGTCGTCGAGCGTGCGCCGCAGCCGCGCCTGGAGCACGACGCCGAGGTTCTCGTGCCCGTCCTCGCGGAGCTCGCGATAGAGGCGGAGCGTGTCGTCGGTCGTCGACGAGTCCTCCATGTCGATCCGGACGAAGTTCCCGTAGCCGGCCGCGGTGCGTACGACGTCGAGGAGGTTCTCGCGGCAGAGGTCGTACGACAGCTCGAGCCCGAGCGCGGTGAGCTTGACGCTGACGTTCGAGTCGAGGGCGGCCTCGTCGATCGCGGCGAAGACGTCACGATATGCCTGAGCGATCGCGCGGGTCTCCTCCTCGCGCGTGATCTCCTCGCCCAGCACGTCGACGGTGGCCATCTTCCCGCCGCTGTTCAGCTCACGGACACACTCGACGGCCTCCGCCAGCGTTGCACCCGCGATGTAGCGCGAGGAGAAGAGCTGCACCACGGGCTTCGGCACCGCCGGCAGCAGGCGGACGAGGGCGGAGTCGACCAGGGACACGGGCGCGGCGATTCTATGCGGCTACCGCCGGAGGCTTACTCGCGCATGAACCCCTGGCGCGCGGCGCTGACGAGCGCCACGGCCTCGGGGAAGAGGACGCGCATCGCGTCACGGAGCGCGACGGCCTGCTCGTCCACGCCGCCCTGCGGCTGCACCTGCTGCAGCGCGGCGGAGGTCAGCTCGACGGCGGTGTTGAGCGTCAGCGTCGCGAACTGCTCCCGCTGCGCCTCCTGGACGCTCTCGGCCTGCTGCTCGGCGAACTCTCGCAGTCCGCGCATGATCTCCTCGGGGTCGCCCCCGAAGGGGAATCCGAAGCCTCCGCCTTCCATGCGGCCAGCTTAGCGGCGCACCACCGTCAGCTCGCCGATCAGCCCGAAGACACGGACGTGGACGCGCGGCGCCGAAGGGACGATGTCCCCTTGGGCGCCCTGGTCCGACTTCTCACCGATCAGCAGAAGGCCGGAGAGCTCGACCTCGACGTGCTTGGGCACGACGAGCGTCGTGTCGCCGATCAGCTGCACGACGGTCACGGTCACCTCCTCGCCGTCGAGCTCGGCCTGACGCAGATCGAGCTCGCAGTCGCCGATCCCCATCACGACCGTCGTGCGGCGGGCGATCCGCCAGCGCCCCGCGCGCTTCAGCTCGCCGATCACGACGACCGACCAGCGCACGGGCTTTCGCCGCGACGAAGGCGCCGCCGGCGCGGGCAGGTCATCGGTCAGCCGGGCGAGGTCGGCGTGCGACTGCGCGCGATAGGCGAGCGCCGCGCGATCGGCGAGCTCCTCGAACGTGAGCCGGCCTTCCGCCGAGGCTTCGCGCAGGCGGGCGATCGCCTGCTCGCGCTCGGCGTCCGACGCGCGCTTCTCGAGCTCGCTGCTCATTCCAGAGGCATCTTGTAGTTGCTCTCGACGTCGGCCGCAAGCTCCTCGACCGAGCCGAGCGCCGCCTGCATCGCCGCCGCGAAGGGAGAGGCACCGGTCTCGCCGAGCGCCTGCTCGAGCCGACGCGAGGCGGAGCCGAGTGCATCGAGATAGGCGCCGCTCGCGACGCGCGGCTCCGGCTGCAGCGTCTCGGCGAGGGACGCGGCCGCGGCCTCGGCTTCCTCGATGCCCTCCGGGTTGTCCGTCTCGCGCAGCTCGGCGAGCCGGGCTTGGAGCTCGGAGAGGTGCCCGCCGCCCGCGGACTCCTCCGCGACCTCGCAGAGCGCAGCGAGCGAGGCGGCGTCCCGCACGAGCCGCCCGTCGGTCAGCGGTTCGCCGGCGGCGCCCAGCGCGAGCCAGGCGCGCCGCTCTGAAGACTGGAACGCGCAGAGATAGACGCGCCGGCCGAGCGTCTCGGCCACGAGCACGCCGGCGAGCTCCTCCCCCGGCTCGGCGAAGGCGGCAGCGGCGCCCGCGATGCGCCCCACGTCCTCGACGACGGTCATGCGGCCAGAATAGGGCCGTGGAGGCCTCCACCCGTACGCGCCGCGCGCGCGAGCTGTTCGCACCGCTCGGCCCGACGTACGACCGCTACGCCCGCTTGCTCTCCTTCGGCCAGGACCCGCGCTGGCGGTCGTTCCTCGTCTCGCGGATCCCGGCAGACGCGCACCGCGTGCTCGACGTCGCCACCGGAACGGCCGCCGTGGCGATCGAGCTCGCCCGCGCCGACCCGGCCCGCACGGTGGTCGGCGTCGACCAGAGCCCGGAGATGCTCGCGGCCGGGCGCGAGCGGGTCGCGCGCGAACGGCTGAGCGACCGCATCGAGCTGCGCGAGGCGCGAGCCGAGGAGCTGCCGTTCGCCGACGACGAGTTCGATGCCGTCACCTTCACCTACCTGCTTCGCTACGTCGACGACGTGCCCGCGACGCTGCGCGAGCTCGCCCGGGTCGTCCGCCCCGGCGGCACGGTGGCGATGCTCGAGTTCGGGCTCCCGGCCGGCGCGTGGCGCCCGCCGTGGGAGCTCTACGTGCGAGTCGGGCTGCCGGCTGCCGGAGCCGTCGTCTCGCCGAGCTGGGGCGGCGTCGGCCGCTTCCTCGGCCCGAGCATCCGCGACTTCTGGCGGAAGTGGCCGGAGCCGCGCCTCCTCGAGGCCTGGCGCGAGGCGGGCCTGGCCGACGTCGAAGCCCGGCGGCTCAGCGTCGGCGGCGGGATCGTCGTCTGGGGGAAGCGCGCGTGACGGCGGCGCGGCCGCGGCCGTCGTTCTACGCGCTGCGGCCGGGCGGCTGGCGCGACTACGTCACGCTCCTCCATCCGCCGTACACGCTCTGGCACCTCTCCTATGTCGCGGTCGGCGCCGCGCTCGCGCCGCACATGGACTGGGCGCTGCTCGGGTGGACGACGCTCGCCTTCGCGCTCGCCATGGGCGTCGGAGCCCACGCCCTCGACGAGCTGCGCGGCAGGCCGCTCCAGACGCGCATCTCGCCGCCGGTGCTCGCCGCCCTCGCCGCGGTCTCCATCTCCGGAGCCGCCGCGATCGGCATCGCCGTCGCGGTGTCGCGCACGCTCTGGCTGCTCGTCTTCGTCGCCGTCGGCGCATTCCTCGTGGTCGCGTACAACCTCGAGCTGTTCGGCGGGCGGTTCCACGGCGGGCTCTGGTTCCCGGCGGCCTGGGGGGCCTTCCCGGTGCTGACGGCGTACTTCGCGTCGGCCCGAACGCTGCACGGCGCGGCCTTTGCCGGGGCGGCCTACGCCTTCGCCACGAGCTGGGCGCAGCGGCGACTCTCGACCCCGGTGCGGCTCGTCCGGCGCCGCGTCGTCGCCGTGGAGGGAGAAGCACGCCTCGACGACGGGACGACGCTGCCGCTCGACGCCGACGCGCTTGCGGCCGTGCCCGAGGCTGCGCTGAAGGCACTCGTGGCCGCCACGGTGCTGATAGCCGTCGCCCTCCTCCTGTTCCGCGCGGGGTAGCTCTACACTCAGGACGGTGACGCTGACGACGATCGCCGATCTCCTCTTCGCCGGCGGCGTCGTGGTCGCCGCGCTCGCGCTCGCCGGTGCCGCGCTGCGTCTGACTCGGACCTCCGTCCTCGTCGCCGCCACCACCGCTCGAGGCGGCCGCGGCCGTGGGTGTCTGGGTCGCCTTCGCCCTGCGTCACGACCGGTCGCTCGCCGTGGCCGCCGCCGGGCTGACGGCCTGCACGATCGCCGCCGGCGCCTCCGTCCTCCTCAGCCGCGCACTGAAGCGCGTCGGAGCGATGGACGACCGGCTTGCCGAGGCACAGGCGGACCTTCTCGCCGCTGTCGAGCGGGAGAAGACCGGGCTCGGGAAGGAGCTCCAGCTGACGCTCGCCCGCGCCCGCGCCGACTCGCGCTCGCTGCTGGAGGAGCAGGAGCGGCAGATCGCGGAAGAGCGGCGGACGCTCGTCGCCCAGTGGGAGCACGACGCGACGGCGGCTCTCGGCGACAAGCTGAACCATGTTCAGGCGCAGGTCGAGCAACAGCTGGCGGGTTGGGCGCAGGACCTCGATCGGATCGCCGAGGCGACCAAGATGCGGATCGCCGAGCTCGAGCAGCGGCAGCAGCAGGTGCTGCGCGAGATCGAGCTCCGGCTCACCGCCGACGCCGAGCGGCTGTCGGCCGAGAGCGACGAGCAGCGCGCCGGAGTTGCGCGGCTGCGCACCGAGCTCAACCGCACGCTCGACGATGCCCTCGGCCTCGTGCGCAGCGAGCTCGACGCGCACGCGGCGGAGCGCCGGAGGGCTCTCCACGAGCTCGAGGAGCGGATGGCCCGCCGGGAACGCGAGCTGACCGAGCAGGCGCAGCGCGAGGAGGTCGACGCGATGCAGCGCGTGCGAGCCGGCTTCGAGGACGTGTCACACCGCCAGATCGAGCAGCTGGAGCGCGCCGTCGACCGCGCGGTGGCGTCCCATGCCGACGAGGCCGCCCAGAGATTCGCGCAGCTGATGAAGACCTCGCGCGAGGATGCCGCGAAGCGCCTGGCCCGCGAGCTCGACCGCGCGGTGAGCACCTTCTCGCGGGAAGCCGAGACGGTGCTCGCGGAGCGCCTGGCGCACGTGGGAGACGCAGGCGCGCAGCGGCTCGAGCACAGGGTCTCGAACGTCGGGAAGGAGCTGGAGCGACGCCACGACGAACTCGTCGCCGCGCAGGACCTGCGGCTGAGCGAGCTCGAGAGCGAGATGCGGCGGCGGATCGAGGATCTTCGCTCCGACGTCGACGCGGAGCGCGGCGTGCTCGAGGCGCGCCTGCAGGAGCTTCTGCGCCGGTTCGCCTCAGCCGCGGCCAGCTGACCGCTCTTTACAAAAAGTTGCCCTAACAACCCCTAGGAGGGTTCGTCGGTAGCAGCACGAACTGTTGCGGCCATGAGTGAGACGACGACCCCCATCCTCGAGAACCCTCTTCGACGAGCGCTCGAAGGTCGAGAGCTGGCGTCTCCACATCCTGATCGAGGCCGGCTATCCCCTCTCGCTCGCCGAGCGGCTGGCCGTGAGCGAGGCGGACCTCCACCTCGCCTGCGAGATGCTCGGCCGCGGCTGCAAGCCCGAGACGGCAGCCGAGATCCTCCTGTAACTGTCGCGCGACTACGCTGCGCCCGTGGCCAAGGTCGAGGCGCTGCCGTACGACGACCGCACCGTCTACTCGGTCGCCGCGTTCAACCGAGGGGTCGGGCAGTGGCTGTCGCGCCTCCCCACCGTCTGGGTCGAGGGCGAGATCACCGAGCTCCGCCGGCACGAGCGCTGGGCAACCGTCTTCTTCACGCTCAAGGATCCGGCCGACGGCTCATGCGTCGGCGTGGCGATGGCGCGCGGGAGGTTCGACGCGCTGCGGCTCGACCTCGCGGACGGCGAGCGTGTGCACGTGTTCGGCCGGCCGGAGCTGTACGAGCAGCGCGGCGAGTTCAAGCTCCGCGCGCTCACGATCGAGCGCTTCGGCGTCGGCGCCCACCTCGCCTCGCTCGAGCGCCTGAAGGCGACCCTCGCCGCCGAGGGCCTCTTCGCCGACGCCCGCAAGCGGCCGCTGCCGTACCTGCCGCGGCGCATCGGCATCGTGACCGGGAACGACGCGGCCGCGAAGCGCGACGTCGTGACGACGATCTGCTCTCGCTTCCCACCGGCGACGGTGCTCGTCGCCGAGACGTACGTGCAAGGCCCGCGCGCCGCTGCCGAGATCGTCGCGGCGATCGGAGCTCTCTGCGAGCACCCGGACGTCGACGTCGTCGTCCTCACCCGCGGCGGCGGCAGCTTCGAGGATCTCCTCCCCTTCAGCGACGAACGCGTCGTCCGGGCGGTCGCCGAGTGCCCCGTTCCCGTGGTCTCTGCCGTCGGGCACGAGCAGGACACGCCGCTCTGCGACCTCGCGGCGGACGTCCGTGCCTCGACCCCGACGGCTGCGGGAAAGCTCGTCGTGCCGGAGCTGAGTGAGTTGTTCGGCAGGCTCGACCGCGCCCGCAAGACGCTCGCGCGCAGCGTCCGGCGCTCGCTCGATCAAGACCGGCAACGACTCACGCGTTCCGTCGAGCGGCTCCGCGCTCGGCCTCGCATCGCCCTCGAACGGGAGGGGCAGCGCTTGGAGCGCACGCACGAACGGCTGCGGCTGGCGCCGGCCCTCGCGGTCGAGCGGAAGCGGGCGGCGCTCGAGAACAGTGCCGCGAAGCTCGAGGCGTTGTCACCTGTGCAAACACTTGAGCGAGGGTACGCAATCGTTCGGACGGACTCCGGCGACGTCGTCGCAGCCGCCGAGAACGTCTCCACGGGCGCACACGTGGACGTCACGCTCGCCGACGGCGGCTTCGGCGCGCGCGTCGAGGAGGTGACACCGTGAGCGAGCCGGAGCAGCCGAAGACGTTCGAGCAGGCGCAGGCGCGAGCTCGAGGAGATCGTCGAGCGGCTCGAGCGCGGACAGGCGCCGCTCGACGAAGCGCTGAAGCTGTGGGAACGCGGCGAGGAGCTCTATGCCTTCTGCAAGGCGAAGCTCGACGCCGCCGAAGGTCGCGTCGAGGAGCTCGCCCGCCGGGCCGAGCAGTCGAGACCGGCGAGCGAGGGCTAACGCACCGCCGCGCGCTCGGCCGGCCGGTCCGGATCCGCCGCAGTCTCCTCCGCCGGGACCTCGGCCTTGTCCGCCGTGGGCATCACGCTCAGCATCGCGAACGAGAGCCCCTCGCGGGCGAGGAAGAGGAGCCCGACGCCGATGCCGACCGACGCCTCGATCGCCTGCAGCCCGAAGCCGTAGGCGACGCCGGTGCTGTACGCGACGCCGTAGCCCACGAGCGCCGAGGCGATCGCGACCTGCACGAGACCTACGTTGCCCGGCCAGAACGGGAAGATGGTCACGACGTTCATCAGCAGCAGGACGACCCCGGCCGCGGGCAGCGGCGCGTGGATGTCGAACGCGCGCATCGCGGTGTAGACGGCGAGGATCTGGCACGTCCAGCCGATGATCTGGAAGAAGATCGCGGCGGCTGCGCCGGCCGGTGACGCGCATCACACCGAGCCCGGCGCGTCCCATCGTCAGTAGGCGGCGCACCGGCCCGAGCCCTTCGATCGCCATCTGCTGGTGATGCCTACGTGCCGAGAGGAACGCGAAGACGAACAGCCCGACGCCGAAGCCGATCACGAAAACCAGGGTCGCGCGCGCCGAGCCAGGGATGCTCGCAGTGACGACGACGTAGAGGATCAGCAGAGTCACCGGCACGATGTCGAAGACGCGGTGCGCGAATACCGTCCCGACGAGCGTCGGCCACGCGCCCTTGCGCCCGGGCATCTTCCGCGTCAGCACGGCGACCCGCGCCAGCTCGCCGATCCGGCCCGGCAGCACGGCGTTCGCGAACAGGCCGACCGAGAAGGCCGAGAAGACGAGCGGTACGCGGGGGCGGGGCGGCTCCATCGCCGAATGGATCACCGGTCGTCCAGGCGAACGCGCGAGCGATTACCGAGAGGAGGTTCAGCGCGATCGCAACGACGACCCACTCCCAGCGCACGGCACGGAACGCGCTGCCGATCGTGGTGAGGCTGTCGCGCCTCCACCAGAACAGGCCGGCGAGCGCCGCGAGGACGACGAGCCCCAGGAAGACACGCAGGATCCGGCTGGACGGCACCCGGAAGAAGCTGGTTGGGCTCGAAACCCATCCGCGCCATTATCGTCGGCGGCCGGTGCGCCTTCGGTCCCCGCACGATCGCGAGATCGTCCGTCTCGCGCTGCCGGCGCTCGGCGCGCTGGCGGCCGAGCCGCTGTACGTCCTCGCCGACACCGCGATCGTCGGTCACCTCGGCCGGCCGCAGATCGCGGCGCTCGGCCTCGCCGGCACCGTCCTCGCCGGGGCATTCACGATCTTCAACTTCCTCACGTACGGGACGACGGCGGTCGTCGCCCGCGCCTCGGGCGCGGGCCGGGAGGACGAGGCCGCACGGCTCGCGGCGCAGGCGCTCTGGGCGTCGCTCGGGATCGGGACCGCTCTGCTCGTCGTCTGTGAGATCGTGGCCGAGCCGCTCCTCGCGGGCCTCGGCGGCCACGGCCACTCCGGCGACCTGGCGCTCCTCTATTTCCGGATCGCAGCGCTCGGCCTGCCGGCCGCGCTGATCGCCCTCGCCGGCCAGGGCTACCTCCGCGGCGTCTCGAACCTGCGCCGGCCCCTGGAGATCGTCGTTGCCGCGAACGTCGCCAACCTCGTGCTCGAGGTGCTCTTCGTCTACGTCTTCCACTGGGGATCGCCGGCTCGGCGGCAGGAACAGCGATCGCGCAGGCCGGGATGGCCGCAGCCTTCGTCGTCGAGCTGCTGCGGCCGCACGCGCCGTCCAGACGGCCCAGCCGGCACGCGATGAAGCCGCTGTTCCGGATCGGGAGGCAGATCTTCGTCCGTACCGTCGCGCTCTACGCCTCCTTCCTCTTCGCCGCCTCGCTCCTCGCGCGCATGGGAGACGCGCAGATCGGCGCACATCAGATCGGCTACCAGCTGTTCCTCTTCATCGCGCTCGTCCTGGATGCGGTCGCGATCGCCGGCCAGGTGATCGTCGGCCGGATGCTCGGAGCCGGGGACGCCGACGGCGCGTACGCGGCCGCCGTGCGGATGATCGGCTGGTCGGTCGCCGTCGGCGTCGTCTTCGCCCTGGTGCTCGCGCCGCTCTCGCATGCGCTGCCGCGGGCGTTCACCGGCGACCCGCGCGTCCTGCACGAAGCCGCGCTCCTGTGGCCGTTCCTCGCGGCGATGCAGCCGCTCGGCGGCGCGGTCTTCGCGCTCGACGGGATCCTCATCGGGGCCGGCGACACCCGCTACCTGATGTGGTCGATGGTCGCCGCGAGCGCGGTCTTCATCGTCCTGGCGATCGCTTGCCTACGCGCTCGGCTGGGGAGTCGTCGGCGTCTGGGCCGCACTCGACGTCCTGCTCCTGGCGCGGCTCGCGCTCCTCGGCCCACGCTTCGTCCGCCGACGCTGGGCGGTCGTCGGCTGGGACTAAACTGAGCCGATGGAAGGCCTCGCCGAGCTGCACACCCACCTCGGCGGCTCGGTCTCCTCCGACATCCTCTGGTCGCTCGCCCACCAGCAGGGCATCGCCCTTCCGGTCAAGGACTTCTGGGACTTCGACCGGCTGGTGACCGTGTCCGACCCGCGCGGCGTGCCCGACCTCGACTCACTCGACGCGATCTACCACTGGACGGAGCTGATCCAGTCGAGCCCGGCCGCGGTCGAGGTGTCGGTGCACGGCGCGATCGGCGGCGCGTACCGGTCGCAGGGGATCACGACGCTCGAGCTCCGCTTCAACCCGATGAAGCGGAACCGCGGCGGCGAGCGCGACCTCGACCACATCATCCTCGCCGCCATCCGCGGGCTCGACGTCGCGAGCCTCGAGTACCCCCAGGTACGTGCCGGCCTGATCCTGATGATGGACCGGACGTTCACGCCGCACCAGAACGAGATCATCGTCGAGAAGGCGATTCGCTGGGCGCCGCGCGGAGTCGTCGGGATCGACATCGCGGGGCCGCGGCCGGGCGGCGCGCGCTACGACTACTCGCAGGTGCAGCCGATGGTGGAGGAGGCCCGCGCCGCCGGCCTCGGCGTGACGATCCACGTCGGCGAGGAGGGAGCCGAGATGGGCCGCGCCGAGATCGGCGAGGTGCTCGAGCTCCTGCGCCCCGACCGGATCGGGCACGGGATCCTCGCGGCCGGCGACGACGAGCTCATGCGGGAGCTGCGCGAGCGCGAGGTCGTCCTCGAGATCTGCCCGACCTCGAACCTCCTCACGAAGTCGCTGCCCGACGAGGACGCGGTGCGGGACGTCTTCCGCACGTTCGTCGACAACGGCGTCCTCTTCACGATCGCCACGGACGGGCCGGAGATGATGCGGACGCACCTCCGCGACGAGTTCGACCTGCTGCTGCGGGCCGGCGCGCTGACGCAGGAGGAGCTCGAGGAGGCCAATGCGCGGGGCCACGAGGCGAGCTTCATCGGCGGAGCGCACGCCACCCGCCCGAATACCCCCGTCGGCCGATAGCTACGGCTCCGGCGCGGTCGTAGCGTGCCGAGCCATGAGAGGCACAGACGAGGCAAAGCCCGACCTGACCGAGCGCCAGCTCCAGATCGTTGCGCTGATCGCGCGCGGGTGCTCGAACGACGAGGTCGGAGAGCGTCTCGGCATCTCGCCCAGGACGGCCAAGGCGCACTGCGACGTGCTGCGCCAGAAGCTCGGCGTGCCGAGGCGGCGGCAGATCCCTGCCGCGTTCAAGGCGCTCACCGGCGAGGACCCCCTCGCGCGTGAGCTTGCGCCGGCCCTTGCCGGCGCCGGGGGCTGACGGCGACCCGCGCTCGGGCCCTACCCCGAGCGCGGGCCCCCCGCTTGCAGCGATGGTGACGAGCGGCTGACGGAGGAGTAGGGTCTCGGATCGCGGGCGCTTCGTGCCCGGCAGGGGAATGGTGGAGACGATCAAAGCTGCGGCTTCGCCCGCGCTCGACCACATCATCGAGCGCCCGCGGTTGATCGCGCGACTCGGAGAGGGCGGCGGAGCACGCGTCTCGGTGCTGGCTGCTCCCGCCGGCTACGGCAAGACGACGCTGGCGCGCCAGTGGTCGCAGCGGCAGGACGGGCCGGTGGCGTGGTATCGGACGACGCGGGCGTCGGGAGACGTCGCGCTCCTGGCGGTGCAGATCGACGACCTGCTCGCCTCGATCGCGCCGGAGTTGCCACGCGAGCCGGAGAAGGTCGCCACCATCGCGTCGGTCAACCCGAGCCCGCAGCCCTTGGGCCGCGCGATCCTGCGGACGTTCGAGGCGCTGTCCCGGGACGTCCTTCTCGTAGTGGACGAGTGGGAGGCGGCGGGAACCGAAGAGGCCGAGGAGCTCCTCTCGATGCTGGTGGAGGGCCTCGACATCCGGTTCCTGATCACGACGAGAACGCGACCCGACTGGTTCACACCGCGCCTCGAGGTCTACGGCGAAGGACTCGAGATCGGCGTAGACGAGCTGACGATGACGGACGATGAAGCGGCGCTGGTACTCAACGCCGTCGGCGCTGTCGCCGGCCGAGCGCGTCTGATGCGCACAGCCGACGGCTGGCCCGCCGTTCTCGGCCTCGCGGCGATGAGCGGCGACGTCGACTTCACATCGAGCCGCTTGCTCTCGCACACGCTGTACGAGTTCCTCGCGAGCGAGCTGCTTGCCTCCGCGACTGAAGAGACGCAGACCGCACTGATGTTGCTTGCGGTCGCGAACGTCACTGAGGTCGCTGTGGCGCGCACCGTACTGGGCACCGACACCGACGCCGTAATCGAGGACGCGATGGCACGCGGCCTGATCTCGGTTACGGAACACAGGTCGCTTTCACTGCACCCGCTCCTGAGAGAACTACTGGTCGACCGCTTCGGCGAGGTCGATGCGGAAGCTCGTGCCGCTCTACTCGTGCGTACCCGCAGGCTGTTCAACGAGCGCCGATGGGATGAGGCTCTCTGCGTTGCCGAGGTGTCGAAGGACGCGGCCTTCGCCACCGAGGCAATAGGAGCAGCACTGGACGACCTCTTGGCCGCCGGCCGCACAAGCAGCTTGCAGCGGTGGGTCTCGGCGGCGCGCGCCGCGGGAGCCGAAGGCGGACTCATCGACTACGCCGAGAGCGAGGCACTTCTGCGAGGCAACGAACTAAACCGTGCGATAGCACTGGCCGGACAAGCCACTGCCTCACTCGACGGGGATCTCCTCGCGCGCGCACATCTCGTCGCAGCTAGGTCTGCCCTTCTGACGGACCGCTCGGAGTCGGCTGAAAAACACGCATCCGCGGCAGCCTCACTCGCCAGAACTTCGGGGACGGAGGAGGATGCGCTGTGGCTGCGTTTTCTTGCCGCTTGCGAGCCCCAGGCTTCTGACCTGAGGGCCCGACTGGACGACTTCAAGCGCAGGGCGCGACCCGGAGTGACCCAGTCGCTGTTGTCTGCCACGGGAGACCTAGCCTTGGCGGAAACCGAGGGGGCACTCGGTGGGGCAATGGACAAGGCGAGGATGGCACTTTCGCTCGCTGAAGGCGTCGACACGATCGCCCGTACGAGCCTTTTGAACGCGTACAGCTACGCGCTGATCATGAAGTGCCGGTACCAAGAGAGCCTCAATCGTGCTACGGAATTGACGCAGGTCGCCGAGGCTTGCGGGGTCGATTTTCCTGTGCCCTATGCGCAGCTGAACTCAGCGAGTGCATACATCGGCATCCGCCGTTTTGCAGCCGCTGACCGAGTCTTAACCGCCCTTGAACGCGAGGCCGGCGATAACCCCAGCGAATTCTTTCGTGGCAACTTGCCGATTCACCGCGCTCGTTTGTACACGAGCGTAGGCGACCCTCATCGAGCTTTGGAGGTACTCGCCCTCGGTCCAGCCACGAAGGGCAGCCGCGCCCTGCACGGAGACTTTCTCGGTTGGCAAGCGCTCCTCTACTCGGCATCAGGGGCGTTCGAGATTGCGCTAGAGCTCGCGGAAGCCGCTCAGAAGGTGTCACGTGGACTCGAGGCCGCTGCCCTGGCATCGATCGCTAGAGCTGTCGCCGCGGTAGGCACAGCAGATCGGAGCGCCAGCGCGGACTCGTACATCGCGGCCGCGATCGCGACCGGGGTCTGGGACCCGATCTTGATCGCTGTGCGCGCAGTGCCTGACCTCGGTCGGCAGATCGCGACGCATCGCGAGGGCTCGGACTGGCTCCGACGAATCTTCGTGCTTTCCTCCGACACATCGCTCGCCGCCTCGATCGGCCTCCGAGTCCCGCGGCCCGCGAAGCCGAAGCAGAAGTTGACACCGCGGGAGAGCGAGGTCCACGAGCTTCTCTCCCAGGGCCTAACGAACGAGGAAATCGCGAAGCTGCTCTACATCAGCCTCTCAACGACCAAGGTGCACGTGAAGCACATCTACGAAAAGCTGGGTGTTCGGTCGCGGCTGGAAGCCGCTCGTGCTCTACGGGACGACGTCTAGCGCCAAGGCGACGTCCTCGCCGCCCTGCTCGAGCTGCTCCCGCTCCCGCATGAACGAGGATCCTCGGCCGGAGCGGTAATTCTCGTCGGCAGTCGCAAGGATCGCCTCGAACGCCGCGACGACCGCCGTGTCGAACTGGGTCCCTACCGCCTGCGCAAGGCGCATGCGAGCGACCCGGCTCGGCAGCGCCTCGCGGTAGGGACGGTCCGAGGTCATGGCGTCGTATGCGTCGGCTACGCCGATGATCCGCGCGAGGAGGGGAATCTCGTCGCCGCCAATGCCATCCGGATAGCCCATGCCGTCGATGCGCTCGTGATGCGACCGGACGACATCCGCGATTTCCGAGTAGTCGTCGACGTTCCGAAGGATCCGCTCGCCGATTTCGGAGTGCTTCTCCATTTGCCGGCGCTCCTCGAGCGTCAACGGCCCGGGCTTCTCGAGCAGACCCGCGGCGAGCCCGATCTTCCCGATGTCGTGTACGAGGCCGCAGAGGTGGACGAGCTCCTGCTGCTCCTCGGACAATCCCATGCGCTGCGAGATGTCCCTCGCATAGATGGCAACCGCGGCTGAGTGACCTGCTGTGTACTGATCCCGGGCATCGAGCGTCGCGACCAGGGCGGTGGCGAACGAGAGGCTCGCCCTACGAAGTCGATCGTTTGCTGCACCGAGCCTGTGCGTGGCTTCCTTTTCCTGCCGGTAGAGGTGGAGAAGTCGCTGCAAGCGCAAGCGTCGGAACGAAGAAGACGAGCACTAGATTCCCAGCGAATAGGTGTGGTAGGCGTAGACGAAGAGCGTCAGGACCGGGACGTAGAGCGGCACCGTGAGCCAGGCCAAATTGATGCGATCGCCCGAAGATGCGCGAGTAGGATCGAGGCCGCGCACGAAGGCGGTGGCGGTGCTGAAGAAACCGTCTGATTGCAAGGAAGACCAGGGAGCCGACCAGGCTGGCCAGGAGATATTGGCCAAGGTGGACAGGATGCGGGACAAGCTTCGCTACGGCGAGTCCGGCTGCTGCGGCGGTGAGCGCGCGGATCGGCGTGTACACACTCCATCTTGAGCGGTGATTACGTAGATCGAGAGCAGTCGAGAGAGCTCCGACTGCGAAGCCGCCGAGCGGCCCGAATGCGATAGCGGAGAAGACAAGCGGCAAGGAACGCAACTGACATCTCCGTCCGCTCGTTGATCGCGACCGTCTGCCGTTCCGCCGCGGCAGCAATCGCACCGAGCACAAAGAGCGCCCATGAGATGCGGCAGCCGGTAGCCATCGAGCCAGAGTGCAGCAACCGTGCCAATTGACACCACGCTCAGGACGCAAGCCCAAGCGACCGATCGGCGGTCAGCGCTATCCAGACCTTTGACCAGCCGGTCCAGCCTTGCGTATCCCCCAAAAGGGGTATAGGCTGGCGGGGCCGTCAGTCCCCGATCGATCGGAGTTCTCAATGCGTTCCTTTATGCGTCTCGCGGCCCGCGCGACCATCGCAGGGAGCATCGCGGAACTGGTAGAGCCGTCGGATAGTCCGTTATCCACACCTTGCGATCATCCCCCGCGAGGGGGATCTGCGCAAGAGCTGGGAGACGGATAGGCCGATTCACGGGCGCCGGGTGATCTTCACCCGGCGCTTCGTTTTTCCTCTGTCCACAGCGCCCAACAGCCGCTTGTGGACAGATCGCTCTAGCCGATGATTCCGCGGCGGAAGCCCACGGCAACCGCATGCGCGCGCGAGCGCGCCTGGAGTTTCGCGAGCAGATGCCGCACGTGCGACTTCACCGTTTCCTCCGACAGGAACAACTTTTGGCCGATCTCCCGGTTCACCAGCCCGTCGGAGATGAGCTGCAGCACCTCGACCTCGCGGTTCGTCGGCTGCTGCTCGAGCTCGCGAAGCGGGTTCTGGAGCGGGATCACGTCCGCACCTCCGGTGCCGCGACGCCGCGCAGCCGCTTCGTCGAAGCGGCGCGAATGCGTCAAATAACGGCTGAGGATCTCCTTGCGCTCCGCAGCATCCACGCCCCGGGTATCGGCGCCGCAACCAAGCCGCTTTAGCGCAAAGACCTACCTCGAATGGGTGTCAGGCGCCACGGCAGGATTGGAGCTTCCCGACGTGTCCTGCGGCAGCGCCGTCTCATCCGCCTCGGCCGGCGTGTGCTGCTCTGCCACCGAGACCTGCTGCAGCGTGGCCTGGTCGACGTTGAGCGGGTGATGACAAGCGGCAAGATGCCCGTTGCCGTAATCGACGAGAGGCGGCTCGAGCTGCTGGCACACGTCCGTCGCATAGCGGCAGCGCGGATGGAAGCGGCAGCCGCTCGGCGGATTGATCGGGCTTGGGACGTCTCCCTCGAGCACGATCCGCTCGCGCTTCTCGGCCAGGTCCGGATCCGGGATCGGGACCGCCGAGAGCAGCGCCTCGGTGTACGGCATGATCGGACGCGTGTAGAGCTCCTCGGCCGGCGAGAGCTCGACGATCTTGCCGAGGTACATCACCGCGATCCGGTTACTCACGTGACGGACGACGCCGAGGTCGTGCGCGATGAAGAGGTAGGTGAGCTGGAGCTCTTTCTGCAGGTCGACGAGCAGATTCAGCATCTGCGACTGGATGGAGACGTCGAGGGCCGAGACGGGCTCGTCCGCGATGATCAGCTTCGGCCGCAGGGCAAGCGCGCGCGCGATCCCGATCCGCTGCCGCTGGCCACCGGAGAACTCGTGCGGGTAGCGGTTGTAGTGCTCCGGGCGAGAGACCGACGGTCTCGAGAATCTCGCCGACGCGCCGCTTCTGCTCGGCCCGGTTGCCGAGGTTGTGGATCCGCATCGGGTCGGAGACGATCGTGCCGACGCGCTTGCGGGGGTTGAGCGACGCGTACGGATCCTGGAAGACCATCTGCATCTCGCGCCGAAGCGGTCGCATGCGCCGCGTCCCGAAATGCTCGATCTGCGTCCCCTGGAAGACGATCTGGCCGTCGGTCGGCTCGAGCAGCCGCACGATGGTCCGGCCCAGCGTCGACTTCCCACAGCCCGACTCGCCGACGAGCCCGAGGGTCTCGCCCTCCCGGACGACAAAGCTCACGTCGTCAACCGCATGCACACGCGCTACCTCGCGCTGTAGGACTCCTCTGCGGATCGGGAAGTACTTCTTGACGTGCCGGACCTGGAGGAGAGGCGTCTCAGCCCGACTCGCTCGACTGATCGAGGACGGTCACGCTGCCTCCACCGAGCCAGGGGAGATCGTCTCGTCGCGATGGGCGCGCTTGAACTCGACATCGAGCCAGCACCGGTCGAGATGGCCGGGCGTGCCGACACGGTTCTCGAGCTCCGGCTCCTGCTTGCACTTCTCGAACGCGTGCGGACAGCGCGGCCGGAACTTGCAACCCTCCGGCGGATTGATGAGAGACGGAGGCATCCCCTCGATCGTGTGCAGGCGCTCCGGCCGCGGCCGGTCGAGGCGCGGGATCGAGCCGAGGAGGCCCCACGTGTACGGCATCTGCGGGTCGTAGAAGACGTCACGCTTCGAGCCGCGCTCGACCACGCGGCCGGCGTACATGACGATGATCTCGTCGGCGATGTCGGCGATCACGCCGAGATCGTGGGTGATGAAGATGACCGCCGACTCGAAGTCGTCCTTGAGGCGGTTGATCAGCTCCACGATCTGCGCCTGGATCGTCACGTCGAGAGCCGTCGTCGGCTCGTCGGCGATGAGGATCGACGGGTTGCAGGACAGCGCCATCGCGATCATCGCGCGCTGCCGCATCCCGCCCGAGAACTCGTGGGGGAAGCTGTCGACGCGTGTGTCCGGGTTCGGGATGCCGACCTGCCGCAGAATCTCGATCGTGCGCGCCCTGGCCGTGCGCTTATCGACGTTCTCGTGCGCCTGGATCGCCTCGACGATCTGCTCACCGATCCGGTAGACGGGGTTCAGCGAGGTCATCGGGTCCTGGAAGATCATCCCGAGCTCGTTGCCGCGATAGTCCTGCATGTCGCGGTCCGAGACCTTCAGCAGGTCCTTGCCCTTGTAGAGCACCTCGCCCTCGAAGCGTGCGTTCACGCCGCGTGTCAGCCCCATGAGCGTCATCGCGGTGACGCTCTTGCCCGAGCCCGACTCGCCCACGATCCCGAGCACCTTGCCGCGTTCGAGCTCGAACGAGAGCCCGTCGACCGCACGCACGGTGCCGTCCTCGGTTGCGAACCGGACTTTGAGGTCGTTGACCTCGAGCAGGCGTTCGGCCATCAGGTGAGGCGGATCCTCGGGTCCAGGTACGCGTACGCGACGTCGACGAGCGTCGAGAAGACCACGATGAACGTCGCGCCGTAAAGCGTCACACCCATCAGCGGCGGCAGATCCTGCTGATGGATCGACGCGGCAGCGTAGTAGCCCACCCCGTGGATCGAGTAGACCGTCTCGGTGATGATCGCCCCGCCGCCGAGCACGGCGGCGAAGTCGAGCCCGAACAGGGTCACGATCGGAATGAGCGACGCGCGAAGCGTGTGCTTGACAAGGATTCGGCGAGACGACAGCCCCTTCGCCTTCGCCGTCCGGACGAAGTCCTCGTTGATCGTGTCGAGGATGTTCGAGCGCAGAACACGGCCGTAGAAGCCGATGAAGAGAATGGCGAGCGTGAACCACGGCAGTATCAGGTGGTAGAACCACTGCCACGGGCTCGTGGTCAATGGGACATAACCGCCGTCCGGGAACAACGACACCCCTCCCGTTTGCTCGCCGGTGAGGAAATAGCGGAGGAGCAGTCCCAGCCAGGCGACCGGCAGCGAGATGCCGACCAGGGCAAGCGCGGTGATCGCTTTATCCGAGAACCGGCCGGCTCTGACGGCCGAGAGGGCCCCAACCAGGACCCCGAAGCCGAGCCAGATGATCGCGGCGCCGATGCAGAGCGAGAACGTCGCGGGCATTCCTTCCTTGATCTGCTGGACGACGTTCGTCCCGTCGTAGTACGAGATGAGCTGCCCGCTGAGCAGCTGCTTCATCATGTCCCACCACTGCACGAAGACGTTCTGGTCGAGCCCGAGCTTGTCCCGGATCGCGGTGATGTTCGCCTGCGTCGCCGTCCGCCCGGCGATGCGCTGCGCCGGATCGCCGCCCGGGATCTTGAAGAAGATGAGGTACGTGACGAAGCTGACGGCGATCAGGACGATGATCATCCCGAACGTCCGCCGGATGAGGAACGCCACCATCTAGCGCTGCGCCCCCCTCAATGCTCGAT
Source organism: uncultured Actinomycetes bacterium (assembly GCA_963765795.1). Classification (GTDB taxonomy): domain Bacteria; phylum Actinomycetota; class Thermoleophilia; order Gaiellales; family Gaiellaceae; genus Palsa-739. The sequence continues at coordinate 51,815 of CAVXXZ010000006.1, forward strand.
CCTCACCTTCGCTCGCGGGTCGAGCGCGTCGCGCAACCCGTCGCCGAAGACGTTGAGCGAGACGACCGTGATGGTGATCGCGATGCCCGGCAGCAGGCTCAGCCACGGGTCGCTCGCGAGCACGTCCTGGCCGTCGGCGATCATCGTCCCCCACGAGGGGTGGGGAGGCTGCACGCCGGCGCCGAGGAACGAGAGGCCGACCTCGGTGAGGATCGCGTTCGCGACGATCAGGGTGAAGAGCACGAGCACCGACGAGGCGATGTTCGGCAGCAGCTCGGTGAACATGATCCGCAGCGAGCCGGCCCCCTGCGCGGTGGAGGCTTCGACGAACTCACGGTTGCGCAGGGCAAGGACCTGCCCACGCAGCGGTCTCCCGATGTACGGAATGAAGACGAACGCGATCACCAAGGTCGGGATCCAGAGGCTGCCGGCGGGGATGTTGATGGGCCCGTGGTGGAAGCCGTCGATCGAGAGGGCGGTACCGAGCGCGATCCCGAGCAGGATGACCGGGAAGGCCCAGATCAGGTCGAAGAACCGCGAGATGATCCAGTCGCAAGCGCCGCCGAAATAGGCGGCGAGCAGAGCGAGGATGATCGACAGGATCGTGCAGATCGCCGCCGACGTGAGGCCGATCTGGAGCGAGTTGCGGCCTCCGAAGAGAAGCCGAGCGCCCACATCCCGACCGAGCTGGTCCGCGCCGAGAAGGTACGGGCCCCCGGACGCACCCCATTGCGGCCCGATCGGAATGCCGCCCGGGATCAAGGTGGACCTCGCCGTTCTTCCCGAAGACGGTGCTGCCGTGCGAGAGGATCGGGATCTTCTGGCCGTTCTCGTGGATGAAGCCGCCCGCGTTCTGGTCGTCCTGCCCGAGGTGCGAGACGTGGCTCACGTAGAGCGGCGCGAGCATGCAGAGGACCACAACGAGGATGAAGATGCCGAGGAAGGCCAGCGCCACGTAGTTGCGGCGGAGTCGGCGGGCCGCGAGCGCCCACGGGCTCTTGCCCTCGATCCGTGACCCACCCTCTTCCGCCGCCAGCTCAGCGGCGGTGTCGAGGCTGAATTCCTCTTGGCTGGTTCCGGTGGTCGCCACGGGTACGTCGGGACTCAGATGAGCCGGCGCGGCGGCGATTTGCCGCCGCCGCGCCGACGATTTACCGCGTTACTTCAGGCAGGTCTGTGCCATGTCGTCGAACAGGTCGGTGAAGATGTCGCAGTTCGTCGCGTCCATCCTCGAGGCGAAGAACGACGTGATGACACCGTTCAGGAACGGAGCCTCGCTCGCGTACTGAACCATGAGCTTCTTGTCGAGCGCGGCCCAGTCGTTCGTCGTCTTCGCCGTGAAGGCCTGCGACGAAGGTAGGTGGCCGAGACGGTCGATCTCGGCGTTCGTGTCCTTGAAGTTGACGTTCGAGTTGTTGTTGTTGTGCGTCGGGTGGATGTTCTTGCCGTTCTCGAGAACGTCGAACCAGTCGGTCGGGTAGGGGTAGTCCTCGAACCAGTCGGTGAAGCCGATCTGCGCCTTCGTCTTCTGGTTCCCGATGATGACGAAGTAGTTCGCGCCGGCGAGCTCGTGCAGCTTCGTCTTCCAGCCGATCTTGTCGAGCTGGCCGGCGAGGTACTCGCCCTGCGCCTTGTCGACCGCGTCGTCGGAGATCGTGTAGACGCCGACGGTCATGCCCGCGGTCCCGGACTGCTGGACGAGCTGCTTCGCCTTCGACAGGTCGTACGGATACGCAGGCGGAGTGAACTTCTTGTACTGCGGATACGTCGGGGGCAGGAAGTTCTCCGTCGGCACGCCGAGACCGCCGCGGAGGTTGACCAACGTCTGCCGGTTGATCGCGTAGTTGACGGCCTGCCGCGCCTTCAGATTGTCGAACGGCGGCGTCCGCTGGTTCATGAACCAGTAGTACGTCGACGGCGTCCGCCAGAGCTTGATCTGGTCGCCGTACTTCTGCTGCAGCTGCTTCAGACGGTCCGTTGGGAGCAGGTTCTCGTCGTAGTCGTACTGCCCCGACTGAATGTACTGGGCCGACTGCGCGAGATCGTTGGTCATGATCGCGGTGATCTTGTCCGGGTTTCCGGTCGGGATGCCCGGGATCGGCGTGTAGTGCGGGTTCCGCAGCACGGTGAAGGACCGGCTCGGCTTGTACTGCGAGATGTAGTACGGCCCGGCCGCCGCCGGAGGCGGATTCTCGGTGTCCTTCTGCGGCGTCGAGGACGGCACCATCGCCGCGAAGAACGTCGTCAGGATGTACAGGAAGTCCGACTGGGGCTGGTCCAGCTTGATCTCGACCGTGCCCGCCTTGTCGTCCACGATGATCCCCGAGATGTCCGAGCACTTCCCCGGGTTCCCTTCGCATGCGGCACTGCCGGAGATGTTGGAGAAGAACCCGATTCCCGGCGAGTTCAGCTTGAAGTCGCGGATGATCGAGTTCTTGAAGTCGCTCGCCTTGACCGCCTCGCCGTTCGAGTACTTCAGCCCCTTCCGGAGCGTGAACTTGAGGTCGGTGCCGTCGCTGTTCGACGTCGGCAGGCTCTGCGCGAGCGCCGGGATGATCTTCGTGCAGCCGTCGCCGACGCCGCAGGTCCCGTAGCGCTTGGCCAGCAGACCGAGGTAGACGTCCTGGAAGATCTGCCACGACTCGAGCCGGTACGAGAGGCCCGGGTCCATGTAGTCCGTCGTCCCCCAGACGACCTTGAGCTGCGAGAAGGTCTTTCCCTGGGTCGCGCTGGTAGTCGACGACGATACCGCCGCCGCTACCGCCGCACGCGCTCACTACCAGCGCGAGCCCCGCCGCGACCACCGCCGCGACCGCGACGGATCTCACTCGCTTCGTCCTCACTCTCTTACACCTCCTGGGTAGCGAGCACTGATGTGCTGGGCCGACTGGCCCCGCCCATAGGCCGAACGGCCCACGCGCGATTCTTATCAAACACACTCTTTACTGACGTTGTTGTGCCTCATTTGTTGACGCAGATGCTCGCGTAGTCGAACTCGTATAGGACGTTATTGACGTAGCAGCCGAGCCTCACACGCGTGCTAAAGAAGTCCGAACCTTCTTGGTTGAGGAACGGCGCCCACGGAGCGAGCCGCATCACCCTCCGGTCGAGGGCGGCCCAGCGGCGGTCGACGCGGGGCGTCAGCTTCGTCGGGCGAGTCAGCCTTGCGATCTCGCGGTTCACCCAGCCGACGTCGAAGTTGGCGTAGTTCGAGTTGTGGGTCGGCGTGATCGTCCGCCCGTCGAGGAGCCGGAACCAGTCGAGCGGGTGCGGGTAGTCCTGGACCCAGTTCGCGAAGCCGATCTGGGCGTTGCGTCTGCCCGTTGCCGATCGTCGTCCAGTAGCTGCCGGCGGTCACCACTTTCTCCTTGGGGCGGAAGCCGAGGCGCTTCAGCACCGAGACGAGGTAGTCGGTGAACGGCAGGTCGGCGGCGACGTCGTGGTTCCAGACGAAGACTTTCTTCCGCCAGTGCCAGTAGCCCGACTGGTGCACGAGCCGGATCGCCTTGCGCAGGTCGTGCCTGTAGAGGTTGTGCGACCGGTACGAGGAGTAGCCCGGCGGCAGAATGTTCTCGCTCGTGTGGGCAAGCCCGCCGGCGAGCCGCGCGAGCCAGCGGCGCGAGATCGCGTAGTTCACCGCCTGCCGCACCTTCGGGCTGGTGAACGGCGGCACCTGCGTGTTCATGAAGAAGTACATGAGGTTGGGCGGCGTGAAGATGCGCAGCCGGCTCCTGTGCTTCCGGAGGACCGCATCGAGCCGCTTGCTCGGGATCTGGTAGTAGCTCATCCAGTCGTCCTTGCCGGTCAGGACGCGGTGGAGAGCGACCGACGCGTTCGGGACGATGTCCCACGTCACGCGGTCCGGGTTGCCGGCGGGCACGGCGTGGTGGAACCGCCAGGCCTGGAAGTGCCGGTTCCTCTCCTCGACGATCCCCGACCTCGGCTGGTAGCTCGTGATCTGGTACGGGCCGGTTGCGGGTAGCGGGTGCAGCGTCGTGTCCGCGGCCGGCGCGTCCGCAGGCACCGGCGCCGCGAACTCCGAGGCGAGCACGTTCGAGAAGTCGGCCTGCGGCTTCTTGAGGTGGATGACGATCGAGCGCGTCGCGTTGTCGACGACGATGCCGCCGATGTGGTGGCCCTCCGGGTTCTTCGCGAAAGCATCGGCGCCGCGGATGTTCCGGAAGAACGCGGCACCGACCGAGTCGAGCCGGAAGTCTCGCTCCACCGCGTGCTTGAAGTCGCTCGCCTTGACGCGCTTGCCGTTCGAGTACCTCAGCTTGTCGCGCAGCGTGAGGCTGTACGTGCGGCGGTCGTGCGAGATGCGCGGCAGCGTGGTCGCGAGATACGGGACGAGCCGCGCGCCGGCGGGCCCGCTGCGATGGCGGTAGCCGAGCAGCGGGAGGTACACGTTCCACATCACGCCCCAGCCCTCGGTCGTGTCCGAGAGGCCGGGGTCGAGGTAGTCGGTCTCCTCGTCCATCGCGATCCGGAACTCCGGGAACTCCTTCGGATTCGCGGCGGCATCGGTCGTCGTCGTCGCGGCGGCCGTCGTGGTTCGCGCGGCGGTACTCGAGCGTGTGGTGGTCGACGCAGCGTGGCCTGAGCCGCCGCAGCCTGCGACGAAGACGAGGGCGAGGAGCGGAAGCGCCGCAGCGACCGCCCCCACTCTCCCCGGAAAAGCGGTCGTCGACTCCACCCGAGCGGCGAAATCTAGCGCCCGCCGGGCGGCAAGTCGCACGAGCGCGCGCCGGCGCTCGCGCAGCTCCGCCGGCTCCTCCTCCTCGACAACCCCGTCGACTCCGTCCCGCTGGGTCGAGTGGAGGATGCGTCCCCCGCCGACCCAGAACGCGATGTGGTCGGCTCCCTCGGGCGGCCCGTACGTGACGAGGTCTCCGGGGCGGAGGTCGGTCTCCGACAGCTGCTCGCCTGCCTCCTCCTGCTGGTCGGCGTCGCGCGGCACCAGGCGCCCGCAGGCGCGGAACGACATGTGGACGAGGCCCGAGCAGTCGATCCCGGCGGAGGTCATGCCGCCCCACTCGTAGCGCGTGCCGAGCAAGGTGCGCGCCTGCTCGACGGGATCGGCGGCGACGGGCTGGAGCCAGTCGGCATCGGGCTCGCCCGCGAGGTCCTCGCGCCGCACCCAGCCCGGATAGGCGTAGGCGGTCTCGACGCGGAGCCCACTCTCCGCGCTCCTCGAGCATCCGCAACGGCTCGCCGCGCAGGGCCTGCGTCACCTGCTCCGCGTCGTCGGAGGGCTCGGCGCGAAGCGGCGCGAGCTGGCATGCGAACGTATGTTCGCCTAGGCTCTCGGGCATGCAGCTCAGGCTAGACGCGGCCGACCGCCTGGTGGAGCTCGTGGAGGAGCAGCGCGGGCCGGTGCTCGCGGAGGACGCGGCGCGGCGGCTCTTCGCCCTGCGGCAGGCACCCGTCGCCCTCGCGCGCTCGCTGCTCGCGGACGTCGTCGAGACCGATGCCCGGCTCGCGTGGAGCGGAGACGCGGTCTCGCTCGCCGAGCCGCTGGGGGCGGCGATCCTGCTCGAGGACGCGACGTACGTCGTAGTCGACCTCGAGACGACGGGACTGCGTCCCGGCCAGTCCGGGATCTGCGAGATCGGGGCAGTGCGCCTGCGCGGGTTCGAGGTCGAGGCCGAGTTCGAGACGCTCGTCGATCCAGGGCAGCCGATCGCCGCCGGAGCGAGCGCGGTGACCGGACTGCGGAACGAGCACCTGCGGGGCGCGCCTCCGTCCGGCCGAGGCCGTACGGAGCTTCCTCGCGTTCGCGGGCGACGCGGTGCTCGTCGCGCACAACGCGCGCTTCGACCTCGCGTTCCTCGACCGCGAGACCGAGCGGCTCACCGGCTCGCGCATCGGCTCGCCGGTCGTCGACACCGTGCGGCTGGCGCGTAGGCTCCTCGCCGGGCGCGTCGCGGGCTTCGGTCTCGGCCAGCTCGCGTGGTTCCTCGGCACAGCGGAGCGGCCGTGCCACCGCGCGCTGCCGGACGCGCGCGCGACCGCCGAGCTGCTGCTCGCGCTGATCGGGCTCGCGCAAGAGCGTGGCGCCCGCACCGTCGCGGACCTCACGGAGCTCGCCGCGACCAGGACGCGCCGCCTCCTCGACAAGCGGCACCTCGCGTTCGGCGCGCCGACTCGGCCCGGCGTCTACCTCTTCCTCGGCCGGAACGACCACGTCCTCTACGTCGGCCGGGCGCGAGACCTGCGGGCACGCCTGCGCTCGTACTTCCGCAGCGACCGGCAGCGGCCGGCAGTCGAGGCCGCGGTGGCGGCGGCGGAACGGATCGAATGGCGGGTGACGGGCTCCGAGCTCGAGGCGGCGCTCGAGGAGCTGCGACTGATCCGCGAGCTCCGCCCGCCCGGCAACGCGCGCGTGTCGCGGCCAGAACGGCTCGTCTGGCTGCGACAGCGCGGCGACTCGGTCGTCGCAACGACCAGCCAGGCCCAGGCGAGACGTGTCCAAGCTAGTAACAGACTGTTACTTGGCCCGCTGCGGTCGCGCCGAACCGCGCAGCTCGCCGCGCGGGCGCTCTCTCCGATAGAGCTCGCTCGGCCCGAGACCGCGCTACCGCGCCTGCACGCACCGCCTGCGCGAGCTCGCCGAGGCTCGCCGTTTCGAGGACGCGGCGCGACTACGCGACCGGATCGCAGCTCTGGAGCGGGTTTGCCGCGAGCTGCGCGCGCCTCGAGCGCGTGCGCCGGCTCGAGTGCTGCGTCCTCGTCCCGGCCCGCGAGCCGGGCTACGTGCGCGCGGTCTTCGTCGCCGGCGGCCGCGTCGCGGCGGAGCGGACGCTGCCGCCCGGGCGGCGGCGCGGCGCTCGAGGTCGAGGCCGGGCTCGCTGCCGCAAGCAGACAGGTTCAACTTAGTAACAGACTGTTACAAGGTGCGGGCGAGCTCGACCTCGACGAGCTCCTTCTCGTCGACTCGTTCCTACGCCGGCCTCCTCCCGAGCTGCGCGTCAGCGCCGCTGGAGCGCGAGGCGATCCTCCCGCAGCCCAGCGCGCAAGCGCCTGAGCCGGCCAGTCGTTCGTGGCTAGGCGGCCGCGACTGAGATGAGGTCGCGCAGAGCGCCGAGCCGGGAGAGCGCCTGACCCTCGAGCTGGCGGACCCGCTCGCGCGTCAGGTCGAGCTCGTTCCCGATCGCCTCGAGCGTCCACGGCTCGCCCTCGAAGCCGAAGCGCAGCTCGAGGATCCGGCGCTCGCGCTCGGGGAGCGCCTCGAGCGCGCGCCGCACGCCCTGGCGGCGGAGCGACTCCTCGGCCTCGTCGAACGGATCGGCTGCCTCGCGGTCGGCGAACAGGTCGCCGAGCTCGCCCTCGTCGTCGGCGCCCACCGTCTGGTTGAGCGAGACGGATGCGTTCGCCGCGCCGAGCGCCTCGTCGACGTGCTGCATCGGCAGCCCGGTCGCCTCCGCGAGCTCCTCTTTCGTCGCCTCGCGCCCGAGCTCGACCTCGAGCCGCCGCGCCGCGCGCGACAGCTTCTGCTGGCGCTCGACGACGTGGACGGGCACGCGGATCGTGCGCGCGTGATTAGCGACCGCCCGCTGCACCGACTGGCGGATCCACCAGGTCGCGTAGGTGGAGAACTTGTAGCCGCGACGCCAGTCGAACTTCTCGACGGCACGGTTCAGCCCGAGCGTTCCCTCCTGGATCAGGTCGAGGAACGGCACGCCGAGCCCGCGGTAGCCCTTGGCGATGGAGACGACGAGCCGGAGATTCGACTCGATCATGTGACGCTTTGCCGACGGGTCGCCGCGCTCGATCCGCTTCGCGAGCATGACCTCCTCGGCGGCGGTGAGCAGCTTGTGACGCCCGACGTCTGCGAGGAAGAGCTGCAGGCTGTCGGCGGAGCCGGAGATCGCGACGGCGGCCACCTCGGGCTCTGGCGCCGGCTCCTCCTGCTTCTCCTTCTCCTCCTTCGGCGCCTCGCCCGGCGGCACGGCGGCCGCGGGCGCGGCCGGCTGGCCGATCTCGAGCCCGGTGCGCTCGAGCTCTCGCGTCAGCTCCTCGACCTCGTCGTCGTTGAGCTCGAGCTCCGCGGCGAACGCCGTGATCTGGGCGGGATCGATGAACCCGCGCTCCTCGGCGCCCTCGACCATGGCGCGGATCTGGTCCGACTCGAGCAACTCGTTCAGCTGGTTCTGCGTCAGCGCTCCCTCAGTCCTTTCGTCCTGCTCAGTCGCTTCTCGGCAAGCCTTCGTACCTTAGGAGGGAAGTCCTCCGGTTACCACCCTCGCCCGGGAGTGCCGCCGCTCCGACACTCGCCCGGACCCTCGAACGAGCCGCGCGGCAAGTGTATTCCGCGCTTCGACCCGGTCCGTGAGCATAGGACGCGGACCGGTCGGCGAAGTTTGTGGAGAACCGTTCAGGAAGCCTTGCGGCGTCGGCCGCCCCGCTTCGCCGGCCCCTTCGCCCGGCGCTCCGCCAGCAGCTCTACGGCACGGTCGAGCGTGACCGTCTCCGGGTCGTCGCCCTTGCGCAGGCTCGCGTTCGTCTCGCCGTCGGTGACGTAGGGGCCGAAGCGGCCCTCCTTGAGCACGATCTCCTTGCCGCCGACCGGGTCGGTGCCGAGCTCGCGGAGCGGCTTCGTCGCCGCCGACCGCTGTCCGCGCCGCTGCCGGGGCTGCGCGAGGACGGCGAGCGCGCCCGGCATGTCGATGGTGAACAGCTGCTCCTCGGACTCGAGCGAGCGCGACTCCTTCTCCTTCTGGATGTACGGGCCATAGCGCCCGTTCCGCGCGACGATCTCCTCCCCGTCCTCGGCGACGCCGACCACGCGCGGCAGCTGGAGGAGGCGGAGAGCGTCGTCGAGCGTCACGGTGTCGAGTGACATCGTCTTGAAGAGCGAGGCGGTGCGCGGCTTCTCCTTCGAGTCCTCGGGCAGGACCTCGGTGACGTAGGGGCCGTAGCGTCCGGTGCGCGCGACGATCGGCAGACCGGTCTCGGGATGTGTGCCGAGCTCGCGGTCACCGCTGGGCTGCGAGAGCAGCTCCTCCGCGCGCTCGACGGTCAGCTCGTCGGGCGCGAGCTCCTCGGGCACGCTCGCGCGCTGCCCGTCCCGCTCGAGGTACGGCCCGTAGCGGCCGACGCGGAGGACGATCCCGTCCCCGATCTCGAGCGAGTTGATCTCGCGCGCGTCGATGGCCCCGAGGTCCGAGACGAGCTCGTGTAGCCCGCCGGTCCCGTCGCCGAAGTAGAAGCGGCCGAGCCATTCGACTCGATGCTCGTCACCCGACGCGATCCGGTCGAGGTCGTCCTCCATCGAGGCGGTGAAGTCGTAGTCCACCAGCCGGCCGAAGTGCTTCTCGAGCAGGGCGACGACCGAGAAGGCGAGGAACGCCGGGACGAGCGCCGTGCCCCGCTTGAAGACATAGCCGCGATCGAGGATGGTGCCGAGGATCGACGCGTACGTCGACGGCCGGCCGATGCCTAACTCCTCCAGAGTCCGAACGAGCGTCGCCTCGGTGTAGCGCGCCGGCGGGCTTGTCTCGTGGCCCTGCGGCTCGAGCGCGCGCAACTCGACGGAATCCCCCTCGGAGAGATTCGGGAGGCGCCGCTCCTCTTCGCCTTCGGGAGCCTCGCGATCGGCGTCGCGGCCCTCCTCGTACGCGGCGAGGAAGCCGCGGAACGTGATCACGGTTCCCGAGGCGCCGAACTCGACGGACTCGCCAGCACTGGAGTCGGCCGCGATCCGCAGCGAGACCGTCTGCCCCTGCGCGTCCTTCATCTGGGACGCGATCGTCCGCATCCAGATCAGCTCGTAGAGCGCGTGCTCGTCCGGCGAGAGCTCGGAGCGCACGTCCTGCGGCGTGCGGAAGCGGTCGCCCGAGGGGCGAATCGCCTCATGCGCCTCCTGCGCGTTCTTCACCTTCCGCTCGTAGCGGCGCGGCTCGGGCGGGACGTAGTCGGCGCCGAAGAGAGAGGTGACCTGCTCGCGCGCGGCGGTGAGCGCCGACTCCGACAGCGTCGTCGAGTCGGTGCGCATGTAGGTGATGTAGCCGTTCTCGTACAGGCGCTGCGCGAGCCGCATCGTCGTCTGCGCCGAGAAGCGGAGCTTTCGGCTCGCCTCCTGCTGCAGCGTCGACGTCATGAACGGCGGGCTCGGCCGGCGGACGTACGGCTTCCGCTCGACGCGGGCGACGCTGGAAGGAGGAGCCCTGGAGCCGGTCGGCGAGCCCGCGCGCCGCCTCCTCGTCGAGCTGGCGCGCCTCGCCGCGCAGCTTCCCGTCGGGGCCGAAGTCGCGGCCCGTTGCCACGCGCTGTCCGTCGAGGGAGACGAGCCGCGCCTCGAACGAATCCGGATCGAACGTAGCGACCAGGTCCCACCACTCGGCGGCGCGGAACGCCATCCGCTCCCGCTCGCGCTCGACGACGAGGCGGGTGGCAACCGACTGGACGCGGCCGGCAGAGAGGCCGCGCATGATCTTCTTCCAAAGGACGGGCGATACCTCGTAGCCGTAGAGCCGGTCGAGGATCCGCCGCGACTCCTGCGCGTCCACCAGTCGCTCGTCGACGTCGCGCGTCTCCTCGAGCGCCTGCTCGATCGCGTGGCGGGTGATCTCGTGGAAGACCATCCGCCGTACGGGCACCTTCGGCTTCAGCACCTCGAGCAGGTGCCAGGCGATTGCCTCGCCCTCGCGATCCTCGTCCGTCGCGAGCAGGAGCTCGTCGGCGTCGGCGAGCTGCTTCTTGAGCTGCGCGACCGTCTTCTTCTTGTCGGGGTCGACGACGTAGAGGGGCTCGAAGCCGTGCTCGACGTCGACGCCGAGGCGCGCCCACGACTCCCCCTTGTACTTCTCGGGGATCTCGGCGGCGCTGTCGGGCAGGTCGCGAATGTGGCCGACGGAGGACTCGACGACGAAGTCCGGCCCGAGGTAGCCGGCAGATCGTCCGCGCCTTCGCAGGGGACTCGACGATGACCAAGCGCTTCGGCATCGGCGCGTCACGATAGCCACCGCTGCGGCGGCGATACTCCCGGGCCATGCGTCCGCCGCTCCTCTACAACGTCGTCGCTGTGCTGAGCTGGCCGCTCCTCTACGGGCTGTTCCGGCTGCGCGTGCAGGGGCGGGAGAACGTACCTGCGAGCGGCGGCTACGTCCTCTCGTGCAATCACCTCTCGAACTTCGACCCGTGGCCGCTCGGGATGCCGCTCTGGCCGCAGCACTGGCTCCGCTTCATGGCGAAGGCGGAGCTCTACTGGTGGCCGGCGAAGTACGTGCTCAACACCGCGGGCGCTTTCCCGGTGCACCGCGGCCTCGGCGACCGTGAGGCGGTAGAGACGGCCATACGGCTCGCGCGGGAAGGCAACGTCGTCGTGATGTTCCCGGAGGGGACACGGCGCACGAAGGGGCTCGTCAAGAAGCACCAGCCCCGGCCACGGACCGGCGCGGCACGAATCGCGCTGGAGGCCGGAGTGCCGCTCGTCCCTGCAGCCGTCGCCGGCACCGACCGGCTCCTCAGGCTCGGACCACTGCGGATCGCCTACGGCCCGCCGGTCGAGATGGATGACCTGCGCGCGACCGGCGACATGCGGGGCTCGTCGCACGAAGCGACCGAGCGGTTGATGGCACGCATCGCGGAGCTCGAGGCGTCCCTGTGAGCGTGTTGCTCGCGGTCGACGGCGACTCCTTCGCGCACCGCGCCTACCACGCGCTGCCGAAGTCGATCCGCCTCAACGCCGTCGTCGGCTTCACGAACATGCTCGTCCGGCTCTGGCAGGCCGAGCAGCCTGACGCCGTCCTCGTCGCCTGGGACACGCTCTCGGTGCCGACCTACCGGCACGAGGCCTTCGAGCCGTACCAGTCCGGAAGGGTGTTCGAGGAGTCGATTCTCGAGCAGCTCGAGATCCTGCCGGAGGTCGTGAGCGCGTTCGGCTTTCTCGTCGCGAAGGCGCCCGGCTACGAGGCGGACGACTTCCTCGCCGCCGCAGCGCGGGAGTGGCCGGGGGACGTGCTCGTGGCGACCTCCGACCGGGACTCCTTCCAGCTCGCGAGCGAGCGCGTCACGATCCTGCAGCCGACGCGCGGCGTGAGCGAGCTCGCGCGGATCGGGCCCGCCGAGGTGCGCGAGCGCTACGGCGTCGAGCCCGAGCAGGTGCCGGACCTGATCGCGCTGCGCGGCGATCCGTCCGACAAGCTGCCGGGAGCGCGCGGAATCGGGCCGAAGAAGGCCGCCGAGCTGCTCGCGCAATACGGGTCGCTCGAGGCTGCGCTCGCCGACGGCCGCTTCGCCGCGGAGGCGGAGGACTTGAGGCTCTTCCGGCGAATCGCCACTGATGGACGCCTCCGCCCCCCTTCCTCCCCTCGCAGAAACATCCCCGGTGTGGGCGGAGGCGTCTTCCTTCCTCGAACGGCTCGGGCTCGGCGCGGTCGCCGAGCGCGTGGGTGCGCTATCGACGTCCTGACCCACCCCGCGCTCGCGCGGCTGCATCCGACCGGCGGCCATCCGGAGCGACCCGAGCGGCTCGCGGTACTGCTCGCGCACCAGCACATCTGGAGCGAGGGCCGCGCCGCGACGGTCGAGGAGCTACAGCTCTGCCACACCGCGGAGCACGTCGAGCTCGTGCGCGGCATCGAGGATGCCGTCTGGCTCGACGGGGACACCATCTGCACCGCGACGACGTTCGAGGCTGCGGCGCTCGCGGCAGGGACCGCGATCGAGGCGGCGCTGCGCGGCGGGTTCGCGCTCGTCCGCCCGCCCGGCCACCACGCCCTCGCGGGGCGCGCGATGGGCTTCTGCGTGTTCAACAACGTCGCCGTGGCGGCGCGTGCGGCGCAGCAGCGCCTCGGTCTCGACCGGGTCGCGATCGTCGACTTCGACGTCCACCACGGCAACGGCACCGAAGCGATCTTCCGCGACGACGACAGCGTCCTCTTCGTCTCGCTCCACCAGTGGCCGTTCTACCCGGGCAGCGGCGGTCCGGACGACCAAGCGGAGACGACGGTCAACGTCCCGCTGCGCGGCCGGCTCCGGGGACGAGGCGTACCTCGAGGCGTTCACGCAGATCGTCGAGCCCGCCGTCCAGCGGTTCGAGCCGGAGCTCGTGCTCGTCTCGGCCGGCTTCGACGCACACGTGGCTGACCCGCTTTCGGACATGCACGTCACCGAGGACGGCTTCCGCGAGCTCTCGCGCCGTTGCCGGGCTCTGTCCGACCGCGTCGCCGCCGTCCTCGAGGGCGGCTATGACCTCGAGACGCTGCCGGGTCTCGTCGACGCGGCGCTCGACGGCTTTACGTCTAGCCGCGCGCGAGCGCGAGCTGCTCGAGCGCCTCGCGGCGCGACGAGACGCCGAGCTTGCGCAGGAGGCTCTTCACGTGCGAGCGGACGGTGTGCTCCGAGATGAACAGGCGCTGCGCGATCTCGTCGGTGCCATGGTGCTCGTCGAGCAGGAGCAGCACCTCGAGCTCGCGGGCGGAAAGGACCGACGCGATGCGGTCCGGCACGCCCGAGCCGCGGCCGCCGCTGCGCACCTGGTCGAGCAGCCGACGCGCGACGGGACCCGAGAGCGCCGCGTCGCCGTGGACGACGCCGTCGAGGAACTCCGCGATCCGCTCCGGCGACTCGGTCTTGAGCAGGTAGCCGGCCGCGCCGCCGCGAATGGCGGCGAGCAGGTTCTCCTCGGTGCCGGAGGCCGTGAGCACCACGACCTCGCACCCGGGCGCGGCCTCGCGGAGCCGGGGCAACGCGGAGAGGCCGTCGAGGCCGGGCATGAGGAGGTCGAGCAGGACGAGGTCGGGCTGCGTCTCCGCCGCGGCCGCGATCGCCTCCTCCCCGTCGGACGCGATCCCGGCGAGCTCGAAGCCGTGCGAACGCAGCAGCGCCGCGAGCGCCTCGCGGGTGAGCGGATGGTCGTCGACGACGAGAACGCGTGCCGCCATGCATTCCTTATCGGCAGCAGCCCTTCTGCCGACAAGACCCATGTGAGGCAACAACGGACGAGACTTCAGGCGTGGCTGTGGGGAGAGATCCTTCTCACCGGCCTACTCGGCGCCAGCCTGGCGCTCTTTGTCTCGCATCCCGTCTTGCGAACGCAGTACGACGCGCCCGCAGCTCCTGCTCGTGTTGGAGACCGCGATGGCGTTTGCCGGGCTCCTCGTTGCGATTCTCGCCGCCAGTCGGTTCGCCGTCGACGGGCTGCGCACCGACCTGCTCCTCGCAGCCGGCTTCCTCGTCGGGTCGCTCTCGCTGGCGGCCTTCGCGATCGTCCCGGTCCTGGGCGGGAGCTCGCTCCAACCCTCGGAGGCCTGGGCAGCTGCGCTCGGAGGAATCCTGGGCACGGCCCTGGTCGCGGCGGCGCCGTTCGTCGGCGCCCGCAGTCGCTCCCGTGACCGCGCGATCTGGGACACGCTCGCCGCCTCGGCCATCGGAATCTTGGCCGCCTGGGTTCTCCTGCGCGCGCACAGCACCGAACTGCCCACGCTGACGCGAGCCGCCGGCGGCGCCGAGCCTCCGGGCCTTGCCTCTGTGCTCTCGATCCAGGCTCTTCTCTATCTCCTGGCTGTGGTCGGGTGGGGAAGGCGACTCGCCCGGACTGGCGACGACCTTGCACAATGGCTCGCCCTCGGCTTCACGTTGCAGCTCTTCGCGGCACTGCATCTCGTCTTCGACCCGCCGCACGGGACGACCTACGTCGCAGAGGGAGACTTCCTTCGCCTCCTTGCTTTCGGGCTGATGCTCGTGGGCGCCTGGCGGGCGATCCGCTCTGCCGAGCTCGGCCGCGCCGTCGCGGAGGAGCGGGCGCGCGTAGCGCGCGAGATCCACGACGGGCTTGGCGCAGTATCTGTTCGCGGTCTCGACGCACGCCCAGATGCTCGAGGCGGGGACGCCGGTCGAGGAGGTGGGCCCGCAGCTCAAGCAGGCGGCCGCGCTCGCGCAGCAGGAGGCGCGCTTCGCCATCCTCGCGCTGTCGTCGGCGAGCGGCACCGCCCCGTTCGACTCTGCGTTGCGCCGGTACGTCGAGTTCCTGACCGCCGACGGCGACCTCGCGGTCGACCTCGAGATCGACCCCACGATCCGCCTCGCTCCGGACGAGCAGATCGAGATCTTCCGCATCGTTCAGGAGGGGCTCGGCAATGTGCGCCGCCACGCGAACGCGACCCGCGCCGAGGTCGTGATCGGCCGGAGGCCGTCCGGCGAGCGGTTCGTCGCCGTCGAGGACGACGGCGCGGGCTTCCCGGCCCAGGCGGAGACAATCGGGCAGGGGTTGCGGAACATGCGCGCTCGGGCGTCGTCGATCGACGGCGGCTTCAGCGTCCGCAGCACCCCCGGCCTCGGCACCGCGCTCGAGGTCGTCCTGCGGACGTAAACGGCACTTTCCAACGGCCGCCTCTCCGCTTAGAGTCCAGCGCCGTGGGTCGCTCTCTGGCACTTCTCGGTGCGGTCGGCCTCTGCTGCGCGCTCGCGGCGACGGCGGTCGCGGGCAAGAAGCGGCCGAACCAGCGCGTGACGATCTTCTCCGACTCGTCCGGGGCGGCGCTCAACTGGGACTCGACGGCGAAGCAGATCATCGAGCGGGGCAACCGCGTCCGCCTCGAGCTCCATCCCTGCGGCCGGCTGACGCAGCCCGGCTGCCTCACCACCTCTCCGCCGCCGAGCGTCCTGGCGACGGTGCGAATGCTCGGCCGCGCGATCGGGCCGAACGTCGTGATCTTCGTCGGCTACAACGACGATCCCGCGACCTACCGCAACGGCATCCCGATCGTGTTGAAGGCGCTGTGGAAGCGCGGCGTCCACCACATGATCTGGTTCACCCTCCACGCCGTCAGCAAGCAGTACGTCGACATCAACCACGCGATCTTCGCCGCGAGGCAGAAGTGGGGCCCGACGATGACGGTGCTCGACTGGAACCACTACTCGGGGTCCCACAGCTCGTGGTACGCGTCGGACGGGATCCACCTGACCGGCATCGGGCGCGGTCGCTTTCGCGACGTACCTCCACCGGGCGCTGAAGAAGCTCGGCCTGACGGGGCCGAAGCCGCTCAGCTAGAGGATGCCCGGCCGGAATCGGCAGCGTTGCCTGTATGGAGAAGCCCCGCCGGAGCGGGGCTTCTCGGTAGCAGGCCTGTAAGCCGGATTCTGTCTAGGGTGGCCATCCATCTGTGCGGCTACCCGGCTCCTCGGCGGGCCGCGTCGGCGGAGCCTGTTCGCCTTGCACCGGACGGGGTTTGGCGAGCCGGCCCTGTCGCCAGGGCCGCTGGTGGGCTCTTACCCCACCGTTTCACCCTTACCGGCCGCGACTCCGGAGATCCGCGACCGGCGGTCTGTTTTCTGTGCCACTTTCCGTCGGCTTTCGCCGCCTCTCTAGTGAGAGCGTCCTGCCCTGTGGTGTCCGGACTTTCCTCGACGCCCGATCTGCGAGAGGGCGCCGCGGTCACCCGGCCTGCAGCCCGGATTGTACCCCGGTCTCCGCGCCCTCGACTCGCCCGTGCAGGCGCATCGAGCACTCGGGACAGCGGACGAGCGAGCCCTCGTGGAGGACGAACTCGCCGCAGACCGGGCACTCGAGCGACGCCCCGCGCAGCACGGCGAGGAGCTCCTGCTCGAGGGTCCGGTGGAGGGGCGTCGGCGGCATCAAAGCTCGCGGAACACCCCCACGACCTTGCCGAGGATCTGGACGTGCGGGGCGTAGATCGGCTCGAGGGCGGAGTTCTCGGGCTGCAGCCGGATGCGGCCGCTCTCGCGGAAGAACCGCTTCACCGTCGCCTCGTCAGCCGTCTCGTCGTCGCCTGCGAGGGCCACGACGATCTCGCCGTCCCGCGCGTCCTGGGCCCGCCGCACCACGACCACGTCGCCGTCGAGGATGCCGGCCTCGATCATCGAGTCGCCCTTGACGCGCAGCAGGAAGTCGCCGCGGAGGCTTTCGGGCACCGCGATCTGGTCCTCGACGTTCTCGTCCGCCAGCAGCGGCCCGCCCGCGGCGATCTGCCCGAGCAGCGGCAGCTTCGGCAGCTCTGCGGCGACCGTCTCAACGTTCTTCTCCCTGCCGACGAGCTCGAGCGCCCTCGGCTTCGTCGGGTCGCGGCGCAGCAGGCCCGCGCGCTCGAGGTTCGCGAGGTGCGCGTGGACGGTGGAGGGCGACGCGAGGCCGACGGCCTCGCCGATCTCCCGCACGGTCGGCGGATAGCCATGCCGGTCGACGTACTCGACGACGAAGCTCCAGATCTCGCGCTGCCGGCCGGTCAACTCGGCTGTCGTCTGCATCTCACGCTCCGGGGATCGGGGACGGTGTCGAACACACGTTCGACAGTCAGGGTACGGACTCCTCCGGACGGCGTCAAACCGACTTAATGAAAGGCCGCCCGAAGAGGCGGCCTGAGGACATGCGCTGGAGAGGACTTGAACCTCCACGGCCTGTTAAGGCCACTAGGCCCTCAACCTAGCGCGTCTACCAATTCCGCCACCAGCGCGAGGGCCCGCGCATAGTAGCGCCCGCGGCGCCCCCAAAAGCTCTTCGGCCGCGCGGCGCCGGCTCTGCCGGCGACGCTTGCAGCCCCCATGCTCTTCGGCCGCGCGGCGCCGGCTCTGCCGGCGACGCTTGCAGCCCTACGACAGGTAGCGGAAGAGGGCGATGCTGTTGGCGAAGAAGAGCACCGAGAGCAAGACGGTGACCCGCGTCAGGTTCCGCTCCACGATGTGCGTGCCGCCCTGCGACGCGGGGGTGAACCCCAGCCCTCCCATGCCGGCGTCGCGGCCGGAGTGCATGAGGATGAGCGACGTCAAGCCGACGACGATGAGCACCTGGGTGACTGCGAGGAACGTGAGCATGCGCTCAGGGTACCCGCCGTCGGGAGACTTCGACGATCGCCGCCACCAGCTCGGACGCGATGCGGTCCTTCGTGACGTAGCCGGATGCGCCCGCCTCCCGCGAGCGGTCGACGTCGGCGCGCGAGTTCGAGCCGGTCAGCATGAGGACGCGGACATCCTCGGCCTCCGCGCGGATCTCGCGCGTGGCTTCGAAACCATCGAGCACCGGCATGCTCACGTCCATCAGGACGAGATCCGGGCCGAGCCTCCGTGCGAGCTCGACCGCCTCGCTGCCGTCGCCCGCCTGGCCGACGACCTCGATCCGGTCGTCGGTGGCGAGGATCGCCTCGAGCGCCTCGGCGAAGAGCCGATGGTCGTCGGCGATCAGCACGCGGAGCGGCTTGGGCTTCTTCGCGCGGCGGGGCATCCATTCATCCTCGCTGTTAGCGTCGCGTTGTGGAAGAGGACGTCCGCGAGCGGATCCAGAAGCTGCTCGTAACCGGCGACAACCGCCTCAAGCAGGGTGTCGACCCGGCGAAGGCGCGGGAGAGCTGGGAGCAGGCGCTCGCCCTCGCGCGGGAGGCCGGGCTGGAGGAGCGGATCCGGCCGCTCGTCGAGGTCAGGCTTGCTGACCTAGAGCAGCAGCGCGACTGAGGATCGCCTCGATGCGCTCTGCCTGACGGCGCACGTCGTGCTCGGCGGTCGCCTCGCGGGCGGCGCCGTTCGGGCACGGCAGCGCCGCGGCCTGCTCGAGCGCGCGCGCGAGGGCGTCGACGTCGAGCGGGTCGACGAGCACGCCGGCCTCGGGCGGGACGAACTCCGGCGGCCCGCCGATCCGCGTCGCGACGACCGACCGGCCGCAGGCCATCGCCTCGAGCAGCGCCTGGCCGAGCGGCTCCACGAGGCTCGGCTGGGCGAGGACGCGGTTCTCCGAGAGCAGGCGCGGGATCTCGTCGTGCGGGACGCGCCCGAGCAGGCGGACGCGCTCGCGTCCCTCCAGCAGCGGCCGGAGCGGCCCGTCGCCCGCGAAGGTGAGCGTTCCCTCGCCGAGACGCGCGAAGGCGTCGGCGAGGCGGACGACGTTCTTTCGCTCGTCGAGCGCGCCGACGCAGAGGAAGCCGGGCGGCCCGGGCGGCGGCTCGGTGACGGCGAAGCGCTCGCGGTCGACGCCGCTCGAGACGACCTCCACCTTGCCGCGAGCCTCGGGCAGCTTGGTCTCGAGCTCCCGCCGCAGGTAGTCGGAGACGCAGATCACGGACGCCGCCCGGCGCACGACGAGCCGGGTCGCAGCCGCCACGCCGGGGATCGCGCCGATGTTGCGCACGTCCCTCCCGTGCGCGGTGACGACGAGCGGTGCGCCGCCCGCGAGCGCGGCGATGAGGCCGGACGGCACGAGGAAGTGCGCGTAGACCACGTCGGGCCGGCTCGCCGCGCGCGCCCTGCGCGCGAGGGTCAGATAGCGGAGCTTCCCGCCCGCGCGCGTGTCGAGGACGGCGAGCTCGATCTCGTGTCCCCGCGCCGCGAGCTCGCGCTCGACCTGAGCGACGAACGTCCCGAGGTCGGGCGCGTCCGGCCCCGGGTACATCTGCGAGACGAGCAGGATGCGCACGGGGCCAGCGTACGCGGGCCCCGCACGCGGTTCACGCCGTTGCGGCGTTGCGGACGGCGTCGACGACGAAGTCGGAGCGGCCCTCGAAGAGCAGGTCGAGCAGCCGGCCGCCGCCGACGAGGCCGACCGGGCGGCGCAGCAGGGCCACGAGGCGCGCCTCGTCGAGCCCGACCGCGCGCGCCGCCTTCACGGCGTTGCGGACGCCGGCGGGGATCGAGCCGCCCGGGCCGAACTGCCAGGCCGGGTAGAGCCATTCCTCCTGGCCGCGGACGGCGAAGAGCTCGCCGTTCTTCCGCAGCTCCTCGATCTCGCGCGGGTTGACGCCGAGCCGGCTCGTGAGCCACGAGCCCGGGAGCGGAGTGGTGGGCGTGTCGTGCATGGTCGAGTGTCCTCCTTGGTCTCAGGTTCAGGCCGCCGCGCCCACGCGCGCCACCCTCAGCACGAGGCCGAGGGCGGCGAGCGCGAGCAGGGCGGCGATCAGGCCGGTGAAGAAGAGGCGGCGGCGCATCAGATCGACGCGGCGACCGCGACGGCCGCGGGCTCGGCGGGGACGTAGACGGGCTCGTAACCGAACAGCCGGCCGACGGGAGCGCCGAGGGCGAGGCCGATCCGCTGCACGATGGCCGGCGGGAACGGGAGCTGGACGGTGTCGAAGTGCGCGTTCGCGATCACCGCGAGCCGCAGCGGGTTCGGCATGCCCTTCCGGTTCGTCTTGCCGTCGGCGGCGAGGGCGAACATCGTCTCGAGCAGCGCCTCGAACTGGAGCGCGGGGCGCACCTCGCAGACGAAGTGGGCCTCTTCCTCGCCGGCGTTCCAGAACTTGTGCGGCGTGCCGGCGGGGACGGTGATGCGCTGGCCGGGGCCGGCGACGAGCTTCTTGCGGCCGATCCGGAAACCGACGCTGCCGCGGAGGACCTCGAAGCGCTCCTCCTGGCTCGGGTGCACGTGCGCGGCCGCGACGAAGCCGTTCGGCTGCACGAAGGTCTCGATCACGACGGCCTGGCCGTTCGTCTCGCGGCTCGTCTGCCGGAAGACGATGCGCTCGCCGGTGACGGGATTCTCGATGGTGTCTCCTGCGCGGATCATGTGGGGCTCCTTCGGTTCGTTCCGGGTGTCGGGAACACCATCGATCGGGCCGCTTAAGATCCGCTTGGCGCCTGGTTGGGAAAGGGGTCGACGAGCATGGAATTCCGCATCCTGGGCTCGATCGAGGCCGTCGGGGACGAAGGCCCGCTGCCGCTCGGAGCCCCGAAGCAGCGCGCCCTGTTGGCTCTCCTGCTGCTGAACGCGAACACGGTCGTGTCGCGGGACCGCCTCGTCGACGCTCTGTGGGGAGCCGAGCCGCCGAAGTCGGCCGTCTCCTCGCTGCAGGTGTACGTGCACGGGCTGCGCCGAGTGCTCGGAGGCGAACGCATCGAGCGGCACGGCACCGGCTATCGCCTCCACCTCGATCCTTCGTCGCTCGACCTCAGCCGGTTCGAGCGCCTCGTCGACCGGGCCGCCGCGGCGCTCGCCGCGGGACGGGCGGCGGATGCGGCCGAGGACCTCGGCCGCGCGCTCGATCTCTGGCGCGGCCAGCCGCTCGCGGATCTCGCCGGCGAGCCCGTCCACGAGGCCGAGGCGGGACAGCTCGAGGAGCAGCGTCTACGAGCCGTCGACCTCCTCCACGACGCCGAGCTCGCGCTCGGCCGCCACGACGAGCTCGTGCCCGAGCTGGAGCGGCTGATCGCGGCCGAGCCGTACCGCGAGCACGCGCGCGCGCAGCACGCGCTCGCGCTCTACCGCTCGGGGCGGCAGGCCGACGCGCTCGCCGCCTGCCGGACGGCCCGTGAGCTGCTCGTCGAAGAGCTCGGCGTGGACCCCGGCCCGGAGCTCCAGGAGCTCGAGCGCCGGATCCTGCTCCACGATCCCGCGCTTGCGGCACCGGACGCGCCGGCGCCCGTGCGCGTGCAGCTGCCCACGCCGCCGACTTCGCTGGTAGGTCGCCGCCTCGAGGTGGCCGCGATCACCGCGCTCCTCCGGCGCGACGACGTACGTCTCGTCACGCTCACCGGCCCGGGCGGCGCGGGCAAGACGCGGCTCTCGATCGCCGCCGCCGCGGAGCTCGGGCCGGAGCTGCGCGACGGCGCCGTCTTCGTCGACCTCGCCGCGGTGCACGACCCGGCGCTGCTCGGATCCGCGCTCGCACAGGCGCTCGACGTGAGTGAGACGGGCGATGCGCTGGAGGACGCGCTCGCGGCCGAGCTCCGCGATCGGAGCATGCTCCTGCTGCTCGACAACCTCGAGCAACTCGTGCCGCACGTCGAGCTCGTCTCGCGCCTGCTGGCGGCGGCGCCGCGGCTGCTCGTGCTCGCCACGAGCCGCACGCCGCTCCGGCTCGCGGGGGAGCACGAGTACGCGGTCCCACCCCTCGCAGCGCCCGAGACCGGCGCCGGGCTGAGCTTCGAGGAGCTGGCCGCGAACGACGCGGTGCGGCTGTTCGCCGCCCGTGCCGGCGCCGTCGACCCGGACTTCCAGCTCGACGAGGAGAACGCCGCCGCAGTCGCCGAGGTCTGCGCGCGGCTCGACGGGCTGCCGCTCGCGATCGAGCTCGCCGCTGCGCGCTCGAAGCTCCTGCCGCCCGCGACGATGAACCATCGTCTCGACCGGGCGCTGGACCTGCTCGTCGGCGGCGCGCAGGACTTGCCGGGCCGCCAGCGGACGCTGCGCGCGACCCTCGAGTGGAGCCACGGCCTGCTGAGCGAGGACGAGAGCACGCTCTTCGCGCGGCTCGCCGTCTTCGCGGGCGGCTGGACGCTCGAGGCAGCGGAGGCGGTCTGCGGCGGGGACGGGCTCGACGTGTTCGAGACGCTCGCGTCGCTCGTCGACGAGAGCCTCGTCCGCCCGCTCCGCCGGCCGACGGGCGAGCCGCGGTTCGCGATGCTCGAGACGATTCGCGAGTACGCCACGGAGCTGCTCGAGGCGTCAGGCGAGGTGGAGGCTCTGCGCCGCCGCCACTGCGAGGACATCCTCGCCCGGACGGAGGCCGCGATGGAGGAGTGGTATGCCGGCGCCGATCCGCACGAGACGCTCTTCCGCGTCCTCGACCAGGATCTCGACAACCTCCACGCCGCGCTCGCCTGGGCGGCGACCGCCGGCGAGATCGAGCTCGAGGTGCGGCTCGCCGTCGCAGCGCGGTGGTACTGGGCCCTGAAAGGGCACCTCGGCGAGGCACGCCGCTTCTTCGACGGCATCGTCGCCCGCTCCGTGGATGCTCCGAAGGAGCTACGCGCGCTCGCCCTCGTGCACGGCGCCCTCTTCCCGTTCCGGCAGGGCGACAACACGGTGGCGGCGACGTGGCTGCAGGAAAGCCTCGATCTCTACCGGGAACTCGGCGACGAGGAAGGAATCGCCCGCGCGATCGCCGAGCTGGGCGGCGTGGCCATCGCCCAGCAGGATCTCGACCGCGCCGCCGCGCTGTACGAGGAGGCTGTCCCGCTCTTCCGGAGCCAGGGCCAGACGAGCCGCCTCGCGGCCTCGCTCGGCAATCTCGGCACCATCGCGCAAATGCGGGGTGATCGGACGACGGCCGTCGGTTACTACGCCGAGGCGATCGACGCGTCCCGGTCGGCGGGCGACGAGGACGGGACCGCGGTCAACCTCCACAACCTCGGGCGGACGGAGCTCTCTCTGGGCAGGCTCGACAAAGGCCTGGAGTCCCTGCGGGAGAGCCTCGCGATCGGGCGGCGGCTCGGCTATCGAGAGGTGATCGCGTACTGCATCAGCGGGTTCGCGGAGGCGGCGATGCTCGAAGAGGACGCCGCGCGGGCCGCCGTGCTGCTCGGAGGATCCGAGGGGCTGTTCGCCGAGCTCGGCGCGATCCCCAGTCCGGACGAGGCTGAGGCGCAGCAGCGCGTCAGGGACTACGTCCTCGAGGGGCTCGGCCCGGAGCGGGCGGCCGAGCTTCGGTCGGAGGGCGCGGCCATGACGCTCGACGAGCTCGTGGAAGACGTAGCCTCCCGGGCATGAGCGACTACACGATCGTCAACCTCGGCGACGTCGAGAACGTCGCCCCGAAGTTCCAGATGCCGGAGGGGATGGACGTCCGCTTCCCGAGGCGCAGCCTCGGCTGCACCGCCGGCGGCGTCGGCGTCGAGAAGCTGCCGGCCGGCGTGCGCACGCCCTTCGGCCACAAGCATTCGCAGCAGGAGGAGATCTACGTGATCGCCGAGGGCTCGGGCCGGATCAAGCTCGACGACGAGGTGCACGACCTGCGGCAGTGGGACGTCCTGCGCATCGGCCCCGGCGTGATGCGCAACCTCGAGGCCGGCTCCGACGGGATCACGCTGATCGCCTTCGGCGCGCCGATCGGCGAGGAGAACGACGGCGAGATCGTGCCCGGCTGGTGGACTTAGCCGGGCGAAGAGCTGCGCTCTTCGCCCGGGGACAAAGGAACTCCGGCAACGGGAGAGCGCGGTCTCCCGTTGCCTCCGTGCAGTAGGGCACATGGCCTTGCGCGGTCCGTCGCGGCAGATTCCATGCGCCTGCGTCGTACGTCGTTCGCCGCGCCTCGACGCCGGTCTAGCTCGAAACGCTCAAAGCACGCAAGCACCCAAGGCCGGAGGCTAAGACAGCCGCGATAGCGGCGACTTAGCTGCAGGTCGAACCGCGCTCGCGCCGGCCTCCGCCGGGCGCGAGCGCACCACACAGCGGCCTCCCGCCCAGACCATCCAAACCAGAACAGCACGGAGCCGCCGGGAGACCACGCTCTCCCGGCGGCGCAGTTCCGCTCCCCAGCGAGGAAACGCGCAGCGTTTCCGAGCTAGCGCCGACACCGCGTCGTACATCCCCCACTCCTCGCGCAGCGCCTCGCAGATCTCGCCGACGGTGCAGCGCGCGCGCAGCGCCTCGCGCATCGGCGGAAGCAGGTTCGCGTCGCCGCGAGCAGCCTCGCGCACGGCCTCGATCGCCGCGCCCGCCGCCTCCGCGTTCCGCTCCGCGCGCACCTGCGCGGTTCGTTCGAGCTGGCGCCGTTCCGCGGCCGGGTCGATCTGGAGGAGCTCGATGCGCTCGCCCGACGCCTCCTCGTACGCGTTCACGCCGACGATGACGCGCTCGCCCGCCTCGACCTGCTGCTGGAACTCGAACGCGGCGCGCTCGATCTCCTCCTGCACGAAGCCGGACTCGACCGCCGCGACGGCGCCGCCTGCTTCGTCCACCCGCTCGATCAGCTCCCAGGCGCGGGCCTCGAGCTCGTCGGTCAACGCCTCGACGTAGTAGGAGCCGCCGAGCGGGTCGGCGGTGTCGATCGTGCCCGCCTCCGCCGCGATGACCTGCTGCGTGCGGAGCGCGATGTGCGCGGCGTGCTCCGACGGCAGCGCGAGCGCCTCGTCGTAGCTGTTCGTGTGGAGGCTCTGCGCGCCGCCGGCCACTGCCGACAGTGCCTGGATGGCGACGCGGACGATGTTGTTCTCCGGCTGCTGCGCCGTCAGCGTCGAGCCGCCCGTCTGGGCGTGGAAGCGGAGGGCGAGCGCGCGCGGGTTCGTCGCGCCGAAGCGCTCGCGCATGATCCGCGCCCACAGCCGCCGCGCCGCGCGGAACTTCGCCACCTCCTGGAAGAAGTCGTTGTGCGCGTTGAAGAAGAAGGACAGACGCGCGCCGAAATCGTCGGGCGACAGCCCGGCCTCGACGGCCGCCTCGCAGTAGGCGATGCCGTTCGCAAGCGTGAAGGCGAGCTCCTGCACCGCCGTCGAGCCCGCCTCGCGGATGTGGTAGCCGCTGATCGAGATCGTGTTCCAGCGCGGGATCCGCTCGGCGCAGTACGCGAACAGGTCGGTGGTCAGCCGCATCGAGGGCCGCGGCGGGAAGATGTAGTTCCCGCGCGCGATGTACTCCTTGAGGATGTCGTTCTGCACGGTGCCGCGGAGCGCGTCCGGCGCCACGCCCTGTCCCTCGGCCACCAGCTCGTAGAGCAGCAGCAGGAGCGACGCAGGCGCGTTGATCGTCATCGAGGTCGAGACCTCGCCGAGTGGGATCCCGGCGAGCAGGATCTCCATGTCCGCGATCGAGTCGATCGCCACACCCGTCCGGCCGACCTCGCCGACCGCACGCGGGTCATCGGAGTCGTAGCCGAGCTGGGTCGGGAGGTCGAAGGCGATCGAGAGGCCGGTCTGGCCGCGCTCGAGGAGGTAGCGGTAACGCGCATTCGACTCCTCGGCCGAGGCGAAGCCCGCGTACTGGCGGATCGTCCACGGCCGGCCGCGGTACATGTCCGGGTACGGCCCCCGGGTGTAGGGATATTCGCCCGGCGGCTCGAGCTCGCGCGGCGCGTCGGCGGCCGTGTAGACGGGCTTTACCTCGATGCCCGACTCGGTGCGCCGGTCGCCGGTCGCTGCCACGCATAGATCGTAGGGGTCTACGCGGCGGGGTGGCACCGCGAGCGTGCCGGCCGCAGGCTACGCGGGGCCGGCACGCTCGCCGTCCGCGGAGGGGCGGACGGAGGGGCAATGTGGTCTGCGGTCGCCCGCAGAATCGAGGCGGTCCGCGTGCGGAGACCGCCGGGGCCGCGCAGCCTCTCGGCCGCGGCGACGGCCTCGAGCCGGCGGTGATCCGTCGAGAAGAGGTCGAAGAACTCGGGCGGCTGGGGGATCATCGTGCGGGCTCCTTTGCGTTCGATGAATCTCGCTGGTTCGAAACTTATCGAACGACACTCCGCGCTTGTCAAGCAAGAATTGCGGAAAAGCGCTATCGTGCTGGTAACAGTTCGATGACGATCGAAAACGCCCAGCCCCCACGCAAGCGTCCAGCAGCCACGCGTCGTCGACGTCTCCCGTCCCGGCCAGGCCCTCGCCGTGGAGATCGATGCGGCCGAGGCCGCTGAGCTGCTGCTCAGCATCGCCACGCTGCTGGCCGAGGAGGACCGTGACACCTATGAGCTCGAGGCGGCCCGGATCGACGAGCTCCTCGCCGCCGTGCCGCCCGAGCTGCTCCGCGAGACCGCCGAGCTCCTGCCCGAAAAGACAGCGTCGCAGCTGCTCGGACTGGTCTACACGACGCCGAAGCCACGCACGGCCTCGGCTTTCCTCGACCACCTCGCCGCGACCGATCCCGTCGAGATCCGCCTCCACCTGCTCGGCTACTACGGCGGTCATCACCTGGCCGAGCCGGAGACGCTCCGACGCGCGGCGGAGGGAGACGCCGGGGCGATCGGTGAGGTGCTCGACGCGTACTCGGAGTACATCGATCCCGAAAAGTGCGCGAAGGCGGAGGCAGTGCTCGGCACAGACCCCGCCGAGGGCAAGCGCGCGCTCCTCGAAGTCCTCACAGGCTGGTACGAGCACGTCCTGCCGCAGCTCGCGCCGGCCGACCCGACGCTCGCCGAGCGAGACGCGGAGGCGAAGCGCGAGCTCGTGAAGTCGGTTCCGCCCGAGCAGGTCGTCGAGCGGCTGGCGCCCGGCATCCAGTGGACACCGGGGCCCCAGATCGACCGCGTCGTGCTCTTCCCTGCCTACTCGCCGCGCCCCTGGGTCTACATGAGCGAGTACAAGCGCGTGAAGATCTTCTGCTACCCGATCACGCTCGACCGCGAGCAGGCGGCCCCCGGGCGATCCGGCCGAGCTCGTCCGCATCTACAAGGCGCTGGGCGACGCGAGCCGGCTGAAGCTGCTGAGGCGGCTCCAGGCCGGGCCGATCTCGCTCACGGACGCGGCCAAGGAGGTCGGCCTCGCGAAGTCGACGACGCACCACCACCTCGCGATCCTGCGCCAGGCCGGCTTCGTGCTGATCCAGGAGGGCGACGACACCTACAGGCTCCGCCCCGACCTGCGGCCGGAGCCCGGCGCGCTGCTCGAGAGCTACCTCGGCACCTGAGCCCGCAGGCAAGATCAGGGCGTGCGCGTCACCGTCCGCCTCTTCGCCGGCCTCCGGGAACGCGCCGGGCGCTCGCGTCTCGAGCTCGACGACGTCGCCAGCGTCGAGGACGTCTGGCCCGCCCTCGGTCTCGGCGACGAGCCGCCCGGGCTGCTCTACGCCGTCAACCGGGAGTACGTCGAGCCGGGGCACGAGCTCGCGGACGGCGACGAGGTGGCGGTCATCCCGCCCGTCAGCGGCGGCTCGTTCCGCCTCGTCGAAGGCCCGCTCGACGTCACAGCGGTGCTGCGCGAGGTCGAGGATCCCGAGGCCGGAGCGGTCGCGAGCTTCGTCGGCACCGTGCGCCGCCGCTCGCGCGGCCGCGACGTAATCCATCTCGAGTACGAGGCCTACGAGGAGATGGCCGAGCCGATGCTCGCCCGGCTCGGCGACGAGCTGACCGAGCGGCACGGGCTCTGCGCGGTCGCCGTCCACCACCGACTGGGGCGCGTCGAGATCGGCGAGGCGAGCGTCGTCATCGCCGTCTCGGCCCCGCATCGCTCGGCCGCCCTCGACGCCTGCCGCGAGGCGATCGAGACGCTGAAGACGTCGATCCCGCTCTGGAAGAAGGAGGTCTACGCGGGCGGCGAGGAATGGATCGGGCGAGGCTCGTGAGCGCGCAGGCACAGGAGCGGCGTGGCTTGCTCGACCGGCTCATCGGCCTTGCCGTCGTGGCCGGCGGGTTTGCGAAGTTCTTCGCCTTCTTCGTCTCGTTTGCCGCCTACTCGCTCTGGTTCCACAGCTGGCGGTTCGGTCTCGGCCTCGTGCTCTTGATCCTCGTGCACGAGCTCGGTCACGTCCTCGAGGCACGCCGGCAGGGTCTGCCGGTCACGCTGCCGACCTTCATCCCCTTCCTCGGCGCCTATGTCACCCATCGCCAGGCAGAAACGCCGTGGCGAGGCGCGCTCATCGCCCTCGCGGGCCCGTTCGTCGGCGGCCTCGGCGCGGCAGCGGTGTGGGCGGCCGGCTCGGCCCAGAACACGATCTGGCTTCTCGTGCTTGCCAACATCGGCTTTCTGCTCAACGCGTTCAACCTGCTCCCGATCGGCTTCCTCGACGGCGGAACCGTCTTCCGGTCGATCTCGATGTCGCGGCGTGGCTGGATCCGGTACGAGAACGGCATTCCGGTCGAGGCGGTCCCACCGGACCGGGAGCACGCCAATCTCATCACCTTCCTCTACGTGCTGCTCGCGGCGGCGCTCGTCGGCGGGCTGCTCGCTACGCGCCACAGCGGGATGCTCTGAGCTCCTGTGCCGATGCAGGACCGCGAGCTCCTCCAGACCCATGACTCTCTCGAGCGTCTCCGGGAGCGCTCGGAGTCGATCGGGCAGGAGTTCTTCGCCGGCTTCGAGGCGGTGGAGAAGATCGACCGTCCCGCCGTCTCCTGCTTCGGGTCGGCACGCGCGCCGGAAGGATCGCCGCCGTACGAGCTCGCCCGCGAGACCGCGCGGCTCTTCGCGGAGGCGGGCTGGGCCGTCGTCACGGGCGGTGGGCCGGGCGTGATGGAGGCAGCCAACCGCGGCTGCCGCGAGGGCGGCGGGCTCTCGGTGGGCTTCGGGATCGAGCTGCCCCACGAGCAGCGGATGAACGACTACATCGACCTCGGACTGGTCTTCGACCACTTCTACGCCCGCAAGACGATGTTCGTGAAGGCGGCCGAGGGCTTTTGCGTCTTCCCCGGCGGCTTCGGCACGGCAGACGAGCTGTTCGAGTCGTTGACCCTGATCCAGACCGGCAAGGTTCTCCACTTCCCGGTCGTGCTGATGGGCGAGGCGTACTGGACGCCGCTGCTGGAGTGGGTGCGGCGCAGCGCGCTCGCCGACGGGATGGTCTCGCCCGCGGATCTCGCGCTTCTCACCCTGACGGACGACCCGCGCGTCGCGGTCGAAACCGTGCTCGACGCCTTCCGCGCCGGCGACGGGACGGGGAGCCCGCACGAGCCGCACAAGGCCGACGCGCAGTAGCGTTTGCGCGAATGGAGCTGCGCGATCTGCCCTCGGTGGACGAGCTCGCGCGCGAGGCCGACGACCCGCTCGCGGTGGAGGCGGCGCGCGCCGTCATCGACCGGGCGCGGGAGGAGATCCAGACCGGGACGGATCCGGGAGATCTCGCGGCTCGTCTGCGGGAGGAGCTTGCCGACGCACGGCGGCCGCGCCTGCGGCGCGTGCTCAACGCGACAGGCGTGGTCGTCCACACGAATCTCGGCCGCGCGCCGCTGGCCGAGGAGGCGGTCGAGCGGGTCGCCGATGCCGCGCGGGGCTACTCGAACCTCGAGTACGACCTGAGCGAGGGCGCCCGCGGCTCGCGCCAGGATCACGTCGCGGCGATCCTGCGCCGGCTGACAGGCGCGGAAGCGGCGCTCGTCGTCAACAACAACGCCGCCGCAGTCCTCCTCGCCCTCGCCGCACTGGCGGAGGGCCGGGACGTCGTCGTCTCGCGCGGCGAGCTGATCGAGATCGGCGACGGCTTCCGGATCCCGGACGTCCTCGCACGCTCGGGTGCGCGGCTCGTCGAGATCGGCACGACGAACCGGACGCGCGCCGCCGACTACGAGCGCGCGATCGGGCCCGAGACCGCCGTCGTGCTGCGGGTCCACCAATCGAACTTCCGCGTGGTCGGCTTCGAGGAGCGGCCGCGGCTCGAGGAGGTCGCCGCCGTCGCGCGCCGCCACGGCCTCCCGCTCGTGGACGATCTCGGCTCGGGCGCGATCGCACCGGTCGAAGCCGAGCCGACGGCGCGCGAGTCGCTCGCGGCCGGCGCCGATCTCGTCTGCTTCTCGGGCGACAAGCTGCTCGGCGGCCCGCAGGCCGGGATCGTGCTCGGCCGCGCCGAGCTCGTCGAGCGGCTGCGGCGGCATCCGCTCCAGCGCGCGCTGCGCATCGACAAGCTCTCGCTCGCGGCGCTCGAGGGGACGCTGCTCCTCCACCTCGAGGCGCCGGAGCGGATCCCCGTCCTCCGCACGCTCGCGCAGGGGAGCAACGCGGTGCGTGAGCGCGCGGAACGACTTGCGGCCGCGACCGGCGGCGAGGTCGAGGAGACGGTCGGCCGCGTCGGCGGCGGCGCCCTGCCGCTCGCCGAGCTGCCGAGCTTCGCGTGCGCGCTCGAGGAGTCGCTCGCGGCGCCGCTGCGCGCCGGCGAGCCGCCGGTGGTCGGCGTCGTCCGCGACGGCCGCCTGCTGCTCGACTGCCTGACGCTCACCGACGAGGAGGCCGAGGAGGCCGCGAGCCTGGTCGCCGCCGCACGCGGATGACCGAGCTCTGGGACTTCCTTCGCGGTTCGGCTGATGACGAAGGCACTCGCCGCGGTCGTCGACGCGGGAGTGCCGGAAGCGCTGGCGGACGGGCCCGCGGCCGGTGTCGGAGCTGCAGGGCGACCCGGACACGCTGCACCGGCTGCTGCGCGCGCTCGCCAGCGACGGCGTCTTCCGCGAGACGAAGCCGGGCGTGTTCGAGCACACGGAGCAGTCGCGACTCCTGCTCGGCCCCGGTTGGAGCGAGTTCGCGCATCTCTTCGGCGGCGTCTTCTTCGAGGCCACGACCGATCTCAGCGCGTCAACGTCGGACCCGCCGTTCCCCGAGCGGTTCGGAGCCGGCTTCTGGGAGTGGCTCGCGGAGCATCCCGCCGAGCGCGCGGCGTTCGACGCCGCGATGGCGGGAGAGCGCGGCCGCCCCGCCGAGCGGCTCGCGGCGCTCGAGTGGCGCGAGGGCGAGGTGGTGGTCGACGTCGGCGGCGGCAACGGCGCGCTGCTCGTCGAGCTGATCCGACGGCGCCCCGAGCTGCGCGGCATCGTCCTCGACCTGCCCGAGACGGTGCGTGACGAGGCGGCGCTCGGCGACCGCATCGAGTTCGTGGCCGGCAGCTTCTTCGAATCGGTGCCGGAGGGCGACGCCTATCTGCTCTCCGGGATCCTCCACGACTGGCCCGACGAGGACGCGGCGCGGATCCTGCGCACGATCCGCGCGGCCGCACCCCAACACGCGCGGCTGCTGATCAACGAGTCCGTGATCCGGCCCGGCAACGACGCCGACGGAGCGAAGTGGCTCGACCTGCTGATGCTCGTCCTCGCCGGCGGCCGCGAGCGCGACGAGGAGCAATGGCGCGAGCTGTTCTCGAGCACAGGCTGGGAGCCGGTGCGCTTCCCCGAGGGCGGCCCGATCGAGGCGCGGCCGGTGTAGTGCCCGTCGCTGTTGCGCCGACAGGTGCTCGTGCCAATCTCATGTAGATGAACGGCGAGCCCAGCGACGCGCAGCTCCTCAGCCGCCTCGACCACGATGCGGAGGCGCTTCGGGCCTTCTATCTACGGCACGTCGGCGCAGTCACGCGATTCCTCGCTCGGCGATGCCGGACGCCCGAGGATCTCGCGGACGCCGTCGCGCAGACGTTCGTCGAAGTGATCGGCTCCGCATCCCGCTACGACGCCGGCCGGGGCAACGCTACGGCCTGGCTGTTCGGCATCGCCGCCCACACCGCCTCGGCCCAGTGGCGAGACCAACAGCGCGCTGCCGGGGTCGCCGCCGCAGTCTCGGGCCGCCGTTTGCTGGACGAGGACGACTACGCGCGGCTCGAGGCGCGGATCGACGCGTCCCGGCTCCGGCAGCCGCTGTCGGACGCGCTCGGCTCGCTCGCGCCCGCCGAGCGAGAGATCGTGGAGCTCGTCGACATCGACGGGCTCGCCCCGGCCGACGCGGCGCGCGTTCTCGGCATCAATCCGGCTGCGGCTCGCATGCGACTCGCGCGCGGGCGGCGTCGGATGCGCGCTGCGCTCGCCGTCGAGGCACCGGATGCCGTCCAGGCTCAAGGAGGTGGACGATGAGCGACATCGCAAGCGATTCCATCGGAGGCTTCGAGCTGCGCCTGCTCGAGGAGCTCGAGCTGCTCGTCGAAGCGCCGAGCCCCGCCGTCCCGCCCGCTCGCCGCCGGTGGCTGCCGCGGTCGCGCTTTGTGCTCGCCCTCGTCGTCGTGGCCCTGGTGGTGGGCGTGACGGCGGCGTCGATCGGGGCCTGGCGGCTGATCGCGAGGACCCGCACAAGGCGGCGATCGTCTCGAAGCTGCGGCACGGTGGCCATGTCGGCCCGCTGGTGGCAACGAGCGGCCGATGGTCGCTGTACGCGGACGGCCGCGGTCACGGGCCTACAGACGCGGAGCTCTCGTCGGGAAACGAGACGGTCGCAAGCGGCTTCCTGGGGAGAAAGCCGATCGAGCTGACCGCGGTAGGGGATGACTGTCGGGTTACGAGGCTCTTGCCGGCCAGGTCAACGCGCGGCGTGCTGCTTCCGTGGCGCTGCTGCTGCCCGACGGGAGGACGATCCCCGTGCAGCTCGAGGGAAAGTTCTTTCTGGTTTCCGCGCCGTCCGGCGCACGGCACCCCGAGGCGGTGCTCGCGCTGGACGCCGCGGGCCGGGTCGTCGCGCGCGCCCGCCCGTAGCGCTGGCTCTAGGCTGCGACCATGCCACTGACGGTCGGCACCGCGGGTCACATCGACCACGGCAAGACGGCGCTCGTCGAGGCGCTGACCGGCAAGAACACCGACCGGCTGCCCGAGGAGCACGAGCGCGGGATCTCGATCGACCTCGGCTACGCGCCGCTCGAGCTGCCGGACGGCACGAGCCTCTCGGTCGTCGACGTCCCCGGGCACGAGCGCTTCGTGCGCACCATGGTCGCGGGTGCGAGCGGCATCGACCTCTTCCTCCTCGTCATCGACGCCGGCGAGGGGGCGCGGCCGCAGACCCACGAGCACCTCTGCGATCCTGCGGCTGCTCGGGATCGAGCACGGGGTCGTCGCGCTGACGAAGGCCGATGCCGTCGAGGAGGAGACGCTCGAGCTCGCGCGCGTCGAGGCGGAGGAGCTCGTCCCCGGCGCTCCCGTGGTCGCGACGAGCGCGCGCACCAGGGCCGGGCTCGACGAGCTGCGAGCGGCGCTGGCGGAGGTCGCCGGGCGCATCACGCGCCACGACGCCGGCGGCCCGGCTCGTCTCCACGTCGACCGCTCCTTCACGCTGCGCGGGATCGGGACGGTCGCGACCGGGACGCTGTGGTCGGGGACGATCGGCGAGGGCGACGAGCTCAGTCTCGAGCCCCGCGGCCGCACCGTGCGCGTGCGGAGCGTGCAGGTGCACGACCGGGGGGTCGAGCGCGCCGAGGCCGGGCAGCGCGTCGCCGCCTCCCTCCCCGGCGTCGAGCGACGGGAGCTGCGGCGCGGCGACGTCCTCGTCACCCCGGGAGCGCTCAGGCCGAGCTTCCGGCTCGACGTGATGCTGGAGCCGCTGGGAGAGATCCCGCCGCGGGTCATGCTCCACCACGGCACCGCGGAGACGGCCGCCCGCGTCGCGCGCGCGGGCGACCGCTTCGCCCAGCTGCGCCTCTCGCGGCCCGTCGTCGCCGCGCGTGGCGACCGCATCGTGCTGCGTGCGGGAACGACGGTCGGGGGCGGCGTCGTCCTCGACCCGAACCCGCCGCGGCACGCCGACCTCGCCCGCTTCGAGGCGCTCGAGCGCGGCGAGACCTTCGTCCATGCCCCCGTTCGCGTTGACGGAGAGTGGCGCTGGTCCGAGGAATGGCTCGACGCGCTCCGCGGCGATCTCGACAGGGCCATCGACGCCGCCGACCCGCTCGATCCCGGCGTCCCGGTTCCTGCCGCCGAGTGGGCAAGAGCTGTCGTCCCGCACCTGGGGCTCGAGCTGCGCGGCGCGAAGCTCTACCGGCCCGGCGCCGGCCCCGAGCTCGGCGAGCGCACGGCGGCGGCGGAGGCGCTCACCGCGCAGCTCGGAGTCGAGCCGGTGCGCGTCGAGGACGCCCGGCTCGCGCGCTTCCTCGAGGAGCAGGGCCGGCTCGTGCGGGTCGGGGACGGCTTCGCTATCTCACCGGCCGCGT
This sequence comes from uncultured Actinomycetes bacterium, assembly GCA_963765795.1. Lineage (GTDB taxonomy): Bacteria > Actinomycetota > Thermoleophilia > Gaiellales > Gaiellaceae > Palsa-739. The sequence continues at coordinate 85,935 of CAVXXZ010000006.1, forward strand.
ACGAGCAGGCGCGGGCGGTGCTCGTGGACGGGATCACGCTCGCCCAGTTCCGCGACGCCCTCGGCGTCGGCAGGAAGACGGCGCAGCTCTACCTCGAGCGCTTCGACGCGGACGGCGTGACCCGGCGCGTCGGCGATGCGCGAGTCCTGCGCCGCCGCTAGTTATCCCAGGCAACCGGCAGCGCGACGAGGCTGCGGAAGAGCGGCACAGGGCGCCAGCGGAGCTCCTCCGGCGGGACCGCGAGGCGCAGGCCGGGCAGGCGACGCAGGAGCGTCGCCGAGCGCGATCTCGAGCCTCGAGCCGCGCGAGCGGCGCGCCGAGGCAGAAGTGGGGGCCGCGGCCGAAACCGAGATGGCGCGTCTCGCGCTCGGCGGCGAGGACGAGCGCGTCCGGGTCCTCGAACCGCTCCGGGTCGCGGTCGGCCGCGCCGAGGACGACGATCACCGACTCGCCGCGGCGGATCTTCTGGCCGCGGAGCTCCACGTCCACCGCCGCCCACCGGTTCAGCGTCCGCTCGACCGGCCCGTCGTAGCGGATCAGCTCCTCGACGGCGCGCGGGAGGAGCGACGGATCGCGCTCGATCGCCGCCCGCTGCTCCGGGATGCGTAAGTAGGGCGAGTACGGCGTTCCCGATCAGGCTCACGGTCGTCTCGTGCCCCGCGACGATCAGGAGTGCGACCATGCTCGACAGCTCTTCCTCGGAGAGCGTGTCTCCGCCGTCCTCGACCGCGACGAGCGCGCTGACGAGGTCTTCGCCGGGCTTCTCCCGCCGCTCGGCGAAGAGCGCGAGCAGGTAGTCGACGAAAGCGGTCAGCAAGACGTCGAGCCTGCTCCAGCCTCGGCGGCCGTCAGCGCCGGCCTGACCATCGCGGTCGACCACTCGCGGAAGCGGTCGCGGTCGGCGACGGGGACGCCGAGCAGCTCGGCGATCACCGTGATCGGCAGCGGGAACGCGAACGCCGAGACGAGCTCCATCTCGCCGGCGGCCGAGACGGGGTCGATCAGCTCGTCGGCGATCTCCTGGATCCGCGGCCGCAAGCGCTCGATCATCCGCGGCGTGAACGCCTTGGAGACGAGGCGGCGCAGGCGTCGGTGGTCGTCGCCGTCGCGGTTGAGCATGTTGCTGTCGATGAAGGCGACGAACTCCGGTAGGCCAGCTCGAACTCGGCGGAGCTGCGTCCGGCCGCAAGCGCGAGCCGCGGATCGCGAACGAAGCGCTCGTCGTCGAGCAGCACCGCCTCCGCATCGTCGTAGCGCGTCACGCACCAGATCGGCGTCTCGCCGTCGAGCCCGGGCTGGCAGAGCACCGGGTCCTGCTCGCGCATGCGCGCAAAGGTCGCGTACGTGTCGGCGCGGAACGCGTCGCTGTAGAGGTCGTACTTACGAGCCGCCGTCGCCATGCGGCGATGCTACTCCGCGTAATCTCCGAGGACGATGGACGCAGCAGCGGTCCGCGAGCTGATCGAGCGCTACAACGCCGCCTGGAACGCGCAGGATCTCGACGCGATCCACGAGCTCCACGATCCCGAGATCGTGTTCCACAATCACACGGCGGACGAGCGCGCCGAGGGCGCGGCCGTGGTGCGCGAGCACATCGCCCAGATCTTCCGCAACAACCCGACCCTGCGGTTCGCGACGCGGTCGCTCTACGCCGGCGACGACTTCGCGGTCTGCGAGTGGACGGCCTCGACCGGCTCGAAGGAGTGGGACGGCGTCGACGTCTTCCCGCTCAGGGACGGGAAGATCGCGCGGAAGGACGTGTACTCGTCGTCGCACCGTCCGCGCGAACTGTGAGCTGGAGCACGTCCGGCCGGCTGTAGTGGCCGACCGGGTCGAAGCGCTGCCGCTCGGCCAGCAGCCGCGCCGGGTCGAGCTCCGCGTAGAGAATCCCCTCCTCGTCGTACAGCGGCCCGGCGAGGTACGAGCCGTCCGGGGCGAGGATCGCGCTGCCGCCGCGGCCGATCGTGCCGACTCCCTCGATTTCGGCGGCGAGCGGGAAGTCCTCGGGGTACGCCGACTCGCGCTGGAAGTGCGCGGGCGCGACGACGTACGCGCGGCTCTCGCGCGCGATGTGGACGAGGGTCTGCTGCCACGCGTCGCCGTCGTCGGCGGTCGAGGCGACGTAGATCTCGACGCCCGACTCGTAGAGCGCGACGCGCGCGAGCGGCATGTAGTTCTCCCAGCAGATGAGGCCGCCGAGCCTACCGAAGCCGGTCTCGACCGCCTCGAGGCCGCGGCCGTCGCCCTGGCCCCAGACGAGCCGCTCGTGGTTGGTGGGCACGAGCTTGCGGTGGTGGAGCGCGAGCTCGCCGGCCGGCGAGTGGTAGAGGAGCGCGTTGTAGATCGTCCCCGGCCGCTCGGGCTCGACCTCGTTGACGCCGGTGACGATCCAGATGCCGAGCTCCTGCGCCGCGGCGGCGATGCGGCGCTCGGCCGGTGAGCCGACCGCGACCGACTCCTGCGCGAGACGCGCGAACGTCTCCTTCGCGCCTTCCGCCGCCCAGCCGGCGAACGCCTTGGCCCAGACCGACGACGGGTAGACGGGGACGAACGTCTCGGGGAAGACGACGAGCTCGGCGCCGGCCTCTGCAGCCTCCGCCGCGACCTTCTCGAGCCTGTCGAGCGTCGCCTCGCGGTCGAGCACGACGGGCTCGACCTGGACGCATGCGACCTTGACCGGACGCTCCATGCCCGGAGCCTACTCCGGCGTGCCGTGCCCACCGCCGCCGGGCGTCTCGACCCGGACGACGTCGCCGGCGTGGAGCTGCCGCGTCAGCTTCGGCGGCTGCTCCTCACCGTTCACGAGGGTTCGGCCGAAGGCGCCCTCCTCCCCGCCGGAGCGGCCCGGCGGCGCGTGACGCCGGCGCTCCGCGAGCACCGAGAGCCGGCAGTCCTCGAGCACGCGCAGCTCGCGCACGACACCGTCACCGCCCTGGTGGGTGCCTGCGCCGCCGGAGCCGCCTCGCAGCTCCCAGCGCTCGACGCGGAGCGGGTACTGCAGCTCGAGCGCCTCGACCGGCGTCGCGAGGGTGTTCGACATCGCGACGTGGACGCCGCTCGGGCCGTCGGCGTCGGGGCAGGCGCCCTGGCCGCCGCCGACCGTCTCGTAGTACGTGAAGCGGTCGTTGCCGAGCGCGAGGTTGTTCATCGTCCCCTGCCCCGCTGCCGGAACCGGCACGAGCCCGCCCCCTCCCAGTTCGCCCAGCGCGGCGAAGACGACGTCGACGATGCGGGAGGACGTCTCCGTGTTGCCGGCGGCGACGGCCGCGGGGGGCCGCGCGTTGACGAGGCAGCCCTCGGGCGCGGTCACGGTTACGGGGGCGAACGCGCCGCCGGAAGCCGGCAAGTCCGGCTCCGTGAGGCAGCGGACGACGAAGTAGCAGGCCGACTTCGTCACCGCGAGCGGGCAGTTGAGGTTGCCGTCGTACTGCGGCGCCGTCCCGGTGAAGTCGATCCGGATCCCCTCGCCGGCGATCTCGACCGTGCAGTGGATCGGCAGGTCGCCGTCGACCGCCTCCACGAGGTCCTCGGCCTCGCCGCGGCCGTCCGGAAGCGCCGCTAGCGCCGCGCGCACCATCCGCTCGGAGTAGGCGTAGAGCTCGTCCATCGCGGCGGCCACGCGGTCGCGACCTCGGCGCGCGCACAGCTCCTCGAGCCGCCGCTCGGCGAGACGGTGCGCCGCGAGCTGGGCGCGGAGGTCGCCCCGCCGCTCCTCCGGCTGCCGCGTCCCCTCGACGAAGCGCTCGAGCACCTCGTCGGTGAGGAGCTGCGGCGGCAGGATCACGCCCTCCTCCTCGAGCGTGCGCGAGAACGCAGGCAGGCTCGCCGGCTCGATCCCGCCGACGTCGGCGTGGTGCGCGCGTGAGACGGCGTAGCCGAGCACGGTGCGCGAGATGAGCGTCACGTCGGGGAGATGCGTGCCGCCGGTGTACGGGTCGTTGAGGATCGCGACCTGGCCGGGCTCGAGCCCGAGCTGCATCACTGCGGCGACGGCGTCGGGCATCGCGCCGAGGTGGACGGGAATGTGCTCCGCCTGCGCGATCATCCGGCCGCGCTCGTCGAATAGCGCGGTCGAGCAGTCGCGGCGCTCCTTGATGTTCGCGGAGAAGGAGGAGCGGATCAGCACGGCGCCCATCTCCTCCGCGATCGACCGCAGCGACGCCCCGATCACTTGAAGCTGAATCGTTGCGATCACGTCACTCACGGGTCACGACCCAGCTGGGACCATCCCTAGCCCCCTCCCACCCGGGGGGAATCCACAAGGTCGAGCCGTCCAGTTCGAGCAGGGCCGGTCCGGACAGGCGTTGTGGTTCGCCGCCCGGCAGCTCCAACTCCGGGCCGCGCACGACGTCGGCGGTGCGGACCGCGACGAGCTCGACCTGCCGCTCGCGGTCGGCGTAGCCGTAGCGCTCCTCGTGCGCGCGGTGGAAGCGCTCCGCAAGATCGCCTCCGAGCGGGACCGTCAGCTCGAACGACTGTCCTCGGTAACGGAGGTCCGCCTCGCCCTCCGCCGGCAGGTCGTCCACCTCGACGAGCGGCCGGACGTGCGAAACGACGCGGTCGCGGCGCTCGTCGCCGGCCGCGAGACCGAGGGCCGAGAGAACGCCGGCGGCCGCCGGCACGAGCACGGCTTCCATCCCCAGCTCCTCGGCGAGCGCGCACGCGTGGAGCGGCCCGGCCCCGCCGTAGGCGACGAGCGCGAACTCGCGCGGGTCGTGTCCCCGCTCGACCGAGACCACGCGCAGCGCGCGCAACATCTCCGCGTTCACGACCTCGACGACCGCCGCCGGATCGATCCCTTCGAGGGCCGCCGCGGCAGCGTCCCGGTCGAGGACGAGCCCGCCCGGCAGCTCCTCCGGCAGCCGTCCGAGCAGGAAGTTCGCGTCGGTCACGGTCGGGCCGCCGCCGCGTCCGTAGCACGCCGGGCCGGGATCGGCCCCCGCCGACTCCGGCCCGACCCGCAGCGCGCCGCCCGCGTCGCTCCGCACGAGCGAGCCGCCTCCCGCGCCGACGGTGTGCACGTCGACCGACGGCAATCTGACCGGCACCCCGCCGACCTCGCGCTCGGGCACGCGCACCGCCCGCCCGCCCGGGAGGAGGCAGACGTCCGTCGAAGTGCCGCCCATGTCGAACGCGATCGCGTCCGTGAAGCCCGCGCGGCGCGCGAGGAGACCGGCGCCCACTACGCCGCCCGCGGGCCCCGAGACAAGCAGGCGTGCGGGGTGGGCAGCGGCCTCCTCGGCCGGGAGGACGCCGCCGGAGGAGAGCATCACGACCGGCTCCGGCAGCCCGGCCCCGGCCGCCGCCGCGCCGAGCGCCCGCAGGTAGCGGGCCGCGATCGGTGCGAGATAGGCGTCGGCGGCGGTGGTCGAGGCGCGCTCGTACTCCCGGAACTCGGGTGCGACCTCGTGCGAGGCGACTACGTGCACGCCGGGGTGGCGCCGCCGCAGCTCGGCGGCGACCGCCTGCTCGTGCGAGGCGTCGCGGAACGCGAACAGGAGGCACACGGCGATCGCCTCCGCCTCCCGGACGTCGGACAGCGAACCGAGATCGAGCGGCTCGAGCTCACCCTCGGGCCCGAGCCGACCGCGCACGCCGTGGCAGCGCTCGAGCGGCACGAGGGGCTCGGGATGCTCGGCGCAAAGCCGGTAGAGGTGCGCGCGCGTCTGGCGCCGGAGGTGGAGGAGATGCTCGAAGCCGGCGTTCCCCACGTAGGCGATCCGGGCGCCGCGCCGCTCGAGGAGCGCGTTCGTGGCGACGGTCGTCCCATGCGCGAAGCGCGTCACCCCGGCGCCTGCCCCCACCGCGCGCGCGGCGGCGAGCACCGACTCCTCCTGCTGCGCAGCGGTCGGCACCTTGGCCGCTCGGATCCGCCCCTCCTCGACGAGCACCGCGTCGGTGAACGTGCCGCCGACGTCGACGCCCAGGATCGCCACGTCCGTACTCTGCACCGGCATGCGAGTCCGCGCCTTCCTCTTCGACTTCGACGGGCTGATCCTCGACACCGAGCTCCCCTCGCGCGCCGGCTGGGAACACGTCTACCGGGAGCACGGACACGAGCTGCCGGCCGAGCTGTGGGCGACGGTGGTGGGCACCACCCATGCTCCGTTCGACCCGATGGCGCACCTCGAGGAGCTCGTCGGGGAGCCGCTCGAGCGGGAGGCGCTGAACGAGCGCCGTCGCGCACACGAGATCGCGCTCATCGAGGCCGAGGAGCTACGCCCCGGGATCGCGGAGTACCTCGCAGCCGCCCGGCAGCACGGGTTGAGGCGCGCGATCGTCTCGAGCTCGTCGCATCACTGGGTCGACACGCACCTCCAGCGGCTCGAGGAGGCGGTCGGCTGGGACGCGATCTGCACCGCCGACGGCAATCCCACCCGCGCCAAGCCGGCGCCAACCCTCTACCTCGAGGCGCTCGAGCAGCTCGACGTGACCGCGGGCGAGGCGGTCGCGTTCGAGGACTCGCCGAACGGCGTCCTTGCGGCGAAGGCGGCCGGCGTCTTCTGCGTCGCCGTCCCGAACGAGGTCACGCGGGACCTCGGGCTCGCCGAGGCCGGCGCCGACATCGTCCTCGACTCCCTCGCCGACCTGCCGCCCGAGACCTTGTTCAGACGACTCGGAGAGGAATAGGGTCGGCGCATGGCTGCCTACGAGAAAGCACACATCGACGAGATCGCCTCGAACCAGTGGCCGCACTGGATCCCGGTCCGCCACCACTTCGGGATCGAGACCTTCGGCATCAACCTCTGGCGGGGGCGCGACGACGGGACGCTCATCCCCGAGCACAACCACGGCGAGGACGGCGAGCCCGAGCTCTACTACACCGTCGACGGCCACGCGACGTTCACGATCGCGGGCGAGGAGGTCGAGGCGCCGGCCGGGACGTGCCTGTGGGTCCGTGAGGCCTCGACGACACGGGCTGCGACCGCGCGCGACCCGGGGACCCTCGTCCTCTCGGTCGGCGCAGGCCCGCCCGGCACGGGATACAAGCCCGCCGGCTGGGATTCGCACTACCTCGAAGGCGACAAGTAGCCCGGGACCAGCTCGGTACGCTCGCAGCGGAGCGGCCGGGCCCGGTGGCCCAGCGGGTCTTCAAAACCCGTACGGTCGTGCAGCCCACGGCTAGGTCGGTTCGACTCCGGCGCCGCTCCGTAGGGTCGTCACCACACCGGAGCGGCGAATCTCCAACTGCGCTGGGAAGGTCGAGCGCCGAATCGTCGGTCGGCGATGGCCAAAGTGGGGCGTTGGATGTAAGTAGAGATTGGCGCGGGTTGCGTCCCCGGGCGAGACCGGCTTGCGAGGTGCCTCCGTCAGAGAGTCTCGTTCAGCACTCCGGGCGCAACCCCGCCGCCCAGGTCAGCCGGCGCCGTCGGGCTTCATCTCGTCGAGAGCGGCGCGGCCTTCCTCGTGGACGCGGGCGCGGCGATCCTCGGGCGACTCGGGCTCGGGAACCGGCTCGGGCTCCTCCTCCGCGACGGGCTCCGGTGGTGTCTCCTCCACGACCGGATCGGCCACGCGCGACTCCGCAAGCTTGGCGCGCAGCTCCTCGGCGCGCTCGTCCGCGGCGGTCGGCGCGGGCTCCGCTTCCGGCTCGGCCCCGACCGGCAAACGCCCTCGCAGCCACCGGTAGGCGGTGATCGCGCCGACGGCTCCTCCGATCCACGCAGTCAGGCGGCGCACGACGGCGATGCTACAGTGACCGCCGCTTCCTGCCCCGTCATCGCGCCGTTCCGTCCCGAGCGGCGCCGGCAGTCGGGGCCGACATCGAGACCATGGGAAGGGAGGACCTCGGGACATGACGACTTACGAAATCCTGCTGATGCTGGACCCCGAGCAGGCCGAGACCCGCCAGGACGACATCGTCGCCCGCACGCGCGACCTCGTCGAGAAGGGCAAGGGCACGTGGCACAGCCACGACGCCTGGGGCCGGCGCCGTCTCGCCTATCCGATCGCGCACAAGGAGGAGGGCGTCTACCACCTCGTCGTCTTCGACGCGGAGGCGGAGACGCTCGAGGAGATCTCCCGCGTGCTCAAGATCGACGACTCGGTGCTGCGCCACATGGCGACGCGCCACATCGAGGGCTCCCGGACGAGCGCGCCGCGCGACGACGCGGCCGCGCCTGTGGCGGTGCCCGCCGAAGCGGCGACGCCGAACGCAACGCCCGAGCGTCAACGCCCGAAGCGACAACGCCCGAAGCGACAACGCCCGAAACGACCGTTTCGGAAGACGGCGAGCCGGAGTACGCTGGCGCGGAAGAGGAGCCCCAAGAAGAATCCGGCGAGGAAGAGGAGTAAGACATGGCGAACATCAACCGCGTCGTTCTCGTAGGCAACCTGACGAAGGACCCCGAGTTGCGGCATACCCCCGGCGGTACGCCGGTTTGCAGCATGCGCGTGGCAGTCAACAGCCGTCGGCGCGACGAGTCGGGCACCTGGGTCGACAAGCCGAACTACTTCGACGTCTCCGTCTTCGGCAACCAGGCCGAGAGCTGCACGCAGTACCTCTCGAAGGGCCGCCCGGTCGGCATCGACGGCCGGCTCGACTGGCGCGAGTGGGAGGCGACCGACGGCTCGGGGAAGCGGCAGGCCGTGCAGATCATCGCCGAGAGCGTCCAGTTCCTCGGCAGCCGCGGCGACGGCGACGGCGGCAACCAGTTCGTGCCCGCGGGCGCGGCGCAGCAGGAGAGCGCCGACTTCCCGGCCGCGGCCGACGACGACATCCCGTTCTAGGAGAGGCATGGCGAGAGAGAAGAGTCAGCAGCAGCAGCGGAGGCGGCCCGGCGGCCCTCAGGGGCAGATCAGGCGCCGCAACTGCTTCTTCTGCAAGGAGCACATCGCAGAGATCGACTACAAGAACGTCAACCAGCTGCGCCGGTACGTCTCCGAGAAGGGGAAGATCCGCAGCCGCCGGATCACCGGCGCCTGCCGCCGGCATCAGGTGCAGGTGGCGACCGCCGTCAAGCGGGCGCGCGAGATGGCCCTGCTGCCGTACGTCGCCGAGGGCGCCGAGGAGCGGGGCGGCGGGCGGCGCGATCGCGGCGACCGCGGCGACCGCGGGAGACCGGGGAGAGCGCTGATGGAGGTCGTCCTCCTCTCGGACGTCGAGCACGTCGGCCTGCGCGGCGACGTGGTCTCGGTCGCGCGCGGCTACGCCCGCAACTACTTGCTCCCCCGGCAGCTCGCCGAGGAGGCAACTCCGGCACGCGTGGCGGAGCTACAGAAGCGCGACACCCTGCGCGCGCGCCACGAGGCGAAGACAGCCGAGCAAGCACAAGAGATCGCGCAGACGCTCTCGCAGGCGGTGTTGCGCTTCGAGGTCAAGGCCGGCCCGACCGGCTCCCTCTTCGGCTCGGTCACGCCGACGGATATCGCGGACGAGCTCTGGAACTCCAAGAAGATCCGCGTCGACCGGCGCAAGATCGAGACCGATCCGATCAAGCGCATCGGCCGCTACGAGATCCCGATCGGGCTGTTCGAGGACGTGAAGGTCGAGGTGAAGACCGAGGTCATCCCGGAGGGCGGCAAGCTGCCGTCCGACGAGGAGCTCGCAGAGCTGGAGGCAGCCGAGCGCGCCGAGCAGGAGGCCGCGGCGGAGGCCGAGCCTGCGATCGAGCTCGAGGAGGTCCTCGCCGAGGTGGACGCTGCCGAGGAGGCCGAGGCCGCGGAGGCCGAGGCGGCAGAGACCGAGGCGGCAGAGCCCGGCGAGACCGAAGAGGCCGAAGCAGAGGCCGTGCCCGAGTGGCGGGCCGACGCGGACGCGGCCCTCGCCGAGGAGTAAGCGCTCGCAGCGAGAACCACGGGGCTGCCGTGGTCACTCCGTCCCCGCCGTCTCGCTCGGCTTTAACACACTGTCCACGGCGGTGTGGATTGCGCAGGAAGTTCCCGCTCCGAGCGGGCGGATCTGTGCACAGCGCGCCGTCCGGCGCGCCTGCAACGATGACCGTTTCTCCTGCAAATGGCCAAAAACGACCTGTTCACAAAGGACATACCCACAGGGGCTGCGCCCCCTAGAAACCCGGCGGACGACGTGCTGGAATCGCCACGCATGTCGCTTGCCCCCGTCCCGACGCCGGCTTCCGTCCCCGGCGCCGTCCCGCCGCAAGATCTCGAAGCTGAGGTTGCGTGGGCCGGCGGCCTCTTCGAGGGTGAGGGATCGGTCGGCGTACGTCAAAACCGGACAGTTCTCCTGTCGCTCGCCTCGACCGACCGGGACGTCATCGAGCGGTTCCGCACCGTAATCGGTGCGGGCCGGGTGAGTTCTCAACCACCTGGCCGTAATGGACGCCGAAAGCGTCTCTGGCGTGTGGACGTGATCCAAGTGCCCGAAGTGCTTCGGATCATCCGGTTGCTGTATCCCTGGCTCGGGGAGCGACGACGAGCACGCGCCGAAGAGGCCGTGGGGCTCCTGAATCTGCGAATCGCCATACCGACTGCCGCACGCGCGTGCCCCTTCTGCGACCGGATCTTCCAGCCTCCCTTCACTCCCAACGCGGCCCGTACGCGCTTCTGTAGTCGGCTATGCGAACGACGCTGGCATTCCCAGAGACGGATAGCTCGAGAACGAGAGGCGCGCACGTGATACAGCTCGCCGCAGTCGCTGAGCAGGCCGCTGTTCCGCCTCAAAATTTGGAGGCAGAAGAGTCGGTCCTCGGCGCGATGATGATCTCAGGGAACGCGATCGCTGCCGTCACCGAGATCCTCGACGCGAGCGATTTCTACCGCGAGTCACACGCGAAGATCTACCGCGCTGCGCTCCAGCTCTACGGCAAGAACGAGCCGGTCGACGCGATCACGCTGACGAATGAGCTCGAGCAGCGCGGCGAGCTCGACGAGATCGGTGGGCGCGTCCGTCTCCACGAGCTCGCGCGGCTGGTGCCGGCGACCGCCAACGCCCGCCACTACGCGGAGATCGTCCGCGAGACGGCGACGCTGCGCGGCCTCATCCTCGCGGGCGGCCAGATCGCGCAGCTCGGCTGGGACCGGGAGGGCGAGCCGACCGAGCTCGTGGCCCGTGCCGAGCAGCTCGTCTTCGAGCTCGGCGAGCGGCGAGCCGAGGGCGAGCTCGTCCTCTTCAAGGACGCACTCCTCGAGGCGTTCCAGACGATCAACAAGCTCTACGAGTCGGGCGCCGAGGTGACGGGCCTCGCGAGCGGCTTCAAGGACCTCGACCGCATCACCGGCGGCTTCCAGCCCGCGAACCTCGTGATCATCGCCGCCCGCCCGTCGATGGGAAAGAGCGCCTTCGCGCTCGAGATCGCCAACCACGTTGCGGTCGACCACGAGACGCCCTGCGCCTTCTTCAGCCTCGAGATGTCGAAGCAGGAGGTGGCACAGCGCCTGATCTGCTCCCGCGGCAAGGTCGACGCGGGCCACATCCGCACCGGCAGGCTCACGAGAGACGACTGGCCGCGGGTCGTGCAGGCGTGCGGCCAGCTCGAGTCGGCGCCGCTCTACGTCGACGACACGCCTGCGCTCAGCCTGCTCGAGCTCCGCGCCCGCGCGCAGACGCTGAAGCGGCGCCAGCCGGATCTCGGGCTCGTCGTCGTCGACTACCTCCAGCTGATGACGACCGGTCGCAACGAGGAGAGCCGCGTGCAGGAGGTGTCCTCGATCTCCCGTGGCCTGAAGGAGATCGCGAAGGACCTCGACCTTCCGGTCGTCGCGCTCTCCCAGCTCAACCGCTCGCCCGAGCAGCGGCACGACAAACGGCCGATGCTCTCCGACCTGCGCGAGTCGGGCTCGATCGAGCAGGACGCCGACCTCGTGATGTTCCTCTACCGCGAGGAGTACTACGACCGCGACGACGCCGACGACTCGAAGAAGGGAGTCGCCGAGGTGATCGTCGCGAAGCACCGGAACGGACCGGTCGGCGCCTTCAACGTCGCCTTCATCAGCAAGTTCGCCAAGTTCGCCAGCCTTGCCCACTAACCGCACAGAGAAGTGCCTCGGTTGCGGGCGCGAGTTCGAGACCGAGCAGGTCGTCCTCCTCGGCCAGACATTCCCGGCCGAGCGCTACTGCGAGCTGTGCCGGGCCACCGAGGAGGTCGTCGACGAACAGCGCCGGGCGGACGAGCGCTGGGCGCGCGTGCAGGTCCCTTCCGCCTACGACGGCTCGACCTTCGAGAACTTCGAGCCGGTGCCGGACACGCGCAACGCGCTCGCCGTCTGCCGGCAGTGGACGAAGGAGTTCCGTGCGGGGACCGACCTGCGCCAGGGCCTCCTCCTCCGCGGCAATCCCGGCGGGGGCAAGACGCACCTCGCGGTCGCCATCCTGCGCGAGGTCATCTGGAGCGACCGCGAGCCGAGGCCGACGGCGCTCTTCCTCAACGTTCCGAACTGGCTGAACGCGCTGCGCGAGAGTTACGGCGACGGCGAGCCGCCGCCGAACCCGAGCGGATACGAGATCGTCGTGCTCGACGACCTCGGCGCCGAGGATTGGTCGAGCTGGGCGCGCGACCGCATCTACAACCTCGTCAACCAGCGCGAGCAGCAGCGGCGGCTCGTGGTCGTGACGACGAACCACGAGTGGCGGGAGCTCGCGGGCCGCGTCGGCGGCCCGACCGCGAGCCGGCTGCGGCGCCTGACGCGCGAGGTGCACGTGGACGCGCGGCAGGACTACCGCGAACAGCACGCCGCGTAGGGCCGGGGGGCATACTTCTCCGCCGTGCCCGCGACTGTCATCGTCGGCGCGCAGTGGGGCGACGAGGGGAAGGGCAAGATCGTCGACCTGCTCGCCCGGGACTCCGACCTCGTCTGCCGCTACAACGGCGGGCCGAACGCCGGCCACACAATCGTGGCCGACGGCGAGACGTACAAGCTGAAGCACGTCCCGTCCGGGATCCTCCAGGGCAAGGAGTGCGTGATCGGCGCCGGCTGCGTCATCGACCCGCCGGTGCTGATCGAGGAGCTCGACGACCTGAGCTCGCGCGGCGTGGAAACAGGCCTCGTTCGGCTCTCCGGTAACGCGCACCTGATCATGCCGTGGCACCTCGCGATCGACCAGGCGAGCGAGCGGCGCCTCGGCAAGCTCGCGATCGGCACCACCAAGCGCGGCATCGGCCCCTGCTATGCCGACAAGGCGATGCGGCTGGGGATCCGCGTCCAGGACATCCTCGACCCCAAGATCCTGCGCCAGAAAATCGAGGTCGCGCTCGCCGAGAAAAACCTCTGGCTCGAGCGCGTGTACAGCGAGGAGCCGATCGAGCTCGAAGGACTGGTCGAGCAGTACGAGGGCTACGCCGCGCGGCTGCGGCCGATGATCGCGGACACTTCGCTGCTCGTCGACACCGCGCTGCGGGACGGCAAGCGGGTCCTCTTCGACGGCGCCCACGGCACGCTCCTCGACCTCGACCACGGCACGTATCCGTTCGTCACCTCCTCGCCGACCGTTGCGGGCGGCGCGGCCGTCGGCATCGGGATCGGGCCAAGCCGGATCGACGGCGTGATCGGCGTCGCGAAGTCCTATGTGACGCGCGTCGGGCAGGGGCCGTTCCCGTCGGAGATCGAAGGCCCCGACCAGGAGCGCTTGCGGGAGCTCGGCGGCGAGTACGGGACCGTGACGGGCCGGGAGCGCCGCTGCGGCTGGCTCGACCTCGTCGCCCTACGCTATGCCGTGCGCGTCAACGGCATCGACCGCCTGGCGCTCACGAAGCTCGACGTCCTCTCCCACTTCGCCGAGCTTCCCGTCTGCGTGCGCTACCGCACCCGCGACGGCTCCGAGACGCGGGACTTCCCACGCACCAGAGCGACTTCCACGCCGCCGAGCCGGTGTACGAGCTGCTCGAGGGCTGGAGTGAGCCGCTCGACGGCTGCTCGTCGGTCGCCGAGCTGCCGGCCCCGGCGCGGGGCTACGTCGAGTTCGTCGAGCGCGAGCTCGAAGTCGAGGTGACGCTCGTCGGCACAGGCGCCGAGCGCTCCTCGGTGCTCACGCGGGCGTGACCGCGGCGGCGAACGCGCGCGCCTTCAGCTCGAACGGCCCCTGAGGGCTGCCGAACTCCCGGAACAGCTGGTCGTGCGCCCGCTCCCGCTGCTCGCCGTCGAGCGACGCCAGCCACTGGCCGGCGGGGCCGACGAGGCAACCGAGGGCCTGCCAGAACTCGTCGAAGTCCCCGTAGCCGGCGGTCACGTCGAGCACCGCTGACTCGACCTCGCCATGCGGAGCGAGCAGGTCCTGGATCTCCTGCGGAGTCCGGTACCTGCGCGGCTCTCCCCCGCGCAACGTGCCGATCACCTCCGCCGTTCGGTCGATCGCGGCGAACATGTCGACCTCGGCGACGCCCCACATGCAAATCGCGACCCGTCGGGCCACCCGCGCCATCTCGGCGATCGCCGCCGGCGCGTCGGACACGAAGGCGACGACGAGTTGGGCAAGCGCCACATCGAACACGCCTGCCCCCCACGGGAGCGACTCGGCCGGAGCCTCCTCGACCTCGATGTCCGGAAAGCGCTCGCGCAGAACGGTGACGAACTCGGGCGACGGGTCCGCCGCGGCGACCGAGACGCCGCGGGAGAGCAGCTCGACGGTGAGGGCGCCGGTGCCCGCCCCGACGTCGAGCGCTCGCATGCCCGAGTTCACGCCGGCGAAGTCCGCGAACAGCGGCGCCAGGACTCTCGAGTAGCGGCCCATGAAGTCGTCGTACTCGTCGCCGCCCACGCGGAAGGCCATGTTCATGGCGCGAGCGTATCGAGGTCGGCCGGCGTGTTCACGTTCGCGAGCAGCCGCTCCTCGAGCACGACCTCGGCGGTGTCGAGCCCGTCCAGCACGGTGCGAAGCCTGCGCTCGCCGGCTTCGAACGCGGCCAGCGTGCGCCGGGCGACCGCACAGGGAAGCGGTCCGGCCTGCGCCACCGCGGCGTCGCGGCACGCCTCGGCGAGCAGACGAAGCGCGCCGGGCGTGAGGAGAGGCATGTCGACCGGGAATCACGACCGCCACGCACGTGTGCCGCTGCGCTGCAGACCGGCGGCGATCGCGGCGACCGGCCCCGTCCCACGTCCGCGAGCGCCGGAACGGAAGCCCGCCGCGCTGCCGACGGCGATCCGCTCGTCGCACGACCTCGCCGAGCAGCCGCCATGCGCGGTCGGCGAGCGTCTCTCCCTCGAACTCGTGCGAGCGCCTTCGGCGACCCGAAGCGGCTGCTCGCGCCGCCGACGAGCAGGATCCCGGTCAGCTCGCGATCCGCCACGGCTCCGTGTAGACGTTGACCGAGCCGCCGCGAACGAAGCCGCAGAGCGTGATCCCCCGGTCGGCTGCGAGGTCCACCGCGAGGCTCGAGGGCGCACCGACCGCGACGAGGACCGGGCAGCCGGCAATGGCGCTCTTCTGGACGAGCTCGAAGGACAGCCGGCCGCTGACGCAGAGCACGTGCTCGGCGAGCGGCAGCAGCCGCTCGCGGAAGGCCCAGCCGACGACCTTGTCCAGCGCGTTGTGCCGGCCGACGTCCTCGCGCACGCACAACGGCTCGCCGGCGGCGGAGAAGAGCCCCGTCGCGTGCAGGCCGCCCGTGGCGGCGAAGGCCGCCTGCGCCTCCCGCAGCCGCTCGGGCAGCGAGGCGACGAGAGGCAGCGCCAGCCGCAGCTCGGACTCGACGCGCGGCGCCTCGACAGCGACCGCCTCGAGCGCTCCCTTGCCACAGACCCCGCACGAGGACGAGGTGTAGAAGCTGCGCTGCAGGCGCGCAGGGTCGAAGCCGGGCGCATCGACCTCGACCGTGTTCGCGGCGAGGTCGTCGGGCAGCCGCGCCTCACGGGGCCGCAACCCCTCTGAGAGGCAGAAGCCGAGCGCAAGCTCCTCGTCGTGTCCGGGCGTCCGCATCGTGACGGCGACCGGCAAGCCACCGATCCGGATCTCGAGCGGCTCCTCGACGGCGACGCGGTCGGGCTCGGTCGTGCCCGCCGGGAGCCGGAGGACGTCGACCGCGGCGGCCGAGTAGGGCGGCGCGTCCATCAGGGACGCAGCGTAACCCTCGGAGTTAGGCGTCTTCGGCGTCTGCCGCGTCGAGCTGCGCGTCGGTGCTCGCGCGGGTGGCGACGAGATGGTCGAAGACGGCGCGGTAGCCGTTGATCGCAGCGGCGACGTCGCCCGGCGAGACCTCGTCGGAGTCGCGCTCCACCGCGTCGACGACCTCGTGCGCCGCGAGGTACTCGGCCACGAGCTCGCGCTCGTCACCTTCGCTGACGACGGGGTCGGTCAGCTCGTAGCCGCTCTCCTCGAGCATCCGCGCCACGAGCCGGTCGAGCTCGGGCAGAGCGTGAGCCGGATCCGTGCGGAGATCGTCCTCGAGCGCCTGCCACTGGCTCTCCCACTCGTGCCGGTCGAGTCCGGGTTCGTACATGGCCGGGTCCTGCGCGGGCGACGGCGACTTCAAACGCGATCTCGTAGGATCCTCCGGTGAGGGCGCTCGTCGTCGGGTCGGGAGGTCGCGAGCATGCACTCGCCTGGTCTCTCTCCCGCAGCGGTGACCTCGACGAGCTGCATGCCGCTCCCGGCAATCCCGGAATCGCGGCGCTCGCCCACTGCCATCCCGTGCGTGCCGACGACCACGCCGCGCTCGTCTCGCTCGCGCGCGAGCTCCGGATCGACCTGGTCGTCGTCGGCCCGGAGGCGCCGCTCGTCGCGGGTCTCGCCGACGAGTTGCGCCATCGCGGCATCGCCGTCTTCGGCCCGAGCGCCGCTGCAGCGCGCATCGAAGGCTCCAAGTCGTTCGCGAAGGAGGTGATGGACGCCGCCGGGGTGCCGACCGCCAAGACGCTGCCCATCGCCCAACCGCCGTGCGTGATCAAGCTCGACGGGCTCGCCGCCGGCAAGGGAGTCTGGGTCTGCCACACCCAGGACGAGCTCGACTCGGCGCTCCAGGTCGCGCAGGCGTTCGACCAGCCCTTCCACGTCGAGGAGCTGCTGGAGGGGCCCGAGCTGTCGCTCTTCGCCCTCGGCGCCGGCGAGGCGGCCGTCGCCTTCCCTCCGGCCCGCGACTACAAGCGGATCGGGGACGGCGACAGCGGCCCGAACACCGGCGGGATGGGCTCCTTCTCGCCGCTGCCCGACGTCGCCGACCACGAGGCGCCGGAGATCCTCGAGACGGTGCACCTGCCGGTGCTCCGCGAGCTCGCCCGCCGGGGCGCGCCGTTCCAGGGTCTCCTCTACGCGGGACTGATGCGCACCGACGACGGGCTGCGCGTGATCGAGTTCAACTGCCGCTTCGGCGATCCCGAGACGCAATCGCTCCTGCCCCGGCTCGACAGCGACTTGCTGCCGCTGCTCGCGGGCGACCTCTCGCAGCAGCCGGAGGTCGCCGATCGAGCCGCCGTGACGGTCGTGCTCTCGGGCGGCGACTACCCCGAGCGCGGCGACCAGGGGACGCCGATCGAGGGAGTCGAGGCCGCCGAGGCGACGGGAGCGCTCGTCTTCCACGCGGGGACTGCCCTGCACGACGGGCGGCTCGTCACGAACGGCGGCCGGATCCTGAACGTCGTCGGGGTCGGCGAGACGGTCGCGGACGCGCGAACCGCGGCCTACGACGCGGCGGCGCACATAGATTTCGCCGGCATGCGCCTCCGCACCGACATAGCCTCGAATGTCTGACGGCCCGCGCGTCGGCATCCTCGTCGGCTCGGATTCCGACCGCGAGCGGATGCAGGGCGCCACGGCGCTGCTCGACGAGGCGGGCGTCGGCTACGAGTTCGAGGTGCGGTCGGCCCACCGCACTCCGGACGCCGTCGCGGAGTACTCACGCAGCGCACGCGACCGCGGCCTGCGCGTGCTCATCTGCGGCGCCGGGCTGTCGGCCGCGCTACCGGGAGCGGTGGCGGCGCAGACGGACCTCCCGGTGATCGGCGTCCCCCTGCGCTCGAGCCTCAGCGTGCTCGACGGGCTCGACGCGCTGCTCGCGATAGCGCAGATGCCGCCCGGCGTTCCCGTGGCGACGGTCGGCGTCGACAACGCACGCAACGCCGCCGCGCTCGCCCTCCGGATCCTGAACGCCTGAGAACCGGCGCCGGCTCGCAGCCGGCGCCGATCCTATGGCCCCCCTCCTCAACCGACGATGTTCGTGCCGCCGGCAGGCAGCTGCACGTGGTCGACGCCCTGGGCGTCGAGCGCCTGCGCGAGGACGCGATGCGCAGCGGTCGGCCGGAGCCCGCAATTGCAGCTCGCCGTGCCCTGCGTCATGACGCCCGCGAAGCGGACGGCGCGGTGGTACCGGCCGCGCGCGATCCGCGCGAGCTCGGCCCACTGCTGCGCCATCGCGGAGTTGTAGATCTCGGGCAGCGCTTTCGTATTGACGGATAGCCCGCCGGCGACGTACCACGCCTGCCGGGCGCTCCAGACCTCGCCGACTCCGCCGTCGAGCGAGCCGTAGTCGAAGAGCGTATGCCCGTGCACCGCCGCGCGGAAGCCGTGGAAGAACTGACGCGTCTTGCGGAAGGACGGGTCCCAGGCGGGCTCGGCGTCGTCGGCGGCAGCCGCCTCGACGTGCTCGTCGAGCCCTTTCCGGGCGAGCTTGCGACCGAGCCTGTTCGTCTCGCGGGCCCAGCGGATACCGGCCGTGTAGGCGCTCGGCACCGACGGGTGGTAGTTGCTCGTGCCGCGCGCAGAGCTCGATCGACGCGGTCGAGCCCTCTCGGCAGGCACGAGACGTAGCCGTGCGCGTAGCCGAGCATCGCGTTCGTGATCTTGCGGTTCGGCGCGAAGCGGCCGGAGAAGAGGAGCGTCCCGTAGCCGCCGTGGTGGAACGCCGGCTTGCCGAAGTCGAGGACGACGATGCCGCTCTCGTGCCGGCGAGCCGCGGAGCAGCCCTGGGCGGAGAGGATCCACGGCTGCGCGCTGTGCTCGTAGATCGAGAGCGTCGTCGCCCGCAGGCGATGCTGCGGATGGGGCTGCGCGTGCGGCTTGCGCTTCGGGTTCGGCTTCGGCGCCTGCCGCTTCGTCCCGTGCCGCTTCGTCCCGTGCCGCTTCGTAGCGTGCCGGTGCTTCGACCTGGGCTTCGCCTTGTGCGGCGCCTTCTGGTTGTGCCGAAGCTCGCGAAGCGCCCGCAGCCACATGCGGGGGTGCGGCGCGAAGCCGGGAATCAGGCTGTGGACGTGGCCGCCGGCCACCGCCGGGGCCTGTCGCTTGGCGTGATGGCTCTTGGCCGGATGACCTTCGGCCAGGGCGCCGCCGGTGACGCCGAGGGCGAAGGCGAGAGCAGCGGCGACGGGGAACAAATACCTCTTCAAAAGCACCTTCCTACAGATTTCGCGGGCAAAATCCGCGCCAGAGTAGCCGGGTATTTTGCGGCTCGCGGTCCCCCGTTAGAGGGAGATGGCTCCGGCAGGCGAGCGCTCTAGACTGGAGCCGTGATCGCCCGCTACTCCCGCCCGGCCATGGCCAGGATCTGGTCGGACGACGGGAAGCTCGCGACGTGGCTCGAGGTCGAGCTCGCGGCCACAGCAGCCTGGGCCGAGCTGGGAGTCGTGCCCGATGAGGCCGCTGCGCGCATCGCCCAGGCGACACCGCCGGCGCCGGAGCGGGTCGCCGAGCTCGAGGCGACGCTCCATCACGACACCGCCGCCTTCGTCGACGCCGTCGCCGAGCAGCTCGGCGAGGAGGGCCGCTGGTTCCACTACGGCCTCACCTCCTCCGACGTCGTCGACACGGCGCTCTCGCTGCAGATCCGCGAGGCGGGCGCGCTGATCCTCGCGGGCCTCGACCGCGCCTTCGCCGTCGTCACGGCCCGCGCCGAGGAGCACCGCGAGACGCTGCAGATCGGCCGCACGCACGGCGTCCATGCCGAGCCGACCACCTTCGGGCTCAAGCTCGCCGGCTGGGCGTTCGAGCTGGCGCGCGGCAAGGAACGCGTCGCGCGGGCGCTCGAGGGGATGCGCGTCGGCAAGCTCTCGGGCGCGGTCGGCACCTACGCCGCGACGGATCCCGAGCTCGAGCGGCTCGCGTGCGAGCGGATCGGCCTCGAGCCCGCGCCATCCTCGACGCAGATCCTCCAGCGCGACCGCCATGCGGAGCTCCTCTCGGCGCTCGCGGTCGTCGCGTCCTCTCTCGACGCCTTCGCCCTCGAGGTCCGGCACCTCGCGCGCACCGAGGTCGGCGAGGTGCAGGAGCCGTTCGGCCGCGGCCAGAAGGGCTCGTCGGCGATGCCGCACAAGCGGAATCCCGTCGTCGCCGAGCGGATCTGCGGGCTCGCGCGCGTGGTCCGGGCGTACTCGCTCGTCGGCCTCGAGAACGTCGCCCTGTGGCACGAGCGCGACATCTCCCACTCCTCGGCCGAGCGCGTCGCCATCCCCGACGCCTTCCTCGCGCTCGACTACATGCTCGACCGCTTCGCCTGGCTCGTGGAGGGCCTCGTCGTGCGGCCCGAGCGGATGCGCCGCAACCTCGAGGCGAGCCACTTCCTCTTCTTCAGCCAGCGCGTGCTCAACGCCCTCGTCGAGTCCGGCCTCGCGCGGGACGACGCCTACCGGCTCGTCCAGCGAGCGTCGATGCGCGCGTGGGAGGAGGAGCTCGACTTCCGCGAGCTCTGCCGCGCCGACGACGAGATCGCCTCGCGCGTCGACCTCGACTCGACCTTCGACCTCGGCGCGTACACGCGCCACATCGACACCGTGTTCGCCCGTCTCGAAGCCCTCAAGGAGGAGCCGCTACATGCCTGAGACCCATATCGCGTCCGGGAAGATCAGAGAGATCTACGCCATCGACGACGAGCGCCTGCTGCTCGTCGCGTCCGACCGGATCTCGACCTTCGACGTCGTCCTGCCGACCGAGATCCCGGACAAGGGCCGCGTCCTGACCGGCCTCTCCGGCTACTGGTTCACGCTCCTCGGGCCGATCGTCCCGAACCACATGCTCGCCATCCGCGACGACGGCCGCTCGATGGAGTGCCGCCGGCTCGAGATGCTGCCGATCGAGTGCGTCGTGCGCGGCTATCTCGCCGGCTCGGGCTGGAAGGACTACCGGGCGAGCGGCGAGGTCTGCGGGCACCGGCTGCCGGAGGGCCTGCAGGAGTCGGACAAGCTCCCCGAGCCGATCTTCACGCCGGCGACGAAGGCGACCGAGGGGCACGACGAGAACATCACGCGCGAGCAGGCGGCCGAGCTGGTGGGCGAGGAGCGGTTCCGCGAGGTCGAGGAGGTCTCGCTCCGTCTCTACAAGACCGCGGCCGACCACGCGCTGCGCGCGGGGCTGATCATCGCCGACACGAAGTTCGAGCTGGGGCTCGACGCCGACGGAAACCTCGTGCTCGGGGACGAGGCGCTGACGCCCGATTCCTCACGCTTCTGGCCCGGCGACACGTACGAGCCCGGCCGCGCGCAGGACAGCTTCGACAAGCAGTACGTCCGCGACTACACGATGCAGACCGGCTGGGACAAGACCGACCCCGGCCCGGAGCTGCCGGAGGACGTCGTGCAGGTCACCCGCAAGAAGTACCACGAGGCGTTCGAGCGGCTGACCACGATCCCGTTCCCGGCGTACCTCGACGATCCGAAGCGTGGTGCTCGGGTGAGGGCGACCGTCCTGGTCCGGCCGAAGCCGGGCATCCTCGATCCGCAGGGAGAAGCGGTCGGCTCGGCGCTCGGCCACCTCGGCTTCGACGTGCAGGACGCGCGCGTCGGCAAGGTGATCGACCTCGAGCTCGAGGCCGCCGACGAGGCGACGGCCAAGGCGGAGGTGGAGCAGATGTGCGAGCGGCTGCTCGCGAACCCGCTGATCGAGTCGTACGAGGTGGAGATCGTTGGCTAGCCCGCAGCCCAGAATCGGGGTCGTCACGTATCCCGGCTCGCAGGACGATCGGGACGCGCTCTGGGCGCTCGCCGCGCTCGACGCGGAGGCGGTCGCGGTCTGGCACGAGGAGCCCGAGCTGCCGGACCTCGACGCGGTGGTGCTGCCGGGCGGCTTCTCGTACGGAGACCACCTCCGTTGCGGCGCGATCGCCCGCTTCTCGCCTGCGACGGCCGCGGTGCGCGAGTTCGCCGACGCCGGAGGGCTCGTGCTCGGGATCTGCAACGGCTTCCAGATCCTCTGCGAGGCGGGCCTGCTGCCCGGCGCGCTGCTGCGGAACGAGTCGCTCCGCTTCGTCTGCCGCGACGTCCCGCTGACGGTCGAGCGCGACGACCTGCCCTTCACCGCGCGCTGCACCGCCGGCCGGCGGATCGTGCTGCCCGTGAAGCACGGCGACGGCCGCTACCTGCCACCCCCGGATCTCGATCCCGCGCAGGTGGTGCTCCGCTACGTCGACAATCCGAACGGATCGATCGGCGACATCGCCGGCGTCTGCAACGGGGCCGGCAACGTCATGGGGCTCATGCCGCACCCCGAGCATGCGGTCGATCCGCTGCTCGGCTCCGACGACGGCGCGCTGCTTCTCGCCTCGCTCGTCGACGCCGCTCGCGAACGGGTCCTCGCCGCGATCTAGACCTCCATGCCGAGCGCCTGGGCGAGCGCCGGGTGCTTGGCGAGGGCGGCTTTCAGCCGTCCGATGTCTCGCTCTCGGAGGGTCACCGGCCCGCGCGTGCCGCCACCGGCGCCCGCGTAGGAGAAGCGGACGAGCCGCTCCCCCTTCGGGGTCTCGAGCAGCTGGACCTTCGATGCGAACCGCTTGGTCCCCGCTTGCTGCGGGACGGTCAGCTCCTCCACGAGATCCGCAGGTCCCCACGGTGTCGCCGCCCTCGTCGCCATGCCGAGGACGCTAGCCGCGCAGGCGTGACACGTTCGTGCCGTCTCTCTCGCGTCTAGCGGACGAGCAGCCCGAACATGTAGCCGGCCGCGACCGACACTGCCGGGCCGAGCACCCAGCCCTGGAGGATCGAGAAGAGCGTCGCCAGGTGCACCGTCTCGCGGCCGCGGGCGAAACCGGCGCCCGCCATGGCGCCGACGAGAGCCTGGTTCATCGAGGTGAAGAAGCCGAACGCGACGGCTGCGAGGACGACTGCCGCCTGGACGAGCTGGGCGGCCGTCGCCATGGCGCGGTCGACTTCGACGATCTCGAAGGCGACCCGCCGCAGAAGCGGCTTCCCCCACGTGAGAACGCCGACTGCGATGGCGGCGCCTCCTACCGCTCCCGCCTCGAGCGGGCTGAAGGTGCCGGTGCCGACGAGCGCGCCGCTCGCGTTCGAGACGTCGTTGGCCCCCATCGCGAAGGCGGCGACGGCTCCCATGGCGACGAGAACCGTCCCGATCCGCTCCCCGAGCCGAAGACGGTCGAGGCCGCGGGTCAGAAGGAGCCCGAGGAAGATCGCCGCGATCGGCGCCGCCGCCCAGACCACGGCGAGATGGCCGATCGAGGACCACTTCACGCCGGTGCCGGTTGCGAGCGCAACGCCGACGACCGAGAAGACGAGGATCTGGATCGTCGAGGTCGGCATGCGGAACCGGTTGAAGAACGTCGTGACCGCGAACGCGACGCCGATCACGACAACCTCCTCGCTGACCGAGAGCGGGTGACCGGTGAGCCCCGAGCCGACGCGCCGCTCGACCGCATGGCTCGCGAACGTCGCCCCGAGGAACGCCAGCGGCGCCATGAGGAGGAGGGCGTGCCAGGCTCCGATCGCGCGTAGCGCGTGCGGCATCCCCATCACCGCGCCCGTGTAGTGCGCGCCGATGCTCCACGCGAAGCCGATCGCGAGGACGATGAGGAGCGCAGTCACGGCCCGGCGACGTTATACGGCTTGGCGGCGCCCCTTCGAACACGGTACGGTCCCGGCCATGGAGGCTCGCGAAGAGCCGCAGCGGCCCCGGGTACGACGACTGGTTCGACGAGCCCGAGCTGCCGACCGAGACGCAGAGTGGCGCCAATCGCGGCGTCTACGAGGACGACGCCGACGAAGTGTGGGTCCTGCCGGAGGACGCGGACGATCGCTCGCCCGGCCAGCGCGAGTTCGTGATCGCCGGGCGGACGCTGACGATGACGCAGGTCGCGATCATCGCGCTCTCCGGCCTCGCCATCATCTTTGCGATCCTCGCGGCCGCGGGCGTCTTCAACGGCGGAAAGACGGCGGCGCCCCCGGTGGCACCGCCGGTAAAGCACGTCACCGTGACGGTGCAGACCTCCACGGCGGCGAACACGACTCCCTCGGCGCCGGCGCCGGCCCAGACGCTCAAGCCCGGCGACACGGGATCGCAGGTGAAGACCCTGCAGCGGGCGCTCGCGACCCTCGGCTTCTCGCCCGGCACGCCCGACGGCGACTACGGCCCGTCGACGCAGAACGCGGTCGAGCGGTTCCAGGTCGCGAAAGGCCTGGCCGAGGACGGCGTCGTGGGCCCGGCCACGCTCGCCGCGCTGCAGAAGGCGCTGTCGGGCTAACTCAGGCGGGCTTGCTCAGCCCGTTCCGCTCCTGCGGGATCAGCAGCTCGAAGCGCGCCCCGCTCGGACGCGCGTCGTAGATGAGGTCTCCTCCGTGCGCCTGCGCGTATGCGCGGGCGATCGCGAGGCCGAGGCCGTGGCCCGACTCGCCGCCGCCGCGGGCGAAGCGATCGAAGATCCGCCCCTCGAGGTCCTTGGGAACGCCGGGGCCGGCGTCCTCGACCGCAACCCGGAGGTGCAGGTCGCGCTGCTGCGCGACGATCCGGATCGGCGGCGCGCCGTAGCGGACCGCGTTCGCAACCAGGTTCGAGACGACGCGCTCGAGCACGAGCGGATCGACGACGGCGGCGAGATCGTCCGGGACGTCGAGATCGATCGTGTCCGACGAGGCCAGGGCGCCATGGACGACCTCGGCGAGGGCCGACTTCAGCACGACCGGTCGCGGCTCGACGTTGATGGCGCGCGCATCGAGACGCGAGAGGTCGAGCAACTCCTCGAGCAGCGACCGGAGACGCTCGCCCTGCTCGACGCCGACGCGCAGCAGCTCCTCGCGCAGCTCCTCGTTCAGGTCCGGGCCCCGCTCGAACAGCGTCTTGAGGACGCCGTAGACGGAGGTCGCCGGCGTACGCAGCTCGTGCGAGGCGATGGCGACGAAGTTCAGCTTCAGCTGGTCGAGCTGGATCAGCTCCTCGTGCAGCTGCGCCCGCTCGATGGCGATCGCGACCCGCTCGGCGACGAGCTGGAGCAGCTCGACCTCGTCGTGCGTGAAGATCCGCGGCGTGAGCGTCCCCACGTGGAGGACGCCCAGCGACTCGCCCCGGACGAGCAGCGGGACGCCGACCATCGACTTGAGCTGCTTCTCGCGCAGGATCGGGTTGTAGACCGGGTACTCGTCGACGTCGATCACCATCGGCCGCGCCTCGTCGGCGACCCGCCCGGCGAAGCCGGCGCCGACCGGGATCCGCACCCCGACCTCCTCCTCGATCCCGAGTGCCGCCCGCGCCACCAGCTCGTTCGTCTCCTCGTCGAGCAGCAGGACGGCACAGGTGTCGGTGCGCAGGATGTCCCGGATCCGGGGCAGGAGGACGTTGAGGAGCTCGTTCACCTCGAGGTGCGCGAGCGCGGCGTCGGTCACCGCCTGGACGTGCTCGATCCGCTCACGCGCGGCGCGCTCGGCCTCGAAGAGGCGCGCATGCTCGATCGCGAGCGCAGCCCGGTCGGCCACGAGCTGGAGCAGCTCGACCTCGTCCTTCTGGAAGTCGCGCAGATGAAGCGAGCCGACGTGGAGCACACCGCGCACCTCGCCCTCCACGACGAGGGGCACGCCGAGCATCGACTTGATCCCTTTCTCCCGCAGGATCGGGTTGAGGACGTGTGCGTGGTCGACGTCGTCGAGGATCACCGGCCGCTTCTCGGCGGCGATCCGGCCGGCGAAGCCCCCGCCGACCGGGACCCGGACGCCCTGCTCGACCTCCTCCTCGATGCCGAGCGCCGCGCGCGCGACGAGCTCGTTCGTCTCCTCGTCGAGCAGCAGGATCGCGCACGTGTCTACCTCGAGGATCTGGCGGGTGCGGTCGAGCAGGGCAGCGAGCAGCTCGTCGAGGCGCAGATGCGCCAGCGCGGCGTCCGTGACCGACTGCAGCCGCCGGACGCGCTCCGAGGTGGAACCCTCCGGCCACACAGCGGGAGGTATTCCCGCGCAGCGGGGAGCTAAGCGCCGGCGCCGCTCGAGGAGCGGCGGAGGAGCACCGCGGCCGCGAGCGCGAGACCGGCCGCGACCTCGGCGAGCCACACGGCCCGGAAGCGGATCGGGTCGACCGACGCCCGGCGTGCGAGCGGCTCGAGGCAGAGCGCCGCGGCCGTGACGAGCGCGCCGGCGATCGCCCGCCGTGTCCGCCACTGCTGGCCGAACCAGCCGAAGAGCGGGCCGGTGAAGACGGCGCCGAGAAGCACCAGGTGCTCGCTGACGAAGAACCCGCGCGCGTTCGCCAGCGTGTAGTGGGCGCCCTCGGCGGGGCTGTCGGTCATCAGGAAGTACCCGACGAGCGCCGCCGCCGTGCAGCCGAGCCCGAGCAGCGCGGCGCGGCGCGGATCGCGCTGGGTGGAGCCGGCGACGAAGGCGAGCACGAGCCACGGAGCCGAGAGCAGGCTCACGTCGGTCGGCCAGCCGATGCCCCAGATGTGGCCGGAGCCGAGGTACTGGTCGCCCGCGCCGAAGGCGGCGGCGGCGAGGAGTGCGAGCGCGATCACCATCGCGGCGGAGGCTAGCGACGCAATGCGCGGGCGCGCTCGAGACTCTCCGCCGGCCACAGCTCGTCCAGGTCGTAGAAGACGTCGCAAGCCGGCACCGCTTCCGGCAGGGTCACCCACGGCAGCTTCGAGCGGGTGAAGATGTGGACGTCGGGCGAGACGCTCGCGGGCTCGTCGAGGGTTCCCGCCCGGACGAAGTAGACGGTGGGGTAGCTGTAGGTGCTGTAGAGGGCGACCTGGCAACTCGGGCAGCGAAAGATCTCCTGCGTCGATCCGTCGTCGCGCGGCACCTCGACGAGCTGCGGCTCGCCCGTGACCTCGACGCGGTCGGCCTCGATCAGGACGTTGACGACGAAGGCGCTGCCGGTCTGCCGCTGGCAGTTGAGGCAATGGCAGCAGTGGACGAAGAGCGGGTCGCTCGTCAGCCGGTAACGAACCGCTCCACACGAGCATCCGCCCTCGCGAAGCGCGTCCTCGGGCACGGCTACTTGCCGCTGCGGTCGATCAGCTCGATGCGATAGCCGTCCGGATCCTGGACGAAGCAGATGAGCGAGCCGCCTTCGCGGACGCGGTACGGCTCCCGTTCGGCCTCGATGCCCTGCTCCTTCAGATCCGCGAGCGATGCCGCGAGGTCGTCGACGCTGACGGCGATGTGCCCGTAGCCGGTGCCGAGGTCGTAGGTGCGGCCGTCGTGGTTGAAGGTCAGCTCGAGCACCGACTCCTGGTCGCCGATGCCGTAGAAATAGTTCGTCGCCTCGAGCTCGCCGTTGCGGACGATGTCCATGTCGCGCTCGAAGCGGAAGCCGAGCGCCTCGTAGAACCCGCGGCTCTTCTCGGGGTCGGTGATCCTCACCATCGTGTGCAGGAACTCGGCCACGGCCGAATCCTAGAGCTGCGGCGACCCTCCGGCCGAGCGATCGGCTTGACGCGGGATCAGCCGCTCGTTGAGAATCGCTGAGGCGGTGCTCGCACCCGCACAGAACGCCCCCGGTCCAGGTCTCGGCCCAGCGTTCGCGGCAGCGCGAACGCGACTTGGGCTGATCGCGCTCCTCTTCGGGCTCGCCGCGCTCGGCTGGTGGTGGACGATCGACCAGATGCAGGGCATGGACGACGGGCCCTGGACCGGGCTCGGCTCGCTCGGCTGGTTCCTCGGGGTGTGGCTCGTGATGATGGGAGCGATGATGCTCCCCTCGGTCGCGCCGACGATCGCGCTCTATGCGCGCATGACGAGAGCGCGGTCGCTGTTCTCGCCGCTCCTCTTCTCTGCCGGCTATCTCGTGACCTGGGGCGCCGCCGGACTGCTCGCGTTCGCGCTGGCCCGCGTGGGCGGTCTCGCGGCGGGCGACCTGCTCGCCTGGCACCGTGCCGGCCGCTGGATCGCCGGTGCCACCCTTCTCGCAGCGGCGGTTTACGAGCTGACGCCGCTCAAGGATGTCTGCCTCGGCAAGTGCCGTAGTCCGCTCGGCTTCCTGCTCGGTTCGTGGCGCAGCGGTCGGGCCGGCGCGCTGCGCATGGGCGCGCGGAACGGCGCGTGGTGCGTGGGCTGCTGCTGGGCGTTGATGGCGTCGCTGTTTGCCCTCGGCGTCATGAGCATCGCCTGGATGGCGTTCGTCGCCGGACTGATCGCGGTGGAGAAGACGTTGCCCTGGCGGCGGGTCGCGACCTGGGGAACGGCCGCGCTTCTGCTCGCGGTGGGGCTGGTTCTCTTCGTCGCGCCCGACGCTCTGCCAGCTCTCACGACCCCCGGCAGCAACCCGATGCCCATGGGCGAAATGGGCCCGTAGTCTCGGCAGCTAGGCGAGATCTTCCGCGAGCAGGGCGTAGAGGACGGAGTCGACCCACTCGCCGTCCTTGAGGTACGCCTTCCGCTTGCGGCCCTCGCGGACGAAGCCGACACGCTCGGCGTGCGCGCACGCACGCTCGTTGAAGGCGTAGATCTCGAGCTCGAGCCGGTGGTAGCCGAGCTCCGCGAGCAGGTGCCGCTGGAACAGGCGCGCCGCCTCGTCGGCGAGCCTGCGGCCGCGGAAGCGCGGGTGGATCGCGAGCCGCTCGAGCCGCGCGATCCGGCTTCGCTCGTTCGCGACGTGGAAGCCGAGCATCCCGGCCGCCTCTCCGTCCAGCTCGATCACGAAGCGCCCGAAGCCCTCAGGCTCGGCGAGTGAGCGCTCGATCTCCTCGACCACCTCCTCGCGGGTCGCGGCCGTGTGCGGGCCGAGGAACTGCCGCACGTCGTCGTCCGCGAGCAGCTCGAGCAGGAAATCTGCGTCAGCCGGCTTCGCGCGCCTCAGCTCGAGCGGCACGCAGCGAGGCTAGTCGAACCGAGCCGGTCGCAAGCGCCACGCCGACGAGGATGAGCCCGAGCGAGGCGAAGTCGATCGCGCCGAAGCTCTCGCCGAGGAAGACCGCGCCGTAGAAGAGCGCGATCGGCGGCACGAGGTACGTCACGAGCGTCGCGTAGTTCGGCCCCGCGCGCTGGATCAGCGCGAAGAAGAGCAGGTACGCGATCGCGGTGCCGACGAAGCCGAGCACGAGGATCGCCATGATCGTCTTCCCGTGCCAGGCCTCCGACGGCGCCTGCGCGGCGCCGATGGGGAGCACGGCGAGCGTCGAGACGGCGGTCGAGGCGAGGGCCACGACGAGCGGCGGTGTGCCCCGGAGGTAGCGGCCCGCGAGCAGCGTCCCGATCGCGTAGCAGAGGGCCATCGCGACGACGGCGAGCGCGGCGAGCAGCTTCCCGTGCGGCTGATCGCCGACGAGCAGCGCGACGCCGACGAAGCCGATGCCGAGCCCGACCAGCCGGAGGCCGTTGACCCGCGCCTCGCGGAAGAACGCGAACGCGAGCAGCGCGTTGAAGATCGGAACGGCTCCCTGGATGATCGACGCGAGCCCGGAGTCGATCCGCGTCTCGCCCCAGGAGAGGAGCCAGAACGGCACCGCCGTGTTCACGAGCCCCACGACGACGAGCCAGCCCCAGCGGTCGCGCAGCTCGGCGAGCGTCCTCCCAGGGCCGAGCTGGAGGAGCGCGATCGCGGCGAGCAGCAGAGTGGCCGAGCCGAGGCGGGCGAGGACCAGGGTCGCCGGCGTGAGCTGCCGGTCGGCGATCTTGATCAGCATGAAGGACGCGCCCCAGATGAACGCGAGCAGCGTGAGGATGACGATCGGCCGGCGCATCTACTAGTGGAACGCAACGCGGCCGGCTCCAGTGAGATTCCGCCGCAAAGCCCCCAAGGGGATGACCACCGCCGACTGGCGCATATATAAAAGCCCGTGCTTCGTTCCCTTGGGGGCTTTCCTATACCCCGGTTACACTGAATCACCTGACGGAGGTCGCCGCCCAGCCCCTTCACCGCTCCCTTGGTCTGACCGACTGGGAAGCGGGCCGTATCCGGGAGCTGCTCGGGCGAGACCCGAACCATTTCGAGCTCGCGGTCTTCTCCCTCCTCTGGTCGGAGCACTGCGGCTACAAACACTCCGCCCCTCTCCTGAAGCGGCTCCCCTCGGCGGGCGAGCGCGTCCTTCAGGGCCCCGGCGAGAACGCGGGAGTCCTCGACCTCGGCGACGGCACCGCGGTCGCGTTCAAGGTCGAGTCGCACAACCACCCGTCCGCGGTCGAGCCGTTCCAGGGCGCGGCGACGGGGATCGGCGGGATCCTGCGCGACGTGATCGCGATGGGGGCGCGGCCGATCGCGCTCCTCGACGGGCTCTGGTTCGGCGAGCCCGACTTTCACTTCCAGCAGGCAGTCGCCGGGATCGGCCACTACGGCAACTGCGTCGGCGTGCCGACGGTCGGCGGCCAGACCGTCTTCGACCCGGCTTACGCCTCCAACTGCCTCGTCAACGCGATGTGCGTGGGGCTGCTCGAGAGCGACCGGTTGCGCTCGGCGAAGGCGAGCGGGCCGGGGCGCAGTCGTCGTCCTCTACGGCGCCACGACCGGACGCGACGGCATCGGCGGCGCCTCGGTACTCGCGAGCGCCGAGCTGAGCGAGGACGACGCCGACAAGCGGCCATCGGTCCAGGTCGGCGACCCGTTCACGGGCAAGAAGCTGATCGAGGTCTCGCTCGAGCTCGTCGAGTCGGGCCTCGTCGAGTCGCTCCAGGACTGCGGCGCAGCCGGTCTCGCCTCGGCGCTGTCGGAGATGGCCGCGGGAGACGCGGGCCTCGACGTCCACCTCGACCGCGTGCCGCTCCGCGAAGAGGGCATGGAGCCGTGGGAGATCATGATCTCGGAGTCGCAAGAGCGGATGGTGGCGGTCGTCCGGCCGGAGATGCTCGACGCGGTGCGCGGCGTGTGCGCGCGCTGGGAGCTGCCCTGCACGGCGATCGGCGAGGTGACCGACTCGGGCGCGCTGAGGGCGTTCCACGACGGCGATGTCGTGGGCGAGATCCCCGCGAGCCTGCTGACCGACGAGTGCCCGCGCTACGAGGTCGAGCAGCGCGCGGAGGCGCGGCCGGTGCGGCGCCCCGAGCAGCCGGAGTTCGACGTGGGCGAAGTGATCGAGCAGTACGACCACCTCGTCGGCTCGCGCACCGTCCGCCGGCCCGGCCTCGACGCTGCCGTCCTGCGCCTGCGGCCGTCGCTGCGTGGGCTCGCCGTCGCACTGCAGGGGCCGGCGCCCGGCGAGACCGACGGCTTCCGCGCCGGGGTCCAGGCGACCCTCGGCGCCGCGCGCAACGTCGCATGTGCCGGCGGCGAGCCGATCGGTCTCACCGACTGCCTCAACTTCGGCAACCCCGAGAAGCCGGCGATCGCGCACGAGCTGGCGCAGGCGATCGAGGGGATCGCGCAGGCCGCGGAAGCGCTCGGGATCCCGGTCGTCTCCGGGAACGTCTCGCTCTACAACGATGCGGACGGCGCCTCGATCCCGCCGACACCGGTCGTCGGCTGCGTCGGGCTCGTGCCGGACGTGCGGCGCGTG
This sequence comes from uncultured Actinomycetes bacterium, assembly GCA_963765795.1. Taxonomy (GTDB): domain Bacteria; phylum Actinomycetota; class Thermoleophilia; order Gaiellales; family Gaiellaceae; genus Palsa-739. The sequence continues at coordinate 117,386 of CAVXXZ010000006.1, forward strand.
CCCGCCCGGTGGCAGAGCGGCGACGCGGTCCTGCTCGCATCCTCGCCCGACGGCTCGCTGGCGGCCGAGACGGCACTGATCCGCTTCCTCTGGAAGGCGGCGCCGCATCTGACCCTTTGCCACGACGTCGGCAGCGGCGGGGTCGAGGCGGCCCTCACGGAGGCCGCGGCGTGGAGCGGCGGTCTCGAGGCCGACGTCGAGCTCCCTGCCGACTACGACTCGCGGCGCGGCGCGGCGATCCTCGCCTGCCGCCCGAAGCGCGTGAAACGCCTCGGCTCGCGTGGCTTCGTCCAGATCGGGCGGGGTGTGACCCTCGCGGCCCACTCTGTCGGCGCCTGGCCCGCGATCACGCTTCGCGCTGCGGCGTCCTCAGTCGCGTCGATAGCTTCAGCTATCAACGCTCCCTGCGTCCTTGCATCGCTCGGTGCTCGCGACCCAGGCATCCAACAAGCGAACCGCGAGGGTCACTAGCGATGTGCGGCGTCTTCGGCGTCTACGCGCCCGACCGCGACGTCGCGCGGCTGACGTACTTCGGCCTGTTCGCGCTCCAGCACCGGGGCCAGGAGTCGGCGGGCATCGCGGTCTCCGAGCACGGGCGGCTGACGGGACTGCGCGACCTCGGGCTCGTCTCCCAGGTCTTCGACGAGCAGAAGCTCGGCGGCCTGCGTGGCCAGGTCGCGATCGGCCACAACCGCTACTCGACGACCGGCTCGTCACAGTGGGCGAACGCCCAGCCGCTCGTGCAGCACGGCGCGCGCGCACCGTCGCCCTCGGCCACAACGGCAACCTGATCAACGTCACCGAGCTTCGCGACGAGCTGCGCGAGGCCGGCGTCCCGCTCGGGACGACGTCCGACAGCGAGCTGATCGCGGCGCTGATCGCGAACGACCCGAGCCCACTCGAGGAGGCCGTGGCGAACGCGATGCGCCGGCTCGAGGGCGCGTACTCCATCGTCGCGCTGTCGGAGGGACGGCTCATCGCCTTCCGCGACGCGCACGGCTTCCGCCCGCTCGTGATCGGACGCATACAGGAGGACTTGGTCTTTGCCTCGGAGACGTGCGCGCTCGACCTGGTGGGCGCCGAGTTCGTCCGCGAGGTCGCGCCGGGTGAGCTGGTGGTGGCCGACGCCGACGGCCTCCACGCGACGCAGGCGCTCGAGCGAGCCCGACGGCGGCGCGCTCTGCATCTGGGAGTTCTTCTACCTCGCCCGGCCCGACAGCCGGCTCGAGGGGATGGAGGTGCACAACGCGCGCGTGCGGATGGGCGAGCGCCTTGCCCAGGAGGCTCCGGTCGAGGCCGATCTCGTCCTGCCGATCCCCGACTCCGGCACGCCGGCGGCGATCGGCTTCGCGCGCGCCCTCGGCCTGCCGTTCAGCGAGGGGCTGATCAAGAACCGCTACGTCCAGCGCACCTTCATCCAGCCCGACCAGGAGCTGCGGCGGCAGGGCATCAAGCTCAAGTACCACCCCGTCGCCGAGGTGGCGGGCAAGCGCGTCGTCGCGGTGGACGACTCGATCGTCCGCGGCAACACGACCCGCGAGATCGTCCGCATGCTCTTCGACGCCGGCGCCGCCGAGGTGCACCTGCGCGTCTCCTCACCGCCGGTGATCGGCCAGTGCTTCTACGGCATCGACCTCGCCGACCCGTCGGAGATGATCGCCTCGACGCGGACGGTCGAGGAGGTGCGCGAGCACGTCGGCGCCACCTCGCTCGCGTACCTCTCCCACGACGGGCTCGTCGAGGCGACGCAGCGGCCGGTCACGGGGCTTTGCCGCGCCTGCCTCACCGGCGAGTACCCGACCGAGGTGCCCGCCGAGGCGGCGAAGCTCAGGTTCGAACCTGCGCGTGCTTGACACGCTGCTGGCGGAGGCCCGAGAGGACGAGAACGTCGTCGGGGTCGTCGTCACGGGTCGCGCGGGCGGGGCTGCATCGTCCGACGACGGAAGCGACTGGGACGTGTTCGTCGTCGTCCGCGAAGCGGCGGCGACCTACGACTCGGCAGGAGCGCGGCGGCGAGACGTGGAAGCCTCCGAGGTGACGAGCCTGGCGGACCTGCCGAGGTGGATGCTCCCGGCGTTCACGTGGACGGCAGCCCGCGCTCGACAAGACGGGAGCGGTGACGGCGCAGCTGGCGGAGGTCACCAAGGTCGATCCGGCCACGGCGGCGGAACCGCTCGACGGATACGTCAACTCCTACTACCGCTCGGCGAAGAACGCGCGCGCTCGGCCTCGAGCTCGCCGCGCTCCTCGACGCGCAGGAGTCGATCCCGCACTACCTCGACTTCGTCTTCGCCGGCGCACGGGCGGGTGCGGCCGTACAACAAGTGGCTCGAGTGGGAGCTGCGTGAGCATCCGCTCCCAGTCGAGGTCGATCTGGACGCGCCTCGAGCGCATCGCTCGTACTGGGGACCTGGACGACCAGCAGGCGCTCTTCCGCGAGACCGAGACGACTGGCGCGGGAGCTGGGTCACGGCGCGACGATCGACGGCTGGGAGCCGGACGTGGCGTTCCTGCGCGGTCACTGACCGGCGACGGGCTGCCAGAGCTCGAAGCGGTTCCCCTCGGGGTCGGTTCCCCAGCCGAAGCGCCCGTTCTCGTGCTCCATCGGCCCCTCGGTGGCGACGCCCGCGGCGCGCAGCTGCGCGAGCATCGCGTCGAGGTCGGCGACGCGGTAGTTGACCATCGCCTGTTGGTCGAGGCGGCCGAAGTACTCGGTGTCCGCGGGGAACGGAGCCCAGACCAGCGTCTCGCCTCCCGACGCACGGACCACGGCGCCGTGCCAGTCCTCGACGTCGAGACCAAGGTGCTCGGCGTACCACGCCGAGAGCGCCTCGGGGTCACGCGAACGTACGAATACACCGCCGATCCCGGTCACACGCTCCACCGCCGCGAACCCTACGACCCGTTGGCACGATGGGCGGCGGTGCAGCTCTTCCACTATCACCTCGTCACGAGCCGCGTCCGCGAGGTCGAGGCGCGCTACATCGGCAAGCTCGCGTTCGACCTCGTCGCACGCCACGGCCGCATCGGCGAGGAGCTGACCTCGTACGAGCCCGGGATCGCCTGGAGCGAGCTCGACGCGATGGGCTTCAAGCTCCGGCTCACCGAGCTCGAGAAGGGCGCGGTGAACGTCGTCGTCCAGCCGGGCCAGTGGCCGACGCCGCGCGTCGACCACCTCGGCTTCGTGCTCGACGAGGACGAATTCGAGACCGCCATCGCACGCGCGGAGCAGAACGACCTGCGCGTCCAGGAGCACGGCGGACGGCGCACGTTCGTCTCCACCAACGCCGGCTACCGGCTCGAGCTCCATCCGCCGCGCGAGTGGATCGACGAGCTCCTCGCGCAGGGCGACGAGCTGCGGCTGTCCGAGCTGCACCTCAAGGCGGACGATCCGTCGGGCAAGGCGAAGGCGCTCGCGCAGATCCTCGATGCCGACCGCGACGGAGCCAGCGTGGAGGTCGGCGAGACCGTCGTCCGCTTCGTCCGCGGTGGCCCTCAGGGCCGGCCGGAGCTCTTCGGCGAGCTGTTCATCTAGCGCCCCGCTTAGACTCGGTCCGTGACCGGGGAGGAGCGCACGTACGACGCGGCCGGTGTCTCGCTCGCCACGGCCGGGGCGGTCGTCGAACGGCTGCGCGCCGCGGTCGAGTCGACCGGCGCCGAGAGCTTCGGTGCCTTCGCGGCGCTCCACCCCCTCGACGAGCGCCGGCTGCTCGCCGCCTCGACGGACTCCATCGGGACGAAGCCGATGGTCGCGCGTCCCCGCGGCCTGCTCCGCAACTGCGGCGCCGACATGGCGGCGCACTGCATCAACGACGTCATCACCTGCGGCGCCGAGCCGCTCGTCCTGCTCGACTACGTCGCCGCAGCCCGCATCGAGCTCGAGCAGGTCGCCGAGCTCATCGAGGGCGCGGCGGAGGTCTGCCGCACGGCGGGAGTCGCGCTGATCGGCGGAGAGACGGCCGAGATGCCGGACGTGTACCGGGAGGACGAGCTCGACTTCGCAGCGACCTGCGTCGGGGTCGTCGACCGCGACGCGCTGATCGACGGCTCCCAGGTCGACGCGGGCGACGTCGTCGCTCGGCTTCCCGTCCGCCGGCGTCCACGCGAACGGCTTCTCCCTCGTCCGCCGCGTCCTCGAGGAAGAGGACTACAACGGCCCCGACCTGCTCGCGCCGACGAGGCTGTACCTCGACGTCGCCCGGAGCCTGCGCGGCCGGGCGCTCGCGTTCGCGCACGTGACCGGCGGCGGCATCCTCGGCAACGTCGAGCGCGTCCTCCCCGCCGGCCGCAGCGCCGAGATCGACTGGGACGCGTGGGAGCGCCCGCCCGTCTTCCGCTGGCTCGGCCGCCACGTCGAGGAGGAGGAGCTGCGCCGCGTGTTCAACCTCGGCGTCGGCTGGTGCGCGGTCGTGCGGGAGGCCGAGCCCGGCGAGCATGTGATCGGGCGGATCGCGTGATCGGCGTGCTCGTCAGCGGCGAAGGGACCAACTTGCAGGCTCTGATCGACGCCGGGCTGCCGATCGTCGCGGTCGCGTCGAACAAGCCCGGCGTGCGCGCGCTCGAGCGGGCGGACGCCGCCGGCATCGAGACGGCTGTCTTCGACGCGCGTGACTACGAGAGCCGCGAGGAGCGGGACGTCGCGCTCGCCGAGTGGCTGCGGTCGAACGGCGTCCAGCTCGTGGTCTGCGCGGGGTACATGCACCTCTTCCGCAAGCCGTTCTTCGACTACTTCGGCGGCCGGATCGTGAATACGCACTCGGCGCCGCTGCCGCAGTTTCCCGGCGCGCATCCGATCGAGGACGTGCTCGCAGCGGGCGTCGACGAGACGGCTGCGACGGTTCACTACGTCGACGAGGGGATCGACACGGGCCCGGTGATCGCGGCCGAGCGCGTCCCCGTGCTGCCCGACGACACCGTCGACACGCTGCGCGCGCGCGTCCAACAGGTCGAGCACCGGCTGCTGCCGGAGGTGGTGAGGGAACTGTGCGCGCGCTGATCTCCACCTGGGACAAGTCCGGCCTGGACACGTTCGCGCGCGGGCTCGTCTCGCTCGGCTGGCGGCTCGTGGCGAGCGGGAACACGGCGGCGGCGCTCGAGGCGATCGGCCTGCCGGTGGAGCACGTCGAGGAGGTCACCGCCTCGCCGGAGATGCTCGGCGGCCGCGTGAAGACGCTCCACCCGCGCGTCCACGCCGGCATCCTCGCCCGCCGCGACGAGGCCGCCGACCTCGCCACGCTCGAGGAGCACGGGATCGAGGCCTTCGACCTCGTCTGCGTCAACCTCTATCCGTTCGAGGAGGTGGCGGCGCGGCGGGGTGTGACGGAGGAAGAGGCGGTCGAGACGATCGACGTCGGCGGCCCGTCGATGCTGCGCGGCGCGGCGAAGAACTTCGCGCACTGTGCTCCTGTCTGCCGGCCCGACCAGTACCACGAGGTGCTGGAGGAGCTGCGCGCGAAAGGTGAGCTCTCGCTCGACACGCGGCGCCGCCTCGCGGCGGAGGCGTTCGCGCACACCGCCGCCTACGAAGCCGCGATCGCAACGTGGTTCAACGCCCGCGAGGAGTTCCCCGACTCGCTCGTGGTCTCGCTCGACAAGGTGCTCGACCTCGCGTACGGCGAGAACCCGCACCAGCGGGCCGCGTACTACGCCGAGCGCGGCGCCCGCCGGCACCTCCTCTCGCGCGTCGAGCAGCTGCACGGCAAGGAGCTCTCCTTCAACAACCTCAACGACTTCTCGGCGGCCCGCTCGCTCGTGCGCGAGTTCGCGCTGCCGGCCTGCGTCATCGTCAAGCACGCGAACCCGTGCGGCGTCGCGGTCGGCGCCACGCTGGAGGAGGCGTACGACAAGGCGCTGGCCTCCGACCCGACCTCGGCCTACGGCGGCGTCGTCGTCCTCAACCGCGAGATCGAGGCGCCGCTCGGGGAGAAGCTCGCGGAGCAGTTCGTCGAGGTGCTGTTCGCGCCGGGTTACGCCGAGGAGGCGCTCGACGCGTTACGGCGGAAGAAGAACACCCGCATCCTCCTCGACGGCGAGCGGCGCTCCGGCGAGCCCGGCGAGCGTCACTACAAGCGTGTGCTCGGCGGGATGCTCGTCCAGGATCCCGACGCCGAGATCGAGGATCGCGACACCTGGCAGCTCGTGACCGGCGAGCTGAGCGAGCCACAGTGGGGCGATCTCGTCTTCGCGTGGCGCGTCTGCAAGCACGTCGCGTCGAACGCGATCGTGCTCGTGAAGGACCTGCAGACGATCGGGATCGGCGCCGGCCAGATGAGCCGCGTCGACGCGGTGCGGATCGCAGTCGAGAAAGCGGCCGAGTTCGGGCACGACCCGACCGGCTCTGCGCTCGCCTCAGACGCGTTCTTCCCGTTCCCGGACGGTCCACAGATCGCTCTCGACGCGGGCGCGACCTCGATCGTCCAGCCCGGCGGCTCACGCCGCGACGAGGACGTGATCGCCGCCGTCACGCAGGCGGGCGCCGCGATGGTCTTTACCGGCCGCCGCCACTTCCGCCACTAGGCGGGAATGTCGATTTGGGGCTCGGCCGTTCGTCCTCGTACGATGGGCCGGGACCAAAGGGGAGGAGTTCAGATGGAGGCAGCACCCACGACGACCGCGGTACCGGACCCGAAGCGCTGGCTCGCCCTCGCGCTCGTCTGCGTCGCCTTCTTCATGACCGTGCTCGACGTGTCGATCGTCAACGTCGCGCTGCCGTCGATCGGCCGCAGCCTTCATTTCTCCGAGACCGGACTGCAGTGGGTGATCACGGCCTACGCGATCACATTCGGCGGCTTCCTGCTGCTGGGCGGACGCGCCGGCGACATCCTCGGGCGCAAGCGCATGTTCCTTATCGGCGTGGCGATTTTCTCGCTTGCCTCGCTCGTCTGCGGTCTCGCCGGGTCGTCGGGCGTCCTCGTCGCCGCGCGCGCGGTGCAGGGCTTCGGCGCAGCGATCGTCTCGCCGGCGACGCTCTCGATCATCACCACGACCTTCGACGAAGGCCCGGAACGGAACAAGGCGCTCGGGATCTGGGGCGCCATGGGCGGCAGCGGAGCTGCCGCCGGCGTCCTGTTCGGCGGCATCCTCGTCAAGTACCTCGGCTGGGAATGGATCTTCTTCGTCAATGTCCCGGTCGGCGCGCTCGTACTTGCGCTCTCTCCGGGCATCGTCCGCGAAAGCCGCGCACCGGACGTCGGCCGGAACTTCGACGTGATCGGCGCGTCGTCGGTCACCGGCGGTCTCGCCCTGCTCGTCTACGCGATCTCGAAAGCGCCGCTCGACGGCTGGAGCGACCCGACGACGATCGTGCTGCTCATCGCGGCTGCAGCGCTTATCGTCTTCTTCGTCCTCTGGGAGATGCGCGTCCCGAACCCGCTGATGCCGCTCTCGATCTTCCGGATCCGGACGCTCGCCGGAGCGAACGTCGTCGGCCTGCTGCTCGGCGCGTCGATCTTCGCCGACTTCTACCTCCTGACGCTCTACGTCCAGAACGTGCTGCACTACTCGGCGCTGAAGACGGGAATCACGTTCCTCGCGACGGCCGGGACGGTGGTGGTCGTCGCCGGCGTCGCCCAGTGGCTCTCGACGAGGTTCGGGCCGAAGCCGGTCATGGTCACCGGCATGGTGCTCAACACCGTGGCGCTGATCTGGTACGCCCAGATCCCCGTGGACGGGTCGTATGCGAGCGACCTGCTCGGCGGCTATGTGATGTTCGGCTTCGGGCTCGCGTTCGCGTTCATCCCCGTGTCGATCGCCGCGCTCGCGGGGGTCGGGCCGCGCGAAGCCGGGCTGGCGTCGGGACTGCTGAACACGGCGCAGCAGGTCGGCGGCGCGGTCGGCGTGGCGATCGCGACGAGCGTCTGGGTGTCGCATTCGACGCATCTGCTCCAGACCGGCGAGTCGCAGGCGGCGGCGCTGACCGGCGGCTACTCGCTCGCCTTCTGGGTGATCGCGGGCATCTCCGCTGCGGGAGCCGTTGCCGCGCTCGTGCTCGTGAAGAACGAGATCCCGGCCGAGGCGCAGCCCATCGCGGTTGCCTAGGCTTCCCGGCAATGCCGCGGGAGTATCCGACCCTCCTCGACCTCGTCGGCGGCACGCCGATCGTGCGACTCGACCGGTTCTCTCCGCCGGGCCACGCCCGCATCCTCGCCAAGCTCGAGTACTTGAACCCGGGCGGCTCGGTCAAGGACCGGATCGGCCTCGCGATGATCGAGCAGGCCGAGCGCGAGGGGAAGCTCAAGCCGGGCGGCACGATCGTCGAGCCGACCTCGGGCAACACCGGCGTCGGGCTGGCCATCGCCGCGGCGCGCAAGGGCTACCGCTGCGTCTTCGTCATGCCCGACAAGATGAGCCAGGAGAAGATCTCGATGCTCCGCGCGTACGGCGCCGAGGTCGTGATCACGCCGACGGCGGTCGACCACGACTCGCCGGAGTCGTACTACTCGGTCTCGTCGCGGCTCGCCGAGGAGATCCCCGGCGGCTTCAAGCCCGACCAGTACTCGAACATGGCGAACCCGCAGGCGCATTACGACGTCACCGCGCCGGAGATCTGGGAGCAGACCGGCGGCGAGCTCGACGCGATCGTCATCTCCGTCGGCACGGGCGGGACGATCTCCGGCGTCGGTCGCTGGTTCCACGAGAAGAAGCCGGAGGTGAAGATCATCGGGGTCGATCCCGAGGGGTCGATCTACACCGCCGAGGACGAGGCCGAGCTCCATCCGTACCTCGTGGAGGGGATCGGCAAGGACGCATGGCCCGACACGATCGACCTGAAGGTCGTCGACGAGTGGGTCAGCGTCTCCGACCGCGACTCGTTCCTGATGGCGCGGCGGCTCGCGCGCGAGGAGGGCATCCTCGCCGGCGGCTCCGCGGGCTCGACGCTGTGGGGCGCGACCGAGGTGGCCGAGCGGCTGCCGGCCGGCGCGACGGTGCTCGCGATCATCCCCGACTCCGGCCGCTCCTACATGTCGAAGTTCTACGACGACAACTGGATGCTCGAGCACGGCTTCGTCGAGCGGCAGACCACGCTGCCGACCGTCGACGAGCTGCTGCGCGCAAAGCACGGCGGCGAGGTGCCCGAGCTCGTCACGATCACCGCGCACGCAAAGGTCGGCGAGGGCATCGACACGATGCAGCGCTACGGCATCTCGCAGTTGCCGGTCGTGCGCGACGGCCAGTGCGAGTCGCTCGCGGACGTGATCGGCTCACTGCAGGATCGCGCGCTGCTCGAGCGCGTCTTCGGCAACCCGGATTCGGTGCACGAGGACGTCGCGGCAGCGATGCAGCCGCCGCTCGCCGCGGTCGAGGCGTCGGCGACGCTCGACGAGGTGTTCGCGACGCTGACCGGTGGCGGTAGCGCGGTCGTTGTCGCCCGGGACGGGAAGCCCGTCGGCGTGCTCACGCGCAGCGACCTCCTCGAGTTCCTGGCCCGCCGCTCGTAGCTACCCTCCGGGACATGCCCGTCGACCGCCTCGAATCGCTGCTCCAAGACGCGTTCCCCGACGCGGCCGAGCTGCGCGTCGAGGACCGCACCGGGGGCGGCGACCACTTCCAGGTGACCGTCGAGAGCCCGCGCTTCGACGGCCTGCCGCTGCTCGAGCAGCATCGGCTCGTCAACGACGCACTGGCCGAGCCGCTGCGTGACGGCACCATCCACGAGCTTCGAATCAAGACAAGGGGGACGACGTGAGCGAGATTTCCACGCGCATCAAAGACGTGATCGAGAACGAGCCGGTGGCGCTGTTCATGAAAGGCACGCCGCAGTTCGTCATGTGCGGCAACTCCGGCCGGGCGCTCGAGGCGCTGCGGGCCGCGGGGGCGCCGGTGACGGCGGTCGATGTCCTCCCGGATCCGTCGATCCGGCAGGAGCTGTCGGAGGTGTCGGGCTGGCCGACGATCCCGCAGCTGTTCGTCAACGGCGAGCTCGTCGGCGGCGCCGACATCACGCAGGAGCTGGCCGAGACCGGCGAGCTGAGGAAGATCCTCGAGGAGAAGCTCGGCCCGGACTACGGCGACGGCGCTGAGGAGCGCGTCGTCGACGTGC
>CAVXXZ010000007.1:0-235000 GCA_963765795.1 uncultured Actinomycetes bacterium
GGCCGAAGTGGTGGGCACGCGGCAGGGCGGCGTGGACGTCGGCGCCGTCGGTCAGCGACCGCGCGAGCGGCGCGAGCGAGACGAGCTCGTCCACGAGGACGTTCCGGTTGCGGTCCGAGTGCTCGTAGCGGCCGCGGACGAGCAGGAGCGGCTCGCTGCGCACGACCGCGCGGAACCGCTCGTACACCTGCGGCAGGACGATGAGGTTGACCTGCGCGAGCTCGTCCTCGAGGAGCATGAAGACGACACCGTTCGCGGTCGCCGGACGCTGCCGCGCGACCACCAGCCCGGCGAGCTGGGCGCTTTCCCCGTGTTGAAGACCACGAAGCTGCTCGCTGGAGAGCGTTCCGCGCGGCAGGTGCGGGCGGAGCAGCTCGAGCGGGTGGACGCCGACGGACAGGCTCGTCGTCCGGTAGTCGGCGAGCATCCGCTCCCACACCGTCGGCTCGGGCAGCTCCGGTGTCGCGACCGTGGGCTCGAGCGGCAGCGCGAGCTGCTTCCCCTCCCCGCCCGTGCCGGGCACGCTCGCGGGGCGGGGCACGAGCCCGAGCTGCCACAGGAGCTCGCGACGGCGTAGCCCGAAGCAGTCGCAGGCGCCGCTCTCGGCGAGCGCCCGCAGCTCGTCCTCCGACAGCCCTGTCCGCTGTGCGAGCTCGCGGATCGAGGAGTACGGCCGCTTCGCCGCCACGGCCTCCGCGTCGTCCTCCCCCAGCCCGGTCACGTACTTCAAGCCGACCCGTACGGCTTTTCCCGCTCCGGCGCCGGCAAAGCCGCCGCCTTCGCTCTCGGCCGGCTCCGTCGAGCCTACGCCGGTCTCCTCGATCGTGCAGCCGGCCTCGCTGCGGTTCACATCCGGCGGCCGCGTCTCCACCCCGCGCTTCTGCCCGTCGCGGACGAGCGTCGCCGGCGGATAGAAGCCCATCGGCTGCGCGTTGAGGAGCGCCGCAAGGAACTCCGGCGCGTAGTGGTGCCGCAGCCACGCCGACTGGTACGCGAGCAGCCCGAACGCCGCCGCGTGCGACTTCGGGAAGCCGAAGCCCGAGAAGGCGACGAGCTTGTCGTAGAGCTCGTGCGCCTTCGTCTCCTCCACCCCCTTCTCGAGCGCTCCCGTGACGAAGCGCTCCCGCCACGCCTCGAGCGCCGCGTGCGAGCGCTTGCGGCTCATCGCCCGCCGCAGCCCCTCCGCCTCGCCGACGCTGAAGCCGGCGAGATGGACGGCGACGTCGAGCACCTGGTCCTGGAAGACGACGACGCCGAGCGTCTCGCGCAACGGTTCCTCGAGCAGCGGGTGGTCGGCCGGCGCGCGGTAGCCCGGGTCGTCGCGCAGCTTCTGCCGCCGCTCGACGTACGGGATGCACGGCCTTCCCCTGGATCGGCCCCGGCCGCACGAGCGCGACCTGCACCGTGATGTCGTCGATCGTCTCCGGCCGCGTGCGGAGGATGACCTGCATCTGCGCGCGGCTCTCGATCTGGAAGCAGCCGACCGTGTCGGCCCGCTGGATCTCGGCGAACACGTCCGGGTCGTCGAGCGGCACGCGCGAGAGGTCGATCCGCTTGCCTCTGTGGCGTGCGATCAGGTCGACGCACTCCTCGACCGCCGACAGCATCCCGAGCCCGAGCAGGTCGATCTTGAGGAAGCCGGCGTCGGCGCACGAGTCCTTGTCCCACTGGCACATCTGCCGGCCCTCCATCGCCGCCGGCTGCACCGGCACGAGCTCGACGAGCGGCCGCGAGGAGATGACCATCCCGCCCGGGTGCTGCGAGATGTGGCGCGGCAGGCCGGCGATCTCGGCGCAGAGGGCGCCGAACGCGCGCCAGCGCGGCGAGCGGAGCTTCGTCGCCGCGTCCGGAAGCGCGGCGATCTCGTCGGCGACGCGCTGCGCGTTCCAGCCGTCGGTCAGCCGCGCGAGCCGCTCGAGGTCGGCGTACGGGAGGCCGAGCGCCTTGCCGACGTCCCGGATCGCGCCGCGCGAGCGGTACGTGGCGAAGGCCGCGACGAGCGATGCGTGCTCCTGCCCGTAGCGCTCGACGACGCGGACGATGAGCTTCTCGCGGATGTCGCGCGGAAAGTCGAGGTCGATGTCCGGCACCGACGCGAGCTCGCGGTTGAGGAAGCGCCCGAGCGAGAGGTTGTTCGCGACCGGATCGACGTGCGAGAGGCCCGTCAGGTAGCAGACGAGCGAGCCGACCGAGGAGCCGCGCCCGCGCCCGGGCGGCAGGACGTGCCGCATCGAGCCGGGGCCGCGCACCTCGAGCGCCACCTCGCGTGCGAGCTCGAGCACCTCCCAGTGGAGGAGGAAGAAGCCGGCGAGGCCGAGCTCGTCGATCAGCGCGAGCTCCTCCTCGAGCCGCCGGCGCACGCGGCGCTTGTGGCCGTTCAGGTTGGAGTAGCGCTCGGCGAACGCTGCCTCGCAGACGCGGCGCAGCTGGACGATCGCCGGCTCCTCGCCGTCCGAGAAGTCCGGGTAGCGGTAGCCGAGCTCCTCGGTCAGGTCGAACTCGAGCCGTTGAGCCAGCTCGGTGGTCTGCGCGACGGCGTCCAGGTCGTCTCCGAAGCGGTCGCGCATCTCCTCCGGCGGCAGGAGGACCGATTCGTGGTTGCCCCGCCGCTCCCGCTCGCAGCCCTCGAGCGAGGTGCGGCAGCGGACGGCGACGAGCACGTCCTGGAGGGCGGCGCGGCGACGGTCGTGCGCGTGCACGTCCCCCGTCGCCACCGTCCGGACACCGAGCGAGGCGGCGAGGTCGCGCAGGTGCGCGTTGCGCCGCGCGTCGCCGCGCTCGTACGGCCGCTGCAGCTCGACGTAGAAGCGGTCGTGCCCGAAGGCGCGCGCGAGCCGAGCGGCCGCGTTCGGGTCGCGGACCGCGAGCCCGTCGCGGGCGCAGCCGGAGAGGCAGACGAGCCCCTCGTTCAGCTCCTCGAGCAGCGCCTGGTCGAGGCGCGGCGGCAGCGGCTCGCGGTTCGTCGTGTCGCGGGTGTGCGCGTGCGCGGCCGTCAGCAGCCGGCAGAGGTTCGCGTAGCCGCGTGCGCTCTCGACGAGCAGCGTCACGTGGCTGGAAGCACCGGCGGCAAAGCCACCGGTGCCCGGCCGGAAGACCGCGCCGCCTTCGGCGGCGCTTGGCGACTCGTCCGCAAGCGTGACCTCGGCACCCGTGATCGGCCGCACGCCGAGGTGCTTCGCCGCGTGCGCGAACTCGAGCGAGCCGTAGACGCCGTCGTGGTCGGTGAGCGCGAGCGCCTCGTAGCCGAGCTCGGCCGCGCGGGCCGCGAGCTCCTCCGGCTGCGACGCCCCGTCGAGGAAGGAGTAGGCCGAGTGCGCGTGCAGCTCGACGTAGGTCATGATGCGCGGCGGATGGACGAGCCGTACTTCATCCGGCCGGGCGAGGGCGAGCGGCTCGATCGCGGCTACCGGAGCGGCCGCGTCCTCAGCCGAGCTGCCGCACCTCGAGGCGATCGAGCTCACTTTCGAGCCGGGATTCGAGGGCGTCGACCCGCACACCCACCCCGACCACACCGACTCGTTCTACATACTCGAGGGCGAGGTCGAGTTCTTCCAGGACGACGAGTGGCATCGCGTCGGCCCCGGGACGTTCCTCTCGGTGCCGCCGAACGTCGAGCACGGCTTCCGTCCCTGCGGCGTCTCCGTTCCGCCTGCTCAACATTCCACACGCCGCGCGTCGGCTTCATCGACTCGGCTGCGGAGCGACTAGCGTCATCCCTGGAGTCTATGCGAACGTATGTTCGCCTGCTTACGCCGGGCTGCTGCTCAGGTGCGTTCCCCCGACCCAGCGGTCGATGCCGAGCAACTCCACACGATTGGCCTCGCCGGCGAGCACTCGCTCCCCTGTCGCCGTGAGGTGGATCGGCACGCCGACGAAGCGCTGCGCGTCGCCGAGCGGCGGCGCCGGCGGCAGCGGCTCGCCGTCGGCGGTTTCCAGCAACCGGTTCGGTCCCGCTCCGAGCTCGGCCACCGCGCTGTAGAACCACGTGTCGCCGAGAAACGGCGCCGGCTCGGCGTCCTGCGTCGCAAGAAAGGCCTCCCGTGGCGTCTTCTCTCCGGCGGCGACCGCCGCCAGAGCGCGCCGCTCGGTACCCGAGAGACCGTCACCGGGAGCGGGTAACTCCTCGAGCAGGCGCAGCAGAGCCGGAGCCAGAAACGGCAGCTCGGGCTGCTCGCGGTGTGCGAGCTCCGCGAGCGCCGAGGGCTCGGGTGCGCGAAACGCGTCCCACGCCTCGGCCGCGGCTTCGAGCGTCCCCGCGCTCGCTCGGCGCCGCTCGGGCCACAGGGTCTCGAGCTCGTCGGCGGTCAGCTCGCCGAGCCCGCGGAAGGAGGGCTTCCCGGGGAACGAACCCACCACGACGAGCTCCGGCGTGGCCTCCGCACCGTGTGCGAGCGAGAGCACGTCGAGGAGCTGGAGCTGGTCGTAGAGGTCGTGCTCGAACCAGAGGACGACCTCGATGCCGTCGCGGAACGCGCGCAGGAGCTGCGCGTCCCGTCGCTCGAGCGAGCCGAGGATCGCGCGCCGGCTGCCCCAGCCCGCGTCGGCGAGGAAACCCGCGCGCAGGCGAAGCAGCTCGCGCCGCGGCACGGCGGGCACCGGTCCCGCGTGGAGCACGTCCTGCCACGGGAGCACCGCGCCGCCGAGCGTCGTCTGCCGCAGGGTGTTGCCGGCGCTCTCCCCGTTCGTGACGTGAAGGAGCGCCGGCGGAGTCGCCGGCTCCTGCCCGCGGCGTGCGAGGTACGCCGCGCCGCAGGTGCAGTGGTCGAGCGAGTCGCACGCACAGCCGACGACGCGCGCGAGCTCCTCCCGCATGCGTCGAAGCCCGGCGATGCGGCCGTCGATCTCGTCGATCTTCGCCGCCATGCGCACGCGCAGCGCCTCCGACGGCGTTCCCGACCGCCGCATCGCCTTGAGGACGTCGGCGATCTCGGTCAGCGTGAAGCCGAGTGCCTGTGCCTCCTTGATCGCCCGCAGGAAGCGGACCGACTTCCTCGTCGTAGCGGCGGTGGCCGCTCGGCTCACGATCCGGCTCCGGCAGAAGGCCGCGGCGCTCGTAGTAGCGGAGCGTCTCGATGTTGACGCCTGCGCGGGCAGCGGCCTCTCCGACCCTCATGGGACGAGTATGCACCCGTACCCAGGTACGGATGTCAAGGGTGATGTACGAGCTGCCAGAGCGGCTTCTCGTGGACGCCGAGCGGGATGTAGTCCATCCCGTCGGGCGTCCGGAGAAACGTCCCGCCGCGGCCCGGCCGGGCGCGGTGGCCGTACTGCCAGACGATGCGCCGCCGCCTCGGGTCGACGACGACCACGCGGTCGTTGTAGTCGTCGTTGATCGCGATGTTCCCGTTCGGGAGCATGATCGCGAGGGAGGGGTGGTCGAGCGCTCCCCAGCCCGACGCCGGGCCGTAGCGCCAGAGCACGCGACCGTGATGGTCGAGGATCACTGCAGCGCCGGGGCTCGCGTAATCCGCGAGGAGGATCCGTCCGCCGGGTAACGGCTGCGGGTCGGACGGGTACGAGACCGGCGCCTGGAACGACCAGAGGAGTCTTCCCGTCCTGCTGAAGCGGTCGATCCAGGAGCCGCTGACCTCGGAGACGAGGACGCCGCCGCCCGGAAGGGGCGTGTCCCCATTGACTCCGCCGAGCGTCCCCGGCGGATCGTGCACGCAGACCCCGGTGCGACCGATCTGGCGGACGATCCGATGCCGGCGGATGAAGAGGATGCGGCAGTTGTAGGCGTCCGCGACGGTCGTCGTTCCGTCCGGCAGGACGTAGGCGTCGTCGGGCGTGTTGAGCAGCCCCGGCGCGCTCCCCCGCACACCCGCGTGGCCGTAGAGGTTGGTCACCGCATGGGTCTTGATGTCGATCGAGAGGATGTCGTGGTTCTCCTCTTCGTTTGTGACGAGCGCCTTGCCGCCCGGCTCGACGAAGGTGTCGTCGTCGAAGACGAGCCGGCGTCCCTTCGCCCTGTCGGCAGCTGTCGGGAAGCGCCAGAGCGTCTGCCGGCGGGGGTCGACGAGGAGGATCCGGTCGTTGCCGCGGTCGGCGATCAGGAGCCCGCCCGGAAGCGGGCCAGGCAGCGTGACGATCCTGTTCGGATCCGGCTTGGGCTTCCTGGTGGTCTTCGTCGGGGCCGCGCTGGGCTTCGCCGATCGGTGCACCAGGGCGCCGGTGATCGCGATTGCCGCGAGCACGAGCAGAGCGACGGCGAGCCGCGACCTCATCCCGTGACCGTACGGTGCGGGTGTGAGTTTCAGGTGAGCACCCATTACGCTCGCCGCGTGGACGGACCGGCCCGCCGCGAGCGCCTCGCCGACTCCCGCCTCTATCTCGTTCTCGAGGCGCGGCCGCATGGGGACGATCCGCGCCCACTGCTCGACGCTGCGCTGCGCGGCGGGGTCGACATCGTCCAGCTCCGCGAGAAGGCGCTCGAGGACGAGGCGCTGATCGCAGCAGCCGAGTCGTTCCGCGCGGTCTGCGAGGAGCACGGCGCGCTCTTCGTCCTCAACGACCGGCCGGACCTCGTCGCCGCGTGCGGTGCCGACGGCGTCCACGTCGGCAGAAGCGACACGCCGGTCGCGGGCGGCACGATCGCTCGTGGGGCCCGAGCGGCTGGTCGGGCTGTCCGTCTCGACGCTGGACGAGCTAGGCGACGTCGGCGGCGCCGACTACGTCGGAGTGACCGCGTTCGCAACGCCGACGAAGGAGGACGCGGTCGCCGGCGGTCTGGAGCTCCTCCGCGCGGCGGCGGAGACCCTGACGGTGCCGTGGTTCGCGATCGGCGGCATCGAGCTCTCGAACGTCGCCGAGGCCGCCGATGCCGGGGCGCCGGGCGCCGCGGTCGTGCGCGCCATCCGGGACGCGGGCGATCCGGAGGCGGCCGCGCGGGAGTTGCGTGCGGCGCTAGACCGGTAGCAGCAGGTCGATCTCGTCGTGGCGGCGGTAGTGCTCGAGGCTCGGGCGGCTCGCTGTCGGGCTTCGTGTGTCGCGTCAGCTCGTCGAAGGTCGGTCCTATCCGCTCGTAGACGGCCGGCGGGTCGCCGCGCAGCCGGGCGCGGAGGAAACGGCCTCCAGGCAGCGTGCCGGACTCGAGGCCAGGCACGAGCTCGTCTCCTTCTCGCACCTCGACGCAGGCGCGGTAGTCGTCGGCGACGGGATCGAACGCGCCGTAGAAGTGACGCCCACGCAGCGCGACGAGCGCTTCGAGCTCGTCCCAGGCTCGGCGGATGTGCTCGAGCCCGTCGGGAACCCGGACGAACTGCACCGCGATCTCCTCGCGTTCGACCTCGCTGAAGTCGCTCATGCTCCGCGCTGGGTATACCAGCCGCCGCTCGCGCCGTCGTGGAAGACGACGGTGTTCTCGCCGCTCTCGAGCACGAGCTCGAAGTAGCAGCGAACGACGGGCTCCTCCGTCCACCAGCGGTCGACGACGCGCCACTCCTCCCGTACGAGCGCGACGGCGCGGTGGTTCACCTCGAGCGGCCTTGCGTTCGCGTCGGCCTCGACGCGCGCCGCCCTCGGCGCGTTGAAGCGTGCGGCTACTCGTCCTTCGGCACGAGCAGCGCGCGGCTCTCCGGCACGCGCGACCACGGCGCCACCTCCACGACGGTGCACACGGAGCCGGAGCCGGTGCTCGCCCGCACCTGCCGCAGCCCGTCCCGCAGGCGGGAGCGGTCCTCGGCGCCGGCTGCGAGCAGCTCGAGCTGGTGCCCGGTCGGCTCGGTCAGCTCGACGAGCTCGAGTCGAAGCTCGGCGACCGGAGCCGGCAGCTCGGCGAGCCGCGGCGAGAGCGCGATGCGGATCCGGTCGGGGTCGGCGCTCGGCTCGCGCAGCGTCAACGTCCGCCGCCACGAGCCGCCGCTTTCCAGGCGGGCAGAAAGCGCGACCTTGCGGACGAAGCGATCGCGCCGCTCGGGCCGCGCGAGCGCGGTCTCGACGAGCCCCGCCAGCGCACGTCTCAGCGTCAGCTCGTTCCCGACCGCCTCCGGGAACTCGAGCGAGGCGGCCACGGGCGCGGGCGGGCGCCGACCGCGCACGCGCGCGGCCGTCCCACCTCTCGCCAGGCCCCAGGCGCGCCGGCCGTCCGGCCCCAAACGTTCGGCGACGGCACCGCCCGGGAGCCCGGCAAGCTGCCCCAGCTTGCGAACTCCGAGTGCTTCGAGCTCCTCGTAGCGGCCGCGCTCGAGCGGCAGGAGCGTGAGCGGCAGCGGCGCGAGGAACTGCGGCAGCTCCTCGTCGGCGACGACGACGACCTGCCCGGGTCGCGCGACCGAAGCTGCCGCGAGCGAGGCGAAGCGCCGTCCGGCGGCGCCGATGCGAGCGTCCCACTCGGTCCCCACTGCCGCGAGCGCGCGCCGGAGCGCGGGCTCGAGGCCGCCGTAGAGCCGCTCGACTCCGCGCGTCTCGAAATACGCGACGCCGGACGAGGCCGGCTCGACGGCGAAGCCCGCGTCCTCGAGCGCGTGCAGGATCTCCTCCCAGGCGCGCTCGGCGCCTGCCGCGTCCGGCTCGACGAGCGCGAGCGACGGGCAGGTGGCGAGCGCCTCGCCCAGCCGCATCCCCGGCCGCACGCCGGCGGCCTCGGCAGCAGCCGTCACCGGGCCGAGCAACGGCTCTCCCTGCGGCTCGGGAGCGAGGGCCGCCGGGCGCAACGCAAGCGACGGCGTCCGTCGCAGTGCCGCCTTCAGTTCGAGCCCTGGAATGGTCAAGCAGGCGATCATGGGAACGTATGTTCTACACGAACACGTGTTCTCCTGTCAAGCCGGGATCGCCATGCGTCCGCGGGCGCCGGAGCACCAGCGCTGCCGAGAGGAAGAGGATGCCGGTCGTCGCGCCGAGTGCCGCGTAGCCGCCCCAGGCAAGCGCTGCACCGGCTGCCAAGGAACCTGTGAAGTAGCCGAACTGCATCGAGGCTGCGCGCAGCGCCATCGCACCCGAGCGGAGCTCCGGAGGTGCGGCGAGACCGAAGGCGCTCGAGAGCAACGTCCGCCCTCCGGCTAGGAAGGCGGCCGCCGCGAAGAGCGCCGCGCTCGCGACGAGTGAGGGACGGAGCACGCCGAAGGCGGCAGTGGCCACCGCGAGCAGCAAGGCGAGCCCGGAAAGCAGTTGCCGCGGCTCGCGCTCGGTGAGGCGGCGGAGTGCGAGGTTGCCCGAGACGTAGGCGCCGGCGCCGAGGGCGAGTACGACGCCCGTCAGCGCGGTGGACGCTCCGTACGACTCGACGAAGAGGGCCCCCGAGTAGACGAGCGTTCCGGCCCAGGCGGTGTTCGTCAGAGCTTCTGCCGCGAGCCACCGTCCCAGTCCGGGAGCGACGAGCGCCGCACGCAAGGACGCCGGTTCCGCTTGCGCCGAAGGTGCGCTGCTGCGGCCGACCACCGCGGCCGCGGCGAGCAGGGCGGCGGCGAGCGGGAAGACGAGCCAGGCGTAGCGCCAGCTTCGCTCCCCGGCCACGCCGAGCAGCGGCATGCCCAAGATCCACGCCGCCGGCTGGCCGATCAGCGCCCAGGAGAGCGTGGCCGTCCGCCGCTCGGCCGGGACCCACTCGGCGGCGGCGAGCATACCGGTGGTCGTGAGGATGCCGATGGCGGCGCCGACGGGGATCTGCGCGACGGCGAGTAGTCCGAAGCCGGGCGCGGCGACGCTCGCGAGGGAGCCGACCGCGAGCAGGATCGAGCCTGCGAGCAGCTGCCGACCGAGTCCCAGCCGCGCACCCAGCCGGCCCAGCGTGAGCGCAGTCACGGTCGCGACGAGGCCCGCGATCGTCCGTAGCTGCCCGGCCAGCGCGGTCGAGACGTCCAGATCTGCCGCCACCCCGGCGAGGACGGGCGAGAGCGCGATTGCGCCCGCCTGTCCCGCGAGGAGGCAGAGGAACAACACGGCGCTGGCGGCCCTGTAGCCGCCGACTCCTGCTGGTCTCCGTGTCGCCATCGCCCTCTCCTTTCGCTAGCTGGGCGAGTGCGAGCAAGGAGAGCGGGGCGCGGGAGGTGGACGGCTGCTCGCGGGTAGGCGGCCGGTAAATCGCCCCGACACCGTGGTACGTTCGGGCAGGGGTATGGAATTCCGAGTCCTTGGACCGCTCGAGGCGCGCGACGGCGATCGCGAGCTACGGCTGCGCGGCGGCAAGGAGCGGGCGCTCCTGGCCCTGTTGCTCCTCCATGCCAACCGCACGCTCGCGCTCGAGCGGATCGTCGACGACCTCTGGGGAGCCGACGTGCCCGAAACGGCGCAGAAGATGGTGCAGGTCTACGTCTCGCACCTGCGCAAGCTGCTGCCGCCGGGGACCCTGCAAACGCGGCCGCCCGGCTATGCCCTCGTGCTCGAGCCGGAGCAGCTCGATCTCAATCGCTTCGTCACCGCCTTGACGGAGGCGCGGGAGGCGCTCGACGCGGGCGAGGCCCGGCGGGCGGAAGACGGGTTCCGCGAGGCGTTGTCGCTCTGGCGCGGGCCGGCGCTGGCCGAGTTTGCAACCGAGCCGTTCGCACAGGCGGAAGGCGCCCGTCTCGAGGACCTTCGTCTGTACGCGCTCGAGGGACGGCTCGAAGCCGAGCTCGCCCTCGGCGGCCACGGCGCCACAGTGGGCGAGCTCGAAACGCTCATTGCGCAGCATCCACTGCGAGAGCGCCTTCGCTCCCAGCACATGCTCGCTCTCTATCGATCGGGACGGCATGCGGAGGCGCTCGCCAGCTACCAGGCATTCCGGCGGAACCTCTCCGAGGAGCTCGGGATCGAGCCGCCTGCTTCGCTGCGTGAGCTCGAGCGGCTGATGCTGCAGCAGGACACGTCCCTAGAGCTACCCGCGAATGCAGCGGTGCCCGCGGCGGTCGGCGGAACCGCCGCAGCGGATGCCGCGCGCGAGGTCTCCTACGCGCGAAGCGGGGACGTGAGGATCGCGTATCAGGTCCTCGGCGACGGGCCTCTCGACCTCGTCCTCGTCCACGGCTGGGTGTGCACGTTCCAGCCGGGCTGGGAGTACCCGAAGCTCGCGGCGTTCTATCGGCGGCTCGCCTCGATGGGGCGACTCATCCTTTTCGACAAGCGCGGCACCGGCCTGTCGGATCGTGTTTCTCCGGAGCGTCTGCCCGACCTCGAGACGCGCATGGACGACGTCCGCGCCGTGCTCGACGCGGTCGATTCCCGCCGGGCGGTGATCCTCGGCTTCTCCGAAGGGGGATCGATGTCGACGCTCTTCGCCGCAACCCATCCCGAGCGAACGCTCGCGCTGGTGCTCGTGGGCACCTTCGCGCGCATGATGTACGCGCCGGACTACACGATCGGGCACAGGGACGAGGTCTATCGGAAGCGCTTTGCCGGTCTCGACGAGGACGACTGGGCGTCCACCGTGACGAAGGAGTGGCTGGGGCGCGTCGCACCCGACCTCTTGTCTGACGAGGCGACCGTCCGCTGGTACATCTCGTACGTCATGCGTGGCGCGAGCCCGGGCGCGGTCGCAGCTCTCTGGCGGATGAACCAGCAGATCGACATACGCGACGTTCTGCCGACGATAGCCGTGCCAACCCTCGTGGCGTTCCGCTCGCAGGAGTACTTCGGGGAGCGGACGCGCTTCATGGGGGAGCAGATCCCCGGGGCACGCGTGGTCGAGCTGCCCGGAAACGAGCACCTCCCCTGGGAGGGTGACCGAGAAGCGCTGCTCGACGAGGTCGAGCGCTTCTTGTCCGGTGTTCAGACAGACGTGGAGCCCGATCGCGTGCTCGTCACCCTCCTCTTCACCGACATCGTCGGCTCGACGGCGAAGGCGGCTGAGCTCGGCGACCGCGCCTGGCAAGACCTGCTGACCAAACACGATCGTCTCGTCCGCGCCCAGGTCGCCCGCTTCCGCGGTCACGAAGTCGACATGGCGGGGGACGGCATCTTCGCGACGTTCGACGGCCCGGCGCGCGCGGTCCGATGCGCGTGGGCGATCGCGGACGCGCTCGAGACGCTCGGGCTCGAAGTGCGGGCGGGGGTGCACACGGGCGAGATCGAGCAGGCGAACGGCGGCGTGCGCGGGATAGCCGTGCACATCGCCGCCCGGATCGCCGCGTCCGCCGGAGCGGGAGAGGTCCGAGTGTCCAGCACTGTCAAGGACCTCGTCGCCGGCTCGGGCATCGCCTTCGAAGAGCGCGGGGAGCACGAACTGAACGGCGTTCCGGGCACGTGGCGTCTCTTTGCCGCCCGAGTCTGATCCCCCGTGGGCAGGATGAGCATGTGGAGCGGGTTCGCGTCGACAAGTGGCTCTGGGCGGCGCGCTTCGCCAAGACGCGGAGCGCGGCGACGGATCTCGTCCTCGCGGGGCACGTCAAGGTGGGCGGCGAGCGGGTCAAGCCGGCGCGGGCGGTGACGACGGGCGACACGATCGAGATCCGCCTCGGGATGGTGCGCCGCGTCGTCGTCGTCACGGGCCTGGCCGACCGCCGCGGGCCGGCAAAGGTGGCGGTGACGCTCTACGAGGAGACGCCCGAGTCGCGGGAGGAGCGCGAGCGGCTCGCGTTCGAGCGGCGCACGTCCCGGCCGCTCGGCGCCGATCTCGGTGCGCGGCCGACGAAGCAGGACCGGAGGCGCCTCGACGCGCTGCGGCGAGGGCAGCGACGCCGGTGAGGTGGGTCGTCCTCCTCCACGCGGTCAATCTCGGCGCGCGCAATAAGGTGCCGATGGCCAAGCTCCGGTCGCTGCTCGAGGAGGCCGGCTACGGGGACGTGCGGACGTATATCGCGAGCGGCAACGTCCTCCTCGACGGACCGAGGAGCGGAGCCACCGTCGCCCAGGAGCTCGAGCGGATCGTGGCCGGCGAGTTCGGCGTGGACACAACTGCGATCGTTCGCAAGCCGGCCGAACTCGCAGTCCTCGTCAAGGACCATCCTTTCGGCCGCGACACGTCGCGCTCGCACGTCGTCTTCCTCGCCGGCCGGCCCACGGCGGCCGCTGCCAAACGCCTCGCCGCGACGGATCACTCGCCGGATCGGGGCGTACTGGCGGGCAAGGACGTGTACGTGCAGTACAGCGCGGGCGTCCGTGACGCACGCCTGTCCGCCGCCCGTCTGGAGAGCCTGCTCGGAGTGGCGGGGACGCACCGCAACTGGAGGACGGTCAGCGCCCTAGCCGAGCTCGTCGCACGGCCGTAGGCTCGCGCCGACACCCGAACGAAGGAGGACCTGATGGCAGTAGCACGCGTTGTCTCGTTCGACGGAGTCAACTCGGATCGGATGGCCGCGCTGAAGAGCGAGATCGAGAGTGGCGAGCAGCCCGAGGGTTTGAATGCGACCGAGATGCTCCTCCTCCACGATCCCGGCGCCGACCAGGCGCTCGCGATCGTCTTCTTCGCCAACGAAGGCGACTACCAGAAGGGGGACGAGATCCTCGGCGGAATGGACACCAGCGACACGCCCGGTACGCGGACCGGGGTCACGAAGTACGACGTCGCGGTCCGGATGACCGCCTAGGCGGCCTTCACCTCGGCCGCGGGGCCGACGCGACGAACGTAGCGCGGGACGACGTCGAGGACGTTCTCCCGCGCGCACCGCTCGACGTCGGCCTCGAGGCCGTGCCGGCCGAGGTTCGCTGCGCTGCGGCTCGCGCTGAGCCCATCGAGTGCGCTGGGGAAGCTGCGCGCGAGCAGTATCGCCGCGCGCGCCGAGTCTTCCGGTTCGCCGCCGAGCGCCTCGGCGATGCGCCCGGCGCAGTAGGCGTCGTCGAGGGCGAGCTCGCCGAGGACGCCGGCGCAGAGAACGGCTACGTCCTCCCCGCTCTCGCGCGCTGCCACCGCGACTGCATCGATGTTGAGGAGCGAGCCGACGTAGACGCGTTCGAAGCGCTCGGCGGCCGCGACGAGCAGCCGCGTCCCGTTCGTCGTCGTGAGGATCAGCGTCTCGGCCGCGGGCTCGCCCTCGAGCTCGCGCGGGGAGTTGCCGAAGTCGAAGCCCTCGATGTGCTCGAGCCGCCGCTCGCCGGCCAGCTTCGCCGGACCCTCGGTCTCCGCGAGCTCCCGCGCCTCGTCCAGCTCGGCGCAGCAGAGAACGCGGCGGTAGCCGGATGCGAGCGCCTGGCAGATCGTGGAGGTCGCGCGGAGGACGTCGACGACGATCCCGACCGGAGCGGGCGTCTGCTCACCCGGCGTGAAGGCAACGTGGACTCGCATCGGTCGGGCTAGGCTAGCCCGGATGTCGACGGTCGAGACCCGTTACTGCTACCGGCATCCCGACCGCGAGACCGGGTTGTCCTGCTCGGAGTGCGGGCGCCCGATCTGTGCCGACTGCGCCAACTTCGGACCGGTCGGCATCCGCTGCCCGGATCACGCGAGCGTCCGCCGTGCAAGCCCGGCGACGCGCCTCAAGCCACGCCCCGTGCGCCGCGCACCCGGCATCGCGCTCGCCTCCGGAAGCGCGCCGATCACGAGGGCGCTGATCGCGATCAACGTCGCGGTCTACTTGCTCACTGCAGCTCAGGGAGGCGGCCTCAACGCTCCCGGGGGTGCGTTGTTCAACAAGTTCATCCTCGTTGGCTCTAACGTCTTCGCACCAGGCGATCTCGCGCACGACCACCAATGGTGGCGGCTCGTGACCGCGATGTTCCTGCACGCCTCGATCCTGCACATCGCGTTCAACATGTACGTCCTCTGGGTGATCGGAACCCCGGTCGAGCAGTACCTCGGCAAGGCACGCTATCTCGGGCTCTATTTCGTTTCCGGGCTGGCCGGCTCTGCCGGGGCGGTTGTGCAGGCGCCGTTTACGCCGGTCGTGGGAGCTTCCGGCGCGATCTTCGGAGTCCTCGGCGCGATGATGATCATCGAATGGCAGATCACGGGGCGGCTCGCGGGACAAGCGGCCATGTTGATCGTCATCAATCTGGGTCTCTCGTTCGCGATTCCCGGTATTTCCTGGGGCGGCCATGTCGGCGGCTTGATCGGCGGGATCCTCATCACGCTCGCCTACGCGCACTGGGGAGACCGCGGTCGCGCGCAGTACGGACAGCTCGGGCTCGGCGGCGTGCTTGGACTGATCGTGGTCGGGGCCGGCAGCATCGCGCTCGCGTACTTCCGCGTGCGCGGCTACGCCTAGTCAGTCGCCGCCCAGCCCCGGGTATCGTCGTCGCGGAACGTGTCGCGGTCGAGCAGGCGCCCGCCTGTGAGCCACGCCCAGGAGCTCAGCTCGCGCACCTGGACGTGGGCCGCGTCCGGGTCGTCCAGCGCGTGCTCGGTGCGGTAGTCGCGCAGCCATGCGCGCACATCGTCCGCGGAATCCACCCGGCCTTGCCGTTCCCCATCGACGAGAAGCTCGTACTTGGCCACGGCTATCCGCCGGCCTGGACGTACTCGGCGCGGTGCGACTCCTTGAGCGCGGCCTGCGCCGCCGCGAGGCGCGCGAGCGGGACGCGGTAGGGCGAGCAGCTCACGTAGTCGAGCCCGATCCGGTGGCAGAACTCGACCGACGAAGGCTCGCCGCCGTGCTCGCCGCAGATGCCGAGCTTGATGTCCGGCTTCGTCTCCCTCCCCCGCTCCACTGCGATCCGCATCAGGTCGCCGACGCCTTCGGAGTCGAGCACCTCGAACGGGTTGCGCTGGAGAACGCCCTCCTCGAGGTAGAAGGTGAGGAACTTCCCCTCTGCGTCGTCGCGCGACATGCCGAGCGTCGTCTGCGTGAGGTCGTTCGTGCCGAAGGAGAAGAAGTCGGCGACCTCGGCGATCTCGTCCGCTCGGAGCGCGGCGCGCGGCAGCTCGATCATCGTCCCGCAGAGGTACTCGAGCCCCGGCGCCTCCTCCTCCATCACGCGCTCGGTGAGCTCGCGCAGCCGGCGCAGCTCCTCGCGGAAGCCGACGAGCGGATGCATGATCTCGACGAGCGGCGCCTCGCCGGCGCGCTCCTGCACCGCCTTCGCCGCGCGCGCGATCGCCCGCACCTGCATCTCGTAGATCTCCGGCCACTGGATACCGACCCGGCAGCCGCGGGTGCCGAGCATCGGGTTCGACTCGGTGAGCGCCTTGATCCGTTGGCGCATGCGCGCGTCGCGCGCCTCCTCGAGCGGCGGCAGGAACTCGTGGAGCGGCGGGTCGAGCAGCCGGATCGTCACCGGCAGGCCGGCCATCGCCTCGAAGATCGCCTCGAAGTCGGACTGCTGGAACGGCAGGAGCCGGTCGAGCGCGTCGCGGCGCCCCGCCTCGTCGCGCGCGAGGATCATCTCCTGCACGACGGGCAGCCGCTCCTCGCCGAAGAACATGTGCTCGGTGCGGCAGAGGCCGATGCCCTGCGCGCCGAACTCGCGTGCCTTCGCGGTGTCGTCGGCGTTGTCGGCGTTCGCGCGCACCCTGAGCCGCCGCAGGCCGTCGGCCCACTCGAGGATCGTCTCGAAGTCCTCGTTGATCGCGGGCGGCACGAGCGGAACCTCGCCGACGATGACGCGGCCCGTGCCGCCGTCGATCGTGATCACGTCGCCCTCGCTCAGCTGGTGCCCGCCGATGCGGAGCGTCTTGGCGCCCGTATCGATGTCGAGGCCGTCGCAGCCGGCGACGCACGGCTTGCCCATCCCGCGAGCGACGACAGCCGCATGCGACGTCATCCCGCCGTGGGCCGTGAGCACGCCTTCCGCCTGGATGAGGCCGTGGATGTCGTCGGGCGTCGTCTCCCAGCGGACGAGAATCACCGCCTCGCCGGCCTTGCCGCGCTCCGCGGCGCTGTCGGCGTCGAGCACGATCTTCCCGCAGGCGGCGCCGGGCGAGGCGTTGAGGCCCTGCGCGGCGACCTCGAACTCGGCATCCGGG
Organism: uncultured Actinomycetes bacterium; assembly: GCA_963765795.1. GTDB lineage: Bacteria > Actinomycetota > Thermoleophilia > Gaiellales > Gaiellaceae > Palsa-739. Next base: position 16,748 of record CAVXXZ010000007.1, read on the forward strand.
TCGAGGCGGGGATGGAGCAGCTGGTCGAGCTCGGCCGGATCGATCCGCGCCACGGCCTCTTCCCGCTCGATCAACCCCTCCGCGGTCATGTCGACCGCGCACTTGATCGCGGCCGCGGCCGTCCGCTTCGCGGTGCGCGTCTGCAGGAGGTAGAGGTGCCCCTGCTCGACGGTGAACTCGATGTCCTGCATGTCGCGGTAGTGGTGCTCGAGCGAGCCCATCGTCTCGAGGAGCTGGTCGTACGCCTCGGGCATGCGCTCGCGCAGCTCGGCGAGCGGCTGCGGCGTGCGGGTCCCGGCGACGACGTCCTCGCCCTGCGCGTTGACGAGGTACTCCCCGTAGACGCCTTGCTCGCCGGTCGAGGGGTTGCGGGTGAAGCAGACGCCGGTCGCCGAGTCCTCGCCCTTGTTGCCGAACACCATCTGGACGACGTTGACCGCCGTGCCGAGATCGTCGGGGATGCCGTACATGTTGCGGTAGACCTGCGCGCGCGACGAGTTCCAGGAGTCGAAGACAGCCGTGATCGCGCGGCGCAGCTGCTCGCGCGCGTCCTGCGGGAAACCCTGCCCGGTCTCGCGCTCGTAGATCTCCCGCGCCCGCTCGACGGAGTCCTCGACGCTGAAGCTCTCGTGCGGGATGTCGTCGACGGTCTCGCCGAACATCTGGATCAGCCGGCGATAGCAGTCGCGTGCGAACTCCTCGTTTCCCGTCGAGCGCGCGAGACCCTCGACGGACTCGTCGTTGAGCCCGACGTTGAGGATCGTGTCCATCATCCCCGGCATCGAGACCGCCGCCCCCGAGCGGACGGAAACGAGCAGCGGATCCTCGGGGTCGCCGAACCGCTTTCCGGTCTGCTGCTCGAGCCGCGCGATGTGCTCCGCCACCTCCTCGTCGAGCCCCTCGACCTCGCCGCCGGAGGCCATGAAGGCGCGGGACGCGTCGGTCGTGATCGTGAAGCCGGCGGGCACCGGGATCCCGAGCTGGGTCATCTCCGCGAGCCCGATTCCCTTGCCGCCGAGGAGGTCCCGGCCGCCCTCGGAGGGCTCGTCGAAGTCGTAGACGTAGCGGGTCATAGGGGCGCAGATGTTGTCATATGCAGGCAGCTTCTCCGTCAGCGACGCCTTGCACGGAACTCCGCCAGCCACGCGAGCGCCCGCAGCCCGATCCACACGGGCGTGAGCAACACGTAGAAGAGGAAGTCCCCGAGCAGGAGGGCGACCCACCAGACTCCCCAGCGCCAGAGCGGGATGCGTGGTTTCGCGGTCACCGCGCAGCCTGCGCCTTCGTCTCTCCGGCGCGCTCCTCGACGACGCGGAGGATGCGGTGTGCCGTCTCCTCGATCGACAGCTCGGAGATGTCGATGACGGGGCAGCGGAGCCGGCGGTGGAGCTTCTTGGCCTGCTCGAGCTCCTCGTAGATCTCGGCGAGCTCGGCGTACTGTCGGTTGCGGCCTGGCGCGCCCATCGCCCGCACGCGCGCGCGGCGGATCTCGGCGAGCCGGTCCGGGTCGATCGTCAGCCCGACGACCTTGGCCTGGTCGACCTCGAACAGCTCGGGCGGCGGCGCGATCCCTTTGACGACGGGGACGTTCGCGGCCTTGTGGCCGAGGTAGCCGAGGTAGATCGAGAGCGGGGTCTTCGAGGTGCGGGAGACGCCGACGAGGACGACGTCCGCGTCGTGGAGGCCGTGCGCGACGCCGTCGTCGTAGCGGACGGCGAACTCGATCGCCTCCATCCGCTTGAAGTAGGCGGAGTTGAGCGGCGGCCGCGAGCCCGGGGTCATGGTCGCCGCCTGGCCCGAGACGCGGGCGACGGCGTCGATCGGCTGGCCGAGCAGGTCGCAGTAGTGGAGACGTGCCCGGCGGCAGAGCGTGCGCATGGCCTCGCGGAGCTGCGGCTGGACAAGCGTGTAGACCACGACCGCCGGACGGCCGCGCATCCGGTTCACCGCGAGCTGGAGGTCGTCCTGCGACTCGACGCGCGGGTGGCGGATCTCGACGAAGTCCTGCTCCGGGAACTGCGCCTCGAGCGCCTGGACGAGCCGCGCCGCGGTCTCGCCGGTGGCGTCGGAGACGACGTGCAGCTCGACCGGCGGGTTCGGCATCGGCGGTCAGCGTAACCGGGGCGGCGTCCTGGTCCCATCCCAAACCCCCACCCACCCGGGGTCGAGAGCGTACGTCGACAAATGACGCGGTCCGGTGGCAAGTTCGTGCCGAAAGGCGGGAGAACACCGCCCGGGTAACCTCCGCCCATGGCGGAGACGGCGCAACCGGTGACGATGGACACGATCGTCTCTCTCTGCCGCCGCCGCGGCTTCGTCTTCCCCTCCTCCGAGATCTACGGCGGCCTCGGCTCGACGTACGACTACGGCCACTACGGCGTCCTCACGAAGAACAACATCCGCTCGCTCTGGTTCCGCGCGATGGTGCAGGAGCGTGACGACATCGTCGCCCTCGACTCCGCGATCATCCTCAACCCCTCCGTCTGGGAGGCATCGGGCCACGTCGCCGGCTTCAACGACCCCCTCGTCGACTGCCGCACGTGCAAGCTCCGCTTCCGCGCCGACCAGCTGGAGTTCGCGAGCTGCGGCCGCAAGCCGAGCAAGCGGCCCGGCGAGACGCCCGACTGCGACCTCACCGAGCCGCGCCAGTTCAACCTCATGTTCGAGACGCACGTCGGCGCGCTCCGGGACGAGAGCTCAGCGGCGTACCTCCGCCCGGAGACCGCCCAGGGCATCTTCATCAACTTCAAGAACGTCGCCCAGCTCGCGCGGCGCAAGCCGCCGTTCGGCATCGCACAAGTCGGCAAGTCGTTCCGGAACGAGATCACGCCGGGCAACTTCCTCTTCCGCGTCCGCGAGTTCGAGCAGATGGAGATGGAGTTCTTCGTGCCGCCCGCGGACGCGACGAAGTGGTTCGAGTACTGGCTCGACCAGCGGCTCACCTGGCACCGCAGCCTCGGCCTCCGGGAGGAGAACCTCCGCCTGCGGGAGCACGACGAGGCGGAGCGCTCGCACTACTCCAGCGCGACGAGCGACATCGAGTACCTCTACCCGATCGGCTGGCAGGAGCTCGAGGGAGTCGCGAATCGCGGCGCGTTCGACCTCACGCAGCACACGCAGCACTCAGGCACGAAGCTCGAGTGGATCGACCCCGACGGCAACCGCTACACGCCGCACGTGATCGAGCCGGCCGTGAGCATCGAGCGCATCTTCGTCGCGCTCCTCTGCGACGCCTACCACGAGGAGGTCGTCGGCGACCGCGAACGGGTCGTCCTCCGCCTTCACCCGCAGGTCTCGCCCGTCAAGGCGGCGATCCTCCCGCTCGTCCCGCGTGACGAAGGCATGGCCACCCGGGCACGCGCGCTCTACGAGGAGCTGCGCCGGTACCAGGTCGTCGAGCACGACGACAGTGGCCAGATCGGAAGGCGTTATCGTCGGCAGGACGAAATAGGGACGCCGTGGGCCTTCACCGTCGACGAACAGACGCTCGAGGACGAGACCGTCACCGTGCGGGACCGGGACTCGCTCGCGCAGGAGCGGCTCCCGATCAGCGGCGTCCGCGCGTGGCTGGACGACGCGCTGGAGCGGGACTGGTCCTCACCGCAGTCGGGCTGACCGCCGCCGGCTGCCTCGGCAGCGCCACGAAGACCGTCACGCACACGCAGACGATCACCTCCACCGAGACGGTGACGACGACGGGATCGGTGAAGTCCGCCAAGCCCTGCCTGGGAACCGACCTCGCGGCCACGTTCGCCGTGATCCCGAACAGCGCAGGGGCCGGCCAGATCGCATACGCGCTCACCGTCAAGAACACCTCTGCGAGCGCGTGCACCGTCCGAGGGATCCCAAAGGGGACGCTCCTCGGTGCCAACGGCACGGCACTGCCGACCCACGTCAAGGCTTCGGGAGGAGCTGGGAAGCCGGTCGTGCTTCCGCTCGGCGCTTCCGCCACCGCCCAGGCACGGTTCTCTCCCGACATCGCGGGCGAGGGAGACTCGCAGTCGGGCGCTTGCCAACCTCAGGCGCACACGCTCGAGGTGACTGCGGAGGGAGGCGGCGTGACGGAGGCGGCGATCAAGCCGCCGACGAGCGTCTGCGTGCAGGGCACGCTGAACTTCGAGCCCTTCGACTACGCCGGTTAGGCGCTGGTCAGGCGCTCAGCGTCCGCAGCCGGAAGCCGCCGTGGTACTCGTACGAGGCGGTGATCACGCGTAGGGCGTCGCGCTGCGCCCGTTCCGAGAGACCAAGGCCCGAGGCGTCGGCCAGCGGCTGCGCGAGGAGCGCCTCGATCCCGGCGACTCCGTCGGGGGCCAGCGCGAGCGCCTCGGTCACAGGCGCGCAGCGCTCGCAGACGGCGCCTCCGGCGCGCGGGGAGTAGCCGACGAGCGGTTCCCGCTCGGCGCCGCACTCGGCGCAGGCGGTCACGTGCGGCAGGTAGCCGGCCAGCCAGAGCAGCTTGAGCTGGAACGCGAGCCCGAGCGGGTCGAGCGTGGGTCGGTCGGCCGCATGCGGCGTGTCATCGAGAAGGTCGAGAAAGCGGGTCAGTGCGGTGAACGCCCGCTCGTTCGCCTCCTCCTCGCTGAACAGCCGCAGCATCGCCTCGGCGCCGACCATCCCGACCGAGAACCGGTAGTAGTCCTCGCGCGCGTCGTGGTGCGACCGGACGAGCTGCGCCGCGGTCACCGTCTGGAGCTCGCTGCGCCCCCGGTGGAGGACGAGCTCGACGTGCGACAGCGGCTCGAGCCGCGCGCCGAAGCGCGACATCGTCTTTCGCACGCCCTTCGCCACCGCGCCGACCCGGCCGTGCGCCTCGGTGTAGAGGTGAAGCACCCGGTCGGCCTCTCCGAGCCGGATCGACCGGAGCACGACGGCCTCCGTGCTGTACGCCCGTCCGGCCATGCCTCTTGCAGTCTAGGGACGGCACCGGGCAGGAACACCTCGCGCGGCTTATGCGTTGTAAGAGGGAATGCCCAGGATCCAGATCTATACGACGCGCTGGTGCGGCTTCTGCGTGCGCGCGAAGACGCTCCTCGACTCCCGCAGGCTCCCGTACGAGGAGATCTCGCTCGACGACGATCCCGCCTTCCGGCAAACGGTGTTCGACGCCACGGGCGGTTGGACGGTCCCCCAGATCCTCGTCGACGGGCAGCCGATCGGCGGCTACACCGAGCTCTGGCGGCTCGACCGGGAAGGTCGACTCGACGAGCTCCTCGCCGCCTGAGCCGGCTGGCACGTCGGACAGAACCAGGTCGTCCGGCCGGCGACCTGCGTGCGGGCGATCAGCGTCCCGCAACGGTCGCACGGTTCGTCGCGGCGCCCGTAGACGCGGAACTCGTTCTGCATCGAGCCTCCGCTGCCGTCGGGCAGCCGGTAGTCGCGGAGCGTCGATCCCTGACGGGCGAGGCCGTGCTCGAGCGCTGCGCGGATGCCCCGGTGGAGCCGCCGCAGCTCGTTCCGGTCGAGCCCGGATGCCGGCCGGAGCGGATTGAGCCGCGCGCGCCACAGCGCCTCGTCGACGTAGATGTTCCCCATCCCCGCGAGCGTGCGTTGGTCGAGGAGCGCCGCCTTGAGCGAGGTGCGGCGGCCTGCGAGACGGTCGCCGAGCCGCGCGGCCGTGAAGAGCGCGTCGAGCGGCTCGTCCCCCACCCGTGCGGCGAGATACGGCTCCGCCTCCCCGGGCTCGAGCAGGAGCCAGGTGCCGAAACGCCGCACGTCGCGGTACGCGACATCCGATCCGTCGTCTAACTTGACAACAGCGCGGCGATGCGGATCGTCCGGGAGCGACCCGCTCGCAGCGCTCAGGAGGCTCCCCGTCATCCGGAGGTGGATCAGGAGAACACGACCGCTCTCGAACCGAACAACCAGATACTTGCCGCGACGCTCGACGGCGGCGACGTGTTCCCCTTCGAGCTCGGCCGCCACCTCGGCGGGCTCGTACGGGCGCACGAGGCGCGGGTCGTCGATGCTCACCCGCTCGAAGCGCCGGCCGACGAGCGCGGGCTCGAGCTGCCTGCGAACGCTCTCGACCTCCGGCAACTCCGGCATACGGCCAGCGTAATCGTGTCGCCGAGCGCTGCCGAGCGCCCTACGGCGCCACGATGGGCTGCCCGGGAATCCCGCGCGACGGCGCCTTGCCGCCGAGCCAGGCGTTCACGGTTGCGCCGACGTCCGCGAACTCGCCTTCGTGGATCTGTCCGGCTGCGTTTCGCCCCTCGACATAGGCGAGCAGGAGCGCGTACTCGCGGGAGTGATCCGTCGACGGCGTCGTCGGGTCGCAGCCGTGGTCCGAGGTGAGGACGAGCAGGTCGCCCGAACGGAGCGCGTCGAGCAAGTCGGGGAGCCGGTAGTCGAAGTCCTGGAGGCAGCGGTGGAAGTTGACCGGGTCGTTGCGGTGGCCCCAGAGCATGTCCGTCTCCACGAGGTTGACGAACACGAAGCCCTCGTCGATCTCGCGGAGGAGTCTCTCCGTCACCTGGATGCCCTCGATGTTCGACTTCGTCGGGTGCGACTCGTCGATGTCCTGCCCCGCGAAGATGTCGCCGATCTTGCCGACGCCGTACACCTTCTGTCCGGACTCGCGCATGAGCGTCAGGTAGTTCGGCCGGCGCGGCTCGAGCGAGAAGTCGTGGCGGTTCGGCGTCCGGACGTAGTTGCCCGGCTCGCCGGTGAACGGCCGCGCGATCACGCGCCCGACTGCGTGCTTGCCCGTGAGGATCTCGCGAGCAGCGCGGCAACCGTCGTAGAGCTCCTCGAGCGGGATGGTGTCCTCGTGGGCGGCGATCTGGAAGACGGAGTCCGCCGACGTGTAGACGATCCACTTGCCGGTTCGCTGGTGCTCCTCTCCCAGCTCCTGGATGATCTCCGTCCCGGACGCGGCCTTGTTCCCGAGCACCCCGCGCGCGGTGCGGTGCATGAAGGGGTCGATCACGTCGTGCGGGAAGCCGTGCGGGTAGGTGGGAAACGCCTGCGCGGTGACGATTCCCATGTGCTCCCAGTGGCCCGTTGTCGTGTCCTTGCCCTTCGACCGCTCGAAGAGCCTTCCGGCCACCGCCGGCGCCCCGGGCTGCGGCGGGCAACCTTCGAGCGGTTCCACGTTGCCGAGGCCGAGCGCCTCGAGGCTCGGCAGGTCGAGTCCGCCGACGGCTCGCGCGACGTTGCCGAGTGTGTCCGAGCCCTCGTCTCCGTACTGGGCGGCGTCCGGCAGCTCGCCGGCGCCGACGGCATCGAGCACGATGACGCACGCCCTGGGCACCGGGCTATTCTAGGTAGCCATGGCGAACGTTCTCGGCCTCCTCGCTTTCGTTGCCTACGTTGCTCTGATCGTGGGCTTCGCCGCAGCCGTGACCTGGCTGGTCGTCAGGCTGACCCCGCCGCAGAGGAAGCCAAAGCCCGGCGGCCCCCCGAGCGGCTAGCGAGCAGCTACACGGGCGCGAGCGGCAGCAGGTCGGCGAGCGGCGTGTAGTCGAGGCCGTGCGCCTCCGCTACGGCCTCGTACGTGATCTTGCCGTCGAGGACGTTCACGCCACGCCCCAGTGACGGATCGCTCACCACCGCCTCGGCGAGCCCGTGGTCGGCGATCGCCTCGACGAACGGCAGCGTCGCGTTCGTCAGCGCCTTCGTGGAGGTGACTGGCACGCCACCCGGCATGTTCGCGACGCAGTAGTGGACGATTCCGTCGACTTCGTAGACCGGGTCGGAGTGCGTCGTCGGGTGCGCCGTCTCGATGCAACCGCCCTGGTCGATGGCGACGTCGACGATCACGGCGCCGGGCTGCATATCGGAGAGCATCTCGCGGCTGATCAGCTTCGGAGCGCGCGCGCCCGGGATGAGGACGGCGCCGATCACGACGTCGGCGTGCGTGATCTTCTGCTCGATCTCGAGGCTCGACGACATGAGCAGGCTGACGCGTCCGGAGAGGATCTCATCGAGGTGCCGCATCCGGTCGATCGAGCGCTCGAGGACCGTGACGCGGGCGCCGAGGCCGAGGGCGATGATCGCCGCGTTGTAGCCGACGATCCCACCTCCGAGAACGACGACGTGGCCGGGCTGGACACCCGGCGTCCCCGCGAGAAGTACGCCCCGCCCGCCGAGCGGCTTCTCGAGGAAGTGCGCGGCGGCCTGCGGCGCGAGCCTGCCCGCGATCTCGCTCATCGGGGCGAGCAGCGGCAAGCGGCGGTCGTCCGTCTCGACCGTCTCGTAGGCGACGGCCGCAATGCCACTGTCCGCCAGCGCCCGCGTTAGCGGCTCGTCGGCGGCGATGTGGAGGTACGTGAAGAGCACGAGCCCCTCGCGCAGCCGCGAATACTCGGGCTCGATCGGCTCCTTGACCTTGAGCAGCAGGTCGGCCTGGCCCCAGGCGTCCTCCACTGAGACGACGCGCGCACCAGCTCGCTCGTACTGCTCGTCGGGGAACGCGCTCCCCTCCCCCGCCCTCGTCTCGACGAGAACCTCGTGCCCGCGCTGGATCAGCTCGCGCGCGCCGGCCGGGGTCAGCGCAACGCGGTACTCGTCGGTCTTGATCTCCTTCGGAACGCCGATACGCAAGGCCCGGAGACACTATCTCGCCGGCGCCGCGCGACGAAGCCACGAGGTCCTTGGCGGCGATTCGCGATCCACCATCACCGTCTCGGCACGCTTCGGCCGGTAGCGTGGCTGGCGAGGGCGGAGGGAGAGACTCCCCACCCTTGGGTGGGGGCGTGCGGAGAGCCTCCCTAACCCGAAGAGGTACCGCGCGGAAGTGTCCTGAGGTAGAGCAACAACCCGGCGAGCGTCTTCGCGTCCTCGATCTCGTGCAGCCGCTCCCCGATCTCGGCGACCGGCCAGCGGACGAGCTCGAGGTCCTCGTCGGCCGCCGGAGACGCCTCCCCGCGCTCGACGCCCTCGGCGGCGAACAGGTGCATCCGCTCGCGGCAGAAGCCCGGCGTCGTCCAGAAGGCCGCCAGCTCGCGCCACTCGCCGCCGGTCAGGCCGCACTCCTCCTGCAGCTCGCGCCGCGCTGTCTCGAGCGGCTCCTCGCCCTCCTCGGCCGTCCCGGCCGGGAGCTCGAGCAAGTGCTGCCGCGTCGCCTCACGCAGCTGCCGGACGAGCGCCACGTACCCCTCTTCGTCGACCGCCACGATCGCAACCGCGCCCGGATGCTCGACGATCTCGCGCTCGGTGTCGCCCCACCGCTCGACCGTCAGGCCGAGCAGCGATCCCTCGTACACGCGCCGCGCGGAGTCCGGCTCGAGGCTCACGCGCGCGCCGCTTCCACGAGCGCGACCGTTACGTCCACCATCGCCTCGAGATCCGCGACGGAGACGTGCTCGTCCGGCGTGTGGAAGCCGAAGACGCCGTGGGAGAGGTTCACGCAGCGGCGCCCGCGCCCGTTGAAGACGTTCGCGTCGGCGCCGCCGCCCGACAGCCCGTAGCGCGGCTCGAAACCGCACCGCGCGAACGCCGCCGCCGCGAGGGCGACGGCCGGCTCGTCCCGCTTCAGCCGGTAGCCGTCGTAGCTCTTGCGCATCGTCGTCTCGACGTCGCACTCGGTCTCGGTCGCGGCAAAGGAGAACGCATCGAGCATCTCCTGCACGACCTCTCCGAGCGTCGCCTCGTCGTGAGAGCGCGCCTCGGCGCTGAACGTGCACCACTCGGGCACGACGTTGCCGGCCGTGCCGCCGGTGATCGTCCCGACGTTCGCCGTCGTCAGCTCGTCCACCCGCCCGAGCCGCAGGTCGGCGATCGCCTTCGCGGCCGCCTGGATCGCGGAGCGTCCCTCCTCCGGCGCCATGCCCGCGTGCGCCGAACGGCCGTGGAAGCGAACCTCGAGCGCCCGCGACCACGGCGCGCCGAGGACGACCTCGCCCATCGGCCCCTCCTGGTCGTAGACGTAGCCCACGTGCGCGTGGAGCCGCTCGTGGTCGAACGCGCCCGCGCCGATCAGGCCGACCTCCTCCATGGGCGTGAACACGAGCTCGATCCCGGCGTGCGGGACGCTCTCGGCCAGCACGCGCCGGACGCCCTCCAGCATCGCCGTGATCGCCGCCTTGTTGTCGCAGCCGAGGATCGTGCCGCCCGCGTTCCGGGCGATGCCGTCCTCGACGACCGGCTCGAGCTTCCCGTCCGGGGGCACCGTGTCCATGTGCGCGCAGAGGAAGAGCGGCGTCCCCTCGGCCGTCGGCTCGACCCGCGCGTAGACGTTGCCGGCGGTCGAGCCGATCCGCGGGCCACAGGCATCTTCGTCCGGCTCGAGTCCAAGACCACCCAGATAGCGCAGGACGACGTCGGCGACACCGCGCTCCTCACCCGGCGGGCTCGGGATCGCGGCAAGCTCGAAGAGGAGGTCGACCGCCTCGGACACGCGCCGATCCTACGGGCGAGCGCGTCAGGCAGCGACGTGCTCGCCCGCCCGCGCCCGTGCGCGGTCGAGCGCCGCGCCGACGAAGCCGCGGAAGAGCGGAGCCGACCGCGTCGGCCGGGACTTGAACTCCGGGTGGAACTGGCTTGCGACAAACCAGGGATGGTCCGGGAGCTCGACGATCTCCACCAGCCGGCCCTCCTGGAACGTCCCGCTCACGACGAGGCCGGCCTCGACGAGCCGGTCGCGGAACGTGTTGTTGACCTCGTAGCGGTGCCGGTGCCGCTCGTGGATCGTGTCGTCGCGGTAGAGCTCGCGGGCGCGCGTGCCCTCCGCGACCTCGACCGCCTGCGCTCCGAGCCGCATCGTGCCGCCGAGATCCTCGATTCCCTTCTGCTCCGGTAGGAGGTCGATCACGGGATACGGCGTCTCGGGATCCATCTCGGTCGAGTTCGCGCCGTCGAGCCCGACGACGTGCCGGGCGAACTCCGAGACGGCGACGTGCATGCCGAGGCAGATGCCGAGATACGGGATGCGCCGCTCGCGCGCGACCTGGCAAGCGAGGACCTTGCCCTCCCAGCCGCGCGAGCCGAAGCCCCCGGGCACGAGCACGCCGTCGACGCTCTCGAGCAGCTCGGCCGCCTCGTCGTAGGACATGTCCTCGGCGTCCACCCAGCGCACTCGGACGGCGCAGCCGTGCTCGAGCCCGGCGTGCTTGAGCGCTTCGTGGACGGAGAGATAGGCGTCCTGGAGCTTCACGTACTTGCCCACCAGCGCGATCTCCACCACCTCGCGGCGGCTGTGCATCCGCTCGAGCAGCTCGTCCCAGTCGGACAGGTCCGGCTCGCCGAGCTCGAGGCCGAGCCGCTCGCCCACGAGCCGGTCGAGCCCCTCGCGCTCGAGGACGCGCGGCACCTCGTAGACGTCCGGGACGTCCGGGCTGGCGACGACCGCGCCCGGGTCGACGTCGGCGAAGAGCGCGATCTTGTCCCGGATGTCGCGCGAGAGCTCCTCGTGGGAGCGGCAGACGACGACGTCGGGATGGATGCCGATCCGGCGCAGCTCGTTCACGGAGTGCTGGGTCGGCTTCGTCTTCAGCTCGCCGGCGGCCTCGATGAACGGGACGAGCGTGACGTGGACGTAGACGACGTTCTCGGGGCCGACCTCGCGCCGGAACTGGCGGATCGCCTCGAGGAACGGCTGGGACTCGATGTCGCCGACGGTGCCGCCGATCTCGGAGATGACGACGTCCGCGGGGCTCGCCTCGGCGGCGCGGCGGATGCGCGCCTTGATCTCGTTCGTGATGTGCGGGATCACCTGCACCGTCGCGCCGAGGAAGTCGCCCTTGCGCTCCTTGCGCAGGACGGTGTCCCAGATCGCGCCGGCGCTGTGGCTCGCGCTGCGGAGGAAGTTCTCGTCGACGAAGCGCTCGTAGTGGCCGATGTCCAGGTCGGTCTCGGCCCCGTCCTCCGTCACGAAGACCTCGCCGTGCTGGAACGGGCTCATCGTCCCCGGGTCGACGTTGAGGTACGGGTCGAACTTCTGGAGCTGGACTCGGAGGCCGCGCGCCTTCAGCAGACGGCCGAGCGAGGCGGCGACGATTCCCTTCCCCAGAGCCGAGACGACGCCCCCTGTCACAAAGACGTACTTCGGGGCCCGCGCGCTCACGGGATTTCAGGGTAGCACCCGTTGCGGCTGGCGCCTATTCGGGCGCCTTCCGGACGAGCGCGGCCAGCCCGGCGAGCGCCTGCGAGGGGACGGTGCGCCCGATGCCGCCGAACCGCGGAGCCTCGACGGCGAGCGTGGCCTGCGTCTCGCCTGCCTCCACCGGTGCGAGGTCGAGCTCGACCTCGGCATGCTCGCCGGTCAGCTGGAAGGCGATGTGCTCCAGCGGCACGACCTCGAGGAAGAGCAGCGACCCGCCGAGCTGCGCGCGGCGGCGGAAGCTCGGTCGTTCCGTGCCCTGGAGCTGCCAGTGCGCGCCGGGGGCGAGCGCTCGCCGCACGCTCGACTCGGCTCCCATGAGGCCGGGCCACCACTCGGGCCAGCGCGCCGGGTCGGCGAGCACCGCCCAGACCTCCTCGACCGGCGCCGGCAGCGTCCGCCTAGCCTCGTACCGCGGCAAGGAACTCCTGTCCGCCGAGCATCCGCTCGAGCTCCGCCTTCCGCTCGTCGTCGCCGAGCTGCTCGATTCGCGTGTGCGTCGGGTCTCCGGGGGTCTTCTCCACGCGGAAATGACGATCGGCAAGGGCGGCGATCTGGGGAAGGTGCGTGATGGTCACGACCTGAGCGTGCTCGGCAAGACGCCGGAGCAATCCGCCGACGGCGTGCGCCGTCTCGCCGCCGATCCCGGCGTCGATCTCGTCGAAGACGAGCGTGTCTCCGCCCGCGACGGCCGCGATGGCGAGCGCGATTCGCGAGAGCTCCCCGCCCGAGGCGGTCTCCGCGACCGGCGCGAACGGGAGTCCCGCGTTCGGCCGGACGAGGAAGACGGCCTCGTCGGCTCCGGTCGAGCCCGACTCGCCCCGCTCCCGTAGCTCGCAGACGAACTCGCCCTCGCCCATGCCGACGCCGCGCAGCTCGGCGGCGACCGCGTCGGCGAACGCCGGCGCCGCGGCGTTGCGCTCCGCGCGGAGCTCGAGCGTGAGCGCCTGGACTCGCGCCTCGGCTTCCGCGAGCTCGCGCGCTGCGACTTCGGCGGGGTCGGATCCGTCCTCGAGCGCGGTGAGCTCGGCTCGCGCCTCGTCGCGCCTCGCGAGCAGCTCCTCATGCGTCGCGCAGCGGAAGCGGCGCTTCGCCTCTGCGATCCGGTCGAGCTCGGCCTCGAGTTGCTCGAGCCGGGCAGGTTCCGCTTCGAGCGAGGCGAGGAAGGCGTGCAGATCGGACGCGGTCTCGCGGAGGCGGAGCTCGACGTCGCGCAGCTCGTCGCCGGCGTGCTGCAGCTCCGGTGCGAGCCGTTCGAGCGGCGCGACCGAGCGCTCCGCGAGCGCGACGAGACCGGTGGCGCCCTCGCCGTCGTCGGGAGCAAGAGCGGCGGCGGCCTCAGCAGCGCCGGAGGCGAGCTCGGCGACGTGCCGGTGCCGCTCGCGCTCGGCCCGCAGCTGCTCCTCCTCCCCTGGCTCCATGCCGTCGGTGTCCTCGACCAGCGCGCGCAGCTCCTCGAGCCGAGCCTCGGCGTGCGCCGCGTTGGCCGTCAGCTCGTCGTGCCGGCGGCGGGCCGCCTGGAGCTCGCGCCACGCCACCCGCGCCGCGGCGCGCCGGGCGAGCTGCTCCTCGCCGCAGAAGCGGTCGAGTACCTCGAGCTGGTAGGAGGTCCGCGCGAGGCGGCGTTGCTCGAACTGGCCCGACATCGCGACGACGCGCTCGACGGCGGCCGCGACGTCCTCCCGTGCAGCCGCGCGTCCCCACGCATATGCGCGCGTGCGGCCGTCGGCGAAGACCCGGCGGGAGACGACGAGCGCGTCCTCGTCCTCCGGCCGCAGCTCCGCGAGCTCTTCGAGCTCCTCCGGGAGATCGAGCTCCGCCTCGATGTAGGCCTCCTCGCCGGCGGCCCCGACGTACGCGTCGTCGCCCTTCGCGCCGAGCAGGAGACCGAGCGCCTGGGCGAGGATCGTCTTGCCGGCACCCGTCTCTCCCGTGATCGCGTTCAGCCCGGGCGCGAGCTCGAGCTCGGCCTCGCGGATGAGGACGAGGTTCTCGATGCGGAGCCGGTGAAGCACGCAGCGATCGTAGACCCGCGGCGGGACGCTGCCCATTGGCTCTTCTGGCCAGGTCTTGGTAACTGATACCGAGACACGTCCGTGTTGGCCCACCGCCGGCCCGAAACCCGGCACGTGACGCCATCACTTGCATTTCTGGACACGGCTCGGTATCTGATACCGAGACATGTCCGGCTAGGACGTGAAGGTCTCGCGGTAGCGGCGGAAGAACGTCGTCTCTGGCAGCGTCGCGAGCAGGCTCCGCTGCTCGCCGAGCCGGATCGACAGCGCCCGATCCGGTGCGAGGTCGCCGCTGCGATGCCCGTCGACGAGGACGGCGGCCTCGACGTCGGGGGTCGCGTTGCGCACCGTCAGCTCCGCGCCCCGCGGCACCACCAGCGGCCGCGCCTCGAGCGAGTGCGGCGCGATGAACGTGATGGCCATCGCGTCGATCCCGCGGACCAGGACCGGGCCGCCGTTCGAGAGGTTGTAGGCGGTCGAGCCGGAAGGCGTCGAGCAGATCATCCCGTCGCACGACACGACGCCGAGATCTTCGCCCGCGATCGACCAGCCCAGCTCGATCATCCGGCCCGAGCGTCGAGCTCGTGGCGACGACGTCGTTGACCGCGACGAACGCGTCCCCGTCCAAGCGCGCCTCGAGCGTCGGCTGCTCGATCGTCCGGTACTCGCCGCGGAAGACGCGCGCGAGATCGTCCTCGAGCAGCTCGGGCGCGATCGAGGCGAGGAAGCCGACGCGGCCGAAGTTGATGCCGATCACCGGGATGCCCGTGCCCAGCAGGCGCGCGAGTGTGCGGAGGATCGTCCCGTCGCCGCCGACGGCGACCGCGAGCTGCGCCCGCTCGGGCTCGTCCACGAGCTCGACGCCTGTTCGCTCGGCCACTGCCCGCACGCGCTCCACGGCGTCGTGGACGTCGACGCGGCCGTGCGCGACGACCGCCGCCGTCTCAACCGGCGAGTGCGTGCTCGATTCGCTCGTCGAGGTCATCGGGAAGCGTCGGGTGCTCGGAATGCACGAGGTGGAGGAAGATCTCCCGGTTCCCCTTCGGGCCCGGGAGCCCCGAGTCTACGACGCCGCGGACGCTCGCCCCCCACGACGGCGCCGCCTCGGCGACCTCGCGCACCACCCGCCGCCGCACCTCGTCGTCGCGGACGACGCCTCCTTTCCCCACGTCCGCGCGGCCCGCCTCGAACTGCGGCTTGACGAGTACGACCGCCTGCCAGCCCGGCGCGCAGAGGCGCAGCACCGGCGGCAGCGCGATGCGCACCGAGATGAAGGAGACGTCGCAGACGGCGAGCTGCGGCGCGAACGGGAGCTCCGTGAGCGTGCGGGCGTTCGTCCGCTCGAGCACCGTCACGCGTGGGTCGGCGCGGAGCCGCGGGTGCAGCTGGCCGTAGCCGACGTCGAGCGCGATCACGCGCGCCGCTCCGCGCTGGAGGAGGACGTCGGTGAAGCCGCCGGTCGAGGCGCCGACGTCGACGCAGTCGAGGCCGGCCGGGTCGACGCCGAGCCCGTCGAGCCCGTGCGCGAGCTTCTCGCCTCCACGGGAGACGTACGGCGGCGGGCGCTCGACCGTCGAGCTCGGCGTCCTCCTCGACCTGCTGGCCGGGCTTGTCGTAGCCGTGGACGAGGCCGGCGAGCACGAGCGCCTGCGCCTGCGCCCGCGACTCCGCGAGGCCACGTTCGACGAGGAGGACGTCGAGGCGCTTCTTCAAGCGGTGCGCACGGCGAGCCCGTCGACGATGTCGCGCAGAACGGACGTGTCCGCGTCGACCTCGGCGAGCCGCCCGCGTGCGCGTTCCGCGGCCTCGTCGGCGAAGCGCCGGGCGCCCTCGGCGCCGTGCTCTCGCACGTAGCCGTCCGCGTCGAGGATGTCGTCCACGATCTGGAACAGGAGCCCGAGCTCCTCAGCGAACGCTCGCCACGGCGGCTGATCGGACTCCGGCAGCTCCGCCGCCCAGAGCGCCATCGTCACCGACGCGTAGAAGAGGCGCCCCGTCTTGAGCCGGTGCACGGCGGCGAGGTCATAGCCGTCGACCATCGTGTCGAGGTACTGGCCGCCGATCATCCCGAGCGTCGCCTCGGCGAGCTCCCGCGCGACGGCCGACGACTCGTAGCGCGCCGCGAGCCGCACGGCCTCCGCGAGCAGCGCGTCGCCCGCGAGGACGCCGACGCCCTCGCCGAACTTCTTCCAGGTCGACGGGTGGCCGCGCCGCTCCTCGTCGTCGTCCATGGCGGGCAGATCGTCGTGGACGAGGGAGAACGTGTGGACGAGCTCGATCGCGAGCGCCGCCGGCATCACCTGCTCGACCGGCGCGCCGAGCGCCTCGCCGACCGCCAGCGCGATCACCGGACGCACCCGCTTGCCGCCGACCTCGAGCGCGTAGCGCACCGACGTCGCCTGGCCGTGCAGCTCCGGCCACAGGTCGAGCCGCTCGAGCGCCTCCTCGACGAGCGTCTTCAGCTCGTCAGGACTGTGCATCCGCCTCAGCCGCCCGTCTGCGCGCGGGTCAGCTCCTCTTCGACCGCCTTCGCGAGCTCCGACAGCTCGCCGAGCAGCTCGATCGCCCGCTCGGGCGAGCCGCCCTCTCCCGTGGAGAGCTGCTCGAGCTCGGCGCGCGCGGCCTCGACCCGCGCCAGCAGCTCCTCGGCCCGCGTCAGCGACTCGTCGGCGCTCACTTCGCTTGTTCCTCCCGCACGAGCTTGCCCAGGATCCCGTTCACCAGCCTCGCAGCATCCTCGGATGCATACCGCTTCGCGAGCGTCACCGCCTCGTCGAGGACGACCTCGACCGGCACCTCTCCCTCGTCGAGCTCCTCGAGCGCGACGCGGAGGACGTTGCGCTCGACCGCGCCGAGCCGGTCCGCGGTCCAGTCGTCGGAAGCGGACGTGATCCGCGCGTCGAGCCCTGCCGCGCGCTCGGTCACGGCGTCGGCGAGCTGACGCGTGTAGTCGTCGACCTCGCCTTCGTAGAGCGAGCCGAGCGGCCGGCCGGTGACATCCCACTGGAAGAGCATGAAGACGGCGGCGCGGCGAGCCTCGCGGCGGCTGATCGTGCTCACGACCGGACGAGCTCCTCCACCGTGACGTCGATCGCCTCGACCTCGACGTCGCACATCCGCGCGAGCGCATCCGCGACCCGCTCCTGCACCGCGGTGCAGACCTCGGGGAGGACACGTCCGTACGCGACGACGAGCTGCAGCTCGGCGCGGGCGCGTCCGTCCTCGAGCTCGACTCCGAGCCGGCGGCGCCCCTTGCGCAGCCGGGCTCCCTCGACCGACGCGACCGCCCGCCGCACGATCTCGCTCAGCGCGGCCTCGCTCACGCGCACCGAGCCGCCGCTCTCCTGCACGAGCACCCGGCTCAAGACTGCGCCAGCGCGGATTGGGCCAACGCCGGCAGCCGCGCTCCGGCCTCCTCGAGGAAGGACGTCGAGTACTCGCCGCTGCGGAACTCGTCGCTGTCGAGGATGTCCCGCAGCACGTCCCGCGTCGTGGGGACGCCCTCGATCTCGAGCTCGTCCAACGCGCGCAGCGCCCGCGCGATTGCGAGGCGGCGATTGTTGTCCCGGACGACCACCTTCGCGATCAGCGAGTCGTAATGCGGCGAGATGACCGTCCCGTCCTCGACGAACGTGTCGACACGGACACCCGGCCCGAGCGGCGGCCGGAAGCGCTCGATCCGCCCGGGCGCCGGGGCGAACCCGCGCGCCGGATCCTCGGCGTTGATCCGCAGCTCGATCGCGTGCCCGCTGCGCGGGCCGGCACGGCCCCCGTGGGCGAGCGCGTCGCCCGCCGCGATCCGCACCTGCTCGCGGACGAGGTCGATCCCGATGATCGACTCGGTGACCGGGTGCTCGACCTGCAGGCGCGCGTTCAGCTCGATGAAGGAGAACGAGCCGTCAGGCCCGACGAGGAACTCGAACGTGCCGGCATTGCGGTAGCCGATGTGACGGCAGGCGCGCTCGGCGGCGGCCTCCATCGCCTCGCGCCGCTCCTCGTCGAGCGCCGGCGAGGGCGACTCCTCGATCAGCTTCTGGTGACGGCGCTGGACAGAGCACTCGCGCTCGCCGCACGTGAGGACGTGGCCGTGGTGGTCGCAGAGCACCTGGATCTCGACGTGCCGCGCGGGCGTGATCACCTTCTCGACGTAGAGCGAGCCGTCGCCGAAGGCTGCCTGGGCCTCCCCGGCGGCGCGGTCGTAGGCGGCATGGAGGTCGCCCGGCTCCGTCACCATCCGCATGCCCTTCCCCCCACCGCCCGCTGCGGCCTTCAGCAGCACCGGGAACCCGAGCTCCTCGGCCGCCGCGAGCGCGTCGTCCGGCCCCGCGACGCCTTCGGTGCCCGGAACGAGCGGGACACCCGCCTCGCGCATCTCGGCCTTCGCACGCGCCTTGTCGCCCATCCGCTCCATCACCTCGGCCGGGGGCCCGATGAAGACGAGGTCGTTGTCCTCGCACGCGCGGACGAAGTCGGCGTTCTCGGAGAGGAACCCGTAGCCGGGATGCACGGCCTCGCAGCCGGTCGTCTCGGCCGCCGCGACGAGAGCAGAGATGCGGAGGTAGCTCTCGGCGGCGGCCGGCGGGCCGATCCGCACCGCGCGGTCGGCGAGCCGGACGTGGAGCGCGTCTTCGTCCGCCGTCGAGTACACGGCGACGGCCTCGACGCCGAGCTCGTGCAGGGCCCGGATCACACGGACGGCGATCTCTCCCCGGTTCGCGACGAGGACGCGGTTGAACACGGGCGGAGCCTAGCCCGCCAGCGCTGCGGCGAGCGCGCGGGCGCCGCCGCGCAGCACGGGCTCGCCGTGCGAGACGAGGACGCGCGCCACCGGCAGCTCCAGGAGCGGCGCGAGCGACTCGCGCAGGTCGTCGTGCGTCGCCTTCCCGAGCCAGCGTTCCGGGCAGAGCCGCAACGCCGCGCCCGTGTCGCGCGGCTTCGCGCCGGCGCCGAGGAGAACGTCGCCGACGACCAGCGCGCGCTGCCGTGGCAGCCAGTAGACGACCTCCCCCGGCCGCGCCGTCTCGAACGCCTGGATCCCACCTGGCAGCGGCTCGCTCGACGTGAACGGGTGACTCACCTCGACTCCGCGGTTAGCGAGCATCCGCATCGCCCGCCGGTGTGCCCAGACATGACGCGCCTTCGTCGAGCGAGCGTGCCAGTGGACGGTGAGCAGGACGTGCGCAGGGCGACGGAGCCCGCGAGGCGGATCGAGCGGGTCGATCAGGACGAGCCCGGCGTCGGTGTCGACGGCGAGGCAGCCGACGTCCTCTTCCCACTCGTCGTGCCACGCCGTCCAGCGGCGGAGTCCCGGAGCAACCTCGGTAAGCGCCACGTCAGAGCGCGGGCCGGCCGACGAGCGGCTCGAGCTCGAAGAGCAGCTGCCCGAACTCGACGGGCTCCGCGTTCTCGGCGTGCACGCCGCGAACGACTCCCTCGACCTCGGCCTTCACCTCGTTCATGAGCTTCATGGCCTCGAGGATGCAGAGGGTCTGCCCCGGTGCGACCACATCGCCGACCTCGACGAACGGCGGCGCTCCCGGCTCGCCTGCGCGGTAGAAGGTGCCGACCATCGGCGACTCGACGCGCATCGAGCGTGCCGCTGACGGCGCTGGTGGCCGGCACGTCCGGTTCGGGCACCGCGAGGGGCGCCTCTTCGGGCGTGGCCGCGCCGGCCGGTAGATCGGGCGTCGAGCGGACCGAGATCCGCATCCCGTCCTCCTCGATCGTCACCTCGCCGATGCCCGACTCCTGCACGATCCGCACGATCTCCTGGACGCGCTGGGCTCGGCCCTCGTCCGTCGCCGCGGTCCGGTCTTCACGCCGGCCACGGCCACGGATTCCGCGCAGCAGCCGCTCGGCGTCCTCGCGGAAGAGGCCGAGCAGGAGCAGCTCCTCCTCGCTCGCTGCGACGCCGCCGGCGCTGCTCGCGCACCTCGTCGAAGGGCGGCGTGACGTCCTCCTCGCTCTCGGGGTCGGCGGTGAGCTGGACGACGCGCTCGAGCGCCGGGTCGATCGGCGCCGGCGGCGTGCCGAACGCGCCGGCGACGAGGCTCCGCACCTCGTCCACGACGACGAGGTAGCGGCTCGCCGAGAGGACGTTGATGATCGCCTGCGAGGCGAGCACCTGGCCGATCGGCGAGGCGAGCGGCGGCCAGCCCGTCTCCGCGCGGATCCGGTCGAGCTCCTCGAGCACCTCGTCGAGCCGGTCGCCGGCGCCTTCCGACTGCAGCGAGTGGTCGATCCCGCCGACGACGCTCGCCGGCAGGTCGTGGCGCGCCGCGAGCACCGCGATGCGCGGCACGAGCGGAGTCACGAGCTCGTCGCCGATGTGCTCGTCGACGAGGTCGGTCGCCTCCCAGAGCGCGTCGACGTCGACGCCGGGATCCAGCCCCATGCCGACGAGAGCCTCCGCGAGCGCCTCGCCCGAGACGCGGTGGAGGGTCAGCGCGAGCGGGTAGATCGCGCAGGCGATGACCTGGGCGCCCGCCCGGGCGGCGGCGAGCGTCGCGGCGAGCGCACTGCCGCCGGCTCCCTGGGCGTAGATCCCGACGGGCAGGCCGCTCGCATCGGCAAGCGCGCGCACGAGCTCCTCCGCGGTGTGCGGCTGCAGCGAGCCGGTCGGGTCGTGGAGGAGAACGCGCACCGCACCGAGCTCGGGCAGCATCCGCGCGCGCTCGATCAGCGTCTCGATCTCGCCGGTGCGCCCGGGGCTGTAGACGAGGCCGGCCTCGAAGTCGCGGTCCGCGGCGACGATCGCCTCGGCGGCCTCGCGCAGGTTCGAGACGTCGTTGAGCGGGTCGTGGAGCCGGAAGACGTCGATGCCGTTCGCAGCGGCGGAGGCGACGAAGCGGCGGGCGAAGTCGGCGTCGACGGGCCGCGAGCCGACGAGGAAGCGGCCGCGCAGTGCGAGCCCGAGCGGCGTCTTGACGCGCGCCTTGAGGGCGCGGATCCGCTCCCAAGGGCTCTCGACGCCCCGCCTGACGGCCGCGTCGAAGCAACCGCCGCCCGAGACCTCAAGATACGCGAACCCGGCCTTGTCGAGGATCTCCGCGAGCCGGAGCTGCTCGGCCGCGGGAACCCGCCCCGCGAGTGGCTCCTGCCCGAGCAGGCGGATGGTCGTGTCGGCGAGCGAGGGCACGCGCGGAGCCTACCGCGGGATGCCGGAACTTCCCCCCGTGCGCTCTTGCTCGAGCCTCGCGGCAATTGCTCTCGCGCCTTCGCGCGTGTTCGAGAGGAGCGTCCACGTCGGCTGCGCGGTCCGGATCGTGGGCGCTGCGGAAGGCGACTCCCGAATCGGATCCCACCAGGAGCACCGCACGCCCGTCGGCCGGGAGCCAGAAGCCGAGCCCGTAGCCGCGGTCGGCGCGCGCCTCGCTCCGCTTCCTGAGCATCTCGGCGAGCGTCTCCTCACGAACGATCGAACCTGCGAAGAGCGCGCGCCAGAACGTCGCCACGTCCGCGGCGGTCGTATACGCGCCGCCGTCGCCGCTACCGCGGACGGGCAGATGGAAGACGTTCGTTCGCCACGCTCCGTCGACCTGCACGTACCCGACCGCAGCGCGACCGGGAAGCTCGTCCGAGCGGAGGAAGGCAGTGTCGCCCATCTCCGCCGGCGTGCAGACGACGTCGCGGACGAGGTCGTCGAACGACGTGCCGGTTGTCCGCTCCGCGATCAGGGCGAGAACGACGTAGCCGCCGTTGCAATAGGCGAAGCGTTCGCCGGGCGCGAACTTCTGCGGGTGCCCGTCGAGGACGTCGAGATATGCCTCGGTCGTGGCGAGCTGCTGCGTCGGGACGGGCAGCAGGTACTCCGACAGGTCCAGATCGAGGTCCTCGTCGAGGTAGTCGCCGATCCCCGACCGGTGCGCGAGCAGGTGCTCGACCGTGACGCGCTCGTCGATCAGCGGAAGGTCTGCGCCGAGAACCGAACGCGCTGTCGTCGAGAGCTCGAGGGCTCCGTCCTCGACAAGGCGCATGACCACGAGAGCCGTGAAACCCTTCGAGCCACTCGCGATGCCGAACTGCGTGTCGGCCTCGTTCGGGATGGCATGCGCGCGGTCGGCCAGCCCGTACGCGCGGACGACCTCGAGGCCCCGGGGACCGTCGACGCGGACGACTCCCGAGAAGGCGGTATCGGCGGCGATCGCCCCGAGGTCGCGCGCGAGCGCGCTCACCTGGCGCTACGCCCGCGAGATGTAGCGGCCTTCGCGGGGATCGACTTTCAGCCGGTCGCCCACGTTCACGAAGAGCGGGACGTTCACGACGGCGCCGGTCTCGAGCTTCGCCGGCTTCGTCACGTTCGAGACGGTGTCGCCCTTGACGCCTGGCTCGGTCTCCACGACCGTCGAGCTCGACCGACGCCGGGAGCTGCAGGCTCGACGGCTTCCCGTTCACGCTCAGCACCTGCACCGACGCGTTCGGCTGCATGTACGGCAGCGCGTCCGTGAGGTCGGCGTGCGGCAGCGCGAACTGCTCGTACGTCTCCGCGTCCATGAAGTGCACGTCCGAGCCGTCGTCGTAGAGGAACTGGACGTTCTTCGTCTCGGTGTGCACCCGCGGGAACTTCTCGCCGGCGCGGAACGTCCGGTCGACCACCGCGCCCGCCTCCAGGCTCTTCAGCTTCGTGCGGACGAACGCGCCGCCCTTGCCCGGCTTGACGTGCTGGAACCCGACGATCCGCCACACCTTGCCGTCGAGCTCGATGTGCATCCCGTTCTTGAAGCTGTTCGTGTCGATCGTCTCGGCCACGGCGCCGGATGGTAGCTAGCCGACGGTGAGCAGCTCCTTGGTGAACCCGACGGGGTTCTCGATGCCGTCGTCGGTCACGACCACGTCGTCCTCGATCCGGATGCCGAAGCGCCCTTCGAGGTAGACGCCCGGCTCGACGGTGACGACGTTGCCCGCCACGAGCGTGTCGGAGCTCTCGGTCGAGAGTCGCGGCGACTCGTGGACGTCGAGGCCGAGGCCGTGGCCGAGCCCGTGGCCGAAGGTGCCGGCGAAGTCGCTGCCCTCGATGACCCCGCGCGCGGCCGCGTCCGCGTCGATGCCGCGCACACCGGCGCGGATCGCGTCGAGCCCCGCCTGCTGCGCCGCGAGCACGACGTCGTACGCCTCGCGCATCTCGCCGTCCAGCTCGCCGGTGGCGAGCGTCCGCGTGTAGTCCGAGACGTAGCCGCCGACGTTGGCGCCGGTGTCGATCACGACCAGCTCGCCCGCCTCGATGACGCGATCGCCGGCCCGCCCGTGCGGCCGGGCGCCGGTCGGGCCGGAGCCGACGATCGCCTCGAACGCAGGCTCGTCCGCCCCTTCCTCGTGGTAGAGCCGCGTGATGTCCCAGGCCACGTCGCGCTCGCGGCGGCCCACGAACGGCACCTCGCTCACGAGCCGCTCGAACATCCGGTCGGTGATCGCACACGCGCGCCGGAACGTCTCGAGCTCGCCCTCGTCCTTGACCGCGCGCAGCTGCTCGACGAGCCCCTTCCGCGGCACGAGCTCGATCCCGGCCTCTCGCAATTGCTCGGCGAACGACCAGGGAAGGACGTCCGCCTCGAAGCCGATCCGGCCGGAGAGGTTCTCGCAGAGCCAGCCGATCACCGCCCGCTTCGTCTGCACCGCCTCGACGCCCTCGATCGCCCGCGCCGACTCGATGTAGCGGAAGTCGGTGAAGAGACGCGCGCGGTCCGGCTCGACGAGGAGCGCGGCGTTCGAGCTGTCGAAGCCGGTCAGGTAGAGGACGTTGACGAGGTTCGTGACGAGCAGCGGCTCCTCGAGGAGCTCACGCAGCCGTTCGATTCTGGAAGTCATTCCGCTTTCTCCTTGAGATGTTCGAGGGCCATCTTGTAGCCGTCGGGGCCATGGCCGACGAAGCGCGCGGCGACGAGGTCGGAGACGACCGACTGGCGCCGCCACTCCTCCCGCTCGTCGACGTTGGACAGGTGCACCTCGACGATCGGGATCGTGAGCGACTCGAGCGCATCGTGGATCGCCCACGCGTAGTGCGTCCAGGCGGCGGGATTGACGACGATCGCGTCGACGGTGTCGTACGCGTCATGGCACCACTTGACGAACTCGCCCTCGTCGTTCGTCTGGCGGCACTGGACGGTGAGCTCGAGCTCCCGCGCCCACTCGTAGATGCGGCTCTCGAGCTCCGCGATCGTCAGCCCTCCGTAGAGCTTCGGGTCGCGGCGGCCGAGGATGTCCAGATTGACGCCGTTGAGGACCAGGACCCTCACGCGATCAACCTATCGAGTTCGCGCCGCACGTCTGCCTCGGGGAGGGCGACGCCCGTCTCCGGCCCGGCCGCGCCGAGCAGGACGAGACGCGGCACGCCGCCGCGCGCCTTCTTGTCGCGCTGCATCGCCTGCCAGGCGCGCTCGCGGTCGACGCGCACAGGCCGCGGGCGCAGCACCTCCTCCACGATGCTCGTGTCGCGGCCGGAGAGGCGCAGCGCTGCGAGCAGGCCGAGAGCGACCGCGCGTCCGTGGGTCAGCTCCGCGTAGCCGGCCGCGGCCTCCAGCGCGTGCGCGAACGTGTGGCCGAGGTTCAGGACCGCCCGCTCGCCGCGCTCGAGCGGGTCGCGCAGGCAGATCGCCGCCTTGAACGCGGCGCAGCGTCGCACCAGCTCGTCGTCCGGAAGCTCCCAGAAAGGCTCCCCGGCGAGGAGGCCCGTCTTCACGACTTCGGCCATGCCCTCGAGGCGCTGCGACTCGGGCAGCGTCTCGAGCAGCGCAGGGTCGATCACCGTCCGCGCCGGCCAGTGGAAGGCGCCGACGAGGTTCTTGCCCTGCGGCAGGTCGATCGCCGTCTTGCCGCCGATCGCCGCGTCGACCTGGGCGACGAGGCTCGTCGGCACCGGCGTCCACGCGATGCCGCGCAGGTAGGCGGCCGCCGCGAACCCGGCCGCGTCGGTCGTGCAGCCGCCGCCGAGCGCGACGATCGTCCCGCTCCGGTCGAGGCGCAGGTCCTGCCAGAGCCGGTCGAGGGCCGCCAGCGTCTTCGCCTCCTCGCCGGGCGGCAGCTCGTGCGTCTCCGCGAGCCGCGTCCCGAGCGCGAGCTGCGCCTCCATCCCGTGGATGCCGGCGACGTGCGGATCGGAGACGAGCGCCACCGCCCCCTCACCGGGGACGAGCTCGCCGAGCCGCTGCAGGGCGCCGTGCTCGACGTGGATTCCGGCAGCGGCGAGGACGACGTCGTCGGCATCCCGGGCGACGACGTCGGCGACCTCCGCGTAGATCGGCCGCCGCTCCTCGTAGAGGCGCTTGAACTCCTCGTAGCTCCGGGCGAGCGGACGGTCGCTCCCCTCCACGCGCTGCCAGGCAACGTCGACGTCGACGTCGATCCAGACCACCGTCGCGTGCTCCTCCAGCAGCGCACGCACCTCCGGCGTCGTGACCGCACCGCCGCCGAGATCGACGACGACCGGCTCGGAGCGCGCGAGCACCTCACGGGCGACCTCGGCCTCTCGCGCACGGAACGCCGGCTCGCCCTCGTCGAACAGCTCGATCGGGACATCCGCGTCGGTCTCGACATGCGGAAGCCCGAGCGCACGGGCGATCGTGGTCTTTCCTGCGCCCATGAAACCCACGAGCGCGAGGTGCTTGTCTAGCGGGGAACCCAGTCGATCCGCTCCAGATACGCGCGCCAGGCCGCGACGAAGTCGCCGAGCGCGTCGCCGCCGAATTTCTCGCGCGCCGCGCGGGCGAGCTCCCATGCGACCGCGGCCTCCGCCACGACCGCGAGCGCCTCGACCGCCGAGACGTCGCTTCGCTCGACGAGCGCCTCTGCCGGCTCGCCGGTGTCGAGGTCGACGGAGCGAAGCGGGCGCATGAGCGTCGGCAGCGGCTTCATCGCGGCGCGTACGACGATCTCCTCGCCGTTCGAGACGCCGCCCTCGATGCCGCCGGCGCGGTTCGTCTCGCGGTGGAGACCGCGCTCGTCGCGGACGATCTCGTCGTGTGCCTCGGAGCCGCGCAGGCCCGAGAGCCCGAAGCCGTCCCCGATCTCGACCCCTTTCACGGCCTGGATCCCCATCAGCGCCGCCGCGAGCCGCGCGTCGAGCCGGTCCTCTCGCCGCGCGTACGAGCCAAGGCCGGGCGGGACGCCGCGCGCCCGCACCTCGACGCGGCCGCCGAGCGTGTCGCGATCCTTGCGCGCCTCGTCCACGGCCGCGGGATCCGCTCCCGCCTCGGCCAGCGCCTCGCCCGCGACCTCGATCCCGATCTCGTGGAGGAGCGCCTTCGCCACGCCGCCGGCCGCGACGAAGACCGCGGTATGCCGCGCCGACGCGCGCTCGAGCGCGTCGCGGACGTCCGCGAGGCCGTGCTTCTGCACGCCGGCGAGATCCGCGTGGCCCGGTCGCGGAAGCGTGACCGGCTTCGTCCCCTTTCCCTCGGGCTCGCCCTCGGGCGGCCAGGGGCTCATCCCCCAGGTCCAGTTCTTGTGGTCGCGATTGCGCACGACGAGCGCGAGGGGCGTGCCGAGCGTGCGGCCGTGGCGCAGGCCGGCGAGCACCTCGACCTCGTCGGCCTCGATCTGCTGGCGCGGCGAGCGGCCGTAGCCCTGCTGGCGGCGGCGGAGGTCGGTGTCGATCGCCTCCCGGTCGAGGACGAGCCCGGCCGGCAGGCCAGAGACGATCGCGACGAGCGCCGGGCCGTGCGACTCTCCCGCGGTCGCGAGCTCGAGCGTCATGGCGGAGAGCCTAGAGCCGCCGCGAGAGGACCCGCGAGACGAAGCTCTGGTGCCGGTGCCTCGTCGCCGAGAGGAGGAAGCGGGCGAGCCGGCCCGACTCGTGCGGGTCGAGCGAGATCGCAGCCTCCGCCTCCTCGCCGCGCCAGACGCTCAGGCGCGCATGCTGCGGCTCCGTCAGATAGAGGGAGACGCGCAGGCCGCCGTCGCCGACGTCCGGGTGCCCCTGGAAGTACTCGACGATCTTCGTCCGCTGCGACTTGCCGCAGTGCGGGCAGAAGCGGAAGTCGTCCTGTACCGCTCCTCCGCATGCTCTGCAGCTGCGCATCTTCTCGTTCTATGCCCCGCCGCAGCTCAGGTCAAGCCGAGCGCGGTGCGCATCACGTCCACCGGTGCGGGCCGCCCTGTCCACAGCTCGAAGCTTGCGGCTCCCTGGGCGACGAGCACCTCGAGACCGTCGAGCACGCGCGCGCCGGCGGCTGCCGCGGCCTCGGCCGTCGCGGTTCGCGGATACGGGAGATCGATCAGCGTCTGCCCCCGCCCGAGCTCGAACAGCACCTCGTCCCGGACCGGCGTCGCCTGGATCACGAGGTCGGCGTTCTCCACGTCCGGCGGCCACTCGCCGCGCCGGGAGAAGACACGCGCCTCCGGCAACGCGTGGCGAAACGCCGCCGCCGCCCCGCCGTCTCCCACGATGGTCACCTTGTAACAGTCTGTTACTTGCTCGAGGATCGCCGCGTCCGTCGAATAACCGTGCCCGCGCACGATGGTGTTCACCGACTGCAGCTCGGAGTCGAGGATCCGCGCGGCGTCGAGCTTGTACGGCGCGGTCACGTTCGCGTACTCGACCTCCCGCACTGCGCCCTCGAGCTCCTCAGGCAGGACGTCGCGCAGGACGTACTCCCACTCCAGCCCGGCCGCCGCAAAGGCAGCGTTCTGCATCCGGGGCGACAGCGAGTGCGCCACCGGATGGCCGAGGAGGACTACCTCAGTACCCGTACTGGGCCTCGTGCTGGAGGAAGTCCTGGTAGTTCGCCGTGAAGTAGTGGTGCTTGTGATCCGGCTTGCGCACGAAGTAGAGGTAGTCGACCTTCGCGGGGTTCGCGGCCGCCTCGAACGCCGCGATCCCGGGATTGTTGATCGGCGTCGGCGGCAGGCCGTCGTGCACCCGCGTGTTGTACGGCGTCGGGTCGTGCAGCTCGGATTGCGTGAGCGACTCGGTCGGCGGGATGTGGAGCCCGTAGCGGAGCGTCGCGTCGATGCCGAGCGGCATGCGGGCGTGGAGCCGGTTGTAGATGACGGCGGCCACGAGCGGGCGCTCGCTCGGCACCTGCGCCTCGCCCTCGACCATGGACGCGATCGTGAGCACGTCGTACGGCGTGAGGTTCTTGCTCCGCGCGTACGAGAGGTTCAGCCGGCTCCACTTCGAGGTGAACTCCCCGAGCTGGTTCCGTACGAGCTGCGCCGACGTCGACTTGCGGTCGAACTCGTACGTGTCCGGGAAGAGGAAGCCCTCGAGCGGCAGCTTCTTGCTGCCGAAGCCGGGGATCCTGCGTGGCTTCCTCGTCGCGGCTGAGTACGCGTCCCCCGAGACCTTGACCTTCCGGTGCGACTCTTGCTCGGCGATCTTCGCCACCGCGGTCACCCGAGCCGCCATCTGCGCGCGCGTGAACCCCTCGGGGAAGAGGACGCGGAACTGCCGCAGCTGGCGGATCGTGGTCGTCGGCGGCGCGGCACTACCGGTCCCGCCGCAGCCCGCGACAGCCGCAGCGACCAGCACGGCGCCGATGCCTACGAGCGCGCCGCGCACCACTCGAGGTAGCTCGAAAGGAGATGGGCCGCCGCGAGGGCGTCCTCGGGCGCGGTGCCGGCGGTCTGTTGCGCGAGGTCGGTCGTGAAGCGCTCGTCGTAGAGCTCGACAGGAACGTCGACCACGCCGCGCAGCGCCTCGACGAAGCGCTCGGTCTCGGCCGCCTGCTCCCCACGCGCCCCGCGCAGCGTCAGCGGCAGGCCGACCACGACGCGCTCGACCTCCTCCTCGCGCACGAGCCGTGCGAGCTCGGCGAGCCCGCTCTCGGTGGAGGCACGCTCGACGACGCCGAGCGGCCGCGCGAGCGTCCCGGTCGGGTCGGAGACCGCGACTCCGGTCCGCGCGGAGCCGTAGTCCAGCGCCAGCACCTTCACGCGCGCATCTTTATGGGCCGACGAGCTCCTTCGCGGCGGCAAGCGCGTCGGCGATGCCGTCGGGGTTCTTGCCTCCCGCTTCGGCGAGCGTCGGCTTGCCTCCCCCACCTCCGCCGATGTGCTTGCCGAGCTCGCGCACCACCTGCACGGCGTCGAGCCCGCGCGCCACGAGCGACTCATCGAAGTTGACGACCAGGAACACGCGCCCGTCGTCGCGCGACGCGACGATCGCGCCATCCGCCTTCTCCTGCTGACGGATCCGGTCGGAGAAGTCCCGCAAGGGGCCGCCCTTGAGGCTCTTCACCTCGACGAGGACGACGCCGCCCTCCTTGTCCTGGGACACGATCTCCGCCTGCTCGGCCTCTCCCGGCCGCTTCGCTTCCTTGCGCGCCCGTTCGAGCTCGCCGCGCAGTGCGTCGGCCTCTCTGGCCCGCTCGTGCAGCAGCGCGAAGGCCTCGCCCGCGGTCACCGCCTCGATCCGGCGCGAGCCGGCGCCGACCGAGCTCTCGGAGAGGACCGCGAACGGCCCGATCTCGGCGGTCGTGCGCACATGGGTGCCGCCGCAGAGCTCGATCGACCAGCCGTCGACGTCGACGACGCGTACGACGTCGCCGTACTTCTCGCCGAAGAGCATCATCGCGCCGAGATTGCGCGCCTCCGACAGCGGCGTCTCGAAGATCCGCACCGGCAGGTTCGCGAAGACGCGCTCGTTGACGCGCTGCTCCACCTCGGTGCGCTCCTCCGGCGTGAGCGGCGACGGATGCGTGAAGTCGAAGCGGAGCTTGTCCGGCCGCACCGCCGAGCCCGCCTGGCGGACGTGGTCGCCGAGCACTTCCTGCAGCACCTTGTGCAGGAGATGCGTGGCCGTGTGGTTCGCCATCGTCGGATAGCGGACGCCCCACGGGACGACAGCGCGAACGCGGTCGCCCTCCGCGAAGCCCGAGCCCTGAAAGACGAGCTCCTGGTCGTTCTCGAGCCGCAACGCCTCGACGAGGTCGGCGCGCGCTCCGTCCTCCTTCTCGATCCAGCCGGCGTCCGTGACCTGACCGCCGCCCGCGGGATAGAACGGCGACTCGGCGAGCTTGACCTGGAAGTAGCCGTCGCCGAGGTCGGCGTAGTGCGGTGATCGCCGTCCGCACTTCGATCTGCTCGTAGCCGACGAACTCCGTCCGCGGGGCGCCGGTGAAGCGCGGCTCGTAGCGCGCCGTTCCGCCCTGGCGGGAGATCTCGCGGTGCTCCTCCATGAGGCGCGTGTACTCCTCGTCGTTCACTCCGAGGCCGCGTTCCCGCGCAAGCTCCTGCGTCAGCTCGATGGGGAAGCCGTACGTCGCCTGCAGCTCGAAGGCGTCGTCGCCCGTGATCTTTCCCTTGGCCGCGGCTTCCTCGAAGATCGCCATCCCACGTTCGAGCGTCTCGCCGAAGCGCTCCTCCTCGGCGGCGAGCACGCGGTGGATCTCGTCCCGGTGCTCGACGAGCTCGGGATACGCATGGCCCATCTGCTCGATCACGACTTCCGCGAGGCCCGGTAGGAACGGCGGCTTCATCCCGATGCGCAGGCCGTGCTGCGCCGCGCGCCGGACGATGCGACGGAGGACGTAGCCGCGTCCCTCGTTGGAGGGCGCCACGCCCTCGGCGGTGATGAACGTCATGCCGCGGCCGTGGTCGGCGAGGACCCGGTGCGCCTTCGTCGCGTCTGGGGTCTCGCCGTAGGCGACGCCGGACTGCCCGGCGACCCAGTCCATGATCAGCTGGTAGCCGTCCGTGTCGTAGACAGAGGCCACATCCTGGACGACGCGGGCAACGCGCTCGAGCCCCCAGCCGGTGTCGATGTTCTTCGTCGGGAGCTCGGTGAGCGTGCCGTCGCCGTGGAGCTCGTACGACATGAAGACGAGGTTCCCGAACTCGAGGAAGCGCTCGCAGCGCGTGCAGGCGGGCGCGCAGTCGTCGTTCCCGCAGCCGACCTCCTCGCCCCAGTCCCAGTACATCTCCGAGTCCGGGCCGCACGGCCCCGGTCCGCCGACCGACCAGAAGTTCTCGGACGAGGGCAGCGGCACGATCCGCTTCGGCCGGCATGCCGATCTGCTCCCACAGGCCGATCGCCTCCTCGTCGGGGCCGAGCTTCAGGCCCGGGTCGCCGGCGTGCACGGTCACCCAGACGCGGTCCCAGTCGAGCTGCAGGCGCTCCTGCATGAACTCGGTCGCGTACGCGATCGCGCCCTCCTTGAAGTACTGGCCGAACGAGAAGTTGCCGAGCATCTCGAAGAACGTGAGATGGAAGGTGTCGAGCCCGACCTCGTCGATGTCGGGAGTGCGGAAGCACTTCTGGCAGGTGGTGGTCAGCGGCGCCGGGGGCTGCTCGCGGCCGAGAAAGAACGGCATCTGCGGCTGCATGCCGGCGCTCGTGTAGAGCGTCGAGCGGTCGTCGGCGCGCGGGATCAGCGAGGCCGAGGGGCACCGGAGATGGCCCTTCTCCTCGAAGAACGCCTGGAATCCCTCCCGTAGCTCGGCCGTCGTGCGCACGGCGGCCATTCTAGGAGGGAGGTCGTCGGGGCCCGCCGCCGAGGTCGTTATCTTCGAAGCGTGCGTAGGCTCGACGGAGCACGCCCAGGAGCGGAGGTGCCGGCTTAGCCGGCGCCGGAGCGGGATTCAGTGCCGCTCGACGTTCTGACGCCGGTTGCACCACGGCGCCGCAGACGCCGCTACCGGACCGGGAGGGTCATGCTGGTGCTGCTCGTCGTCTTCGCCGCCGCGGGCGCGGGGGCCTGGTTCGGGCGGCATGCGGCGACTGCCGGCCCGCACCACTCCGTAGCGCGGCACCCGGCGAAGCCGAAGCCGCCGCCGGCGCAGAAGGTCTCGCACCGGCATCCCACCGCGCAGCCGCCGACGCGCCTCCTCTACGGGACACCGCTCCTCGCCGGCGCGCAACGTCCGTGTCCGCGCGCCGGCCGCGATCCTCGTCGACGCGGATACCGGCCGCGTCCTCTGGGCCGAGCGCCCGCACCAGCGGCGCAAGATCGCGTCGCTGACGAAGATCATGACCGCCACCCTCGCGCTGCGCGAGGTGCCGTGGAACAGCAGGATCACCGTCGCCCGCTCGGTAACGCGCGTGCCGCTCGTGCGAGAGGGACTGCGCACCGGCGAGCACGTGAGGGCATGGAAGCTCTTCTACGCGCTGCTCCTCTTCTCCGGGAACGACGACGCGAACCAGCTCGCGATCTCGAGCGCCGGCTCGGTGCACGCGTTCCTCCGCGAGATGAACGCCGAGGCGCGGGAGCTCGGGCTCCGCGACACGCACTACACGAGCCCCAGTGGGATCCGCGACCGCGGCAACTACTCGACGCCGTGGGACCTCGCGGCCCTCACCCGGTACGCCTTCCGCAACCCGCGCTTCAACCAGCTCGTGCGGACGAAGGAGATCCACGTGCGCTGGGTGGCTCCGACGAACTCCAAGATCTACGTCAACAACAACTTCCTCCTGCACCTGTACACCGGCGCGAACGGCGTCAAGACGGGCTACACCCACGAGTCGGGCTGGTGCCTCGTCGCGTCCGCCACGAAGCACGGCAGGAGGCTGATCGCGGTCGTCCTCGACTCGCCGAACATGTACGCCGACGCCCGGCGGCTCCTGAACCTCGGCTTCTCCCGCACGTAGGACGGCTACGGTTCCCTGCCGCGGCGCCGTGAGCGGCGTTGCGGGGTCGACGTGGAGAAGTGCGAATGAGATTGCCGTCGCTCGCAACCGGGACCGATCTCGCCGTGGATCTCGGGACGGCGAACACCGTCATCTTCCGCCGCGGCGAAGGCATCGTCCTGTTCGAGCCGTCGGTGGTGGCGATGGACCAGCAGACGGGACAGGTCTACGCCGTCGGCGAGAAGGCGCGGCAGATGCTCGGGCGCACGCCCGCGACGATCGTCGCGACGCGGCCCCTGCGGCACGGCGTGATCGCGGACTTCGAGACGACCGAGCAGATGCTCGGCCAGTTCATCCGCCTCGTCGGCGGCAGTGGGCTCCGGCGCGCGGTGATCGTCTGTGTCCCCAGCGGCCTGACGGGAGTCGAGCGGGACGCCGTCGTCGAGGCGACGCTGTCCGCAGGCGCGCGCGAGGCGCACCTGATCGAGGAGGCGATGGCCGGCGCCATCGGTGCCGAGCTGCCGGTCGAGGACGCGATCGCCTCCCTCGTCGTCGACGTCGGCGGCGGGACGAGCGAGATGGCGGTGATCGCGCTCGGCGGCATCGTCGTCTCGACCTCACTGCCGGTCGGCGGCTACGACCTCGACGACGCGATCGTCCGCTTCGTCCAGGACCAGCACCGCCTGCTCGTCGGTCACGAGCAGGCCGAGAAGGTGAAGCTCGAGATCGGCAGCGCGCTCGAGGGGCATGCGGCGGTGGCCGAGGCCGAGGTGGCCGGCCGTTACATGTCGACCGGCATGCTCGCCCGCATCACCCTCGGCGAGGACGAGGTCCGCCAGGCGCTCGAGCGGCCGCTGTCGCGGATCGTCTCGGCGCTCAAGGAGCTGCTCGAGCAGACCCCGGCCCAGCTCGCCTCGGACATCGCGGACCGCGGCATCACGCTCGTCGGCGGAGGGGCGCTGCTGCCGGGGTTCGGCGAGCTCATCCACCGCGAGACCGGGCTTCCCGTCAGCCGCGATCCCGAGCCGCTGACGACGGTCGCGCGCGGTGCGGGCGCCGCCCTCGCGGAGCTCGACACGCTTCGGCGCTCGCAGCGCCGCCAGCGCTCACGGCGGGGACGCCGCTGAGTACTTCGGACCACGAAACGCGGTCAAAGTCGTCGAATACTCTGCCGATAGAGGCTCGATGGACAATCTCAACATCGACGATCTCCGCGGAGAGCTCGCCGTTCTCGAAGCCAAGGCCGCCCGGCTCTCACAAATGCGTGATCACCTGCACCAGCAGATCGACTTCGGGTTCGAGACCTCAACGACGCGCGACCGCGAACGCGAGGTCTCAGACGAGCGCAACGAGCTGCACGACCAGATCGACTCGATCCGAAGAGCTCCTTCGCGCGCGCGAGACCGCTTAGCGCCCGCGCGTCAGTGCGAGACGAGCACCTTGAGCATGACCACGAGCCCTCCGAGTGCGAGGTTTGCGGCGATGACGGCGATCGTTCCCGTACGCCCGAGCCGCTCGACGCGCGCGTAGCGCGCCCCCTGAATCGCCAGTGCGGCAAAGCCGAGGCCGAACGCAAGCCAGATGTCGGCCGTCTCGGAGATCACGTCGAACGAGCCGAGCAGCAGGACGCTCGCAGGTATCGCGGCGGCTCCCAGGATCGGCAGCTCCCGCCTACCGATCGAGCTGAGCTCGGCCCAGTCGAGCCGGCGACCGCGTTCGATGCTCTCCCCGAGAGTGTGGGCATAGACGTGCGCGAGCCAGATCACCGCCGAGGTCGTCGCCACGACCACGATCAGCGAATCCGGCGAGAGATGCTCCACGGCGCCGGCAGCGAGCGCGGCCATCGCCAGCACCGTCCCGTACACGGTCGCGGCGATCGCGCGATTGCCCCCACCGAGCAGGCGCCCGACAAGGCGTTTGCCGTTCACGAGCGAGAGTATGCGGACGGCGGCCCGTGGGAGCGGCCCCAGGCCTCAGCGAGCCATCAGCGGACTGACCGGAAGGCAGCCCTCATCTCCTCGCTGAAGACTTCCGGCTCCTCCCAGGCCGCGAAGTGTCCGCCCTTGTCGACCTCGTTGAAGTAGATGACGTTCGGGTAGCTCGCCTCGACCCAGCTGCGCGGTGTCCGCCAGATCTCGCCGGGGAACGTCGTGAAACCGAACGGGATCGCCGGGGGTGGCAGGGGCTGACCGCCCGCGGCTGGGGCGTCGGGCCCGTAGGCCTCCCAGTACGACCGAGCCGCGGACGCGCCGGTGCCGCTCAGCCAGTACAGCGTGATGTTGTCGAGGATGTGGTCGCACGTGAGGTTGCCCGAGGGCTGCCCGTCGACGAAGGCGCGCGCGATCTTGTAGTAGGCGTCCGTGTCGTGGTCGACCATCCAGGCCGCGAGGGCGATCGGCGAGTCCAGCAAGGCGTAGCCGATCGTCTGCGGCCTGGTGGCCATCTCGACGAAGTAGCCGTTTCCGGATTGCCCGAAGGTGGCGATCTGCGCCGCTGCGGCGCGTTCCTCGTCCGTGTTCGTCGGCATGGTGCCGCCCAGCGCGGGCACCAGCAGGTTGGTGTGGATGCCGACCAGGCCCTCGGGTGCCTGACGGGCCATCGCATCGGTGACGCCGGCGCCCACGTCGCCGCCCTGGGCGACGTAGCGGGTGTAGCCGAGACGGCGCATCAGCTCGGCCCACGCGCGCGCGGTACGGCCCAGATCCCAGCCGAGCTCCACCGGCTCGCCCGAGAGCCCGTACCCGGGGAGGGACGGCAGCACGAGATGGAAGGCGTCATCGCCGCTCCCACCGTGCGCGGTCGGGTCCGTCAGCGGGCCGACGGAGTCGAGTAGCTCGATCACCGAGCCCGGCCAGCCGTGGGTCATGATCAGCGGCAACGCGTTCTCGTGCGAGGACGCGACGTGGATGAAGTGGATCTCCACGCCGTCGATCTCAGTCACGAACTGCGGCAGCTCGTTCAGCCGCGCCTCGACGCGCCCGAAGTCGTACTCGTCCAGCCAGTAGCGGGCGAGCGCCTGAGCGGCGGCGAGCTGCACTCCCTGCGAGCGCTCGTCGACGAGCTCCTTGCTCGGCCAGCGTGTCGCGGCGATGCGCCGGCGCAGATCGTCGATCCGCTCCTCCGAAAACTCGACGTGGAACGGCCGGATCGCGGTTGCGATCTCGCCGGTGGTGGTGCTCATGGAACGACCTCCCCGTTCTCGAGAGACCCCGAGTTCCGACCCTACGCCTGACTGTCGGGCCGAGCAAGCGCGCGAGCCCGGCGCGGAAATTTCCCTGACGAATCTGTGGTGCTTGCGGTGTGCCGGCCAGTGGTCGGGAATGACAGCGGTCTCATGCGGAGTAGTCTCGGCGGCATGCGTCGGCTCACTTGCCTCGTGCGCGGCGGCCATCGCTGGCACACGGCCACCGATGCGGCAGGATCGACGACGAGCTGTGCTCGCTGCGGCGCGCTACGCCACACTCGGGTCGAGTCTGCAGGCTATGGGAGCTTCAAGGCCCATACGAATCTGGCGTTCAAGTGGCCGTCGATCCCGTCGCACGGCAGCGACGAACTCGACGAGGACTGAGCGCAACGACTGCCGTACGGTTGGCCCCCGTGGAGATCTCGCCTGGGCGGGTGTTCGCGAATGCACCCTGAGGTGGCTTGCCTGCCGGTCGGGCGAGGGATCGGCGCGCAGAGACCTGCGAGAATCCCTGCGTGGCGCCCTACACCTGGACCGTCCGCGAAGGATCGCTTGACGGTCCTGTGGTCCTGAGGGAGTACGTCTATGACGTTCCCGATCGAGAGCCGGTGGAAGGCCAGGAGCTCTATCTCTCCGACGGGTCCGGCCCATGGCGCGTCAGCCTTCTTGAAATGGTGCCGGAAGTTCCTCGCTCGCCGTACAACATCCTCGTCGTAGAGCGCGTCTACTAGCCAGCCGCGAGGAGCCCTCAACTCTCCGGCGCGACCCGATGGAGCTGCCAGCGTTCCGGAACTCCCTTCAACACGTGTTCGCCCATCTCCTCGAACGAGAATCCGCTTCCGGCCGTCAAGTCCTTCACCGTACGCGAGACGAGTACGTCCTGTGGACCCGCCATGGCCGCGATCCGGGAACCGATCGTCACGGCGAGCCCGCTTCGCTTGCCATCGACGACCTCGCATTCGCCCGTGTGAATGCCCGCGCGGATCTCGAGGCCGATCTCGCCGACCCGACTCACGATGTCGAGCGCGCAGCGAATCGCACGGGCCGGACCGTCGAACGTTGCATAGAAGCCGTCGCCCGCCGTGTCGTTCTCGACGCCCTGCCACCGCTCCAGGGCCTCGCGAACGATCGTGTGATGATGACGGATCACGTCCGCCCACGCCCGGTCGCCCATGGCTGCTTGACGCTCGGTCGACCCGACGATGTCGGTGAACAGAACGGTTCCGAGAACGGTTGCCGAGGCATTGGTGTCTCGCTCACGGCCGATGAAGGCTTTGACAGCATCGACGATCTGCTCGCGGTCCCCATAGGGCAACCCGTAGGGGTCGCCGGAGATGAGTTGCAACTGCGCCCCGGGGATCCTGGACTGGACGTGGCGACTCTGCCCAGCGTCGGTCGACGATTGCTCGTAGTCGAGCAGGAGGGTCGGGCATCGAAGCAAGGGCAGCACCGCCGTTACATCAGTCTCGCTCTCAATCTGAATCCATTCCGCAGCCGTCGACGGGGCCATGAAGTGTCGATCGAGCCGGGCAATCTGAGCCGCCAGGCGCTCGTCTCCCGCGAAGCGCGGTGCGCAGGCCGTGAGCCACTCTTGGCCGAACTCGTTGCTTCCCATCCCGCGTCGCGTCTCAGCAGCCTCCTCGCGATGCTCGTCCGGCGTCTGGCCCCACGGATAGTCGGGCGACCACCGCTTCGTCGCGACCGCCCTGTTCCACACGAGCGAGTCGACTCGGGTGGGATAGCTCGCTGCGAAGACGGTGAAGGCGGCGCCCGCCGTGCGCTCGCCGAACAAGACGGCACGGGGAGACCGGATCGCATCCAGCACCGCCAAGAGATCCCGAGACCGCGTCTCGAGATTGGGAAACGACACGCCGCCTGAAAGTCCCGTCCCCCGCCGGTCGTGCAGAACGAGCCGCGAGAACTGCGAAAGGCGCTCGAACAGGTCGGCGAGCGCGTCGAGCTCCCACATGATCTCGACGTTGCCCCAGCTCTCGAGCTCGAGAACCAAGTCAACCGGCCCGTCGCCGACGATCTGGTACGCGATGCTGACTCCGTCGTCCGTCGTCGCGTAGAGCGTGTTCGGGACGTCCGCCACCCCGCCGACCTTAAGCGATCACTCCTCCGAAGCGCCCAACTCGGGGGAGGAGTGCGCTCGCCCCCCGACGCCACCGTAGAGGCGGCCGAAGGGGATGCAGCTGGTGGTCGACGCCGGCGCGCTCGCGGCCCGCGTGGCGAAGGTCGATGAGAAGC
Organism: uncultured Actinomycetes bacterium; assembly: GCA_963765795.1. Classification (GTDB taxonomy): domain Bacteria; phylum Actinomycetota; class Thermoleophilia; order Gaiellales; family Gaiellaceae; genus Palsa-739. Next base: position 54,736 of record CAVXXZ010000007.1, read on the forward strand.
ACCTGATTCTCATCCTCGAGTTCTCGACGGCGGAAGACGCGAATCGGCTTGCCCGCGAGGTGGGTGCACCGTGGATGCGGGAGAACATCCAGCCGCTACCGACGGCGACACGGATCGCAGCGTCGCCGAAGTGATCGCCTCGGCCGAGGCCTGACAGCCAACCCTCGGCTGGGCCAGTGTTCCGGAATGACGCCTGACGGCAGGCGTGAGACGATCCGTTTATGAAGGTGAAGCGGATCTGCTTTCTGGCACCCGAACGCGGAACTTTGACGCGAGCTCACGTTTCTTTCGAGATTGCTGGGCCTGGGCGCGGGGCACGCGGAACCAGGTTGGTCGGTGTTCCAACTGCCGTCGGGGCGCAGTGACTTCGTCGAAGTCTTCGGCCCTGAACACGACAATGCGAGTCTGTTTCCCGCCGAGGTGCGCGAAGGGATCGTCGTTGCCTTCGCCGTGGACGACATCGTCGACGCTCGCACGGAACTGGCTGCCGCGGCGGACGTGGAACTAATCGGCGACCTCGTGTGGGCGAGCGAACTGTTCGGCGACGGGAGGATGGAAGGCTTCGGGTGGTTCTTCTTCCGCGGCCCGGACCGGAATGTCTACGTGATGCAGCAGGACAGCCGAACCGCATCTTGGCTGAGCCAGCATTCCGGCGATCGCGGCGAGTCACTCCTTTCCGAGCAGGGCGCGGTCGAAGAAGCCGACGACGCGCTGCTCGTACTCGCGCGGTCGTGCCTGGAAGCCGCCGGTGTGGCCCGCCTCGGGGATCTTCCAGAGCGTCTTCGGCGCTCCGCGGCGCGCGTAGTAGTCGGGGTTGAATTCCTCGCCGCCGGCGCCGTGGCCGGCGTAGATGAAGAAGACGTGCCGCGGCGCGATCCGCGGCACGAGGTCCTTCAGCGAGGGCGGCGGCGCGGTGCCGCTCATGCACGGTGAGCGCCGCGCTCTGCACCGCCTGCTCGGGCAGCGACGTGAACCAGCCGCGCGGTCCGCGCAGCAGTTCCTCGCGGACCGAGCGGAAGCCGGCGCCGTCGGAGACGACGGCGCGCAGCCCGGTGTTGGCGGCGGCGGCTTGGAGCATCATCTCGCCGCCGACGGAGAAGCCGATCCCGCCGATCCGGCCGTCGCGGACGTCGGGCTGCTGTTGCAGCCAGGCGACGGCGGCGTCGATGTCTTTGGTGTCGTCCCAGCCGAACAGGTTCGGGTCGCCCTGGCTGCCGTCGTAGCCGCGCGCGTCGAGCAGGAGGACGCCGTAGCCGTGGCGGGCGAGCATCCGCGCCTGCGGCAGCTTGCCCTTGCGGGTCGGGTAGGAGATCACGGCGGCGCCGTTGCGCGAGCGGACGTACCAGCCGGCGAGGTCGAGGCCGTCGGTCGTCCGCAGCGTCACCTGCTCGTACGGCCGGCCGAGGTCGACCGGCGTCGACCGTCGGCGCGGGGGCGGTGGGTGGCGAGGATCGCGATCGCGACCGGCACGACGAGCCAGTACGCGCCGACGACGCGTGACGAGCTGCGAGCGCCGCCGCGGCGGAGCCAGCGCAGCCGGCCCGGCTTGCGCGAGCGCCAGAGCAGGACGACCGCGAGCGCGAGCAGCGACGAGGCCGACCGGGCCGAGCAGGAAGCCGGTCCAGTCCTCGCCGCGGGCGCCGACCGCGCGGGCGTCCGCGATCGCGAGCGCGGCTCCCTCGAGCGCGAGCGCGCCGAGCGCCGCCGCGACCGCCGCCCGCGCCCCGGCCCGCAGCGCGGGTAGGCCGCGGCCGCGAGCGCCGAGCAGCGCGAGCGTCACGAGCCCGCTGGCGAGGTGGTCGCCCGGCGCCGGTTCCCGGTTCGGGGGCGATGAAGGAGTCGACGGCGGCGTGCGCCGCGACGACGGCCATCGCGGCGGCGAACAGCAGCGACTCGTTCCTGGACGCGAGCCTACGCATAGCGGATCGCCTCGCCCGGCTTGAGGCGGACGGCGCGCCGGAGCGGGAGCCGCATGATCAGCAGCGCGAGCAGGACGGTGCCGACGAGCGCGATCAGCAGGTTGAGCGGCGGGAAGGTGAAGCCGAAGTCGATCCCGACCACCTCCAGCAGCAGCCAGCTGAACATGCGCGCGAGGCGCGTAGCCGACCGGGATCCCGAGCAGCCAGCCGGCGAGCGAGACGGTGAGGCCCTCGGCGGCGAAGATGCGGCGGATGTCGCGGGCGCGGGCGCCGATGCAGCGCAGCACGCCGATCTCGCGTGTCCGCTCGAGCACGCTCATCGTGATCGCGTTGACGAGGCCGACCATGCTGATCGCGACGATCAGCAGGCCGAGCACGCCGATCGCCGATCGAGATCGCCTTGTTCTGGCTGACGTTGGCGCTGCTGGCCGGAGTACTTGACCTGCGTGCCGACGCCGTAGCCGGCGGCGGCGAGCCGGTCCTCGAGCCGCGTGGTCGTCCGGTCGATCGCGCCGTGGTCCGGCTCGTCGTCTGGATCAGGTAGCTGTTGACGGTGTCGATGCCGAGCAGCTGCTGCATCGTCTGCAGCGGCACGTAGAAGGCGGTGCCGTTGTTCCACTGGGTCGACGTCTCGCCGATGACGCGGAACGACGCCGGCCCGGCGCCGGTCTGCAGCGTCACGTGGTCGCCGACGTGGGTGCCGGTCGTGCGTGCGAGGTTGCTGCGCGATCACGGCGACGCGGGCGTGCGACGCCGCCTCGGCCGGCGTGAACCAGCGGCCGTCGCTGATCGGCGTCTCGAACAGCGGCCGCTGCGGGTAGCCGTTGAGGAAGGCGTCCTTGCCCTCGAACTTGAGCAGGTTCGTCAGCATCGGCTGCGCCTGCGCGACGCCGGGCGTCGTGCGGATCAGCCGGTCGGCGCGCGCGTCGAACTGCGTGCCGACGACGGTGTCGAGCTCGACGTCCCAGCGCGCCTGGTTCCAGACGGCGTTCGTCGTCGTCGGTGACGCTGTTGATCAGCGCGAGCACCGCCAGCAGCGTGCCGACGGCGAGCGCGATCTGCGCGACGGTGGTCACGCTGCGCCGCCCGCGGCGGGTGACGCTGCGGACGCCGATCTGCGCCGTCCGCGGCAGGAAGCGAGAGCCGGCGCAGCGCGCGGTCGAGCGCGGCCTGGCCGCCCTGCAGCGCGGGCACCTCCTCGAGCCCCTCGCGGACCGGGATCCGCGAGCCGCGGCGGATCGCCGGCAGCGCCGCGAGCGGCGGCGCGACGAGCCCGACGACGATGCTCGCGACGACGACCGGCACCGAGACCTCGAAGCCGGGCGAGATCGCGAAGAAGCTCGAGCCGAAGAAGCGGACGACCGCGTTCGCGACCAGCGAGGCCGAGCGCCGACGCCGATCACCGAGCCGGCGGCGCCGAGCAGCAGCGCGGTGCGCAGGTAGACGCGGCGGATCTGGCGGCGGGTGCCGCCGATCGCCTTCATCATCCCGATCTCGCGCCGCTGCTCGCCGATCAGCGTCGTCATCGTGTTCGCGATCAGCACCAGCGCCGGCCAGCAGCGCCAGCACCGTGAACACGTTCATGATCGACGCGAGCTGGTCGAAGAGGTCCTTGCCCGGGTAGCTGCCGGCCTTGCGGAGCTCGGGCAGGTCCGAGAAGCCGGTGAAGGCGGTGTTCGCCGCCAGGTAGCGCCGCGCGGCGGCGACCGTCCGGTCGGCGGCCGCCTTGCTCGTGTCGGCGAGGCGGAACTCGAGGCTGCTGTAGCCGGGCTCGGCGCCGAGCCTCGCGAGCAGCGCCGGCGTCGAGTAGAGCACGACGACGTCGAGGCCGATCGCGGCCTGGTCGCCGATCATGTTGCGGGCGACGCCGCTGACCGGCACCGTCAGCGTGCGGTCGCCGACGCCGACGATCCGGATCGTGCTCCCCTCCCTGCCGGAGAAGCGGCCCTGCTTGTCGTTCTGGACGTCGCTGAGGACGCTCAGGCCGGCGGGCGGCGCGCCCGGAGACGAGCGAGACGACGTCGACCGACTGGTTGCGCGTACGACGGGCGCGGCGACGATCGCCGCCTTCACGCGCCGCTCGCCGATCCAGACGCGCGTCTGGAAGTAGCTGCGCCCGTCGGCCGCGGCGACGTTCGGCAGCCGCCGCAGCGCCGCGAGCTGCGCCGGCGTCAGCGCGAGCGGCTTCATGCTCAGGGTCAGGTCGGGCAGCTTGTTCGCCTGCACCTCCTTCTGCATCGCCGTGTTCATCAGCGACGGGATCGCGAAGATGCCGACGCTCGCGACCGCGATCGCGAGCGTGAGCACGGTGAAGACCGTGCGCGCCTTGCGGCGCGTCAGGTCGGTGACGGACTTCTTGAGGAGTGCGGATGCCATGACCGCCTCCTCACTCGTCCGACGACGAGGCCGTCGCGGATCGTCACCATCCGCCCGGCGCGCGCGGCGAGCTCGAGGTCGTGGGTGACGTAGAGGACGGTCTTGCCCTCGTCGTTCAGCCGCTGCAGCAGCTCGAACATCTCCGCTGCCGTCTGCGTGTCGAGGTTGCCGGTCGGCTCGTCGCCGATGATCAGCTTCGGATCGGAGGCGAGCGCGCGCGCGATCGCGACCCGCTGCTGCTCGCCGCCGGAGAGCTCGGCGGGCAGGTGGTCGAGCTTGTCGCCGAGCCCGACCAGGTCGAGGTTGTGCTTCGCGGTCTCGAAGCGCTCGCGCTTGGAGCCCGGCGGGCGAAGTCGAGCGGCAGCATCGCGTTCTCGAGCGCCGTCAGCGTCGGCAGCAGCTGGAAGAACTGGAAGACGATGCCGACGTTGCGGCCGCGCCAGATCGCGAGCTGCTCCTCGCTCATCGCGTTCGAGCGCTGCCCGTCGACCGACGACCGTGCCGGCCGTCGGCCGGTCGATGCCGGTGATCATGTTCATGATCGTCGTCTTGCCGCTGCCCGACGGGCCGACGACCGCGACCATCTCGCCTGCCTCGATCGTCAGGTCGACGCCGCGCAGCGCCGGGTACTCGAGCTTGCCCGTCCGGTAGACCTTCTCGACGCGCTCGAGCGGATCAAGGGCGCCGCGGTCGAGGCTCGCTTGGCGCCTCGAGCGTGATCGTCGCTGACATCCTCCTCACCTCCTCCTATCGGAGAGACAGGCCGAGTGCGCCGCAAGGCTCCGGCCCGTCCACCGACCCCTCCCTCTACTGCTACGGCCAGCTTGCTTTGTCGTGATCGCGACGGCATCCGCGAAGGTGTGCAACCGCGAGACGGAAACACGTATGACCTGCCGGCCGCCCTTTCGCTGGGCACCAGCAGTGATGGACGGCAACTTGCCAAGCTCGTCCAGGCGGCATGCCGCCTAGCGTCGCCGGCGCTTGGACTAGGGGCCACACGGGCGGTCGTACGCGAGGACGCCCGGCATACCAGGGTCACCCGCACCTGGGCGCGGCCGAGGTCATCGCCGACGTGTCCTAGAACGTGTGAGCTTCCCCGGCTTCTCGCGGCCGCCTCAGTTAACCGGCGACGCGCGCAACAGTCGTCGGGCCGGGGGCCGACATCGCGATGGCAGGACACGAATTGCGACTGCGGATTCAAGGTCCATACCTCGCGCTATCTCGGCCGGCACGGCGGCGAGAGGTTGGCCTCAAGGAGGGTCACACAGAGCGTCAGGGCTGGTCGTCATATAGCGGGCTGTCCTGCACGACACTCGCCTGGGTCAGTGTTCCGGAATGACCCTGACGCTGGCCAGGAACGACAGCGATAGGTCCGGGCGGGAGTAATCGGCGTATCAGCCCTCGCGGTCGGAATCGAGTGCTCGCCGAACTCTCCGTGAGGCAGGATCGATCCGCGGATTCGCGGATGCTCTGGGCTCCCAAGGCCGTTAGTCCTCGTGCCGTTCACCGGGGTTCTCTCGTTTGCCTCCGGGGACTAAAGGGAGGGATTTCGATGAGACGTCTCTTGCGTCTTACTCCACTCGCCGTCGTACTGGTTGTGCTCGGCTTGGCGGTCCGGCTTACCACGGGCAGAGGCGGTGATCGACGGCACGCCCGCCACGATCCACCAGAACGTCGGTCTGATGTATCTGAACGACGTACCGGCGCTCTCGATCGGATTCTGCTCCGGGTCGCTGATTGCCTCGGACGAGTTTCTGGTCGCTGGTCACTGCACCGCGGCACTCACCGAGTTCGGGCTGACGCCTGCCGAGGTATCGGTCACCTTCGACCAGCAGTACTCGCTGACCCAGGAAGACGTGATCACGGCCGCGCATCCGCTCGCAGTCGCCGGCTGGGAGACGTATCCCGGCTACGCCGCCACTCACAACGACGTCGGTGTGATTCACCTGGCGCACGGCGTCCAGGGCGTCACCCCGGTCGATTTGCCGCCGGTCGGCTTCCTCGACCAGAAGCTGGCCGCGGGCGAGCTCACCGGTCACACTTTCACGCTCTCGGGCTACGGGTTCAACGGCACCGACCGCATGTTCCTGAACCCGAACAATCACCTCGTCTGGGATCTGCAGCGTGAGTACGGCCCCGCCCAGTTCCAGTCGCTAACCCACGATCGCCTCCATGATGTTTCAGGCGCTTGCGGTGGCGACTCCGGGGCTCCGTTCTTCTACGGCAGCGACTATCCGAATCTCATCGTCGCCACCGACTCGACGGGCCCCGGCAACTGCGTCGGCCCCAGCTGGGAGCAGCGGCTCGACACGCAGACAGTCCACGACTGGCTCGCGCAGTTCACTCAGTAATCGACGCGCTGAGGGATTGCAACGCACCTCGTTCCCCGGCCACGACCACGAGGGCATGCTCGCCCACATCAACGACGCTGTCCCCAAGGTGCTTGCCTGGCTCGACCAGCTCGAGCGCCTCTCGCCTGGGCAAGTGCGCCGGAATGACCCCGAAGCTAGGCCGAGCGGGCTAGATCGTCGGGTCCGGCAGACGGCATGCGCGTCTTCGTGCCTCCGGACGGCGAGCCCGGAATTGGCGGCTGGCCGCCGCGAAGGAACTTGTAGATGAGGAACGCGAAAGTACTGCGCTGGAGACCGGGATGATGAAGAAAACAAGGTTGGCTAGCAGGAGCTCTTTCATCCGTTACCCTGCGGTATTCCCCGACACGGGCCGGACGCAACCGTGGAGTGCCGAGCGCGCGACTGCCACAACTCGCTCGCCGCGGTCTTTGGCGTCAAGCCGCTCGAGTCTCAGCCTGCACGCGAGCCACCTGGCGGAGTAACGGTCGCCTGGCCGAGTGTCCAGGAATGACCCTGAGCGGTCGTCCACCCGTTAGTACGCTCCGTCCTGTGACAGAGACGCAAGTGCGGCCGCTTCAGCGGCTGAGTGTGCCTGCACCTGCGGAGCGGGCGAGTCTCGTCCGTCGGGCGAAGCTGCTCGCCTGGGGCGGCAACGCTTGGCGACGTGTTCGAGTTCGCGATCGCTGTCGGGGCAGGCATCGCAGCGTCCTCGATCGAGCATCGCGTTCGGAGCCGAGAACTGATCGAGGCGCTGGCACGGGATTCTGATCCGCTGGCGCTTGCAGCGAGCCGTGCCGAATCGGAAGCCGCCGAGGGTCAAGCGCAGCACCTGAGGGCCATCAGCTACTTCGTCTCGTCGCAAACATCGTTGTCGAGTCGATCAGGACGTTCTTCGGCAGCACGCACCCGTCGACTAGTTGGGTCGGAATCGCTCTCGCCGCGTTCAGGGCGGTGACGATGCCGTTGCTCGCGATCGCGAAGCGCAGGGTTGGAGTCAGGCTGGGATCGAGCGCGACCGTGAGCGAGGGAGGGCAGAGCATGATCTGCGCCTACCTCTCCGTCGCGCTGCTCGTTGGCTTGCTCGCTAACGCCATCGCGGGATGGTGGTGGGCTGACCCCACGGCTGCGCTCGTGATCGCGGCGATCGCCGGACGCGAAGGCGTCGAGGCATGGCGCGGTGACCTTTGCTGCGACCACTGCTAACGAGCGAGCATCTACTCGTCTGCTCGCCTGCGCCAGTGTTCCGGAATGACCCTTGAGCGATGGGACGGCCGCTGATTCGAGTAGAGACTCGCGGGCCGGTGACGACGCTAGTCCGCGACGGCCTGGAGCTGCGCTACGAGGTGCTCGGTGGATCAGGCCCGGCGCTGTTGCTGCCCCACCTGAACTTCTCCTGGCCGGATTACCTCGACCTCGGCCCGTTCACGGAGCGCTACACGGTGATCACCGCAAGCCCACGCGGGTTCGCCAGGAGCAGCCGCCTGGACGCAGATATTCCCTATCGAGTCAGCGACCTGGCAGCCGATCTGGTCGCAGTTGTGCAGGAAGTCGGGTTCGAGCGATTCTTCGTTCTCGGCTACTCGTTCACCGGCGCGTTCACCCCTGGCTCGCGCAGCTCACCGGCAAAGCCGACGCGGTCGTCGGGCGGCTTTCCCATCGTCGGCGATTACGCCTATCTCTACCCGGAGATCCAGCGTCAGAGTGAAGCTGCGAAAGCCGATCCTGCTGCCTGGGCCCGCGTAGACGCTGCCTTCGACAACCGAGCCGCGCTCGCCTTCTACCGTGAACTCTCAGAACTACCTCCAGACTCTCTGGTCAGTGACCTGCCCTGCCCGCTGCTCGCATTCTGGGGCGACCAGGACGAGAAGATGGGCCCCGGCGGCACAGAGCAACTCGCCTCCGGCCTCGACCGCCACGGCCTACAACACGTCTCGTTCCCCGGCCACGACCACGAAGGCATGCTGACCCACCTCAACGACGCCGTCCCCAGCGTGCTTGCCTGGCTCGACCAGCTTAACGGCCGCCGATTCTCTCGACAGTCGCCTGGGCCAGTGTCCGGAATGACCCCTGAGACGGCGTATAACTAGCTGCGTGAAAGCGGTCTTCGCAATTGCGCTGCTCGTCGTCGTCGGCTTCGCTGTCGCGGGCTGCGGTTCTAGCAAGACGGCTGGCCCGACCACGTTCGCAGGAGTCGGCCTGGCCCCCGGAGCCCACTCGATCACGGTCGCGGGGAATACGGAGATCTCGAATGTGAAGGCCGGCACCTGGATCGCCTGCAAGACGTTGCCCGGCATACGTATTACGGCGCCGGCCACCGGCGCAAACGTCACCGGACGCAGCGAAGGGAGGGAGATTCGACTCAAACACCTACAATGGGTCGATCCGCGTCTACTGCCCAGCCCAGTAGCCGTGCACCGACTGTTTGGGCGGGATCAAGGCCGTGACCACCGCCGTCGGATTTCTCTCCCGCACTCCTAGGCTGGGCCCTTACCTACGCGACCTCGCGGGGAACCGAAGGAGGGGATGGCCCCTTCGTGATCGTCGGCGTGACGTTCACGTGTTTCGGTGGTCTGTTGATCGTGCTACGTGGACTTTTCGAGGCGAGCAGCGTGCCGCCGATCGCCAGCGTGCGGGCGACGCTGGTCATCTCTTGCTCGCGGCGCTGCATGCGATGGGCTGCGATTACTCAGCCTCGAAGACTCAGCCGGGGCAGGGGGATCTTCCGCTCCCGCTCGTCCAATGCCTTGAAGCCCGGCGCGAGCACCGCGCGGTCCTCCGAGACCTCGTACTGGTGCTCCTCGGTGCCGAGCGACTCGAGCGGGTCGAGGTCGTCGTCGTCGCCTCCTCCGCCGCCCACGGACAGCGACAGGGACGTGTACGCGCGGCCCGACTCGAGCGCCTCGAGCACTTCCTCCTCCTCGACGCCGGCGGCCTTCGCCAGCTCCGGAATGGTCGGGCGAGCGGCTGAGCTGCACCGTCAGCTGCTCGACGAGCCGCGAGAGCTGGACGTTGAGCTCCTGCAGGCCGCGCGGCACGCGCACCGACCAGCCCTTGTCGCGGAAGTGCCGCTTGATCTCGCCGATGATGTTCGGCGTCGCGTAGGTGGTCAGCTCGACGCCGCGCTCGAGGTCGAAGCGGTCGATCGCCTTGATCAGCCCGATCGCGCCGATCTGGACGAGATCCTCGAGCTGCTCGCCGCGGTACGAGTAGCGCCGCGCGAGCGAGCGCACGAGCGACATGTACTGCTCGATCAGCTGCTCCCGCGCCTGGAGGTCGCCGTCCTCGTGGTAGCGGCGCAGCAGGATCTTGTCGTCGATCCGCGTCATGCCGCCGTCCCAGCGCTGGCAATCCGCTTGCTCAGCTCGACCCAGGCGCCACCGTCGCGCTCCTCGACCTCGTGCGTGTCGCAGACGGTCTCGAGGACGCGGCGCAGGTCGAGGCCGCCGTCGGAGTCTGTCGCGTGCACCTTCTCCGGCGGGAACGGCCCGAGCGAGGCGTGGAGCACGCCGTCGTCGGCGGAGAGCGAGACGACGAGCTCGTCCGCGTCGTCACGGAGTGCGAGCAGCGCCTCGATCCCGACCTGCAGGTCGTCGAGATCGTCGTACGTCACGTCGAGCCGCATCGCGAGGCCGCCGGTGACGAGGTGGGCGATCGGCCTGAAGTCCTCCTCCGCCGGGATGACGAGCCGGATCTCGTCTGTCGTCACGTGCCGGCTTCCCGCAGCTCGTCGAGGAGATCGCTCTCGCGCCGGGCCGCGGCCTCCTTCCCAGCCTGCACCGCGTGGCGCCAGTCGCGGCTCGCCTTGAAGTCGGCCGCGCCGAAGCTGACCCCCGCGGCGAAGCCCGAGACCTTCTGCACGGGCCGCGTGATGGCCAGGCTCACGGCGCGCACCGCAGTGTCGACGCTATCCGCAGCGTCCACGGCACTGTCCGTGATCCTGTCGACCTTGTCGAGCTGCCCATTCACGCGGTCCACGCTGCCTCCGACCTTGCCGATCACCGGGAGCATCGAATCTCCCGCTCCCCGGATGAACGCGGAAACCTCCCCCGCGGTTCCGGCCAGCCGCACGAAGAAGTAGGCAAGCGAGATTCCGACGGCGAACAGGAACACAGCGAGCGCCAGCTCCCAGAGGTCCCCCCAACTGAATGCCGCGACCAGCATCCTCCGGCGATTTTAGTGCGATGCCGTAATCAAGCCGTATCCGACGACGGTGTCGCCGTCGTAGAGCACCGCCGCCTGGCCGGCCGCGACGCCGTATGCCGGCTCGTCGAGCTCGAGCCGGAAGCCGTGGGGCGTCGGCTCGACGCGGGCCGGCACGGCCGGTGAGCGGTAGCGGAGCTTCGCCTCGACCCGCTCGGCCTCGGCGTAGAGCCGGCCGCGCGCGGTGACCTCCGTGCGCGCGAGCGCCCCGCGCGGCCCGACGACCACGGCGTTGGCGGACGGGCGCGTGCCGAGCACGTAGAGCGGCTCCGGAGCGGCGAGCCCGAGCCCGCGGCGCTGGCCCGGCGTGAATCGCCAGAAGCCGTCGTGGCGGCCGAGCTCGCTCCCGTCCTCCGCCACGATCGCGCCCTCCTGCGGCTCGAGCCCGTGCCGCTCGAGGAACGCGCGGTAGTCGTCGCCGGCGAGGAAGCACGCCTCCTGGCTCTCCGGCCGCCGGGCGGCGGCGAGGCCCGCGCGCTCCGCCTCGGCCCGGGTCGCCTCCTTGTCCTGCTCCCCGAGCGGGAAGGAGACGCGCGCGAGCCGGCGCGGGTCGAGCGCGGCGAGCATGTAGCTCTGGTCCTTCGCCGGGTCGGTGCCGCGGGCGAGCAGCAGCCGGCCGTCGCGCTCGACGACGCGCGCGTAGTGGCCGGTCGCCAGGCGCTCGGCGCCGGCACGCCGGGCGAACGCGAGCAGCTCGGCGAAGCGGAAGCCGCCGTTGCAGCGCGTGCACGGGTTCGGCGTCTCGCCGCGCGCGTAGCCGCGCACGAACGGAGCCACCACCGCGCGGCGGAACTCCTCCCGCAGGTCGAGCGTCACGTGCGGGACGCCGATCCGGTGACACGTCTCGCGCGCCGCGATCACGCTCTCGGGCGAGCAGCAGGCGCGCTCGGAGCTCGGGCCCGTCGGGATCGAGCCAGAGCCGCAGCGTCACGCCGACGGCGTTCGGCAGCGAGCGCAGGAGGGCGACCGCGCTGTCGACTCCGCCGCTCATGGCCACGGCGACGCGTCCGGGTTCTGGCTTCGCCCGGAAGACCGGCCCGAGCGCATTCGCAAGCGCGTCGACGGCGAGCGTCTCGCCGCCGACCGCCGCCGCCTCGAGCAGCGTCAGTCCTGCGACGTCGCGCTCGAGCCCCGGCGCGTCGGCCTCGACGATCCGGTCGCCGTCCACGAGCAGGCGGACGGCGGCCCACTCGCCGTTCCGGCTGGAGTCTCCGAAGGCCTCGTGCATGGCGGCCACCGTAGAGGAGCGCCCGGCCCCGGCGTCCAAACCGAGCCATGTGATCCTGGTTTCCCAGGTGGGTGCCGTGCCCGCCTTCGGCAATGCCTCGGTCGGGACGCCGGCTCCCTTTCACGTAGCGTTGGATCTACATGTGTGCCCGATTCGGCGCACGGGGCCGAGCACGGCGGACTGTAGCGCGGCGCTACTCGGGCTGTGGGGCTCGAGCAGCCGGATCCCGAGCTCCTTCAGCGCCGAGTCGGGATACGGCGTCGGCGCCCCCGTCAGCGGATCGGCGCCGCTCGCGATCTTCGGGAACGCGGTCACCTGTCGGATGTCCGGCTCACGCGCGAGGAGGGCGATGAAGCGGTCGATCCCCATCGCGAACCCGCCGTGCGGCGGCGCGCCCATCTGCAGCGCGTCGAGCAGGAAGCCGAACTTGTCGCGCTGCTCCTCCTCGCCCATCCCCATCACGCGGAAGACCGCTTGCTGGACCTCCGCCTCGTGGATCCGGATCGAGCCGGAGCCGAGCTCCCACCCGTTCCAGATCAGGTCGTAGTGCTGCCCCAGCACATGCTCGGGATCCGCCTCGATCCGCTCCTCGTCGCCGGGCACCGACGCGGTGAACGGGTGGTGCATGAACGTCCAGCCGCCGTACTCCTCACTGTGCTCGAAGAGCGGGAAGTCGGTGACCCAGTGGAAGACGTCGAGGCTCGTGTCGATCAGGTCGAGCTCGTGCGCGAGATGCAGCCGGAGGAGCCCGAGGACGCGCGCCGCGACCGGCTCCTCGTCGGCGACGAAGAGCGCCGTCGATCCCTCCTCGACGCCGAAGGCCTCGAGCTCGCGCTCGGAGAGGAACTTCGAGATCTGCGTGAGGTTGGCGAGCCCCTTCGCCCCCCACTCCTTCGCGACCTCCTCGAGGCGCGCCTGCTCGCTGCGCGAGAACGTTCGCGGCACGACGACGTACCGCACGCACGGAGCGTTCTTGAAGACCCCGAACTCGGAGTCTCGTGTCACCTCCGTCGCGTCCTGGATCTCGAGGCCGAAGCGGAGGTCGGGCTTGTCGGAGCCGTAACGGAGCATCGCGTCGGAGTACGTGAGGTGCGGGAACGGCCGCTGCGGCGACTCGGCGCCGGCAGCCTCGAACGCGCCGACGACACAGGCCTCCATGACGTCGAGCACGTCCTCGCGCTCGACGAACGCCATCTCGAGGTCGAGCTGGCGGAACTCGAACTGGCGGTCGGCGCGGAGATCCTCGTCGCGCCAGCACGTGGCGATCTGGTAGTAGCGGTCGATCCCGCCCACCATGCAGAGCTGCTTGAACAGCTGCGGCGACTGGGCGAGGGCGTAGAACTTCCCGGGCTGCAGCCGCACCGGCGTGAGGAAGTCGCGCGCCCCTTCCGGAGTGCCGCGCGTCATGGTCGGCGTCCAGACGTCGACGAAGCCCCGCTCGTCCATGACGCGGCGGATCGCGGTGATCGCGGTGTGGTTGAGACGGAGGTTCCGCTGCATTCGCTCGGTCCGCATGTCGAGCCAGCGGTAGCGGAGGCGGAGGGTCTCCTCGACGTTCTCCTCGTCGAGCTGGAACGGCAGCGGCGTGGAGCGGGAGAGGATCCGCAACTCGTCGACCCGCACCTCGATCTGGCCGGTCGGCAGGTTCGGGTTGACGAGCTCGGGCGCGCGCGCCACGACTTCGCCGGTCGCCTGGAGGACGAACTCGTTGCGGATCTCGTGCGCAGTCTCGGCCGCGGCCGCCGAGTGCTCCGGGTTGATGACGAGCTGGACCTTGCCCGTGTGGTCGCGGAGGTCGACGAAGACGAGCCCGCCGTGGTCGCGGCGCGTGTCGGCCCAGCCGGCAACCGTGACGCTCCGGCCGGCATCCTCCGCCCGCAGCTCGCCGCACATCGCGTCGCGCCAGGCCACTAGAGCTCCGCGAGAGTGTGCAAGACGCGGTCCTCCTCCCCGCGCCGCCGAACCTCGTACGTGCCGTCGCTACGCGCGACGACGATGGTCTCCGCGCCGAGTCGCTGCGCCTGGGTGAGCTGGCCCTTCATCGAGCGGCCAGCGTAATCGGTGTCGACCGAGCGGCCCTCCGCGCGCCACTTCGCGATCTGCGGGAGGAGCCGCCCGCGCAGCTCCGGCTCCTCGAACGCGAGGAAGAGGTCGAGACGCGGCGGGTCCGCGGTCGCGCCCTCCCGTTCCATCGCGATCAGGAGCCGCTCGAGGCCGGCGCCGAAGCCGATGCCGGGGGTCGCCGGCCCGCCGACCGCTTCCACGAGCCCGTCGTAGCGGCCGCCGCCGCAGATCGTCGAGTTGACGTTCTCCTCCGGCCCGACGAACTCGAAGGTCGTGCGCGTGTAGTAGTCGAGGCCGCGCACGAGCGCCGGGTCGAGCACGTACGGGACTCCGTAGTGGTCGAGGTGCGCCTTGACCTAGTCGAAGTGCTCGTGGCACGCGTCGCAGAGCGCCTCCCCGATCTTCGGCGCGTCGGCGAGCGCCGCGAGCACCTGCGGGTTCTTCACGTCGAAGACCTGCAGGACGCTCGTCGCGCGCTTGTGCGCGACTTCCTCGTCGACGAGCTCGGGATGCGCGTCGAGCCACTCGTTCAGCCGGGCGACGTACTGGGGCCGGCAGTTCTCGTCACCGATGGAGTTGAGCCGCAGCTCCCACTCGGTCACGCCGAGCCGACGCAGGAGCTCCGAGTAGAACTGGATCACCTCGGCGTCGACGGCGGGATCGGCCGAGCCGATCACCTCGAGCGACAGCTGCCAGTGCTCGCGGTAGCGTCCGCGGCCCGGTCGCGAATACCGGTACATGGGCGCGATCGCGTACGCCTTGACCGGCTGGGGCTCCTGGGCGAGGCCGTGCTCGACGTACGCGCGCGCGATCGGCGCCGTTCCCTCGGGCCGCAGCGTGAGCGAGCGGTCGCCGCGATCCACGAACGAGTACATCTCCTTGTGCACGACGTCGGAGGCCTCGCCCGACGTGCGCTCGAAGAGGCCCGTGTCCTCGAACCCGGGCGTGGAGACCCGCGACCAGCCGTACTGCGCGCACTGCTCCTCGATCGTGCGGATCACGCGCCACCACAGGTGGTCGCGCGGCAGGACGTCGTGCGTCCCGCGCGGCGCCTGGAACTTGCTCATGCCCCAGCGTTGCCGGAGGTAGCGCGGTCGTCCGGCCGGGCGTCGGCGGCTTCGCCGCCTGCGCTTCCAGCCTCAGCGCGGAGCTCTGCGAGGAACGGATTGCGGGCGAGCTCGACGCCGAGCGTCGTCTCGGGGCCGTGACCCGGGTGGACGACCGTCTCGGGCGGGAGCCTCTCGACGAGCATCCGGACGGAGGAGAGGAGCGTGTCCCAGTCGGCGCCGGGCAGGTCGACGCGGCCGACCGAGCCCGCGAAGAGCAGGTCGCCGCTGAACAGCTCACCGCCGGTGTGGAAGGCGACGTGCGCGGGCGAGTGGCCGGGCACGGCGAGGCACGCGAAGGAGATGCCCGCGACCTCGATCGTCTCGCCGCCGCTCACGAGGTGCTCGGGTGCGTGCGGGCGGCCCGCGACGCCGGCCGGCGCGAACTCCGGGTAGCGCTCGAGCCGCTCTCGCTCTCCCTCCGGCATCCAGACCTCTGCGCCGGTTCCCTCGGCGAGGTCGGCGACGCCGCCGAGGTGGTCGAAGTGGCCGTGCGTGATGAGGATCCCGGCGCAGGAGGTGCCGAGCCGCGCGAGCTCGAGCCGGAGGTCCGCCGCATCGCCGCCGGGATCGATCACCGCGCACTCGGCCGCGCCGCGCTCGCTCCGCACGACGTAGCAGTTGGTCTGGAGCGGACCGAGCTCGTATCTGTCGACCGCGAGCGGCATCGCGGCGAGTCTAGTGGGTCGCTGGTTAGTGCTCAGGCGGGTGCGGGAAGGTGCCGTTCGTGCGTCAGTGGAGGCTTGCCGACGTCGAGACGCCGAACGGTGCGCGGTCTCCTGTCGTGCTGCACTCGAAGGCGGGTGCCGAGCGGGCGGTGCTCATCGAGCTGCGGCCGGGGGACGGCCTGGGCGAGCACAGCGTCAAGGAGTCCGCGCTCCTTCTCGTGCTCGACGGGACGGCGCGCGTCGCGGCAGGCGACGAGTCCGTCGATGCGGAGAGTGGGAC
Source organism: uncultured Actinomycetes bacterium (assembly GCA_963765795.1). Classification (GTDB taxonomy): domain Bacteria; phylum Actinomycetota; class Thermoleophilia; order Gaiellales; family Gaiellaceae; genus Palsa-739. The sequence goes on from CAVXXZ010000007.1 coordinate 70,928, forward strand.
GCTCTTCCACTTCGACCCCGACGAGCGGCACTCCGTCACGAGCGACGACGGTGCCCGGCTGCTGTTGCTGCTCGCGCCGTGGACGGGCGAAGGGCACTACCGCGGCGACCGGGCCGAGCAGTCGGGCGTCAGCGCTTCTTAGCCGCGCGGCTCGCTGCCTGCGCGTCGGCGCGCCGCTGCCAGCGGTTGTACGCGAAGCGGTCGATCGTGAACTGGAACGGAACGAAGAGCAGCGTGTAGATCAGTGCGAGCAGGAGCGCGCTCGCGGGGTTGTGGCCGCCGTTCTTCGCGCCGACGAGGTAGATGAACACGAAGACCACCGCGCCGAGGATCGCTGCGCGCTTCCCGGCACGCTGCCATGACGGCGGCGGGGGAACGCGGATCTCGCGACCGCCGCGCTGCTGCGTCGCCTTCGCCTTCGGCTTGGACTTGGGGGTATCGCGCTTCGCCGGCGTCGCGGCGAGCTCCTCCTCGGGCGGCTCGTCGAGCTCGTTCCCTTCGGCATCGACCCAGACCGTCTCGTACTCGTGCCGGCGTTCCTTCTGCGCCCTGCGCCGCTGCTTCCTCGTGGGCATGGAGGGCTAGCGTAGCTCGCCCCCGACGACCACCCTGGCGACGACGCGACCGCCGAGGTGGTACGCGAGGTAGCGCCAGTCGGGCGCGTCGAGGAGCGTGACGTCGGCGCGGTAACCGGGCGCGAGCCGGCCGATCCGGTCGGCGCGTCCGAGCACGTGAGCCGCGTTGACCGTGCAGGCGGCGAGGGCCTCCGCCGGGGACAGATGGAGCTGCGTCGCCGCGAGCGAGCAGACGAGAGGCAGGCTCTCACAGAAGGCACTGCCCGGGTTGAAGTCGGTGGCGAGCGCGACCGCGGCCCCGGCATCGACGAGCGCTCGCGCGGGCGGCATCGGCCGGTCGAGGAAGAGTGCGCTCGCGGGCAGGAGCACCCCGACCACCTCGCTCGCCGCGAGCGTTCGGATCCCCTCCCCGCCAGTTGCCTCCAGATGGTCGACCGAGCGGGCTGCGAGCTCGACGGCGAGTGGAATCGCGCCGGACTCCGTGAACTGGTCGCCGTGGAGCCGCAGCGCGAGTCCGGCATCGCGGCACGCCTCGAGATACCGCCGCGCCTGCGCCGCGTCGAAGGCTCCACGCTCGAGGAACACGTCCGCCGCCTCCGCGAGCTCGGCCGCTGCGGGCAGGACTTCGGCGAGCGCGAAGTCGAGGTAGGCGTCGGCGTCGCCGAACTCCGGCGGTACCGCGTGCGCGCCGAGCCACGTCGGGAGGCCGCCCGCCTCCCGGATCGCGCGGAGCGACGCGAGCTCCGTCTCCCGGTCGAGCCCATAGCCCGACTTCGCCTCGAAGGTCGTCGTGCCCTCGCGGAGCATCCACGAGCGGTGCAGCTCGACCGCTGCTCGCAGGCCGTTCTCGCCTGCCGCCCGCGTAGCGCGGACCGTCGAAAGGATGCCGCCGCCGGCGGCATGAAGCTCCTCGTAGCTCGCCCCGCCGGCGCGGAGCGAGAACTCGTCCGCGCGGTCGCCGCCGAACGCGGCATGCGTGTGGCAGTCGACAAGGCCCGGGACCGCGCACAGCCCGCGGCAGTCGAGCTCCGCGACGTCGCCGTCGAGCGCCGGCACGTCGCGCATCCGCCCGACGGCCTCGATCGTGTCGCCGGCGCAGAGAACGAACGCGTCCTCGAGCACCTCGACCTCGCCGAGCGCCGGTCCCGCGCAGCGGAGCATCGGTTCCGGCGGGCGTCGCCAGCTGCGCGAGGTCGCGCAGGAGCAGGCGCGCGCCGGTCGCCGTCACGCGTCGCCGGGGAGCGGATGGCTGGAAGCGCCTTCGGCTGCCATGGGGATCCGCAGCCCGCCTTCCTCTGCGGCGGCGAGCGCCTCCGGATAGCCGGCGTCCACGTGCCGCATCACGCCCGTGCCGGGGTCAGTCGTCAGCACGCGCTCGAGCCGTTCCGCCTGCGCGTCGGTGCCGTCGGCGACCACGACCATCCCCGCGTGGATCGCGTTGCCGATCCCCACGCCGCCGCCGTGGTGGACGCTCACCCACGTCGCTCCCGCCGCCACGTTGACGAGCGCGTTGAGGATCGGCCAGTCCGCGATCGCGTCGGAGCCGTCGCGCATCGACTCGGTCTCGCGGTACGGCGAGGCGACGGAGCCGGCATCGAGGTGATCCCGCCCGATCACCACCGGAGCCTTGACCTCGCCGCCGCGGACGAGCTCGTTGATCGCGAGGCCCGCCTTCGCGCGGTCGCCGTAGCCGAGCCAGCAAATCCGGGCGGGCAGCCCCTGGAACGCCACCCGCTCGGGCGCCAGCCCGAGCCACCGCTGCAGGAGTGGATCGTCCGGGAACAGCTCCCGCAGCCGGTCGTCGATCGCCGCGATGTCACTCGGATCGCCCGACAGCACCGCCCACCGGAAGGGACCGACTCCACGACAGAAGAGCGGCCGAATATAGGCCGGGACGAAGCCCGGGTATGCAAACGCGTCCTCTACACCACCTTCACGCGCCTCACCCCGCAGGTTGTTGCCATAATCGAAAACATAGGCATCGCGCCGGACGTACTCGAGCAGCGCCTCGACGTGGCTGACGATCGACTCGCGGGCCAGCCGTAGGTACTCGTCCGGATCGGACGAGCGCAGGGCGGCCGCCTCCTCCACCGAGTAGCCGCGCGGCACATAGCCGTTGAGGGGGTCGTGAGCGGCGGTCTGGTCGGTGATCAGGTCGAACTCCTCCCCGCGCGCAACCAGCTCGGGCACGACGTCGGCCGCATTCCCGAGCAGCCCGACCGAGAGCGGCCGCCGCTCGGCCGCCGCGGCGCGCACTCGCTCGAGCGCGTCGTCGAGCGAGTCCGCCGCCTCGTCGAGGTAGCGCGTCTCGAGCCGGCGCTCGATCCGCGTCGGATCGACCTCCACGCAGAGGATTGCCGCGCCCGCCATCGTCCCGGCGAGCGGCTGCGCGCCGCCCATGCCGCCGAGCCCGGCCGTGAGGATCGTTCGCCCGCGCAGGTCCGGTGAGCCGAAGTGCTTCTCGCCGGCGGCGGCGAACGTCTGGTACGTCCCCTGCAGGATCCCCTGCGAGCCGATGTAGATCCACGAGCCCGCGGTCATCTGCCCGAACATCGTCAGCCCCTCGGCCTCGAGCCGCCGGAACTCGTCCCACGTCGCCCACTTCGGGACGAGCAGCGAGTTCGCGATCAGCACGCGCGGCGCGCCCTCGTGCGTCGTGAACACGCCGACCGGCTTGCCGCTCTGGACGAGGAGGGTCTCGTCGGGGCCGAGCTCGAGCAGGGCCGCGACGATCGCACGCAGAGCCTCGTGGTTCCGCGCCGCCTTGCCCGAGCCGCCGTAGACGACGAGCTCCTCGGGCCGCTCCGCCACCTCGGCATCGAGATTGTTGAGGAGCATCCGCAGCGGCGCCTCGGTCGACCACTGGCGGGCGTTCAGGTCGGTCCCGCGCGGCGCGCGGATCGACGAGAGGTCGCCCACGAGCGCCTCGACGCGCTCCGCGAGGGTCGCGGTCGTGCTCACGCCAGCTCCCCCGCGTCCGCCCCGACCGCAGCGAGCAGCGACCCGTCGCGGATCGCTGCGGCGACGGCCTCGATGTCGCCCGCCAGCGGCCGGTCGTCGCGCAACCTCGGCGACAGTGCCCGCACGGCCGAGCGCGCGGCCCGTCCGCCGGTTCCGGGCTCGAGCGGAGCGTGGAACTCGACCGCCTGCGCACCCGCGAGCAGCTCGATCGCCACCGCGCTCTCGGAGTTCGCGAGCACCTGCCACGCCTTGAGCCCGGCGGCGTTCCCCATCGAGACGTGATCCTCCTGCCCGGCGCTCGTCGGGATGGAGTCGACGGACGCCGGATGGCAGAACACCTTGTTCTCGGAGACGAGCGACGCGGCCACGTACTGCGGGATCATGAAGCCGCTGTTGAGGCCGCCGTCGGTCGTGAGGAAGGCGGGCAGGCCCTCGGAGAGGTTCGGGTTGACGAGGCGCTCGAGCCTCCGCTCGGAGATGTTCGCGAGCTCGGCGGCGGCCATCGCGAGCGCGTCGAGGGCGAACGCGAGCGGCTGCCCGTGGAAGTTGCCGTTCGAGACGAGAACCTCGTCGTCGACGAGCACGAGCGGATTGTCGGTGGCGGCATTCAGCTCGACCGCGGCGGTGTACTCCGCGTACTCGAGGAGGTCGCGACAGGCGCCGTGCACCTGTGGCGCGCAGCGGAGCGAGTACGCGTCCTGCACCTTGTCGCACCAGCGATGAGCCTCGATGATCGCCGAGCCCTCGAGGAGGCGGAGGACGTTCGCGGCGGCGGCCTTCTGCCCTCGCAGCGGCCTGAGCTCGTGGATCTGCGGGAGGAAGGACGTGCGTGATCCCTGCAACGCCTCGACCGACAGTGCGCACGCAACATCGGCGGCGCGCGCCAGCCGGAGCGCCCGCACAAGCCCGAGCGCGAGCATCGCGGCCATGAACTGCGTGCCGTTGACGAGCGAGAGTCCCTCCTTCGCCGCCAGCTGCACCGGCTCGAGACCCGCTCGCGCAAGCGCCTCCGCCCCCGTCAGCCGCTCGCCCTCGATCCACGCCTCCCCTTCGCCGACGAGCGGCAGCGCCAGGTGCGCGAGCGGTGCGAGGTCGCCGGAGGCCCCGACCGAGCCACGGCTAGGCACGACTGGCAGCACGCCCCGGTCGAGGAGCGCGAGGAGCAGCTCGACGGTCTCGACCCGTGCCCCCGAGTTGCCCTTGGCCAGCGCGTTCGCGCGCAGGAGCATCGCCGCCCGGACGATCTCGGCGGGGTACGGCTCGCCGACCCCGCACGCGTGGGAGCGCAGGAGGCGGAGCTGGAGCTCGCCGGTCTGCTCCTCGGGGATTGCGACCGCCACGAAGCGGCCGAAGCCGGTGTTGACGCCGTAGGTGTGCTCGCGGCTCCCGTGTGCGGCGCGCTCCACGAGCTCGCGGGCGGCCCGCATCCTCTCCCGCGCGTGGTCGGACAGCTCGGCGCCCGTTCCCTCGACGGCGACCGCCCAGACGTCGTCCACGGTCAGGTCGTCGCCCGTGAGGCCGATCGCCGTCCGCTGCGCCACGACGCGAGTCTAGGACGCAGCCCGCTTTGCCGTTGCCCAACGTGCCCCCAAGGGGTGTCGCAACCCCCTACAGAGACGGTACCGCCGGATGCGTCACGCGGCCGTCGCGGCTTGGTCGCGAGTTCGCGCCCGCGCCGGTCTCACTCTCGCCCGTCCGCCAGGAGCCGCAGCTCCAGTACATGCGACGGGTCGAGGCCGGCCACGCCGAGGAGCGAGCCTGCCGCCGCGACTGCGGCTCCCGCCGGAAGCAGCCCGACGAGCTCCGACCCGGTGACGCGGAGCCCTCTCGCCGTAGCTTCTCGCTGCACGGCGGCGACCACCTCGTGCAGGGGCGACGCCCGCCAGTCCTCGACGTTGAGGCTCACCTGGACGTGTCGGGCACGCGGCAGGCGGAGGCCGAGCGCGCGGACGCCCGGGAAGCCGCCGTCGCGCTCGCGCACGGCGCGCGCCACCTCCCGCGCGGCGTCGAGGTCGTCGCCCTCGAGATCGACGTTGAACGCGATCAGCGGCGCCCGTGCCCCGACGATCACTGCGCCGGCCCGCTCGTCGAGCTGCGCCGGGCCGAAGTCCGGGGCGAGCTCCCCGGCGTCGATCCGCCGCTGCAGCTCTTGCGGGCCGCCGCGGCGGAAGAAGGCAGGCCCGCGGCCCGGCGCGAGGTCGGCGTAGAGGAAGACCGGCAGCGCAAGCTCCTCCCCCACGCGCCGCGCGAGCTCCAGCGCTGCAGTGCGCGCCCGCTCGGCGTCCGTCTTCCCGATCGGGACGAGCGGGACGACGTCCGCGGCGCCGATGCGCGGGTGCGCCCCCTCGTGACGGCGCAAGTCGATCCGCTCGCGCGCGCAGGCGATCCCCGCGAGCAGCGCGGCGACGAGCTCCTCCTCGCTGCCCACCAGCGTGTACACCGACCGGTTGTGGTCCTCGTCCGAGTGGACGTCGAGCAGGCGGGCGTGCCCCGCGAGCGCGCCGCCGATCGCGTCGATCGTCGCGCGGTCGCGCCCCTCGGAGAAGTTGGGGACGGCCTCGAGCGGCAGCATCGGGACGGACCCTACGCTCCACGACGATGACCGCCCGCAAGTCGTCCTACCGCTCGCTCGCCTCGCTCGAGCGCGACCTCGCCCGCTGCCGCGCCTGCGTCGAGGCCGGCTACCCGCTCGAGTCGCTGCCGGTGCGCGCGCCGGGCACCCGGCAGCGCGCGTACCTCTTCGGCCAGGCGCCGGGCGTCGTCGAAGGAGAAGAACGCCTGCCGTGGCGCGGGCGCGCCGGCCGGACGCTCCGCCGCTGGCTCGAGCTCGAGGAGGACGAGTTCTACGCAACCTTCTACTGCGCCTCGGTCACGCGCTGCTATCCCGGTCGCGCGGCATCGGGACGCGGCGACCGGACGCCGACGCCGCGCGAGCAGGAGCTCTGCTCCTTCTGGCGGGACTGGGAGCTCGAGCTGCTGCGACCGCGCCTGATCGTCACGGTCGGCGGGCTGGCGCTGCGGCGGCTGCTCGGGCTCCCGTCGCTCACGCCGTGCGTCGGCGAGCGCTACGAGCTGCAGGGAACGCCCGTCGTCCCGCTCCCCCATCCGTCCGGCGCGAGCGGCTGGCTCAACGACCCCGCGAACCGCGGGCGGCTTGCCGCGGCGACGGCCCTCGTCCGCGAGGAGCTGGCGAGCCTCTAGAGGATCGGACTCCGTCGCTACATTCAAAGGGATGAGCGCGGTTCCCTACCGCCGCACGTTCGCGCGGCTTCTCTCGTTCCTTCGCCCGTACAAGCGCGGCCTCGTCGTCTCGATCTTCCTCGCGATCGGCTCGCAGGCGGCGCAGATCGCCCTCATCTTGGTGACGGGGAAGAACGTCATCGACCAGGCGCTGAAAGACCACGACACGCGGCAGCTCTGGCTCTACGTCGGGGCGATCGTCGTCCTCGGCTTCGTCTCGGCGGTGCTGATGAGCGGCCGCAGGCTCATCTCCGGCAAGCAGGCGCTCGACGTCGAGATGGACCTGCGCCAGGGCCTCTACTCGCACTTCGTGCGCCTCTCATTCGGCTTCTACGACCGCAACCAGACCGGCCAGCTGATGTCGCGCGCGACGGTCGACCTGCAGGGCGTCCGGTTCTTCCTCGGGTACGGACTGATCTTCTTCTTCCAGAACGCCCTCACCGTCGTCTCGGTGACCATCGTCCTCTTCTTCTTGGAGTGGCAGCTCGCTCTCGTCGTGCTCGCGGTGACGCCGTTCCTTGTCGCGATCGCGTACCGCTACAGCCACGTCGCGCACCCGACGCTTCGTGACGTGCAGCAGAAGCTCGCCGACGTGGCGACCGTCGCGGAGGAGAACATCGTCGGCGTCCACGTCGTGAAGGCGTTCGCGCAGGAGCCTGCCGAGGAGGAGAAGTTCCGCGGCCGGAACGAGGCGCTCTTCGCGCAGACGATCCGCGCAAACCGGCAACGAGCAACCTACGTGCCGCTTCTCTCGTTCCTGCCCCTGCTCGCGCAGGCGGCCGTGCTGCTCGTCGGCGCGCGAATGGTGGCTCACGGCTCGCTCTCCGTGGGCTCATTCGTCGTCTTCAACTTCCTCCTCGCCATGCTCGTCATGCCGCTCCGCTCGCTCGGGATGTGGGTCGGCCAGGCCCAGCGAGCGACGGCGTCGGGCGAGCGGATCTTCCAGATACTCGACGAGCCGGAGGACGTGGCCGACCGTCCGGGTGCGATCGAGTTGCCGGCTGGCGACGGCGCGATCCGCTTTGAGGATGTCTCGTTCTCGTACCTGCCGGACCGGCCGGTGCTCGAGCACCTCGACCTCGCCCTCGACGCCGGGACGACGGTCGCCCTGATTGGCCACACTGGGTCCGGAAAGACGACGCTCTCGTCGCTCGTGCCGCGCTTCTACGACGTCGACTCGGGGCGCGTGCTCGTCGACGGGGTAGACGTACGCGATGTGAAGCTCGCGTCGCTGCGCCGCGCGATCGGCGTTATCGCCCAGGACCCGTTCCTCTTCTCCACCACCGTGCGCGAGAACATCGCGTTCGGCCTCCCCGATCTGACGGACGCAGAGATCGAGCGTGTCGCGAGACTCGCGCAGGCGCACGAGTTCGTCGAGCGGCTACCGCAGGGCTACGAGACGGTCATCGGCGAGCGCGGTATCACGCTGTCGGGCGGACAGCGGCAGCGGATCGCGATCGCGCGAGCCCTCGCGGTCGACCCGCGCATCCTCATCCTCGACGACGCGACCGCCTCGGTCGACGCGACAACCGAGGCCCGCATCCGCGCCGGCCTGCGAGAGGTGATGAGCGGCAGGACGACGCTGATCATCGCCCACCGCCTCTCGACAATCGCGCTCGCGGACGAGATCGTCGTGCTCGACGGCGGCCGGATCGCCTGTCGCGGCACACACGAAGAGCTCCTCGAGACGAGCTCCGTCTACCGCGAGATCTACGACCACGGCCTGCTCGAGCGCCAGTTCGCCGACGCGGTCGAAGCACGTGCGGACGTGGAGGAGGTGGCGTAGTGCGCGTCCACCAGCCGGGCGGCTTCATCTCGCGGCGTACGGCCGCAGACGTCGAGGACTGGTCGTGGAACACGACACGCCGCCGGCTCGGCGTCCTGTGGCGGCTCACGAAGCCGTATCGCTTCCGCACCTTCCTCTCCGTCTTCTCGCTCCTGGCAGCGACAGCAACGGCGTTGGCCCCTCCACTCCTCGCGAAGTACGCGCTCGACGACGCGATCAACGACACGACCGGCACCCAGCTCGTCGTCGTCGTGTCGCTCTTCGTCGTCCTCGCCCTCGCGAACTGGGGCATGACCTACGTCGAGACGTACATGACCGGCTGGGTCGGCGAGCGGATCCTCGCGGACCTGCGCAAGCAGCTCTTCGGCCACCTGCAGCAACTGTCGCTCGGCTTCTACGAGCGGAACCGGGCAGGTGTCCTGATCAGCCGGATGACGAACGACGTCGAGGCGATCGACCAGCTCGTCACCGACGGCGTCACGACGCTTGCGCAGAGCACGCTCTTGCTCAGCGGCACGGCGTTCCTCCTGCTCGTGCTCGACCCGCGGCTCGCTCTCGCAACGCTGGCGGTGATCCCGTTCATGATCGTCGCGAGCGCGCTCTTCCGCTCACGCTCCGCCCGTGCCTACTCGTCGGTGCGCGAGCAACTCGGGCTCGTGACGGCCACGCTCGCCGAGGACATCGCCGGCATGCGGATGGTGCAGGCGTTCGTGCGCGAGCAGCGAGCGACGGAGAACTTCCGCGCGGTCGCGCTCGACTACCGGGAGTCGAACATGCAGACGGTCGTGCTGAACGGCCTCTACTTCCCGTTCGTCAGCCTCCTCGCGACGCTCGCTCTCGCGGTCGTGCTCGGCTACGGCGGGCACCTCTACCTCAACGACGCGATCGCCCTCACGACGCTGTTCGCCTTCATGCTCTATGTCAACAACTTCTTCGACCCGATCCAGCAGCTCTCGCAGCTCTACAACACGTTCCTCTCGGCGGCAGCAGCCCTGGACAAGATCATCGGCGTGCTCGACGAGGATCCGGAGGTCGTCGACCGCCCCGGCGCCAAGCCGCTCGCGCAGATTGAAGGCCACGTCCGATTCGAGGACGTCCACTTCGCATACGGCCGCGCGGCGCCGAGCTGGGCGAGCGAGGTGCTGCACGGGATCGACCTCGACATCCCGGCCGGGACGACCGTCGCGCTCGTCGGGCACACCGGCGCCGGCAAGTCGACGATCGCGAAGCTCCTCGCGCGGTTCTACGAGCCGACGAGCGGCCGGATCACGATCGACGGCCGGGACCTCAACGACGTGACGCAGGAGTCGCTGCGCCACCAGCTCGGCATCGTGCCGCAGGAGGGATTCCTCTTCGCCGGCACCGTCGCCGAGAACATCGCGTTCGGCCGCCCCGAGGCGCGGCCGGAGGACATCGTCCGCGCCGCGCAGACCGTCGGCGCGCACGAGTTCATCCTGCGGCTCGAGGACGGCTACGAGACACAGCTCGGCGAGCGCGGCTCGCGGCTCTCACTCGGCCAGCGCCAGCTCGTCGCCTTCGCGCGCGCACTGCTCGCCGACCCGCGGATCCTGATCCTCGACGAGGCGACCTCCTCGGTCGACATCGGGACGGAGCGGACGATCGAGCGGGCACTACGGACCCTCCTGGCCGACCGGACGTCGTTCGTCATCGCGCACCGGCTGTCGACGATCCGCGACGCCGACCTCATCGTCGTGCTCGAGCACGGACAAGTGATCGAGCAGGGCTCGCACGACGAGCTCCTCGCCCGCCGCGGGCTCTACACGAGCCTCTACGGCGACTGGGCGGCCGCGTAGTACCGCGTCATCTCGATCCGCTGCATGAGCGTCGGGTGGTTCTGGACGAAGACGTAGTCCCACCACGGCGGATTCGGGTCCTCAAGCGTCTCCGACGCGAACAGCCGGAAGAGCTGCTGCCCGGCGCGCGGATCGTGTGTCGCGCGTAGCGCCGACCAGTCCGCCTCGGCTTCCAGATGCCGCGTCACGACGTTCTGCAGAGGCAGCGCCGCAAGCTGGAGGACGACATAGACGAAGATCGCGAGTGGGACCGCCTCGGGCACTCCCATCCCGCCGCGCCGTCGCGTTGCGAGCGCGAGTAGGAGCGCCAGCGGGAACGCGAAGAGCGCGTACCAGCCGATCGACTTCCAGATGTGGTTGTGCGCGAGGTGACCGAGCTCGTGCGCGAGCACGAAGCGGTCCATGCGGGGCGTGAACGGCGGCTCGACGATTGGCTTCCAGAGGAAGACGCGCCGGCTCGCACCGAGACCGGTCGCAGCCGCGTTCGGCTCGCTGAAGCCGCTCAGCACCCGAACGGGAACGCGAACGTGCTCGGTGCGCTCGAGCGGAGCGACGTACGGCGCGTGGAAAGCACTGCCGCCGAGCAGCCAGGGCGAGATGAAGGCGAGGAGGATCCTCAGGCCGACGAACACCGGCGCGGCCAGCAGCCACCACCGCTCGCCGATCCACCGTGCGCGTGCGAGGCCCATCACGATCGCGAGCGCAACGCAGAGGAGCACGAACTGGGCACCGAGCGCGAACCAGTTGCCGACCGTGGCCTGTACGTAGCTGCTGGAGAGCCCGTAGTGGTGCCGCCACCAGACGGTCAGGACCGCAAACGGCAGCTCTGCCGCCCAGACCAACGCGAATCCGATCATCCCGAGCAGCATCCCGGTGCCGATAGGACCGGCCGCCGACTCGCGCATCCAGCGGACCCCGTAGCGGGCGAAGAGGCCGAGCACCACCAGCTGGGTGATCGTCTTCCCGAGCCACAGGAGACGCTCCCCGCTGCTGTAGCGCTGCGCGCGGTGCACCTCGTGCGAGGGAAACAGCGCGTGTTCGTTCAAGTGCGGCAGGTGGTACGCCGGCAGCGAGGAGCGCCAGAGGAGCCATGCCGCAACCGCCCACAGCGGCACGAGCACCGCTGCGGCGGCGATGCGGCGCGTCACGCGTACGGCGGTTCGAGCTCCACGTGCTCGGGCTCACCTTCGAGCGGGCTCGCGTGCGGATACCGGTCGGTCAAGAGATTCGTGTACGCGTTGATCTGTGCGAGGTAGCGGAGCGCATAGGCCGAGAGGTTGCGCAGTCCCCACGGCGCGGAGCCGGTGACGAGAGCGACGAACCATGTGAAGACCGCGCACGTGAAGAGCACGTACCAGAGCGCGAAGCCGACGATCCAGGCGGGGACGAGGAGAAACAGCCGGAAGAGCGTCTTCCACCGATTCTGGCGCGACGGCTCCTCCGGAAGCTCGAGGTCGAGCGGATACGTCCCTGGAGCTCCCGTGAAACCTGGGAACGGATTGGCAGCCAGCGATCCGAAGGCATAGAGGTGCAGCTCGGTACCGGACGAATCTGCTCAGGAACCGGTGCAGCGGCCGCGGCGACCGACCCAGCACAAGCGTTGCGAACCAGTCGATGATCACGGCAACGAAAGCCACGATCGACCAGAGGTACAACCAGACGAGGTGTGGGATGAGGAGCGGCAGGCGGAAGAAGACCGTCACACGCGACCGGCGCAGATCGTGCGCGTCGCCGACGAGACGGACCGGGTGCAAGGGCGGAGGCTGCACCGACTCGAGCAACCTCGTCGGGTCAGTATTCGGGTACCGATCCGTTATCAGCAGGGTGTACGCGCGCACCTGCGCGCCGTACCCCACCCCGTAGGCGCCGGCGTCGCGGAGCCCGCGCGGCATGCGACCGAGCACCAGTGATGCGAACCAGCCGAGGAATGCGCAGACGCCTGCAAGAAGACCGCCCGAGCCGAGGCTCGAATAGTTCCTCGAGGAGCCCCTGCGACTGTTTCCTCCGACGTACCAGAAGCCGATCCCGCCCCCGAGGAGGCTGGCGAGCACGAGGACGGGGATCGCGAGCACGATTCGGATCAGCGTCTTCCAGCGCGCCTGCGGCTGCGGTTCGGCCGGCAACTGGACCTCGATCGGGTACGAGCCCGCTCGCCTACGAATCCGGGGTACGGGTTCGCGGCAAGGTAGAGGTACGCACCCAGGTGGACGCTGTACCGGATGTAGGCACACAGGAAGCGGTGTAACCACCCCGGCGGGCAGCCAAGGACGAGCGTTGCGAACCAGTTGAGAATCGACCCGAGAAGGGCCGCGATCGTCCAGAGGAAGAACCAGATGAAGTGCGGGAGCGCGAGCAGCAGTCGGAAGAAGACCGTCAGTCGGTTCCGGCGGAGGTCGTCCTCGACCGTGAGCCGGACCGGATGCTCGTGCGGATCCACGCAGTCGTATAACATCCGCTTAGACTCGCACCGTGGCAATAGACAAGGAGACAGCGGAGCGGATCGAGCAGCCGGTCGACGCCGAAGCCGAGCACGAGACCCGTCTCACGCCCGCCGAGGCGGTCGCGCGCATGAAGATCAACGTCCCGGTCCGCGGCAACCGCAAGCTCCGGACGCTGATCGAGCGCGTCAACGCCGACGATCAGCTCAAGGGTTGGTGGCACGTCTCGAACGTCAACGCGGTCTCCCGGATGGCGATCAACGACCACTCCTGGGTGCACGTCCAGATCGTCACGAACATCGCGCTCAAGCTCCTCCGTCAGCTCACGAAGCACGGCGTGGAGCCGGGGCTCGTCCGCGACTTCGGTCTCGAGCAGGACGACGCGGAGATCGTCGTCGTGCTCGCCGCGCTCTTCCACTGCGTCGGGATGTCGATCCACCGGAAGGGCCACGAGGACTTCTCGCTCTTCCTCGCCGAGCCGAAGCTGCGGGAGCTGCTCGAGGGCCTCTACGAGGAGCCCGACCTGACGGTGGTCGTGTCCGAGTCGCTGCAGGCGATCATCAGCCACCGCGCCGACGGCGAGCCGCTCACGGTCGACGCCGGCATCGTCCGCGTCGCCGACGCGCTCGACATGGCGAAAGGGCGCTCGCGGATCCCGTTCGAGAAGGGCAGCCTCTCGATGCACTCGCTGTCGGCCGCGGCGATCGAGGACGTCACGATCACGGACGGCGAGGAGCGGCCGATCAAGATCGAGATCCTGATGAACAACAGCTCCGGCATCTTCCAGGTCGACGGCCTGTTGAAGGCGAAGCTGCGCGGCAGCGGGCTCGAGCCGTACGTCGAGGTCGTCGCGCACATCGACACGGAGACCGAGCAGCGCCTCGTGCCGATGTACCGGCTCGAGATCTAGACGGCGACGCCCCGCGAAATTCGGGGGCTACACTGGCCGCCGACCCGTTTGCGGGGTCGTCTAATGGTAGGACGCCTGACTCTGGATCAGGAAGTTGGGGTTCGAATCCCTGCCCCGCAGCCTCAGAAACCCGCTGCTAACGGCGGGTTTCGCTGTTAGTCGCGGCGGTGTAGGGGTGCTCTGGGGATCTCACGACACCGGCGTCTGACCGCAAATCGAAAGAGGAAGCGAGGCGGCCCCTTGCGGGGCCGCCTCTTGGAACTGATTTCGTAGCTGAATGAGACGGCTGGCCGCCTCTTCAGGGTCTACTTCGGAGCAAGGGTGACCGTCGCCCCCCGTCGATGGTGTACGTGACCGGCCCCGGGTAGTTGGAGGTACCCGTCAGGGCCGAGGGGTTGTACTTCACCGAGATGATGAGGTCCCCGTGGAGGGAAGCGTCCCGGTTACCACTCCACCTGCGTCGCTCGTGTCCGTCCACTTCAGCTTCTTGCAGCTCGTGTCGTAGAGGATGACCTGTCCGTGCTGGACGGGGATGAGCGGGGCGGTGTTCGGGTTGGCCGTCTGGGTGATGGTGAACGACTGGCCTGCGGTCCCCGAGATCGTCCCGTAGTAGAAGAACACACCGGCGAGACGGAGTTGATCTTGCCGTTCTTGAGGGTGTACAGGACCTGGCTGAGGGTAGTCGCTGTGTGACCGGTGTATGCCTGGCACGTCGTCCCGGTCTCAGTGATCTGGCCGCCCGTGATGGCAGGCGCAACACACCCGCCTGTGATCGACGCGTTGTCGATCGGCAGGCCGTAGATCTCCTGGTCCGAGAACCAGCCGTAGCGGTTGCAGCCATACGTCCCGTCGGCGTCACCGTTGGCGTAGTTCGGACTTCCCTTCGTGATGTCCCAACTTGCTACCGGCGTTGTGCTGCCCTGCGGGAAGATTTGCATCAGCACGTCGAGGTAGCCGTTCTTAGAGGAGAACGAGTGCTTGAACGTGTACCAGCCAGACTGGCTGATGCAGGCGCTTGCGGGATCGACGTTCGGGTTTGCTCCGGTCCGGTTGACGTTCGTCCCAGCGGCGATCACAAAACCGTCGCAGCCGTCCCCGGCATACCCCGTGCTTACGTTGAACCCGAAGTCGCGAAGGAAGCCACCGGTGTTGTCGTTGATGGCCGACGTGAAGTCGAAGCGCGTGCCGATGTTTACAGGGTTCGTGCCATCACCCGTATATGGCGATGTCGCCGAGAGACCGTGAGGTTTCCGCCGTACGTGTCGGGATTCGCGTTGGCGTAGGCGGTGTCGAGGTAGATGTCCACCTGCGTCTGGTAGGGACCGTTCCAGGTGGCGTTGCTCAGGTTGCCCCAGTCGGTGTACGGGCCAGAGCAGTACACGGTGTCGCCCCCGCCACCGACCTCGGTCGAGCACGCTCCTCTATCCAGCCCGGCGAAGAAGCCACCGGTGGCGGCGTTGATGCCGCTGGCATAGCCCCCCGGGTTGACGTAGCCGGACGCCCGCTGGGTGATCGTGCCGTCGTTGTTGAACCATCCGGCCGTGTTTGTCTCGAAGCCGTTGCTGGTCACCCCGCTAGGGGCTGCCGCAGCGGGAAACGCGAACACGAGGGCGACGGCGGCAGCCGCCACCACGCCATAGAAAGTACGTCTCATATCCCCTCCTGAAGAGGTAGTGATTGGCCGCAGCGAGGGTGATACGAGAGAGCGGACTCGTGCCTTTTACGAGTCCTGGCTCGCTTCCCTTCGCGTAACGATGTACGAAGATGAAGTTTCCGACATCGACCGCCAGCGACCAACAGTAAGAACTACGCGTTCAGGCAGACGAACGCCACCGCCTTCTCTGCCGGAAACTAGACGAGCCTCCGAGAGACTCATGCGGCGACGCTCACACCGGACTGAGCGTTTCAGGCTGAATCGGAAGAAGAGGCTGCTCGCGTAGAACCTCCGGGACGACAATCCTCGGGGCAACAAAGGGGCAACAAGACCCACCGAGATCGAGCGAGATCAGACTGCGCCGGAGACGACGGATTCCGCGCAACGGTGCGGGTTCGTCTCGTTCCGTCTCGGCGCGTCTGGGCGTCTGAGCCATCTCTGGATCAGGAAGTTGGGGTTCGAATCCCTGCCCCGCAGCTAGAAGCCCCGGGCTCACGAGCCAGGAGAGATTCTCTCGAGGTCGTGACGGTCCGGTGACGACGGACTCCGAGCGATTCATCCTCTGTGGATGACAACCCGCCCCGTGTGGGCGTAGACCGTGGCGTCCTACACGGTCGTGCGAGAAGGAGGAGATACCGGCTATGTCGAGCGCGGTGAGGGTGTCGCCTGCTGCAGAAGCCTTGGCGGCGGACGGCCCGGGCGACGTGCTGGTCGTCTTCGGGATCACGGGCGACCTGGCGAAGGTGATGACGTTCCGGTCGCTGTACCGGCTCGAGGCGCATGGATTACTCGACTGCCCGATCGTCGGCGTCGCCGTCGACGACTGGTCGGTCGACGACCTGCGGGAACGCGCCCGCACGTCGATCGAGGGCACGGGCGAGCAGATCGACCCGGCGGTGTTCGACCGTTTCGCCGAGCGCCTCTCCTACGTCTCCGGTGACTTCACGGACCCGGCCACCTACGAGCGGGTCGGCGCGGCGATCGCCGGTGCCCACGCGCCCGTCTTCTATCTCGAGATCCCGCCGTTCCTGTTCGGACAGGTCGTGAAGGAGCTCAGCGATGCAGGGCTGACCGCGAACGCGCGCGATCGTCGTCGAGAAGCCGTTCGGACACGATCTCGAGTCGGCTCGAGCGCTCGCTGCGGAGCTGCACCAGTACATCGACGAGTCCCAGCTGTTCCGCATCGACCACTACCTCGGGAAGATGGGGCTCGACGAGATCCTCCATCTGCGGTTCCAGAACTCGATTCTCGAGCCGATCTGGAACCGCAACTACGTTGCTGCGGTCGAGATCACGATGGCCGAGTCGTTCGGCGTCGAGGATCGCGGCCACTTCTACGACCCGGTCGGAGCGTTGCGCGACGTCGTGGTCAACCACCTGATGCAGGTGGTGGCCGCCTCGGCGATGGAGGTGCCTTCGCGGGCCGACGCGGACACGCTCAAGAACTCCGTGGCCGCTCTCTTCCACTCGGTCGAGCCGGCGAGCCCCGAGCACTACGTGCGCGGCCAGTACGACGGCTACACGCTCGATCGACGGCGTCGCCGCCGACTCGGCCACGGAGACGTACGCGGCGCTCAGGCTCGAGATCGAGAACTGGCGCTGGTCCGGGGTGCCGTTCTTCATCCGGACCGGCAAGTGCCTCCCGGTGACCCAGACGGAGCTGCGACTCGTCTTCAAGCGTCCACCGCGCCTCGGCTTCGCGCGCGGACGGGAGTCGGAGGCGAACCAGCTCGTCGTCAAGCTGGACCCGTCGACCGGCGTCCGGCTGATCGTCGACGCCCACCGCGCCGATGTGGGCGGTCCGGCACCGATCACGCTCGACGTGGAGTTCGCCGCGGAAGGCGGCGAGGGGCCGACGCCCTACGAGGTGCTTCTGCACGCGGCGCTCGTCGGTGACAGCAAGCGCTTCACCAGACAGGACGCCGTCGAGGAGACGTGGCGGGTGATGCAGCCGCTGCTCGACGCCCCGCCGCCGGTGCACGCGTACGCGCCGGGGTCGTGGGGGCCGGAGGCGGCGGAGAAGCTCGTCGCCGGCCACGGCCGCTGGCACGGCCCCTGGATCGAGAGCTAGCTCGGCACCTGCCGAGGAAGGAGCGGCCGATGACCGCCGTCAAGGACAAGCAGCGAACCGGGAGCGCGCCGCAAAGCGCGGCCGCCCCGTCGCCGTTCCCGCCGATCGCGGACTACGCGTTTCTGTCCGACTGCCACACCGGGGCGCTCGTCGCCCCCGACGGCGCGATCGACTGGCTCTGCATCCCTCGCTTCGACGCCCCCAGCGTCTTCGGCAGCCTCCTCGACCGCCAGGCGGGCTTCTTCCGCTTCGCGCCGTTCGGGATCTCTCACCCGACGGCACGCGCGTACCTGCCCGGGACGAACGTCTTCGAGACGACCTGGAAGACGCCGTCGGGCTGGGCCGTCGTGCGAGACGCGCTGACGCTCGGCCCCCGGGATCACGAGGACACCGATCACGCCGCACACGCGGCCTCCGGCCGACGACGACGCCGACCACATGCTCGTGCGGACGGTCGAGTGCCTCGACGGCAGGGTGGAGATCGAGCTCGTCTGCGAGCCCGCCTTCGACTACGGCCGGCACGCCGGCGACCTGGACGCCGGTCGACGGGGCAGGGCCGAACGCGCTCGACGCAGTCGGGAGCCGGCGTGACGTTCAGGCTCGTATCGGATCTCCCGATCGACGTCGAGGGCGAGTCGGTCCGCGGCGCCACGTCCTGCAGGCGGGCGAGACAGGCGTACTGCGCGCTGTCCTGGGCCGAGGAGCTCGCCGCTCCGCAGACGTCGACGAAGCGGCGGCGCGGATCGACGCGACGACGCGCTTCTGGCGCAGGTGGCTGAGCACGTGCGCGGATCCCGGATCACCGGCTGCGCGACCCGGTGCAGCGGTCGGCGCTGACGATCAAGGGCCTGACCTACATGCCGACCGGCGCGACCGTGGCCGCGCTCACGACCTCGCTCCCCGAGACGCCGGGCGGAGAGCGGAACTGGGACTACCGCTACACGTGGATCCGGGACACGACATTCACCCTCCAGGCGCTCCACTTCCTGAACCTCGACTGGGAGGCGGGCGAGTTCATGGAGTTCGTCGCCGACCTCGAGCCCACGGAAGACGGCTCGCTTCAGATCATGTACGGCATCGACGGCAGGCGCGACCTGCGCGAGTCGACGCGCGACGAGCTGACCGGGTACTCCGGAGCGCGGCCCGTGCGGATCGGCAACGGCGCCTTCGATCAGCGCCAGAACGACGTCTTCGGCGCCGTCCTCGACTCGATCCTCCTCCACACGCGGCACAGCGAACGGCTGCCCCGGCGGCTGTGGCCGATCGTGCAGGCGCAGGCGGAATGCGCGATCCAGGTCTGGCGCAACCCGGACCAGGGGATCTGGGAGGCGCGCGGCAAGCCCCAGCACTACGTCTCCTCGAAGCTCATGTGCTGGGTCGCGCTCGACCGCGCGGCCAAGCTGGCGGAGATCCGAGGCGATCCCAGCTTGCAGGAGACGTGGCGTGCGACCGCCGAGGAGATCCGGGCCGACATCATCGAGCACGGCGTCCGCGACGGCGTCCTTCGGCAGCACTACGAGACCGACGCGCTCGACGCGTCGACCCTCCTCGCGGCGATCTTCGGGTTCCTTCCCCACGACGACCCGACCCTGCACAAGTCGGTGCTTGCGATCGCGAACGACCTCACCGAGGACGGCTTCGTCCTGCGCTACAGGACCGACGAGACCGACGACGGGCTCTCCGGCAAGGAGGGGACGTTCCTGATCTGCTCGTTCTGGCTCGTCTCGCGCTCTGGCGATCGTCGGCGAGGAGCAGGCGGCACGCGACCTGATGGAGCGCCTCCTGCGGGTCTCGTCACCGCTCGGCCTCTACGCAGAGGAGTTCGATGCACCCACCGGCCGGCACCTCGGCAACTTCCCCCAGGCGTTCTCGCACCTGGCCCTGATCGAGGCCGCCGCCCGAATCATCGTCCCCGAGATGCTCGAGGAGTATTGATGGACTCGTATGACGTGATCATCGTCGGAACGGGTGCCGGTGGCGGCACCCTCGCGCGCCACCTCGCCCCGTCAGGCAAGCGGATCCTGCTGCTCGAGCGAGGCGACTGGCTGCCGCGTGAGCCCGCGAACTGGCTCGCGCAGGACGTGTTCGTCGACAACAAGTACGTGTCGCCCGACACGTGGTACGACGAGAAGGGGACGCCGTTCCAGCCGCAGGTGCACTACTTCGTCGGCGGCGCGACGAAGCTGTACGGCGCCGCGCTGTACCGGCTGCGGCCGCAGGACTTCGGCGAGCTTCGCCATCACGACGGGATCTCGCCGGCCTGGCCGATCAGCTACGACGAGCTCGAGCCCTACTACACGCGGGCCGAGCAGGCGTACGAGGTGCACGGGGTCCGCGGCGAGGATCCGACCGAGGGGCCGGCGAGCGCGCCGTACCCGTTCCCGGCCGTCTCGCACGAGCCCCGGATCCAGCAGCTCGCCGACGATCTCGAGGCCGCCGGCTACCGCCCGTTCCACGCGCCGTGCGGAATCCGGCTCAACGAGCCGAACATGCCGTACAGCGCCTGCGTCCGGTGCCAGAACTGCGACGGCTTCCCCTGCGCGGTGCACGGGAAGTCGGACGCCGAGGTGCTCGGGGTTCGGCCGGCGCTCGAGCACCCGAACGTCACGCTGCTGACGAACGCGAAGGCGGTCCGCCTGGAGACGAACGACGCCGGAACCGCAGTCACCGGCGTGACCGTCGAGCGAGAGGGCGAGACCGAGCAGTTCGCGGGCGACATCGTCGTGCTCGCCTGCGGCGCCGCGAACACCGCCGCCTTGCTCCTTTCCTCTGCGAACGACAAGCATCCGAACGGCCTCGCGAACGGCTCCGACCAGGTCGGCCGCAACTACATGTTCCACGCGAGCGAGGCAGTGCTGGCGCTTTCCCGCGATGAGAACCCGACCGTCTTCCAGAAGACGCTGGGGCTGAACGACTTCTACTTCGGCAGCGACGAGCACGACTATCCGCTGGGGAACATCCAGATGGTCGGGAAGTCGCAGGCGCCGATGTTCCACGGCGAGAAGCCGATGGAGACGAAGCTCGCGCCCGGGTGGACGCTCGAGAAGATCGCGAAGCACGCGATCGACTTCTGGCTCTCGACCGAAGACCTGCCGCTCCCCGAGAACCGGGTGACCGTTGACGGCGAAGGCCGGCTCACCCTCGCCTACAGGTCGTCGAACGACGTTCCCAAGGCGGAGCTCTACAAGAAGCTGAAGTCGATCATCGGAGAGCTGCGCATGGAAGGAGACCATCTGTTCGGGCGCTTCGCCTACATGAAGAACGACATCCCGGTCGCCGGCTGCGCGCACCAGGCCGGAACGTGCCGCTTCGGGACGGATCCGGCCACGTCGGTCCTCGACGTCGACTGCAAGGCGCACGAGCTGGACAACCTCTACGTCGTCGACACGAGCGTCTTCCCGAGCATCGGAGCGGTCAACCCGGCTCTGACGGCGATGGCGAACTCGTTGCGCGTGGGCGACCACCTCCTCGAGCGCCTGGGAGTGCCCACGGCGGTGGCGGCGGAGGTCGCGGCTTGACCGAGCAGGGCGCCGCAGTCGCCGAGCAGGGCGGGCAGATCGAGATCGCGTGCGGAGATCAGCGTGTCGCCGTCGTCGGCCTCGGCGGCGGGCTCCGCTCGTACTCGGCCGACGGTCGAGAGCTGCTCGACGGTTTCCCTCCCGGGGAGCGGCCGACCTCCGGCCGGGGGCAGGTTCTTGCTCCCTGGCCGAACCGGATCGCGGACGGGAGCTACGAGTTCGACGGCAAGCGACTTCAGCTACCGCTCACCGAGCCGGAGCACGGAAACGCGATCCACGGGCTCGTCCGCGGCGCAACGTGGAACGTCGTCCATTCGGCGGAGGACAGCGTCGTGATGGACTACCTGCTCGAGCCGCAGCCGGGCTACCCGTTCACGCTCGCTCTCGGCATCGAGTACGCCCTCTCGGATGCCGGCCTCACGGTGACGACCACGGCCCGGAACATCGGCACGGAAGCGTGCCCCTACGGGAGCGGCCAGCACCCGTATCTCACGCTCGGGACGCCGACGGTCGACACCTTGCGGCTGCGGGTGCCGGGTCAGGTCGTCGTCTTCTCCGACGAGCGCGGCCTCCCCGTGCGCTCCGAGCCCGTCGACGGCACCGACTACGACTTCCGCGCCGGCCGGACGATCGGCCGAACCGTGCTCGACAACGCCTACACCGTCCTCGAGCGCGACGCCGACGGTCGCGCGCGCGTCCTGCTCGACGACCCGGATCGGCGACTCGGGCGTCACGCTCTGGGTGGACGAGAGCTACCCCTACCTCATGGTGTTCACGGGGGATCCGCTCCCCGACGTCGCCAGGCGCAGCCTCGCCGTCGAGCCGATGACCTGTCCGACCGAACGCGTTCCGCACGGGCGACTCGCTGATCCGTCTCGAGCCGGGCGAGTCGACCGCGAGCACGTGGGGGATCGAGCCACGGCTTGCAGGAGAGGGAGGTCTCGATGCCCGGTAACGGACGTCCTCGTGTCCTGATTCTCGGCGGCGGGTTCGCGGGAGTCGGCGCAGCCCAGAAGCTGAAGGACGCCGACGTGGAGGTCGTGCTCGTGGACAAGCACGACTACCACACGTTCCAGCCGCTCCTCTACCAGCTCGCTACGGGGTTGCTCGAGACGACGGCGGTGGGGCATTCCCTGCGCGACCTGCTCGCGCGTCACGACAACACGACGATCCACAAGGCGAGCGTGACGGCGGTCGACCTCGACGGGCGGACGGTCAGCTTCGAGGAGATCGCACCGATCTCCTACGACTATCTCGTCTTCGGCCTCGGCGCAGAGGTCAACTTCTTCGGCACGTCGGGCGCGGCGGAGCACGCCTTCCCGATGTACACGCTCACCGACGCTGT
This sequence comes from uncultured Actinomycetes bacterium, assembly GCA_963765795.1. Taxonomy (GTDB): domain Bacteria; phylum Actinomycetota; class Thermoleophilia; order Gaiellales; family Gaiellaceae; genus Palsa-739. The sequence continues at coordinate 93,240 of CAVXXZ010000007.1, forward strand.
CCGCCTCAAGGATCACCTGCTCGACCGGTGGGAGGCGGCCGACCGCGACCCGAGCATCGTCTCGGACGGCGCCCTGAACGTCGTGGTCGTCGGCGGAGGCCCGACAGGCGTCGAGACCGCGGGCGCGATCGCCGAGCTGTACCGCGGTGACCTGGCCAAGGACTACGGCGGCGTGAACGAGGAGGACGCGCGGGTGACGCTGGTCGAGGCCGGACCGGAGCTCTTTCCGATGTTCAAGCCGAAGCTGCGCGAGTACACGGCCAAGGCGCTCACCGACCGGACGGTCGAGGTCCGGACCGGCGCCCTCGTCGCATCCGTCTCGCCGACACAGGTCACCCTGAAGTCCGGCGACGTGCTGCACGCGCACACGCTGGTCTGGGGCGCCGGGCTCCAGGGCAACGCGCTCGTCCCTTCTCTCGGGCTCGAGCTGGAGCGCGGAAACCGCATCGGCGTGGGCGCCGAGCTCACGCTTCCGGGCCATCCCGAGGTCTTCGTCGTCGGGGACGGGGCGGCGATCACCGACGCGAAGACCGACACCGTCCTGCCCCAGCTCGGCTCGGTCGCCCTCCAGTCCGGCGAGCACGCCGGCGAGACGATCGCCCGCACCGTCGCGGGGAAGGCGACGAAGCCGTTCGCGTACCACGACAAGGGCACGATGGCGGCGATCGGCCGGGGCGCTGCGGTCGTGCAGATGCTCGGCGGCCGCACCATGACCGGCCGAAAGGCGCAGCTCGCGTGGGGCACCGTGCATCTCGCGCTGCTGCCGACGAACCAGGACCGGGCGAAGGCGATCGTCGACTGGGCCGGTGCGGCGACGACCCACCAGCGCGCCGGCCGGATCACGGTGGAACACTCCTAGCGAGCGATGCTCACTCTTGCGTCGAACCTGAGTGCGGCGCGGAGCCAGATGGCGTTCACGCTGGGGTTCCACATCATCCTGGCGTCGCTGGGCGTGGCGCTGCCCGCGATGATGCTGATCGCGAACTACCGTGGCCTGCGCCACGACGACCCGGACGCGTTGCGGCTCGCCCGGCGCTGGTCGAAGGCGGTGGCGGTGACGTTCGCGGTCGGCGCGGTGACCGGGACGGTGGTCTCGTTCGAGTTCGGGCTCCTCTGGCCGGGGTTCACCGGCCGGTTCGGATCGGTGTTCGGCGTGCTGTTCGCCATCGAGGGCATCTTCTTCTTCCTCGAGGCGATCTTCATCGCCGTCTACATCTTCGGCTGGAAGTACCTGTCGCCGTGGGCGCACTTCTGGGCGGGTGTCCCGGTCGTGATCACCGGCTTCGGCGGCGCGTTCTCGGTCGTCGCCGTGAACTCGTGGATGAACCAGCCGCAGGGGTTCTCGCCGACCTCGGGCACGGTCACCTCGGTCGACCCGTGGAAGGTGATCTTCAACCCGGCGGTCCCCTACGAGGTGCCGCACATGATCCTGGCGGCCTACCTGGTGACGGGCTTCCTGCTCGCCGGGATCTACGCGGTCGGGATGCTGCGCGGCCGGCGCGACCGCCTGCACCGGCTCGGCCTGCTGATCCCGCTGACCGTCGCGTGCATCGCCACGCCGATCCAGTTCGCGGTCGGCGACACGGCCGCCCGGGCGATCGCCCACGACCAGCCGATCAAGTTCGCCGGAATGGAGTGTGTGCAGCAGACCTCGACGGACGTCACCGAGTACATCTACGGGCGGTGCACGTCGAGCGGGGTGAAGGGCGGGATCGGGATCCCCGGCTTCGACTCGTTCCTCGTCGGCTGGAGCACGAGCACGCAGGTGACCGGGCTCGACTCCGTCCCGGCCGACGACCGCCCGCCCGCCAACACGATGCTGCACTGGGCGTTCGACACCATGGTCGGGATCTGCTCTGTGCTGATCCTGCTCGCGCTCTGGCTGGGGATCGGCTGGTGGCGCAAGCGCGACTTCCCGCAATCGCGCTGGTTCCTGCGCGCGACGGCCGTGTCGGGCATCGCGTCGGTGGTCGCACTCGAGTGCGGCTGGATCGTGACCGAGGTGGGCCGCCAGCCGTGGATCGTCTACAACGTGATGCGAACCTCGGACGCGGTCACGCAGGCGCACGGCATCTGGATCACGTTCGGGCTCATCGTCGGCCTCTACGTCGCGCTCGGCACGACCCTGATCATCTCGCTGCGCGCGATGTCGCGGCGCTGGCGAGAAGACGACCAGAACCTGGACGACGTGCCCTACGGGCCCGAATCGGGGCCGGCTCCCGGGCCGGCGGGGACGCCCGCATGAGCGAGGCCGACGCCGTCGCCGTCGTCCTTCTCGTCGTTGCGACGATGTACGCCGTCTTCGGCGGCGCGGACTTCGGCGCCGGCGTCTGGAGCCTGTTCGCGGGCCGGGGCGACCGGGGCCGGCGGTCTCGCGCGTTGATCGACTGGGCGATCGGACCGGTCTGGGAGGCCAACCACGTGTGGCTGATCTTCATGCTGGTCGTGCTCTGGACCGGGTTCCCCACGGCGTTCGAGGCGATCTTCTCCACGCTCTTCATCCCGCTCAGCCTCGCGGCGCTCGGGATCGTGCTACGGGGCTCCGGCTTCGCGTTCCAGCACACCGCGCGGCGCGCGCGCGGCCGGGCGCTGGCCGTGCGGTTCTTCGGGCTGGCCTCGCTCCTCACGCCGTTCTTCATGGGCACCGTGGTGGGAGCGATCGCGGGCGAGCGCGTGCCGGTGGGCAACGAGGCAGGAGACCTCGTCACGAGTTGGGTCAACCCGCTGTCGCTCGTGCTCGGCGCGCTCTTCGTCGCAACGGGGGCGTACCTGTCCGCGGTGTTCCTCGTCAGCGAGGCGCGGCGCGCCGGGACGCCCGACCTCGAGCGGTACTTCGTCAACCGCGCGCTCGGCGCCGCCCTCGCAGCCGGCGCTCTCGCAGTCGCCGGCCTCGTCGTGCTTCACCGGGACGGCCGGTTCGTCTTCGACGGCCTCAAGGGCGATGCGCTCCCGCTCGTGATCGCGTCGTTCGCGTGCGGGATCGCGGTGCTCGTCCTGCTGCGGCGCGGCGTCCGGCGCGGGGCGCGCGCGTGCTCGCCGTGGGCGCCGTCGTCGCGGTGATCTGGGCGTGGGGCGTCGCGCAGCACCCGTACCTCCTCCCGCAGGTGCTCACGATCGGTGCTGCGGCGGCGCCGAGCGCGACCCTCACGACCGTGCTGATCGTCTTCGGGGTCGCCGTCGTGGTGGTGCTGCCGTCGTTAGGGCTGCTGTTCACGCTCGTCCAGCGCAACCTCGTCGAGGAGACCGAGCGGCCGGCGCAGGGTTAGCGGACGGTCGAAGAACTGCGCGAGGGCCCCGTTCCGGAACGGCGCCGGACCAACCGAGAGATCACCGGAGAACGGGTAGGTCAGGTCGAGGAGGACGACGAGCGACAGGCCCAGGACGAGCGCGACCGCTCCGGCGCCGATCGCGTGGAACCAGAAGCTTCGCGACCCGACGAGCACCGTATAGCCCACGATGATGATGGAGCCCACGAGGAGCAGGACTCCGATCACCCAGGGCAGGCCGCCGCCGGCATCGTCGAGACGGTTCCGGCGGGCCTCGAGCACGGTGCTCAGTTGCTGCACCGCGTCGTCGTAGAACGCCACCGCTCGTGACGACTTCGGGTCGACTCCCTGAATCGCCCTGTACATGCCCGCAACGGCTGCAGCTGCCCTCGCGCTGTCCTTGCCTTCGTGCATCCGCGGCCACTCGTCGGCCACGACGGCACGCACATACGCACCGACCGCGGTGTGAATGCGAACGCTGTCGGGCTGCGGGAAGGCGGCGCTGTCTCGCACGATCGCCGCGAGCGCGTCGGCCTCGTTGCTGACGTTGCTCTGCGTGTCGCCGTAGTTCTGGTACGCGATCACGACGATGAAGGCGAGCAATAGCCCGAACAGCGCGGCGACGACCGCCGAGGAGCTGCGAGGAGACCTCGGCGTCGAACCCTTCGCGCGTCGGAGGGACAAGCCTCCGGATCAACCAGACGAGCCCGAGGACGAGGCCGACGATCGCTCCGACGACGACGATCAGGAGCAGCCAGATCGGAACGTCGTTGATCAGTCCGCGCAGCACGCGTCAAACGCCAAGCTCGGCCATGACGCGGCCCGACGTCACCGCCGCTTCCAGCGCCCGGTAGTCCCGTTCGTTCTGGTCGGCGTACGCCTCGGCGAACGTCGCCATGGCGCGGTCGAACGCATCGCCACGGCCGAGATATGCGGCGATCGCGATCCTGTCCCCCGAGCGTGCGTGAGCTCTCGCGAGCGTCCAGCCGCAGACTCGGCCGTAGGCCTCGAGCTCGGCGGGATCCATCACCTCGACCTCGGCCGAGCCTTTGGAGTCCCAGAGCTGGCGGATGTAGAAGTCCCGCTCTACGCCGTCGATCGTGATGATCCGCTCCCACCCGAGCATGACGTCGGGCGCGGCCTGCATCATCCGCTGCCCCTCGACGACGCGCTGCCCGTGCTGTTCGAACTCGCTCTTGCCGAGGAACGGCTCGAGCACCGACGCCTGCGCCTCCTTGAACTGGAGGAAGAGCGGATCGGCCCCGTCACGGCCCGTGAGGAGCAGGATCCACGTTCGGGCACCCACGCTGCCGACACCGACGACCTTCCGGGCGGCATGCACGTAGCGATAGCTCTCGAGCAGCTCGCGCCGGTCGCGCGGGAGCGTCAGTCGATAGGTGCCGATCATGCGCCGAACGACATCCTCGAGCTCCTCCTGCTCGGCACCCGGCAGGACATCCTCGATCGGGGTGACGAGGGGAGGATTGCCGATGATCCGCAGCTCCCCGTCGACGGTGCGACACAGCTTGGCGAGCGCTCGAATGCTGTCCTTCGTCCGCGCGCCGGCGACAGTCGACTGGAGGCGCTTCATCTGCTTGCCGGAAGCTCCCGAGCTGGTCGCGGATCGACGCGACGTCGAGGCGCGCGTACCAGACGTGGATGTTCCGCATCTCGGCGAAGCGCGCCATCGCTTCGCGGTATTCGCGCACCGCCGCCTTCACGGCTGCTCGGCGGGTCGCGTCGGTGAAGCCGCGATCCCGTCCGGCAACGGCGAGACTGGCGGCGAGCCGTTTCACGTCCCACTCGAAGGGTCCCGGCAGCGTCTCGTCGAAGTCGTTGAGACTGAAGACGAGCCTCCGGTCGGGTGCGGCGAAGATGCCGAAGTTCGAGAGGTGCGCATCGCCGCAGAGCTGGGCGTAGATCCCGGTCCGAGGCCCGTCCGCGAGGTCCGCCGCCATCAGGTAGGCGGCCCCGCGGAAGAAGGTGAACGGGGACTCCAGCATGCGCCCGTACCGGATCGGGCCGAGCTCCGGAAGGCGCGTCTGCGCCTGATCCTCCAGCAGATCGATCGGATCTCTGCGCCTCGGCGCCGGCTCCCAACCGGCGTGCGCGGAACGGGGTAGCTCGGAACGGGCCGCCTTTCCGCGGGCGGCGCTTTCACCAGGGGTGGAGTGCGGCACCGCCTGCGGCGACTCCGCCGACTCCGACGGCGAATCCGATCCCTGCTCCCGGATCTTCACGTTGCTCACCGCCGCAACCTACTCCGGTCGAGACGGATCTATTTCGTCCTGACGGGATGAGTGACGGCGCGGCGAGCCGCCGTAGCTTTCCGCAATGGCACCCGCTGCGGCCGCGGTCGCGAACCTGGCTTAGCGGTGCTGGGCGCCCTGTTCTTCTCGCTCAGCAGTTGGGCACTCGCCTTGATCATCTTCGGGCTGGTCGCGGCCGTGGCCTGCGTAGGTGTCCTGCTCGGCCGCCGTCTGCGCGAGCATCACGAGACGTTGCGCGAGCCGTTCGGGGCGGTGCAGGGGGCGCTGCTCGGCGTGGTCGGCCTGATCCTCGCGTTCGGACTGACGCTCGCTGTCGGCCGGTACGAGGATCGCCGGGCTGCAGTCGTCGCAGACGCTAACGCGATCGGGACGACGTATCTGCGGGCTCAACTCCTGGCCGAGCCGGCCCGGACGCGCTCGCTCGTGCTGCTCCGCGGCTATACCGATCTTGCGCTCCGGATGTCGCACGAGGTTCCGGGCAGTGCGGCGATGCAACGGACCGACCGCCCAGGAGGACCTTGTCCAACGGCGACTCTGGAGCCTCGCAGGACAGGCGCTTGGCGCCGCCCCGATCGCCTCGGGGCCGCGGCTGTACGTGGATGCCCTGAACACGATGATCGATCAGCAGACCGTCCGCATCTCGGCACTCAACAACCGCGTGCCCGGATCGGTTCTCGGGCTCGAGGTGATCGGAGCAGCGATCGCGCTCGGGCTGCTCGGCCTCTACCTCTCGGTCCTCGGCCGCGGCGTGTGGCCGATGATCTTTGCGACGGTCCTGGTGACCCTCCTGCTCCTGGTGACCTTCGATCTCGACCGCCCGACCCGCGGCCTGATCACCGTTCCCGATACGCCGTACACGGCGCTCCGCGCTTCGATGACTCTGCCACCCGCGGCGCGTCCGTAGGCGAGTCTCCGAGCTCGAGTCCATCGGAGGCCAGAGTCATCGGAAGCCGTAACCCGTCTTCGCGGCCCCTCGTTCTCCTGACATGCCTTTGAGGCTCACAACTCGCCGCGCGCAGGTCAAGCGCGTGCTCGCGCTCATCGAGCTCTACAGCCGCGGCTGAGCCGCGGCTGCGGCATAGCGCACTACCTGCCGGTCGTGTGGGCGATCTCCGGTTGCTCGACGGGCCAGCCGTAGTCGACCTCGGCCGCGAGAGGGCTCGATGAGTCGTCCGAAGGCTCGTAGACGTGACCGAGGTCGAGGTTGAGCTCTTCGGCCTGTGACGGCAGATCCTCCGCCTTGGGCGTCCGCGTCGGCAGCCGGAACGTGCTCGGGTTCTCTCGCGCGCGTTCCGCCGCGAGGACCACGCCGTAACCGAAGCCCGCCAGCAGCAGGCAGAGGATCGCGGCGCCGAGCCCCTGCGTCATCCACAGGACACCGAAGCCGAACCCAACCGCGCATCCGAAATACCGAACCGAACTGTCCACCGTGTACCTCCTCGGAGTGAGCCTTGCCTGACGACGATTCGCGGTGGCGCGGCGGACACCTGCAAGGCGCCGAAAGGTCTGGCGAGCCGCGCGGTTCAGGCACCGACTCCGGAGGGAGCGGCAGCGCCCGCATTCACCGCGGCGAGCACGCGACGCGTCACCCCGCCGAGACGGGCCGCCGCCCCGGCCGTGAGGACGTCGCAGACGAAGTCCCAGTGCAGCGAGACCAGCTCCCCCGGCTGCGGTCGGGCGAAGGCGCGGCCGCCGTCGCGCCAGCGCACCCGGCGCGGCGCGGGCTCGCCGAGCCGCAATCTTCCTTCGTCCCAGAGCAACGGCTCTGCGAGCACCTTCGCCGACTCGCCCTCGACCGAGAGCACGAGCGCCGGCCGTCGTCCGGCATTGGTCGAGGACGCGGAGCGGCTCGTCGACGATCCCACTGCGCAGCAGCCCGAGCCACGGATAGAGCGCGAACACGTGGAAGCAGTGATGCGGCACCGCGCCGGCGGCGACGATCGAGGGGATGCTCTCGCCGGCGCTGCCGAGCCGGCCGCGAAAGCGCTCGCGCACATGGCGCGCGAGCGTGGCCGGCGGGACGTGCGCGAGGAGGTCGTTGCCGACCCAGTAGGCCTCGACGACCCGCGGATCGAGCGGATCCTCGATCCGGCTGGCCTCGGCGATCAGCGTCAGGTACGGCCAGGCGCCCTCGAAGGTTCGCGCGAGCTCCGAGAGTCCGCCGTCGCTCTCCCCCGCGTCGCCGTACTCGAGCAAGGTGCCGGGCGAGTCGGCCCCGCAGAGGCCGAGCGCGTTCGGCGGGTACGCGTAGCGCGCGAAGAGGAGCGCGCCGGCGGCCTCGCTCACGCCACGGCCTCCCGCGGTGGACGCAGCGCAGTCCAGGCGATGACCCCGGAGCCGATGGCGACCAGCACCGTTCCGCCGATGCCGATCGCGGCGCCGTCGATCACTCCCGACAGGATCGCGGTCACCAGCGCCCCGAAGACGAGCACCGCCGTCACGTCGATCGCCTGAGCGCGCGCGAGCGCACCGAACCAGGTGGCGACGTAGGCGGTGAGGAGCAGCCCCGTCAGCAGCGACCACCGCCACTGCAACGCGGAGAGCGCGGCCACGTCGCCGAGCTTGCCCGTCACCGCGAGCCAGCCCACGAGCAGGGCCGCCCCGAGAGCCATGCGCGCCGCGGCGAGGACACTCGGCGGGATCGACCGCAGGAGGTACTTGACGAAGACGATCTCGACCGACCAGAGCAGCGTTGCTCCGAGGATCATCGCCTCGCCCTTGCCGAAGGCGACTGTGCCGAGCTTCCCCGCCAGCCAGGCCTGCCCCCCGATCAGGAAGCCGATCGCGAGCGCGTGCGGCCACCCGAAGCGCTCCTTCAACAGCGGAACGGCAAGCAGCGCGACCCAGACGACGAGTGTCTTCTGGATGAACGCCGCTTGCGTCGCCTGCGACTGCTTGAGACCGTCGAAGAAGAGGACGAACGGAACGCTCCCCCCGATCACGGCCACCGCGAGCAGCGCGGGCCAGCGTCTGCGGGTCACCGAGGACAGGGAGACGCGCCCGCGCGAGGCGAGCGCGAGCAGGAGCCCGAGCAGCAGCGCGCCGGCGACCAGGTTCTTCGCCGTCGTGTACACGGTCGCGTCGCTGAAGTGCGCGACGGCGCGCCCGTTCACCCAGATCGAGACGCCGCTGATGCACGCGGTGACGAAGGCGAGAGCGATTCCGGCGGCGCGGCGGTTCATGCGGGGGCTCCTTCCGGATCGGTGGATTCGGTGACGAGCACTTCGACGGGAATGCCGAGATGGACGAGCACGACGTCGCCGGCCTCGGCCTCCGGCAGGAAGGCGAGCGAGACGACATGACCGTCGCCGAGCCGGCCAACGCGGGCGCCGCCGTCTTGCCAGACCTCGACGAGCACGGCCGACGAGCCGATGCACATCAGCCCGTCTCCCCCTGCTCCGGCACCTCGACCTCGAGGCTCTCGAGCACGACGCCGGTCGCGCCGGGATCGGCGAGATCGTCCGCGAGCACCGCGTCCACAACGGCGCCCTCGGCGAGGGTTCCGCGCGAGGCGTCGGCGAAATGCTCGCGGAAGTGCTCCTGCGTGAAGTGCGAGAGCGCGCCGAGGCGCACCGAGACGCGGGTCACGCGCGTGGCACCGTCGGCGCGGGCGACCCCGTCGATCTCGCGCATCAGGTCCGTCATCAGCGCGCGCTCGTGCATCGCCCCTCTTCGAGGTCGCGTAGGACGGCAGCGACGAGGGAGGCGACCGCAGCCTCGACTGCCGACGTGAGCTCGGCTCCCGTCTTGAAGCCCCCCGCCTCGATGCCGTAGACCCGGACTCGGCGCGGCAGCCGGCCGAGCGCGCGCGCGACCTCGATCGTCTCTGCGATCCCGATCGCGTGTGTCGACGAGCGGAAGGTGCGCGCCGGGATCGCCTCATCGCCCGCCTCGAACCGGTGGAGCGTCCCCGCGGGCGCGCCCGACGAGACCGTGTCGACGAGGAAGGCCGAGTCCGCCCCCTCCCAGGCGTCCATCAGCCGGCTCGGCTCCTCGTCGCAGGAGACGACCTCGACGCCGGGCGGCACCCGGTCGCGGAGCCGCTGGGCGACGGCAACCCCCGCCCCATCGTCGCCGCGCAGCCGGTTGCCCACCCCGATCACGACGGTCCGCGTCATTTCCGTTCCACCTGGAGGTCGAGGAAGTGGGTCGCGCACGAGATGCACGGGTCGTAGTTGCGGATCGTCTGCTCGCACAACCCGCGCAGCGCGTCGTCGTCGAGCGACGCGTTCCGGGCGACCACGTCCCGCAGGTCGTCCTCGATCGCGAGCTGGTTCTGCGAGGTCGGCGGGACGATCTTCGCGTCGAGGATCGTGCCGTCCGCGTCGAGCCGGTAGCGGTGATAGAGCAGCCCGCGCGGGGCCTCGCTCACGCCGTAGCCGGTGCCGGCGACCGGGTCGACGGGCTCGGCCGGCCGGTCGGGCTGCTCGTACGCCTCGATCAGCCGGAGCGACTCGTCGCAGGCGTGCACGAGCTCGACGCTGCGCACGACGATGCTGCGGAACGGATCGCGGCACTCGCTCCCGAGACCCGCCTCTGCGGCCGCCTCGCGCGCGAGCGGCGAGAGGTGCGCCGCGCCGAGGCCGTAGCGCGCGAGCGGGCCGCAGAGGTACGTGCCGCCGTCGCGCAGCGTCGACTGGAGCGCGTTCGAGCGCTCGACGTGCAGCTCCTCGAAGTGCTCGTCGTACTCCGCCGGCGCGAGGTCTAGACCGCCGCTCGACCAGATCCGTCCGCGTTCGATTGCGTACTCCTCCGGCTGCGCGAGCGCGACGAGGTCGCAGTCAACGACGCGCTCGGGGAAGTCGAAGCCGGCCGTCCAGCGCACCGTCTCGAGCGCCGCCTCGCGCGCCCGCTCGAGCGGCTCGACGAGGGAGCCCAGCTCGCGACGCGTCGGTGCCCGGTAGAAGCCGCCCACCCGGACGTTGATGGGGTGGATCTCGCGACCGCCGACGAGCGTCATCACGTCGTTGCCTGTCCGCTTGAGCGCAAGCCCTCGCTCGACCGCCTCGGGCGCGTCGCGGGCGAGCTCGATCGCGCTCTCGTAGCCGAGGAAGTCGGGCGCGTGGAGCATGTACACGTGCAGCGCGTGGCTCTCGATCCACTCGCCGCAGTAAAGGAGGCGGCGCAGCATCTGGGTCGGCTCGGGCACCTCGACGCCGCAGAGGCTCTCCATCGCGTTGACCGCGCTCGTCTGGTACGCGACCGGGCAGATGCCGCAGATGCGGGCGGTGATGTCCGGGGCCTCAAGGAAGGAGCGGCCGCGGAGGAACGCCTCGAAGAAGCGCGGCGGCTCGAAGATCCGGAGCTCGACGTGCTCGACGCGGTCGCCGTCCAGCTGGACGGTCATCGCGCCCTCCCCCTCGACGCGCGCCAGGTAGTCGGTGACGATCGTTCGCCTAGACATGCTCCGGCGCCTTTCGAAACGGTTCGGCGTTCGCGTTGAACGTGTGGAAGAGACGCTCGACGTCGCGGTCGCTCCGGCCGAGCCGCCGCAGCAGCGGCACCAGCGCTCCCGTGTTCGGGCTCTCCATCGGCCCGAAGCAGCCGTAGCAGCCGCGGTCGTACGACGGGCAGAGCGCCCCGCAGCCGGCCTGCGTCACCGGGCCGAGGCACGGCGTGCCGTGCGCCACCATGACGCAGACGATGCCGCGTCGCTTGCATTCGGTGCAGACGCTGGTCGCCGGGATCCCCGGCCGGCGCCCGGCGAGGAACGCCGTGACTACCTCGAGCAGCTGGCGCTTGTCGATCGGGCAGCCGCGCAGCTCGAAGTCGACCGTCACGTGCTCGGAGATCGGCGTCGACGTGGCGAGCGTCGAGATGTACTGCGGGGAGGCGTAGACGATCCGCGTGAACTCGTTCACGTCGGCGAAGTTGCGCAGCGCCTGGATCCCTCCGGAGGTCGCACAGGCGCCGATGGTGACGAGCGCCTTCGAGGCGCGCCGGATCTCCTGGATCCGCTCGGCGTCGTGCGGCGTCGTGATCGAGCCCTCGACGAGGGAGAGGTCGTACGGCCCGTCCGCCACCGCGCTCGTCGCCTCGCGGAAGTCGGCGATGTCGATCGTGCCGGCGAGGGGCAGCAGCTCGTCCTCGAGGTCGAGCAGCGTGAGCTGGCAGCCATCGCAGGAGGCGAACTTCCAGACCGCGAGCTTCGGCTTGCTCACAACTCCCGCACCTCCATGAGGCCCGCAACCTGCGCCTGCGAGTAGACGGGACCATCGCGGCAGATCAGGGTCGGCCCCAGCTGGCAGTGGCCGCAGAGGCCGACACCGCAGCGCATGTCCCGCTCGAGCGAGAGGAAGATCCGCTCGTCCGGCACACCGCGCGCCCGCAGAGCCTCGACGGTGAAGTGGATCATCACCTCGGGCCCGCAGACGAAGGCGCTCACCGCCTCGGGACGGAAGTCCGCCTGCTCGAGCAGCTTCGGCACGACGCCGACCCGTCCCGCCCAGGACGTGTCCGCCGCATCGACCGTGACCTCCACGGCGAGCGCGTCGCCCCAGGCCGCCAGCTCGTCGGTGTAGAGGAGGTCCCCCGGCGTGCGCGCGCCGTAGAGCACCGACACCGCGCCGAACCGCGGGCGCCGCGCGAGCGCATGGAGGACGACCGGACGCAGCGGCGCGAGCCCGATTCCGCCGGCGACCACGACGACGTCCCCGCCCTCCGCCGCCTCGACCGGCCAGCTGTTGCCGAGCGGGCCGCGCAGGCCGAGCACCGAGCCGGGCTCCGACTCGCAGATCGCGTGCGTCACCGCGCCGACGTCCCGCACGGTGAGGACGACCGGCTCGCCCGGCTGCTCGGGAGGGCCGCTGACCGAGATCGGCACCTCCCCCACCCCGAACGCGTAGACCATCACGAACTGCCCCGGCGCGACCGCGAAGCCGCCTCCCACGGGCTCGAGCGCAAGCGTCCACGTGTCGGCGGTGTCCCGGCGGCGGTCGGCCACCCGGAACGGCGCCGGGACGAATGCGCCGGCGGCGCTCGGCTCAGCGACCGTCGCCATAGATGTCCAGGAGCCGGAGCCGCGTCCACTGCAGGCGCTCGATCAGCACCTGCGCGAACCGGCTCATCAGGTCGTAGCCGAGTGCCGGGTCGGCGGCGCACTTGTCGCGGAGGCAAGCGCCGTCGAACTGCGTCGCGCGCACGGGCGAGAGGGCGCGCGCGTCGAAGTGCGAGCGGTACGGCGGGAAGAGCCAGGACCAGCCGAGCAGGTCGCCCGCCTCGAGCGTCTCGATCACGAGCTCGCCGCGCGGCGGGACGAAGTTCCCGACCGCGACGGTGCCGTGGCGGACGACGAAGAAGGTGTCCGCGGCGTCGCCCTGCCGGAAGATCGTCTCGCCCGCGTCGAAGTGGACGTTGCGCCCGCAGCCGGCGATCAGCGCGATCTCGTCCGCCGCCATGCCCTCGAAGAAGGGAACCTGGGTGAGGATCTCGTCAAGCTGTTGTGGCATCTTCGGCCTCCTCTCCGCGTATCGCGGCGACTTCCTCCGTGATGTCGATCCCGACCGGGCACCAGGTGATGCAGCGGCCGCAGCCGACGCAGCCCGACGTGTCGAACTGGTCGTGCCAGGTGCCGAGCTTGTGGGTCAGCCACTGCCGGTAGCGCGAACGGGCCGACGTGCGGACGCTGCCCCCGTGGATGTACGAGTAGTCGAGCGAGAAGCACGTGTCCCAGACGCGGGTGCGCTCGGTCTCGGCGCCGGCGAGGTCGGTCGTGTCCTCGACCGACGAGCAGAAGCAGGTCGGGCAGACCATCGTGCAGTTGCCGCACGTGAGGCAGCGCTCCGCCACCTCGTCCCAGCGCGGGTGCTCGAGATTGTCGGCAAGGAGGTCGCGCAGGTCGCCGCTCTCCATCGTGCGTCCCATGCGGGCGGCGGCGGAGTCGACGACGGCCGTGGCCGCGCTGCGATCGGCCTCCTCGGCGGGCCGGGAGGAGAGCTCGGCCAGCACCTCCTCGCCGGCCGGGCTGCCGGCCTCGACGAGGAACCGGTGCTCGCCGTCCAGCACCTCCGTCAGCGCGAGGTCGTAGCCCTGCTCGACGCGCGGCCCGGCGTCCATCGAGACGCAAAAGCACGTGGCGGCGGGCTCGCCGCAGTTGACCGCGACGACGAAGATCCCGCGGCGCCGGGCGGCGTAGTCGCGGTCGACGAACTTGCCGCCGGTGAAAACCTTGTCCTGGATCGCGATCGCGTTCAGCTCGCAGGCGCGAACGCCGATGAAGGCGAGCGGCGTCTCGTCGAGCGGCTCCTCCTCCACGACCGGGGCGCCGCCGTTCGCCCGCGCGCGCCAGAGCCGAAGGCGGGCCGGGAAGAGGAACTGCTTCCACGAGTGCGGCCCGACGGCGTAGCCGAAGCGCGCGTCGTCCTCGCGGCGCTCGAGGCGGTAGGTCCCCGCCTCCTGCCTGTCGGTCCAGCCGACCGGCAGCTCTGCCGCGGTCTCGAGCTCGTCGTAGACGATCGCGCCGTCGCGCACCGTCGGGCCGAGCACCCGGAAGCCGCGGCGCCGTAACGCGGCGATCAGGTCGTCGAGCGCAGACGGCTCGACGACGGCGGTGACGGGAGCTCCTTCCACGACGGTGGACCGATTCTGCACGACCCCGCCTGCACGCAGCGGCTACGGCTTCGCGGAGTGGGATGGCACGGTGAAGGGAGCCACGACGAGCGCCCACAGCACCACACCCATGATCGCGACGACGGTCACGATCGTGACGACTGTCCAGAAGGTGTTCATACCGAAACCCTGCTCCTGCGGCGGCCCTGCTGCATCAGGGCGAACGCGGATCGGGCGTGCGGCACGCCACCGATGCCGCGGCACTAGGGTTGACCGCGTGCAGGCGCTCGTCAAAGCGGAGGCCGCCGCCGGCCTGTCGCTCGAGGACGTCCCCGTCCCGGAGATCGGGATCAACGACGTGCTGATCCGCGTGCACAAGACCGGTATCTGCGGCACCGATCTGCACATCTACGACTGGGATCCGTGGGCGCAGCGGACGATTCCGGTGCCGATGGTCATCGGGCACGAGTTCGTCGGCGAGATCGTCGAACCAGGCTCGAACGTCAGCGACTTCCAGGTCGGCGATCTCGTCAGCGGCGAGGGACACGTGGTCTGCGGGCGCTGCCGCAACTGCATGGCCGGGCGCCGTCACCTCTGTGCGCACGCGATCGGCCTCGGCGTGCAGCGGCCAGGCGCGTTCGCCGAGCTCGTCGCGCTGCCGATGACGAACCTCTGGCACCACAAGCCGGGAGTCGACGAGGACGTCGCCGCGATCTTCGACCCCTTCGGGAACGCGGTGCACACTGCCCTGACATTCCCGGTCCTCGGCGAGGACGTGCTGATCTCGGGCGCCGGGCCGATCGGCTGCATGGCGGCTGCCGTCGTACGCCACGCCGGCGCGCGTCATGTCGTCGTCACCGACCCGAATCACTACCGGCTCGAGCTGGCGAGCCGGATGGGCGCGACCGTGGCGGTCGATCCGACGGAGCGAGAGCTTCGCCGACGTCCAGCGCGAGCTCGGGATGACCGAGGGCTTCGACATCGGCCTCGAGATGTCCGGCAACCCCGTGGCCCTGCGGACGATGATCGACGCGATGGCCCACGGCGGGCGAATCGCGCTGCTCGGCATACCCGCCGACGAGGTGAAGCTCGACCTGAACCCCGTGATCTTCGAGATGCTGACGCTGAAGGGGATCTATGGGCGCGAGATGTACGAGAGCTGGTACCAGATGACCGTGCTCGTCGAGTCGGGGCTCGATCTGACGCCGGTGATCACGCATCGCTTCTCGTACCGCGACTTCGAGGAGGCATTCGCCGTCGCCCGCTCCGGGCAGTCGGGCAAGGTCGTCCTCGACTGGACCCAACTCGAGGAGGACTGATGTACGGGACGCTGCGGGACGATCTCGTCGGGACGCTGGCCGAAGTCCGCGAGGCCGGGCTCTACAAGTCCGAGCTCGAGATCACGACGCCGCAGGGCGCACACGTCGACGTGAGCGGGCGCGGCGAGCTGCTCAATCTCTGCGCAAACAACTACCTCGGGCTCGCCAACCACCCGGCGATCGTGGCCGCCGCACACGAGGCGCTCGACCGCTGGGGCTACGGGATGGCGTCCGTCCGCTTCATCTGCGGCACGCAGGCCTTGCATCGTGAGCTCGAGGAGCGCCTGTCCGAGTTCCTCGGCACCGACGACACGATCCTCTTCAGCTCGTGCTTCGACGCGAACGGCGGCCTGTTCGAGGCGCTGCTCGGCGAGGAGGACGCGGTCATCTCCGACCAGCTCAACCACGCCTCGATCATCGACGGGATCCGTCTCTGCAAGGCGCGCCGGCTGCGCTATGCGAACGGCGACATGGACGAGCTGGAAGCGCGCCTCGACGAGGCCGCCGATGCCCGCCACCGCCTGATCGCGACCGACGGCGTCTTCTCGATGGACGGCTACCTCGCGCAGCTCGACCGGATCTGCGAGCTCGCCGAGCGCCACGACGCGCTCGTCATGGTGGACGATTCGCACGCGGTCGGCGTCGTCGGCCCCGGCGGACGTGGCACGCCGGAGCACCACGGCGTGATCGAGCGCGTCGACATCCTGACCGGCACTCTCGGCAAGGCGATCGGCGGCGCGAGCGGCGGCTACGTCTCGGGCCGGGCCGAGATCGTCGAGCTCCTGCGCCAGCGCGCCCGTCCGTATCTCTTCTCCAACAGCGTCGCCCCGCCGGTCGTGGCGGCCAGCATCCAGGCGCTCGAGCTGATCCAGACCTCGGCGGAGCTGCGCGACACGCTGCGCGAGAACACCGCTCACTTCCGGGCCCGCATGACCGAGCTCGGGTTCGACGTCCTCCCCGGCGAGCACCCGATCGTGCCGGTGATGATCGGCGACGAGGTCACCGCCGCCGCGTTCTCGGCCCGTCTCGTCGATCTTGGGGTCTACGCGGTGAGCTTCTCCTTCCCCGTCGTGCCACGGGGCACCGCCCGGATCCGGACGCAGATGTCCGCTGCCCACTCGGTGGCCGACCTCGACTTCGCTGCTGAGCAGTTCGCGGCCGCGCGCGCCGCTTCCTGACTGATCGACCATCCGGAGAATCGCTGAGGCGACTACCAGCGTCGCCGCGGATGCGCGGCTGCGCCGGCAGTACGACGCTGCTCTCTGAAAGGAGAGCCATGGCCTCTTCACTGAAGGAAGCCGACCTCGCCGGTCCGGGCATCGGCGACTACGGCGAGCTCGAGCACGTCTTGCCCGGCGACTACACACCGCTGCTCGACCCGCTGGAGACGATGCGCGGCCTCTACGCCGCGAAGCGGCTGATCGAGGACCGGCTCTGCGAGGAGCTCCATCTCACGCAGGTGCAGGTGCCGCTGATCATCGACCGAAAGAGTGGCGTCAACGACTACCTCGACCGCGACGGCTCGCGCACTCCGGTGGGCTTCTACATCGCGAACGACAACGCGCAGAACCCGATCGACGCCGAGGTCGTGCAGGCGGCGACGAAATGGAAGCGGCTCGCGCTACGCGAGTTCAGTCTGCACGCCGGCGAGGGCCTCCTCACCGACATGCGCGCAGTCCGCAAGGACTACTTCCTCGACCACGACCACAGCGCCTACGTCGACCAGTGGGACTGGGAGCAGGCGCTCCGGCCGCAGGACCGGACGCTGGACTACCTGACGGCCACGGTCCGGTCGATCTGGAGGGTGCTCAGGGAGGCGGAGGCACTCCTGCACGAGCGCTACCCCGTGCTCGCGAAGGCGTATCCGCCCCTGCCGGCAGAGCTCGAGTTCATGCATGCCGAGGACATCCTCGCCGCGTACCCGGACCTGCCGCGCAAGCAGCGCGAGACGGCGATCCTGCAAGACCATCCCGCGCTCTTCATCTACGGGATCGGCTGGCCGCTGGCCGACGGCCTACCGCATGAGCTCCGCGCGGCCGACTACGACGACTGGTCGACGGAGACGCGCTCCGCCGACGGACGGCCGATGCACGGCCTCAACGGCGACATCCTGGTCTGGAACCCGGTCACGCAGCGCCGGCACGAGCTCATGTCCGGCGGCATCCGCGTGACGAAGGAGTCGCTCGTCCGCCAGCTCGAGCTCTCGGGGCAGCTCGACTTCCTGGAGCTGCCGTACCACCAGGCGATCATGCGGGACGAGATCCCGCTCTCGATCGGAGCCGGGATCGGGCAGTCGCGGACGATGATGCTCCTCCTCCGCAAGGCCCATCTGGGCGAGGTGAGCGTCAGCGTCTGGCCCCGAGTGCTCAAGCGCATGTGCGCCGAGCGAAACATCCATGTACTCGAATGAAGGAGGAACTGTGGCCACCGTCACACGCGAGACTCATCTGAAGGAGAACCCGTACGAGGTGGCACGCGTGCAGCTGCGCCGGATCGCCGACGTGCTCGGGCTCGACGAATCGCTCGTGCGGGTGCTCGAGCGGTGCAAGAAGGGGGTCGTGGTCGCCATCCCGACGCGGATGGACGACGGACGGATGGAGGTCTTCGAGGGCTATCGCGTCCAGCACAGCCTGGCGCGCGGGCCGTCGAAGGGCGGCATCCGCTACCACCCCGACGTCACCCTCGACGAGGTACGGGCGCTGGCGATGTGGATGACCTGGAAGTGCGCCCTGACCGGTATCCCCTTCGGGGGAGCCAAGGGCGGCATCGCCTGCGATCCGAAGTCGATGTCCAAGGGCGAGCTCGAGCGGATGACCCGCCGCTTCGCGAGCGAGATCGTGAACGAGATCGGCCCCGCAACCGACATCCCGGCGCCGGACGTGAACACGAACGGCGAGACCATGGCGTGGATCTTCGACACGTACTCGATGAACAAGGGCCATCCGGTGCTCGGCGTCGTGACCGGCAAGCCACTCGACATCGGCGGCTCGCTCGGCCGTGAGGAGGCGACGTCCCGCGGAGCGTTCTTCACTGTGCGCGAGACACTCAAGAAGCTCGATCGCACCTTCGACGGCCTCACGAGCGTCGTCCAGGGCTTCGGGAACGTCGGCAGCTACTTCGCGATGTTCCTGCACGAGCACGGCGCGAAGGTGATCGGCATCTCCGACTCGGCGGTCGCTCTCCACAACGAAAAGGGCATCGACATCCCCGCGGCGTTCGCCTGGAAACGGGAGCACGGCACGCTCCGCAACTTCCCCGGCGCCGAGGAGATCGACGCCGAGGAGCTGCTCGAGCTGGAATGCGACCTGCTCGCTCCGTGCGCGCTCGAGCAGGTGATCACGGCCGAGAACGCGGACCGCATCAAGGCCTCGATCATCTGCGAGGGCGCGAACGGCCCGGTCACTCCCGAGGCCGACGAGATCCTCGAGGAGCGAGGCATCCTCGTCCTCCCCGACATCCTCGCCAACGCCGGCGGGGTCGTCGTCTCGTACTTCGAGTGGGTGCAGGGCCTGCAGCAGTACTTCTGGTCCGAGCAGGAGGTCGACTCGCGCCTCGACGCGATCATCACGCGCGCGTTCGACCAGACGTGGCAGCTGCACGAGCAGCGCGAGCTGCCGCTCCGGCTCGCCGCCTACGGGGTGGCCGTGGAGCGCGTCGCGAACGCGACGACCATCCGCGGCATCTATCCGTAGGAGGTCGCGCCGAGATCCGCCGGCGGCGAGGTGGGGGCGGACGGCGTCGCGGTTGGAGCCGAACCCGTAGTGAATGCGGATGCCCGCCGGGACGCCCGGCGTAGCCTGCGAGCATGCATCCGTCCGCCTCCTTCAGCGCCGCGATCCGCGTCCGCATCGAGAACCACCCTGGCGCCTTCGCCCGCCTGGCCGCGGCGATCGGCGAGGCCGGCGGCCTGCTCGGCGCGATCGATCTCGTCCGCGTCGAGGGGTCGACGAAGATCCGCGACGTCAACGTCCTCGCCGACGACGAACAGCACCTCGACGCGATCGTCGCCGCCGTCCGGTCGGTGGAGGGCGTCGAGGTGATGCATGTCTCGGACCGCGTCTTCCTCGCTCACCTCGGCGGCAAGCTCGAGGTGCGCCCGCGGCTGCCGCTGAAGACGCGGGACGACCTCTCGATGGTCTACACGCCCGGCGTCGCCCGCGTCTCACACGCGATCGCCGAGGATCCGGACAAGGTCTGGAACCTCACGATCAAGCGCAACTGCGTCGCGATCGTCAGCGACGGCACCGCGGTGCTCGGTCTCGGCGACATCGGCCCCGAGGCGGCCCTGCCCGTGATGGAGGGCAAGGCCGTGCTGTTCAAGGAGTTCGCCGGCATCGACGCCTTCCCGATCTGCCTCGCCACCAAGGATCCCGACGAGATCGTGCGCACGGTCGAGGCGATCGCGCCGGCCTTCGGCGGCATCAACCTCGAGGACATCTCCGCGCCGCGCTGCTTCGAGGTCGAGCGACGGCTGCGTGAGCGCCTCGAAATCCCCGTCTTCCACGACGACCAGCACGGGACGGCGATCGTCGTGCTCGCTGCACTTCTCAACTCGCTGCGCGTCGTGCGGAAGGAGCTCGGCGAGGTACGGATAGTGCTGACCGGAGTCGGTGCTGCGGGGGTCGCAGTCACGCGCACGCTCCAACGGGCGGGTGCGACGTGGATCGTCGGCTGCGACCGAGGCGGCGCGCTCTACCGCGGCCGGGAGGGCCTCAACGCCGCGAAGCAGGAGTACGCCGAGCAGACGAACCCCGAGAACCTCCGAGGCACCGCCGACGAGCTGCTCGAGGGAGCCGATGTCTTCATCGGCGTCTCCTTCCCCGGCGCAATCAGCATCGAGGGGGTGGGCCGGATGGCGCCGCGCGCGATCGTCTTCGCGATGGCCAACCCGAATCCCGAAGTCGACCCCGAAGCTATCGAGGGTCTCGCCGAGGTCATCGCCACCGGCCGCAGCGACTACCCGAACCAGATCAACAACGTCCTCGCCTTCCCGGGCGTCTTCCGTGGCGCGCTCGACGTCCGCGCGCGAACGATCGATCCGGAGATGGAGCTCGCCGCCGCCCGCGCGATCGCGGCGGCGATCTCAGACGACGAGCTCTCCGCGGACTACGTGATCCCGAGCGTCTTCAACCGCTCCGTCGCGCCGGCAGTCGCCGCCGCGGTCGCCGAAGCCGCGCAGGCTACGGGCTCCGCCCGCCGTTCCGTGCCGACCCCGTCTGCGGTTCCGTAGTTCGCCCGGATGCGCCCGGCCTCGGTGGCGGTGACGATCGAGGCGTGATCGACATCAGGCATCCCGAGCAAGAGCCGGCCGTCCCGTTCGAGACGGCCATAGTCGGCGATGCGATGAGCCGCGGCGTGATCAGCTGCCCGCCCGAGACGCCGCTGCGGGTCGTCGCGCGGATGATGGCCACATTCGGGGTGCATGCCATTTACGTCTTCGAGCACACGGACGAGGACGACGAGGCTCCCCAGCTCTGGGCCGTCGTCTCCGATCTCGATCTCGTGGCGGCGACGCGGCTCGACCTCGACACGCTGACCGCCGGCGCGACCGCGGTCACACCGCTCGTCAGCGTTGCGGCCGACAGCTCGATCGCGGAGGCCGGCAGCCTGATGGCGCAGTACGGGATCGCGCACCTCGCCGTCACCGATCCCGATTTCCGACGTCCGATCGGAGTCATCTCGACGCTCGACATCGCACGTGCGATCGCGGCGGACCGCGTCGAGGAGACCGACCGGTGACCGAGCACCCGTCGCCGCTCGACCGGCTCGAGGCCAGGCTCGACGCCCAGGCAGCCCGGATCGACGAGCTCTACCGGCTGCTGCACGCAGCGCGTCCGCAGCCGAGGGTCGCCGCGCCGCGCCGGCGTCCACGTCGCCGCCGGGACCGTGTCCCTGCGCGATCCTGAGAGCAAGCCTCAGAAGGAGGTCGAACGGTGCGCAAGGTCATCATCATGGGAGCCGGCGGACGCGACTTCCACAACTTCAACGTCGTCTTCCGCCACGACCCCGAGACGCAGGTGGTCGCCTTCACGGCGACGCAGATCCCCGGCATCGCGGACCGGGTCTATCCGGCCTCGCTCGCCGGGCCGCTCTATCCCGAGGGAATCCCGATCCACCCGGAGGAGGAGCTGACCGACCTCGTCCGCGCCAACGGCGTCGACGACGTCATCCTCGCGTACTCCGACCTCAAGCACGAGACGGTGATGCACAAGGCGTCGCTCGTGCTCGCGACCGGCGCCGACTTCCGGCTGCTCGGGCCCCGACGCGACCATGCTGGGCTCGTCGAAGCCCGTCGTCGCCGTCTGTGCCGTCCGCACCGGCTGCGGCAAGAGCCAGACGAGCCGCAAGGTCGGCCGGACATTGCTCGACGCCGGGCTGCGAGTCGCGCTCGTCCGGCATCCGATGCCCTATGGCGACCTCGAGGCCATGCGCGTGCAACGGTTCGCGACGCTCGAGAACATCGACGCCTCGCATCCGACAGTCGAGGAACGGGAGGAATACGAGGAGCCGGTGCGGCTGGGGATGGTCATGTACGCCGGCGTCGACTACGAGGCGATCCTTCGCCGGGCCGAGCAGGAGGCCGACGTGATCGTCTGGGACGGCGGCAACAACGACATCCCGTTCTACAAGCCGGATCTCCTGATCGTCGTCGCGGATCCGCTGAGGCCGGGACACGAGCTGGGCTACCACCCGGGCGAGACGAACCTCCGCATGGCGGACGTGGTGGTGATCAACAAGATCGACACGGCCGCCGCGCACGACGTCGAAGCTGTTGTGCTGAGCGTGCAGGAGGTCAACCCGCTCGCGCAGCTCGTCTTTGCGGAGTCGCCACCCGTCCTCGAGGCGGGGCCAGAGCTGCTCGGCAAGACCGTGCTCGTGATCGACGACGGGCCGACACTGACTCACGGCGAGATGCCGTTCGGCGCGGGCCTGGTGGCCGCACGCCGAGCGGGCGCCGCCCGGATCGCCGATCCGCGGCCTTCGGCCGTCGGCTCGCTTCGGGACGTGCTCGAGCGGTGGCCGCAGCTGACGAACGTGCTGCCGGCGATGGGTTATTCCGACGAGCAGCTCCGCGAGCTCGAGCAGACGGTCAACAACGTCGAGTGCGACGTCGTGGTCACCGGGACGCCGATCGACCTCGGGCGCCTGATCGACTCACGGCATCCGATCCGCCACGTTCGGTACGAGCTCGAGGAGATCGGCCGCCCGACCATCGAGGACGTCCTCGGCCCGGTCATCACGAAGGCAGCGCGAGAGGTCGTGGTCGCATGATCGCGGTAACGGCAAGGGTCCGCCACTTCACACGGATCGCGGACCTCAGACCCGTCGAACTCGAGCGGCTGCTCGAGCTCGCAGCCATCCTCAAGGACGAGCCGGCTCGCTACGAAGCGGCGCTGCACGGGCGAACGGTCGCCTGCATCTTCGAGAAGCCGTCGACGCGCACCCGAGTCTCCTTTGCCGCAGCGGCGGCCGAGCTCGGAGCGACACCGGTCTCGCTCTCGCCGCAGGAGCTCCAGATCGGCCGGGGCGAGTCGATCGCCGACACGGCCCGCTCGCTCTCAGGCTACTGCGCGGCGATCGTCATCCGGACGTTCGCGCAGGAGACCGTCGATGAGCTCGCCGCCTGGGCGACTGTGCCCGTCGTGAATGCCCTTTCCGACGAGCACCACCCGTGCCAGGCGCTCGCTGACGTGCTCACGATCCGCGAGGCCCGCGGCGGCCTGCGAGGCCGGCGGCTCGCCTTTGTCGGTGACGGCGGCGACAACGTCGCCCACTCCCTGCTCGAGGCGGGCGCGCTCTCGGGCCTCGACGTCGCGCTCGCCTGTCCGCCCGATTACCGACCGAAGCCGGCGATCCTCGAGAATGCGCGGCATCTGGCGGAGTCCACAGGCGCGACGCTGACGGTCGTCGACGACCCGCGCGATGCCGTCGTAGGCGCGGACGCCGTCTACGCCGACGTCTGGGCCTCGATGGGCGAGGAGGCCGAGCACGAGACGCGGGCCCGGACGCTTGGGCCGTACGAGGTCACCGAGGAGCTGATGACCTTGGCGCAGCCCGACGCGATCTTCCTCCATTGCCTGCCGGCAAAGCGAGGCGAGGAGGTCGAGCCGGGCGTGATCGACGGGCCGCAGTCGGCGGTCTGGGCGCAGTCCGCGAACCGGATGCCGACCGAGGCGGCGCTCCTGCTCGCGCTCACCAAGGGCTTCGAGCAGTAAGTCGGCTCGTCGTCGCGCTCGGAGGGAATGCACTGCTGCATCGCGGCGAGCCGCTCGAGGCGGAGATCCAGCGCGCCAACATCCGGCGAGCCGCGCGAGCGATCGCCGAGCTCGCCATGGAGCACGAGCTCGTACTGACCCACGGCAACGGGCCCCAGGTGGGTCTGCTGGCTCTCGAGGCCGACGCCTATCACGCCGTGGCGCCGTATCCGCTCGACGTCCTCGGCGCCGAGAGCCAGGGGATGATCGGCTACCTGATCGTGCAGGCGCTGCGGGGCGAGACGGACGCGAGCGTGGTCGCCATCCTCACGGAGGTCGTCGTTGACGCGGGCGATCCGGCGTTCGCGCGGCCGACGAAGCCGATCGGGCCCGTCTACACGAAGGACGAGGCCCGCCGGCTCGCCGCCGAGCATGGCTGGGACGTTGCGCGTGACGGCGCGCATTACCGCCGCGTCGTTCCCTCGCCGCAGCCGCACGAGATCGTCGAGCTCGACTCCGTCGCGACGTTGCTTCGTGCGGGCTCGATCGTCGTCTGCGCGGGCGGCGGCGGCATCCCGGTCGTCCGCGAGGACGGACGGCTGCGCGGCGTCGAGGCGGTCATCGACAAGGACCTGACGGCTGCGCTGCTCGCCGAGCAGCTCGACGCGGACCAGCTCTTGATCCTCACCGACGTTCCCTACGTCGAGCGCGGCTGGGAGACGGAAGCGCCGGCGTCCATTCAACGCGCCACGCCCGCGGAGCTGCGGTGCCTGGACTTCGCCGCGGGGTCCATGGCCCCCAAGGTCGAGGCGGCGTGCCGTTTCGTCGAGCGAACCGGAGGCGAGGTCGCGATCGGCTCCCTGGCGGAGCTCATGGACGTCGTCGCCGGCCGCAGTGGCACGCACGTGCACGCTGCTGTGACGGGGCGGGTCGGCGCTCATCCGATCGCCCGGGGCTAGAAACCGCGGCTCCAAGGCTGCGGAGAAGTACCGAGCGTTCGTCGCGGTTGGCCCGGATTCCGGTGCGTGCGGCGGCGCCGATCATCCGCGCAATGCCACCGGATACCGAAGGAGCAACCATGAAGATCGCGCTACTCACAGTCGCCGTCGCCGCGGCGATCTGCGCCGGAGCGTTCGGCACCGGCCGTGCACTCGCGACGACCTCCCATCACGCCACCGCCAAGACGATCAATATCGTCATGAAGGATCCCGGCTGCCACTGGTTCAAGGTGAACGGGAAGATGACGAAGACGGACACCGTCAAGGCGGATCGCGTCCGGCTCGTCAACTTCGACGAGGACGCGCTGAAGGTCGTCTCCCGCCACGGCGTGAGGCACGTCGCCGTCGGCAAGTCGCTCGCCGTCGGCCACGGGCACTACGTGATCATGATGGTCGGCCAGGCGCCCGACGACAACTACCTCAAACTCACCGTTCGCTGAAGTCCTCCTCTTGCTCGGCGTGAAGAGGGCGGCTAGGCCGCCCTCTTTACGTAGTCAGTCGATCGCTCGGCGGTAGAAGCCCTGCAAACCGACGCGCGAGCGCGCGAGGAGCGGGCCGACGAGCTGCTCGACCAGTTCGGGCTCCTCGACCGGGCCGGCGACAAGCCCGACTTCTTCTCCGGCGGGCAGTCGCAGCGGGTGATGATCGCCCGCGGGCTCATGCACGCGCCCCGCGTGCTCTTCCTCGACGAGCCGACGACCGGTCTCGACCCGCCGAACACCTCGCCAGCAGACGCGGCGAGAGACGCGCCGTCGACCGCATTCACCGGCGACTTCGGATAGCGCTTGACGAGATCGAGGACCTCGACGGCGAGGCCCGCAGTCTCCTCGGGAAGCACGTCACCGGGCACCGCGAGATCGTGGGCCGCGCACTGGTGGACCCGCTGCAGGGCTGATCCGTGGAAAACCCCGCCGGGCGGCGTAAATCCCCGATGCGCCGGCCCCGCCGCCGACGCACGATCGGGGCATGCAGGAGATGCTCCTCACTGGCCGCGGCGGCGAGGGCGTGGTACTCGCGTCGCAGATCCTGGCGGACACCTTCGCGCGCGCCGGCTACTGGGTGCAGAGCTTCCCCGAGTTCAAGGCCGAACGGCGCGGCGCCCCGATCTCGGCGTTTCTCCGCTGGGACGATGCGCCGATCCGGCGCCGCTACAAGGTGCGGGAGTGCGACGTGCTCGTCGCAATCTCAGCTTCGCCGCCGCCCGCCCAGTCGGTGGCGATGCTGCGGCCCGGCGGTCTCCTC
Source organism: uncultured Actinomycetes bacterium (assembly GCA_963765795.1). GTDB lineage: Bacteria > Actinomycetota > Thermoleophilia > Gaiellales > Gaiellaceae > Palsa-739. Next base: position 119,077 of record CAVXXZ010000007.1, read on the forward strand.
CTCGTCAACCGCGAGACGCGCTTCCCCCATCGCGGCGACTACCACGTCGCGCACGTGCCCGGCTCGCAGGTCGCGCGGCGCAACCGGATCCTGTCGGCTGAGGGGAGGCCGATGGGGAACGTCGTCGTGCTGGGCGCCGCGGTGCGGCTCCTGCTTCCCGACGGGCTCGGCTTCCTCGAGGAGGCGATCCGCGCGCGCATGGGCGCGCTCGCGGAGCCCAACGTCCTCGCCGCGCGCGACGGCTATCGCCTCTGCGCGCGTCAGCACACCGTCGCCTCGGACACGCCGTACGAGCCTGCCGAAGCGCCGCCGCCGCGGCCCGCCCTGCCGCCCTATGCGGTCAGCCTCACCACCTCGCGGGTCAACCACACGGGCGCGTGGTCCGTCGAGCGCCCCGTCCTGCTCGAGGCCTGCAACGTCTGTGGCCTCTGCGCGCTCTTCTGCCCCGAGGGGGCAATGCGGCGCGTGGACGGTGTGATGGAGATCGACTTCGACTACTGCAAGGGCTGCGGGATCTGTGAGGACGTCTGCCCCGTGCGCAACGCGATCGAGATGGAGGAGGTGCCGGCATGAGCGCCGAGCTGCCGCGTGGACGCACAGTTCTGACCGGGAACGAGGCGGCGGCGGTCGCCGCAGTCCTAGCGCGGGTGCAGCAGATCGCCTGCTACCCGATCACGCCGCAGACGCTGATCGTCGAGCGCCTCGCCGACCTCGTCGCGGGCCGCGACGACATCGTCTTCGCGAATCTCGACAGCGAGCACTCGATGTTCGGGTACGCGCTCGCCTCTACCCGCGCCGGCTCGCGCTGCTTCACCGCAACCTCCTCGCAAGGGCTTCTCTACTCGCACGAGCAGCTCCACCGCGCCTCGCGCGAGCGCATCCCGCTCGTCGCGGTCAACGTCAACCGGTCGGTCGTCGCGCCGTGGAGCCTCGAGCCCGACCTCGCAGACAGCATGAGCCAGCGCGACACCGGCTGGATCCAGCTCTACTGCTCGTCGGGGCAGGAGCTGCTCGACAGCGTCATCTGCGCCTACCGGATCGCGGAGGAGGCGGTGCTGCCGGTGCTCGTCTGCGCCGAGGGCTTCCTCCTCTCGCACACCGCGGAGGTCGTCGACGTGCCGAGCCAGGAGGACGTGGACGCCTTCCTCCCGCCCTTCCGGCCCTCGGACGACTGGCTGCTCGACCCGGGCAACCCGCGCGCGTTCAGCGGCCTGCCCGAGCCGAACGACTACGCGACCTACCAGCGCAACGTCGCCGAGGCGCATGACCGCACGCGCGGGCTGCTCGCGGAGGCCGCCGCCGAGTTCGCCGCCGCGTTCGGGCGGGAGAAGGTCGCGTCGCTCGAGATCACGGGCGACCGCGCGGCCGACACCGCGATCGTCGCAATCGGGACGATCGGCGAGACCGCACGCGAGCTGCTCGACGACGACGAGCCGCCGCTCGTCGTCCGCGTCCACGCGTACCGGCCTTTCCCGAGCGACGAGCTCGCCGCCGCGCTGGGGCACGTCTCCCGTGTCTGCGTCGTCGACCGCGCGCCCGCGTTCGGTGCGCCTGGGCCACTCGGCTCGGACGTCCGGTCCTGCGGCATTCCCGCGACCGACGTCGTCTGTGGGCTCGGCGGCAGCGACGTGACGCCGGACACGCTACGTCTAGCCCTCGAGCGGGCGCATGTCGAGTCGCCCGACCGCGAAGCCGTCTATCTCGCGGGAGGTGCGTAGCCATGGCCGTCTGGCTCGACGAGGTCATCCGCGAGGAGCCGCTGCTCTTCCCGGGCCACGCTGCCTGCGCAGGCTGCGGCCCCGCCGTCAACATGCGCCACTTCCTTGGGGCGCTCACGGCCGCTACCCCGGACCGCGACGTCGTCCTCGTCATCCCCGCCTCCTGCTGGACGATCATCGCCGGCGCCTGGCCGGTGAGCGCCTTCGGCGTCACCACCTACCTCACCCCGTTTGCGTCCGCCGCCGCCGAGGCCTCGGGGATCAAGGCGGCCCTGCGCCAGCGCGGCCTCGGCGACACGCACGTCGTCGTGTGGGGCGGCGACGGCTCGACGAACGACATCGGCCTCGCGACCGTCTCCGCGGCCGCCGAGCGGAACGAGGACCTGATCTACGTCCTCAACGACAACGAGGCGTACATGAACACCGGCGTCCAGAAGTCGGGCGGCACGCCCGAGGGCGCGTGGACGACGACCACCCCCGCAGCCGCTCCGCGCGAGGGGACGAAGAAGGACATCGACCGGATCATGGCCGCGCATGCCATCCCCTACGTCGCCACGCTTGCGGCCGGTTCGGTGCCGGAGCTGAAGGACTTCCGCGCCAAGGTCGCGCGCGCGGCCGAGCTCCACGGCTTCCGCTTCCTGCACGCGCTCGGCGCGTGCCCGCCGGGCTGGCGCTACCCGACCGAGCAGTCGGTCGAGATCGTGCGCCGTGCCGTCGAGTGTCGCTACTTCCCGCTGATCGAGGTCGACGGCGGCAAGTGGCGGATCACCTACCGGCCCAAGCACCCGCTGGCCGTCAGTGAGTTCCTCTCGACGCAGGGCCGCTTTGCACACCTCAGCGAGGAGCGGATCGCCAGCGTGCAGCGCCACCTCGACGAGCGCTGGGACCTGCTCGGCCGGCTCGAGGCGGCCACGTCGGAGCCGGCGGCATGAGCGCAACCGTGACCGACATCGCTTCGATTCGTCCGAAGGAGTTCCACTTCCCGCTCACGGTCGACTCGGTAGGCGGACGCCGCGTGCGTGCCCAGGTCGAGGGCAAGGAGCCCGTCGAGGTCTGCCCGCCGCTCGTCTTCTCTGGCGACGACGCGAGCACGTGGAGCCCGGAGGACTTCTTCGTGGCCGCCGCCGCGTCGTGCCTTGCGGTCACCTTCACCGGAATCGCCGCGCGCGCCTGTCTCGACTACGACGACCTCAGGGTCGACGCCGACGGCATCTGCGGCCAGCGCCCCGACGGGCGCTTCGGCTTCACGAGTCTCTCGCTCCGTCTCGAGCTCGCCACCGCCGAAGACCCGGTGGAGGCGCGCCGGCTGGCGGAGCGCGCCGAGGAAACCTGTCTCGTGGCGGCGTCCCTGGACGTCCCCGTCGAGACGGAGATCCTGATCAACGGCAGCTGACGATGCCCGCCTTCAGGGTTCTCGGCGATCGCCACGAGGCTCTGGCCGATCTGACCGCTGACATCGTGGCCGCGCTGGAGCGGCACGGCTTCGAGGCCGCGAACGGCGCGCCGCCCGAGCTCGTGCTCAACCTCGTGGACGCGGCGCGACCAAGGCCCTTCCGCCGCCGCGCGCGGGGCACGTTCGCCGCGGCCTTCTGGAGCCTCCCCACCCCACCGGCCGACGCCTTGCGCGAGACGTACCCGATGCTCGTCCGCGCGCTCGCGAACATCAGCCTCTGCTACGTCCCGGGGCACGGAGTCCTCTTCACGACGATGGAGCGCGGCTGCTATCTCGTACCCGAGGGGCCGGGTCTCGCGGAGACGGTCGTCGCGCGGCTCGAGCCGCTCGCGACCTCGCATCTCGTGATCGACAACGAGTTCCGCCGCGACCTCGAGCCGGAGCTCTGGCGCGGGGACGACCTGACCCGCGAGATCGGCGAGGTCGGGCGGCGGCTCGACGGCCTCGGCCTCCTGCCCGCGCCTTTCCCGGTGGAGGAGCTCGTGAGCGAGAGCGATCTGCGGCGGATCAAGCGCCTGTACTCGATCGGCGGCCTGTCGTACGGCAACCTCTCGGCCCGCAAGGACGAGCACCGATTCTGGATGAGCGCGAGCGGCGTGGACAAGTCGAAGCTCGACGAGCCGGGCCGCGACATCCTGCTCGTCTCGGGCTACGACGCAGCCGGCGGGAAGATCGTGCTCGGCGTCCCGCCGGACGTCGAGCCGCGCCGCGTCTCGGTCGACGCCATCGAGCACTGGATGATCTACGGGGCAAATCCCGAGGTCGGCGCCATCCTCCACATCCACGCCTGGGTCGAGGGGATTGAGGCCACCGAGGTCAACTATCCCTGCGGCACCTCCGAGCTGGCCGAGAGCGTCGCCGCGCTGGTGGCCTCCGCGCCGGACCCGGCGCACACCGTGGTCGGCCTGCGCAACCACGGGATCACGGCGACCGGCTCGAGCCTCACGGAGATTCTCGACCGGATCGAGCCGAGTCTGCTCCCGCAGGTTCCGATGGCGTAAACGTTAGGAACTTGAGAGGCGCAGGATCGCCCTCCGCTGCAAGAACTCCACGAAGCACCGGGCGGTTCGGCACACTGGGGCGATGCGGCGCGGGGTCTGGTCCCTCCTTCTCGGCGTTCTCCTGGCTGCGCTCGGCGCGGCGTCTGCGTACGCAGCCGGAACCACGACCACGACGACGACCACCACCACGACGTCGACGACGACCACCACGCCGACGACCACCACCGCCACGACGACCACGACACCGGCGCCACCGACCTACGCGCCGCTCGAGCCCTCGTACCTGTCCAACGGCTGCGTCGGAGCGGGCGCCGCTGCGATTGGCGTGCCGGGGCGCCACGTGCTCACGCTCGGCACGCCCGCGACCAGCCGCGGCCCATCGGCCTATCCGACCAAGGCTCCGATCGTCCGCTTTCTCTCCTCCACCGCGGGCGGCTCGGCATGCACGACGGCGCACGTCACGCTCGGGTCGGTGTCGCTGTTCGGAGGCGTCGTCACGGCGAGAAGCATCACGGCGACGCACGGGAGAGGAACGGTCAGCGGCTTCGAGATCTCCGGGTCGCCCGTGGGGCTCAGCGCCGGGCGGCCCGTGCGCGTCGGCGGCTGGGGAGAGGTGACGCTCCAGAAGAAGGTCGGGCGGATCACTGCACCGCTCATCGTCCAGCTCGTCGCGGCGCACCACGGTCTACCCGCCGGGACGACGATCGCATTCGCGTTCGGCGCCTCGGCGGAGGTCGTCCACAAGCCCAAGCCGAGGCGCCACTCGGCCCCGGGTACACACTCGGCCGGGCAGAACGGTCAAGGGACGAAGAAGTCCCGGAAGCACAAAGCCGTGGCGCAACCGCTCGTCGCGGTGCCGAGCCTCGGTTACAAGCCGAAGCATTACGTCTTCCCGGTCGACGGAGGCGCCTCGTACGTGGACACGTACGGCGCCGGGCGGAGTGACATCTACGACGGCTGGCATCACGGCGACGACCTGTTCGCGGCGCTCGGCACGCCGGTGGTTGCGGTTGCGCGGGGGACCTTGAGCCTCGTCGGCTGGAACGAGCTCGGCGGCTGGCGGCTCTGGCTCACCGACAAGCGGGGCAATTCGTTCTACTACGCCCACCTCGCGGGCTACGCGCGCTGGATCCTCACCGAGCACCACGTGCGCGCGGGCCAGGTGATCGGCTTCCTCGGCCGGACGGGCGACGCCTTCACGACAGCGCCGCACCTCCACTTCGAGATCCACCCGCGACAACCCGCATTCGTCAAGCTCGGCTACGACGGCGCCGTCAATCCCACCACCTATCTGAAGAAGTGGAAGGTCGAGCACGTGCAGGCGAGATACATCCCGCAGCCGGCAAGGCTGAGGGCGCCAGTCGGTGCTCCCCGGCAGGAGGCCGGCGTCGTTTGGCACGAACTGCTCGCCGCCCGCCACCTGCTCGGATTGACGACGACTGGGCCCTCCGCTGCTGCCGCAGCGAATGCGCATCGGCCGTTCCCGCACCCGCTGAGCTTCGAGGTCTCGGGCGCCGCGCCGCTGCCGGTCGCGGCCATGCCGACCTCCGCGCACGTCTCGGCGTCCCAGAGCGACATGGCTCTGCTCGTGGGCGGCCCGCTCGGTGGGCTCCTCGTGCTGTCGGCAGCTGGGGCTTTCACCTTCCGTCGGCGACGCCGGACGACGGCCGCCGCCGAGCCCGCTCCCCACGCCTCGAGCTAGCCGGTCTCGTCCGGCCGGATCTGCCCGAGGCGCCGCTACACTAGGCCTCCGCCGGGCGCATTCGTCTAGTGGCCTAGGACACCGCCCTCTCACGGCGGCGGCACGGGTTCGAATCCCGTATGCGCCTCTACGGGCCGCACGGCTAGGGCAGTATCCGCTCAACCATGCGCCCCGGTCGTCTCTCAGGTGCCCTGAAGTGCGGGTGGTGCACACGCCGGTGCACCACCGAAAGACGAGAGAGCGCCCCACGCGGGGGCGCTCTCTAACTATTTCAGCGCGGGTACACGCTTACGCTGACGTAGCCGCTGCCCCCACCCTTCAGTGCGGCAGCGACCGAGACGTGGCACACATCTTGTCTGCCCGCGATCTGCCAGAGCATGTTCCGAGTCCCGTCCGTATCGAAGCTGCGGCTGAGCTTCGAAACCGTCGTCCCCTTGAGACACCGGGTCGTCGTTGTGACCTTGGCCTGAGAGATGTAGAGGATGATCTTCTTCGGCTTGGGGATCCGGACGCTGAAAGCCGCGCTCCGATGCCGAGCATTGAGGTGAACCGACTTGGCAATGTACGGCCCAGAAGCCGAAGCCGTGGCACACACGGCGGCAGCAACGAAGGCCGCGGCGACGTACGGGATTCTCTTCATCCTCTGAGGGTACAGCGGGGGATCCGGATATCGGCAGATCCCTCCTAACGGCTCACTAACGACAGATCGTAGAACTCTTGTGTAGTCCGCAAGATGCCCGCGCGGTGACCGGTCAACGTGGCTGCTTCGCCACAAGCGTGTTCTCGGGCTGAGTGCCGGAGATCACTCTGCCGGCGGCGCCGCGCCAACCGCAGGCAGTCCGCGGAGCGCGAGCGCGTCGACCGCTGTCGGCCGTACGAGGTATCAGCGGGTCAGGTGAGAGGTCAGGTGAGAGGACACTGGCCCAGGCGACCGCGCTGGGCCTCGCCCCTCAGTCCTCCCAGTGAACCGACTCGACTCGATTCAGAACGGGGGGATCTGCGGGCCGCTCAGGCCGGCATCGACCTGGCTCTTGATCGCGGCCTCTTCGAGGACCTGGTCGCGCTCGCGCTCCGCCTTGGCACGAGCGGCACGCTCCTCCTGAGTTTCAACAGACGCCTGTCGTTGAAACAGCCTCTTGATCTTCTCGCCGATCTTCATGTCGCCAAAGTCTACGACTGCGAACCTGCAGTGACCACGCGCGCCAGGGGTCATTCCGGAACACTGGCCCAGACGAGAGTCGAGGCTCGAATTGACCCAGACGTGCCCGGCGATCAGGTGAGGGCGGCCGGCACCGTTGTCTTGGGGCGGCGGACGGGGTTTCTCGACGGCACGCCGCATCCGCCGTCCCGTTCGCCTTCACACGCAGGTCGGCCCCAGGCGACCGGCATCTCGCTCATGTTCTGACGCCGCCGCATCGATGGTTGACAGAGCACGGACTCGCGATGAAACTCGCGGGGCACACCGACGGCCGTACGCTCAGCCGGGAGTGCGGAGTTGTCCTTGGTATCCGATGATGCGGTCTTGAGGCGAAGCAGCCTGACCGCCGAGTTACTCGCGACGCGGCCGTTACGATTCGCTTCGACCATCGGCAAGGAGAAGACGTGAACAGGATCATGATCCCCGCCACGATCGCCTTGGTGTTCGCAGCTTCAGTGGTAGCCCTTGGGATTCCCGCCCAAGCACCAGCGTCGGCACATGCAACTCACAGAGCCGCGCTGGTGACGAAGATCAAGGTCACAGCCAAAAACTTCAAGTTCGTCCTCAGCAAGAAAAGCGCGAAGCGAGGCGTCGTGGTCTTCAAGGTCACAAACACCGGCTCCGTCCAACACGACTTCAGCATCAAGGGCCGCAAGACGAGGAAGCTCTCGCACGGCCAGTCGGCGACCCTACGGGTTACCTTCCTGCGCAAGGGCCACTATCCGTACAAGTGCACAGTCGACAGCCACGCCTCGTTAGGCATGAAGGGCGTGTTCACGATCACATAGGCAAACGCTGGCGGTTTTGTGCGCAGCTTTGACGAGGCGCACTCCTGGTGTAACCATCCGGGTGCAATGCAGCGCTGCCGCGGGGTCAGGATCGTCGCTGTGGCCGCAGTCACTTCTGTGGTCGCGGCGGCGAGCGCATGGGCCACGCCCGCCCCTGCAGCTCAGCGTCATTCGACGCTGAAGACCGTCGCCGGCACGGTGTCGTGCGCGACGTCGCAGGGCGCGTTGCAGATGGACGTGTTCGCCTACCGGCCCGCATGGGGGTATGCGCGCCGCGTTCGTCGACACAGGGCCGGCAAACACCGGTGCTGCCAACACCCTCGTCGGCGTCCAGAGCGACAAGTCGGATTACACCCTGGACAAGGGGTGCAGCCGGACGAAGAAGTCCGTCCGGTTCACCCATCGCGGGCTCAGCCTGTCGGGAGTCACCAAGGCGGGCTACAACCAATCGCCGACCGTCTACTGCGGAGTGCCTCGCCGCGTCTTCGTCCGGTACCGCATCGGCTTCGCCGACTCCGGAAAGCCCGCGACGGCGACGGTGACAGTCTGGGCCAAGCGCAGGACGTCGTCGCGGCTTCGCGAGATCGGGTACTCGCAGTGGTCGCGGAGCAAGTCCACGACCTACTACTCGCGTAAGGCCTGCACCAGCCAGCAGTACTAAGCCATCGAGATCCGACCTTACGAGGAGAAAGACGAGCGCGGCTGGTTGATCTGCCGGCTCTTGGCGTTCTTCGACACCGCCTTCTTCGACGCCGTCGAGCGCGAGAAGGAGCGATACGACAACGATGCGATCGAGCTGGTAGCGGAAGGGAACGGCACGATCATCGGACTGCTCGATCTGGAGTGCGAGAACGACGGCTTGTCGGCTCGGCCCGGAGCCGGCGGAATGATCTGGCATCTGGCGACGCATCCCGATCACCAGCGACAAGGCGTCGCAGCGGCGCTCCTGGCGGAGGCAGAGCACCAGGCCCGCGAGCGGGGGCTCGTTCGCCTCGAAGCGTGGACGAGGGATGACGCACCGACCCAGCGCTGGTACGAGCGTCACGGGTTCGTGCGGATCGACTCCTACCTCCACGTCTACCTGGAGCGAGACGACCTACGGGCGTTCGACGGCGAACTGCGACTCGTCAAGGCGTTTGCCCACTACACGGACGACCGCCCCGAGGAGATTCGAAAGCGGTTCTCGCGGGTGCACGACGACGTTCTCTACGAGAAGCGGCTGTAATCCCGCGCTCCAGAACGGCTTGGCTCGTCCGACCATCGCAGTACGCTCGGCCAAGCTTGGCCAGCCATCTGATCGACGCCAGGGGAACCGTCGAGCCCAACGTCGACCCCAAAGGCGTCGAGTCGCGGCTGCGCGACGGCGTCTTCCTCTGGCTCGACCTCGACAACCCCACCGAGGCCGACTTCGAGCTCCTGCAGAACGTCTTCAGTCTGCACCCGCTTGCGCTGAAGGACTCGCGCAAGTTCGGACAGCGGCCCAAGATCGAGGACTACGACGACTTCACGTTCCTCGTCGTCTTCGGTGCCGTCGACGACCCCGACACCCGCGCCGGAATGGCGCCGGTCGAGGTGCACTGCTTCTACTCGCCGCACTGGCTGATCACCGTGCACCACGGCGAGTGCCCCGTCTTCGAGGAGCTCCGCAACCGGTCGCACCGCCACCTGCAGCGCTACGAGGAAGGGCTCGGCATCCTCTACCTCGTCGTCGACGAGCTCGTGGACAGCTTCCTGCCGCAGCTGTCCGAGCTCGACGACGAGATCGACCAGCTCGAGGACACGATCCTCATCGATCCGCAACCTGCAGCACTGCAGCAGGCGATCGGGATCAAGCGGCAGCTCGTGCAGCTGCGCAAGATCGTCCATCCGCAGCGCGACATGTTCGCCGCGCTCCTCTCCGGCCGCTACGAGCTGCCGGGCATGACCGAGGAGCACGAACGCTACTTCCGCGACGTCTACGACCACCTGATCCGCGTCGCAGAGCAGCTCGACGACTACCGCGATCTCGCCTCGGGCACGACCGACCTCTACCAGTCGACCGTCGGCAACAAGATGAACCTGACCATGAAGCAGCTCGGTTGGGTCGCGACGTTCTTCCTGCCGCTCACGTTCATCACCGGGTTCTTCGGCCAGAACTTCACCCTCCTCGTCGGGACGTACATCCGTCCCGGCTGGACGTTCTGGGTGCTCGGCATCGGGCTCGACCTCGCCGCCTTCATTGCCGTCCTCCTCTGGTTCCTCGACCGCGAGCGGGGCAACCTGCGGCTCCGCATGCCGGACCTCCCGGCGCTGCCGCACCGCCGCTGAGCCGACGCGCACGACCGGGGGAGTTGCCCCTTCCGCAATCGCCCGCGCTGGCGTAACCTCGACCGGGGCGGGCCTCGGTCGCGGCCCCCTTCTCCGGGGCCCGCCCCTCGAACACTTAGACGTACGTCCCGCCCAACTGGTTCGGAGGATCGTGTGCCGACTTAGCAGATCCTTTACGAACGCGGCCGGGCGGTCTGTGAAATCCGAACGCCGCCGGGGCGAGTAGTAGAGGAAGCACCGACAGGGGCGGCCACCAGTCCTCCTTGCGGCCGTCCCGCTCCTCGCAGGGGGCGGCTGCCACGGCCATAGCGGTCGCCCCCACCCTCCGGCACGAAGAAATCACTCCCTTGGTGGCCCGGGTCCCGACTACACTGCGGACATGCTCCGGGGTCGTAGTGCAGCAATCGCAGCCGCACTCGCAATCGCCGCGGCCGCGGCCGTCACCGCCGGCTGCGGTGGTGGGAGCACGAGCAGCGCGCTCTCCCTGGACCCGGTCGCTGCCGCCGCGACGAAAACGCAGGACGCAGGCGCCGCGCGCATCCGCTTCGCGATGGTGATCAGCGCCCCGCAGCTGGGCAAGACGCTCCGGATGCGCGGCACCGGCGCAATCGACGGCACGAGCGCTCAGATGACCTTCAAGCTCGGCTCGATGCTCGGCCAGATGGGCCTCCCCTCGTCGATGGGAGACCTGGCGCAGCTCAAGAACACCTCGATCAAGGAGGTCGCGCTCGAGCAGAACGGCGACTACGTCATCTACATGCAGCTCGGCTTCCTCTCGTCGCAGCTGCCCGGTGGCAAGCAGTGGATCAAGCTCGACGTCTCCAAGCTCGGCAAGGCCGCCGGGCTCGATCTCGGAAAGCTCATGTCCGGGACCCAGTTCCAGCCGAGCGACCTGCTGGGGATGCTCACGAGCGAAGGGGCGAAGATCCAGAAGCTCGGCCCGGCCACGGTCGACGGCGTCGCGACGACGCACTACCGCGTCACGATCGACCTGGCCAAGGTGCTCCAGTCGAAGGGGCTGACGAGCCCGCTGCTCAACGGCATCACCGCGCAGATGAAGACTGCCACCTCGGAAGTCTGGATCGGCAAGGACGGCCTCGTCCGCCGCGTCAAAGTCGCGTACAACGTCCCGCACGGCGCCACGCCAACGCGGATGGCCATGACGATGAGCCTGTACGACTACGGCGCCCACCTCGGCATCGCCGCGCCGCCGAGCAGCCAGGTGTTCGACGCCACGTCGTTCGCCCAGCAGGGCCTCGGCTCCCTCCACTAGCCCGGCTCACCGTTTTCGGGTTGTCGGGCTCGGGAACGCTCCACGCGCCGTGCAGCGCCGCTGGAATAGCTTCAAGAAGATCGTTCGGCTGTGGGTCGAGCTGTTCGACCGCCACAGCCTCCTGACGTACGCGAGCGCGATCGCGCTGCGCATGTTCATCGCGGCCGTCGCATGCACACTGTTCGCGCTCGGCATCCTCGGCGCCTCCCACCAGCAGCAGCTGTGGCACCAGACGATCGGTCCCGCCGTCGCGCCGAAGGTCCTTCCCCACGTCTTCGACGGGATCGACCAGACGGTGAACCGCGTGTTCTCCTCCTCGACGGCGGGATTGCTCGCAGTCGCGGCCGCGCTGGCGGTCTGGGAGGTGTCGGGAATCGTGCGCGCGGGGATCGGCGCGCTCGACGAGATCTACGAGACGCCGGAGACTCGGCCGTTCTGGATCCGCTTCCCTCTCTCGTGGGGTCTCGCGATCCTCGTTCTCACGGCGATGCTCGGGGCAATCGTCATCGTCTGGGCCGGTCACGTCTCCGGCAGCTGGAGCATCCCGATCCTCGTCTTGCGGTGGCCGGCCGCCGCCGTTCTCATCGCACTTGCGTTCGAGCTGATCGTGCGCTGGGGGCCGGATGAGAATCGACGCGCCCGCTGGACCAGCCTCGGCTCCGCGCTCGTCGTCGTCGGCTGGATCGGCGAGACGCTGATCTTCGCCGCGTACGTCCGGTCGGTCGCGAACTTCCGCACCCCGGTCGGCAGCCTCGAGGTGTTCATCTTCCTCGCGACGTACTTCTACATCGCGGCCATCATTCTGCTCGTCGCGATGGAGCTCGACGAGCTCGTCCGCGCCGACATGCAGCGGCCGCGGAACAAGCAGGTGCTCCTGCCGCTCGTGACGGTTGTGATCCGGGGCTAGCCGTTCAGCTCGGCGACGAGCGGGCCGGTGTCGAGCGGGTCGAAGCCGAGCCGGCGCGCGATGTCCTGAGTCGAAGGCCGCGTGCCCTCGGCGAACATGCCCGCGCAGGATCTCGCCCGTGTCGGCACTACGCCACCAGTCGTCGCCGACCTCGCGGCGCAGGTATGTGGTCAGCTGGGCCGAGCGGATCCAGGCGCGCAGGTAGTCGGCGGAGTAGAAGCCGGCATCCATGTCCGACAGGTAGCCGCGCGCGTCGTAGCGGAGGCCGGTCGCCTCGGTCAGCAGCGGCTCGTAGTCGCGCGACGAGCTTCCCTGCTCCTCCGGGAACGCGCTCCAGAAGCCGAGCTCGTAGCGAAGCTTCGCGGCATAGCGGCGGTAGAGGAACGCCTCGAGGAAGCGCGTCGCCTCGGCGTTCTCCTCCGCCTCCGCGTCGGCCAGCCCGAAGTGGAGGGCGTGCCAGCCCGGCTCGCGCGTCACGGCCTCGAAGATGTACGAGTAGATCTCGGTCAGCGCGTGGTCGCGCGAGAGCGCGCGGAACGTCCACGGCAGCCGAGGGTCGCAGCCGGCGTAGTGGAGCGCGTGGCCCGCCTCGTGCAGGAACGCCTGGTAGTCGGAGAGGCCGCCCTGGGCGCGCATGATCAGGTGGACGACCTCTGGCGGGTCGGCCGCGATCACGCAGGCGCGCGGGTTCTTCTGCGGCCGGTCCTCGAGGTCGAGGCGGATGTTCGGGATCGCCTCGAGATCGAACCCGAGCGCGCGGACCGTCTCGACGCACACCTCGACCGAGCGCTCCTTCGGATAGGTCGACTCGAGCGGAGACAGGCGCCGCAGCCAGGCGACGTGCGCGCTGGCCGGCACGTCGGCGCGGTCAGGGCCGAGGAGCTGCTCGAACCAGCGCTCGCGCAGCCGCGCGTACTCGCCCTCGACGGCGTCCGCCGCCCGGCGCAGCACGTCCTCGAGCTCGCGGAGCGAAATCTGCTTCTCGGCCTCGTTGCGGGCGACGGCGTCGCGCTCGCCCGAGAGCTCTCCATCGAGGTCGTCGCGGGCGACGAGGAGCTCGCGGCGCTGCTCGTTGAAGCCTCCGTCGAGCTTCCGCACCAGCTCGCCGAGCTCGTCGCGCTTTCGGTACTCCGGGACGACGGCGAGCCGCGCCTGCGCCGACCGCAGCGACAGCTCCTCGCCGTCGAACGTCAGCCGGGCCGCGAGGACCGCGTTCTCGAGCTCGTCCTCGCGCGCGGCGAGCTCCGCTTCGACGATGCCGGACTCGCACGTCCTGCGCAGCCGGTAGAGCCGTTCCGCCTCGTCGGCGGCGGTTGCCTCGGCCTCGGCCCCGCGGAGCGCGTCGAGCTGGTCCTGGGTGAAGAGATCGGCGTGCCGCGCGACGATCGCGGCCTGCTCGGACGTGTCCTTCTCGCCGACCCGGACGGCGCGGACCTCCTCCGCGGCCTCGGCGTAGTACGCCTCGTAGGCGTCCTCGTACTCCTGCGGGGTGCGAACGGTGGTCGTGCTCATCGATGGGCGTGGGCGTGCGCGAGATTGCGCACCGTCGAGAGTAGTTGCTCGAGCTCGAACGGCTTCGGCAGGATCGCGTCGGCCTCGCTCAGGCCCGGGTCCGTGATCTCGACCGAGCCGGTGACGAGCACGACCGGGATCGGCGGCCGGCGCGCGTGGCACTCGGCCACGAGCGCGTCGCTCCGCTCGTGGTACAGATGGACGTCGAGCACGACGACGTCGACGTCTTCCCGCTCGAGCTCCTCGCGCGCAGTCGCGAGCGAGCTCGCTTCGAGCACCTCGTGACCATCGAGCTCGAGATTGACCCTGCAAAGCAGCCGAATCGACGGCTCGTCGTCGACGACTAGGACGCGGGACGCCGCATGACCCTCAGGATCCCCCATCGGCGCGAGTCTACAGCGGTCCGTACCCACCGCCCCTGTGCGCTCGTTATCACTCTGAAGTGGTACAGGACTTCCCGCAGCCCGGGCGCGCCGGGCGGCGCGGCGTCCAGAGCGTCGTTCCCGCCGGCTTGCCCCACCCGACTCAGCGCTTCCGGCGCCGGGCGTGGCTCGTGTTCCAGCGCGCGCTGGACCCGCTCGCGCCGCCGAAGCCACTGCCGACGAGCGCGCTTACGCCACGACAGCGGCCGCCGCCCGGAGGCGGTTGAGCGTCGTCTCGCGCCCGAGCAGCTCGATGCTCTCGAACAGGCCCGGCGAGACCTTCGAGCCGGTCACCGCGACGCGAACGGGCTGGAACGCCTGCCGCGGCTTCAGGCCCAGGCCGTCAGCCGTCGCCCGCAGCGCCGTCTCGATCGCGGCAGCCTCGAACGGCTCGAGCGAGGCCAATGCCTCCTCCGTCGCCGCGAGCATCGGCGCGCCGCCGTCGAGGTCGGTCGGGTCCGGCTCCACGTCGCCGAAGAGGAAGCCCGCGAAGCCCGGGAACTCCGCCAGCCTCGCGATCTTCTCCTGCACGAGGGGCGCCGCCCGCGAGACGCGCTCGGCATCCCACGCGTAGCCGTTCTCGCCGAGCCAGAGGACGAGCCGGTGCGCGAACTCCTGCGGGGCGAGCTCGCGGAGGTAGACACCGTTCATCCAGTCGAGCTTCGCGTAGTCGAACTGCGCCGGGCTGGGGCTGACCCGCTCGAGCGTGAAGCGCTCGATCAGCTCGTCCTGCCGCATGATCGTCGTCTCGCCGTCGGGCGCCCAGCCGAGCAGCGCGAGGAAGTTCATCAGCGCCTCGGGGAGGTATCCGTCCTTGCGGAACTCGTCGACGGTGACCGCGCCGTGGCGCTTCGAGAGCTTCTTGCCGTCGGCGCCGCTCACGTTCGGCACGTGCGCGTAGACGGGGACCTCCGCCCCGACCGCCCGGATGATGTTGATCTGCTTCGGAGTGTTCGAGATGTGGTCCTCGCCGCGGATGACGTGCGTGATCCCGTCCCACACGTCCTCCATCGGCGAGGCGAAGTTGTACGTCGGCCGGCCGTCGGAGCGGACGAGCACGAGGTCCTCGATCGTCTCGTTCGGGATCTCGACGCGGCCGCGCACGACGTCGTCCCAGCCCGTCGACCCCTCGTCCGGCATCCGGAACCGGATCGCGCCCTCGTCCTCGTACGCCTTGCCGTCGGCCACGAGCTCGTCGGCGACACGCCGGCAGTCGTCCATCCGGTCGAGCTGGAAGGTGTGTGGCCCGTCCCAGTCGAGGCCGAGCCAGCGGAGCGAGTCCTGGATCTGGTCGACCGCCTCCGCCACCTCGCGCGAGGTGTCGGTGTTCTCGATCCGAAGCCGGAACTCCCCGCTCTCGTGGCGCGCGTAGAGCCAGTTGAAGAGCGCGGTGCGGACGTTGCCGATGTGGAGGAGCCCGGTCGGGCTGGGAGCCATGCGGACGCGGACGGCCATGGCGGTAGCGTAGGCCGGGTGCGGGGGCGGACGCTGACGCTGGCGGATCTGAATCGCGCCACGCTCGCGCGCCAGCTGCTCCTGCAGCGCCGCCGGCTCTCCCCGCTCGGGGCAATCGAGCGTCTCGTTGGGATGCAGGCGCAGTGGCCGCCCGCGCCATACGTCGGGCTCTGGTCGCGGCTCACAGGCTTCCGCCGCGCGACGCTGGAGCGGGCGATCCTGCGCGGCGACGTCCTCAAGCCGACCGTCATGCGCGGCACGCTCCACCTCGTCACGGCCCGCGACTATCCAACCTTCTGGGCAGCGTTCCGAGACATGCCGACGTGGTTCGCGCCGGAGCACCTCGAACACGCGCTGCGAATCGTCCCGGAGGTGCGCGGACTCGCGCGCAACGGCCCGCTCACCCAGAAAGCGGCACTCGAGCACCTAGAGCGCGAGCACGGGCACGCCGATCAATACGGGCGGCGCGTATTCCAGGCACTCCGTCGGCATGCGCACCTGTTGCACGCGCCCGAGACGGCGCTCTGGACCACTCGGCCCCAGGCCATCTACGGCGTCCACGAAGAGCCGCAGCCGGTCGACATGCTCGCAGCACGGACTGAGATCGTCCGCCGTTACCTCGGCGCTTTCGGCCCGGCGACACGCGGCGACCTCGCTGACTGGTCCGGCCTGCGCGTCGCCGACTTCATGCCGGCGCTCGAGGCGCTCGAACCCCTGCGGCGTTTCCGCGACGAAGACGGCCGCGAGCTGCTCGACCTTCCCCGCGCTCCGCTACCGCCTGCGGAGGCGCCTGCGCCGGTGCGCTTCCTCCCGAAATGGGACAACGTTCTGCTCGCATTCGCCGACCGGCGGCGCGTGATCTCCGATGAGCACCGGCGCGAAGTCGTCGGCAAGAACGGCGACGTCGCCGCGACGTTCCTCGTCGACGGCTTCGTCGCAGGAATCTGGCGCACCGAGGCCGGACGCGTTCGGGTCGAGCCGTTTGCCCCCATGCCGCGCGTCTGGCGCCGCGAGGTCGAGGACGAGGCGGCCCGACTGGAGGCCTGGCTGCGCTGATGCAGATCGGGGCGCACATCTCCTCCGCGGGCGGGATCGACAAGGCGATCGACCGTGCGGTCGACCTGGGCGCCGAGTCGGTGCAGGTCTTCACCCAGAGCCCGCGCACGTGGCGGCCGACGAACCACGACCCGGCGAGCTTCGACCGCTTCCGCGAGAAGCGGGCCGAGGCCGGGATCGGCGGCGTCCTCTGCCACGCCCTCTACCTCTGCAATCTCGCGACGCCGGATCCCACCGTGTACGAGCGCTCGGTCGCGGCGATGCGGAACACGACCGAGGTCGCCTGCGCGATCGGTGCGGACGGCGTCGTCTTCCACGTCGGCTCGCATCTCGGGAGCGGGCTCGAAGCCGGGCTCGAGCACGTGCTGCCGGCGCTCGAGCAGGTGCTCGAGCTGTGCACCGACGAGACGTGGATCCTGATGGAGAACTCGGCCGGCGCGGGCGGCACGATCGGCCGCTCGATCGAGGAGCTCGCCACGATCCACGAGCGGATGGGACGGCACCCCCGGCTCGGCATCTGCCTCGACTCCTGCCACCTCTGGGTGTCCGGCGTAGATGTGACCGACGCGGCCGCTCTGGACGCCTGCCTCGACGAGCTGGAGTCCGCGATCGGCCTCGACCGGCTGAAGGCACTGCACGTCAACGACGCCGCCGCGCCCCTCGGCTCGAACCGCGACCGGCACGCGAACATCCTCGAGGGCGAGCTCGGCGAGCAGCTCGGAGTGTTCCTCTCCTCCCCGCGGCTGCAGGGGCTGCCGGCCGTGCTGGAGACCGCAGGCCCCGAGAACCGCGGCCCGGACGCGAACGAGATCCGCAAGACGAAGGAGCTGCGCGCGCGCTGGCTCCCCTGACCGTCTCGGACCGGTACTGGTAACTGATACCAAGACATGGCCGAAGCGGTCGTACCGCACCGTGTGCACGCGAGGCGACCGACACACCCGGCCTCGCAGGACATGGCTCGGTATCAGATACCGAGCCATGTACGTTCGGGACGTGTCGGCCGCGCGGTATCGCTGGGTGGTGCTCGCGGCGGGGACGCTCGCGCAGGCGAGCTTTTCCGCAACGTCGGTCGGGCTGCCGGCGCTCAGTCCGACGCTGAAGTCCGAGTACGGGCTGAGCCTGACCGAGACCGGGGTAGTGCTCGCGGCGGTCGGCATCGGGATGCTCTTCACGCTCCTGCCGTGGGGGCTCGTCGCAGACCGCGTCGACGAGCGTTGGGTGATCGCGACGGGGCTCACCGGCGCCGCTGCCCTGCTCGTCGTCGCCTCCACGACCGACGGCTTCGCAACCGTCACGGCCACGCTCGTCGGCGTCGGAGCGCTCGGAGCGAGCGTCAATGCCGCGAGCGGCCGGGCGATCATGGCCTGGTTCCCCTCGACCGAGCTCGGGCTCGCACTCGGGATCCGCCAGACCGCGATCCCGATCGGAGGGGCGGTCGGCGCCGCAGTCCTACCGGTCCTCGGCTCGGCCGGCGGCACGCGCCTCGCGTTCGTCTTCCTCGGCGCCGCGTGCCTGGTGGGAGCGGTCGTCGCCGCCGTCTTCGTCCGCGGCGGATCGGCCGCTGAGCCGGAGATCGGCGACGTCACGCAGCCGCTACGCGACCGCTTCATGTGGTTGCTGGGCGCGGGCACCGGCGGCTATCTCCTCGCCCAGATCGGGATCATTGCCTTCGTGGTGCTCTTCCTCCACGAGCACCGGAACATGTCGAAGGAGGCGGCGGGAGCGGTCCTGGCCGCGATCTACGTGCTCGCCGTCGCCGCGCGCATCGGCTCCGGCACCATCTCGGACCGGCTCGGCAGCCGACTGGTGCCGCTACGGACGATCGGCGTCGCGCTGGCGCTCTTCACCGCGTGCGCCGCCGCCGCCGTCGACGCGCCGCTCGGGCTCCTGATCCCGCTCTTCGTCGTCGCCGGGGTGCTGAGCATGTCGTGGAACGGGCTTGCCTACGCCGCGGCCGCCGAGGCCGCCGGATCGGCCCGCACGGGCGCCGCGCTCGGCTTCCAGCAGACGCTGCTCGGCGTCGTCGTCGCGGGGGCTCCGCCGGTGATCGCGGCCGTCGCCGCCCACAGCTGGCGGCTCGCGTTCTTCCTCGCCGCGGCCGGCCCCGCCGTCGGCGTCCTGATCCTGCAGCGGTTGCGCGAGCGCGCTAGAAGTCCGCGACCCGCGCGAACACGCGGAACGTCGGCGACCCTGCCGGCAACTCGCCGAACTCTGGATTGAGGCAGCCGAGCTCGCTCTCCCGATGCGAGAACGTCGACTGCACCGCCGCCTCGCACATCGGCAGCGGCCCCCGCAGCGCGCGCACGGCGCCGAAGCCCTCGCGCGTCCGCTCCGCGGCCGTGAGCATCTCGACGTCGATCTCCGCCTCGAACACCTTCTGCAGGCAGCCCATGTACGTGCGCCCGTGCTCCTCGTACGCGTAGACGAAGGGACACGATCGCTCGAGGCACGCCGCCGGGTAGACGACCTTCTCGCAGTGGACGGCACAGCCCCTGCACTCCACCTCGTCCTGCGGGTGCAGCGGGAGCGTCGCGGTCGCTTGCTCGGGCGTCATAACCGCATTGTTCGCGCGTATGCAGGGCTGCGCAAGACTTGACAGGCAGCGGCGGGAGCGCTAGGCGGCGGAGCGGAACACGACGGCTGCACGGCCTCCTCATGCCCGGGTAGCCGCTCTTTAGGCTTGCGCGGTGGCCCGGAAGCTCCTCTGGGGATCGCTCGCCCTCGCCCCCATCACGATCCTCGTCGACAAGCTCACCGGCGCCGGCGACGTCACGCTCTTCGTCCTGGCCGCGCTCTCCCTCGTCCCGCTCGCCTGGCTGATCGGGATATCGACCGAGCACGCCGCGGAGCACACCGGCCCCGGCATCGGCGGCTTCCTCAACGCGAGCTTCGGGAACGCGCCGGAGCTGATCGTCGCGCTCTTCGCCGTCGGAGCGAACCTGCCGGACGTCGTGCGCGGCTCGCTCTCGGGGAGTGTGATCTCGAACCTCCTGCTCGTATACGGCGCCACCCAGATCGCGGGACCCGACGGCGCGCGGATCGACAAACGCTCGCTGCTCGTGCAGATCGGGCTCGTCGGCGCTGCGGTCGTCCTGTTCGTGTTCCCTGCCGCGCTCGGCTACACCGGCCCGCCGGAGCGGCATGCCGTCGTCGTCGCCTCGGTGCCGGTGGCGATCGTGCTCCTGCTCCTCTATCTCGCGGTCACCAGCTGGAACCTGCGCCGCCACCGGGAGCGCGAGCGCGAGGAGCCGGCCGAAGGGGCGTGGTCGCTGGGAACGGCGCTCGCCGCCCTCGCCGTGGCGACCGGCGCAACCGCCTGGGTGAGCGAGATCCTCGTCCACTCGCTGGGCGCCTTCGCGGCGGCGCTCGGTTTGAGCGAGTTCTTCGTCGCGGTCGTGATCGTGGCGATCGTCGGCAACGCGGCCGAGCACGGCGGCTCGATCGTCATCGCGCACAACGGGAAGATGCGGCTCGCGACCGAGATCGCGATCTCCTCGGCCGCCCAGGTCGGCCTGCTCGTCGTCCCGGTCGTCATGCTCCTCTCGCTTCTCTTCACACACCCCCTGGCGCTCGCCTTCCGCTGGACCGAGCTCTTCGCAATGGGGGGAGCCGCGGTCATCGTCACCGTGACCGTCTTGGACGGCACCTCGCGCAAGAAGGAAGGAATGCTCCTGGTCGCCGCGTACGCGGCGGCGGTTGTCGGCTTCCTCCTCGGCGGCGGCCGGTGAAGATCGTGTGAACCCTCTGGATCGGCGGCGCCGATTCGTCTAGCGTGGAGGCCATGGTCGTGAGGGAGGAGTCGCAAGACGGCGTCGTCGTGCCCGAAAGCGCAGCGGTCGAGGCCCGTGAGCTGACGCGTCGCTACGGCGAAGGCGAGACTGCGGTCGACGCGCTCCGCGGCGTGGATCTCGAGGTTCGCTCCGGCGAGCTCGTCGCGGTGATGGGCCCTTCGGGCTCCGGCAAGTCGACCCTGATGCACATCCTCGCCGGGCTCGACAAGCCGACCTCGGGGACGGTGCAGATCGCCGGCACCGAGATCACGAGGCTCGAGGACTCTCAGCTGACGCTGCTGCGGCGCAAGCACATCGGCTTCGTCTTCCAGTTCTTCAACCTCCTGCCCATGCTCGACGCCGAGGAGAACGTCGTCCTGCCGCTCTCGATCGCCGGCGAGAAGCCCGACAAGGCCTGGCTCGACGAGCTGCTGGGGAAGATGGGGCTCGCCGACCGGCGCCGCCACCGTCCGTCCGAGCTCTCGGGCGGCCAGCAGCAGCGCGTCGCGATCGCCCGCTCGCTCGTCACGCGGCCGACGATCCTCTTCGCCGACGAGCCGACGGGCAACCTCGACTCGAAGACGGGCGGCGAGATCCTCGAGCTGATGCGCGAGTCGACCGACGCGTACGGCCAGACGACCGTGATGGTCACCCACGAGGCGCGGGCGGCTGCGATCGCCGACCGGATCCTCTTCATCGCCGACGGGCAGATCGCGCGCCAGCTCGGCAAGGGCGCGGATCAGGCCGAGGTGCTCGCGGTGATGAACTCGCTCAGCGCATGATCCACGTCGCGCTGAGGGGCATGGCGCGACGCAAGCTGCGCACGGCGCTGACCGCGATCGCGATCGTCCTGGGCGTCGCGCTCATCACCGGCACCTACGTCCTCACCGACTCGATCAAGGGGGCGTTCGGCGGGATCTTCACCTCGGTCTACCGCGGCACAGACGCGACCGTGACCGGCAAGTCGGCCTTCAGCCTGAGCAACAACAACAACACGACGGCACCGCCCTTCGGCCAGTCGCTGCTGCCGAAGATCCGCCGCCTGCCGGACGTCGCGGACGCGGTCGGCGGCGTCGGCGGCCTCGCGCACCTCATCGTCAACGGCAAGGTCGTCGCCTTCGGCGGCGCCCCGAACCTCGGCTTCAGCGTCGATCCCACCCGTCCCGAGCTCAACACGCTCAGGCTCGTCAACGGGAAGTGGCCGGGCGCGAACCAGGTGGTGATCGACGAGGCGACCGCGCACAAGAAGGATCTGCAGGTCGGACAGACGATCGGCGTGCAAGCAAGCGGGCCGACCATCCCCATGAGGATCTCCGGCTTCGTGCACTTCGGCGGCGCGGCAAGCCTCGGCGGCGCGACGCTCTCGGGGTTCGACCTGCCGACGGGTCAGCGGCTCTTCCAGCGGATCGGGAAGCTCGACCAGATCCGCGCAAAGGCGAAGCCCGGCGTGACGCCGGCGCAGCTCGTAGCCGAGATCCGGGCGATCCTGCCTCCGCACACACAGGTGAAGACGGGCCAGGGGCAGGCGAAGTCGGACGCGAAGGACACCGAGAGCTTCCTCAACTTCCTGCAGGACTTCCTGCTCGCGTTCGGCGCGATCGCGTTGTTCGTCGGCGCGTTCGTGATCGCGAACTCGCTGTCGATCACGATCAGGCAGCGGACGCGCGAGCTTGCGACCCTGCGGACGCTCGGCGCCTCGCGGCGTCAGGTGCGGTTCTCGATCGTCGTCGAAGGATTCGTCATCGGCGCTTTCGCCTCGGTCGTCGGGATCGCGGTCGGCCTGGGGCTCGGCGTCGGTCTCTTCAAGCTGTTCGACGCCGTCGGCTTCACGCTTCCGAACAACGGTCTCGTCCTGCATACGCGGACGGTGATCGTCGCGGTCCTGGTGGGGATCCTCGTCACCGTCCTGGCGAGCCTCCGCCCCGCCTTCCGCGCCACGCGGGTGCCGCCCATCGCGGCCGTGCGGGAAGGCGCCGAGCTGCCGCCAGGGCGGTTCGCGAAGTACCGGCCCGTCGGCTCGGCGCTGCTCACCTTGGCCGGGTTCGCCTTGCTGGTCTTCGGCCTGTTCGGCCACGGTCTCGGGACGAAGCAGATCCTCCTCTTCATGGGCGTCGGCACGCTGCTGATCTTCATCGGGGTTTCGCTCCTGGCAGTCCGGTTCGTGCGCCCGCTCGCTTGGGCGCTCGGGGCTCCCGCGAGCAGGTTCGGGGGCGCGGCGGGCTCGCTGGCACGCGATAACGCGCGGCGGAACCCCCAGCGGACAGCCTCCACCGCGTCCGCGTTGATGATCGGACTCGCGCTCGTGACGCTCGTGGCCGTAATCGCCGCCGGGATCACGAAGAGCTTCCGCGGCGCCGTCAACGACCTCTGGATCAGCGGTTACGCGATCACTGCGCAGAACAACTTCGACCCGATCCCGATTGCAGCCGGCAACGCGGCCGCGAAGACGCCCGGCGTCCAGGCGGTCGCGAACGTCCGGATCGGCGACGGCCTCATCTTCCACAAGGTGCGCCAGGCGACGGCGGTGAATCCGGGTGCCGCGCAGATCTTCCGCATGAACTGGCTGCACGGCGGCAGCAACGCTGTCATGGCACAACTCGGCGCGCACGGCGCGTTCGTGGACGACGGCTTCGCGAAGTCGCACCACCTGACGATCGGCTCGCCGCTGCAGCTCACCTCTCCCACCGGCCAGACCGTCGACTTGCACGTGATCGGCATCTTCAACCCGCCGACGGGAGGTTCGCCGTTCGGGCCCGTGACGATCTCGGACGCGGCGTGGGACCGCATCTACGACTCGCCGCAGAACCTCTACTCGTTCATCCGGATGCGCAGCGGCGAGTCGGACGCCAACAAGGCAGCGCTCGAGCGGCAGCTTGCGGCGTTCCCGAACGCGAAGGTGCAGACGAAGCAGGAGTTCGTCGACAACCAGATCAGCGGGCTGAACGCGATCCTCAACGTGCTGTACGTGCTGCTCGCGCTCTCCGTCGTGGTGAGCCTGTTCGGGATCGTCAACACGCTCGTCCTCACGGTGTTCGAGCGTACGCGCGAGCTGGGGATGCTGCGCGCGATCGGGACGACGCGATGGCAGGTGCGCAACATGATCGGCTTCGAGAGCGTCATCACCGCCCTCATGGGCGGGGTGATCGGGATCGTGCTTGGCCTCGTGCTCGGAGGGCTGCTCGCGGCGCGCATCGACTTCATCGTCTTCGCGCTGCCATGGCGACAGCTCATCCTGTTTGCGTTCGCGACCATCGTCGTAGGACTGCTCGCGGCGTTCTTCCCCGCTCAACGTGCCGCGAAGCTCAACGTCCTCGAGGCGCTCCAGTACGAGTAACGGCTACTCGGGCGCGCGCCAGGGGCCCGGCTCGCGCGTGACCGGGTAGCCGGCCCAGACCATCCGCTCCACCGAGCCGTCCTCCCCGCGGACGATCCGCAGCGCCTCGCCGTGCTCCGGGCCCGAGACCGTCCGCCAGCGATCGTCCGTCTCCCGCTCGAAGACCGAGGACGGCCGCCAGTCCGGGATTCCGTCGAACCGCGCCTCGAGCTTGCTCTCCCGCCAGCGGAACACGAGCCGCGCCGCCTCCATGAACCAGATGCCGAGCAGCGGGACGACGTCGTCGGGCGGCGGCTCGCCGATCCTCCACGTCTCGGGCGCGACCGGCCACTCCTCGACCGTCGTCCCCAGCAGCGCGACCCCGAGCTCGCTGAGGTCCGCCTCGCTCTCGTTCGTGAGCGCCGTGACGACGACCTTCTCCGCCGCCGAGAAGCCGAGCGTCGCGATGAATCCGGGCATCGAGCCGCCGTGGCCGGCGAGGATCCGGTCGCCGTCGCGGTACAGCCCCAGGCCGAGTCCATAGCCCGACAGCCAGCGCTCGTGGTCGGCGATCGCCTGCACCGTCCGCATCTCCTCGGCGCTCGAGGAGGCAAGCACGGACTCGTCGGGATCCGCGAGGAACGCGCCCCAGCGGCAGATGTCGCCGGCCGTCGCCCACAGCTGGCCCGCGGACGCCCAGGCGCCGGTCTCCACGCCGATCGTGTCCCAGACGCCGTCGGCGTACGGCTGCGCGAGGTAGCCCTTCGCTGCCGGCGCCTCCGGCTCGAAGCTCACCCGCGTCAGTCCGACCGGCTCGAACAGGCGCTCGCGGACGTAATCCTGGTACGGCATGCCCGAGACGCGCTCGACGACGATGCCGAGCAGCGCGAACGCGAGGTTGGAGTAGTGGAACCGGGCGCCGGACGGCAGCACGAGCTCGGCCTGCGCGAGCGTCTCGAGCAGCTCGTCCGGCGGCGCGAAGCGAAGGGTCAGCCACGAGTCGTCCTGCGTCTCGCGCTGCAGGCCCGACGCGTGCGAGAGCAGCCGCCGGATCGTCGGCGTGTGTGCCGCGCCCTCGACGTGCCGGTCGAGGGTGTCCTCGAGATCGAGCTTGCCCGCGTCGCGCAGCTGCATGATCGCCGCCGCGGTGAACGTCTTCGTGATCGAGCCGATGCGGTACTGCGTGTCCGGCGTCGCCTCGAGATCCGCCTCGACGTCCGCGACGCCCACCGCGGTCTCCCAGATGAGCTCCCCGTCGCGGAGGACGGCGGCGCTGATGCTCGGCGCGCGCTTCTCGCGCTGCGCCTGCCGGACGAGCCGCTCCAGGCGCGCCGCCAGCCGCTCGGGGGTCTCAGACATGGACGGAGAGCACCTCCTGCATCCGCTCGATCGCCTGCTCGATCTCCTCGTCTCCGATGTCGAGGTGCGTGACGGCGCGCAGCCAGCCGGGCCGGAGGCCGCCGACGCCGACGCCCCGCTCGAGCAGCCGCTCGCGCAGGCCGGGCTCGTCGGGAATCGGGACGAAGTTCGTCTCGACGGTCGCGGGGTCGATCCCGATCCCTTCGGCCAGCCGCCGCGCCCGCGCGTGGTCGTCGGCGAGCCGCTCGACGTGGTGGTCGAGCGCGTACAGCATCGCGGCGGCGGCGATGCCCGACTGCCGCAGCGCGCCGCCGAAGAGGAACTTCCCCTCCCAGGCGCGCTCGATCGTCTCCGCCGGGCCGGCGAGGATCGCGCCGAACGGGCAGCCGAGCCCCTTCGAGAAGCAGATCGTCACGGTGTCGGCGAGCGCTCCCCACGCCGAGGGCTCGATGCCGGCCGCGACCGAGGCGTTGAAGAGGCGCGCGCCGTCGAGGTGGACAGCGGCGCCGCGCGAGCGCGCGGCCTCGACCGCCGCGCCGAACGCGTCGAGCGGCCAGATCCGGCCGCCGGAGCTGCGGTGCGTGTTCTCGAGCACGAGCACGCTGCCCGGCCCGAGCTCGTCGATCTCCCCGATCTGCTCCGGCGTCGGCCTCCCCGCTTCGGCGACGAGGCCCTGCATGACGAGGCCGGAGTGGATCGCGGGGCCGCCCCACTCGTAGATGAGGACATGCGTCCGCTCTTCCGCGACGACCTTGCAGCCGGGCCGGCTGAGCACGCGCAGCGCGGCCTGGTTCGCCATCGTCGCCGTCGGCAGGAAGAGTGCCGCCTCGTGCCCGAGCAACTCGGCCATTCGGCGCTGCAGCTCGTTCGTCGTCGGGTCCTCGCGCACCTGCTCGTCGCCGACCTCGGCGGCCGCCATCGCCGCGAGCATCCCCGGCGTCGGCTTCGTGACGGTGTCGGAGCGCAGGTCGATCATCGGGCGTGACGCTACCGTAGCCCGATGGATCTGCCCCTCCTCGAACAGACGCTGCGCGAGCGCGGCGAGCCGGCCTTCCGCGCCCGGCAGGTGTGGGAGTGGACGGCGCGCGGCGCGTCCGGCTACGACGCGATGACGAACCTCCCGCTCGCTCTGCGCGCGGAGCTCGCGAGCGCCGTTCCGTTCTCGACGCTGTCGGTCGAGACCGAGCGCGAGTCGCGCGACGGCACGGTGAAGACGCTCTTCCGCACCGCCGGACGGCCATCCGGTCGAGGCCGTGCTGATGCGCTACCGCGACGGCCGGCGCTCGCTCTGCCTCTCCTCGCAGTCGGGCTGCCCGCTCACGTGCACGTTCTGCGCGACCGGCGCGATGGCGTTCGGGCGCAACCTGACGGCATCGGAGATCCTCGACCAGGCCCTGCACTTCCGGCGGCTCACCGCGGTCGACCACTGCGTCTTCATGGGGATGGGCGAGCCGATGCTCAACCTCGACGAGGTGCTCTCGGCGGCGCGGCGGCTGCCGGATCTCGGCATCACGCACCGGCGGACGACGATCTCCACGGTCGGCTGGCTGCCCGGCCTGAGACGGTTCGTGGACGAGGTGGACGAGCCGATCCGGCTCGCGCTCTCGCTCCATGCGGCGGACGACGAGCTCCGGTCGCGGATCATGCCCGTGAACGAGCGGTACCCGGTCGCGGAGGTCGTCGCCGAGTGCCGGCGCCAGGCGGAGGCGACAAGACGCCGCGTCTTCGTCGAGTACGTGATGCTCGCCGGGGTGAACGACGCGCCGGAGCAGGCGCGAGCGCTCGCCGAGCTGCTCGGCCGCGACCACTTCAAGGTGAACCTCATCCCCTACAACCCGTGGGCTGCAAGCGTCGGCGGCGAAGCCACCGACGCGCGGCCGAACACCCCGCCTACGGCGGCAGGCGGGCTGTACGAGGGCTCGTCGCGCGACCGCATCGCCGCCTTCCGGCACGAGCTCGAGCGCGCGCGGGTGCCCGTCACCGTGCGCCTCACGCGCGGGCGGGACATCGAGGCCGCCTGCGGACAGCTGGCGGCCGCTCCGCGGGTCAGACGCCGCTCGGCGCCTGCGTCGCAGCCTGCGCCGGCTCGGCGTCCGGCTGCGGGTGCTCCTCGAAGCCGTACTTGACGACCGGATGCTTCGCGGCGCGCACCTCGTCGAGCCGCTTGACCGGCCGGTGGTGCGGCGCCTCCTTCAGCAGCTCCGGCTCCTCCGCCGCCTCGCGGGCGATCGCGAGCATCGCGTCGCAGAAGGCATCGAGCGTCTCCTTGGCCTCGGTCTCCGTCGGCTCGACCATCAGCGCCTCGGGGACGATGAGGGGGAAGTAGATCGTCGGCGGGTGGAAGCCGTAGTCCATCAGCCGCTTGGCGACGTCGAGCGCGGTGCAGCCGTGCTGCTTCTTCAGGCTCCTGGCGGAGACCACGAACTCGTGCATGCAGAGGCGGTCGAACGGCAGGTCGTAGGCGTCCTTGAGGCGCGCGAGGACGTAGTTCGCGTTGAGCACGGCGACCTCCGACATCTCGCGTAGCCGCGGCCCCCACATCCGGAAGAACGCGTACGAGCGGACGAAGACGCCGAACGGCCCGGTGAAGCCGCGCACCTTGCCGATCGTCTGCGGCCGGTCGTAGTCGAGGCCGAAGCCGCCCTCCTCCCGCCGCACGACCGCCGGCACCGGCAGGAACGGCTCGAGGATGTCGCGCACCGCGATCGGCCCGCCCCCGGGGCCGCCTCCGCCGTGAGGCTGCGAGAACGTCTTGTGCAGGTTGATGTGGACGATGTCGAAGCCCATGTCGCCGGGCCGCGAGATCCCGCAGACGGCGTTGAGGTTCGCGCCGTCGTAGTACATGAGCGCGCCGGCGCCGTGGAAGATCCGCTCGATCTCCTCGATGTTCTCGTCGAAGAGGCCGAGCGTGGACGGGTTCGTGAGCATGAGCGCCGCGGTGTGCTCGTCGACCTTGCCGCGCAGGTCGTCGACGTCGATGTTCCCGCGCGCGTCGGTCTGGACTGGCGTCAGCTCGTAGCCCGCCATCGTGACCGAGGCCGGATTCGTGCCGTGCGCCGTGTCCGGGATCACGACCTTGCGCCGCTGCTCGCCCTCGCCCCGTGCGGCGAAGTACGCGCGCACGAGCAGCAGGCCCGGTCAGCTCGCCCTGCGAGCCGGCGGCCGGCTGGAGCGAGACCGCGTCGAGGCCTGTCACCTCCGCGAGGATCTCCTGCAGCCGCCACATCAGCTCGAGCGCGCCCTGCGCGCCGTCCTCCTCCTGCAGCGGATGGAGCCGCGCGAACCCCGGGAGCGCCGCGAGCCGCTCGTTGATCCGCGGGTTGTACTTCATCGTGCAGGAGCCGAGCGGATAGAAGCCCGTGTCGACGCCGAAGTTGCGGGTCGAGAGCTCCGTGAAGTGGCGGACGAGCTCGAACTCCGGCACCTCGGGCAGGCGCGGCGGCTCGGCGCGGCGGAGCTCCTCGGGAAGCTCCGGCGCGGGTCGGCAGGTTCTCGTAGCGAGGCAGTGCCGACGCCCGGCGGCCCGCCTGCGACTTCTCGTAGATCAGCTTCATCGGGCTCACCTCGGCGAGCACGTCGGCGAGGCGGTCGATCTCCTCCGGCGTGCGCCGCTCGGTGACCGCCACGAGCAGGACGTCGTCCATCCCCTCGTAGTCGCGCCCGAGCGCGTAGCCCGGATGGACTCCCCGCTCGCGCGCGGCCGCGACGACCTCGCGCGCGTTCCGTCCGACGCGGACGGCAAACTCCTTGAACGTTGTCTGCTTTGCGAACACCGGCTCGAGTCCCGCCCGCTCTTCGAGGCGCTGCCTCGCGTACGCGGCCAGCGACAGGCAGGTCTCCCCCAGCTCCCGCAGTCCCTGCGGCCCGAGCCACGTGAGATAGACGAGCCCGCCGAGCGCGAGCAGCGTCTGGTTCGTGGTGATGTTCGAGGTGGCCTTCTCCCGCCGGATGTGCTGCTCCCGGGTCTGCAGGGTGAGGACATAGCCGCGCTCGCCCGCGGTGTCTACCGTCTCGCCGACGATGCGGCCCGGCATGCGCCGGATGAATTCCTGGCGCGCCGCGAGGAAGCCGTAGTGCGGCCCGCCGAAGGACGGGAAGTTCCCGGCAGCCTGTCCTTCGCCGAGCGCGAGCGCGGCTCCGTAGCGGCCCGGCGCCTCGAGCACGCCGAGCGACAGCAGGTCGACGTGTGCGACCGGCAGCGCACCGGCGTCCGTGGCGATCGCGACGAGGTCCGGCGCAGGCTCGAGGCAGCCGAAGAAGTTCGGCTGCTGGAAGATGACCGCGGCGGCGTCCGTGGCCGCGCGCTCCAGCTCGTTCGGGTCCGTCGTCCCGCCCCGGTGGGGCACCTCGACGACCTCGAGCCCGAACCCGGCGGCGTAGGTCTTCACGACCTGACGCACCTGCGGATTCGTCGCCTCGGTCACGACGACCTTGTCGCGTCCGGTCGCGTGCTTCGCGACGTAGCAGGCGTCGGCGGCGACGCTCGTGCCGTCGTAGCCGGACGCGTTCGAGACGTCCATGCCCGTCAGCTCGCAGATCGCGGTCTGGTACTCGAAGATCGCCTGCAGCACGCCCTGGCTCATCTCCGGCTGGTACGGCGTGTAGGCGGTCAGGAGCTCGCCGCGCTGGAGGATCGCGTCGACGACCGCAGGGACGTAGTGGTCGTACATGCCGGCGCCGAGGAACGACAGCTCGCGGCTCGCGTCGGCGTTCCGCTCCGCGAGGGCGGCGACGTGCGCGAAGACCTCCTGCTCCGACAACGCCGGCTCGAGGTCGAGCTCCCGTCCGAAGCGGACGGCCTCCGGCAGGTCGCGGAAGAGCTCCTCGACCGAGCCGACGCCGATCGTGCCGAGCATCTCCTCCCGGTCGGAGTCGGTGAGCGCGAGGAATGGGTGCTGCGTCACTGCTGGGCCAGCAGTTCCCGGTAGGCGCCGACGTCGAGCAGCGCATCGGCCTCGCCGGGATCCGCGACGCGGATGCGAAGCAGCCAGCCGTTGCCGTACGGGTCCTCGTTCACCGTCTCGGGCGCGTCGACCACCCGCTCGTTCACCTCGAGCACCTCGCCGGAGAGCGGCGCGATCACGATCGGAGACGGCCTTCACCGACTCCACCTCGCCGTAGGACTGGTCCTTCGTCACGGTGGAGCCCACCTCCGGCGCCTCGAAGTGGACGAGCTCGCCGAGCGCGTCGGTGGCGAACCACGTGATGCCGAGCACGGCCTCGTCTCCTTCCATACGGGCCCAGTCGTGCTCGGAGTGGTACTTCAGGTCGTCGGGATAGCTCTCGGCGGCTGCCACTCAATCCTCCCTCTTGTAGATCGGCTTCTTGACGACGCGGGCCCGGCGCGGGCGGCCGCGGACGTCGATCGTCAGTTCGGTCTCGGGCTGCGCCTGGGCGGCCGGCACGTAGCCCAAGCCCGATCCCGACCTCGAGCATCGGCGAGTGCGAGCCGGACGTGACCTCGCCGCCGCCCGTCGATCGGCATCCCCTGCCGCGGGATCGCCTTCTCCTCCATCACGAAGGCGACGAGCCGACGCTCGGGGCCGTCCGCCTTGACGCGGCGTAGGACGTCGACGCCCTCGAACTCCTTGTCGAGCGCGCACGCCCACCCGAGGCCCGCGGAGATTGCGTCCGTCTCCGGCCCGATGTCGTTGCCGTGCAGCGGATAGCAGACCTCGAGGCGCAGCGTGTCGCGGGCGCCGAGCCCACAGGGGACGGCGCCGCGCTCGAGGACCGCGTCCCAGAGCCGGACGGCGTCCTCGCTCATGCAAAGCAGCTCACAGCCGTCCTCGCCCGTGTAGCCGGTCCGGTTCACCATCACCTCGACGCCGTCGATCGACGCCTCGGCGAAGGTGAACGGGCGGGCCGGCGGCAGTCCCAGCCGCTCGATCGCCCTCGGCCCCTGAACGGCGAGCAGCGCGCAGTCCTCGGAGACGTCCCGCACGTCCGAGCCCGGGATCTCCCGCTCCTTCAGCCACGCGTAGGCGTTCTCGCGGTTCGAGGCGTTCACCACCAGGAGGTAGGAGCGCTGCGCCGAGCCGGTAGGCGATCAGGTCGTCGATGATCCCTCCGTCCTCGTTCGTCAGCAGCGTGTACTGCGCCTGGCCGGGCTCGAGCTTGTCGAGGTCATTCGAGAGCGTGCCCTGGAGGAGGTCATGGGCGTGCGGCCCCTCCACCTCGAGCTCGCCCATGTGCGAGACGTCGAAGACGCCGGCATCGGTCCGCACCGCTCGGTGCTCGGGGATGACGCCCTCGTATTGCACGGGCATCTCCCAGCCGGCGAACGGCACCATCCGCGCGCCGAGCTCGACGTGCCGATCGTGCAGCGGCGTATGCAGAAGCGTCGCGGGCATGGGCAGGGCCGATCCTAGTGCGTTGCACCCCCGCCCCGGCTCAGTCGAAAAACGTCCCCAGAACGGAGCCGCCCCGGCTCATTCCTGAAAACAAGCCGGGGCGGCGGACCGGGTCGTGGGGTTGACTCGAATAGCGGTCAACCCTGTTGAGGGCACGCACGATGTGCCCCGTTTCAACGGGCCGAAACCTGCCGCGACGAAACTATCTCGGAGCGGGTCCGCGCAGCTACTCGCCGCGCAAGAAGGACGGAACGTCGAGGCCGTTCTCGGCCTGCTCGGAGCCGGCCGTCGGGACCGCGACCTGCGGCTCCGCGCTCGTCCGCCGGCGGCGACGCCCGCCCCCGAACCCGGTGGCGATGACGGTGACGCGGATCTCTTCTCCCATCGCGTCGTCGATCACCGCGCCAAAGATGACGTTCGCGTTCACGTCGGCCGCGCTCGTCACGACCTCGGCCGCCTCGTTGACCTCGAACAGGCCGATGTCCGGACCGCCGGTGATGTTGAGCAGGATCCCGGTCGCGCCCTCGATCGACGACTCGAGCAGCGGCGACGACACGGCTGCACGCGCCGCCTCCGCGGCGCGGTTGTCTCCACTCGCCGCGCCGATCCCCATCAGCGCCGATCCCGCCTCGCGCATGATCGTGCGCACGTCGGCGAAGTCGAGGTTGACGAGGCCGGGCACGGTGATCAGGTCGGTGATGCCCTGGACTCCCTGTCGGAGCACGTCGTCGGCCATGCGGAACGCGTCGACAACCGAAGTCTGCTTCTCCACCACCTGCAGCAAGCGGTCGTTCTCGATCACGATCAGCGTCTCGAGCTTGTCGCGCAGGCTCTCGATCCCCTGCTCCGCCTGCTGCGTGCGCTTCCGGCCTTCGAAGCCGAACGGCTTCGTGACGACACCGACCGTGAGCGCGCCGAGCTCGCGACCGAGCTCGGCGACGACCGGCGCGCCGCCGGTGCCCGTCCCGCCACCCTCGCCGGCGGTGATGAAGATCATGTCCGCGCCCTTGAGCGCTTCCTTCAGCTCGTCGCGGCTCTCCTGTGCGGCCGCGAGCCCCACCGCCGGATCCGCGCCCGCTCCGAGACCGCGCGTGGCGCCGGAGCCGATGTGGATCTTCACGTCGGCATCGCAGCCCATCAGCGCCTGGGCGTCCGTGTTGACCGCGATGAACTCGACGCCCGAGAGGCCGGCGTCCACCATCCGGTTGACCGCGTTCGTGCCGCCGCCGCCCACGCCGACGACCTTGATCACTGCGAGGTAGTTCCCGGCCGCGTCCTTCGTGCTCATGAGCTCCGAACCTTAACCTTCAGTAGAGGATTGGGGCTGACTTCAGCAACAACGCGCAGGAGCGTACGTGCGCGAACGCTCGGTGTCAACCGGAGCTGGAGATCCGCACCCTCAACCTCTAGTAGAGCTTGCTGGTAGCAGAGCAGGCGGAGATCCGATCCCCGAGACCGGCCGGCCGGGGCTGCTCACGTCGAGGAAGGTGGAGCCCGTGGGCAGGATCGCGAGCACGACGTGCGGCCACCGCAACCTTCAGCTTGATGTCGCCGCCGTCCCCGAGCAGGAGCTCGAGACCCGAGCGCAGGTGGAAGACGAGCGTGCCGTTCACCTTCGACGCAGAGTCGACGCGGGCCGCAAACGAACCCGCCAGGCCGACGGCGTGCGCGGCCGCGGCGGCGGCGGCCGCCGTGAGCTTGGCACCGGTCCGCACCGGCGTGCGCGTCGAGACCCAGATTCGCGGCAGCCTCGGGACGGCCGTGGCCGGGAGCCGCTCCATCACACGTCCGCGCCTCGACACGAGCCAGCTGTCGGGGCCGCGGCGCAGGACGGCGGCGGGCCGCTCCGGGACGACCGTGATGCGCAGCGTGTGCGGGAAGGACCGGTCGTAGCTCGCGCTCACCACCGTGGGAAGCGCGTCCACCCTCGCCAGCACCGCCGAGCCGTCGAGCCCGACGAGAGGCCTTCCGACGACTGACGCAAGCGCCGAGTGGACCTGCCCGGCGACCTGAGGCGAGCCGCCGCGCACCTCGATCCGGTCGATTGCGAAGAGCGCCGTCTCTCGCGCGAGCAGGTACCCGCCGAGCGCGACGGCGAGCAGGCCGAAGCCGACTGCGAGTGAGCGGCGGGTTGGGGCGAAGCGGGCAAGCCACGCCCGTGGATGCAGTTGCGGCAGGCTCAGCCGCGAGGGCAGCGTCGCAGCCTCCACGCGCGCAATGGACCGAGCGAGACGAGCCCTGGCAGGCATCTTTCGGTTTTCGTCGCCGGTCCGGACCTTCCTACAGCCCGGGCAGCTCGAGCTCGCCGAGAAAC
Source organism: uncultured Actinomycetes bacterium (assembly GCA_963765795.1). Taxonomy (GTDB): domain Bacteria; phylum Actinomycetota; class Thermoleophilia; order Gaiellales; family Gaiellaceae; genus Palsa-739. Next base: position 152,978 of record CAVXXZ010000007.1, read on the forward strand.
TCGACCTCGTGCTGGAGACGGACGCCGAACTGCTCGTGCGCGCGACGGCGCGCCTCGGCCATGAGGGCGAGGGCGTCCGCGGTGGTGGCGGCGCCGGCGTTCTCGATGAAGTTCGCGTGCTTCGGCGAGATCTGGGCTCCGCCGCTGCGATGGCCCTTGAGGCCGCAGGCCTCGAGCATCCGGCCTGCGCTCAGCTCGTGCTCGGGATTCTTGAACACACTGCCGAACGTGCGCCGGTTGGTCGGCTGCGCCTCCTTCCGGCGCGCGTTCAACTCGCGCACCTCGGCTTTGATCTCGTCCGGGGGCCGCGGCCGCAGCCGCAGCTCGGCGCGCAGGACGACCTGCCCGTGCCGGAGCTCCGAGTGCCGGTAGCTCAGTCCGAGCTCGGTGGGCGTCAGCCAGCCGCTGCCGTCCGCTGTCGCAACGAGCACCCGCTCCAGCACCCCGGCGAAGTCACCGCCGTACGCGCCGGCGTTCATCCACACTCCGCCGCCGATCGTGCCGGGGATGGCGCAGGCGAACTCGAAGCCGCCGAGCCCGGCCGCACGAGCGCGGTGGAGGGCGACGGCGTTCGCCGCGCCGCCCCCCACTCGCAACATGTCTTCGCCGGCCTCGACCGCGGCGAGCTCTCCGCCGAGCTTGAGGACCAGCGCGTCGACGCCCTCGTCCGCCGCCAGGAGGTTCGAGCCGAGGCCGACGACGGCGACGCCGAGCGAGCGCTGCTCCGCCCACTGCAAGAGCTCCTCCACCTCCGCTTCCGACTCCGGCCGCGCGAATGCGCGTGCCGGCCCGCCGGTGCCCAGCGTGGTGAACCGCGCGAGCTCGACGCCCTCCTCGATCCTCATGCGAGCGCCTCGAGGATCAGCGGCGCGGCGCGGTCGACGTCGCCGGCGCCGAGTGTGAGCACGGTGTCCCCCGGCCGCGCCCACGCGACGACGAGGCGAGCGGCGTCCTCGAGCGACGGCGCCCAGCCGATGGGCATGCCTGGGACGGAGCCGCGCAAGCTCGTCGACGATCAATCGTCCGGTCACTCCGGGCAGCGGCTCCTCACGAGCCGGATAGATCTCGGTCACGCACACGGCGTCCGCGCCGGCGAGCGCCTCGGCGAAGCCGTGCGCGAGGTGGAGCGTCCGCGAGTAGAGATGCGGCTGGAAGAGGGCCAGGAGCCTCCCGCCGTTGCGGACCGCGGCGAGGTCGGCTGCGAGCTCGGCCGGGTGGTGCGCGTAGCTGTCGAGGACGGCCACTCCGCCGACCTCGCCCTTCGGCTCGAGCCGCCGCCCGGCGCCACGGAACTCGACGATCGCCGCCTCGGCCTCGGCTCGCGGGACACCGGCGAGCTCGAGCGCCGCGAGGGCTGCGGCCGCGTTGCGCCGGTTGTGCTCTCCGGGCACACGAAGCTCGAGCTGCACGGGCTCGAGCTCCTCCGCGCGCACGACCTGCGGCACCTGGCGCAGCCAATCCTCGAAGAACGACTCCACCTCGTTGCGAGAGCCGAACGTCGTGTGGTGGTCGAGGTCGATGTTGAGCAGCACGGCGAGCTCCGGTCGCAGCGCCCCGACGGAGCGATCCGACTCGTCCCCTTCGACCACCAGCCAACCGGACCCCGCTCGGGCGTTGCCGCCGAGCTGTGGCACGTCGCCGCCGATCAGGAACGCCGGCTCGAGCCCGAGCCGGTCGAGGCAGAAGGCGATCATCGCGCTCGTCGTCGTCTTCCCGTGCGCGCCCGCCACAACGATCGCACGCCGCTGCGCGACGAGCTCGGCGAGGAGATCGGCCCGCGGACGGCCCTCGACCCGGCCCGCAAAGGCCGTCGAGACGAACACCTCCCATCCCGCCGGCGGAGGCGGCGGCTCTGGAGCGATCTCGACGGCTATGCCCTCGAGGTGCCCCAGGTAGGGCGTGTCGACGCGATCCCAGCCGGCGACCTCCGCCCCCCACGCGTGCGCGAGCAGCGCGTAGCCGCTCATGCCGGCGCCGCCGATCCCGGCGAGCCAGATTCGCCTACCGGCGAGCGGCTGCGAGGGAGACGAGCTCATCCGCGATCTCTTCCGCTGCGTCGGGCTTCGCGACCGCGCGCATGGCAGCGGCCATGGCCGCGAGACGGTCGGCGTCGCCGAGCAGCTCCTCCACCACCCGAGGCGCACGCGCCGCCTCCGCCTCGGGAACGACGACCGCGCCGCCGGCGTCGGCGAACCAGCGCGCGTTCTTCTCCTGGTGCTGGCCCGTTGCGAACGCGCCGGGCACCAGCACCGCGGGCAGGCCTGCCGCGGCGAGCTCCCAGACCGAGCCGCCCGCCCGCGCGAGGACGACGTCGGCGGCCCCGTACGCGACGCCGATCTCCTCGATGAACGGCTGCAGGATGTAGTCGGGGCGCGAGGCCCGGCCCTGCAGCTCGGGGTAGTCGCGCTCCCCGCAGAGGTGGATGACGGCAGGCCCGGCGTCAGCCCAGGCGTCGAGCGCGAGGTCGTTCAGCAGGCGCGCGCCGAGGGAGCCCCCGAAGACGAGCACGACGCGCGCGTCCGGCACCAGCCCGAGCCGGCTGCGCGCCTCCTCGCGTTCCACGGGTTGCGACGCCGCCGGGATCGGCCGGCCGACCGCGCGGTACTTCTCCCCGTGCCGGTCGAGCGGCAGCGCGAGGAAGACGCGTTCCGCGAGCGGCGCGGCGAGCCGGTTCGCGAGACCGAGATGCGCGTCGGCCTCGGTGAGCGCGCACGGGATCCCCTCGAGCCGCGCGGCCAGCACCATCGGCCCCGCGACGAAGCCGCCGGCGCCGAGTACCGCGTCCGGCTTGCGGCGGCGGAGGATCGCGCGGCAGGCGATCGGCGCCGCGAGCGCCCTGCCCAGCGCGCGCACTTGCTCCGGGCCGGGCCGGCGCGGCAGCCCGGAGACCGCGAACGCGTCGAACTCGTAGCCGTGCTCAGGAACGAGCCGCGCCTCGACGCGATCCGGCGACCCGGCGAACGTCACCAGCCCGCCCCGCCGTCGCAACGCTTCTGCGACGGCCAGTGCCGGCGCGACGTGCCCGACCGTCCCTCCGGCCGCGATCAGGAACCGCAGCTGCCGCTCGTCCGCCATCACGGGCGATGTTAAGGAGGACGCCGACCCCGACGAGCATCACCACGAGACTCGAGCCGCCGTAGGAGACGAACGGAAGCGGGATCCCGGTGAGCGGCGCCAGCCCGACTGCGGCAGCCATGTTGATCGCCGCCTGCCCGCAGACGAGCGCCGTGATGCCCGCCGCGAGCCGCTTTGCGAACGGGTCGCGGCACGCGATCGCGAGCCGGATCCCCGCATAGCCGAAGGCGCAGAACGCCATGATCACCAGGGCGACGCCGACGAGGCCGAGCTCCTCGCCGACGACGGCGAACATCATGTCGGTGTGCGCCTCGGGCAGGTAGTAGAGCGGCGCAAGCCCTTGCCCGAGGCCGCGTCCGAAGATTCCGCCCGAGCCGAAGCTGATCAGCGCCTGGACGTTCTGGAGGCCGGAGCCGGTGGGGTCCTTCCAGGGGTCGAGGAAGGTGAGGAGACGATCGCGCCGGTACGGCGACGACCACGCGGCGATCGCGGCGAGACCGATCACGAGGCCGTACGCGGTGGCGAGCAGCCGCATCCGCGTACCCGAGATGAGCAGGATGGCGCCGACGACGAGCAAGAGCGTCAGCGCGGTCCCGAGGTCGGGCTCGACGAGAACGAGCGCTGCGAAGAGAAGGACGAGAAACCCGAGCGGCCGTGCGAGCTCCGGCAGGGTGCGCGGCGGCTTGTGCCGCGACAGGTACGCGGCCGTCCAGACGACGACCGCAAGCTTCGCGAGCTCCGACGGCTGGAAGACGAGCGGACCGACGTCGATCCAGCGACGCGCGCCGTTGATCCGCTGGCCGACCACGAGCACCCCGAGGCACAGCACGAGAGCCGTCACGACGAGGCTCGGCGCGAGTGCCCGGAGCCGCTCGAGCGGGAGACGCGAGACGACGACGAGCAGTGCAACGCCGATGACGGCGTAGATCACCTGCCGCCCGACGAAGCCGAGCGGGTTGGCGTTCCCGAGCGCGGCGGATCCCGAGGTCGCGCTGTACACCATGACGAGCCCGAAGAGGACGAGGGCCGCCGTGACGAGCACGAGCAGGTTCCACTCGAACTGGTGGCGCTTCGCTCTCACGACAGGTCCTCCACGAGGCGGCGGAAGGTGTCGCCTCTCTCCTCGAAGTTCGCGAACTGGTCGTAGCTGGCGCAGGCGGGCGAGAGGAGGACGACGTCGCCGGGCTCGGCGTCGGCTGCGGCCCGCGCCACGGCCGTGGGGAGATCGCCGGCCCGGACGTACGCGCGTCCGGCTGCGTCGAGGGCGGCGGCGAGCTCGTCGCTCGCGGCCCCGACGAGATAGATCGAGCGGACGTTCGCCGGCAGGTCGCTCGCGAAGGGGCCGAAGTCCTCGCCCTTGAGCGAGCCGCCGAGGATGAGGCGGAGCGGCGCGTCGTAGGCGGCTACGCCGCGGCGGGCCGCCGCCGTGTTCGTGGCCTTCGAGTCGTTGACCCAGCGAACGCCGCGCAGCTCGCGCACCAGCTCCAGCCGGTGCGGGACTCCGGGGAACGTGGCGAGTGCCTGGGCGATCGCGTCGTCGGGCACGCCGGCGGCGCGGGCCGCTGCGGTCGCGGCTGCGGCGTTCTCCCGGTTGTGGCGCCCCGGAATCAGTGGCTCCGCCGGCAGCGGGTCGTCGGCGGAAAACTCGATCCCGTCGATCCCGAAGCCGCGCGGGACGACCTTCGCGCGCGCCCGCTCGAAGATGCGGAGCTTCGCGGTGCGGTATGCATCGAACGTGCCGTGCCGGTCGAGGTGGTCGGGCTCGAGGTTGAGGAGGACGGCGACGTCGCACGCAAGCGTGTGGACGTCCTCGAGCTGGAAGCTCGAGAGCTCGCAGACGATCCACGAGCCCTCCGCCGCAACGAGGGCGGCGTCGGTGAGGGCACGGCCGACGTTGCCGGCCACCTCGACTTGCCGGCCGGCCGCGCGGAGGATCGCGCCGAGCAGCTCGGTCGTCGTCGTCTTCCCGTTCGTGCCGGTGACGCCGATCAGGCGCGAGCCCGCAGGCAGCAGCCGGTAGCCGAGCTCGACCTCGCTCCAGACGGGGATGTCGCGCGACCGTGCACCGGCGACCAGCGGCGATTCGGCCGGTACGCCCGGACTCTTGACGACGACTTCCACCCCTTCGAGCAACGCCTCCTCCTCCGTTCCGAGTCGGAGTTCGACGCCGAGGTCGCCGAGCCTGCCGGCATCGGCGTCTGGAGAACGATCAGCCGCGACGACCTGAACGCCGCACCCGACGAGCGCGGCGGCCGCCGCCAGCCCGGATCGTGCGAGCCCGACGACGAGCGCCCGGCCCGGCAGCCATGCCTCCTCGGGAGACGGCGCTTCGGGACGTGTCCTCGCTCACGGCGCACGCTCCCCCCCAATGGGGGGCGCGGGTCCCCTGGGGTCAGCGTACGCGTCCGAGCGCAACGGAACCGTGTCGACTTTCTCGAGGATGGGATACGGGTTCGTCGTCCGGCTCCCGCATCCTCAGCCGCGCCGGGCGCTCACGACAGCCTCCTCGCCCACGCGCACGACCTCGACCTGCTCGAACCCGGCCGCCGCGAGTGCGCGCGCCAGCTCCTCCCCCGCCTCCGCGTCCGGCTCGGCGAACGAGGCCCGCCCCCCTGCCGACAGCACCCGCGCGAGCTCCTCCGCCGCCGCCCCGAGTGCCCCGTCGTCCGTGGCGATCCTCCCGACGGCCGCCGCCACGGCGCCGTCCGGGAGCGGCAGCACGGGCGTCTCGCCCACGAGGTACGCCACCCCGCTCACTCCCGCGGCATGCGCCTCCACGAGCAGCTCCTCGAGCTCGTCCACCTGCGACCGGACGACGTAGACCCAGCCGTCGCCGACCCGCTCGTGCGCTCCCAGCGCGAGCGCCCCGCTGCCCAGGACGAGGACGTCCTCCTCCGGCTCCAACTGGACGGCGTCGAGCAACGCCTGCTCCACGTCCGCGGCGCTCACAGCCGCTGAGCCTCGGCAGCTGGCCGAAGTAGTAGCGGTAGTAGAGCGCGAAGCCGACCGCGCACAGCAGCCCGGCGATGATCCAGAAGCGCACGGTGATCTTCGTCTCGGACCACGCCTTCATCTCGAAGTGGTGGTGGATCGGCGCCATCAGGAAGACACGTCGGCCGAAGCGCTTGAACGAGAACACCTGGATCATCACCGACAGGGCCTCGATCACGAAGATGCCGCCGATCAGGAGCAGCAGCACCTCGACCTTCATCATGATCGCGAACGCCGCGAGCGCGCCGCCGAACGCCATCGAGCCGGTGTCGCCCATGATCACCTCGGCCGGGAAGGCGTTGAACCAGAGGAAGCCGACCGCCGCCCCGATCAGTGCCGCGCCGACGATGGCGAGGTCGAGCTTCGTCAGGTTGCGGTGCCCGGCGGGGCCGGACCGCACGTACGAGACGACGTTCATCGCCATGAAGGTGAAGAGGGCGATGATCCCCGTGCCGGCGAGGAGCCCGTCGACGCCGTCGGCGAGATTCGTGCCGTTGGCGGCCCCGGCGATCACGAAGAAGAGGAAGACGTACCAGCCGTACGACAGCGGCACGGTGACGTCGATCACGGGGATGTAGACGTCGGTGCTCAGGTGCAGGTGACGCGCGACGATCGCGACCACGACCGTGACGCCGGCGAGCAGCAGCAGCTTCCAGCGCCCGGACAGGCCGAGCGACCGCCTGTGGGTCAACTTGATGAAGTCGTCGAGGAAGCCGATCGCCCCGCACGCGAGCGCGGTGAAGAGCACGGTCAGCGCCTGGAGGCGAAAGTGGCTGACCGGCAGGAAGGCGACCGTCGCCGCGAACAGGATCAGGAGCCCGCCCATGGTCGGCGTGCCCTGCTTGGCGATGTGGTGCTGCGGCCCCTCCTCCCGGATGTGCTGTCCGAACTCGTTGCGGCGGAGGAAGTCGATGAACCTCGGGCCGATCGCCACCGCGAGGGTGAGCCCGACCGCCGCGGCGATGAGGACGCGGATCACGACCGCGGCTCCAGCAGCGCGTCGGCCACCACCTCGAGCCCGACCGAGCGCGAGCCCTTCACGAGGATCGCGTCGCCGGGACGAACGAGGCCGAGCGCGACCTCTCGCGCCTCTGCGGCCGAGGGCGCCCACTCGTCGGGCCGGTAGTGCCGGGCGAGCTCGCCGACGCCGAGCACGACGTCCACAGCTTCGGCCTCGGCGCCGATCTCCTCGTGATAGCGGGGAGCCTCGGGCCCGAGCTCGGCCATCTCGCCGAGGATCGCCACGGTGCGCCGACGTCCCGCGCGCTCGCGCAGGTGCGCGAGCGCGGCGCTCATCGCGACGGGGTTCGCGTTCCAGGAGTCGTTGATCAGCAGCCCGCCGCTCGGCAGCTCCGTCTCCTGGGAGCGCCAGCGCGAGAACTCGACCTCCACCGGCTCCTGCGGCGCCTCGACCCCGAGAGCCTCGGCCGCGGTCAGCGCTGCAGCCGCGTTCGTGGCCTGGTGGCGGGCCGCGAAGCCGAACACGACCTCGCGTCCGCCCCAGCGCACGTGCGTGCGGCCGTCGCGAACCTCCGCCTCGGGCGCGCCGAAGCGACGCACGTCGAGCCCCTGCGGCACGAAGGGCTCCAGCACCGGCGTGTCTTCCGGGAGGACCGCCACCGCGCCGGCCGGAAGCTCGTCGAGCAGCTCCGCCTTGGCGCGGGCGATGTTCTCGAGGCTTCCCATCTGCTCGAGGTGGACGGGAGCGATCGAGGTGATCACGCCGAGATCGGGTCGCGCGACCCTGGCAAGGTCGCGAATCTGGCCGGCGCCGCGCATCGCCAGCTCCGTCACGACGACCTCGGTGTCCGCCTCGACGCGGCACAGAGTGAGCGGCAGGCCGACCTCGTTGTTGAAGCCGTCCGGCGCGGCGACGGTGCGGAAGCGGGTGCGGAGGAGCGCCGCGAGGATGTCCTTCGTCGACGTCTTCCCGACCGAGCCGGTGATCGCCACGACGCGAGCATCGCTGCGGGCGCGGACGGCACTGCCCAGCGCGGCGAGCGCCGCGTGGGCGTCGTCGGGCACGAGGGTGGCCGCGGCGCCTCGCGCGCGGGCGTCGTCGAGGAACGCTTCGCCGCCCGAGACGGCGACGAACAGGTCGCCCGGCCGGATCCGGCGCGAGTCGACGTCGACGCCGGTGACCGCCTCTGCGTCGCTCTCGAGCCGGCCCAGCGAGAGCGCCCGCACCTCGGCGAGCGGCAAGGGGATCAGGCCGCCGCCCCCCGCAACGCGTCCTTTGCGGCCTCGCGGTCGTCGAACGGCACCGTCCGGTCGGCGAACTCCTGGCCCTGCTCGGCTCCCTTGCCTGCGATGAGGACGACGTCGCCCGGCTGCGCGAGCTCGACGGCGCGCCCGATCGCGGCAGCGCGGTCGAGCTCGACCTCTACCTCGCCTTCGGCCCCGGACACGATCTCCGCGGCGATCGCCTCGGGATCCTCGCTGCGCGGGTTGTCGGAGGTGACGATCACGATGTCGGCGAGCTCCGACGCGAGCCGCCCCATCACGGCCCGCTTGCCGCGGTCGCGGTCGCCGCCCGCGCCCACTACGCAGATGACGCGATTGCCCGCCGCCAGCTCCCGCGCGCGCGCGCAGCACCTTCTCGAGGGCGTCGGGCTTGTGCGCGTAGTCGACGATCACGTGGAACGGCTGGCCGGCGTCGACGGACTCGAAGCGGCCGGGAACGCCGCGCACCGACTCGAGGCCCTGCCGGATCGCGTCGTCGGCGATGCCGAGCGCCCGCGCCGCGTGTAGTGCCCCGAGCGCGTTCTCGAGGTTGAAGCGCCCCCGGAGCCGCAGCTCGATGCCGTCAAGCGCGCTCGCGTCGGCCGCCGAGAACGTGATCGCCTCCGGGAGCTCCTGTGCCAGCCGGCGCCCGTAGTCGTCGCCGACGTTGACGACCGCGATCGGCCGCGGCTCGGCGAGGAAGAGCCGCCGCTTGGCCTCGAAGTACGACTCCATGTCGCCGTGGAAGTCCAGGTGGTCCTGGCTGAGATTCGTGAAGACCAGCGCGGCGAAGCGGACGCGGTCGAGCCGGTGGAGGACGGACGCGTGCGACGAGGCCTCCATCGCGCACGAGCGGTCGCCGGCGTCGAGCATCTCTCGGAACACGCGCTGCAGGTCGATCGCCTCGGGCGTCGTGCGCACGACGCCGCGCCGCTCGCCGCCGACCCGCGCCTCGACCGTCCCGAGCAGCCCGGGACGCCGCCCCGCCGCGGCGAGGATCGCGAACAGGAGGAAGCTCGTCGTGGTCTTGCCGCTCGTACCGGTGACGCCGACCACCTCGAGTTCGCGCGTCGGCTCGCCGAAGAACGCGTCCGCCGCGGGAGCCATCGCCGCGCGCGCGTCGCGGACGACGACCTGCGGCACGGTCAGGTCGAGAGCGCGCTCGACGACGAGCGCGACCGCTCCACGCTCGACCGCCTCCGGCGCGAAGTCGTGGCCGTCCGCCCGCTCCCCGGGCACGGCGAAGAACAGCGCGCCGGGCGTGACCGCACGCGCGTCATAGGCGAGATCGCGCACCTCGACCGAAGGGCGCCCGAGCACCTCCACCGGCTCGAGCGCTGCGACGAGGCGCTCCAGCTCCATCTCGGCCGCGAGTGTACCCGGGCGGTGATCTGCCTACCTGATCCGGAGGTCCGGCGGAACCTCGAGGTACTGGAGGTCGAAGGAGGCGATCTGCTCGAACGCGGGCGCCGCCACGATGCCGCCGTAGATACCCCCGTGCGGCTCGTCGATGGTCACGAGCACGAGCAGGCGCGGGCGCGAGGCCGGCACCATCCCGACGAAGGTCGCGACGTACGCGCCGGGGATGTAGCCGTTCGGCCCCGGCTTCTGTGCGGTCCCCGTCTTGCCGGCGACGGCGTAGCCGGGAATGGCGGCGAGCTCGGCCGTCCCCTGATCCGAGACGACGCCCCGCAACATCGTGCGCAGCTGGTAATCGACGCCGGGCGCGAGGATGCGCCGTCTCTTCGGTCTCGCCGGAGGCCGGCCGGCGACGTGGTCGACGAGGTGCGGCTGGATCCACTCGCCGCCGTTCGCGATCGCGGCGTAGGCCGACGCGAGCTGGATGCCCGTGACCGAGACGCCCTGCCCGATCGGGACGGTGCCGATCGTCGACCCCGACCAGTACGACGGCAGGAGGCCACGGCTCTCGCCGGGGTAGTCGATCCCGGTCCGGCGGCCGAACCCGAAGCGCGCCATCCACTTCCTCAGGCCGCTCTCGCCGAGGTAGCGCTCGGCGATCAGGTCCGTGCCGATGTTCGAGGAGCGCTGGAGGATCTGCTTGACCTTCAGCGTCTCCAGCCCGTGCGGCTCCGCGTCGTGGATCACGCGGTCTGCGACCTGCAGGGAGCCCGGGACCCGGAACGCCGTGTTCGGCGTGATGTCGTGTTGCGAGAGGGCTCCTCCGATCGTCACGACCTTGAACACCGAGCCCGGCTCGAAGACGTCCGTCACGCCGTGGTCGATCGTGAGATCGTGCGCCGTCGCCGGCGGGATGGCCATTCGCGTCGTAGCCCGGCTCCTGCGCCATGGCGAGGATCGCTCCCGTGTGCGGGTCGAGGACGATGGCCGTCGCGTCCTTTGCGTGCCACTCCTGCACCGTCTGCTCGAGCACCTGCTCCGCGTTCGCCTGGATGTGGCTGTCGAGCGTGAGGAAGACGTCGCGGCCGTCGCGGGCGGGACGCTGCTGGATCGTGTTCACGGACTGGCCGAGCGCGTCGCGCACCAAGGTCGCGCTTCCCGGCGTCCCCTCGAGCTCCTTGTTCAGCTGGAGCTCGAGCCCCGAGAGACCGGTGTTGTCCGTGCCCGCGTAGCCGAGCACCGGCGCCGCCACCGTCCCCTGCGGATAGACGCGCTTCTGGTCCGGAGCGAAGGTGAAGCCGACGAGGTGGCGCTTCTCGAGCGCGGCCGCGAGCTTCGGCGGCGCCTTCCGCTGGACGTAGACGAAGCCTCGGCTGCGGTCGGAGAGCTGCCGGTACAGCGGCTTGAACGGGATCCCGAGCACCTTCGCCGCGATCCGTGCCTCGCGGCGCGGATCGGCGATCTGCATCGGGTCGGCGTCGACGTCGACCGCCTGCTGGCCAATGGCCAGCGGATTCCCCATCCGGTCGTAGATCGTCCCTCGCCCGGCCGGCAGGACGATCGGCTTCCTCGCCTGCGTCTGCGCCATCGCGGCGAGCGAGGACGCGCGCACGGTCTGGATCCACGCGGCGCGCGCGCCGAGGACCGCGAACGTGAGGACGATGATGAGAAGGAGAAGGCGGAGCCGGGAGTTGACGACGCGCGTCTTCAACGGCCTCGCGGCGCCAGGTCGAGGTACGACGTGTTGCCGGCCGACGCCGGGATCAGGCCGAGCCGGCGCGCCGCCGCCTCGATCCGCGGCGCGGAGTCGATCGCCGAGAGCTGGGAGGCGAGAGCCTGGTTCCCCGCCTCGAGCTTCGCGCGCTTGTCGTCGAGCTTCGACACCGCGACGTGCGCCCGCAGGACGGCGACGTTCACCGCGACGACGCCGAAGAGGAGGAGCGCGAAGAGGATCATCCAGACGATGTGGCCGCGGACACGGCGTTGCGTGGCCTTGCGCCGCGAGCGTACGGACGCCGCCGGACGCCCTCTCGGCTGCGCAGCCGGGGCACGTCGCCGCCGCTTGGCCGGTGCCGGCTCGGCGACCTCCGCGGGGGCGAACCAGTCGACGGCCGCCATCAGGCCTCCTCCGCCCCGGTCTTGACCGCTGCGCGCAGGCGCGCCGACGCGGAACGAGGGTTCGCGGCGAGCTCTGCGTGGCCGGGCCGGATCGGCCTCCGCTGCAGCGCCCGGAGCTCGGGCTCGTTGCCGCAGACGCAGACGGGAAAGTCGGGCGGGCACGTGCAGCCGCGCTCCCGCTCGCGGAGGAACCGCTTCACGATGCGGTCCTCGAGCGAGTGGAAGGAGATGACGGCGAGGCGGCCGCCGGGCCGCAGCATCTCCAGCGCGGCGGGCAAGGCGTTCGCGAGCGAGTCGAGCTCGTCGTTGACCGCGATCCGCAGCGCCTGGAAGACCCGCTTCGCCGGATGCCCGTCGCCGAACCGCGCCGGCGCCGGGATCGCGGCCTTGATCGTGTCCACGAGCTCGCCGGTGCGCTCGAACGGCTGCTCGCGCCGGCGACGGACGATCGCGCGCGCGATCTGCTTCGCGTACCGCTCCTCGCCGTAGCGGCGGAAGATCGTCACGAGGTCGCGCTCGCTCCACGTGTTGACGACGTCGCAAGCGCTCTCGTCCTGGCTCGGATCCATCCGCATGTCGAGCGGCGCGTCGACCGCGTACGAGAAGCCGCGCTCGGGCCGGTCGAGCTGCATCGAGGAAACGCCGAGATCGAGCAGGATCGCGTCGGCGCGGACACCGTTCTCCGCCAGCTGCGGCAGGACGACGCCGAAGTCACCCCGCAGGAGACGCGCGTTCACCGTCGTGCGCTTCGCGAGCTGCTCGAAGTACGTCCGCGCGGTCGGGTCGCGGTCGATCGCGATCAGCTTCCCCTTGCCGCGGAGGCCGGCGGCGAGGATCGCGGCGTGCCCGCCCGCACCGAAGGTCGCGTCGATGACGGTCTCGCCCGGCTCCACGGCGAGAGAGGCCCGCACCTCCTCGGCGAGGGCGGGGACGTGGTCAGCTTCCCTGGGCTGCAAGACGTTCGGCAACATCCTCAGCACTCCCTTCGACCTCGGCGAGCTCGCGCTTCCAGGCCGCGCGGTCCCAGATCTCGAGGCGGTCGTTGACCCCGGCGACGACGACGTCGCGGCCGAGCTTTGCGTGCACGAGCAGCGCGGGCGGGATGCTCACCCGCCCTTGCTTGTCCGGCGTCGTCTCGCTGGCGCCGGAGAAGAAGTGGCGATGCATCCGCCGGCCCTCCTGGCTCAGCGGGTGCAGGGCGGAAAGGGTCGTGTCGCGGTAGTTCTCCCAGGCGGCCGGCGTCCACGCGTAGAGGCAGCCGTCGAGGCCGCGCGTGACGACGACGCCGTCCTCGAACGCCCTCCGGAATTTCACCGGTAGCGTCAGACGGTTCTTGTCGTCGATCGTGTGCTCGTACTCGCCTAGGAGCATGGGGCGCTCTCCCTATCTCACCACTGCACCCCACTATAAACCACTTTCTCCCACAAGTCCATAGCAATAGGCCCGCGCCGAGACGGCCCGGATCGAGGGAAAGGGCTCTTAGACCGTTGCCTCGACGGCCCGGAGGCGGGCAGCCAGCGTGCGCAGCAGTGCCTGGGCGAGCGCCGGCTCGGCACGGAGGAGCTTCGCGAAACCCGATCTGTCGATCGTGAGCGCGAGCACTTCACCTTCTGCGACGACGTCGGCCGAGCGAGGAGAGCCGTCGATCAGGGCCATCTCGCCGAAGAAAGCGCCCGCCTCGAGGCGCAGCGACCGACGGCCGGTGCGAGTGACCTTCGCACTCCCGTCGAGCAGGACGTAGAACGACCGGCCGGTGTCTCCGGTGCGGACCATGACGGAACCGGGCGCGAAACGGCGAATGTGGGCGAGCTTCGCGATCCGTCGCAGATGGCGTTTCGAGAGCCCCTCGAAGAGCGGCACCTCTTCGAGCGTGTCCAGCCAGTCGTGCCCCACCCGGTTGGGGTCGGACGGCACCGGCAGCACCGCGTGAGCTGCTGAGCGTGCAGCTACCTGACTCATGCGCTGACCCTATCGCGGTCCAGGCCGAGCTCCTAGTCCGAGTCGCCGGACAATTCGGCCGCCGAGAGCTGGTAGCCGTACGCACCCCGGCCGGTGAGAACGGCGGCTCCGCATTGCGCGCCCAGTGCGACGGCCTCGTCGAGCGACTTCCCCACCGCGAGCCCGTAGGTGAGCCCCGCGGCGAAGCAGTCGCCGCAGCCGTAAGCGTCGGAGACCGGTCCGGGCAGCGGGGCCGCGCGGAACGGCCCGCCGGGGCGGATCCAACCGCCGAGCGCGCCGGCAGTCGTGACGACGACGTTCGGCTCCGGCTCGACCTCGCCGGACTCGAACCGCTCGGCCGCGTCCTCTCCGCTCCCGACGAGCACGTCGACCTCGACGGCGGCCCTGCGCAGCGTCGTGAGCTCTCGGGCCGTGGCGACGAGTACCGGACAGCCCCGCGCCGCGCGCAGCGCGGCCACGTCCCCGCTCACGAAATAGACGGCGGCGCAGCGACGAAGCTCCTCCCACGGGAGCGATCCGTCCTCACCCGACGGCAGCAGCTTGTCGCCGAGCACGGTGATCGTCCGCTCGCCGGCCTCGTCGACGTGCGTCAGCGCGCGGCGCTGCGTGCCGGCCGCGTGCCCCGCGTGCACGGTGACGCCGCAGGCCTCGAGCTCCTCGCGCGAGCGCCGCCCGAGGTCGTCGTCGGCGAGCGCCGTGAAGAGGAGGCACGAGCCGCCGAGGTTGGCCAGCTGAACGGCAGCGACGGCCCCGCCGCCGGCGGGCTCCTCCCACGTCTCGAGCGCATGCACGATCTGCCCCGTCTCGGGCGTATGGTCGACTCGCGCGAACTCGACCCACTCGACATGACCGACGACCGCGACCTGCACATCTCACATCTTGAACGCCGACTACGTTTCACTGGATGGTGAGCGGCGTCCCTCCCTTCGAGCGGTTCTACGAGTCCCACAAGGGCGAGGTACTCGCCTTCCTTCGCCGGCGGGCGGGCCGCGACCGGGCGGACGATCTCTTCCAGGAGACGTTCCTGCGCGCGCTGCGCGCGTACGGCCGGCTCGAGCACGGCGAGCACCTGCGCGCGTGGGTGCTCACGATCGCCACGAACGCCGTCGTCGACGCCGCGCGGCGTGAGCGACCCACCGCGGAGCTATCGGTCGAGCCGGCCGGAGAGGACGAGCGCCCGGCCCTCGAGGAGCTCGCGCCGCTGACCGACGACCTGCCGCCGAAGGAGCGCGCGGCCGTCGTCCTCCGCTACGGGTACGACCTCGACTACGACACCATCGGCGCCGCCCTCGGCTCGAACGAGCAGGCGGCGCGACAGGCGGCCTCCGCGGGGGTGCGGCGGCTGCGGAAGGAGAAGGAGCAGCGATGACCGCAGTCCCCACCGTTCTCGACGAGCGCTTCCGCGCAGCCGCGGCGGCGTCCGGCGAGCTCGACGTCGCCTACGACGTGCTCGACGACACGCCCGTCGGGCGGCTGCTCGTCGGCGTCTCGGAGCGCGGGCTCTGCCGCGTCGGCTTCGATCCCGAGCCGGAGGCCGAGCTCGAGCGGCTGGCCCGGCACTTCGGCCCACGCGTCCTGCGCTCCCCGAACGCGCTCGACCGCGTGCGCCGGGAGCTCGACGAGTACTTCGCCGGCCGTCGGCACGCCTTCGACCTCGAGCTCGACCTCCGCGCGACGCCGGAGTTCCACCGCCGCGTCCTCGCAGAGCTGAACCGGGTCGAGTACGGGCACACGACGACGTACGGCACGCTCGCCGCGCAGGTCGGCGCTCCGCGGGCCGCCCGGGCCGTCGGAACCGTGATGAACCGGAACCCGCTGCCGATCGTCCTCCCGTGCCACCGCGTGGTGGGCGCGAACGGCAGCCTCACCGGCTACGGCGGTGGGCTGGATCGCAAGGAGTGGCTCCTCCGGCTGGAAGGTGCCCTCCTCTAGGCAATCTGCGCCACGACGAGCTGCGTAGCAGTAACGGCGGCTATCAGCCCGCCGGCACGTGACGAAGCTTGTAGCCGACGCCCCACACATTCACGATCCAGCCGGATAGCCCGGCCGAGGCGAGCTTGCGCCGGACGCGGGAGGCGTGCGACTCCAGCGTCCGGGTCGGGACGTACGTGCGGAAGCCCCAGACGTCGCGCAGCAGCTGCTCGCGGGTGAAGACCCGATCCGGGTCGGAGGCGAGCTTGACGAGCAGCGCGTACTCCTTCGCCGAGAGCTCGACCTCCCGCCCTGCCACCGTGACGCGGCGCGCCGCGCGGTCGATGGCGAGCGGTCCGACCTCCGTGAGCTCGATCCGCGGAGGGCAGCGCCGCAGGAGCGCGTGGATCCGCGCCAGCAGCTCCTCGTAGACGAAAGGCCGCGCGAGACAATCGTCCGCCCGGGCGAGCGCGCGCACCCGGGCCGCCGGATCCGCGCTGCCGAGCACGATCACGGGACAGTCGGGCACGACGCCGCGGTCGAGCGCCTCGGCATCCCCGAGCACGAGGACGTCGGGATCCGCCGCGCGCGGCAGCTGCTCCGCGCGCTCGCACGACACGACGTCGAAGCCGTCGTTGCGCAGCTGGCGCTCGAGGAAGCCGCGGACGGCGGGTTCCGGCTCGGCGAGGAGCAACGCGGTCATGCCACCGAGGCTAGGCGCCGCACCGGGGCTCCGCCAGATGTCCTTTCGCGCAAAAGCGTGACGAACGGTCTACAGCCGGCCGGAGCGGACCACGCCCCAGAGCAGCCAGAACCCGAGCACCGCGGAGAGCGCGAAGCCGATGACCGAGATGACGTTCACGCCGAGCACCTGCGGCCCGGCGGTCGCGAAGATCCCGATGATGCTCGAGCCGATCAGCCCGCCGACGACGATCAGCGCGACCACGAGCCGGTTGAAGGCGACATCGAGCTTCGACATGAACTCGTCCAGCCCCTTGTGCACGAAGCCGACCTCGATCTGGCCGTCCCGGATCTCCTCCATGAAGTCGTGGAACTGGTACGGCGCCTCGGCGAGCACCTGCGCGTACCGGATTGCCTCCCGCCGCGCGCGGCGCGCGACCCGCTGCGGAGCGAATCGCTCGAGCATCAGGTCGCGGGCGTACGGCCGCGCGACCTCGAAGACGTTGAAGTCGGGATAGAGCTCCGCGCCGACCGAGGCGAGGGTTGCAATCGTGCGGTCGAGCAGGAGGAAGCGCGCAGGCAGGTGCAGATTCATCGAGTAGATGAGCTGGAAGCCCTCGCGGACGACCTGGATCGGATCGACCTCGCTCAGGCTCGCGCCGTAGTAGCGGTAGTACAGCTCGCGGATCTCGGCGAGGAACTCACCCTCGCGGTCCTTCGGATAGCGCACGCCAAGGTCCGCCAACCGCTTCGGAATCTGCTCGAGATTCTCGTTCGCGGCGTCGATGAAGAGGCCGGTCAGCTTCGTCATGTCGTCGTCGGTGAGCGTCCCGACCGCGCCGAAGTCGACGAGGCCGATCGCTCCTGCCTGCGTCGGCAGGAGGATGTTCGCGGGGTGCGGGTCGCCGTGGAAGAAGCCGTGCCGGAAGATCATCGTCATCCACGCCTCGGTGATCCGATAGGCGATCTCGCGCCGCTCCTCGAGAGTCGTCGTGACGAGGTCGAGGTCGGCGAGCTGAATCCCGTCGATCCACTCCAGCGTCAGGACCCGGGGTCGCGTGTACTGCCAGTAGACCTTCGGCACGCGGACGTGCGGGTGGCCCGCGAAATGGCGGTGGAAGTTCTCCGCGTTGCGCGCCTCCTGCCGGTAGTCGAGCTCCTTGCGGATGGAGCGCGCGAACTCGTCCACGAGCTGGCGGGCGTCGACGAAATCGAGCGCGCGGATCCGCTCGCGCGCGAGCCGCGCCGCCTGGTAGAGCAGGCCGAGGTCGGCTTCGATCTTCTGCGGTGCCCCCGGCCGCTGCACCTTGACTGCGACCCGACGCCCGTTCGGCAGGGTCGCACGATGCACCTGGCCGATGGACGCAGCTGCGACCGGCGCCGGCTCGAAGTCGAGGAACAGCCGCTCGAGCGTGTTGCCCAGCTCCTCTTCGATCACGCGCTCGGCCTGCTCGAACGGGAACGGCCGCACGTCGTCCTGCAGCCCCCGCAGCTCGACCACGATGTCGGGCGGCACGACGTCGGGCCGGGTCGAGAGGAGCTGCCCGAACTTCACGAACGTCGGCCCGAGCTCGTCGAGCACCTCACGCAGGTGCTGGCCGCGAGCGGACGAGGCGGCACCCTGCTCGGCCGTCATGTCGGCGAGGCGATCCTCCGCGGAGCGGCCCGGCAGGAGGTCGCTCAGCTTGTGCGCCTCGAAGAAGTAGCCGAAGCCGTGGCGCACCATGACCTGCGCGATCTCCGACAGGCGTCCGATGCTGCGGGTCGTGCTCATGGCGGAAAGGCTACGCGGCGCGTCTGCCGGTGGCTAGGCGGCGACGGGCCTCGCGCCTGCGCGTCCACGGCCGGGGCGGCACGAGCAGCGACTCGGCATGGAGGTACGCCAGCCCGACCGCGGGCAGGTCGGTGAGGCGCTCGACGCAGATGTAGCGGCGCCGCCACTCAGGGAAGAACTTGCGGTTGAACGAGTACAGCCGCTCGAGCTGGAAGACGTTGTCGGCCAGCAGGATCCCGCGGCGCACAACCCGCCGCATCGGCGTCGTCGCCCGTTCCGGAGCCAGGAAGTCCGTCAGGGCGCAGAAGTTGAGCGACAGCTCGCTCGCCCCCATGTCGCGTGCCCAGCCGAGGGTCTCGACCACGAGAAACTCGGTCAGGCCGTTCGGCGCGTCGGGGCGACGACGCATCGCGCTCAACGACCAACCGTCGCCGGCCCCGGACGGAGCGAGATGGAGAAAGCCGCCCACTCGACCCTCTGCGTCTTCGGCGAGGGCGAGCACGGTGCCGGGTGTGTGGAGGTCGTCGATCGCCATCGAGAAGCCGCGCTCAGGCTCGCCGCGCCGCCACGAGGCCGAGACGTCCTCGAGCTCGAACTCCAGCGCGGGCGCGACCTCGTCCGCAGCCACAATGCGGAACGAGTAGCCGGCCTTGTGGAGCCGGGAGACCGACTGGCGCACCTTGCGGATCGGACGTCCCTCGAGCGAGAAGTCGCGCGGACTGAGCACCGCCTCGTCCCCGATCGGGACGGGCTTGAGCCCGAACGCGCGATAGCGCTCGAGGTGCGCGTCGGACGCGCCGACCACCGCGAGTCGCCACCCGCGCGCACGCGCAACCCGTTGCAGCTCCGTCAGCAGGTAATCGATCTCCGCCTCGTCGCCGACGGGATCGCCGCTGACGAGCGCAGTTCCCGCGACGACCCGGTAGGCGAGGAAAGCACGGCGCGACGGCGAGAAGAGATAACTCTTGTCGCGTCGCAGCGCGAAGAACGAGAGGCTGTCGCTGCCGTAGCCGTCCACGAGCGCCCGCGCCATCCGCCGCTCTCCCACCGTCTGTGCGACGGCGTGGCCGAACGGCCGCAGACAGAAGTAGAGGGCGAGAAAGCCGAAGACGACGGCGAGGCCGAGGAGGGCGTCGCCGGTGCGAGGCGACAGCTCGATGCCGCGCAGCTCGGCCCCACCGCTGACCGCGGCGATGCCCGCGAGGGCCGCGCCGAGGCCGAGCAGCGGCCGGACGCTCGCAGGGTCGCCGGGCACGTCGAAGCGGCGTCGCCACTTGAGCAACGCCGCGAGGAGAAGCAGCGAGATCGTCGCCTCCTCGAAATCGAGGCCCTTGGCGAGGTGCGCGGCGGCGGAGGCGACGACAACGGCGACCGCAAGCTGCCAGGCGCGCAGCCGGCGCCTGGCGAGCGAGCGCGAGAGCCAGATCAAGCCGACCCCGAAGGCAACCGTGAGCACCCGCGCGGCCTCCGGCCAACCCGGCGGCAGAACGCCCTGAACGAGATCGACGCGACTCGCCATCTCCGGCGTCAGCGCCGAGACGATCCCGACCACGCCGACGACCGCGGCACTCCAGGCGAGGAGCCTCTCCGCACTGGGCAGGCGGGGAATCACCTCACGAGGGTACAAAAGGTCCATGAGGGAATCGCAAGAGCCTCTCGGCGTCCGGATCCCGCTGCCGCGCTGGGTGACCCTGCTGCTCATTCTGGTCGCAGCCGGATTGGTGCCATGGACGCTGTACCTGACCTTCGCGCTCCCCTCTCGGCATGTCACGTCTCACTACGACCTCGCCTGGGTCGGCTTCGACGTCGCGCTGACCGCGTCGTTCGCCGCCACCGCCTGGGCGGCGTTCCGCGGTTCCCAGTGGCTCGTCCCACTCGCGGCCGTCACCGCGACGATGCTCGTCTGCGACGCGTGGTTCGACGTCGTGACCTCGCAGAGCGGCGGTGAGATGTGGGAGGCCGTCGCCGAAGCGGCGCTGGCCGAGTTGCCGCTCGCGGCGCTCTGTGCGTTCATCGTCTACGACGCCGAGACGTTCCTTGCTGCGACGGTGACGCGCTTCAGGCGCTGAGCTCCTAGGCCGCCGGCGGGAGGTCGCTCGGGCCCTCGAGCAGCTTCATCCGGTGCTCGAGCTGCGCGACGCGGAGCTCGAGCTCGTCGAGCTCGTCGCGGGTCACGAGGTTGAGCTCGTCGGCGATCGCGCGCAGCGCCGCGAGGGCGGTCTCCGAGAATCGCTCGCGGCTGCCGCGCACGCGGCCCGGTAGCTCGGCGAGGAGCTCCTCGAGCGTGTCGAGGAGCAGCCGGCTGCTACCGCGCGCGGCCATGCGGCCTCGAACGCCGGCGCTGCCGCCGCTTCTCGCGGCGCGCGCTCGCGGTCGCGGGCTCGGGCGACGTCACCGCGTCGATCAGGCTCGGCGTCGGCTCGGCCGAGAGCGCCGCCTCCGACTCCTGCAGCGCGACCGTGTCCGGATCGAGCGCGGGGCCGCCCTTCGGGCCCCCACGGCCTGCGACGGGCGGGCGTCCCCCCGTCCGGCTCCCCGCCTTCCTGGTCGACGAGGTGCTTCCGGCGTGCGTACTCCGGCTCGCGCTCCTTCCAGGTGGTGAGCAGCGGCGCGGCGATGAAGATCGAGGAGTAGGCGCCCGAGATGACGCCGACGATCAGCGCGAAAGCGAAGTCCTTGAGCGTATGGCCGCCGAGGATCAGGAGGCAGATGATCGGCAGCAGCGTGATGAAGGTCGTGGCCAGCGAGCGCCTGATCGTCTCCCACAGCGAGACGTTGGCGATCGTGGCGAACGGCGACCGCCGCATCAGGGGAATGTTCTCGCGGATACGGTCGAAGATGATGATCGTGTCGTAGATCGAGTAGCCGAGCACGGTCAGCACCGCGGCCACCGTGTCGACGGTGACCTCCTTGCCCACCAGCGAGTAGACCCCGATGGTGATGGCTATGTCGTGCAGCATCGCGAGGATCACTGGTATCGCGAACTTGAAGTCGAACCTGATCGCGATGAAGATGGTGATCAGGAGCAGCGAGACGATGATCCCGTAGATCGCGTCGACCGCGATCTGGTGGCCGAACGTCCCGGAGACGCTCTTCGCCCCGCCCCCGAACGCGCCGAGGTCGGCCTTGAGGGTCTGCTGCAGGTTGTTCTGATCCTGCCTCGACAGCGATTTCGTGCGGACCTGCCAGTCCTTGAAGTCGCCGTTGACGCTCTTCCCTTCGCCCTGGACGACGGCGTCGGGCTCGCCCTGGCTGGCCATGAACCTCTGCACTTCTCCCTGCGAGTACGGCTTGTTCGTCTGGAAGGTGAACTGCGTCCCGCCCTTGAAATCGATGCCGAGATTGAGGCCCTGCGTGGCGAGCGAGATCACGCCGGCGAGGATGACGGCGCCCGAGATCGCGAACCACAGGTTGCGCTTTCCCATGAAGTCGATCTGGAGCCACTTCGCCGTCTGCTGGCCCTCGGCGCCCATGAAGCGCGGGCTGTCGAACCAGCGGAAACCGCTGAGCAGGCCGAGCATCGCGCGCGTCGCGACGACCGCGGTGAGCAGCGAGATCACGGTGCCGATCAGCAGCATCAGGGCGAAGCCCTTCACGTCCGCGACCGCGATCAGGTAGACGACCATCGCCGTGATCACGGTCACGACGTTCGCGTCGAGGATCGTGTGGAAGCCCTTCCCGTAGCCCGCCGCGATGGCGGCCCGCACCGATCGACCGGCTCGCACCTCTTCCTTGATGCGTTCGAACACGACGACGTTCGCGTCGGCCGCGACGCCGATCGTGAGGATCAGGCCCGCGAAGCCCGGCAGCGTCAGCGTCACGTCGAAGAGCAGGATCGCCGCGTAGTAGAGGGCCGCGTAGATCGCGAGGCCGAACACCGCCACGAGCCCCAGGAAGCGGTACAGGATGAGCAGGAAGATCGCGACGACGAGCAGGCCGATGGCGGCAGCCCACAACGCCTGGTGGAGCGAGCTCTTGCCGAGCGTCGCCGAGACTTCCGTCTGCGAGAGCCGCGTGAACGTGTACGGAAGCGAGCCGCTCTGGAGGACGAGCGCGGTCGACTTGGCCGCGTCCGCATTGGGCTCCGTGATCTGGGCGTTGCCGGCGATGCCCAGCGAGAGGGTCGAGTCCGTGTAGTCGATGTACGGCGTCTCCTGGAGCTCGCCGTCGAGCACGATCGCGTTGTGGCCGGCATACGTGGCGATCGTGTTCTGGTCGGTCGCGTTCAGCTGGCCGGCCTGGCCCGCGTTGACCCGGCCACGGTTGTACTCCTCCTCGGTGATCCGCTTGAACTCGTCCGAGCCGTGGCCCGTGAACTGGAGCGTCACGATCGACGAGCCGGTGTTCGGGTCGACATCGGCGGCGATGCCCGACTCGACGAGGTCCTTGCCCGTCAGCGCCGGGGGCAGCTTGAACAGGTACCAGTACTCGCCGCTCTTCGAGCGGCCGTTCGAGCCGGCGCCGAGGCAGCTGGCGGTCGCGATCTTGCAGGAGACCGGCTGGGTGTTGGCGGGCACCTTCAGCACCTGCGTGTCCGGCGGCTGCTTCCCGTTCTTGTACGGCAGCAGCAATTGCTCGCGACTCCCGGCCGGCCCCTGCAGGACCGGATGCGAGGTCTGCGTCCTCGTGACCTTCTTGCCCTTGACCTTCGTCGTGATCTTCTTCTTGACGGTCTTGAACAGGTAGTACGACTGCGGCGAGCCCTTGTTCGCCTTCGTCTGCACTGCCTTGAGCAGGCCGTAGAGCGACGGAAGCGGCGCCGGCTGCTGGTTCCCCTGCACGGTCGGCGGCAGGAGGCTCGTCTCGAAGTCGAACATCTGGAGCTGGCCGGTGCGAGCCGATGGTCTTCGCGGCCTTGGCCGGGTCGTGGACGCCGGCGAGCTGGATCACGATCTCGTTCCCGCCCTGGATGGCGATGTTCGGCGAGACGAGGCCGCTCGCGTTGGTGCGCTGGGTGATGACCTGCTGGGCGATCTGCATCTGCTGCGGGTCGATGCTCTGGCCCTTCTGAGGAACCGCGCGGAGGACGACCTCGAGGCCGCCCTGCAGGTCGAGGCCGAGCGTCGGCTTCTTGTACGGCCGGCGAGCCGGGAACGGCGAGCAGCACCGCGCCGACGAGGAGCGCGGCGATCGCGCCCAGGATCAAGAGGTAGTTGCGGCGTTCTCTCACGAAGGATCCTTCAAGACCGCGGAAAAGGTTAGCCGCGCTTCTCCTCGTCCGATGTCTCGGCTCGAATGGGTGGAGCCTTCGTCGTCGAAGGCGGACTGCCACTTCTCGTCCTCCTCCTCCTGCGGCTCCTCGGCCTCCGCGTCCTCGTCTTCCTCCGGCTCGCGCGTCACACCCGCGATCGCGCGCCTCGCGACCTGCACTTCGGTCTTCGGCGCGATCCGGACCGTGACCTGATCCTCGTCGAGCCGCGAGATCGTGCCGTAGATCCCCCCGGCGGTGAGCACCTCGTCGCCGACGCGCAGGTCGCCGAGCATCTCCTGCTGCTGGTTCTGGCGCTTCCGCTGCGGCCGGACGACGATCAGCCAGAGGAGCAGGAACGCAATCACGATGATGAAGAGGATCCCCGACCCGCCGCCGCTCGCTCCGATCATCACTCGTTGGCTCCCTTCGCTCGTCGGAGCGCCTCGTCCTTCCAGGTGAGGAACTCGCCGCGCTCGATCGCCTGTCGCGCCGCGGCGACGAGATCGAGCAGGAAGCGCAAATTATGCAGGCTGAGCAGCCGCAACCCGAGGATTTCCTGCTGGTTGACGAGGTGGCGGATGTACGCCCGGCTGAAGCGGGAGCAGGCCGGGCACGAGCATCCGTCGTCGAGGGGGCGATCGTCGCGGGCGAAGCGGGCGTTGCGGAGGTTGAGGCGGCCCTCGCTCGTGAGGGCGCTGCCGGTGCGCGCGGTGCGGGTCGGCAGGACGCAGTCGAACATGTCGACGCCGCGGGCGATCACCTCGAGCACGCCCTCGGGGTCGCCGATCCCCATGAAGTAGCGCGGCTTCTCCTCGGGCAGGAAGGCCGCGGAGTCGGTCGTCGCGTCGAACATCGGCTCGCGGTGCTCCCCCACGCTGAGCCCGCCGATCGCGTAGCCGTCGAAGTCGAGCGCGACGAGCTCCTCCGACGAGCGCTGCCGGAGTTTCGTGTCGAGGCCGCCCTGCGTGATCGCGAAGCGGAGCTGCCCCGGCGCCCGCGGGAGGTCGCGCTGGCGTTCCGCCCACTCGCTCGTGCGGCGCACCGCCTCATCCAACTCGGGGCGCGGGACGCCCGCGGGCAGGCAGATGTCGAGGCACATCGCGACGTCCGAGCCGAGCAGCTCCTGCACGCGCGCCGACAGCTCCGGCGTGAAGCGCTCGGGCCGGCCGTCGTAGACCGAGCGGAACGTGACGCCGTCGTCGTCGGCCGCGAGCAGCGTGTCACGGAGCGAGAAGACCTGGAAGCCGCCGGAGTCGGTGAGGATCGCGCCGTCCCAGCCCATGAAGGCGTGCAGCCCGCCGAGCTCGGCGATCAGCTCCTCGCCTGGGCGGAAATGGAGGTGGTACGCGTTCCCGAGCACGATGTCGGCGCCGAGCGCGTGCAGCTCGTCCGGATCCACGGACTTCACCGTCGCCTTCGTCCCGACCGGCATGAACGCCGGCGTCCGCACCTCGCCGTGCGCGGTTCGGAGGATCCCGGCGCGCGCCGCGCCGTCCCGCGCCACGACGCTGAAGCTCTCGCTCACGGGACGAGCGTAGACGGGAGCGGCCCGCTCCTCGCTAGCCCATCTGGGTAGGTCGGTTCCAGAACCACGCGTAGACGCGGGAGGCGACCTCGGCGTCGCGCTCGGGGTCGCGCGGGGCTTCGAGCTCGTGCTCGCGGATCCGGCCGAGCTCGGCGACGAGCGCGCGCTCCGGCGCGTTGCTGCCGAGCAGCGTCGCGATCCGGACCGAGTACGGCGCGAATTCCTCGAGCTGCCCGTGCAGCTCCCGCTCGCCGCCGTCCCGCCAGAAGTCCCGCCACTCGTTCGCGCTCCGCGGTCTCATCAGAGCAAGAGCATGGCATCGCCGAAGGAGTAGAAGCGGTACCTCTCCTCGACGGCGAGCCGGTAGAGGCGGCGGGTCTCCTCGATCCCCGCGAAGGCCATCACGAGGGCGAGCAGCGTGGAGCGCGGCAGGTGGAAGTTCGTCAGCAGCGCGTCGACGCGCCGGAACTCGAAGCCGGGCGCAATGAACAGCTCGGTGCGGCCGGCGAGCGGCCCGCCGCGGGCGAGCGTCTCGAGCACGCGCACCGTCGTGGTGCCGACGGCGAGGACGCGCTGCGCCGCCTGGATCCGCTCCCACGCCTCCGGCTCGACCTCGTAGCGCTCGCCGTGGATCCGGTGCTCCTCGAGCCGCTCCTCGGTGACCGGCCGGAACGTGTCGAGGCCGACGTGGAGCGTGACGCGCACCGGGTCGAGCCGCGCGAGCAGCTCCGGCGTGAAGTGGAGCCCGGCCGTGGGCGCCGCCGCAGAGCCCGGCTCCCGCGCGTAGACGGTCTGGTAGCGGGAGGGGTCGCCGAGCGGCTCCGTGATGTACGGCGGCAGCGGTGTCTCGCCCGCGGGCTCGCCCTCCAGGCGCAGGCGCCAGCGGCCCTCGCCGAGGTGCTCGAGCAGCTCGACGGGCCCGTACCGCCGACCCGCCCGCAGCCGCCGCGTCGGTCGTGCAAGCGCCTCCCACGTCCCGTCCTCGTGCCGCTCGAGCAGCAGCACTTCGCCGCGCGGGGACTCGATCGGGATCCGAGCCGGCACAACCTTCGTGTCGTTGACGACAACAAGCTCCCGATCTCCAACCAGGGGCAGCTCGTCCGGCAGCTCGGCGAAGGTGCGGTGGCGGACCGCGCCGGTCTCGCGCTCATAGACGAGCAGCCGCGACGCGTCGCGCCGCTCCGCCGGATGCTGCGCGATCAGCTCCGGCGGCAGCTCGTAGTCGAGCTCCGAGAGGTCCATCCGACGCGAGTTCTATCGTCGCGCCCGTGGACATGGACGCGATCGCCCGCGCGCAGCAGCGCATCGAGGACGCGGCCGCCGGCCGCACTGACCCGGCCGCCTTCGACGCGACGCTGGAGCGCGCACGCCACGCCGTCGAGTCCCTCGCCGCGACGACGGCCCGCTTCGAGGCGGGCCTGCCCGAGGCGATCCAGGACGGGCTCCGCCAGCACTTCCGGCCGAGCTCCCGTCACCTCGCCGAGGTGCGCGGCCTGACGAACCAGGTCATCCGCCGGCTCGAGCGGATCGAGGGAGACATCCTCACCGAGCGGCACGCGCGCGTCGACGACCTCACCCTGCTCGTCGATCTCATCGCCTCCGGCTGGCGGAGCGTCGAGGAGCGGCTGGCGAAGCTCGAGGAGGGACTGACGCGCGACGGCGCCGTCGTCTACCGCCTCGACGAGCGTCAAGCAGCCGGCTGAGTAACGCGCGCCGGTAGCACGAGCACGAAGCGGCTCCCGTGGCCGGGCTCGCTGTGC
Organism: uncultured Actinomycetes bacterium; assembly: GCA_963765795.1. Lineage (GTDB taxonomy): Bacteria > Actinomycetota > Thermoleophilia > Gaiellales > Gaiellaceae > Palsa-739. The sequence goes on from CAVXXZ010000007.1 coordinate 179,545, forward strand.
AGCTCGAGCCGGCCGCCGAGCGCCAGTGCGAGCTCGCGCGCGATCGCCAGGCCGAGGCCGGTGCCGCCGCCGTCGCCGGACCAGAACGGCCGGAAGATCCGCTCCTCCAGCTCCGGCCCGATCCCCGGCCCGGTGTCGGCGACCGCCACCGTCACCTCGCCGTTCTGCGCACTGAGCCCGAGATCGACGCGCCCGCCCTCCGGCGTCCAGTGGAGCGCGTTCGAGAGCAGGTTCGTGACGATCTGCAGCACCCGGTCGCCGTCGGTGATGAGCACGGCCCCCTCGTCGAGCTCGAGGTCGTACTCGATGCCACGAGCCTTCGCCTCTTCCGCGAAGGTCGCGTAAGCGCGCTCGCAGAGGGCTCGCATGTCGACCTCCTCGCGCAGGAGCGCGAAGCGGCGCGCGTCGAGCTTGGCCAGGTCGAGGACGTCGCCGACGAGGCGCTCGAGGCGCAGGGCCTCCTCCGAGACGACCTCGAGCGAAAGCTGCTGCGCCGCCTCGTCCTCGAACACGCCCTCGCGCAGCGCGGCGACGTGGCCGCGGATCGCTGTCAGCGGCGTGCGCAGCTCGTGCGACACCGACATGAGGAAGTTGCGGGAGAGCTGCTCCGACTCCGAGAGCCTCGCCGTCATCTCGTGGAACCGAGCAGCGAGCCGCTCGACCTCGCTACCCCAGGTGCGCTCTGGCACCGCGACGTCGTAATGGCCCGCCGCCACCTCGTCCGCAGCCGTCGCGAGTGCATCGAGCGGCCGCGCAATCCGGCGCGAGAAGTAGAGGACGACGACGCCGGCGACGGGGATCCCGATCCCGAACGCGAGCGCGAGCCGCCACACGAGCTGCAGCCAGCGGCTGCGCAGCGCGGACTCGGGCTCCGCGACGACGAGCGACCCCGCATGGACGCCGCCGAGCTTGACTTCCTGCGCAACGCCGAGATAGGCCGTGCCGCGCACGTGGAGGTCGAATCCAGGCGGCTTGCCGTCGCGGAGCGCGGGGGAAGGCAGGACGCTGCTCGGGAGCGGTGGCAGCGCGCCTGCGAGCAGGGAGGCTTTCGGGACCGCGGGAACCCAGAACACCTTGTCCCTACTGAGCGCGAGCTCGAGGTTCTTGACGGACACGTGCCCGATGGCCGCCTTCTGCTTGTAGAGGTCCACGATTCCAGCCGATTCCCCCCGCAGCTCCGACGCCGCATGCGTGCGGGTGTAGCTCTGGAAGAAGCTGATCGCGATGAGCGTCGCCACGACGGCGGCGAGCACGATGCCGAGCAGGAACAGCGCCGGCAGCCGGAAGCGCAGTGATCTGAACACGAGCGCCTACTCGGCGGCGGCGGGCGCGGGGCCGGCCTTGTAGCCGATCCCCCACACGGTGACGATCGGCGCCGCGTCGCCGAGCTTCCGCCGCAGCTGGCGTACGTGGACGTCGACGGTGCGGGTGTCGCCCGCAAACGTGTAGCCCCAGACCCGCTCGAGCAGCTGGTCGCGCGTGAGGACGAGGCCCTTGTGGTCGAGGAGCTCCCAGAGGAGGTCGAACTCCTTGGGCGCCAGCCGGATCTCCTCCTCCCCGACGTGGCACTCCCGCCGGCCCGCGTCGAGCACGAGCTCGCCGTGACGGAGCACGCCGCCGTCGGGCCTCGTCTTCCCCGCGCTGCGGCGCAGGATGGCCCGTACCCTGGCCACGAGCTCGCGCGGATTGAAGGGCTTCGTGAGGTAGTCGTCGGCGCCGACCTCGAGGCCCGCGATCTTGTCGAGGTCGTCGTCGCGCGCAGTCAGCATCAGCACGGGCAGCGTGCTCGTCTCGCGAATCCGCCGGCAGACCTCGATCCCGTCGAGGTCGGGCAACATCAGGTCGAGGACGACGAGCGAGGGAGCGTCGACGCCGACGAGGGCCAACGCCTCGCGACCGCTCGCGGTCATCTGCACCGTGAAGCCGTCCTTGCGGAGGTAGGCGGCGACGAACGAGGCAATCGCCTGCTCGTCCTCGACGACGAGAATCTTCTGCTGGTCTCCTGCCACCGTCAGCCTCCACCGATCTTCCGCTGCACGGATCCCTGCGGCAAGGAGCGGAACGTGCCGCCGTTCACGGAATACGTCCCGTCGGCACGTGGGTTGACCGAGGAGCCGCGGAGCGTGACATGGCCGTGGCCGCCGGCGAAGAGGTACACCCCCGAAGCCGCGCACCACGACGCGGTAGAAGCCGCCCATGGCGCGGAAGCGGAAGTTGCTGCCGCTGAACACCCTGCCGGGCAAGCCGTGCCACCGCCTGGCGCTCGTCGAGACGTCCGCGCCTTGTTGCACCTGCGGCGTGCCCCCTGCATTTTTCGAGGGCAGGTAATAGACGGCGACCCGGGCTTCCTGCGAGATACGGCCGAGCACGAAGCCGCGCACGACGAGCGTGACCACCGGCCGGCCGTTGACGCCGCCGTCACCCGCCGCCTTGCGGACGACGAGGTAGCCGGGCTTGGCAGGCGCGGACGAACGGGCGACCGCCGCAGCCGGGAGCGTGAGCACCCCGAGGAGCGCGCAACTGAGCAGGATCCGCCGCATGGCGCTCCCAGGGTACTCCGCAGCGAGAGGAACGTCCGGTCTCTTGCGAGAAGCTCTGTTGCCATGCCTGACGATCCCCTGCAGCGACGCGCCGACCGGCTCGTGGAGCGGATCGACGCTCTCGCGGAGGCGCTGCGTGCGGGCGGCGTCTCCGAGGAGGCGTCCGCGGAGCTGCTCTCGCAGGCGTCGTCGGCGGTCCTCCAGGCTTTGCGGCTGGAGCTGCTGGTCGAGCTAGCGGCCTAGTCGTCGTATTCGTAGAAGCCACGGCCGCTCTTGCGGCCGAGGAGGCCGGCGTTCGCCATCGCCACCAGACGCGGCGGCGGAGCCATTCGTGGTTCCCGCAGCTTCTCCCAGAGCGCCTCGCTCGCGTGCACGTGCACGTCGATCCCGACGAGGTCGACGAGCTCGCACGGGCCCATCGGCCAGCCGGCGCCGTGCTTCATGCCGGCGTCGAGGTCGGCGGGTGTCACGCGCGCCTCGTCGAGCACGCGGACGCAGTCGTTCAGGAGCGGGATCAGGATCCGGTTGACGACGAAGCCCGGCGTGTCGTGGCAGCGGATCGGACGCTTGCCGAGCCGCTCCCCGAGCGCGTATGCGGCCTCGAACGCCTCGTCCGACGTGCGCTCGGCGCGGACGATCTCCACGAGCGGCATGAGAGGCGCCGGGTTGAAGAAGTGCATCCCGACGACGCGCTCCGGCGTCGAGGTTGCGCCCGCGATCTCCGTGACCGAGAGCGCCGAGGTGTTCGTCGCGAGCACGGCGTCGGGCCGGCAGACCCGCTCGAGCTCGGCGAACAGCTCCCGCTTCGGGCCGAGCTCCTCGACGATCGCCTCGATCACGACGTCGCAGTCCGCGAACGCCGAGAGGTCTGTCGTCAGGCGCAAGCAGGCCAGATTCGAAGGAGTCGATCTGGCCCTTCTCGACCTTGCGCGTGAGGAAGTGCTCGATGCGGCCGCGGGCCGCGTCCCCCAGCTCGTCGGTCACCTCGCGGCCCACGGTCTCGAGGCCCGCCTCGACCGCAAGCTGCGCGATGCCCGCGCCCATCGTCCCCAACCCGACGACTCCGACCTTCACGAGGGCGGAGCCTAACTAGGAGCTAGGGACGGAGCTCCTCCAGCGCGCGCATGAGTGCTGTCCGGAGTCGCTCGTCCCTCTCGGGGGCGACCGGCATCCGCACGGGACACAGAGCGCGCTGGCCGTGACAGCGCGCGTATGCCTCGGCCTCCGAAAGTGCCCGCTCCCTGCGTCGGGTGCGTGTCGCCGGTATCAGGGTCGCTCCACTCTCGACTGTCGGCCGCTCGGACGCAAGCGGCTGTGGAAGCCGTGGAAGATGTGGACAACCCCGTCAGGCGTAGAGTCGCGCCTGTGGATGCGCGCGAGGGCACCGTGGCCTTCCCGTTCGCCGGCGAGGACGCGGAGACCTGGTACCGCGTGACGGGGGAGCTGCGGCCCGGCGACTCTGCCGTGCCCGCACCGCTCGTCGTTCTTCACGGCGGTCCAGGCGCGACCCACGACTACCTCCTCTCGCTCGCCGATCTCGCCGACGGCCGGGCCGTCGTCCACTACGACCAGCTCGGCAACGGCCGCAGCACCCACTACCCCGACCGCGGCGCCGACTTCTGGACGGTCGACCTGTTCGTCCGGGAGCTGCACAACCTCGTCGGCGCGCTCGGGATCGCCGACCGCCACCACGTCCTCGGCCAGTCCTGGGGCGGGTTTCTCGGCCAGGAGTACGCGCTCACGCACCCGCCCGGGCTGTGCGCGCTCGTCCTCGCCGACACGGCCGCCTCGTTCCCCGACTTCGTCGCCGAGGCGAACCGGCTGCGCTGCACTGCTCCCGCCGGAGGTCGAGGAGACCCTGCGCCGGCACGAGGAGGCGGAGCACGACGGACGATCCGGAGTACGATGCGGCATGCCTCGTCTTCTACGGGCGCCACGTCTGCCGGGTCGATCGTGGCCGCCCGAGGTCGGCGGAGGCGTTCGCCTGGATCGAGCGCGACCCGACCGTCTACCACACGATGAACGGCCCGAGCGAGTTCCACGTCGTCGGCTCGATCCGCGACTGGCAGGCCAAGGACCGGCTCGGAGAGATCGACGTACCCACGCTCCTCGTCTCAGGGCGCCACGACGAGGCGACACCCGCGTTGCAGGAGACGCTGCGCCACGGGATCCGCGGCTCGGAGTGGTTCTGCTTCGAGGACTCCTCCCACCTGCCGCACGTGGAGGAGCGGGAGCGCTATATGCAGGTCGTCGGCGACTGGCTCGCGCAGCACGACTGAACAGTGCTTCGCGTCCGGCGACCTTCGGCTTCGGAGATCGATCGGCTCCTCACGGAGGCTCGAGGCGCCGGCCCGACCTACGTCCAAATAGGGGCAACGAGAGATGCGCAACTCCCGAGCGGCTACCGCCACGACTTCTACGAGCGTCGTCTCGGCCAAGGAGAGAACGTGTTCGATCGTGCGGTGGCCGCGCTCCGCGCCTGGCAGGCGCAAATCGGGGCGGGCATCGAGGTGGTTCCGCACGGAGCGCACGTCGAAGATGGGGACACGGTCGTCCTGGTCACTCGTGTCGGCGGGCTCTGGGCAGCTATGCCGTGCCGAGTGGTCTACCTCGACGACAGTCCTGAAGGGTTCGCGTTCGCCTACGGCACGCTTCCCGGCCATCCGGAGTGCGGAGAGGTCGCGTTCAGAGTCGATCGCAGCCCCGGCTCGAACGAGATCTTCTTCCGCATCGCCTCGTTCTCACGGACCGTGGATCCGCTTGCGAGGCTGGGATCGCCGATCGCGCGCCGAATCCAGAAACGCGTCACCGAGCGCTACCTGAGCGCCATCGCCGAAGCCTCGGCAGCGCCGCTGACGGCTTCCTAGACGCGCTCGATCACGGCGGCGATGGCCTGGCCGAAGCCGATGCACATCGTCGCCAGCCCGTAGCGCGCGTCGCGCCGCTCGAGCTCCGAGACGAGCGTGGCCGTGATCCGTGCGCCGGTGGCGCCCAGAGGGTGGCCGAGCGAGATGCCGCCGCCGTTCGGGTTCACGTCGCCCGCCTCGTAGCGCTCCTGCAGCCCGGTGTCCGCGAGGAACTGGCTCACGACCGAGGCGAACGCCTCGTTTACCTCGATCACGGCGATGTCGTCCCACGTCAGCCCGGCCTTCGCGAGAGCCTTCGCCGATGCCTCCGGGTTCCCGTGCAGCATCAGGTGCGGATCGACGCCCACCACGCCGAAGGAGAGGAACTGCGCCCGCGGCTCGAGCCCGAGCTCCGCCACCTTCGCCTCGGAGGCGACGAGCACGGCAGCCGAGCCGTCGACGATCTGGGACGAGTTCCCGGCCGTCACGACGCCCTCCGGGATGAACGCCGGCTGGAGCTCCGCCATCTTCTCGAGCGTCGTCTCGCGCCGCACGGCCTCGTCGACCGCGAAGCGGACGCGGGTCGCCGTCGCGGAGCCGCCGGACGCTTCCGGATCCGGGCACGTCGAGCTCGATCGGCACGACCTCCTTGTCGAAGCGGCCCTCGTCGATCGCGCGCGCGGCGCGCTGGTGCGACTCGAACGAGATCCGGTCGAGCTCCTGGCGCGTCAGCCCCCATTGCTTCGCGATCTCCTCGGCCGAGATGCCCTGCATCACGATCTCGTGGTGCTCGTGCACGAGCGGCGACATCGACCCGTTGTTCGAGCCCATCGGGACGCGCGACATCATCTCGACGCCGCCCGAGACCACGAGGTCGAGCTGACCCGACCAGACAGCCGCGGCGGCGTTGAAGTTCGTCTGCATCGAGGAGCCGCACTGCCGGTCGACCGTCGTCCCCGCAACCGAGACCGGCCAGCCCGCGGTGAGCGCGACGTTGCGGCCGATGTTCCACGCCTGCTCGTCGACCTGCGTGACGCAGCCCCACTGCACGTCCTCGATCTCGGCGGGATCGACCGAGTTCCGGGCGACGAGCGCGTTCACGACCTGAGCCGAGAGCTCATCACCGCGGATGTGCGACAGCGTGCCGTTCTTCTTGCCGATCGGGCTGCGGACGGCATCGACGATCATTGCGCCGGACTGCTTCATGCAAGAGACTGTAGTCGGTCGATGCTGCGCAAGAACGCGAAGATCGAGCTGCTGAAGCGGGTTCCGCTGTTCGAGCGCTGCTCGCGGCGAGAGCTCGGACAGATCGCCATGCTCGCGGACGAGCTCGACCTGCCCAGCGCGCGTGATCTGACCCGGGAAGGCGCGGGCGGCTTCGAGTTCATCATCCTCGTCGAGGGCGAGGCCGACGTCGTCCGCGGGGTGCGCGTCGTCAACGAGCTCGGGCCCGGCGACTTCGTCGGAGAGATCGCCCTCGTCTCGGGCAAGCCTCGGACGGCGACGGTGAAAACGCGAGGCCCTGCCCGGGTACTGGTCATCACCGCGTCCGGCTTCCGGACGCTGATGCACGACGTCCCGTCCATCAAGGACAAGGTGCTCGCAGCGGTCACTGCGCGCATCCCGGACGAGTAGGAGTAGAGCTAGTCGTTCGGGTGCGGCACGTGCGGATTACGGGCGTGCGCTAAGTAGGTCGGGGCGGCGAGCTCGAGCACGAGCCGCTTCCCGGGCGTGTCCCCCTGCCCGATGTCCGCGAACGAGTAGCCGACGTCGCCGCCGAGAACCACCGGCCCCTCGTCGGTCTCGACAACGACGATCTGGTGTCCTTCGGTATGGCCGGGCGCAGGCACGAGCCGCACTCCCGGCAGGATCTCCGCCTCGCCATCGTGCTCGACGTAGGTCGCGCCGGGGAAGTCGACCCACTCGCGGATCGTGTAGTCGTCCTGCGTCCTTGCGTCGGCGAGCTCTCGCCGCTGCACGTGGATCGGGACGCCGGGAAAGAGACGGTTGCCGCCGCAGTGGTCGAAGTGAAGATGCGTGTTGATCACGATCGCCACACGGCTCACCAACTCGTCCGGCAGCGGGTGCGGCGTCGGGTGCAAGTCCTCCACTTCCGGTGTCGAGTCGATCATCCCCGTATCGACGAGGACGAGCCCGTCCGGATGTTCGATCGTGTGCACGAGACCCGGCCAGGTGGCGCCTTCGACCACGAGCTCACTGCCGAGGTGGATGCCGATATCGTCACGGCTGACCACCAGCGGAGCATATGGCGACGACGACAGAAGAGTGGATCGAGGTTCACTCGCCGTACAACGGTGAGGTCGTCGGCCGTGCGCCGAAATCCGGCGCCGACGACGCCCGGCGGGCAGTCGACGCGGCCGCACGCGCCCTCGAGTCCCCGCTGCCGGCCCACGAGCGCGCGGCGATCCTCGACCGGGTCGCGGGCCTGCTGCGCGAGCGGCATGAGGACATGGCCCGCACGATCTGTGCCGAGGCGGGCAAGCCGATCAAGACCGCGCGCGTCGAGGCGTCGCGGGCGGTGTCGACCTACACGTTCGCGGCCGTCGAGGCGCGGAAGCTCGCCGGCGACGTCGTCCCGATGGACGCCTCGGAGGCCGGCGAGGGCAAGATCGCGTTCACGCTGCGCCGGCCGATCGGGGTGATCGGCGCGATCTCACCCTTCAACTTCCCCTGCAACCTCGTCGCGCACAAGCTCGCGCCCGCGCTCGCCGCGGGCTGTCCGGTCGTCCTCAAGCCGGCGAGCGCAACGCCGCTCTCGGCGCTCCTGCTCGCGGAGCTCGAGCAAGAGGCTGGACTCCCGCCCGGCTGGCTCAACGTCCTCGTCGGCCCCTCCGGAGAGATCGGCGACGTGCTCGTGGAGGACGAGCGCGTCAGGATGATCACGTTCACCGGCTCGAGCGGCGTCGGCTGGGGCATCGCCGAGCGAGCGGCCCGCAAGCGTGTCCGACTGGAGCTCGGCAACTCGACACCCGTCGTCGTGGCCGCCGACGCCGACCTCGACCTCGCCGCGACCAAGCTCGCTGCGAACGCCTTCTCCTTCGCCGGCCAGAGCTGCATCTCCGTCCAGCGGATCTATGTCGAGCAGCCCGCCCTCGACGGCTTCCTCGAACGCTTCCTGCCGAAGGTGGAGGCGCTGGCCGTCGGCGATCCGGCGGACGAGGCGACCGACGTGGGGCCGGTGATCGACGCCGACGCGCGCACGCGGATCGCCGAGTGGGTCGAGGAGGCTCAGGCCGCGGGCGCGAAGCTCCTCGCCGGCTCCACCGACGCCGACCCGCTCGGCCCGATCGTGCTCGCCGAGGCCCCCGAGTCGGCGCGCGTCGTCTGCGACGAGGTCTTCGGGCCCGTCTGCGTCGTCAACGCGGTGGACTCGCTCGAGGACGCCTACGCGCGTGCGAACGGAACCGACTTCGGGCTCCAGGCGGGGATCTTCACCGGCTCGATCGCAACGGCGCTCGCGGCGGCCCAGGCGCTCGAGTTCGGCGGCGTCACGGTCAACGAGGCGCCGACTTTCCGCGCCGACCAGATGCCCTACGGCGGCGTCAAGGGATCGGGCAACACGAAGGAAGGCCCCGCCTACACGATCCGCGAGATGACCGAGGAGCGGCTCGTCGTACTCCAGGCCTGAAGTTTCTTTTGCGAGCAGGCGGGGACGGGAGCCCTGTGGTCGGCGTGGGGATCGCATTCATCGTCGTCGGGATCATCCTTCGCCGCCGCGTCCAGAGAGCGCTTCCGTTTGCTCGGGAGACAACGAATCCCGCGACTTTGTGACAGCACCGGCTACCATGTAGGATCGAACTCCGGGCAACAGGGGAGCCCTGTGGGAATTGGCTTCAGATAAGGCCTTACGGGGTCTTCGGGAGGAGACGGATACCGACGTGATCGAAGAGAGAACTGCCCAGTTGCAGCAGTGCATGTATCAATACTCACGGGCCATTTACAGGTCCATGAAAGACCACATCGATCCGTACTCCGACCGCGAGACCCAGCTGGAATCGCGCCGCGCCGTCCTCGAGGCGTGCGAGCAGACGATGGAGCGGCTGGCGAGCGATCCCCTCTACTTCGCGAAGCCCGAGCGGGCACTGTTCCAGGACATCCGCCGCTACTTCCCCATCACCGCGCAGGCGCAGGTCGCGTGGGCGGTGAACCAGGGCGTCAAGGCCGCGGTCGAGTTCATCGAGGAGCAGATCGAGTCGGGCCTGCTCGACGGCGGGATCGCGCGCTGCCGGGCGACGACGCGCAAGGGCAAGCCGTGCCAGCGGACGCCGCTTCCGGAGCGCGACTACTGCCCGTCTCACCAGCATCTCGAGACCAAAGCCGCGGCGTAGCCCGCCCCGTCTCCACAGGCTTTCCACAGTCGCGTTCCACAGCCATGCGGCTGTAGTGTCCGGCGCAGGTGTCGCACGACACGGACAAGCTGATCCGGCAGCTCTCGCTCGTCGCCTTCTTGATGGCGGAGCGGCGAGCGATCACCGCGCGCGACGTGAAGTCGAACGTCGAGGGCTACTCCGAGATGTCGGACGAGGCCTTCGCGCGACGCTTCTACTCCGACCGGGCCGAGCTCCTCTCGCTCGGCGTCCCGCTGCAGTCGCAGCGCGACGAGTTCACCGGGCGAAGAGCTGTACACGCTGCGCTCGGAGCAGTACTTCCTCCCGAAGCTCGAGCTCGAGGACGAGGAGCTCGCGGCGCTGCAGACCGCCTTCTACCTCCTCGAGGGGAAGTTCGCGTACGCCGAGCCACTGCGCCTCGCGCTCCAGAACCTCGCGCTCGGACGGCCCGGCTTCAGCGAGGCGGCGACCGAGACGGCGAGCCGCGTGGAGGTGCTCGACCCCGACTACTCGCCCGAGACGCCGGGCCGGCTGGCGAAGCTCGAGAACGCGATCTCGAAGCAGCGGACGGTGCGCTTCGACTACTGGTCGATCTCCCGGGACAAGGAGAGCGAACGGACGCTCAACCCGTACGCGCTCCTGAGCGACAACGGGCTCTGGTACGTGGTCGGGCACGACCTAGACCGCAAGGACATCCGCACCTTCCGCGTCTCTCGCATCCGCGGTGACATCAAGTTCGCGACCCGGCGCGAGCGCGACTTCCGCGCGCCGACGGACTTCGACCTCGAGCTGTACCGCGGCCGGCCGCCGTGGCAGATCGGCGACGCGGTCGGCACGGCGCGGATCGAGGTGCTCGGCGACACGGCCTGGTGGGTGCGGCGCGCCTACGGCTCCACCGGAAAGCTCGAGGACGGTGTCTTCGTCACCGAGTACTCCTCCATCCCCCAGCTCGCCTCGTGGGTACTGCGCCAGAACGGCCGCGCAGTGCCGCTCGAGCCGGCGGAACTCAGACGCGACGTGGCTGCCGCGTTGCGGCGCGTGCGGGAGCGGCACGAGGGCGAGGCTCCGCAACCGGCGCGCGAGAAGCCGGCGGCGAGCGGCGACGGAGCAGTCGAGCGCCCGGCCGGGCCTGTGGCGCCCGAGCGCTTCGCCGTCCTGCAGGCGCTGCTCGCCTACCTCCTCGCCGCGTGCGGCGAGGAGCGCGACGCCGAGATTCCTGCGCCGGAGCTGCTCGAGCGCTTCCCCTCCATCCCGGCCGACGAGCTCGAGGAGCATCTCTCCTTGCTCAACCTCGTCAACTTCGGCGGCGGCTGCTACACGATCTACGCGGAGCTGAACGAAGGCTCGGTCCACGTCGACAAGGAACTGTGGGGAGACACGTTCCGCGCAGCGCCGCGGCTGACTCCGCTCGAGGCGCGCGCGATCCGGCTAGCGCTCGAGTACGTCGGCCCGATGATCGCGGCCGACGCGCACACTCCCCTGTCGCGCGTCCGCAAGAAGCTCGAGGATACGTTCGGGCAGTTCGAGCTCGCGCGCACGCCGGAGCCGCCCGCGGCGACCGAGGAGGTCGACCTCGTCTCGCGGCTCGCCCGCGGCATGCGCGAACGAAAGCTCGTGGAGATCGAGTACCAGAAGGAGGCCGACTCCGAGCCTTCGACGCGGCTCGTCGAGCCCTACTCGTTCGGCAGGGAGCTGCCGAACTGGTACGTCCACACGTGGGACCGGACGAGCGACGGCGAGCGGTCGTTCAGGCTCGATCGGATGCGGAGCGCAACATTGACGAAGGAGCGTTTCGAGCCGCGCCCGGGCTTCGAGCCCACGAAGCTGCGCAACGCCCGGACGGCGCGGATCCTCTACACCAAGGACGTCGCCCGCTTTGCGACCGAGCGCGGCGCACAGCTGCTCCGGGACGGGACCGCCCTCCTGGAACGCCCGTACGGCGACGACGAGTGGCTCGAGAGCGAGATCCTCGCGGCGCGCGGCGAGGCAGTCCTGCTCGAGCCGGACGAGCTGCGGCGCGAGATCGCCGCGCGCGCGAAGACGCTGGCGAAGGAGCTCGGCGTCGAGCGCATGCGCGTCCGCGCCTAGCCAGGGGCTCCGCCCGATGGTCACAGCGGACGACATCGCTCGGATCGAGATCCTTGCCGAGCTCGACTCCGAGCTACGCGAGCAGCTCGCCCGGGCAGCCTCCGACCTGACGTTGCTCCCGGGTGAGTACGCGGTACAGGAGGGTGGAGAGCAGGCACTCTTCGGGTTACTCGCGGGCCGGATCGAGGCAGTCAAGGAAGCCGATGGCGTCGAGAAAGTCGTCGGCGAGCGACATCCCGGCGCCATCTTCGGGGAGGTGCCGATCACCCTCGGGGCGGTGTTCCCGGTGGGGTTCCGGGCCGCGGAGGAATCCCGGTTACTGCGGATCGACGCGCGGGCCTATCACACCGTCGCTTCGGTCCATCCCGCTCTTGTCGAGCGTGTGGGTGCGCTCGCGGCCCACCGGATGAGCGGCCCCCGCGGACTACAGGGGCTCGCCGCCAACCCACCGCCGCCGCGCGCGATTGTCGTGGGGGGACGGTTCGATCCCGCCTGCACGGAGCTCCGTCACTTCCTCGATCGCAACCAGATCACGTTCGTGTGGGTTCGACCCGACGAGCCCGACGCGACGGAGCGCTGGGGAGGGCCGTTGCCTGCCCCGGAAGACTGGCCGAGCCTACGGGTCGTCGACGGAAAGGCGGTCACGCGACCCACTCTGCGGCGCGTCGCGGAATTGCTGGACATCGAGACCGAACCACGACACCTGGACTACGACGTCATCGTCGTCGGCGCCGGTCCTTCCGGGCTGGCGGCCGCCGTCTACGGCGCGTCCGAGGGGCTCCGGGTCGTCGTCGTCGAGCGACACGCCCCAGGGGGACAGGCGGGGACCTCGTCGCGGATCGAGAACTATCTCGGCTTCCCTTCCGGAGTATCGGGCGACGAGCTCGCGCGCCGCGCGCTCGAGCAGGCACGACGACTCGGCGCCGAGATACTCGTCACGCGGACCATCGAGCGAATCGACCCGGAAACCCGCGAGGTGTATCTGGACGGCGACGACGTGCTTCGTGCCCGGACGATCATCGTCGCCTGTGGAGTCTCCTGGCGGCGGCTCGGAATCAAGGCCGACCGACTGGCCGGGAAGGGCGTGACGTACGGGAGAGCCCGCAGCGAGGCGCCGATGGCGCACGGGCTCGACGTCCACATCGTCGGCGCCGGCAACTCTGCCGGTCAGGCCGCGATGTTCCTCTCGAGCCACGCTCGGAGCGTGACGATCATCTGCCGCGGCGAGCGGCTCCAGAAGAGCATGTCGCAGTACCTCATCGATCAGCTGCGAACCCGCGAGAACATCGACGTGTTCTTCCACCGTGAGATCGTGGCCGTCCTCGGCAAGGACTCACTCGAGGCCATCGAGGTCCGCGACAGCCGCACCGGCGAGACGAGGACTCGCCGTTCGGAGGCGCTCTTCATCATGATCGGCGCCGACGCGGAGACGGCGTGGCTGCCTCCAGAGATTGCGCTCGACGACCATGGCTACGTGCTCACGGGCGCAGATGCCCAGCTCGGCGGAACGTGGCCGCTCGAACGCGACCCGTACCTCCTCGAGACAAGCGTGCCCGGCATCTTCGCCTGTGGTGATGTCCGCCTCGGTCCTGTAAAGCGCGTCGCCGCTGCTGTCGGCGAGGGGAGCATGGCGATCGCCTTCGTACATCAGTACCTTCGCCAGAAGGACACGGTCGCAAGAGCCGACTAACACGAGATCGGGAGCGTCGGCGCATGCGCGTTCACGCCTGAGCCGGCGCCTTACTTCGGGATGAAGCTCATGTTGCCGCTGCTCTCGAGGATGCCCCACTCCACGTCTTCGACCGACGCGATCTGCTGTGTGCGCATCTTCTCCGCGATCTCGTCTTCGGTGAGCCGTTCGCGCTTCAAGTTGCGCTCGATCAGCTTGCCGTCCTCGATGATGACGACCGGCTCGCCCTCCAGCACCCGTCTCGCGCGCCTCGAGCGGAAGCTGAGGTACGAGCTGCCGACCTGAACTGCGGCGATCGTCGAGACGGCGATGACGGCGCCGGTGACCGAGTAGTCGTCCTGCGTCATACCCTGCTGGATCGCATCGCCCAGCACGATGAGCAGCACGAGGTCGAGGGGACTGAGCGAGGACAGCTCGCGGCGCCCCATCACCCGCATCAGGAAGACGACGAACGCGTACAGGAAGGCCGCTCGGAGCGCGATGTCCATCTATGGAAAGACCGTGAGGGTTCGATGGAGGGTGACCAACGCCCGGTTGCCGTCGTACAGCGTTACCGTCTGGTCCTGGCGGCCGACGTTCGTCGGGTTCGCCTGGTAGTCGATGAAGAGGACGTAGGTCTGCCCCGCTTCGATCGGCCCGAGGTCGAGGCCGAGCTTCCCGTCCAGGCTGGTCTCGCCGGTGGGCGACGGCTCCATGGTGTTGATCGTCAGGTCGTGGATCCAGCCTCGAGCGAGGACGAGCTCGGCCTGGTCGAGCTTCTTCCTCGCGGTGATGTTGAAGCGAGCCTGGTAGAGAAGCCCGCCGCGCACTCTTGACGGCGCCGACACAGAGAGTTGCGCCGCGGCGGCCGCCCCGGTCGAGGTTTCGGGCCGCTGCCCGAAGACGTTGAGCAGCGCGAGCACCGGCACGACGCAGATGAGCCCGAACAGGCCGCGCCTGACCCAGATGTCGTTCCGGCGCGGCCCGAGGTCGCGATCACGGCGCAGAACGATGGTGTCGGGGATCCGGGCCACGCTCCTGTTGTCAACGAAGACGACCGGAGCTAAACGCCGACGGGCAACGTCAGGGTGAACGTCGACCCCGGCTCGGCGCCGGAGCTCACGTCGAGCGAGCCGCCGTGTGCCTCCGCGATCGAGCGGGCGATGAAGAGGCCGAGCCCAGTCCCGGGTTTCGATGCTCCCGGCACGTCGACCCGGCCGAACTTCTCGAAGATGCGGGCCTGGTGGTCGCGCGGGATCCCCGGGCCCGCGTCCCGCACGGCGATCCGTACCTCGCCGTTCGCCGCTGCCGCCGAGACGCGCACCTCCCCGCCCTCCGGCGAGTACTTGACCGCGTTCTCGATCAGGTTGCCGAGCACCTGCCGCAGCCGGGTGCGGTCGCCGCGGATCGCCGGCAGCGCTCCGTGGCCGGAGGCCACGACCGGCACCTCCTGCTGCGCGAGCACCGCAGTCTCGATCGCCTCGTCGACGACGCGGCCGAGATCGACTTCCTCGAAGCGGTAGCTGAACGTCCCCGCCTCGATCCGCGACGTGTCGAGGACGTCGCCGACGAGCTCCGCGAGCCGTGCCGTCTCGTCGCCGATGAGCGCGAGGAACGACTCGCGCTGCTCCGCCGTGAGCATCCGCCAGCGGTCCTGCAGTGTGCGTGCCGCGCCGATCACCGCGGCCATCGGGCTGCGCAGCTCGTGGGAGACGAGGGAGACGAAGTCGGCGCGAAGCTGCGAGAGCTGTGCGAGCTCGTCCACACGCCGCCGCTCGGCCTCGTAGGCACGGATGTTCTGCACGGCGGTCGCCACTAGGCGGCCGAGCAGGGCGATGAGCTCGACCTCGTCCTCGCTGAAGGCGTCGACGCGGTCGCGCGAGATGCTCAACATCCCGATCGTGCGGGCGCCGAGCAGGAGTGGCGTCACGAGCTCGCTGCGCAGCCCGAGCGCGAGGAGCTGCTCGTCCGCGGGGTACTCCCGGTCGGTGAGGTCACCCCGTACGACGACCTTGCCGTCGAGCACGCGCTCGAGCAGGGAGCCCTGGATCGGGTCGCTGTTGCCGGGCGGGAACACGTCACCGACACCGCGGCCCGCGGTGGCCATCGTGGTCGCGGTGTCGCCTTCCACGAGCACGATCGCCGTCCGCTCGAAGGGAACGAGGCCGCGCAGCTCCCGGATGAACGCGCCGAACGCCTCGTCGAGCTCGAGCGACGAGCCGAGAGCGCGCGCGCAGCGGTTCGCCGTCTCGAGGACGTCGACGCGGTGACCGAGCTCGTCGCGCAGCCGTTCCGCCTCGGCGGCGCGCAGCTCGGCGCGGCTCCGCTCGGCATTGAGGGTGTCGCGCAGGCGCCCGATGACGATGCCGGAGAGCATGCCGACGAGGACCCGCGCGAAGGCCGTCTTCCATTGCAGGCCAGGGCCGAGGGCGTCGATGACGAGCGTCGCGCTCACCATCACGGCGCCGGCGACGGCGCCGCCCACCAGCCCGAAGCGCAGTGCCGCAGCGGCGATCGGGATCAGGTAGAGGGCGCGCCACGGCTCGCCGGTCTCGAACGAGAAGATCGAGATGAACCCGATCGCGACGACCGCGTCGAGAGCGAGCAGCAGGATGCGTGCGCGGACGCGGGTCGTCGGCTCGAGCTCGATCACCGAGAGCACGGCCGAGAAGACGGTGACTGCTGCGAAGAACCCGACGACCGCCCACGCCCACGGCGTGTAGGAGGGCGGGAAGCTCGTCAGGGAGACTGCGATCGCGCCGACGACCACGAGCACCGCCCGCAGCAGGACGAGCCAGCGGCCCGGGCGGCTAAGCATCCCGTTCCTCCATCCGCGCCAGCGACCAGGCTGCCAGCTCGCGGGTCGTCTCGTCAGGGTCGTCGAGATGGGCGGACACGGCGTCCCGTTCGCCGTCGCCACCCACGTTGCCTGCCGCGACGAGCGCATTGAGCCGGAGCCGGCGGCCGTCGTTGCGCGGCACGTAAAGCCGCGTGAAGCGGTTTCGTAGCTCGTCCGGGTCGCTGCGGAGCCAGTCCACGAGCGAGACGTGCGGCGTCGCGTCCTCCGGCAGCGGCTCTTCTGCGCGGCGCTTCTCGACGCCACGGTTCCACGGGCAGACGTCCTGGCAGATGTCGCAACCGTAGACCTGCGGGCCGAGGTCGGCGCGGTACTCGGCCGGCGGCGGCCCGGGCGCCTGCGTCCAGTAGGAGAGGCAGCGCGTCGAGTCGAGCGTTCCCGGCTCGTCGAGCGCGCCGGTCGGGCAGGCGTCGATGCAGAGCCGGCATTCGCCGCAGTCGAGATCGAGCGGCGGCGTCGGCTCGAGCTCGACGTCCGTCACGAGCGTCCCGAGCACGACCCAGGAGCCGTGCCGGCGCGTGATGAGGAGCGTGTTCTTGCCGTAGAAGCCGACACCGCTCCGCGCCGCCGCCTCGCGGTCGACGTGCTGGTTCGCGTCGACGAAGACGCGGTAGTTGCCGCCGAGCTTCCGGCCGAGCTCGTCGAGCTTCTCCCGCAGCTGCGTGTAGGCGTCGAACCACGTGTAGCGCGGCAGCCGGCCGTGGCCCGGCGGGCGCTCCGGTTCGGGCAGCCAGTAGCAGAGCGCCGCCGAGACGACGGTGCGGGCGCCCGGCAGCAGCGTCTCGGGATGGCACGACTCCTCGGGCCGCGCCATGGTGAATCGCATGTCGGCGAAGAGGCCGCGCGCGCGCCGCTCGCGGATGTAGCGCTCGGTTTCCGCGTAGGGCTCGGCCGGCGCGGCGCCGATCGCGTCGAGCCCGAGCTCCTGCGCGAGGGCTTCGAGTTCCCCTGCGGTCACGCGGATAGTCTGCCGCGGTGCGCGCGGTTCGGATCCACGAGGACGGCGGGCCCGAGGTGCTCGTGCTCGAGGAGGCGCCGGATCCGGAGCTCGGGCCCGGCGAGGTGCTCGTCCGCCTGCGCGCCTCGGCGCTGAACCATCTCGACGTCTGGATCCGCAAGGGACTGCCGTCGGTACCGAAACCGCGCATCCTCGGCGCCGACGGAGCCGGCGTCGTCGAGGCGCTCGGCGAGGGCGTGGCCGGCTTCGAGCTCGGCGAGCGCGTCGTCCTCAACCCCGGGATCGAGGCGGGCGGCGGCCGGATCCACGTGATCGGCGAGCACGGCGACGGGACGAACGCCGAGCTGATCGCGGTGCCGGCGACGAACGTGCACCCGATCCCCGAGGGGCTGAGCTTCGAGGAGGCGGCCGCGTTCCCGCTCGTCTTCGAGACCGCCTACCGGATGCTCGTGACGCGCGCGGGCCTGCGCGAGGGCGAGTGGGTGCTCGCCTGGGGCATCGGGGGCGGAGTCTCGACCGCGGCGCTCGCGATCGCGAAGGCGCTCGGCGCGAGCGTCCTCGTCACGTCCTCCAGCGACGCGAAGCTCGAGCGGGCGCGCGAG
Source organism: uncultured Actinomycetes bacterium (assembly GCA_963765795.1). Taxonomy (GTDB): domain Bacteria; phylum Actinomycetota; class Thermoleophilia; order Gaiellales; family Gaiellaceae; genus Palsa-739. The sequence continues at coordinate 197,454 of CAVXXZ010000007.1, forward strand.
CTCGGCGCGGACGCGACCGTGAACCACGCGACCGGCGACGTGAAGGCGGCGGTGCAGGAGGCGACCGACGGCCGCGGCATCGACGTCGTCGTCGAGAACGTCGGCGAGGCGACGTGGGCGACGTCGCTCCAGGTCGCGGCGCCGGGCGGCCGGATCACCGTCTGCGGCGCCACGTCCGGGCCGAACCCGCCGGCGGCACTGCACCGGATCTGGTGGAAGCAGCTCTCGATCCTCGGCTCCACGATGGGAACCGGCCAGGACTTCGCGGGCGCGTACGAGCTCGTCGCGAGCGGCCGCGCGCTGCCGGTCGTCGACTCGGTGCTGCCGCTCGAAGAGATCCGCGCCGCGCACGAGCGGCTCGAGGCGGGCGAGCAGCTCGGCAAGATCGTCCTCACGATCTAGGAGGGTTTGGCGGAAGGCCGCTCGTCGTCGGCGTGCGATGGTCGTTCGCTGACAAGGACGCAGGGAGCGCGAATAGCAGCGCTATTCGCGCGACGGAGGACGCAGCTCAGCGGGCGAGCAGCGTGCGCCGGCGGCCCAGCCTGGCTTTCGCCAAACCCTCCAGTGCGGGAACCTCGACGCCCCGGCCGGTGTACCGAAGCTGAAGGGTGTCGACGAAAGGAAGCTCCATGCGCAGATTTCTCCTGCTCGCGACCGCCGGGGCGCTCGCGGCACTGGTCGCGACCGCGCCGGCGGCAGCGAAGGGTCCCTCGACCGCCTCGCTGACCGGCCCGGGGCTCGACCATGCAGTACCGGTCAAGGGCGAAGGCGAGTCAGGGCCCGGCACGCCGCTCGGGTCGCTCGTCCAGCTCGGCGGGTTCTTCCCCCAGGTGTTCCAGCAGTTCCCGGACTCGACCACTCGGACGCGACCTACAGGCAACCTCGGGCCGCGCTATCGCATCGAGTATCGCGTCCCCGGGCCGAACGCGAACGGCAACAAGCTCGTGCAGGACGTCTATCCGTACGCCAAGACGCCGGTCACGTACATGAGTCCCGGCCAGCGCTTCTGGGGCGTCAACCACACCCACGGCGGCTGGTTCGTCGCAGGCCCCGGCCTGAAGGCGGCCCTCGTCGCGGCCGGCCTGCCCGAGTCGCCGCCCCCGGCAGCTTCCGGCAGATCGTTTCCGTGGGCCTGGTTGGCCGCCGGCGTCCTTGCCGTGGTCGTCTTACTGGCCCTCGTGCTGCGCCGACGTCGCAGCGCGCGGTTCCGGATGGTGAGAAGCACCGCCTGAACGATGACAATCCGCCTATGCAGACACCGGGCGAGGAGGCGCTCGTCGAGCGGGCGTGCCGGGGCGACCCGGCGGCGTTCGAAGAGCTCGTGGTCACCTACCAGTCACTCGCCTTCCGCACGGCGTTCGTGATCGCTGGGGACGCGGCCGACGCCGAGGAGGCCGCCCAGGACGGGTTCGTCAAGGCCCATCGGGCGCTCGGCCGCTTCCGCCTTGGCGAGCCCTTTCGCCCGTGGCTGCTGGCGATCGTCGCGAACGAGGCCCGCAATCGCCGCCGCGCCCGGGGCCGACGGGCCGCGCTCGCGTTACGTGCGGCGGCGGAGCCTGGCGCGTCCGGCGAGGATCCGGAGGAGGCCGCTCTCGGTAGCGAGCGCCGGGAGCGGCTCCTGACCGCCGTGGAGGGGCTGCGCGACGACGATCGCGACGTGCTCGCCTGCCGCTACTTCCTCGAGCTTTCGGAGCAGGAAACGGCCGCCGCGCTGGGGATCGCTCGCGGCACGGTGAAGTCGAGGACGCACCGGGCGCTCTCCCGACTGCAGGAGGAGCTGCGATGACCGATCTCGAGCTCGAGCTGCGCGACCTCGCGGCACACCTCGAGGTACCACCCGCCCCGCCTCTCCTCGGCGTCGTGCTTGCGCGCCTCGCCCGCCGTCGGCGCCGCCGCCGCCGGCTCGCCTTCGCGGTTGCGATCGGCATAGCCGCGCTCGCGGTTGCACTTCGCCGTGCCGGGGTCGCGCGCGTCGTTGCTCCTGTTCTTCCACCTGCGCGGCGCCACGGTGACGCTCGTCGACAGACTCCCACCGCTCGAGCGCCGAGGGTCGCTGGGTCAGCCGATCCCGCTCGACAGCGCGCCATTCCGACTCCTCCTGCCAAGCGGGCGTCGCCCCGAACAGGTCTACGCCGGCGACGGCGGCTACTGGCTCCGCTACCCCGGCCTGCTCCTGTTCGAGCTCGAGAGCGGTCCCGGAGCCGAGATCGTCAAGAAGGCCGCGGTCGGCACGACGGACGTCGAGTATGTCGATGTCGACGGAGAGCCGGGCATCTGGATCGGTGGCCGCCACGCCGTGTACCTCCCGGGTGGCAAGCCCCGCGCCGCCGGCCACGTGTTGATCTGGAAGCACGGCCGACTGACGCTGCGACTGGAAGCGGCCGTCGGGCGCGAGCGGGCGCTCGCGATCGCACGAAGCGTCCGCTGATGCCGTTCCAGAATCGAGTGACACCCCTGGGCGAGCTGATCGCGACGCCGGAGCGCGGCCTCGTGTACGGCAACCGCGGCCGGCTCCACGACGAGCACGGCGTCATCCGCCGGCAATGGCAGGTGAAGCGCTGGATCTCCTGCCGGCTGGAGTTCCGCGGCCGCCACCGGGCCGGCGGGCCGATGGCGCCGAACCGCTACACGGGCCTCTTCTTCCTCGACGAGGCGACCGCACTCGCCGCGGGGCACCGGCCGTGCGCCGAGTGCCGGAACGCCGACTACCGCAGCTTCCTCGCGCTCACGGGCGCGTCGCGCGCGGACGAGCTCGACCAGATGCTCCACGCGCGAACGCGGGCGCCTCCACGAATCGGAGCTGGACGAGCTCCCCGACGGCGCGTTCGTGGTGCTCGAGGGCCAACCGTGGCTCGTCCTCGGTTCGGAGCTCTTGCGCTGGACGCCCGGCGGCTATTCAGAGCGCCGCCCGCGGTTCAGCGGCCGCGTCGGAGCTGGTCACGCCGCCGACGAGCGTCCACGTCCTCGCGTCGGGCTGGACAGGAAACCTCCCGCTCATGGCTCTTCATTGAGTGTTAACCGCAGGAAGCTAGCTTCACTCCGTGCTTCACCTCGAACGGCACCGCCTTGGTCCCCGCGTCTATTTCTGCGGGCTCCGCATCCACGAGTTCGCCCTCGGGCTCGGCGTGCTCGCGCTCCTTCTCGCCGGCGGAGTCGCCGAGCTCTGGGAACTGACGCGCTGCACCGAGGCGGTGGCCCTCTTCGGGACGTGGCTCATCGGGAAGGACTGGCGCGACCTCTTTCCGTCGAAGCGGAACACCTCGGCCTGGAGCCTTCTGCCGCATCGGGTGCCGCGCGACGAGACCCCTGGCTCGAGCAGTTGACCAGCTACTCGTCGTGTATGTGACCGAAAGCGGCTGCTACTGCCCCTGTTCGTGTGTGAGCGTCGAGCTTCCGGTAGGCGTTCTCGAGGTGCTTGCGTACGGTCTCGGGTGAGATCCCGAGCAGCCGGCCGACCTCGCCGTTGGTCCTGCCTTCGGCGACGCGCGCGATCACTTCGCGCTCTCGAGGCGTCAGGTGGCGCCACCCCGGCTGAGCCGCCGAGCGGCGAGCGGCTGCATGAAGACGCTGGCGCAGATGTGGAAGCAGCAGGTCGAGCACGCTGCGCTCGCGTTCCCCGAAGTCGCAATCGGCGCGGTCGAACTCGAGCCGCGAGTCGGTTCGGAGCGGGTCCAGGTAGAGCCAGATCATGTATTCGACCCCGATGGGCCGATGAACCTCGACGTAGAAGTCCTCCCGCCGAAATGCGCGCAGCCGGACGACGTCGGTGAGCTTGCGTGCGCCGTAGCCCGGCTGCACGGGGTCCTCATGCTCGAGCCGGCGATGTGCCGCTCGGATCTCCGGCTTCATTTCTCCGAGCGGGTCACCGGTGTAGACGAGCACGCGGTCGGGGCTGGCGCTTCGCTCGTGAAAGCAAACGACGTCGCACGGGACGAGCTCTCGAAGCGCCTGGAGGACGGGCTCGGGAAACGCGGTCGGCCCGTCGACTTCTCCGGCGGCGTATACGACTTCGAGGGTTTTGCGGTAATCCGACTCCGACAGCCGCGCCATCGCCACACGATACGACGAATGTCGTATGGCGTCGATACTCCGCCTCTGGAACCATCGCCGCATGCGCACGATCCGTGCGGTCGCCGTCGCCGCGGCCACGTTCCTCACCGCAGGCGCTGCCGGCGCGGTCGGTCCACCATCCTTCCATCTCGTCTTCGACGGCAAGCACAACGCCGAGGTCCTGCACGAGGGAACCTTCAGCACGTCATCCTCTTGGTGTCCTTCGGGGACAGCCGCCGACGTCAGCGTCGACTCGGACACCGACACCGCCACGCGACGCTTCAGCTGTGCCGGCGGCGGCGACTTCATTGCGAAGCTAGGTCCACTTCCCGCCGAGCACGGTGGCAGCGGCTCGTGGCAAATCGTCGACGCGAGCGGACCACTGACGAACCTCCGCGGAAAGGGCACGTTCACGAGCACGCGGACCGGAGGCGACCCCAACGACCCGCCGACGATCACGTTCCGTAGCACCTGGGACGGCGTCGCCGACTTCGACATCGACCCTCCGATAATTGCCGTCAAGAGCGTGAGCAAGCACAAGCTGAAGCGCCCGAGCGGCGCCTACCGCCTCCGCGTTGCGCTCTCGCTCAGCGACGCCGGCGGCGGGGCTGTGTCGTACGCCCTCCAGGTGGTCAACCCCAAGAGGCCGGCGGTCGCGTACGCCTACAAGACCGGACAGGCGACCGGCACCGTCACACGCACGTTCCGCATCAAGGTGCCGAAGGCGAGACGCGTAGTCGGGCTCAGAGTCGACGCAAGCGATCCGGTCGGCAATGCGTCGACGGCGGCCAGGAAGATCCGACTCAGATAGGCCGCTCTAGCCGAAGCCGAGGATGAACTTCGCGTCGTCGGACATCCGGTCCGGCGTCCACGGCGGGTCGAACGTCAGCTCCAGCTCGACGTCCTCGATGCCCTCGACCTGGCGGATGGCGCTGTCGATGTCCTGCGCGATGAGCGGGCCGGCGGGACAGCCCATCGAAGTCAGGCTGTAGGTGACCTTTGCGGTCGAGTTGTCCACCTCGACGTCGTAGAGGAGGCCGAGGTCGACGATGTCCATGCCGAGCTCGGGATCCTCGACCTGGCGGAGGACCTCGAGCACCTCTTCCTTCGTCGCCATGCGGCCAGTGTAGAGCGACGTACCATCCCGGCGTGCTCCTCGCCGGCGGTACCGAGTTCGTCGAGGTCGTGATCGTCCTCTCGTCGATCGTGCCGGTGATCGGGATCGCCTGGTTCGCCTGGTGGTTCCTGCGCGCCGGCAAGCGCTACGACGAGCGCGAGCGGGCGGCTAAGAACCGCCCGCCGCGCCACTGAGCGCCTTTATGCCGCAGGCTGGATGTTCTGGTTGACCCGGAACACGTTGTCCGGGTCGTACTGCGCCTTGACCCGTGCGAGTCGGTCGTAGTTCGAGCCGTACATGCCACGGACGCGGTCCGGCTCGTCCATGTGGAAGTTGACGTAGCCGCCGCCCATCGCGTGCGGCTTGATCGCGTCGGAGTACGCGCGCGCCCAGTCGCGGATCGCGCCGGCGTTTGCCGGATCCGGATCGACGCCCGCGAAGACTCCGCCCCAGACCGCGTCCCGGTACGACCATGCGGTCGCGTCGTTCTCGATCCGCGACGCGGCGCCGTCGATCGCGTAGAGGTGCATCGTCGACTTCCACGTCGGCATCTGCGGGCCGTACTCGGCGTGCACGGCGATCGCCTCGTCCGGGATCTCCCGGATGAACTCTCCACGCCAGTACCACTGATCGCCCGCCGGGTAGACGGGGTCGAAGGCCGTGTTCCACGCCGGCACCGGCACCGGCGCGATCCCGTCGAGCAGCGGCTTGCCGAAGGAGCGCGCCTCACGCAGTGCGTCGGACTCCTCTTCGCCCGCCTGCGTCCAGACGACGCCGCACACCTTGCGGAGGTGCAGCTCCTCCGGGAACGGCGGCCCCGGCGGAATCGACAGGAAGGCAAAGAACCCGCTGACCTCGTCGGGCGCCGCCGGGAGGAAGTCCCGGTACCACGCCAGGACCTCGGCGGCATCTCCGATGTCGTACAGCACCGGCCCGGCAAGGACGGTGGTGACGGGATGGCAGCGGAACGAGAAGGACGTGACGATGCCGAAGTTGCCGCCCCCGCCGCGCAACGCCCAGAAGAGCTCGGGCTCCCGCTCGGCGTCGGTCTGGACGATCGAGCCGTCCGCGAGGACGACCGTCGCCGCCACGAGGTTGTCGATCGTGAGCCCCATCCCCCGCGTGAGGTGCCCCATGCCGCCGCCGAGCGTCAGCCCGCCGACGCCGGTGGTGCCGATGATCCCGACGGGGACGGTCAGCCCGTGCTCGTGCGTGGCGTCGAGCATGTCCTTGAGCAGTGCCCCGCCTCCGACGCGCGCCAGCTTCGCCGGCGCGTCTACCTCGATCGCGTTCATCGGCGAGAGATCGATCACGAGCCCGTCGTCGACCGAGCCGAGGCCGCCGCCGTTGTGTCCACCGCCGCGGACGGCGATCCGCAGGCCGTGCTCGACGCCGTAGCGCACGGCTGCGGCGACGTCCGCCTCGTCGGTGCAGTACGCGATCGCCGCGGGCCGCTTGTCGATCATCGCGTTATAGAGCGCGCGCGCCTCGTCGTAGTCCGGCGCACCCGACTCCACGACCCGTCCCTTCACCGCCGAGGCAAGTCCCTCGACCGAAACAGCCATCTCGTCCTCCCTGTCGGTTGCAGGCGATGCTACGCCGCTCTCGTGCGGATGTGAACGAAGATTCGGCCTGCGATCTACATCATCAGCCGCACTTCCTCGCGCCGCTCACGGGCGAAGAAGTGGATGCCGTCGACGAACCGCACCCAGTTGCAGCGCGTGCACATGAGGAGCGAGTGCGTGCGCGCGCTGTCGGCGAGGAAGCGGACGCCGCGCAGCAGGTCTCCGTTCGAGACGCCGGTCGCGGCGACGATCACCTCGCCCGGGGCGAGGTCCTCGGTGCGGAAGACGCGCTCGTAGTCCTGGATCCCGGCCTCTCCGCAACTCGTCGATCTCCCGGCGCGAGGTGGGCCAGAACTGCGCCTGCAGCTCGCCGCCGAGACAACGAAGCGCGGCGGCCGAGAGCACCGCCTGCCGCGTGCCGCCGATCCCGATCGCGAGGTGGTCGTTCGTGCCGCGGATCGCCGCCGAGATCGCCGCGGTCACGTCGCCGTCCTGGATGAGCTTGATGCGCGCGCCCGAGTTGCGGATCTCCTCGATCAGATCGTGGTGGCGTGGGCGGTCGAGGACGATCGTCGTCACGTCGTTCACCCGCCGCCCGAACGCCTCCGCGATCGCCTCGATGTTGTCGCCGACCGGGCGGAGGAGGTCGATGGCACCGCGGGCGCGCGGCCCGACGGCCATCTTCCGCATGTAGAAGTCGGGGAGCGTCGTGAAGCGGCCCGGGGCGCCGACGGCGATCATCGACATCGCGCCGTTGCCGCCGCGCGCGACGACGCCGCGCCCCTCGAGCGGGTCGAGCGCGAGGTCGACCTCCTTGCCGCCGGAGCCGACGATCGCGCCGGGCGTGAGGCCGCCCGAGTCGTCGAGCGAGCCGAAGACGACACGGCCGCTGATGGGCAGGATGTCGAGCGTCGCGCGCATGCCGGTCGCCGCGGCCTCCTCGGCCGCGTCCTCGTCGTCCCGGCCGAGCCAGCGGGCCGAGACGAGCGCCGCCCGCTCGGTCGCGCGCAGGTAGGCCTGGCACTGGCAGGGCCCCTCCTCGTCGGCGTCGTAGTCGGCGTTCTCGCTCATCGCGTGACCGTGCGACTCTGCTCGGCGGCGTCGAGGACGAGATCCGCGACCATCCGGGCCGCCTTGTCCGCGTCCTCGTTCTCGATCACCGGCACCCCATGGCGATGCGCGCGGGCCACGATGACCTCCTGCAGCCGGCGGATGTCGGCGAAGCGCTCGAGGTAGCGGGACTCGGGCCGCTGCTCCGAGCCCTCGTCGCGGTGATGGAAGTGACGCAGGTGCTCCTCCTCGTCCTCGATCGAGAGCACGACGAAGACCGAGACGGCGAGCTCCGACCGCGGTAGCTCCACCATCCCCGGAACGAGGTGGACGCCTTCGAGCACGAGCGACCAATCCTCCTCGAGCGCGCGCTCGGACGAGGCGCCGACGCCGACGAGCACGTTCCTTGCCTGCTGCACGAAGCCGTATTCGACCGGATCCTCGGCGTCCGGGTACACGTCGCCCGCCTCGAAGCTCGACTGGTGGATGGCGGGCATGAACGCCCGCGAGAAGAACGCGCGCATCGTCTGCCGCACGAAGTCGGTCGACGTCACCCGCGTGATGCCGAAGCGGTACGCGAGCTCGGTGGCAACCGTCGACTTGCCGGTGCCGGTCGCGCCGCCGATGAAGACCATCATCGGCAGGTCGAGCTCCCGGAGCTCCTGGTAGCGGCGCAGGCGCTTGATCGACTCGCGTCCCTCCTCCTCGCCGAGCACGTCGACCGCGAGCGCCTCGAGCCGCTCGAGCTCGATCCGGCCCTCGCCGCGCTCGCGGAGCTCGTCGTGCACGCGGCTCGCCAGCGCATACGCCCGGTGCCCGGCCACTCCGGCGGCCATGAGCGAGCGCGCCATCAGCCCGCGGGAGTACGGCAGCCCGAGGTCGTCGCCCCCGAGGGGCAGCGGCATGATCCGGCGCGGCTCGCTCACGCGCGCACCGCCTGCTTGGCCAGGTCGAGGACGCGGTCGTCGAGCTCGTCCGAGACGACGTCGTTCGCCGCGAGGACGACCTCGGCTCCACGCGCGAGGGCGGCTTCGGCCACGACGTCGATCGCAGCCGCCTTCAGCTCGACGAGGTACACCTCCGCCTCGACGCGCTCCAGCTCCTCGCGTAGCGCGTCCCGCCGCGCGAGGTTGCGCGAGACGTGGACGATCTCGGCGTCCAGCCCCTCGGTCGGCGCAGGCCCGGTCGTGAACACGGCAGTGCGTCGCCCCCGGAGCGGCTCGACCGGGCGCAGCCGAAGCTCCGCCGCCACGACAGGGACGTCCGAGACCGAGCGGATCGCCTCCAGGTCCGCCCCACCCGTGTCGACGACGAGATCGGAGACGAGAACGCGATACGCGTTGAGGCCGGCGCGCGCGTCGTGGCCGCCGTTCGCAACGAGGATCCGTGCGTCCACCTCGACGGGCGGCAAGGCGGCGCCGCTGCCGTCGAATACGAGCAGCTCCGGATCGAGCTTCGCGGCAAGCCGCGCGCCTGCGAGGACGTTCGAAGAGAACGGAGCGCCGGCGAGCCCTCCCCCCGCGCGCCAGCAGCCGATCGCCGGGACGCCGGCGAGCGCGGCGGCCTCGAGATGGTCGGAAGCGGCGTGCCTGCCCGAGCGGGAGAGCGCGAGCAGCTCGTCGAGCGTCGGCGGCGCCTCGACCAGCTCCGGCTCTGCCGGTCCGCCGCGGCCCATCGCGACGATCACGACGCGGCGGTCGCGGGCGAGGAGGCGGGCGACGTGGCACGCCACCGCGGTCTTCCCGATCCGCTTGCCCAGGCCGATCACGGCGAGCGACGGAGGCTCGACCGGGTCGAACGCCGCCGGATCGAAGCGGAAGTCGGCGCCGACGTACGGCAACCCGAGGGCGAGCGCGCGGGAGGCCCAGAGCATGCGCTCGCGCGGCCCGAGCACGGGCTCGTCGGAGAGGTCGACCACGAGATCCGCCTCGACCGCGTCGAGCGCGTCGACGAGCGGCACGCCGTAGTCGTCGTCACCTCGCAGCTTCTCCGTCCCGCCGACGAGCAGCGCGCCGACGACCTCGTACGGCAGCGCCTCGAGCGCATCGCGCACGACCGGCGCATAGTGCTCACCGTCGATCAGGACGAGTGCCCGTTCGCTCACGTCGAGCGCACCTCGTCCTCGATCCGCGTCGTGTACTTCTCGTACGTCTTCGTGTCGGTCGAGAACTGGATGATCCGCTCCTGCTCGTGGAACGGATAGCGGCGCCAGACGTCCACGTGCGTGCCGTCGACCTCGACGACGTTGTAACAGGGCCTTCCCTTGCCGCGCAGCCGCGAGGACGAGACCGTGCCGGCGTTGACGACGAAGAGGTCCTCGAGCCGCCACGCGTACGGGACGTGCTTGTGGCCGGCGAGCACGAGATCGACTTCGGCGCGCTGGAGGCATTCGAGCGTGTCGCCGGCGTCGTGGACGATGTTCCGCTCGCGGCCGGTTCCCGGCACCGGCAGCAGATGATGGTGCAGGACGAACACCCGCAGGTCCGCAGCTCCCGCGAACGCCTCCTCGATCAGGCGGTAGCGCCCACGGCCGACCTGGCCGTTGTCGAGGTCGGGCTCGCTCGAGTCGACCGCGACGATCGTCGCCGGGCCGACGTTGAGCACCGAGTTCCGGTCGCCGAAGAGGTCCTCGAAGTGGACGTAGCCGACGTTGCGCGAGTCGTGGTTGCCGGGGATCACGACCATCGACTCGCACTCGATCCGGTTCAGGTAGTCGCGGGCGAGCGCGTACTCGTCCTTGAAGCCGTTCGAGGTGAGGTCGCCGGAGATCACGACGACGTTCGGGCTCCATCTCGTTCACCTCCGCGATCGCGCGCTCGAGGTGCTGCGGGAGGAAGAACTGCTGCCCGCAATGCAGGTCCGATAGCTGCACGATCCGGAACATCGCGCGGAAGGCTACGCGTCAGCGCTTCAAAGCGATACTGCGAGGAACCGCTCGATCATGGTGTTCACCTGTTCGGGCACCTCGAGCTGGTGGAAGTGCCCGGCGCCGACCGTGATCCCGACCCGCAGGTCGGGCTTGATCTCGCGAAGCCTGAGCACGTCGGTCTCCTCCCGGAGCTCGGCGCGGAGGAGCAACACCGGGACGGTGCAGCGCGCGAGAGGCTCGCGCCCGTTCCACTCGGTGACGCCGCGAATGACCGCCGCCGCGATCGGCTGCTCGACGGCGCACATGTGGTCGACGATCCAGCGTGCGAGCTTCTCGTCGCGCGCACCCATGTCGTGAACGTACGCGCGGCGGATCTCCTCTCCATCCGGGCCTTCGAGCTGCTCCGCGAACTCGCGGAAGAACTCGATGGTCGCGGGCAGCGGGTCGATCGGACCCGGATCGACGAGGACGAGGGCGCTCGGCAGCGCCGGGAACCGCCCTCCGAGCTCGACCGCGATCATGCCGCCGACGCTGTGACCCACCACGACCGGCTTTTCCATCCCGACTGCGCCACAGAACGCCGCCACGTCGTTCGCCAGCTCGGGGATCGAGTAGCCCTCGTCGGGCTTGCCGCTCAGTCCGATCCCGCGCAGGTCGAGCGCCGTGACGGACGCCGTCCGCGCAAAGTGGTCGAACTGGGGCCGGAACGCGGCGTGATCGCAGCACCAGCCCGGGATGAACAGGAACTCGCGAGCCCCGCTGCCCGCCCTCTCGTAGTAGAGCCTCAGGTCAGCGACGTCAGCGTACGGCACGACGCCGCAATCGTCTCACGGCGGCTCTCAGAAGATCCAGACCACCGGGTAGTAGAGGGCCGCGGCAACGAGGGCGGCCGCCGGCAGCGTGAGCAGCCAGGCGAAGACGATGTTGCCCGCGACGCCCCAGCGGACAGCCGAGAGGCGGCGCGTCGCTCCCGCTCCCATCACCGAGCCCGAGACGACGTGCGTGGTGGAGATCGGGAAGCCCAAGCGGGTGCCGGCGTAGAGCGTGGTGCCGGCCGCGATCTGGGCCGCGAAGCCGTGCTCCGGCTGCATCTTGTAGATCCGCTGGCCGAGTGTGCGGACGATCCGCCAGCCACCGACGTACGTCCCGGCCGCGATCGTCAGTCCCGCTGCGATCTTCACCCAGTCAGGGATGTAGAAGCTCGAGATCGAGCCGTGCGTATAGAGGGCGAGTGCAATCACGCCCATCGTCTTCTGCGCGTCGTTCGCGCCGTGCGTGAAAGCGACCCAGGTTCCGGAGAAGAGCTGACCGGTACGGAATCCCCGGTTGGCAACGCCGGGTGTGAGTCGGTGGAAGAGCCAGTAGATGAGGATGAGGAGGGCGAACGCTCCGGCGAAGCCGATTACGGGTGATACGGCACCCGGAACGATGACCTTGTGCCAGAGGCCGGACCATTCCACGCCCGCCGTGCCGGACTGTACGAGCGCGGCGCCCACGAGACCTCCGATCAGCGCATGGGTCGAGCTCGACGGCAGTCCGGCCCGCCAGGTGAACAGGTTCCAGGCAATCGCGCCGAAGAGTGCCGCGAGGATGGTCTGCTGGGTAGCGAGCCCCGTGTCGATGATCCCCTTGCCGACGGTCGTTGCGACGGCCGTGGTGACGAACGCGCCGGCGAGGTTCGCCGCCGCCGAGATGAGCACCGCCGGGCGGGGCGAGAGCGCCCGGGTGCCGACCCACGTCGCGACGTAGTTCGCCGTGTCGTGGAAGCCGTTCGTGAAGTCGAACGCGAGTGCTATGGCAACCACGAGAACGAGCAGCGCCAACGTCTACGAGCTCCGTGTCAGCGGTTCTTGACGACGATCGCCTCGAGCACGTTGGCCGCGTACTCACAGGCGTTCATGGCTTCCTCGAGGCTCTCGTGGATGTCTTTCCAGCGGATCACCTCGAGCGGATCGACGCGCGCCATGAAGAGGCTCGAGACGCTGTCATGAAGGATCCGGTCGCCCACGTGCTCGAGCTCGCGTAGCTCGGCCAGATGTGCCCGCGAGTCCTGGAAGCCCTCGAGCAGTGCGACGGCTTCGGCGAGCTTCCCCGCAGAGCGCCGGATTGCTTGCGCCTGCTCGCGTGCCTGTAGGCGGATCTCCTCCACTCCATAGCTGACGACCCTGCTCGCTGCCTCGTCGATGTGGTCGCAGACGTCATCTAGAGCGCCCGCAAGCCGGTACATGTCATCGCGGTCGAACGGCGTCACGAAGGTGCGGTTGAGGAGGTCGACCAGGTCATGGGTAAGCCGGTCGCCCTCGTGCTCCAGGTCCTTCACCTTGCGTTCCAGGTCATCCGCGCCGTCCGGGAACCGGTCGAGTAACTCGACGAGTAGCTCGGCGATCGCAACGACGTTCTCGGCCGAACGGTTGTAAAGGCCGAAGAACTCGCGCTTCTGCGGGGTCAACTTCAGGCGCGCCACAGCAGGCGGTTGTCTATCACGACAGCGAGTGTGGAAGGGTGGGTTCCCTTTGTGCCGATTGTCTCGGCATCCGACCGCGCAGCTACCGTGACTGGCGATGGAGCTTGAGCTCCCGGTCTTTCGGGCGTACCGCGGCACCGAACCGCCGCGCTTTGCGAGTCCCGCAGAGCTCGAGTGCGCGAAGGTGCTCGACTACTACGACGTCGCGTGGGAATACGAGCCCAGGACGTTCGTGCTCGAGGAGGACGAGGACGGCCGCGTGACGAAGGCGTTCACGCCCGACTTCTACCTCCCCGAGCAGGACCTCTACGTCGAGATCACCGCCATGAAACAGTCGCTCGTGACCCGCAAGAACCGGAAGCTGCGCAAGCTGCGCGAGCGATACCCGGACGTCAAGATCAAGCTCTTCTACCGGCGCGACCTGGAGCGCCTCGCCCAGCATTTCCATCTCGACCTCGCCAGCTGATTCCGGTCACAGGCCGGCCGACGACCGGATCGGAGAGATCCAGTTCTCGGCCGCCGAGATTGCCGTGCGCGTTCGGGAGCTCGGGGCCGAGATCGCCCGCGACTACGCCGACCGTGAGCCGGTGCTCGTGGCGTCCCTGAAGGCAAGCCTCGTCTTCGTCGCCGACCTCTCCCGCGCGATCCCGATCCTCCACGCGCTCGACTTCGTCGAGCTCGCCGGCTACGGGAGCGCGGTCATGGGCGGGCACCAGCAGATCCGAGTGCTCAAGGACCTCGACCTCGACGTCCGCGGTCGCGACGTGCTGATCGTCGAGGACGTCATCGACACGGGCCTGACGCTCAACTACCTCGTCCGCACGTTCGAGCTGCGCGGCCCGGCTTCCGTCGCGGCCGTGACCTTGCTCGACCGGCCATACCGGCGGCTCGTCGAGGACCTCCCTGTGCGGTACGTCGGCTTCGCGGTCCCCGACGAGCTCTACGTCGGCTACGGCTTCGACCTCGAGGAGCGGTACCGCGAGCTGCCCGACCTGCACTTGCTGAATCTCTCCTGACGAGCCGTAACCGCAGCGCGTCCCGCGTCGTTTACGACTTGAAACTTGGAAAGACTCGCAGTTCGGGGGACGCCTCCAACTGGGGTCCCGCACAAAGGTCGTCTCCCGACGACGCCGGCCGCCTCCTCCCGGGGCGGCCGGCACTCTTACCGACGCTCAGCCTGACCGGCTCCCACTACGCTCCGGAGGTGGTCTCCGAGGGCGAGCCGGCACCCGACTTCAGCGCGACGACCGACGACGGCGAGCGCGTCAGCCTCTCCGACTATCGCGGCAAGCCCGTCGTCCTCTACTTCTATCCCAAGGACGACACGCCCGGCTGCACGGCGCAGGCCTGCGGGATCCGCGACGCGTACGCCGAGTTCGAGCGCGCCGGCGCCGTCGTGCTCGGCGTCTCGCCCGACACCGAGGCGGAGCACGTGAAGTTCAAGGAGAAGTACGACCTCCCCTTCACGCTCCTCGCCGACCCGGAGCACGAGGTCGCAGAGCGCTACGGCACGTGGGGCGAGAAGCGCTACCAGGGCAAGACGTACTGGGGCGTGCAGCGGACGACCTTCCTCGTCGCGCCCGACGGGACGGTCGCGAAGGTCATGCACGACGTCAAGCCCGACACGCACGCCGACGACGTGCTCGCGGCCCTCGCGGCCGCCTGAGCGCCGACAAATCCCCCGGCGGGGGGTGTCCGAGCACCGGCCGGCGCAGCGAAGATCGGAGAGCGGCATGCAGCTCCTCCTGCGCGATCCCCGATACACCGATCGGCTCGCGGCGTTCCTCACGAGCGTCGGCCGGCGTGCCGTCGTGGGCGCGCCCGATCGTGTCGACATCGACGAGACCGCAGAGGACGCGCAGCACCTCGAGCTCCAGCTGTACCTGCGCGTCTGGAGCGTCCTCTACCCGGACGCCGCCGTCGAGCTCGCTGCCACGTAATTAGGCGCCGTCCCGTCTTTCTGCGACGCTAGTCGCGTGCTCCAGTGGCTCCGTTCGCTCTTCGGTCGTGGGCGGCGGGACGAGGCCTCCCCGATTCGCGAGGCGGAGGCCTATGCCCGCAGCTACGGCGAGCGGAGCGGCGAGATCGTCAGCGTCGTCCGCCAGGAGCCGAAGCCGATCCCTCGCCGGACGGGCGACATGAGCGGCGAGCTGCTGCGCCGCGCCTTCGAGCTGAAGCTCGACTCGCGCGGCAAGGCCAGAACCTGAGCCAGATCCGGACTTCTGCGGGTTTGATTTCGGCGACCCGGGCACAAGGCGGCCATGGGTTTCATGATCGGATTGATCGTCACCGTCGTGGGCTTCATCCTCGCGCTCGCCGTGCATCCGACGAATCCGGGATCGGTCAACGTCAACACCGTCGGCTGGATCATGGTCGTCGTCGGGCTGATCGCCTTCTTCGCCGACCTCGTTCTCTGGTCGTCGTGGGGCCCGGGCTACCTGCGCCGCACGTACGTCGACGAGGGACCTGGCTACGGGCCGGGTTACGGCGCCTATCGCTCCCGGTGGGGTTACGGGCGCCGGCGCGTGATCGAGGAGGAAGAAGGCGACCCGCGCGGGCCGGGCTACTAGATCCGTCCCGGACTGAGGTTTGCGCAGGTACGTGGAGGTGTGGACCTCCGGTTGCCGTGAGCTAGCCGTACGGGTGTGGGTCGTCGCGCGGCGCCGACCTACGAACAACCCATGGTTACTGCGGCGGCAAGACCGCATGTCTTCTGGGTGGGAGAGGATCAGAAGCGCGTTCGTAGCTGGCCGATCGGCGCCGCGCTCCTGACGACACTGGGCGACATCAACGGCGACGTCCAGGAAGCACTCGCCGACGAGCGCGCCCGGCTCAGCGAGTACGGCTACCCGGAGGATCTCCCGCTGCCTGCTCTGTGGTGGAGCCCCGCGCCGGCTCTTGCCGTAGTCGGCGCTTAGAGCTCCAACGTCCGAGGCCCCCAACCCGTCGGGCCGGGCTATGCGGATGAGAGGACTTGAACCTCCACGAGCCGAAGCCCACACGGACCTGAACCGTGCGCGTCTACCAATTCCGCCACATCCGCGCGGAGCGACAGTGTAGCCGCGCGCCGGGCACCCGATTCGTCCCGAACGCACGTACCATGCGGCCCTCTTGCGCCGCTCACTGCTTCCGCTCGCGCTCGCCCTCACTGCGGTGTTCACGCTGCTGGCGGGCGGATCTGCGGCCGCCTCGCCGCGTCCCTCCGGGAAGCTCGTCGAGGTCGTCGTCACCCTGCCGCGGCCCTCGCTCGCGGTCGCAATCGCGCACAGCCGGACACTCGCAGCTGCGGCGCGCCGGAGCCACTCCGTCTCCGTGCGCGCGCCGGCCGCGATCTCCTATCTCCGCACGCTGGCGGCGGCGCAGCGCACGCTCGCGGCGCGGCTCGCCGTGACGATTCCGACAGCCCGCGTCAACTGGCACTACGGGGTGGCGCTCGACGGCGTGTCGGTGGTCCTCCCCGCCTCCGAGCTCGCGCGCCTGCGCGCGCTCCCCGGCGCGACTGTCTGGCCAACTGTGACCTATCACGCGCTGCGCGACACTCGCGCCGTCGCATCCGACACGACCGCAGGCCCGGGGCCGTCCTTGATCGGCGCCACGGCGCTCTGGGGACAGAACCTCGCCACCGCCGGCCAGGGCCTCAAGATCGGGCTCGTCGACGACGGCATCGAGCAGGCGCATCCCTACCTCAACCCGTCGGGCTTCTCGTACCCAGCCGGATTCCCGAAGGGAGACACGGCGTTCACCACGCCGAAGGTCATCGTGGCGCGGGCGTTTCCCTCGCCCTCCACGCATTGGAAGTACGCCAACAGGCCGTTCGACCCGGCATTTTCCTTCCACGCGACCCACGTCGCCGGGATTGCCGCGGGCGACCACGATACGCCGACCGCCTCCGACGGCGGCTCCCGCATCTCGGGCGTGGCGCCGAAGGCGTACCTCGGCAACTACAAGGCGCTCACCGTGCCGACGGCGGACTTCGGCCTCGACGGCAACTCGCCGGAGATCGCCAAGGCGATCGACCAGGCTGTGGCGGACGGGATGAACGTCATCAACCTCTCGATCGGCGAGCCCGAGGTGGAGCCGCGCCGCGACATCGTGGTCCGGGCGCTCGACAATGCTGCTGCGGCCGGCGTCGTCCCGGTCGTCGCGGCCGGCAACGATTACGACATCGCCGGGCTCGGCTCCATCGGCTCCCCCGGGAATGCCCCGGCCGCGATCTCGGTCGCCGCGTCGACCATGGGCAACGGGGACGGGACGCACCCCGACCACATCGCCGACTTCTCTTCCGCGGGGCCGACGCCCGTGTCGCTCCAGCTCAAGCCGGACGTGACCGCGCCGGGCGTCGACGTCCTCTCCTCGATCCCCGCACACGACTTCGAGGTGCTGGACGGCACGAGCATGGCGACGCCCCACGTGGCGGGTGGTGTGGCTCTTCTCCTCCAGCGCCATCCCACATGGACAGTGCAACAGGTGAAATCGGCCCTCGCCTCGACAGGAGACGAGGTCCATCCCATCGGGCGCTCCGGCGAGGTCTCGGTGCTGCGCGCGGGCGGTGGCAGGATCGACCTCGTCCGCGCCAACCGGCCCCTGATCTTCACGAGCCCCACCTCGGTCGGCTGGGGACTCGTCCGCCGCGGATTCTCGGGCACGAAGAAGCTCTCGACCGCCGACGCCGGGGGCGGGAACGCGCCGTGGAACGTGTCGATCCACGCGCAGTCGATGCCGCGCGGTGCGAGGCTCGATCCGCAGGCGAAGACGCTCGTCGCCGGGTCACCGCTCGCTCTCCGGCTCACGGTCTCGCAGACGGCGGCGGCCGGTAACGGCACCGGCTACGTCGTATTGACCCGGGGCGCCGACGTTCGGCGGGTCGCGTTCTGGTTCCACGTCGAGATCCCGAGACTGGGGCTCGATCCGCACAGGATCCTGCGAGGGCCGGGCCTCTATCACGGCAACACCGCCGGGAAAGCGTCGCGCGTCGCCTCGTATCGCTATCCGCAGCGCGGTCTCGCTCCGGGAGTGCCGACGCGGCTCGGCGGCCCGGAGCAGGTGTTCCAGTTCACGCTCCGGCGGCCGGTCGCGAACTTCGGCGCCGTCGTCGTCCGCAAGGCACGGGGCATCCGGGTCTCGCCGCGTCTCGTCACCGCCGACGACGAGAACCGCGTCGTCGGCTACACCGGGATTCCGGCGCGCCTGAACCCGTACGAAGGCTTCTACCGAGGGGAGCCGGTCGTGGGAGCCGTGCTGCCCGAGCCGCGCACGTACGAGTTCGTGTTCGACACGCCGACCGGCGCGAAACCAGGTGCGTTCGTGTTTCGCTTCTGGGTCGATGACACCTCACCGCCGTCGATCCGGGTCCTCGGCCACAAGGACAGGATCGGGCGGCCGATCCGCGTCGCGGTCCGCGACTCCGGCTCCGGGGTCGACCCGCATTCCCTCAAAGCGAAAGTCGGCGGCAGGTGGGTGCGCTTCAGGTACGCCGGGGGCGTGCTCCTGCTCCGGACGAAAGGCCTTCGCCCCGGCAGGCAGGCCATGATGGTCAGTGCCTCGGATTACCAGGAGGCGAAGAACATGGAAGACGTCGGACCGGTGCTCCCGAACACCCGCGTCCTCCACACCACGGTGACGCTACATCGTTAGATCTGGCACGCTCAGGCGGCCCGGTGAGCAGTTTGCCCCAGAAGCTCGATCTCGCTCTCGTGACGCGCTTGCGTCAGGTCGTCGCGGGCGAGGTGGCGACGGAGGCCGAGTTGCGCGCGCTGGACGACGAGGCCGGCGGTTGGTTGCGGGCCACGAACGCGCAGCTCCGCGCCGCCGAAGACCGGCTGACGAACTTGAACGCGGATCGGGCCGCGCCGCTCGCCGAGATCGCAACCGAGGTGCGCCGCGTCGAGGCGCTCTCGCGCGAGCGCGCCGAGGCCCGCCGGCTGATCGACGGACTGGAGCGCCGCACGCGAGAGTTACGGACGGCGTGGCTCAAGCATCACGCCGATGCGGGCTCGCCCTTCGC
The DNA here is from genome assembly GCA_963765795.1 of uncultured Actinomycetes bacterium. Classification (GTDB taxonomy): domain Bacteria; phylum Actinomycetota; class Thermoleophilia; order Gaiellales; family Gaiellaceae; genus Palsa-739. Next base: position 216,573 of record CAVXXZ010000007.1, read on the forward strand.
CCCGGGCGCCTAGAGCTCCTAACGCAATGAAGCACGGGCTGCCTGGACGCGCTGTGCGGCACGCCCAGTCAGCGCGTGGTCATTCCGTTAGAAGCTCTTAACGAGAGCGGCGCTCGTGGTCTTCGGTCGTGGGGAGGTTGGCGAGGTCTCGCTCGACGCTCGCTGCGAACTCGTCCGCCTCGTCGTCACGGACGACGCGAAGGCTCGCTTTCCGCCTGGCGCGCTGCCGGCGACGACGTGAATCGACGCCGAACCGCTCACCCAGCCGCGGCCACTCGGCGCCCGCGACCAGTACGACAGCGACCGCGAGCAAGGCGATGTACAGCCAGCTCACGAGGCGAGTCTAGCGCAGCGCAGCGGACCCAGAACTACCCCGACTCGAGCGCCTCGACCTTCGCGCGGAGGTAGGCGAGGTACGGCTCCGCGTCCAGCGGCCCGCCGACGACGCGCTGGAGCAGATCCGCCGGCTCGAAAGCACGACCCCAGCGGTGGACATGCTCCCGCAGCCACTCGCGGAGCGAGGCGAACTCGCCGCGCTCGAACTCCCCGTCCAGATCGCCGAGCTCGTCTGTCGCCCGCTCCCAAAGCTGCACGGAGATCACGTTCCCGAGCGCGTACGTGGGGAAGTACCCGAAGTTGGAGTCCGACCAGTGGACGTCCTGCAGCACCCCCTCGACGAAGTTCGCCGGCTCGACGCCCAGGTACTCGCGGAGCTTCGCGATGAACGCCTCCGGCAGGTCCGCCGGGGTCACAGCTCCCGCGAGCAGCTCCCGCTCGAGCTCGAAGCGCAGGACGATGTGGAGCGAATACGTGACCTCGTCGGCATCCACGCGGATCACGCCCGGCGCGACCCGGTTGAGCGCACGGTGGAAGTCCTCGAGCGGGACAGCCGCGAGTTGTTCGGGGAACGTCTCCTGGAGACGCGGATAGAAGAAGCGCCAGGTCGAGAGGCGGCGCCCGACGACGTTCTCCCACAGCCGGCTCTGGGACTCGTGGAACGACGAGGAGGTGCCTTCCTGCAGCGGCGTGCGGAAGTAGCGCGCGTCCACCTGCCGCTCGTAGACGCCGTGCCCGAACTCGTGCAGGCACGAGAGGATGCCGCCGAGGTTGTCCAGGTCGAAGCGCGTGGTCAGGCGGATGTCCGACTCCGAGAGGCTCACCGCGAACGGGTGGACGGTGTCGTCGAGGCGCCACGACTGGTCGTCCATCCCCCAGCGCGAGAGCATCTCGAGAGAGAACTCGCGCTGCTGCTCCCGCGGGAAATGGCCGTGGAGACAGGAGTCGTCGACCGGCTCCCCGATTCCCGCGACGAGCGGCACGAGCTCGGCCTTCAGGCGGGCGAAGATCGCAGCCACGTCCGCCGTCTTCATGCCGCGCTCGTGATCGTCGAGGAGGACGTCGTAGGGGTCGTCGAACGGCTCGTGACACGCGACGTACTCCTGGACGAGCTCGAGCCGGTGCTCGAGATGCGGGCGGAAGATCTCGTAGTCCGCGGCTGCGCGAGCCTCGAGCCAGGCCGTATAGCCGAGCGAGCCGGCGCGCGCCATCTCGGCGCGCAGGTCGCTCGGGACGCGGCGCCTCTTCTCGTAGTCGCGCCGCGCGACGCGGACGACGCTCGCCTCGAACGACTCCGGCTCGGCGCTCTCCTCGAGCTCGCGCAGCTCCTCGAGGAGAGCTCCGAGCTCGGGCGCCGTGGCGCGCTCGTGGGCGAGCCGGGCCAGCGTCGCCAGCTGCTCCGCGCGCGCCGGAGCGCCGAGCGGCGGCATCTTCGTCTCCTGATCCCAGACGAGCAGACCCGTGGCGTGCTGGAGATCGGAGATCTCGCCCAGGCGCCGCAGGAGCTCGTCGAAGCGGGAGCTTGGATCCGGCACGAAGCCGGAGCCTATAGACGGTTAACAGCCGACCCGGTCGATGACCGCTGACGTCGGACTGCTACCGATCGCGGCGGCGTGGCGCGCGCAGCGCGACGTCGGCGATTGCATGGGACCCTTTGCAGAGGTGGCAACGGCCGTCGGGGCCGGTGGTGAAGTGACGCCGGAACAAGTTGTTGCGGAGGAGCTTGACGAGCTGGCCGCAACTCGGGCACTTGCGCGCCCGGTCCCGAGACTCGGAGCGGACCATGCGTTCAAGCTAGGTGCCGCCAAGCAGGCGCCGTTAGACCCGTCTTGATCATCCGCCGGTGGAACGAGCGCGAGGCCTTCGGTTCGCCTCACGCTCCGGTCTCCAGCCGGACGATTGACCCAGATGCGTCAGGTGATCGCGGGAAGGCGGCTGGCACCGTTGCGTGGGGCGGCAGGTCTTCTTTGTTAGCCGCGAGGACCGTCGCCCCGTTCCGCGCTGCGCCCCGGTCTTAGCCTTCTTGGCCCGGAGCGGTTCCCAGCGCGAGCCAGGCGCGCGCCGGCAGCGTGAACGGGCCCTCGGGCAGGGAGGCGCGCACGGTGTCGCGCAGGGTCGCCTTACCGGCATCGTCGAGCGAGGCGTAGAAGGCGCCGGTGGCGGGACCGGCAGCGCCGGTGAACGGCTCCCAGTAGTCGTCGAAGTCGGCGTAGTCGACGCTCGTCTCGAGCGTGCCGCCGGTGACGCCCTGCAGGCCGGCGCGGCCGAACCGCTCGACGAGGTCGCCCTCGCGCACGCCGGCGCGCGGCTGCTCGTCGGCGACGCTCGGGTCGATCTCACGCGCAGCGCGCCAGAAGTGCGAGAGCATCTGCAGCCCGCCGCCGGGGAAGTCCCACATCGCGGCGGCGACGGTGCCGCCGGGCTTCGTCACTCGCGCCATCTCCCCGATGCCCTGGTCGGCGTCGCTCATCCAGGCCACGACCAGCGAGCACATCGCCGCGTCGAAGGTGCCGTCGTCCCAGGGCAGCGACTCGGCGACGCCCTCGCGCACGTCCGCGCCCGGGATGCGTGCCTGGCAGGCAGCGGCGAACTCTGTGGCGGGGTCGATCGCGGCGACGTTGTCCTCGCCGACGCGTCCGGCGAGCTCGACGGCGAGCGCGCCCGGGCCGCAGCCGACGTCGAGGACCCGCATGCCGGCGCGCACGCCGGCGGCATCGGCGAACTTCGGCGCCAGCCCGGTGGCATAGCGGCCCATGAAGCGGTCGTAGTTCTCGACTGCGGCGGTGAACTCGGCCATGGCGCCACTAAACCCAGCGGCGGCCGTGTGCGTCAACCGTCGCGGTGCGTTTTCGAGGACCGCACCCCGGGTTGGGCTCGAACCAACAACCCTCCGGTTAACAGGAGGGCGTACAAGGTGCCCTAGGAGTCGGCGCGACGCCCCGCCTGCCGAAGGTGATCCGCATCCTCGCTCTCGGGTGATCAAGCGAGAGGATGCTCGCGCAAACGGTGGGAGTGCCTTCGACCGCGACCAGCGGCAGTGCTCACTCGTGTTCAGCCGGGCCCGGTCGCGTGGCTCGAGACCGATACGTTCTCGCTACGGGCTGCCAGGTAGTGCGGTACCTCAGGAGAGTGAAGAACGCGAGCGGGACGAGAAGGACGAGCAGGAAGTGGCCCCCTGGGACGAGGACGAGGATCACTGCGAGGGCGCTTCCGATCGCGAGGCTGCGCATGGCCCGTGCTCCTTCTGTTGCGGTGATGTGGACGTGTTCCGCCATCGACGGTACGGCAGCGGGGGCAAAGGGAGCGCCAAGGTACGCCAAGGCTTTCGACCGGGAAGCGGATTCGTGCTATGGGCTGGTGATCGAGAGAGCACCGGTGGGGCAGGCGTCGCAGAGCTGTTTGGCGCGTTCTTCTTCGAGTTCGGGAAGAAGGATCTGTGCGGTGCCGTGTTCGTCGAGCTTCACTGCTTCTGGGTCGAGCGCGACGCATTCGGCGGAGCCGATGCAGGCGTCGGGATCGACGCTCACACGTAGGAACATGCTGGTGTCCTCCTTCGGCATTGTCGGTGACGGGTCATGCGTAGGCGATGTATTCGACGGAGGCGATGATTTCTCGGGCTTCGCGCAGCCGCGCCGGTGCGTTGATGAGGAGTACGCAGGCTGGAGCACCGCTGGGGTCGCGACCGACAACGAGCCCGTCCTCCTCGTGCCAGTCGACGGCGGCGTCGGCGACGCCGAGCTGCTGGATGCGGAGGGGCCCGATGTCGCTGAAGAAGTAGGGCTCGCGGACGTAGGGTGCGGTCGAGCCGAGGATCGAGTCGGCCGCGTGGCGGCCGCTCCACAGCGCGTGTTCCCAGTGGGGGATGCCGATGCGGCCCCAGCGCGGGTGCGGGAACGAGACGCTGTCGCCGCACGCCCAGACACGCTCGTGGCCGATCACGCGGAGGCGATCGTCAGCTGGAAGGGTAAGCGCTCTCGTGTCGGGGCCGACGAGCTCAGGTGGGAGGCTGGAGCGGAAACCGGCCGCCGAAACGACCAGGTCGCAGTCCAGGTCGCCATGGGTGGAGGTATGGACAATGGCGCTGTCGGCGTCGATGCTTGCTGAGTCGATCTTGCACGAGCCGAGGAAGCGCACCCCGAGTTCGTCGAGCGCAGCCCGCGCGAGGTCGGAGACGCGGGGAAGGAATCGTGCGAGCGGGCGGTCGAGCATGTCGACAAGCGTCACCTCGTTCCCCGCGGCGAGCGTCGCCGCGGTCTCGGTGCCGATCAGACCGGCGCCGACCACGATCACCCGTCTGTGAGGAACCGCGAGATGCTGGAGGAGCGAATCCAGGCCGGCGGCGGTGGTGTTCTCCTCAGCCCGCTCGAAGCCGGGAACAGGCGGCTTCGGGTAGCGCAGGCCCGTCGCCCAGACGAGGGTCGGCGTTTCGATTTCGAGCTGGCCACCCTCGACCGAGCGGCGCACCACGAGCCGGCGGCGGTCGAGGTCGCACGCAGTCACGACTCCGTCGATGTGCTCGATGCCTCGCTCGACAAGTTGCGCCGCGTCGGCAAGGAGCGGCACGCGACCGGTGAGGAGCGCGCGCTTGGAGAGGGGCGGGCGATCATGCGGCAGGCCCGGACCGATCAACGTAACGGGCACATTCTGGCCGGCGAGGCGGGCCGCACAGGCGTACCCGGAGACGCCATTGCCAACGACGACCACCAAGTCGCTCATGTGACCCATGTCAGCGCGTCGGGCGGCCGGACGCGTCGGTGCCTACGCCTATAGGCCTCGGGGAAACCCGCAGTGCTTGCAAGGTCAGGCTCCGGATCCGGCCAAAGGGTGCGTGCGGATAACCCGTATCTGAAATGTGCGTTAGTCCGATGCCGCAGCGCAGCTCTCCGGCGAGCCTCGGTGAGACGGTGCCGGCAGCGCCGGCGCCCGACCGACGCAACCGACCGGAAAGGATCAACCCTTGGCTGTTGCCGTAAGCGATCAGCCAGGCCCAAAGACCGTGAACCGGCGCGAGGTGTTCATGTTCGCAGCCGTGCTTGCTGCGACCGCGTTGACCGGAGTCGCGGCCATCGCCGGTCTGCAGCGAAGCGTCCCCGCGGCGCCGTCGACGCCGCAGGTCGGCCAGACCATCACCCCGCAAGCGCCCGCGCCGCCCGAGCGGGTCGAGCCAGGAGGCTGAGATGCGAAATCTCTGGGCAACCGTCTTTGCAACCTGGGGACTCTTCGCCGTGCTCGCCGTGCTCGCCTGGACACGACCGCTGCCGGCGCCTGCACCGGCGAACACCCCGGGAGCCGTCGTTGTGACGGGCAAGAATGGCCAGAGCCATCTCGTCGTCGTTCAGGGCGGCACCTCGCCGGCACACGCGACGACGCGAACCTCGCCTGTTGGGGCCGGATGATCGCCGCCGCCGCAGGTGCAGTGCCGGTGGCGTGGCTCGTCGCGCGTGCGGCCGGTCTCGTGGCGTTCGCGCTCCTCGCGATCTCGGTCACGCTCGGTCTCGCCCTCAGCACAAGGCTGCTCGGCGGCAGGCGGGGCAAGATGCTGCTCGGCTGGCACCAGACGATCATGTGGACCGGCCTCGCCATGGTGGGCCTGCACGGAACGGCGCTAGCCCTTGACCCGGTGATGCGCTTCGGGTTTACCGGAGTGCTCGTGCCCGGCCTGGCGCCGTGGCGCCCCCTACCTGTCGCCGCCGGAATCGTCACCGGATGGATCATGCTGACCCTCGCGACCTCCTTCCACGTCCGCCGCCGCATCGGCCAACGCCGCTGGCGCCTGATGCACTACGCGAGCTTCGCCGGCTTCGCAATCGGCCTTTACCACGCCCTCAACGTCGGCACCGATCTCACTGGAACACGCGGCCTGATCTTCGGCGGAATCGTCGCCGCTCCGGTCTTGTGGCTCGTGTACGCGCGCATCCTGCTGCCGCGCCCAGGAGTGCGCAAGGCACCCGCCCGGACCGCACCTCCCGCGCCCTCGACCAGCGTCGCGCAGTCGCACGAAGAGAGCCGACCCCTCGTGCCGGCATGACGGGCCAAATGCAGCGGCAGTCGTTCCGTGCCATGGGCACGATCTGCGAAGTTGCCGCGACAGCGGGTCCGCCGGACGTCTTCCTCGCGCGCCGCGCGTTCGTAGCAGCGCAGGCCGAGGTGACGGCGTGCGAGCAAGCCCTTTCGCGCTTCGATGCGGGCAGCGACCTGTCGCGACTCAATAGTGCCGCCGGCGAATGGGTTGCAGTCGACGCGCTGCTCCTCGACGCGCTCGCAGCGGCGCTTCGCGGCCGCACGGACACGGGCGGACGGTTCGACCCGACGATCCTTCCCGTACTCGAGGCCGTCGGCTACGACCGGTCCTTCGAGCTGCTGGCCGACCGAGCGGCCGTAGTGGTCGAAGGGTGGCATGGAGGCGCGCACATCGACGTCGACCCGCCCTCGGGCCGAGCTCGCGTCGAGCGGGGCGCCGCCGTTGACCTCGGTGGGATCGGCAAGGGCTTTGCCGCAGCGCGCGCGCTCGCCGCGATGCGGGCCGCCTGGCCTGCGCTCCCCGGAGGACTCGTCGATCTCGGTGGCGACATCGCGGTCTGGGGTACACCGCCCGACGGCGGGCCTTGGCGCGTGGACATCGCAGACCCGCGACGGCGCGAGCACGTGCTTGGAACCCTCGAACTCGCAGGCGGCGGCGTCGCGACGTCAGGACGCGACACGCGACGGTTCGGTGCCGGCAGGCGATTCCACCATCTCATCGACCCTGCCACGGGTATGCCCGCGGCGGCCGGCCCGCTCGCGGCTACGGTCACTGCCGCCAGCGCAACCGAGGCGGAGGCATACGCAACCGCGCTTGCGGTCGGGACCATCGACGATGCCCGCGACCTCCTCGCCTCACGCCCCGACATCGCAGCACTGCTCATCCCTCAGTTCGGCGAGCCAGTCGCGATTGGCACTCTCCCCCTTGCTCGCGATCGGCCGGCAAGTGTCGTCGTCAACACGCAGGTAGGAAGGTTCCCATGGCACTGAAAGCACCTTGCCATCCACCCGCGGTGAAACACGCCGCAGTCCTCGCCACCGCGGCACTCATCGCAGCCTTGCTCGCCGGCTGCGGAAGCAGCCGAAGCAGCGGCACCACAGCCGGGCAGCAATCGGCCGCCGACTTCATCCGCCAGGTCACCACACAGTTCTCCCTCGGCCAGACCGGCCCGCTCTGGGACACACTCCACCCCGCTGACCAGGCCATCGTCAGCCGCGCCCGCTACATGGCATGCCACACCAGCTCAGGGTTCGAGCTGCAGAAGTTCAAAGTCCTCCAGACCTACCCCGACACCGTCGAGATCGCCGGCAAGGCCACACCCTCAACAGCGGTCTCCGTCCGGGCCACGGCAGACGACGGTGTCACCACCGCGACCATCCACGCCGTGAGCCTCAACGGCAAATGGCGGTGGATTCTCTCGCCGGTCGACTTCGCCGCTTACAAACAAGGCAGGTGCCCCTCCTCCTGACAGCACGCCTCGCCCAGCTCAGAAGCGCGAGATGGTTCTGACGGCGGCACCAATCAGTTGCCTGGGCCGGTGTTCGGGAGTGAACGAGAGGAGCGCGGCGGGCTCGGCCATGCAACGGCAGCCGAGCGGGTCGCGCAAGGGACTTAGGGGCGCGACCCGCTCGTCGCCTTAGCGACCTAACTGGTCGCGCACTTTGCCCCGGCGAAGCCGATGCCTCTTGTGCTCCTTCTTCGCCGTGGGACTCACCTCCTTCGGGTTGATGTCGGCTGGGGTCGGTGGTGCGGCGCGGGGCCGTTCAGGCTGCGCGGAGGCTTGGCGGATCAGGGCTCTTGCCGGGATGTCCGCGAGTTGCCAGGTAGGCGTAGGGGTGGTGATAGAGCTCGAGGGGGTTCTCTCGTTCATGGACGTCGAGTTCGACGAGTTCGCCGGTCGCGTCCTCCTCGAGGACGACTGCAGCGCGATGCCGCCGGCGGCTCCAGAGAAGCGCGACGTGGGTGCCGGCTGAGTCGCGGCGGGCAAGCTCTTTCGCGTTCGCGTCGAAGGTAAGGCGGTAGCGATGCATCTCGACCTCCCTTGCAGAGGAGGTGTGGGTGATCCTCTGGACTGCCTCATGCGGTCTTCGATTCCATTAGCTGCAGTTGTACGCCTGGGCGCGAAAGAGCCGGGACACGACTTGGCAACCGTTTCTGTGATCTCCGCCAAGGGTTGGTTAAGGCGGGCCGCCGGGGCTCCTACGTCCTCTCGGAATCAGTCGTAGTGCAGCAACACTCCCCCAGGCTCGGGGTCAACCACTACGCCCCCGCCATGCTGAGGGAACACGCGAGCAACGTTCCGCTAGGGAGTTGCTCTGTCGCGGTGATCGTGCCGGTGTCGCCGATCTTGATGTCCGCAAAGCTCGCGGATACTCCGTTGCGGAGATAGCTGGTCGTTGGCGTCATTGTGAAGGTAGTCGGAGCATTCACCTTTCCCTTGATGATGTGCAGGATGATCGTCTGAGGATTGGAGTAGGTGAGGAGCACGGTGCCGCTGAACTTCCCGCACCCTGCGTTCGCGGACTGACGGGCCAGGGCGAGCGAGGGAACGCTCAGCCAGACAAGCAGCGCGCCGAGAGCGAGTGTGAAAACGATTGAGCGTTTCATCGGGCAAGCTCCTGTGAGAGACCCCGTGTCGAGGGATTGGTAGACGCAGACGCGACAAGGCCGGGGTAAGCCGGCGCCAAGATTCGGTGACGCGGCGACACTCGAGCCACTTCAGCCGCCGCCTCCTGGCTTTGGCGGAGTCGCCGCCAGCGTCGCCTTGAGGCCACGAATGAGGATGTTCTTCTCCGCCGAGTTGAGCCCCGCACTCGGGTGGAGCAACACGTAGAACCATGGCGGCATCGAGCCTCCCCTGATCACCTCTGCCATATCGCCCGAGCTCACGTCCTGGGGCCGGTTCCACTCGGAGAAGTTGAACTGGGCCCGGCCGGCATCGACGTCCCGCTGGATCAGCCACGAGGCCGGCGCGATGTTCGAGTACCAACGCCATCGCGTCTGGTTGCTATGGCAGTCGAAGCAAGCTCGCACCGCCAGCGACCGCGTTTGCGCGGTGACCCACTTCGGCTCGGCGGTGACCCGCGGATTGGAGTGGTTGCGGCCGTAGGGCACCGCCTGAATCAGAACGAAGAGGCCAAGCACGGCGAGCGTCACCCATGCCACCACTTGCTTCCACCTCCGCCTGCCCCGCAGCATGGGCGCACTCTCACCGCGACGCGGCGGCCGGACATCCGGATAAGGCCACGGAACTGGGGTGGAAATCTACGAGGTCGAGGACCAAGCGCCGCGGTTCGGTACCAACCTCGACCCTGCCGCGTCATCCTCGGAGGCCGAATCACCTGCTACGCAGGCGTTCGGAAGCTCCCCGGGTTGGACTCGAACCAACAACCCTCCGGTTAACAGCCGGATGCTCTGCCAATTGAGCTACCGGGGATTGGCGGCGGCCATTGTAGCCGCGCTTACGCGAAGGCTCTGATCTCGTCGCGGAGCTTCGCGAGCGCCTGCTGGAGCTCGACGAGGCGCTCGCCGTCGGCGTCGGCGAGCTCCCGTTGCAGCCCGCGCTCGCGTAGTCGGAGGAGGAGCTGCCTGGCCGTCTCGATCGAGATCTCCTCCTCGTCGCCGAGCGCGTACAGCTCGGCGAGTAGCGCGGTCAGCTCGGCGTCGGCTGCTCCTCCTGCCCGAGCAGGTGCGCCCGCGCGCGCCGGTGGAGCTCGTCGTCGAAGTGCTCCGGACCCAGCACCTCGAGCTCCGGCAGAAGAGACTCGTGCGCGGCGACGCCCGCAAGGGCACTCCTCTCGAGCCGCTGGCCGGCGTCGAGCAGGCGAGGCGAGATGACGCCCGCGGCGCTCGATCGCGTACGAGGCGCGAGCGCCGCCTGGGTCTCCGGCGGGAGGTCGAGGAGGTCGGTTGCGAGGCGCCGCGCATCGAGGTGCTCCGGCGAATCCGGCTGCGCGCGCAGGAACGTCTCGATAGCCGTGAACGCGGCGTTACGGTCAGGCGCCTTTGCGTGCAGCAGACGTACGCGGTGTACCGGATAGCTGACTGGGCTCGCGAGCTGCCGCTCGAATGCCGCTGGGTCGTCGGCCGGGTCTGTGCCCGGCTGGAGCGCGACGATCTTCACGTCGAAACCCTGCGCGACGGCGAGCTCCATCCCGCGCAGCGTCGCGTCCTGTCCCGGCGGCGTCGGCGTCGAAGCAGAGGAAGAGGCGCTTCGTCAGCCGGGCTAGCTCGCGCAGCTGCGCCTCTGTGAGCGCCGTCCCCATCGACGCGACGACAGGCGCGAAGGCGGCCTGCCGGAGCGCGATCACGTCGGTGTTCCCCTCGACGACGACGGCGCGATCCTCGCGCGCGATCGCCTGCCGTGCAGTGTCGAGCCCGTAGAGGAGATCGCCCTTGCGGAACAGCTCCCCCTCGGGCGAGTTGACGTACTTCGCCTGCAGGGGGTCGTCGTCGTGGAGCTTCCGCGCCTGGAAACCGCGCACCCGGCCGCGCGCGTCGGCGAGCGGAAAGACGATGCGGCGCTGGAAGTAGTCGTTGCCGCGGCGATTCGCGAGCCCGACGGCGAGCAGTTCCTCTTGCGTATAGCCCTCCTGCAGCGCGCGCAACGCGAGTCTCGCCGCGCCCGGCGCGTAGCCGAGCCGGAACTCGCGGCAGACCTCCTCGCCGAGCTCACGCGAGGCGAGGTACTCGCGCGCCCCGGCGCCCGCGTCTGAGTCCCAGAGCACGCGCGCATAGAACTCGGCCGCGCGCTCGAGCAGCGCCTTGAGGCGATCGTCGCGCCGCCGCTTCTGCTCCTGCTCGGGCGAAGCCTCTTCGTACTCGAGCTCGACGCCGAAGCGGCGCGCGAGCAGCTCGATCGCGCCGACGAAGTCGACGTTCTCCGTCTTCTCGACGAAGGTGATCGCGTCGCCGCCCTCGCCGCAGCCGAAGCACTTGAACGTGCCGCGGCCAGGCGAGACGGTGAAGCTCGGCGTTCGCTCCTGGTGGAATGGGCAGAGCCCCTTGTAGGTGCCGCCCGACTTGCGGAGGCGGACGACGTCCTCGACCAGCGGGAGGATCTCCATCGTCGCCTTGACCCGCTCGACCGACTCGTCCTTGATCCGCGCCACGGTCTAATCCAACTCGGCGGCGTAGGAGAGCGCAAAGCGGTCGGTCATCCCGGCGAGGTAGTCGGTCGCGGCCTCGGCATCCATCCCGCGGCCGTCGACGAGCTCCGCGAAGATCCGCCGCACCGCGACCCGTGCCGGGCCGTGGTCCTGGGCGTGGTACACGCGCTCGAACATGAAGGCGCGGAGCGCAAGCATCGCGTCGCCGATCTCGTCGCTCTGGACGATGTCGCCCGCGCGTGCCGAGCTCTCGACCACGTCGTGGACGAGCGTGTCGATGCGGCGCGAGCCCGTGTCTCCGAGCAGGGCGATCGGCTCGGCCGGCAGGTCGGCCGGATCCAGGTGGCCCGCGCGCACGGCGTCGTCGATGTCGTGGTTGATGTACGCGAAGCGGTCGACGAGCCGGACGATCCGCCCCTCGAGCGTCTCCGGCTCCTCGTGACCGGTGTGCTTGAGGATGCCGTCGCGTACCTCCCACGTGAGGTTGAGGCCGCGGCCGTCGCGCTCGAGCCGCTCGACGACGCGCAGCGAGTGCTCGTTGTGGCGGAAGCCGCCGAGGCCGCGCTCGCGCAACAGCTCGTCGAGTGCCTCCTCCCCGGCGTGGCCGAACGGCGGGTGGCCCACGTCGTGCCCGACCGCGACCGCCTCGGTGAGGTCCTCGTTCAGGCGCAGCGCCCGCGCGACCCCGCGCGCGATCCCGGCCGCTTCCAGCGTGTGCGTGAGCCGGGTGCGGAAGTGGTCGCCCTCGGGATCGACGAAGACCTGCGTCTTGTGGCGCAGGCGTCGGAAGGCCTTCGAGTGGACGATCCGGTCGCGGTCGCGCTGAAACGGCGTCCGCAGGCGGCATTCCTCCTCCGGAGCCTCGCGCCCGCGCGTCTCGTACGAGCGCACGGCGAGCGGCGAGAGCCACTGCTCCTCGTGCTCGCGAACCGCGTCCGCGAAGCCGTCCGCGACCTGTCCGGCGATCTCCGGCATCGCCGGTCAGCGTATCCCGCTCGTCGGGGGGCGGGAAGTTAGCCGAACGTCGATACTTGCGCAGTGCGCCTCCGACGCCGTCCGGCCGACCAGCCCGTCGTCGTCTGCGGCTCGGGCAGCCGCCGGCTCGGTGGTGCGATCTGCGAGGAGCTCGGTGTGCAGCCGGCAAGGGCCGAGACGATGCGCTTCGCCGAGGGCACGATCTTCGTCCGCCTGCTGGAGAACGTCCGCGGCCGCGACGTGTACGTCGTCCAGTCGACGATCTATCCCGCGAACGACAACGTGGTGGAGCTGCTCTTCTGGCTCGACGCCTGCCGGCGCGCGAGCGCCGCCTCGGTCACAGCCGTCGTGCCCTACTTCAGCTACGGCAAGGGCGACAAGAAGGACGAGCCGCGCGTCTCGATCCGCGCGCGCGTCCTCGCCGACGCGATCGAGGTCGCCGGCGCCGACCGCGTCGTGACGATGGACCTGCACGCGCCCCAGATCCAGGGCTTCTTCCGCATCCCGGTGGACGACCTCTACGCGATGCCGATCCTCGTGGAGGCGATCAGGCGCGCCGGCGCGACCGACCCGGTCGTCGTCTCCCCGGACTCGGGCTACGCCAAGATGGCGCGGCGCTTCGCCCGCCGGCTCGGCGGCGGCTTCGCGCTCGCCGACAAGACGCGCCCCGGGCACGACGAGGAGGTCGAGGTGTTCGGCCTGCTCGGCGACGTCGCCGGTCGAGACGCCGTCCTCGTCGACGACTTCGTGGCCTCGGGCGGCACGCTCGTCGAGGCGGCCGAGCGGCTCGTCGAGCGCGGCGCGCGCTCGGTGATCGCCGCGGCGACGCACGGCCTCTTCTCCGGCGACGCCGCGGCGAAGCTCGCCGCCAGCCCGATCGAGCGCGTCATCGTCACCGACACCGTCGAGAACCAGCCGCAGCCGCTCGGGGACAAGGTCGAGGTCGTCTCGGTGGCAGGACTGTTCGCGGAGGCGATCAAGCGCGTCCACGGGCGCGAGAGCATCAGCGTCCTCTTCAGAGAATGATCGGCACCGTGCCGCCGTCGGCGCTCCAGGCAGCGCCGGTGACGTAGCTCGCGCGCGGCGAGCAGAGGAAGACGATCACGGAGGCGATCTCTTCGGGCTGCGCGAGCCGGCCGAGCGGTCGCCCGGCGGCGACCTTCGCGAGCACCTCCTCGCGCTCCCCTTGCTGGTCCGCGAGACCGCCCTCTCCGAGCCAGGCCTCCGTGGCCGTCGGGCCCGGCGTGACCGCGTTGCAGCGGATCCCGTCCTTCGCGTACAGGTCGGCGACGAGGCGCGAGAAGGAGAGCAGCGCGGCCTTCATCACGGAGTAGTCCGGCATGCCCGTCGAGGGGCGCTTCGCGGCGGTCGACGAGACGTTGACGATCGTCCCCGCGCCCCGCTCGCGCATTCCGGGCAGCGCGGCCCTCGTCGCCCGGACGGCGCTGAGGAGGTTGAGGTCGAAGGACGTCTGCCAGATCTCGTCCGTCACAGTCCTCGAGCTTCCGGATCTCGGCTGTAGCCGACGTTGTTCACGAGCACGTCGAGACGCTCGTGCCGCTCGATCGTCTCGCGCACGACGCGCTCGGGCTCGCCCGGCTGCGAGAGGTCGGCCTGCACCTCGCCGCCGCTGCGGCCCGTGGTCACGACGGTCGCGCCCTCGGCGCGCAGCAGCTTCGCGGTCTCGAGCCCGATCCCGCCGGTCGAGCCGGTGACGAGGCAGACACTGTCGGCGAGCCCGAGATCCATGGCTGGCTAGCGTAGTCAGTCATGACCACTCTGCTCCTCGTTCGCCACGGCGAGACCGACTGGAACGCCGAAGGGCGCCTGCAGGGACACACCGACCGGCCGCTGAGCGACTACGGGCGCAGGCAGGCTCGCGAGCTCGGCGACCAGCTCAAGGAAGAGGAGCTCGAGGGCGAGGAGCTCGAGGCGATCTACTCCAGCGACCTCGCCCGCGCGCGCGAGACTGCGGAGATCGTCGGCGAGCGGCTCGGGCCTGCCGGTCGTCCTCGACCCCGACCTGCGCGAGAAGGACTGGGGCACATGGGAGGGCCTGACCGCCGTGGAGCGCGACCGCGTCGAGTTCGTGGGCGAGACGACGGAGGCGCACCAGGAGCGGATCCTGCGGGCGTTGCGGCGGATCGCCGAGCGCCATCCCGGCGATCCGGCGCGTCCTCGTCGTGACGCACGGCGGCTCGATGCGCCGCGTCCAGACAGCCGCGATGGGGATGGCAATGCCGGTCGTCGAGAACTGCGGCCGCTGGCTCTGCGCGTGCGAGAGCGGCTCGTTTCGGCCACTAGACTGAGCCTCGGTGGAGGACTACACGAGCAAGTACAAGGGCGAGCAGGTCGAGGTCGCGCTCTTCGGCGGCGAGTACCAGGAGGGCGTCCTCACCGCGTACTGCTACGTCGACGAGGTGGCCCACATCGAGCTGAACGGCCACATCCTCGTCCCGCTCCAGAACATCGCGTCGCTCCACTGCTCGAGCCGCTGCGACGCGCCGCAGAACGAGGACTGGCCGCCGCGCGGCCTGCTCGAGGACGACGGGCAGGAAGACGGCGGCGACGACCGCTAGGGACGGGTAGGCGTGCTGCTCGCGGCCCGCAACATCGTCAAGGCCTGGCTGCTCGTGCTGGCGCTCGCCGGCATCTTCGCCCTCGTCGGCTACCTGATCGACGGCGTGCGAGGGCTCACGATCTTCGTCTTCTGCGCGCTGCTCCTCGCCGCCGGCGCTTACTGGACGTTCGATCGCGTCGTGCTCGGGATGATCGGGGCGCGCGAGCTGCCGCTCGGTGAGGCGCCGCTGCTCCATTCGACGGTCGAGCGGCTGGCCGCGCGGGCCGGGATCGCAAAGCCTCGCCTGTATCTGATCCCGGACGGCTTGCCGATCGCCGCGGCGACAGGCCGCGGCGTGCGCAGCTCGGCTCTCGCAATGAGCACGGGCTGCGTCGCAGCCTGCGCGCCGGCCGAGCTCGAGGGCGTGCTCGCGCACGAGATCGCCCACGTGCGGCTCCACGACGTGCAGGTGCAGACGGCGGCGTCGGTCGCCGCGGCGGTGTTGCTCGAGACGAGCAGGATCGGCGGCTGGTTCGAGCGGGCATTGCTCTTCGTCCTCGGGCCGATCGCAGCGGCGTGCGTCCATCTCCTCGTTTCGCCGAGGCGCGAGTTCGCAGCGGATCGCTACGCGGCGAAGCTCTGCGACTCGCCGCACGGCCTCGCCGACGCGCTGCTACGGCTGGAGCAGGCGGCGGAGCTCGTCGAGTTCGAAGGCAGCCCGGCCTCCGAGCCGCTGTTCACGATCAACCCGTACGCCGAGCACGGGCTCGGCGCGCTCTTCGTCACCCACCCGCCGGTCGCGGAGCGGGTGCGCCGGCTGCGCGGAGCTCGATCCCGACCTGGCGCGACCGCGTTCAGAGCGAAGCCGCCGCCTGAACGAAAGAAAAAGAGCCGCTCTCGCGGCTCTTTTCGGAAATAAATCGGCGGCGACCTACTCTCCCGGGAGGTTGCCCTCCGAGTACCATCGGCCCTGGCAGGCTTAACTTCTCTGTTCGGAATGGGAAGAGGTGTCTCCCTGCCGGTATGACCGCCGAACTGTCAAAGGCGCGCGTCCCACGCGGCACCCTCAAAACTCCATAGCGACTCAACCGGCGTTCAAATCAAGACCTCGGGCAATTAGTACGGGTCCGCTGAACGCATTGCTGCGATTACACGTCCCGCCTATCAAGGTCGTAGTCTCCGACCGCCCTTACTCCCTCGAGGGGATGGGAGCTCTCATCTCGAGGTGGGCTTCCCGCTTAGATGCTTTCAGCGGTTATCCCATCCAGACGTGGCTAATCAGCAGCGCCGTTGGCACGACGACTGATACACCAGAGGTCTGTTCGTCTCGGTCCTCTCGTACTAGAGACGACTCCTCTCAAAGCTCCAGCGCCCATGGTGGATAGGGACCGAACTGTCTCACGACGTTCTGAACCCAGCTCGCGTACCGCTTTAATGGGCGAACAGCCCAACCCTTGGGACCTGCTTCAGCCCCAGGATGCGACGAGCCGACATCGAGGTGCCAAACCCTTCCGTCGATGTGAGCTCTTGGGAAGGATAAGCCTGTTATCCCCGGAGTACCTTTTATCCGTTGACCGACGGCACGTCCACCAGTCACCGCCGGATCACTAAGGCCCGCTTTCGCGCCTGCTCGACGTGTCTGTCTCGCAGTCAAGCTCCCTTATGCCTTTGCACTCTACGCACGATTTCCAACCGTGCTGAGGGAACCTTTGCGCGCCTCCGTTACATTTTGGGAGGCGACCGCCCCAGTCAAACTACCCACCTGACGCTGTTCCCACCCCGGATTACGGCAGTGGGTTAGAAGCCCAGAACACGAAGGGTGGTATCCCAAGATTGGCTCCACGAGGACTGGCGTCCCCGCTTCACAGCCTCCCACCTATCCTGGACAACGAATCCCGAACTCCAACGTCAAGCTGTAGTAAAGGTTCACGGGGTCTTTCCGTCCAACCACGGGTATTCGGCATCTTCACCGAAACTACAATTTCACCGGATCCCTCGTTGAGACAGCGCCCAAGTCGTTACTCCATTCGTGCAGGTCGGAACTTACCCGACAAGGAATTTCGCTACCTTAGGACGGTTATAGTTACCGCCGCCGTTTACTGGGGCTTGGATTCAAGGCTTCGCCCGAAAGCTAACCTCTCCTCGTGACCTTCCAGCACCGGGCAGGAGTCAGCCCCTATACGTCGTCTTACGACTTCGCAGAGACCTGTGTTTTTGGTAAACAGTCGCTTGGGCCGTTTCACTGCGGCCCCCTCGAGCTAAGCCCGTAAAGGGCTTCACTCTACCGGGGCGTCCCTTCTCCCGAAGTTACGGGACCATTTTGCCGAGTTCCTTAACGAGGGTTCTTCCGATCGCCTTGGTATTCTCTACCTGCCCACCTGTGTCGGTTTTGGTACGGGCACGTCCAACCTCCCTAGAGGCTTTTCTCGGAGGCATGGTTTCAGGCACTTCGGCCCCATAGGGCCTCGGCATCCCGTCTCAGGCTTAACGGCCGGCGGATTTCCCTACCAGCCACCCTACGCGGTTACCCCAGGTCAACCAACGCCTGGGTTGCCCTAACCTACCCCGTCCCCCCATCGGTGATAGCGGTTGGGACGTGGTACAGGAATATCAACCTGTTGGCCATCGCCTACGCCTGTCGGCCTCGGCTTAGGTCCCGACTAACCCTGAGTAGATTAGCTTTACTCAGGAACCCTTGGGCATTCGGCGGGCGAGTTTCTCACTCGCCTTTCGTTACTCATGCCAGCATTCTCACTTCCCAGCGCTCCACGGCAGGCTTACGCCGCCGCTTCTCCGCCCTGGGAACGCTCCCCTACCACTCCACGCAAAGCGTGAAGTCCGTGGCTTCGGTTCCATGCTTGAGCCCCGTTACATTGTCCGCGCCCGACCACTTGACCAGTGAGCTGTTACGCACTCTTTGAATGGTGGCTGCTTCTAAGCCAACATCCTGGTTGTCTTTGCAATCAGACATCGTTTCCCACTTAGCATGGAATTAGGGACCTTAGCCGACGGTCCGGGCTGTTTCCCTTTTGAGCACGAAGCTTATCCCCCGCACTCTGACTGCCACGCTTTGGAGTAACGGCATTCGGAGTTTGCCTGACTTCGGTAAGCTGGTAGGCCCCCTAGGCCAAACAGTGCTCTACAACCGTTACTGAACGCGTGACGCTATACCTAAATATATTTCGGGGAGAACCAGATATCTCTGAGTTTGATTAGCCTTTCACTCCGACCCACAGCTCATCCCCGCCGTTTTCAACCGACGTGGGTTCGGTCCTCCACGGGGTCTTACCCCCGCTTCAACCTGGCCATGGGTAGATCACTCAGTTTCGGGTCTAGCTCCCACGACTGAATCGCCCTGTTCAGACTCGCTTTCGCTACGGCTCCGTTTCCTTAACCTTGCCGTGGAAGACTAACTCGCTGGCTCATT
>CAVXXZ010000007.1:237500-359551 GCA_963765795.1 uncultured Actinomycetes bacterium
CAGACAGGTTCATTCTCAACCAGACTGCAAAGCAGCCTGGCCTCGACGTAAACGCACGCTGTTGAGTTTTCAAGGACCGAGCCTTCGGGACGGCGTAAAAAAGGCCCCGACTCGCGCCAGAGGCCTTAGGACTTGCGGGTTTCCTCTTGCGGGGAATCCTCCTAAGACACTCCGTTTTCGCTCGTTTGCAGGGACTTTCCTACGCCGCCCTCTCGGGCAGCCGGGGAAGTGTAGCAGGGTCGAGAGCGTGCGTCAAGCGGCTCCGTTGAGCCGAACGAAGCGCCGCTTGCCGGCCTGGAGCACGGCGCCCGCGAGCCGCTCTCGCGGCACGTCGAGCTCGCTCACCGCGTCGCCGTCGAGCTTCACGCCGCCCTGCGCGATCAACCGACGGCCCTCGCTCGTCGACAGGCCGAACGCATCGGCGAGAAGCGCCGGCAGATGGACCGGATCGCCGGTCGGGAGCGGATGCTCCGGAACCTCCTCGGGAGCCTCGTGCCGCCGGACCACGCGGTTGAAGTGCTCCTCGGCGGCGCGCGCGCCCTCCTCCCCATGCGAACGCGCGACGATGAAGCGGGCGAGCTCGAGCTTGGCCTCCAGCGGGTCGCCGGTCCGGCACCGGCTGCTCGGCGACGAGCGTCCACCACTCCTCGAGCTGCGAGTCGGGGATCCGCATCGTCCGTCCGAACATCTCCTCGGGCGCCGCCGTGAGCGGGACGTTGTTGCCGACGGACGAGCTCATCTTCTCGCCGTCCCACGAGAGCAGGAGCGGAGTCGTGAGCACGACCTGCGGCTCGAGGCCGTATGCCTCCATCACCTCGCGGCCGGCAAGCAGGTTGTAGAGCTGGTCGGTGCCGCCGAGCTCGACGTCGGCCTCGACCGCGACCGAGTCGTACGCCTGCATGAGCGGATAGAGCAGCTCCGAGACCGAGATGGGCTCGCCGGCGCGGTAGCGCTTCTCGAAGTCGTCGCGCTCGAGCATGCGGGCGACGGTGACGATGCGGCCGAGGCGCACCACGTCGGCATAGCTCGAGCTTCGACAGCCACTCGCCGTTGTACCGCACCTCGAGCAGCTCGGGGTCGTCGCGCAGGATCGTCTTCGCCTGCTCGAGATAGACCTGCGCGTTCGCGTCGATCTCCTCGTCGGACAGGATCGGGCGCTCGCTCGAGCGGCCGGACGGGTCGCCGATTCGCGTCGTGTAGTCGCCGACGATGAACACGGCCTTGTGGCCCTCGTCCTGGAAGGCGCGCATCCGCTGCAGCGGGATGCCGCGGCCGAGGTGGATGTCGGGCGAGGTGACGTCGATCCCGAGCTTGACCCGCAGCGGCCGGCCGAGCTTCAGCTTCGCCTCGAGCGCTCCTTCGGGCAGGACGTCGACGGCGTTCCGGGTCAGCTCCTCGATCGGCACGGAGCGAGTCTAGAAGCGCCGCGAGAGGAACGGCGAGCCGGCGAGGCCGTAGCGCCACGGCTGCTCGACCGCGCGAGTGATGCCGATCCTCGGGCCGACCGCGAGCGGCGGCTCGGCCTCCCGCGCGAGGAGCTCGAACGGCGGCTCGTCGAGCGCGAGCTCCGTCGAGGACGCGCGTGATGCCGAGCGCCTGGCAGAGCTTGCCCGGGCCCGAGCAGAGCGCACGCGCCGCCTCGAGCCCGCGCCGCTCGCGCATCGCCTCGAGCCCGTGCGTCGGCTCGAGCGCCCGCACGAGCGCCGCCTCGGAGCGTCCCTCCTCGGCGCAGACGAGGTTGAGGCACCAGTGGACCCCGTAGGAGCGATAGACGTACGCGTGTCCCGGCGGCCCGAACATCGAGGCCGTGCGCGCGGTCAGGCCGCGAAAGCCGTGGCTCGCGGGATCGTCCTGGTCGTAGGCCTCGACCTCGACGATCGTCCCGCCAACGCCGTCGACGAGCAGCGTCGCGCCGATCAGCTCGGGCGCGACCTCGTGCACCGTGCGCGCGAAGAACTCGCGCGTCAGCCGCTCCCCCGCCACCCGCGTGCTTAGAACAGCTGCTCGGGCTCGGCCGGTTTCGCGGTCTTCTCGAGCACGCGCCGCGCGCGCCGGCCGAGGTCGCGGACGTCGAACGAGCCCTCGTCGACCGCCTTCGCAACGCGCTCCGCAAGGTCGAGCGCGTCGTCGAGCACGACCGTCGCAGTCGCCGCGTCCTGTCCCATGTCGTGCAGGATCGTGCGCTCGGTGCGCCCGGCGAGGATCGGCTCCGCGATGCCCTCGACCCAGACGCGCGTCCGCCGGCCGCCGCCTCGCTCTTCGCCCGTGATCGGCTCGAGCGCATAGATCCGGTCGGCGCGGGCCCACTTGCCGAAGCCGAGGAAGACCATCCGCGCGCCGTCGCTCATGCGCGGATCATCTCACGCTACGCCGCTACTCGAAGAACGTGTCCTCGTCGGAGTACGGCGGCGCGCACATGCAGAGGATCAGGAGCTCGCTCGTGCCGTCGTTCTCGAGCGTGTGCCACGCACCCGGCGGGATGAGGATCGCATCCCCGGGACGGACCTTCCGGATCTCACCGTCGATCTCGAGCGAGCCCGAGCCTTTCGTGACGAAGTAGATCTCCTCACTTCGCTGGTGGTAGTGCCGCTGCGTCGCCTGATCGGGCTCGAGCGTCGCCTCGGCGAGGCTCTGTGCCTGCGTGTGGTGCAGCTCCCGGATCGTCGAGCCGTCCTTCGTCGTGAACGGCTCGGCTCCGTCGAGGCTCCGCAGGTTCACAGCGCCGAACCGAGAACCTCGGCGACGCGCTCCTGCGCGGCCGGCTTCGATCCCCGTGAAGAACGGAAGCGCGAGCGAGCGCGAGCTGACGTCCTCGGCGACCGGGCAGAGCCCCTCCTCGAAGCCGAAGCGCTCGCGCATGTACGGCTGCAGGTGGATCGAGGGGAGGTAGCGGTTGTAGCCGATCCCCTCACGCTCGAAGGCGGCGACGACCCGCTCGCGCGCCGCGGTGTCCGGGAAGAGGACGACGTAGACGAACCAGGAGCGGCGATGGTCGGCGTCGTCGGCGGCCGGCAGCTCGAGCCCGTCGACGGAGCCTAGCAGCTCCGTGTAGCCGCCCGCCGCCTCCGAGCGGCGCGCGAGGATCTCGTCGATCCGCTCCAGCTGACCGATGCCGAGCGCCGCCGCGATGTCGCTGAGGCGGTAGTTGAAGCCGAGGCGGACGTGCTCGAGCCAGCCGCCGGGCTCCGGCCGGCCCTGGTTGCGGAGCGAGCGGATCAGATGCCACTCCTCCTCGGAGTGCGTCACGACCATCCCACCCTCGCCCGTCGTGAGCTGCTTGTTCGGATAGAAGGCGAAGACGCCCGACGTGCCGTGGGAGCCGAGGGGAGCACCGCGATACTCGGCTCCGAGCGCCTCGCAGGAGTCGTCGATCAGTGCGAGGCCGTGCCGGTCGGCGATCGCGCGCAGCTCGTCGAGCTCGCACGGGTAGCCGTAGATGTCGACGGCGACGATCGCCTTCGTCCGCTCGGTGACCGCGGCCTCGACGGCCGCGGGATCGAGGTTGAGCGTCCGCCGGTCGATGTCCGCGAAGACGGGAGTCCCGCCCTCGTAGAGGAAGCAGTTCGCGCTCGCCGCGAACGAGTACGGCGACGTGATCACCTCGTCGCCCGGCCCGATGCCGGCCGCCACGCAGAGCAGGTGCAGCCCGGTGGTGCCCGAGGAGACGGCCGCCGCGTACGGAGCGCCGACGCGCTCGGCCACGCAGCTCCTCGAACCGGTCGATCGTCGGCCCGAGCGAGAGCCGGCCCGAGCGGAGCACCTCGAGCACGAGCTCTTCCTCGCGCTCGCCGAGGTACGGCCCCGAGAGCGGGACCGACGTCCACCTCCTGCTCTCACGCCTGTTCGGCGTGGTTTGCCGCCGGCGTGAACTCGAGCCACTGGCTCCAGCGTTCGCTGCGCCCGTGCACGGTGTCGAGGTACGCCTCCTGGATCTCCTGCGTGACGGGGCCGGGCGGCCCGATCGGCTGGTCGTCGATCTCGCGGATCGGCGTGACCTCGGCGGCCGTCCCGACCATGAACACCTCGTCGGCGAGATAGAGGTCGGTGCGGATGATCGGCTTCTCGACGACGCGGTGGCCGAGATCCTGCGCGATCTGGATCACGGAGTCGCGCGTGATTCCCACGAGGATCGAGGCGGCGAGGTCGGGCGTGTAGATGACGCCGTCGCGCACGAGGAAGATGCTCTCCCCCGAGCCGTCGGCGACGTAGCCGTCGGCCGTCATCAGAATCGCCTCGTCGTAGCCGGCGCGGTTCGCCTCGCCCACGGCCAGCATCGAGTTGAGGTAGACGCCGGTCGCCTTCGCGACGTGCGGGATGACGTTCGGGCCGACGCGCTGCCAGCTCGAGACCTTGGCGCGGATCCCGTTCCGCTGGCCCTCCTCGCCGAGGTACGCGCCCCAGGGCCACGACATGATCGCGACGTCGATCGGGTTCCCCGACCGACGACACGCCGAGCTCGCCGTAGCCGACGAAGGCGATCGGCCGGAGGTAGCAGGAGGGCAGCTCGTTGGCGCCGATCAGGTCCCAGGTCGCCGTCTTCAGCTCCTCGACCGAGTACGGGAGGTCGATGTAGAGAAGCTGCGCCGACCGGTGCAGCCGCTCGAGGTGGTCGGTGAGGCGGAAGACGGAGGTGCCGCGCTCGGTCTCGTAGGCGCGGATCCCCTCGAAGACGCCCGAGCCGTAGTGCAGGCCGTGCGTGCCGACGTGGACCGTCGCGTCCGCCCAGTCGACCAGCTCGCCGTTCATCCAGATCTTCTTCGTCTCGCGCATCTGCGGCTCGTCCCTTCGGTCGTGTGCTGGCCCGGGAATCGTACCCGTGCGGCTGCTCTAGCTCAGCTCGGCCGTGCGGGCGTTCGTAAGCCGCACGAGGTCGAGCGGCGAGATCCCGGCCATATGGCGCTCGGAGCCGGCTCCGATCCAGACGCGGTCGTGGGCGAGGAGCTCTCCGGCCATCAGCACCTGCGAGACGCCCGGTGCAGGGAAGGGCGCGACGCCTCCGGGCTCGAAGCCCGTCGCGGCGCGGACCTCGTCCGGCCGCGCGACGCGCGCGTACCGCGTTCCGGCGGCCGCCGCGACCTTGTTCTCGTCCGCCCGCCGGTCGCCGGGGACGAGCGCAAGCGTCGGGCGGCCGTCGCAGACGAAGACGAGGGACTTGACGATCTGCGCGCGAGAGGCGCCGACGGCCTTGGCCGCGGCGCCGGCGGTCGGCGTCCCCTCCGGGAACTCCTCGACCCGCGCGTCGATGCCGGCCCGCTCGAGCACCTCTGCGACCCGCGCCACCGGCTCCGGCCAGCTGCTCCACGGGGTGACCGTATCCCCGCGAAACCCGCCGAGACGGCCGTGTGCGTTCTCTCGGTCGGGAGACGACACGGTCGAAGGGAGACGAACGTGAAGGAGCACGAGCGGCGCGCGCCGAACGAAGCGCTCTTCCGGGACGTCAACGAGCGAATAGCCGAGAGCGCGGAGCACTTCGACGCCGACAGGACCGAATTCGTCTGCGAGTGTGCCGACCCGAGCTGCACCGCAGCGGGTGCCGGCCAGCCTGGCGGAGTACGAGGACGTGCGCGAAGAAGCCGACGACCTTCCTCCTCGCTCCGGGGCACGAGCGAGCGCGACATCGAGCGCGTCGTGTCGGACCGGGGCCGATTCCAGGTCGTCGAGAAGATCCGGGCAGTCGGTGCGGCGGACCGTCATCCGGCTCGACCCGGCGAACTCGGCCCAGCGCCGAGCGAGTCCTAGCGCTAGTCCGCGACGGGCCCGAGCTCGAGCACGCGGGCGTCGTCGAAGCCCTCGGCCGCGGAGCCGCTCGACGAGCTCCGGCGACGGTGCAGAGTCGACGGTGAGCGCCATCAGCGCCTTGCCGCCGCGCCGGCTGCGCGAGACGGTCATGCCGGCGATGTTGATGCCGGACTCGCCGAAGAGCGTCCCGACGCGGCCGATCACGCCGGGCACGTCGTCGTAAAGGCAGAGGACGAACAGCGGCGCGAGCTCGAGCTCGATCTCGAAGCCGAGGACGTTGACGAGCCACGGCCGATGGTCGCTGCCGATCGTCGTCCCGGCGACGCGGACGCGGGAGCCTGCGCTGCGCAGCTCGACGCGGACGAGGTTCGTGTAGTCGCGAGCCGACCGCGAACGTTCTTCCCGCACTTCGATGCCGCGCTCGGCCGCGATCAGCGGCGCGTTGACGTAGTTGACCGGCCGGTCGGCGCGGCCCTGGAAGGCGCCGTTGAGCGCCGCGACCGTGAGCAGGCGCGCGTCGTAGTCCGCGAGGGCGCCGTAGACCGTGATCACGATCTCCTCGGCCGCGCCGCCCGCAAGCTCCATCGCGATGCGGCCGAGCCGGGACGCGAGCGGCACGTACGGCCCGAGCACCTCGAGGTCGTCGGCGCCGATCACCGGGATGTTGACGGCGTTGGAGACCAGCCCGCCCTCGAGGGCCGCGGCGACCTGCTCCGCGACGATCACGCCCGCCCGGTCCTGCGCCTCCCCGGTCGAGGCGGCGAGGTGCGGCGTGACGACGACGTTGTCGAGCTCGAGGAGCGGGGCCGGTGTACGGCTCGTCGCTGAAGACGTCGAGGGCGGCACCGGCGACCTTCCCGGAGCGCAGCGCCGCGAGCAGCGCGTCCTCGTCGAGCAGCGGGCCGCGGGCGGCGTTGACGACCCGCACGCCGGGCCGCATCGCCTCGAACGCGGCGGCGCCGACGGAGCCGCGCGTCTCCGCGGTCAGCGGCAGGTGCAGAGTGAGGAAGTCGGCGGCCGCGTACACGTCCTCCGGCGACTCGACCCACTCGGCGCCGAGCTCGCGGAAGCGCTCGGCCGTGACGTACGGGTCGTAGGCGACGACGTGCATCCCGAGCCCGAGCGCGCGGCGCGCCACCTGCTGCCCGATCCGGCCGAACCCGAGGACGCCGAGCGTCTTGCCGGCGAGCTCGATCCCGCCGTACGCGCTGCGTTCCCAGCGGCCCTGCTTCAGCGCGGCGTGCGCCTGCGGGATGTTGCGCGCTAGGGCGACGAGGAGGCCGATCGTGTGCTCCGCGGCGGAGACGACCGTGGACTCTGGCGCGTTGGCCACGATGATCCCGCGCCGCGTCGCCGCGTCGACGTCGACGTTGTCGACGCCCACGCCCGCGCGCCCGATCACCTTCAGACGGTCGGCGCGCTCGATCACGTCGGCGGTCAGCTTGGTCGCGGAGCGGACGACGATCGCGTCGTAGCCGCCGATGATCTCGTCGAGCACGCTCTCGGCGTCGACGTCCACCTCGAAGCGGGAGCGGAGTAGGTCGACCCCGGCGTCGGAGATCGACTCGCGAACGAGGACGCGCTGCGGGGAGGCCGGGCCGCCACCTACGGCGGCGGGCATCGGCCGCGCTCGAACGCCTCGAGCGCCGCGGTCACCGCGCCGCGCTCGACGTCCGCGCCGAGGTCGGCGAGTACGAGCTCGACGGCCGCGATCTGGGTCGTGATGTCGAAGACGTCGAACCAGCCGATGTGGCCGAGCCGGAAGATCTTCCCCTTCAGCTCGCCCTGGCCGTTTGCGATCGTGATCCCGAAGCGGTCGCGGACGCCCCGGATGACGTCGCCGGAGTCGATGCCTGCCGGCGCACGGACCGCGGTCACCACCGCGCTCCGGTCCTCGTCCGGCGAGAAGAGCTCGAGGCCGAGCGCCTTCACGCCCGCCCGCGCGGCGCGGCCGAGGCGGGTGTGCCGGTCGAACGCAGCTTCCAGTCCCTCCGCGAGCAGGAGGTCGAGCGCGACGTCGAGCCCCGAGACGAGCGAGACGGGCAGCGTGACCGGCGCGTCGAGCCTCTCCTGCGCCTTGCGCGTTCGCGCCCAGTCGAAGTAGAAGCGAGGCGACGACCCGGTCGCCGACAGCGCGTTCTCGGAGACGGCGGCGAGGCCGAGCCCGGGCGGAGTCATCAGGGCCTTCTGCGACCCGGAGACGACGACGTCGAGGCCCCACGCGTCGGTCTCGCACGGGACGGCGCCGAGGCTCGACACCGCGTCGACGACGACGAGCGATCCGGCCTCCTTCGCCGCGGCCGCGAGAGCCTGCACGTCGGTGACGACACCGGTGGAGGTCTCGGACTGCACGAACCAGACCGCCTTCGCCTCCTGCTCGCCGAGGCGCGCGCGGAGGTCGTCGGCGTCGGGCGTCTCGCCCCAGGCGTACCGGAGCACGTCCACGTCGGCGCCGAACGCGGTCGTCATCGCCACCCAGCGCTCGCCGAAGCTCCCGGCCGAGACGACGAGATGCCGCTCGCCCGGCGAGACGAGGTTCGCGACGGCCGACTCGAAGGCGCCGGTGCCCGACGCGCCGAAGAGGAGCACGTCGCTCTCCGTCCGGCAGACCTCGCGCAGCCGGGTGAGCACGCGCTCGTAGACCGGCAGGAACTCGGGGCTGCGGTGGTGGATGACGGGCGCGCCCACCGCCGCGAGCACCTCGGGCGGCACCGGCGTCGGCCCGGGCGTGAACAGGTACCGCTTCGTCGCCACGTTCCGAGCCGTAGCGTTCTAGTCTGCTGGCGTGGACGTGCTCGTCGCTTTCGCCGCGGCCCTCCTCACGTTCCGGCTCGCAGGGCTGCTGGCCGGGAGGTACCGGAGCACCGGCCGGTCGCCGCAGGCGACCGGGAACTCCGGCCGGGAGACGGCGGCTTTGCCGCCGTCGCTTCCAGCCCCCCGGCCGCGAGCTCCTCGCGTGGGCGGCCGGGCTCGGCGCCTACGCGGTCGCCGCCGCAGCTATCGCGTGGGGCGAGGCCGCGGGCTGGGACGATCGTGCGTTCCGCGTCTACTACGCGGCCGGCGCTCTCCTGACGGCGCCGCTGCTCGGCGCGGGGTCGCTGCTCCTCGCCGGTCGCCGCCGCGCCGCGCCTGTGGTGCTCGTCTACGCCGGCCTCGCGGTCGGCATCGCGCTGGCGGTTCCGGTGCACGGTGCCTTCGCGGCGCACGGGATCCCGGCGGCGCAGGACCACCTCGCCTTCCTTCCGGCGCGGCTGCTGGCGATCGTCGCCAACATCGCCGGAACCCTTGCCGTGGTCGTGGTCGCCCTACGCTCGTTCCGGCGCCGGCCGCTCGGCAACGGCTTGATCCTCGCGGGAATCGCTGCAGCGGCAACGAGCAGCGCCCTCGCAGGGCTGGGAGCCGCCGCGGGCAGCGCGATCGGAATTGCGATCGGCGCGGTGCTGCTTTACGCAGGATTCGTGGCTCCCGCGCACATTCCGGCGTCTTTTTGGCCCAAATTGGCCCATCGCTGAGTCACAAGCGTTGCCTTAACAAAGCACAAACCCGGCGTATCGCTACCGTCGTGACAACGATCGCATAAGCCGCGCCGAGCGGTGCTCGCCTAGGGCGTCTTCCCGCCCGCTCGGCCTCCGACTTGCAATCGACCTTCGGGAGGTAAACGCATTGCGGCGCTCTATCCTGGCCTGCGGGCTCCTGCTCGCGTTCGCAGGCATGACCACTGCCGGCGGCTGCCGCTTGCTGCCTCAGGAGGCACCAACAGCAGCCCGAGTCCCACAGCGAGTACGACCACGACAGCCGGCGCGACCGAGTCCCGGCAAGGGCCCTCGCGCTGGGAAGTGCGGACGGCAGCCCACTGGCGGCGCCATATCCGCCGTTTCCGCACGGACACGCAGCACTGGCTGACGGTGATGCGCGGGCACCCGACCAACGTCTCGCGCTCGCCGGCCACGCGCTCGCTCGCGCGGCTCCGGCAGCTCGTCCGGCGCTGGCGGCACCGCGCGCACAGCGCGTGGTGGCACGCGAAGCACCCGCCGAATCTGCGGGACTGGATCTGCATCCACAACTACGAGGGCAGCTGGGCCGATTCCAGCGGCCCGTACTGGGGCGGCCTCCAGATGGACCTCTCGTTCCAGCAGACGTACGGCGGCTGGCTCCTCCGCCACAAGGGCACGGCGGATCACTGGAGCCCGCTCGAGCAGATCTGGGTCGCGGTACGCGCGGCGCGCTCACGGGGCTTCTCTCCGTGGCCGAGCACGGCGCGTTACTGCGGCGCGTACTAGCGCTTTTTCCCTGCTAACTAGGCATTTCGACGGCCCGTGACTGCGGGCCGTCGTCATTTTGGCGTCATTTCGACTTGACAAAGACATCATTGTGATGTCATAGTGCCGCCATGCAGATCGATGGTCTCATCCAGGCGCTCCGCGAGGACCTCCTCCGTGTCGCGGCACTCGGCGACGAGAACACGTCGCGCGCGGCCGAGCTCCTCTCGGTCGCCATCGAGTCGTCCCTCGGCCGGAGAATCCAGGACGCACTCGCCGAGGCGGCGCTCGAGCTCAACGACCAGCTCGAGTCCTCGCACGTCGAGTTGCGTGTCGCCGGCCACGACCTCCAGCTCGTGCTCGTCCGCGAGGACGGCACCGTGCCGGAGCAGGCCGACGAGGCGTTCTCGGCGCGCATCACCCTCCGGCTCCCCGAGAGCCTGAAGCAGCGGGTCGAGTCCGCCGCCACACGCGAGGGCGCCTCCGTCAACACGTGGCTCGTCCAGGCGCTCCAGCGCGCCGTCGAGCCGCGCCGCTCATCGTCGTCCGGAAGCCGCAACCGCCTCACCGGCTACGGCCGCAACTGAAAGGAGAAAGGCAATGTTCCCCGACTACAACGACGTCCTCAGGTTCCGCGACCGGCCCATCCGCCCCGACCGGCGCCAGGCCCCTCGCGACAGCGAGATCCGGCTCCGCGTCAAGCGGCTGACCCGCGTGTATCTCTGAGATGCTCGAAAAGACCTTCCATACTCCGCTGCCTCTCGAGCTCGAGGTCGGCATACCCTCCGGCGACATCGAGGTCGAGACAACCGAGGGCGAGGAGTCGAACATCACCGTCGACGGCGACGAGCGCCTCCTCGAAGAGGTCGATGTCCGCCACGACGGCAACCGTGTCGTGGTCGCGTTCCGCGGCAAGGGGAAGTTCGGCTTCTCGCTCTCCCCGCTCTCGCTCGTCTTCAGCAACGAGCTGCGCGTGCGAGCCTCGGTCCCGCACGGCGCGGGAGTCAAGGTCAAGACCGCGTCGGCGGACACACAGCTCGACGGCCACTTCGGGCCCCTCGGGATCAACTCCGTCTCCGGCGACGTCCGCCTGCGCGGCGAGGTCGCCGGAGACGCGAACCTCAAGACGGTCAGCGGCGACGCCGACCTCGACAGCGTCGACGGGGACATTTCCGCGCACACCGTCTCGGGCGACCTCCGCATCGGCCCGGTCGCAGGCTCCACGGATCTGAAGACGGTGTCGGGCGACATCCGGATCCAGGCGGTCACCGCCGGCGACGTCCGCTTCACGAGCGTCTCCGGCGACATCGAGATCGGCATCGCCCAGGGCTCCGCCCTCGACGTCGACGCCGGCTCGACCTCGGGCGATCTCTCGTCGGAGGTCCCGCTTGCCAGCGAGCCCGTGCCCGGCGAGGGCGAAGCGGGTCCGACCGTCGTGCTCCGCGGTCGCACCGTCAGCGGCGACGTGAAGGTCTTCCGCGCCGACTGATGCGCACGCTCTTCTCCTACCGCGACGCGCGGCTGCTGCTCGCCGGCCAGTCGCTGTCGGCCTTCGGCGACTGGGCGATGCTGATCGTCCTCGCGGTCTGGATGAAGACGCTGACCGGGTCGAGCGCGCTCGCCGGCCTGACGTTCTTCGTCTTCGCCGCGGGCTCGCTGCTGGCGCCGCTCGGCGGGCTCCTGGCCGACCGGGTGCGCCGCCGGCCGCTGATGATCGTCTCGGACTGCGTGCTCGGGGCGTTCGTGCTCGTGCTCCTGCTCGTCCACGACCGCAGCGACGCGTGGCTGATCTACGCGGTCGCGTTCGTGTACGGAGCCCTCGGAACCGTCTTCTTCCCCGCCCGCGCGGCGCTGCTCAAGATCATGCTCCCGGAGGAGCTGCTCGCGGACGCGAACGGAGCGCTCACGGCCACGCGGGAAGGCCTGCGGATCATCGCGCCGCTCGCGGGCGCAGGGCTGTACACCGTGCTCGGCGGGAGCGCGGTCGCGGTGCTCGACTCCGCCACCTTCGCGGCGTCCGCCTTCTTCCTCTCGCGCATGCGCGTGACGGAGGAGAAGCCCGCGCCGTCGGAGCACCACTTCGTCCGCGAGGTGACAGCCGGGCTCCGCCACGTCTGGGAGACGCTGCCGCTGCGCCAGATCGTCGGGGGAGTCGCCGTGGCGCTCCTCGTCGTCGGATTCGCCGAGACGCTGATCTTCTACGTGATCGCGGCGCTCGGGAAGCAGCCGTCGTTCTTCGGCGTCTTCGCCACCATCCAGGGAGTCGGCTCGATCGCGGGCGGCGTCACCGCGGCCGCGGTTCTGCGCCGCGCCGGCGACGTGCGACTGGTCGGCCTGGGGCTTGCCCTGTTCGCCTTCGCCGATCTCTGTCTGATCGTCCCGTCGCTCGGTGTCGTGCTCGTCGCCGGACCCATCGCCGGCATCGGCGTCGCCTGGGCGATCGTCGGGTTCTCGACTGCGCTCCAGATGCGCACGCCGCTCGCGATCCAGGGCCGCGTCTCCGCAGCCGCCGACCTCACGCTCTCGGTCGCGCAGGCGACGTCGATCGCGACCGGTGCGCTGCTCTCGACGCTCGTCGACTACCGGATCCTCTTCGGAGTCATGGCGGCCGTGGTCCTGGCCAGCGCCGGCTTCCTCCTCACGCGACGGGAGCCGACCCCGGTGCCTGCGACCATGGAGGCGTGACCGAGCTCGTTCCCCTCCGTCGCAACCGCGACTTCATCCTCTATCAGAGCGGCGGCTTGCTCTCGACCTTCGGGTCGGGGATCTCCGGAATCGCGTACCCGCTGCTCACGCTCGCGTTGACGCACTCGGCGGCGAAGACGGGATACGTCGGAGCCGTCGAGTTCCTGCCGCTCGTAATCCTGAGCGCGCCGGCCGGGGTGGCGGCCGACCGCTTCGACCGAAGGCGCCTGATGATCGCCGCTGACGCAGCCGGGGCGGCCGCGCTTGCGCTGCTGGGCGCGGCGGTGCTGACGGGGCACGCGACCTTCTGGATGGTGGTTGTCGTCGCCTTCGTCGACACGAGCGCGGCGGTGCTCTACCGGTCGGGCTCGAGCGGGGCAGTGAAGGCGGTCGTCCCGACGCCGCAACTCGCCGACGCGTCGAGCGTGACGATGGCGCGAATGTCGACGGTGCGGCTCGTCGCGCCACCGGTCGGCGGCGTGCTCTTCGACCTCTCGCGCGGCCTGCCGTTTCTCGTCGACGCCGTCTCGTACGTGTTCTCGACCGCCGCGCTCCTGTTGATGCGGACACCGTTCCAGGAGGAGCGCGTCCCCGGCGCGCGCACGCCCTTCCGCGAGGGGCTCGCCTACTTCTGGGGCATTCCGTTCCTGCGCACGACCACCGGCATGATCGCCGCGAGCAATCTCGTCGCAGCCGGCGCGCCGATCGCGCTCATCATCCTCGCCCACCGGCAAGGGATCTCGGCCTTCGCGATCGGCGTGTTCGTGGCGATTCAGGGCGTGGCGCTCCTCCTGGGTTCCACCCTGTCCCCGCTGCTGCGGCGGCGCTTCCCGATGCGCGCGATTCTGCTCTCGGAGTTCTGGATGGCGCTCATCTACGTTGCCTTCCTCGTCTACCCGAGTGTCTACGTGCTCGCCGTCTGCGTCTCGTTGCACGCGTTCTGGTTCCCGAACACCGACTCTGCGATCCAGGCCTACTCGTACATGCTGATCCCGGATCGCCTGCTCGGACGGGCCATGGCCGCCGCGACCACGCTGCGAGCCGCGTCGGCGCCGCTCGGTCCGCTCGTCGCCGGGCTCCTGCTCGCTCACACCTCGCCGCAGGTCGCGATCGCGGTGCTGGCCGCGCCGGTGGTGATCGCAGCGATCGTCGGCACGCTGAGCGAATCGATCCGCAACCTGCCTAGCCTCGAAGCTTCTCCCGCAGCAGCTGGTTGACGACCTTCGGGTCGGCCTTGCCCTGCGTCTCGCGCATCACCTGGCCGACGAAGAAGCCGAGCACGCCCTCCTTGCCGCCGCGGTAGGTCTCGGCCTGCTCCGGGTGCGCCGCGATGACGGCGTCGATCACCGGCGCGAGCGCGTCCTCGTCCGCGACGGCCACTCGGGAGAGGTAGTCCTCCGCCTTGATCGCGGCCCCTTTCGCCGCCGCGAACGCTTCGTCGAGCGCCTCGCGCGTCACGTTCGCCTTCACGAGCTGCACGAGCGCCGGCGGCGTTCATCCGGTTGAAGTCGCCCCGATTCATCGCGACAGCCGCGGCGGTCTTCCAGTCGAGACCCGCGTCAGCGAGCGCCTCGGCGTTCCAGTCGTGCCCCGTCGTGACCAGCTCGGCCGCCGAAGCGAAGCCGAGTTCCGCCTCCCGTTGACGGATCCGCTCCGCGGGCAGTCGCTCGGGAATCTCCTTTTGCTGCCCCTCTACGAGCTCTACCGGCTCGACCGGGACGAGGTCAGGTTCGGGGAAGTAGCGGTAGTCGTCAGCCTCCTCCTTCGAGCGGTGCACAGTGAGCCGGTCGGTGTCGGGTTCGTAGTCGTACGTCGACTGCACAACCTCCTCCCCGGCCTCGTGCGCCTCGACCTGCTGCCGGAACGCCGCCTCGATCGCCCGCCCGATGTACCGGAACGAGTTCATGTTCTTGATCTCCCAACGGGGCCGGAACTCCACCTCGCCGTGGCGACGTACCGAGACGTTCACGTCCGCGCGGAGCGTTCCCTTCTCCATATCCGCGTCCGAGACCTGGAGTTCGACGATCGTCTGCCTGAGAAGGCGGAGGAACCAGACCGCCTCATCCGAGGAGCGGAGGTCGGGCGCCGAGACGATCTCGAGCAGCGGGGTGCCGCCGCGGTTGAAGTCGACGAGGCTGTAGTCGGCGCCCACCGAGCGGCCGGTCGCGCCGCCGGCGTGGACGGTCTTCGCCGCGTCCTCCTCGAGGTGCGCGCGCACGATCCCGATCTCGCGGTCGCCGTCCTCGGTCGGCAGGAGGAACCGGCCGCGGGCCGCAGAGGGGAGCCTCGTACTGGCTGATCTGGTAGCCCTTCGGCAGGTCGGGATAGAAGTAGTTCTTGCGGGCGAAGACGGCCCGCTCGGCGATCTCGCAGTCGAGCGCGAGGCCGAGCAGGATCGTCATCTCGATCGCGCGCGCGTTCGGGACGGGCAGCGCGCCGGGATGCGCGAGGCAGACGGGACAGGTGTGCGTGTTCTCCGCCGCGCCGTACTCGAGCTCGCAGCGGCAGAACATCTTGGTGCGCGTCTTCAAGTGCGCGTGCACCTCGAGCCCGCAAATCAGCTCCCACTCAGTCGAGCCCACTCAGCTTCTCCTTGGCCTCGCGCAGCGCCTTCTCGACGTCGTCCCGCACCTGCACCATCGCGAGCCGGTGCTCGAGCGGGCCGTGCGTCTCGATCAGCCAGAGCTCGCGCTCGCCGGCCTCGAGCTGGAGCTTGACGTCGCCGACGAGGACGGCGCGCGACCCGTCGAGCACGCGTGGGTGCTCGCCGAAGATGCGCTCGACCGCGAGCACGAACTCCGCCGCCGGATCCTCGAAGCGGTAAGTCACCTGAGACGCTCCGGAACCGGGTCGAACCCGATCGCCTGCTCGAGCGCGTGGCCGATCCGGAAGAGCGTGTTCTCGGCGAACTGCGCCCCGATCAGCTGCAGCCCGACCGGCAGTCCCTCCGAGAGGCCGCACGGGATGCTCAGCCCGGGCAGGCCGGCCATGCAGGATGGGATCGTGAGCAGGTCGCTGAGGTACATCGCGATCGGGTCGGCGGTGCGGGCGCCGAGCGGGAAGGCGACGGTCGGCGAGGTCGGCGAGACCAGGGCGTCGAACGTCTCGAACAGCGCGTCGTGCTCGCGCTTGATCACCGTCCGCACCTTCTGCGCCTGGCCGTAGTACGCGTCGTAGTAGCCCGCCGAGAGCGCGTAGGTGCCGACCATGATCCGCCGCTTCGGCTCGTCGCCGAAGCCCTCCTCGCGCGTCTGCTTGTACATCTCCAGCCGCTCCGCTGCCTCGGCGCGGTGGCCGTAGCGGACGCCGTCGTAGCGGGCGAGGTTGGAGGACGCCTCGGCCGGCATGACCAGGTAGTAGCAGGGCATTCCGTACTCGACGGACTGCGGCAGCGAGCACTCCCCCACCTCCGCGCCGAGCGCCTCGAGGTTTGCGATCGCGGCGCGCACGGCCTCCCCCACGCCGGGCTCGATGCCCTCGGCCTCGTTCAGCTCCTTGGGGACGCCGATCTTGATCCCGCGCAGGTCCTCGCCCTCCGGCAGCTCGACCGGCTGCGGCAGCTCGACCGTCGTCGAGTCGCACTCGTCGCGCCCGGCGATGATCGAGTAGAGGAAGGCGCAGTCGCGCACGGTGCGGGCGACCGGGCCGACCTGATCGAGGCTCGAGGCGAGCGCGACGATTCCGTAGCGCGAGACGGTGCCGTAGGTCGGGCGGAGGCCGACGTTGCCGCAGAGCGCCGACGGCTGCTTGATCGAGCCGCCGGTGTCGGAGCCGAGCGCCCACGGCGCGAGCCCGCCGCTGACGGCCGCGGCCGAACCGCCGCCCGAGCCGCCGGGCACGCGCGAGGGATCCCACGGGTTGTGCGACGGGCCGAAGGCGGAGTTCTCGGTCGAGGAGCCCATCGCGAACTCGTCGGTGTTCGTCTTGCCGAGGATGCGCAAGCCGTGTGCCTTCAGCCGCTCGACGACGGTCGAGTCGTAGACGGGGACGTAGCCCTCGAGGATCTTCGAGCCGGCCGTGGTGGGAATCCCCTTCGTCCCGATCACGTCCTTGACTGCGATCGGCAGGCCGTCGCCGCCGGGGTCGTCGCAGAGGTGGAGGTAGCAGTGGAGCTCCTCGTCGCGGTCGTCGATCGCGGCGCGGTAGGCGGCGAACAGCTCGGCGCCCGAGATCTCGCGCGTCTCGAGGAGCCGCTTCGCCTCTTCGGCGGTGAGCCGGAGCGTGTCGATCACGTGGCGCCTCCGGGCGGGACCTTGAAGAAGTCGCCCTCGCGCTCGGGCGCGTTCGAGAGCGCCTCCTCGACCGTCAGGCAGGGCCGCGGCTCGTCGTCCTCCCAGACGTTGACGACCTCCAGCGGATGCGAGGTCGGCGGCACGTCGGAGAGGTCGAGCTCGGAGACCTTCGAGACGGCGTCGAGGATGTCGTTGAGCTGCCCCTCGAGGCGCTCGACCTCGTCCTCGCGCAGCTCGAGCCGCGCGAGGTGCGCCACGTGGAGCAGTTGTTCCCGGTCTATGGCCATCGCGTTCGATCCTCCCAAAAAGAAAGGGCCCCTTGCCGGGGCCCTCTCAACCTTGGTCCGACAGGGTTCTCTAGATCGCTATGACGTTGGACGGCCTGCGCGCCCTTGTCGCCCTGAACGACTTCGAACTCCACGCGCTGGCCTTCGGTCAGCGACTTGTAGCCGTCCCCTGCGATTGCCGAGAAGTGGACGAAGACGTCGTCGCCGCCTTCGCGCTCGATGAAGCCGTAGCCCTTCTCGTTCGAGAACCACTTTACGGTGCCCTCAGCCAACACTTCCTCCTTGCGGAAAAACGACGGCCCGGGCACCGAGCCGCCGACCTTTGCTGAAACAGGCCGGAGTCTAGCTCAGTTCTTCTGGGTTGCAATGGCCGCAGGCCTCCGCAATCGCGCTGCGGTAGCGGCGTTCTGGAGCACCATCGCGATCGTCATGGGGCCTACCCCGCCCGGGACCGGCGTCATGTAGGCCGCCCGCTCCATCGCGCCGGGGTCGACGTCGCCGAGCACCTTGCGGCTCGACTCGTCCCGGTTCATCCCGACGTCGATCACCGTGGCGCCGGCCTTGACCATGTCAGCGGAGATCAGGTGCGTGCGCCCGACGGCGGCGACGAGCACGTCGGCGTCGAGCGTGTGGCGCTCGAGGTCCTGCGTGCGGGAGTGGCAGACGGTGACGGTCGCGTTGCGCTGGAGGAGCAGGTGCGCCATCGGCTTGCCGACGATGGCGGAGCGGCCGACGACCACGGCGCGCGCCCCTTCGAGCGGGATCTCGTACTCGTCGAGCATCCGCATGATCCCCAGCGGCGTGCCCGGGACGAGCGTCGGCCGGCCGAGGTAGAGCCGGCCCGCGTTGACGGGATGGATGCCGTCGACGTCCTTCTCGGGCGCGATCGCCTCGATCACCCGGTTCTCGTCGATGTGGTCGGGGAGCGGGAGCTGGACGAGGAGCCCGTCGACGTCGTCGTCGGCGTTGACCTCGGCGATCGTCGCGAGCAGCTCCTCCTCCGACGTGTCGGCGGGGAGCTTCAGGTCGCGCGCGTCCATCCCGGCCTGCGTCGCGGCCTTCTGCTTCAGGTCGATGTAGATGTGCGACGCGGGGTCGTCGCCGACGAGGATGGTGGCAAGGCCCACCTGACCGAGCTCGGCGACCGACGCGGCCACCTCCTCGCGCACCTTCGCGCCGAGCGCCTTGCCGTCGATGATCGTTGCCGGCACGAGGCGAGGTTATAGCCTCCGCCCGATGCGCCTTTCCCGCAAGAACGACGCCGAGGCGGTGAGCTCGCGCCAGCGGGCGCTCGGCGTGCCCGAAGTCGACCTCGAGCCGTACGCGAAGGCGGCCGAGTCGGTGACCGGCCTCGTCTCGATCCCCGTCTCCGTGGCCCAGCTCGCCGTCTCGCTCGGCGAGTACGAGC
This sequence comes from uncultured Actinomycetes bacterium, assembly GCA_963765795.1. Lineage (GTDB taxonomy): Bacteria > Actinomycetota > Thermoleophilia > Gaiellales > Gaiellaceae > Palsa-739. The sequence goes on from CAVXXZ010000007.1 coordinate 256,111, forward strand.
TCTCGGAGGACGGCGAGGTCGTCGAGACCGGCCGGGCGGACGAGGAGGTCGTCGTCCCGCTCGCCCACACAGAGGGCGGGCTGACCGCCTCGGTGCAGCGCGGCGCGAAGGCGATCGCGGAGTCCGGCGGCTGCCGAACGTACGTGATCGCCGACAGAATCACCCGAGCATCCTGCTTCGTCTGCAAAGACTCGGGAGACGCGCTCGCACTGGCCCGCTGGATCGAGGGCGAGGTGCCCGCGATGCGCGAGTTCCTGCGCGAGGCCGACTCGCCGGAGTTGTCCCGCTACGCCGTGCTGCGCGAGGCGAAGACGCACGTCGTCGGCCCCATGTGCCACGTCCTCTGGCGCTTCACGACCGGCGACGCCTTCGGCGCGAACATGATGACCCGCAACGCCTACGCGCTGAACATGGCCTACGTCCTGCCGCAGGCGCCGGTGCCGGTCGAGCGCACCATCCTCGAGGCGAACATGGGCGGCGACAAGAAGCCGTCCTTCGAGTACTTCCAGCAGGGGCACGGCAAGACGGTGATCGCCGAGACGACCCTGACCGAGGCGGCGATCGAGCGCGTGCTGCGGACCACCCTCGCCGACCTCGAGGAACTCGCCTGGGCTGGCACGCACGGCGCCGTGGCATCGGGGATGCAGTCGGTCGCCTTCACGCCGGCCTCGGCGATCGCGGCGCGTCTTCGCGGCGACCGGCCAGGATCTCGGGCTCGTCGGCACGAGCTCGATGGCACACGGGACGGAGCAGCGCGTCGAGGGCGGCCTGCACGCGTCGATCCGCTTCCCCGGCATCGAGGTCGGCACCGTCGGCGGCGGCACGACGCTGCCGGATCCCAGGCGCTGGCTCGAGCTCATGGGCTGCGCCGGGCCGGGCAAGGTCTACCGGCTGGCGCAGCTCGTGGCGGCGACGGCGCTCGCGCTCGAGATCAGCGCCTCCGCGGCGATGGCGACCGCCGGCAGCGAGAACTTCTTCCGCGCCCACTTCGAGCGCGGCGGGATGCGCTAGGCGCCGCCCGCTTGCAGCCGCTGCAGAGCTCTGGAAGGCTCGCTAGTTCATCGCCCTCCTCGGTCTCGGCGTTCGCCGACATTATGCGAGTCCAGAACAACAAGAATTGGGATGTCTTCGACGACTTGAACGCCGAGGACTTCGTCAACCGCAGCGCGCCGCCCGGTGTACCCAATGACGACGAAGGCGGAAAGCAGGGCGTGGCCGCGCTGCGGGTGATCGTCGACCTCCGCCGCGACGAGGTCGTTCAAATCCCGACCAACGCCAGACGCGGCCGAGTCAGCCTCGTCGCCGGAAAGCCCTACCCAACCTGCAACGAAGACCAGACAGGCTGAGGGTCCCGGAGGACGGCACGCTCGGCTGGCCCAGTTTCCGGAATGACGCCTGAGACTCCGGTGACGTTGCGTGCGCGGGGCGGCTTTGCGTAGTTCCGGGCAGCGCGTTTACGAATGCGCCCCGATGCGCCCGGTAAGCACGGGTAGGAACATCGGATCGACGCTCTCTCACAGTGCGTGAACTCGCGCGTGTTTTGGGCGAGATGTCGACAGAGGAGGTTGCAGATGGGGACGGCAAGCACACCGAGGGCGTACGCCAGCGCCATCACTCATGTGGGTCGTCGCTCGGGTCGGGTCTATGAGACTCCGGCCGGGCCGTTTGCCACCAACGACGGATTCATATCGCCTTCACCGATGTTCGCTGACAAGACGGCGGCACGGAAATCTGCGATCTGGGTCGGCGTGCTGTGGATCATGGCGACCGTGTTCCCGGTATCGAGCATCTTGGCCTGGAATGCTCTGGACGGCGGTGAGGGGATCCTCGCCAATGCCGCGACGCACAAGAGCCAGTTGATCGCGTGGGCGCTGCTGAACCTGGTGGGGGCAGTCGCCGCCGCCGGTGTGGCGTTCATGTTCTACCCAATCTTGAAGCGGGTAGCCGATACGAGCGTCAAGAAAGGGCTGGCTCTGTGGTACGTGGGAACCAGGATCACCGAGGGCGGCATGTACCTCGTGGCTGTGCTCGCAACATGGGCGTTCCTCCCGCTGAGTCGAGAGTTCGCAGCAGCGGGAGCGCCCGACGCTTCGCACTTCCAGACCAATGGCGCGGTCCTGCAGTCGACGTCCGATCTTGCCTTGGCGCTGGCGCAGTCGGTTTTCGCGATCGGCGCCGTGATGTTGTACTACCTGCTGTTCCGGTCAAGGCTCGTCCCTCGGTGGGTGTCGCTGTGGGGCCTCGTCGCGGCTCCGCTGTTTCTCATCGCGAGCTTGTCACTCCTATGGACGGGGGATCCCAACTCCACCCTGGCCAATATCTTGTTCGCCCCGTTGGCTCTGCAGGAAATGGTTCTGGCGGTATGGCTGATCGTCAAAGGCTTCGACGAGGCTGCCCTTGCCTCCGGGTCGGCTATGGCCGAGGCGGCCTGAGGCGCGGTCAGTCCGAGCTCTAGGTCCGCCCAGTGCTCGTTCCACCCAGACTTACGGCAGTTCACAAGCTTGGGTGTCGCCTGCGCGAGCGTCCTCTCGTCCGAGGGCGAATAGACCTCTTTCAGCCGGCGGGCAGCCGGACGTCCGAGACGTCCAGGCCGAGGGAGTTCGCGAGCCGCACGCCGTGGTTCAGCTCCTCGCGCAGCCGCTCGCGGTCGCGCGCCTCCATCAGCGTCCCGATCACCTCGCGCGCCTTCGGCCGCCAGAGGACGTGGTTCGCGAAGATCGGCAGCATCGTGTTCGCCGCGTCGACGAGCCGCGTGCGCACCTTCTTTCCGGCCGACTGCAGCAGCACGCGCTCGTACGCCATCCCGGCGCCGTGGTGGATGCCGTCGTCGACGGCGAGCCTGTTGCAGAGATCCTCGAGCACCGTCCCGCGCGACGAGCGCGCGATCAGGCGGAAGCGCGGGATGATCAGCCGCTCGAAGAAGACCTGCATGAGGAAGACCTTCTCCTCGAGCAGGTCGGCCTCGAGGAACATGTGCGCGAGCTCGTCGAGGTACGGGTCGCGCTCGCCCTCCCCGCCGACCTGGCCGATCAGCCGCAGCCACGCCTCGGTGTGGCGCGACTCGTCCTGCACCATCGTGGAGTAGTAGAGGCGCGCCTCCGGGTCGGGCGCCGCCGCGAGCAGCTGAGACGCCATCTCGCAGGCGAAGACGTCGGCCTGGAGCTGCTGCATGATCACCGAGCGCCAGATGTCCCGCCGCCGCGTTTGACGCTCGGGCGAGCCCTTACCCTCGGGCACGAACGGCATCTCGCCCCACGGGACGTCGTCCACCTGCCATTCCTGGTGCTTGGCGAGGTGGTAGAAGCGGAGGACGCCGGCGTACTCGGCGCGGGATTCGGGCTCGGCCGGGACAGGCTCAGCGTTCACGCGGCGGACCTTATCCTCCGCCGGGTGATCGCACTCGTCTTCAGCTACGAGGTGGCGCGCGACGCGGCGGAGTTCGAGCGCGCCTACGGGATGGACGGCGAGTGGGCCGAGTTCTTCCGCCGGGGTCGCGGCTACATCGGCACCGAGCTCCTGCGCGACGTCGAGGCGCCTGGCCGCTATCTCGTGATCGACCGCTGGGAGTCGGCCGACGCGTACAACTCGTTCGTCGCCGCGCATCGCGAGGAGTACATGGAGCGGGTCGACGCCGCGCGCTTCCACTACGACAGCGAGCTCCGCTTCGGCACATTCGAGACGCTTTCGTGACGGTACCTGTTACCGGCCGCGCATTTCGGTAGCGGGATCGCGTGGTTGCCTCGCATTGCGAGGCAGCCAGGCTTGAACGAGCCGCATCGCGCAGGAGATAATCCGGGCGCCGATGTCCCTGGAGCAACGCACCAGCGCCGCCGATCGTGTCCTTGAAGCGCGCGAGCGCTACGTCGCCCGTGGCGTCTCGACGCCCGCGCTCGTCGTGGCCCGCGCCGAGGGAGCGCACGTCTGGGACGTCGACGGCCGCGAGTTCCTCGACTTCGCCGGCGGGATCGCCTGCCAGAACCTCGGCCACGGCCCGTCGGCGGTCGTGGCCGCGATCCACGAGCAGGTCGGCCGCTACCTCCACCAGTGCTTCATGGTCGGGACGTACGAGCCGTACGTCGACCTGTGCCGACGGCTCGACGAGCTCTGGCCGGGCGATGCGGCGACGAAGTCGATCCTCGTCAACTCGGGCGCCGAGGCGATCGAGAACGCCGTCAAGATCGCGCGCGCGGCGACCGGCCGCCCCGGCGTCGTCGTCTTCGACCGTGCCTTCCACGGGCGCACGAGCCTGACGATGGCGATGACGGCGAAGCTGGTCTACAAGCAGGGCTTCGGGCCTCTGGCGACGGACGTCTATCGCGCGGCCGCGCCGTACCCGTTCCGCGGCGTCTCGACGGAGGACGCGCTCGCGAGCCTCGATCTCCTCTTCAGACAGGACGTCGACCCGGGCTCGATCGCGTGCATCGTGCTCGAGCCGGTGCAGGGTGAGGGCGGCTTCATCCCGATGCCGCCCGAGTTCGTCCAGGCGCTGCGCCGGATCTGCGACGAGCACGGGATCGTCTACGTCGACGACGAGGTGCAGGCCGGGTGCGGACGCACCGGCACCCTGTGGGTGATCGAGCAGCTCGGCGTCGAGCCGGACCTGCTCGTCTCCGGGAAGACGCTCGGCGGCGGCCTGCCGCTCGCTGCCGTGACGGGCCGCGCGGAGCTGATGGACGCCGTCCACGTCGGCGGGCTCGGCGGCACGTTCGGCGGAAATCCCGTCGCCTGCGCCGCCGCGCTCGCCGTGCTCGACGAGCTGGCCGCGCCGGGCTTCGCCGCACGCGCCGAGCACGTGGGCTCCCTCTTGCGTGCGCGGCTCGAGGAGATCGCATCCCGGCAGCCACTCGTGGGCGAGGTGCGCGGGCTCGGCCCGATGCTCGCGCTCGAGCTGCGCGAGCCGACGCCCGACGCCGCGAAGGCCACGACCGCAGCCGCGTTCGAGAAAGGCCTACTCCTCCTCGCGTGCGGCCTCGACGGCAACGTCATCCGGCTCCTGCCGCCGCTCACCGCGACGGACGAGGAGCTCGAGCGCGGGCTCACCCTGCTGGAGGAGGCACTTGGCGACGCTGGCGCCGACCGCGCCTGACGCCGAGCCGCTCGCGGGGCCGCCTGCCGTTCGGCTGAGCGGAATCCGCCGCGTCTACGGCGACGTCGTGGCCGTGGGAGGGATCGATCTCGACATCCGAGCCGGCGAGTTCTTCACGATGCTCGGCCCCTCGGGCTCGGGCAAGACGACGACACTGCGCGTGATCGCGGGCTTCGAGCGTCCCGACGCCGGCCACGTCGAGCTTCAGGGGGTCGACGTGACGCGGGTCGCTCCAGCCCAGCGGGCGGTCAACACCGTCTTCCAGGACTACGCCCTCTTCCCGCACATGACCGTGGCCGAGAACGTCGAGTACGGACTGCGGGTCAAAGGGATGGCACGCCGCGACCGCCGCGCGCGGGCCGACGCGATACTCGAAGAGCGTGCGGCTGCCGGGTCTCGGCGACCGGAAGCCGGTGCAGCTGTCGGGCGGCCAGCGGCAGCGCGTCGCGCTCGCGCGCGCGATCGTCAACCGGCCGCCGGTCCTTCTTCTCGACGAGCCGCTCGGCGCGCTCGACCTGAAGCTGCGCCAGGAGATGCAGATCTTCCTCAAGGAGTTGCAGCGCGACCTGGGCGATCACGTTCGTCTACGTCACGCACGACCAGGAAGAGGCGCTGACGATGAGCGACCGGCTCGCCGTCTTCAACGAAGGACAGATCGAGCAGATCGGCTCGCCGGCGGAGGTCTACGAGCATCCGCAGACGGAGTTCGTCGCCGGGCTTCGTCGGCGTGTCCAACGTCCTCGAGCGCGACGGCCGGCGCATCACGATCCGGCCGGAGAAGATCCGGATGAGTCGACGAGGCACGAAGGCGACGGCGAGCCGGGAGCAGTGCGGGAGGTCGTCTACGTCGGCATGGTCACGCGCTTCATCGTCGACCTCGATGCAGGCGGCGAGCTCGTCGTCGTGCGGCAGAACCTCGAGACGTCCTCGCAAGAGGCGCTCTCGGAACAAGGGAAGCGGGTCCGCCTCTCGTGGCGGCCGGAGCACACGTACGAGATCGAGAAGGAGGGCACGTGAGAAGGATTCCGCAAGAGGTCGCGCGTGACGGTAGTAGCCGTGGCGGCGGTCACAGCGGCGCTCGCACTCGTCGCGAGCGGCTGCGGTGGCGGCGGCGGTGGCGGCAGCACCAGCGGCGGCGGCTGCACGACGACGATCGGCAAGGGAGAGGGCTCGCTCAACGTGATCGAATGGCCGTACTACACAGATAAGAGCTTCGCCCAGCCGTTCGAGCAGAAGACGGGCTGCACCATCCATCGCAAGGACGCCGGCACGTCGAACCAGATGTTCGCGCTCATGCACAGCGAACGGGGGCGGGGGCGGCGGCCAGTACGACCTCGTCTCGGCCTCGGGCGACGCGAGCCTTCGCCTCATCGACGCGGGCGACGTCCAGCCGATCGACATCAACCAGATCCCGAGCTGGAAGGACTTCCTGCCGGCGTTCAAGTCGCCGGCGCACAACACGGTCGACGGCAAGCACTACGGCGTCTCGCTGCAGTGGGGACCGAACACCCTCATCTACAACACGCAGAAGGTGAACCCGGCACCGACCGGCTGGGACGCGGTCTACGGCTCGAAGTACAAGGGCAAGCTCACGGTGCCGAACAACCCAATTCAGATCGCGGACGCGGCGCTTTACCTGATGCAGACGAAGCCGAGCCTCGGGATCAAGGACCCGTACGAGCTGACGAAGGACCAGCTGGAGGCGGCTACCCAGCTCCTCATGAGCCAGAAGCCCTGCTCAAGCGCTACTGGAACTACGCCCCAGACGAGATCGCGTCGTTCAAGAACGGCGACGTGTGGATGGGCGCCGGCTGGCCGTTCCAGACGCTGCAACTGCAGGCCGACAAGCAGCCGATCAAGGAGATCGTGCCGCTGCCGACGACCGGCTGGGCCGACACGTGGATGCTCGCCGCAAAGGCTCCGCATCCGAACTGCGCCTACAAGTGGATGCAGTACGTGACGACGCCCAAGGTCGAGGCGCAGCAGGCGCTCGTCTTCGGCGAGACGCCGGTCAACCCGCTCGCGTGCCCGTACATGGACAAGATCCAGAAGGGCTCGTGCGCGGCGTACCACCTGAACGAGCCGGCGTCCTACTACAGCAAGATCAAGTTCTGGAAGACGCCGGTCCCGCAGTGCGGCTGGCAGAAGAGCAACGACTGTATGGACTACAACGCCTGGGTGCAGGCGTGGACGAAGATAACCGGGTGACGCTTGGCGGTTGACGCCGGCGCACTCGAGGCGGGCCCGCCCGGACGGCGGGCCCGCCTCCGGCTCTCGGGGCTGCTCTGGCAGCGGCCCTGGCTGAAGGCGCTTGGGCTCCTCATCTTGCCGCTCGCGGCGTTCGGGATCGTCTACCTCGGCGCACTCGCCGTACCTCTTCATCTCCTCGTTCTGGACCGTGAGCTCCTTCACCGCGACGGTCGAGCACACCTGGACGTTCGCGAACTACCGCCAGATATTCGACACGAGCCAGCCCTATCTCCGCATTGCCGGGCGCACGGTCGGAATCGCGGCAGCGGTAACGCTGACGGACGCAGTCCTAGCCTTCCCGCTCGCTTACTTCATGGCGCGACTCGCAAGTAAGCGCACGCGCGCCCTCCTCTTCGTGATGGTGCTGCTGCCACTCTGGTCGAGCTACCTCGTGCGCATCTACGCCTGGCAGACGATCCTCGCCCACGGCGGCGCAATCAACTGGGGCTTGAACAAGCTCGGGCTGCCGGATCAGAGCCTCGCCTACACGAACACGGCAATGTGGATCGTGTTCACGTACGTCTGGCTGCCGTTCATGGTGCTGCCGGTCTACGCGGCACTCGAGCGGATTCCGGACTCATACCTCGAGGCGTCGGCCGACCTCGGCGCGAGCGGCTCGAAGACATTGCGTTCGGTGATCCTGCCGCTTGCGCTTGCCCGGACTCGTCGCCGGCTCCATCTTCACCTTCGCCTTGACGCTCGGGGACTACATCACACCGCTGCTCATAGGCGGCACGAGCTCGCAGTTGATCGGCAACACCATCTACAACTTCATGCAGGAGGCGAACACCCCCTTTGCCGCGGCGTACGCGACGATCCCGATGGCGATCGTCGGCGTCTACCTCTTGATCGCAAGGCGCCTGGGCGCCTTCGAGGCACTATGACCGGGCGTGGGACTCGCATCTCGCTCGCCGTCTGCTCGGCGTTGGTCATCGCTTTCCTCTGGATTCCGCTCATCATCATCGGGCTCTACGCCTTCAATGGCTCGAGCATCCAGGGCTGGCCGATCACGAGCTGGACCGTTCACTGGTTCTCGGTCGCATGGCACAACCAGGACGCGCGCAACGCGTTCTGGCTCTCGGTGAAGGTCGCCCTCGTTGCGACCGCGATTGCCCTCGTCCTCGGGACGATGGCCGCGGCAGCGGTGGCGCGCTTCCGCTTCTTCGGACGGGAGGCGGTCTCGTTCCTGCTGGTCCTACCGCTGGCGCTGCCCGGGATCCTCACCGGCATAGCCCTGAGTACGTCGTTCACCTTCGTGGGGCTCCCGCCCTCCATCTGGACGATCGTGATCGGCCACGCGACCTTCTGCGTCGTGATCGTCTACAACAACGTGGTCGCGCGGCTGCGACGGTCGTCACCCTCGTTGATCGAGGCGTCGCAGGACCTCGGAGCCGACGGCTGGCAGACGTTCAGGTTCATCCTGTGGCCGGTGCTCTCGACCGCCCTCGTCGCAGGCGGGCTGCTCGCGTTCGCGCTCTCGTTCGACGAGGTGATCGTGACCGTGTTCACGGCCGGCGCGCAGGAGACCTTGCCGATCTTCATCCTCAACAACATCGAACGCGGCCAGCAGTTGCCGGTCGTCAACGTCGTAGCCTTCTTCGTGATCGTCGTCACTGTCATCCCCGTTGTGCTCGCGCAGCGTGTCATGCGGGATACCGGCATCATCGGCCGCGGAGGGGCGCAGGTGACCGAGGCCGTCGAAGCGGCCGAGATACCCGCGGCGTAAAGGGAGGGAGCGAGCCATGAGCGCCACCGCAACCCAGTACAAGATCCTGATCGGCGGCGACTTCGCCGACGCAGCCTCCGGCGAGACGATGGAGGTGATCGCGCCCGCAACCAGCGAGACGATCGCCGAGGTGCCGCGCTGCGGCCCTGAGGACGTCGACCGCGCGGTCGAGGCGGCCCAGGCCGCGGCGCCCGGTTGGCTCGAGAAGACGCCGAAGGAACGCTCCGAGCTCCTCCACAAGCTCGCGGACGTGCTGGACGAGCACGCCGAGGAGCTGGCGCAGCTCGAGTCGGTCAACGTCGGCAAGCCGCTCATGGCCTCGCGCGACGAGATGCCGTTCTCGGCCGACAACCTCCGCTTCTTCGCGGGCGCGGCCCGCAACCTCGAGGGTAAGTCCGCCGGCGAGTACATCGAGGGCTACACCTCCATGATCCGGCGCGAGCCGATCGGGATCGTCGGAGGGATCTGCCCCTGGAACTACCCGCTGATGATGGCCGTCTGGAAGATGGGCCCGGCCCTCGCGGCGGGCAACCTTCAGATCCTCAAGCCGTCCGAGCAGACGCCGCTCTCGCTGCTTCGCTTCGTCCAGCTCGCGCAGGAGGTCATCCCACCGGGGGTGCTGCAGGTCGTGACCGGCGACGGCGTCCCGGTCGGGCAGCGGCTGGTCGAGCACCCGGCGATCGGGATGGTCTCGCTCACCGGCGACGTCGAGACCGGCAAGATCATCGCCCGCACGGCCGCCGACACGCTCAAGCGCGTCCACCTCGAGCTCGGCGGCAAGGCACCGATGGTGATCTTCGACGACGCCGACCCGAAGGCGGTCGCCGAGGGGATCCGGCTCGCCGGCTACTGGAACTCCGGCCAGGACTGCACCGCCGGCTCACGCGTAATCGCCGGGCCGCGGATCTACGACACACTGCTCGAGGAGCTCGTGCCGCAGGTCGAGTCGCTCAAGGTCGGCGACCCGCTCGACGACGAGACCGAGATGGGCTCGGTTATCTCGCAGGACCAGCAGGAGCGGATCCTCGGCTTCCTCGAGCGCGCGAAGGGCGCGACGATCCTCACCGGCGGAGGAACCGGCTCGAACGGCAGCGGCTTCTTCGTCCAGCCGACGATCGTGACCGACGTGAAGCAGGAGGACGAGATCGTGCAGCGCGAGGTCTTCGGACCGATCGTGACGGTGCAGAAGTTCGCGGACGACGACGAGGCGATCCGCTGGGCGAACGACGTGCCGTACGGGCTCGCCGCGTCGGTCTGGACGCGCGACGTCGGCCGCGCGCTGAACGCGGCCCGCACGCTCCAGTTCGGGGCGGTCTGGGTGAACGACCACCTCCTCCCCATCTCGTCCGAGCTGCCTCACGGCGGCTACAAGCAGTCCGGCTACGGCAAGGACATGTCCATCTACTCCATGGAGGAGTACACACAGCTCAAGCACGTCGCGTTCAAGATCGACTAGGTGACGCGGAGTCCGACCGCCTGGAGGAGGTCGCCCAGACTCGCTGGAACTGCGCCTCGCAGCTGCCGTGCACGGTGACCGTCCGTCCACCGACGCGGATGTACTGGCTGGCGACGTCCGGCACGAAGCCGGCGCACGAGCGACTGGCGAGGCGCGCCTGTTCGATCTCGTTCGTCAGCTGACGCACGCGTGCCGGAGGGATCTGCCGGCGGAGGCTCCTTTGCGAGCCGCTGACGCGGACGCTGCCGTTCGGCTGGATCGAGACGCGGTACGGCGCGATGTTCCCGCCGGTGATGCCGAACACGATCGGCGTGTGGGTGACCGTGGTCGAGCCGCACGCCGCGAGCGCGGCGGCGAATCGCTGCAAGCACGACGACCTGCGCACTCGCCGAGGGTAACGCTCCCACGCGGAGGCGGACTCGTACCGAGTCCGCCTGACGCCGCAGTGTCTAGGTTTGGGCCGGTCGTGTTGCGCTCGCGGAGCGGTGTGCACGAACTCGGAACCCGTCTCTGCGGGACACTCTGGGCGATCTGCGCCCCGGGCACACTGGCGAGAGGGCCAGTCCCACCGCTACCGACGGTCGTGGCTCGTTCGAGGGACTAACCCAGAGGGACTAGGGCATCCCGGCCATCCTGGGGACGACGCGGGCGGTGATGCCGGCCTATGTCGCGGGAGAGGTCAGGAAGTCGCTTGCGCAACGACGCAGGGCGCGTCCCAGGGGGCGAGTATGCGGCCGGGGACGTGCCCATCCTGACCTCTCTCCCCGGAGACCTACGAGTCCTTCGCGTAGTCCTCCGCCGTCCGCGCGTCGAACTCGTAACCGACCACCGCTTCGTCGCCGACGACCCACGCATCGTGCCCCGGCTCGATCACGTACGCGCTGCCGGCGCCGATGTCTTGCTCCGACCCGTCCTCGTGGGCGACGTGCAACGTGCCCGACAGGAGCACGCCGACGTGGTGCGCCTGGCAGCTGTCCGTGCCGGCGACCGGCTTGATGCAATCCGACCAGCGCCAGCCGGGCTCCAGGGACATGCGGGCCGCGCTCGCCCCGCCCATGCGGACGATGTCGATCTTCGTCTTGTCGGGCGCCCTCGTCTCGTCGGGCGCCGAGAAGTCACGTACCTCCAGCCCGGCCATCGAACCCTCCTCGCGTCGTGGACAGACCCCGGCGGCGATCCTAACCTGCGCCAACCTACGACAGCTTTCGTCGTCTCAGCCGGTGAGGCTACGCTCCGGGCAGTCGCTTTTTAGAAGGAGGCCGCGTTGGCAATCCAGACGCATGCCGAGGCGCACGAGATCGCCTGCCGGCTGCTCGACAACATCGAGACCGTCGTGCACGGGAAGCGCGAGCAGATCACGCTCGTCGTCGCGGCCCTCGTCTGCGGAGGGCACGTGCTGCTCGAGGATGTGCCCGGCACGGCGAAGACGGTGCTCGCCAGGGCGATCGCGCAGTCGATCGAGGGCTCGCACGCCTCCCGGATCCAGTGCACGCCCGACCTCCAGCCGACGGACGTGACCGGCCTCTCGATCTTCAACCAGCGCGAGCGGGACTTCGAGTTCCGGCCGGGGCCGGTGTTCGCGAACGTCGTCCTCGTGGACGAGATCAACCGCGCGATGCCGAAGACGCAGTCCGCCCTGCTCGAGGCGATGGCCGAGCAGCAGGTGACCGTGGACGGGGTCACGCGCCCGCTCGTCGAGCCCTTCCTCGTCATGGCGACCCAGAACCCGATCGAGTACGAGGGGACATTTCCGCTGCCCGAGGCGCAGCTCGACCGGTTCTTCGTCCGCACCACGCTCGGCTATCCCGACGCGGAGGACGAGAACCGGATCGTCGACGAGCAGCTCGAAGGCCACCCGCTGACACGGCTGGTGCCGACTGTCGACGTCGCCGACGTCGCGACGATGAGCGCCGCAGTCCGCGAGGTCTTCGTGCACGAGGCGGTCGCTCGCTGGATCGTCGAGCTCGTGCGGGCGACTCGCGGGCTGGAGATGGTCGCCATCGGCAGCTCCGTGCGTGGCTCCCTCGCCCTCAACCGCGCCGCGCGCGCGTGGTCGATGCTGAACGGCCGCAGGTACGTGACACCGGAGGACGTCGAGCGGCTGTTCGTTCCCGTGCTGATGCACCGCCTGCTCTTCCGGCCGAGCTTCGTCGCCGAGATCCGGGATCGCGGCTGGGAAGCGGCCTCCGCCCAGGTCCAGCTCCGCTGCCTCGAGCAGGCGCCGAAGCCGGGCTTCGACATCGACCTCGACGTCCCGGCCACGGTGGTGTAGCGCTCGTGCCCGCCGTGCGGGTCGTGGACTAGCGATGGCGGCCGGGACCTTCCCGCTGATCCCGCGCCGGCGCGTGATCGGCCTCGCGTTCGGGGGCATCCGCAGCGTCCGTCGCGGCAGTGGCTCCGACGTCGCCGGCTCGCGCCAGTACGTGCCCGGAGACAACCTCGCCTGGATCGACTGGGCGGCGTCCGCGCGTCTCTCGGCCGTTCGCGACAACGACGAGTTCATCGTCCACGAGTTCTTCGCAGACGAGGCTCCGCACGTCGTGATGGTCGCCGACCGGAGACCCTCGATGGGGATTCGCCCCTCACCCCTGCGGCGGCTCGACAAGCCCGAGGCGCTGCTCGAGAGCCTGCGCCTGATCCGCGAGAGCGCGCGCGTTACCCGCAGCCTCACGGCCTATCTCGACCACGCCGACGGCGAGACGACCTGGCGCCCGCCTCGGAGCGAGCGCTTCGCGCCGCAGGGCACGTTGGAGGGGCGGCCGTTCGAGGCGCCGGCGGACACGGTCTCGCGCAGCCTCGAGCACCTCCGGCAGCACCGCCGAGAGCTGCCGACGCAGACCTTCGTGTTCGTCCTCTCGGATTTCCTCGTTCCGCCGGACGGGCATGCGTGGCAGCGGACGCTCGAGCAGCGCTGGGAGCTCGTGCCGGTGGTGATCCAGGATCCGGTCTGGGAGCGATCGTTCCCGGACGTGGGCGCCCTGACGGTGCCGTACGCGGATCCGGACTCCGGCGCCGTCGTGCCGGTCTACCTGACGCGCGCCGAGGCCGAGCAGCTGCGCGACGAGCACGAGGAACGGCAGGCGGAGCTCCTGAGCTTCTTCCGCGCCTTCGGCACCGAGCCGGTGCTGATCGACTCGCACGATCCGGGCGAGATCCTCGGCGCGTTCCTTCGCTGGGCCGACCTCCGGATGATGGTGCGGGGAGCGCTGGTATGAGGCGCGCCGCCGTCATCGCCGTCACCGCCGTGCTGGCGGCCCTCGCCGCCGCCGCCCCGGCCGGCGCGGACGTTCCACCCGTCCACGGCGGCTCGGTTCTCGGCGAAGACCTGCCGCTCAAGATGTACGCCAGGGTCGACCCACCGGTGCACCTCTTCGGAGACCCGATCACCGCCACGGTCGCGGTCGTCGCGGACCGGAAGTGGGTCGCTCCGTCGAACCTGCACGTCGTCGTCCACTTCCGCCCGTACCAGTCCGCCGGGGCGCCGACCGTGGTCCGCACCAGCAACGGACGCCTCCTGCAGATGACCTGGACCTGGCACCTCCGCTGCCTGACCGTGCAGTGCCTCCCGGTGACGAAGCACAGCGACCTCTCCCACGTCTTCCAATTCAGCCCGGCGCACCTCGAATACCTCTCGCCGACCGGCCAGGTGCGATACACGCTAGACGCGCGCTTCCAGCATGAGGCGGTCCTCTCCGAGCTGAGCCCCTCCGAGGTCGCCGCCATCGACGCTCACGCCCTCGTCTGGTACGGGGTCGACCAGATCACCCCGCTCCCGCCGCCGCACTATCGGGTGTCCCCGAACCTCGCCTTCTGGCTCGCCGTCGCGCTCGCGACAGTGCTCGGGGCGGCAGGCCTCGCTCTCGTCGCACGCTGGGCCTTGCCGTACCTCCCGGCCAGGGCTGCGCAGGCGCCTGCCCGGGCGTCGTCGCTCGAGCGCGCGCTCACGCTCTTCTTCTGGGCGCGGGCGCACGACGACGAGACCCTGCAGCGGAAGGCACTCGAGCGGGTCGCCGACGAGCTCCCGTTCGACGTCCACGACCTCTCCGAGACGGCGCGCGCGCTTGCGTGGTCGCCGGAGACGCCGGAGGAGGAGGACGTGCAGGAGATCTCCGAGAAGGCAGGGATTCAACGCCGCAACGGGGAGCCCGAGCGGTGAGAGGGACGACGCTCGCACGCCGCGGCGCAACCCGCCTCGGGGACCTGGCCCAGCTCTCCGAGCCGGCCAAGCGCACGACCGTCGTTCGCGTCGGCCTCGCGCTCGCCCTCGCGGCGACGCTCGCGGGCGCGGTTCTCCTCGCGCGCTCCGCCGGCAGCGGCCGAGCTGCTGTGCTCCCGGTCGGCGCGAAGACCGGTGTCGTCGTCCTCGACATGTCGGCGAGCGTCGCCGGGCCCACCTTCGAGCGAGTCGGGGCCGTCGTGCGCGGCCTCGTCACGGCGGACCAGCCGGTGGGGCTCGTCATGTTCTCCGACGTCGCCTACGAGCTGCTGCCGCCGAACTCCCCGCCGAGTGCGCTGTCGCAGTTCCTGCGCTTCTTCACGCCCGAGCGCATCCACAGGGGCGCGCCGATCTTCGGGCAGAGCCCATGGAGCCAGTTCAGCGGCGGAACCAGGATCTCGACCGGGCTCGTGGCGGGCCTGAAGGCCCTCCGCCGCGCGCACGTGCCGCACGGCTCACTCGTACTGATGAGCGACCTCAACGACTCGCAGAACGACCGTGATCCGCTCGTTGCCGAAGCAGCTGCTATCCGGAAGGCGCACGTCCCGATCCGGATCTTGCCGCTCAACGCCACCCCGCAGGACATCGACGTCTTCGCCAACCTCTTCGGCCCGAACGTGTTCGTCAGTCCGCGGGCGTTCACGCAGACGCCGAAGCAGCGCGTCGAGCCGATCGTGGCCGCTTCCCCCTGGGCCCTGCTCGCGGTCGGCCTCGTCCTCGTCGGGCTGCTCGCGGCGAACGAGCGCCTCAACTCCCGCCTCGTCCCGGAGTCGGCCGCATGAAGCGCATTCGCCGCGGGCTCCCGCTGATCCTTGCAGTCGTGCTGCTCGGCCTCGCTACCGCTCTTGCGTTGTTTGCGGCCGACGTGCGCGCGTGGCAGGGAGCCTTCACGCAGAGCGACGCGCGCTTCCGAGCCCAACGCGCGCACATCGGGCTCTGGCGCTCCCCGGCCGTCCTCCCGGCCGACCCGGCGCGCTCCGTGCTCGGCCTCGACGACGCGCTCTCGTACCGGCGGGCGGTGCAGCTCTTCTGGTTGAGCCAGATCGGCTCGAGCACGGGCGGCCAGGCGGACCTGGCTGCGACACGGGTCGAGGCCCAGGCGGACCTGCAAGCGCTCATGACGTCGGCGCCCACCGCCGAGGAACGCTCGAACGCGGCGAACCTGCTCGGGGTCATGACCGTCACCGCCCCGGCCAACAGCCCGACGCAGAAGGCGGAGATCGCGACCGCCAAGGCCTACTTCCAGCAGGCCGTCATCGATGATCCGACGAACTACAACGCGAAGATCAACCTCGAGCTCCTGCTGCGCGTCGCGCGTCCAGGGAAGTCGAAGCTCGACCAGGACGCCCGCGGCGGCTTCGGCTTCGGCGGCTCCAACGGCGTAGGCGTCGTCGGCGGAGGCCTCTGATGGGCTTCACCTTCCTCACGCCGATCGACGCCCTGTTCGCGCTCGCGGCGGTGGTCCCGCTCGCGGCCCTGTGGCTGGCCCACGCCCGGATGGAGCGCGTCCGCCGTCTCTTCTCGCTGACCACTCCGCGCCGGCGCGAGCTCGCGGGCGTGGTCGCGGCCCTCGCCCTCCTGCCGGTGCTCATGGGCGTCGCGGCCGCCCAGCCCGTCGTCGTACGACACCACCTACTGGGGCAGCGGTTGGACGTGCAGGTGTTCCTCGTCTTCGACACCACCACCTCGATGACGGCGCGCACGGGGCAACGAGGCCCGACCCGGCTGGCGCGTGCGAAGCAGGAGGCCAAGGAGGTGACTCCGGAAGCTCGGCGACATCCCCGTGGGCCTGGCGGCGATGACCGACCGTGTCCTCCCCGTCCTGATGCCCACGGCGAACTACGGGCTCGTCCGGCGCACACTCGGTCAGTCGGTGGGAATCAATCGCCCGCCCCCGGCCAGCTCTACCACGGGCGCGCGACCACGTTCTCGGCGCTCTACCCGATCGGGAACGCTCACTTCTCAGCCCCGGGGTGCAACACCGGGTCCTCGTCGTCTTCACGGACGGCGAGGCCATGCCGATCCGTTCGGAGATCGGCTACGACCTCGCCCGCGCCATGACGGTGCACCCGCTCTTCGTGCACGTGTGGGCGCCGACCGAGCGGATCTACGTGCACGGCCACATCGATCCCCACTACCGGCCCGATCTCACGAGCCCGCGCGCGTTGAGCAGATTTGCGGCCGCAGCCCACGGGCGCGTGTTCGAGGAGAACGACCTCCGCGCGCTCACGCAGACGATCCGTGCGGAGGCCGGCAACTCCCCCGTCTCGACGGACGTGATCGGCTACGCGCGGGTAGCGCTGGCGCCGTGGTTCGTCCTCGCCGGAGTCGTCCCGCTCGGCTTCCTGCTCTACCGCCGCAACTGGTAGCCGAGCCGGGCGTCGAGAAGGCGCCTACCGGAGTCGAACCGGTGTACTGGGTTTTGCAGACCCATGCCTAACCACTCGGCCAAGGCGCCGCGCGGCGGTCATCGTATCGGCGCCACCTCGGCCGGCTCGAGCACCTCGTCGAGGAAGGCGGTGGCCCGCTCGAACACGTCCACGCGGTTCGCGAGCTTCTCGACCATGTGCCCCTCGTCCTCGTAGATCACGAGCTCGCAGCGCACGCCGCGCCGCACGAGCTCCTCGTGGATCGCCTCCGACTCGCTCACCGGCACGCGCGGGTCGTTCCGCCCATGCTCGATGAAGAGCGGCGCCTTGATCGCGTCCAGCCGGCTCCACGGGGAGAGTCGCTCGAGCAGCTCGGGATCGCTCAGCGGCCCGTACTCGCGCTCGCGGGCCGCGCGGCGCCAGACCGACGTGTTCTCGAGGAAGGTGCGCAGGTTCGAGATGCCCACGAACTCGATGCCCGCCGCCCAGAGCTCCGGCTGGAACGCGAGCGCGGCCAGCACCATGTAGCCGCCGTACGAGCGCCCGTAGACGACCGCGCGCGAGCCGTCGATCTCCGGCCGCGCCGAGAGCCACGCGTGCAGCGAGGCGAGATCCTCAACCGAGTCGAGCCGCTTCTCGACGTCGTCCAGGTGCTCGAAGCGCTTCCCGTAGCCGGAAGAGCCGCGGACGTTCGGAGCCGCCACGGCGTAGCCGCGTCCGACGAGGTACTGCGTCAGGGCGCCGAATCCCGACGAGTACCACGGCCGCCACTGGCTCTCGGGGCCACCGTGCACGGTCACCACGACCGGGAACGGCCCGTCGCCCTCGGGCAGGAAGAGGAAGACGGGAACGGACTCGCCGTCGAAGCTCGCGACCCGGTGCAGCTCCGGCTCGACGCCGTCCTCGACGCTCCCGAGGTCGGTGAGCTTCAGCGCCTCGCCGGAGTCGAAGTCGTGGATCCAGACCTGGTGCGGCTCGGTCGTCGTCGAGAAGCCGAACGCGACGCGGGTGCCGTCGGGCGAGAAGACGAAGTGCTCCGCGACCCCGTCCGCCGGCAGCGAGAGGCCGTCGATCCGCGAGTAGCCGTCCTCGTTCGCGTCGACGAGCAGGCGCCGCCCGTCCTCGCTGCCGAAGCACTCCAGGTCCCACTCCGACTCGACGACGACCTCCCAGCCGCCGCCGAGCGTGTAGCGCGAGATCGCGAACGTGTCGCGACCCTCGTTCGTCGCGCAGTGGAAGCCGGACGAGTCGGCGAGCCAGACCGGGTCCAGGTACTCGGCCTGGCCCTCGTGGGGCGTCACGTGGACGATCTCGCCGCTCTCGACGCCGAGCAGGAACAGGTTCGAGTCGCCGCTCAAGTCGCCGGCCTGCCCGGCGACGACCCAGCGTCCGTCCGGAGAGATCGCGCCGGACGAGCACAGGCCGCCGAGCTCGAAGCTCCGCTCCTCCGCGCTCTCCAGTCGCCGCACCACGATGTCGAAGTCGAGGCCGTTGCGGCGATTCGTCGCGTATGCGAGCAGCGCGCCGTCGCGCGAGACGTGCGGCGAGCGGTGGATGTAGCGCGGATCCACCACGAGCGGCTCGCCGTCGAGGTAGAGCTGCGTCCGCTCGTTCCCGCCCTCGTCGATCTCGAGCAGGAGGCGGTCGTCCGGGAGGAGCTGCCCGTCGACCGGCTCGGCGAAGCTCGTCAGCTGCTCGAGCTCGCCGCCTCCGACCGGCAGTCGATAGAGCTGGCGCGTCCCCGACAGGTCGCTCGCCACTGAGCAGCCACGAGCCGTCGCTCGACCACGACAGCGGGTAGGCCTGCCGCAGCTCGAGCAACGTCCGCAGATCCCCCACAGCCGGAGGCTATCCAGAGCGGCTAGGCGGGAGTCGCGGCCAGCTCGGGGATGATCTCGTCGCCGAACGCCTGCAGCGTCTCCTCCTGCCCGTGCGTCATGAGGTAGATGTTGAACTGGTCGACGCCGACGCCCTGGAGCTCCTGCAGCTTCGCCTTCGCCTGCTCCGCCGTGCCGAGGACGCAGAAGCGGTCGCAGATCTCGTCGGTGACGAACTCGCCGTGCTTCGCTCCCACCCGCGAGTGCTCGTCGTAGTCGTAGAACTGGCGCGCCTGGACGTAGTCGGTGAGCGCCTTCGGCACGGCGCTCCCGTCGGCGCCGTAGCGGTCGATCAGGTCCATGACGTGGTTCGAGACCATGGCCGGGAACCAGCGCACCTGCTCGCGCGCGTCGGCGAGGTCGTCGGAGATGTGGGCCGGCGCGCCGACGATGCATTTGAGCTGCGCCGGATCGCGCCCGGCCTCCTCGGCCGCGCGGCGGGCGGTTTCCATGATCCATTGGATGATCTCGGGGTCGGCGAGCTGGATGATCACGCCGTCGGCCACGCGGCCCGCGACGGCCAGCGCCTTCGGCCCGTAGCCCGCGATCCACATCGGGATGCGCGGCAGCTCGGGCCGCACCCACTTGAGCTGGAGCGGCTTGTCGTTCCACT
This sequence comes from uncultured Actinomycetes bacterium, assembly GCA_963765795.1. GTDB lineage: Bacteria > Actinomycetota > Thermoleophilia > Gaiellales > Gaiellaceae > Palsa-739. The sequence goes on from CAVXXZ010000007.1 coordinate 275,704, forward strand.
CGACCTCGGCGCCGTTCATGAACTCGCGCACCATCGCGCAGGAGCGCTCGAACTCCGCGACCTTCATCGGCTGGCGGCCGATGTAGCGGACGGCCGAGTCGCCGCGCCCGATGCCCATCGCCATCCGCCCGTCGGACAGGTCCTGGAGCGTCGCGTAGGCGCTCGCGAGCACGGTCGGGTCGCGCGTCGCCGGGTTCGTGACGAAGTGGCCGAGCCTGATCTTCGAGGTCTCGCGCGCCGCCACCGCGAGCATCGGCACCGACTCCTGCCAGAGGACGTGCGAGTCGTACGTCCACGCGTACCCGAAGCCGTGGCGCTCGGCGAGCTGGATCAGCTCGAGCCAGCGCGAGAACGGCGGATCCGGAAGGACGGTGACGCCGAAGTCCATTGCGCCGAGCCTACAACCGCGCGCGTCAGGCGACCAGGTCGTAGCTGCCGGCGACGAGCTCGCGCACGAGCTCGTCCGGCGCGGCGCCGCCACAGGTCACCGTGAGCCAGTGGCGCTTGTTCAGGTGGTAGCCGGGCTCGATCTCGTCGTACGTGCCGCGCAGCTGCTCGCCGAGCTCGGGCTCGCACTTGACGCTCACCTTCAGTGGCTTCCGAGCGAGCGGGGCGAGCGCGAACATCTTCCCGCCCACCTTGAAGACCGAAGTCTCGGGGCCGAACGGGAACGTCTCCTCGGCGCCGGAGAGCTTCAGGCACAGACGGCGCAGCTGGGCGGGCGTCACTCGCGCTCGAGGACGACGACCAGGAAGGTCATGCGAATGCCTCCAAAGCCTTCGTGGTCAGCCGGTCGAGGGCCTGCACCGAGAGCTCGAGGTGCTCCTCCTTCGTGTCCTCGAGCTTCGTGTGCGAGAGCCCACGCAGGGACTGAACGAACAGCATTACCGTCGGGATTCCGGCCCGCGCCACCTCGGCGGCGTCGTGGAGCGGTCCCGACGGGAGACGGTGCGACGAGCCCGCGACCTCGCGAATCGCCTCTTCGGCGAGGTCGAGCAGGCGGTCGTCGAACGGGATCGGCTCGATCGACCAGACCTTCTCCCACTCGACGTCGATGCCCTCTTCGTGGGCGAACCTCCGGGACGCGGCCTCGGCGTTGCTCAGCATCTCGGCGAGCCAGGTCGCGTCGAGGTGGCGCTGGTCGAGCAGGCACTCGGCCGTCTCGACGACGGAGGTCACGATCCCCGGCTTCGTCACGACGGCGCCCATCGTGCAGACGGCGCCACCGCCGACTCGCTTCGCGATCTGCGCGGATCTCGAGCTCGAGCTTCGCGGCGCCCGCGAGCGCGTCGCGGCGCTGGTCCATCGGCGTCGAGCCGGCGTGGGCCGCCTGGCCGCGGAACGTGATCTGGTGGCGCTCGACCCCGAAGGTGCCGAGGACGACGCCGAGCGGCAGGTCGAGCGACTCGAGCACCGGGCCCTGCTCGATGTGGAGCTCGAGGTACGCAGCCGCGTTCTCGAGCTGCCGCCGCGCCTCGAGCGCGCGGTCGAGGTCGACGCCGTGCTCGCCGACCGCGTCCGGCAGCGCGATCCCGTCGGCATCGCGCCGCCGGCGCAGCTCGTCCTGGTCGCTCATCGAGCCGGCGGCCGCCGAGGACCCGAACAGCGAGCGGCCGAAGCGGGCGCCCTCCTCGTCGGCCCAGTTCACGAGCCGCACGGTCAGCGGCGGCGTCCCCTCCTCGGCGATGCGCCGCAGCACCTCGACTGCCGCGAGCACGTTGAGGCAGCCGTCGAGCCAGCCTCCGTTCGGCACGGAATCGATGTGGCCGCCGAGCAGGAGCGCGCGCTCCGACTCGCCCAGCAGCGTGAACCACTGGTTACCGGCCTCGTCGATCTCCTCCTCGGCGCCAGTCGGCACGACCTTCTCGCGCAGCCACTGGCGCGCGCGCTCCCACGTCTCGGTCCAGGCGACACGCTGCGCGCCGTTCTCGTCGCCGGTCAGCTCCTGCAGCTCGCGCAGCTCCGCGACCGTCCGTTCCGGTGACAAGCTCACGAGCCGAGCTTAAACTCGGAGGCGATGTCGATCCTGATCCGCGGAGGGCGCGTCGTGACCGCCGCCGACGATTACGTCGCCGACGTCCTCGTCGAAGGCGAGCGGATCGCACTCATCGGCACCGAGCTCGACGTCGCAGCCGACCGGACGATCGACGCGGCCGGCAAGTACGTCCTGCCGGGCTGCATCGACCCGCATACGCACCTCGACATGCCGTTCGGCGGCACGGTCACGGTCGACGACTTCGAGTCGGGTCAGGGATCCGCGGCCTGCGGCGGCACGACCTGCCATGTGGACTTCTGCATCCAGGGCCAGGGCCAGACGTTCGCGCAGGCGCTCGAGGGATGGCACACGAAGGCGAACGGCAAGACGTTGATCGACTACGGCTTCCACATCGCGATCACCGATCTCGCCGACCAGGAACGGCTGGACGAGCTCGCCACGCTGCCCGAGCAGGGCATCACCTCGTACAAGCTCTTCATGGCGTACAAGGGCGTACTGCAGGTCGACGACGAGACGCTCTTCCGCGCGATGCAGGTCGCCGCCGCGAGCGGCGCGCTCGTGATGGTGCACGCCGAGAACGGGGACGCGATCGACGTCCTCGTCCGCGAAGCGCTCTCCCAGGGCTACACCGAGCCGATCCACCACGCGCTGACGCGGCCGCCCGAGCTCGAGGGCGAGGCGACGAACCGCGCCATCCAGCTCGCGCGGATCGCCGGCAGCCCGCTCTACGTCGTCCACGTCACCTGCCGCGAGGCGGTCGAGCCGATCCGCCGCGCGCGCGAGCAGGGCTGGGACGTCTGGGGGGAGTCGTGCACGCAGTACTTCTTCCGGTCGATTGACGACCTCGCGCAACCGAACTTCGAGGGCGCGAAGTACGTCTACTCGCCGCCCGCGCGCGACGCGGCGAACCACGAGGTCCTGTGGGACGCGGTGCGCACCGACGCGCTGTCCGCGATCTCGACCGATCACTGCGCGTTCCTCTGGGACGGGCAGAAGACGCTCGGCGAGGCCGACTTCACGAAGATCCCGAACGGCGGCCCCGGCCTCGAGGACCGACTGAAGATGATCCACCACTTCGGCGTCCGCGAGGGCCGGATCAGCCTCAACCGGATGGTCGACCTGCTCGCGACGCAGCCGGCGAAGCTGTTCGGCCTCTACCCGCGCAAGGGGACGGTGGCGGTCGGCGCGGACGCCGACCTCGTCGTCTTCGACCCCGAGCGGCGGGAGACGATCTCGGCGGCCACGCACCACTCGAAATGCGACTACAACCTCTACGAGGGCACCGAGGTGACCGGCGCGCCCGAGCTCGTGCTTCTGCGCGGCACGGTCCTCGTCGAGGACGGCGAGCTCGTCGGCACGCCGGGCATGGGACGCTTCGTGCGGCGGGCGCGCTTCGGCGAGCCGCTCGAGACCAACGCCGCAGTAGCGCCGTAGCAGGGGTTTTTTTACCTCGGACGAACAGAAACTGCGCTAGCCTCATGCGAGTCGTGGGGTCCTACATCGGAGCGCGGCGCGGGCGGCTGGGGCTGCTCGCGGTCTCGATCGCGCTAACCGCGCTCCTCTCGGCGAGCGCGTCCGACGCTGCAACCGCGCGCGCCAAGGGCATCGACGTCTCGAACTGGAACGGGGCGATCAACTGGACCAAGGTCGCGCACGCGGGCTACCGCTTCGCCTTCGCCAAGGCGACGGAGGGCACGGCCTACAACGACAAGACCTACACCACGAACCGGAACGGGAGCGAGGGCGCCGGCCTCGTCTTCGGCGGCTACCACTTCGCACGGCCGGCCGGCAGGAACCTGGCCGCCGCGACTGCGAGCGCGATCAAGCAGGCCAACCACTTCCTCGCGGTCGCGGGGCCGCAGCCGGGAGAGCTGCCGCCGGTGCTCGACCTCGAGGCGACCGGCAACCTGGGGAAGAAGCTCCTGCTGGCCTGGAGTCTCGCCTGGCTCGGCCAGATCGAGGCCCGCACCGGCGTCCAGCCGTTCCTCTACACCTCGCCGCTCTTCTGGAAGGGGCGGCTCGGCGACTCGACTGCTGCTGCAGCCGCCGGCACCGGGCTCTGGATCGCGCACTGGACGTCCAAGGGCTCGCCGCTCGTGCCCGCACGGAACTGGAACGGCGACGGCTGGAGGTTCTGGCAGTGGACGAACTGCGTCTCCGTGCCGGGGATCAAGCACTGCAGCGACGGCGACCGGATGAACGGGACGAAGCTCTCGTCCGTCGCCATCGAGCCGTTCCCGTCAGCGGCCTGCCCCTTCTCTCGACCCCGCCGACGATCGTCGGGGGGCCTCAAGCGGGACAGTTGCTCGCCGCCGTGCCCGGCGCATGGGAGGGCGGCAAGCCGATCACGTTCACCTACCAGTGGCGACAGTGCGACGCGGCCGGCGCCGGCTGCACCGCGATCTCGGGAGCGACCGGCGAGTCGTACCGGCCGGTCAGCGCCGACGTGGGGCACTCGCTCAAGGTCTTCGTGACCGCGACATCAGCGGCGGGAACCGCGGTCTCCACGTCGGTCCCGACCGCGGCCGTCTCCCCGGCGGGCACCCCGCCGGCCGCCCGCCCGACCAACCTCAAGCCGCCGCAGATCCTCGGCACGGCCCAGGCCGGGCAGATCCTGACGAGCTCGGTCGGGACGTGGACGGGGTCGCCGACGAAGTTCACATATCGCTGGCGGCGCTGCCACGCAGGCGGCGCCTCCTGCATCGCGATCCCGCACGCGGTCGCGCCGCGCCGGACCCTCACCCCCGACGACATCGGCTCGACGCTCTCGCTCGTCGTGACCGCGACCGGCAAGGGCGGCGCGTCGTCTGCGACCACCGCGGCGACCGGCGTCGTGGTGGCCGCGCCGCTGCCGCCGGTCTCGATCGGGACCCAGACGGTGCGCCGCGGGATCGCGGGCAACCTCCAGACCGCGGACGGGCGCGCGACCGTCACCTGGCAGCCCGGCGCGGTGCCGGTTGGGAAGACCGTCTCGCTCACCTCCTTCGACGGCGCTCTCGCGGTAGCGGGGAGCGAGGTCTCCCTCTCCGTGCCCGGGCTCTCCTCGAAGGGATTCCGTTGGCCGCTCGACCTGGCGTACGCACAACCGCAGCCGACGCGGACAGTGCTCGGCTACTCGACGGACGGCAGGGTCTATCACTCCGTCCCGCCGCTCCAGCCTGCACAGCTCCAGCCCGGCACGGCCGTCGGCTGGTACGTCGACGCGAACAAACTGACTCACGTGCTGACGCGGACACCGTTCCGCGTCTCCCTGTTCAAGCAGGGCGCCTGGGGCGATCCCACCTACACCTCGCCGCACGGCCCGGCGCTCGCGACCCAGTCCCACTTCCAGGCCGTCCCCCACCCCGCGGACCGGAGCCTTCTGCTGCTCACGCGACTCGCGGTGCAATCCCAGGCCCGGATCTCGGGGTCGGTGACAGGCCCGCACGGGACAGTCGTCCCGATCCTCGGCAAGGGCAGCCGCTTCGGCGGGCTCCTCAAGACCGGCGTCTTCCAGCTCGTGCAGTCCTACCGCCGGAAGCCCGGCTCGATGCAGGTGCGCCTCCGCCTCAATACGCGCACGCTGCGCCGGGGCGCGTACAGCTTCCGCGTGGTCGCGGTCGATCCGTGGGGACGGCGGAGCCGCCTCACGCTCCGCTTCCGCTACCCCTGAGCGATTGACAGTGCGCGCAGGCTGAGCAGCTCGTAGGCGACGTTCGCCGCAGCGAGCGCCGTCTGCTGGCCCGGGCCGTCGTACGGAGGCGAGACCTCGACCACGTCCGCACCTGCGAGGTCGATCCCACCCAGCGCGCGTAGGAAGGCGAGCGCCTCCGCCGTCGAGAGGCCGCCGACCTCCGGTGTCCCCGTGCCCGGAGCGAAGGCCGGGTCGAGGACGTCGACGTCGAACGAGAGGAAGATCGGGCGGCGCCCGACTCGCTCGCGGACGAGGCTCGCGAAGCTCCCGGGCCCGAGCGTCCGTAGCTGGTCGCACGGGAGGACGGCGAAGCCCATCGCGCGCGCCGACTCCAGATCCTCGGCGCCGTAGAGCGAGCCACGCAGGCCTGCCTGCACCGACGCCGCCGGCTCGATCAGCTTCTCCTCGAGCGCCCGCAGGAACGTCGTGCCGTGGAAGTAGCGCTGGCCGAAGTACTCGTCCCACGTGTCGCCGTGCGCGTCGAGCTGGAGGAGCGCGAGCGGCCCATGCTTGCGCGCGAGCACGCGGAGCTCGGCGAGCGTGACCGAGTGGTCGCCGCCGAGCGCGAGCGGGAAGACGCCGGCCTCGACGAGCGGCGTGAGGGCCTCCTCGATCTGCCCGTACGTGCGCTGGGTGTCGCCCGGCGAGACGGGCACGTCGCCGTAGTCGACGATCGAGAGCGTCTCGACCACGTTCACGTCGAGCGCCGGGTTGTAGGGGCGCAGCAGCGCCGAGGCCGAGCGGATCGCCTCGGGGCCGAAGCGCGCGCCGGTCCGGTAGGTCGTCGCCGTATCGAACGGGATCCCGTAGACGGCCGCGTCGACGCCGGCCAGGTCCGTCGTGTGCGGCGCGCGCATGAACGTCCGGACCCCGGAGAAGCGCGGCAGCTCGCGCGCGTCGAGCGGCCGGTGGTGCGGCATCACTCCGTCTCGATCGGCCGGCCGACCGTGAGCGCCTCGCGAAACTCCGGCGGCAGGTCGGTGTACGCCGCGTCGGGCACCACACCGAGCGCGTCGAGCGTCTTGCTGAAGAAGCAGCGCGCCGCCGCGGCGAGGACGACGTCGACGATCTCGGCGTCGGAGAGGCCGAGGGCGCGCAGTCGGTCGACGTCCGCCTGCGTGACCGACGTCGCGTCGTCCACGACCTTCTCGGCAAGCTCCATCACCGCGCGGTCGGCCTCGTCGAGCCCTTCCGGCAGGCCGGGGACGTCCTCGAACGACAGGAACTGCTGCGCGAGCACCTTGCCGTGCTGGAGCGCGCAGTAGCTGGAGCGAAGCCGGCGGGCCGCCGCGAGGGTGGCGAGCTCGTAGCGGCGCAGGTCGTGCGCCTTGAGCGCGCCGTTCAGCTGCAGCCAGCCGCGGTAGGCCTCGGGCCGCAGCGAGAACGCCCGCACGAGGTTCGGCAGATAGCCGAACTGCTCGCGCATCTCGTCGTAGATCTCCGCGACCGCGCCGTCCGCGTCCTCCTCGGGGATCGTCTCGACGAAGGGCATCTCAGCGCGTCTGCGGGAAACCGAGGTCGATCTTCGACGTTGCCGGATCGGGCCAGCGCGAGGTGACGACCTTGCCGCGCGTGTAGAAGTCGATCGCCTCGGGCCCGTAGACATGCCGGTCGCCGAAGAGCGACGACTTCCAGCCGCCGAACGAGTAGTACGCGACGGGCACCGGGATCGGGACGTTGATCCCGACCATCCCCGCCTGCACGTCGAACTGGAACTGCCGTGCCGCGCCGCCGTCGCGCGTGAAGATCGCGACGCCGTTGCCGTACGGGCTCTCGTTCACGAGCCGCACGGCCTCCTCATAGGTCGCGACGCGCGTCACCCCGAGCACCGGCCCGAAGATCTCGTCGACATAGGCCTTCATCTCGGGGGTGACGTCGTCGAGCAGGCTCGGGTTGAGGAAGAAGCCCTCCTCGGGCACGCCCTCCCGCCCGTCGACGACGACAGTGGCGCCTTCGCCCGGCGCGTTCTCGACGTAGGACGCGACCTTGTCGCGGTGCTCGGCGCGTCACGAGCGGGCCCATCTCCGAGGCCGGATCCATCCCGTCGCCGACCTTCACCTTCGGGATGCGCTCCCGGATCGCGTCGACGAGCGGCTGCGCCACGTCACCGACGGCCACGACCATGGAGACGGCCATGCAGCGCTCGCCGGCGGAGCCGTAGCCCGCCGAGATGGCGGCGTCGGCCGCGGCGTTCACGTCGGCGTCCGGCAGGACGATCATGTGGTTCTTCGCGCCTCCGAGAGCCTGGCAGCGCTTGCCGCTCGCGGTTGCCTGCTCGTAGACGTACCGGGCGATCGGCGTCGAGCCGACGAAGGAGATCGCGGCGACGTCCGGATGCTCGAGCAACGCGTCGACTGCTAGGCGGTCTCCCATGACGACGTTGAAAACACCGTCCGGCAGGCCCGCCTCCCTGAGCAGCTCGGCGACCCAGAGCGAGGCCGACGGATCCTTCTCCGAAGGCTTGAGCACGAAGCAGTTGCCGCATGCGATCGCCGGCGCCCACATCCACATGGGCACCATCGCCGGGAAGTTGAACGGCGTGATCCCGGCGACGACGCCGAGCGGCTGCCGGATCGAGTAGACGTCGAGCCCGGTCGAGGCCTGCTCGGAGTGCTCTCCCTTGATCAGGGTCGGGATCCCGCAGCAGTGCTCGACGACCTCGAGCCCGCGCGTCACCTCGCCGAGCGCGTCGGAGAGCACCTTGCCGTGCTCGCGGGTGAGGATCTCCGCCATCTCGTCGCGCCTCGCGTGGAGCAGCTCCCGGATGCGGAAGAAGAGCTCGGCGCGCTTCGCGAGCGAGGTCTCGCGCCACGCGGGGAAGGCGCCGCGTGCCGCCTGGACGGCCGCGTCCACCTCCTCGGCGGTCGCGAAGTCGACGGCGCCGGTCTGGCGGCCGGTCGCCGGGTTGTAGACGGGGCCGCTGCGTCCGGAGCCGCCCTCGACGCGGCGCCCGCCGATCCAGTGCGGGATCCGGGTGGCGCTGGGCGCGTCGACCGTCTCGGTCATGGTGACTAGCGTAACGGCGCGTCCGAGCTGGGACGTAGGCTCGGTGCCGTGAAGGAGACGTGCCCACGCTGCAGCGCCGAGATGGAGTGGCGCCACGGAACGTTCCAGTGCCCGAAGTGCCGGCTGAAGCTCGGCTGCTGCGAGGGCGAGACGGGTGACTGCCGGGACCCGGGCTAGGCTCGAGGAGCTCGAGGGATCCGAGCTCGACGCGCGCTCGAGCGAGCTGCAGGTCGTTCTCTGCTGGCTCGTGCAAGGCGACATACCGATCGACGACGGTGAGCTGAATGCGGCTCGCCGCCGCGCGATGTTCGTCCTCGCCGCCGGCGGCGACCCGCATCGCGACGTCGGCGTCGACTCCATCGCGGCGGAGCGCCTCGCCGACGAGCTCGACACGCCCGAGCGGCGCGCGCAGCTCGCCGCCGCGCTCGACGAGCTGCCGGCCGACGATCTCCCCTCGGTGACAGCCGCGGTCGAGTCGCTGCGTGCCGATCCCGAGCTCGCCTGGCGCTCGTTCGCGCTCTCGCTCTTGGCAGACGAGCTCGCAGACGAGTAGCCGTCTCGCGTCACCGCGACTACTCTGGACGGCAGTCCGTGGCGATCTCTAGACCGGAACCTCGCCGTCGGTTGAAGCTTCCCCGCAACCTGCCGGGGACGCGACAACTGCAGCCGTACTCGCGCGTCGACGCGCCGTACTTCCGCAGCCCCGGTTTCTACGTGCGGGTCGGCGGGTTGGCGATCGTCGTCGCGGCCGGACTGTCGCTCCTGCTCCTGCGAGCGTGGTCGATCCAGGTGCTGCACGGCAAGCAGTACGCGCATGCGGTGCACCGGCAGACATTCCGGACGGTCAACCTGCTCGGCGCGCGCGGCGCGATCGTCGACGACCGGCGGCGGCTGGTCGCCGGCACGACCGGACACGTGGTCATCGACGCCGACGCGGCCTCGCTCGGCTCCCGGAACGCGCACGGAGTCTGGAGCCCGAGCCCTGCAGGCGTCCGCGCGCTCCGCCGCCTGGCTCGGGTCACCGGCAGGCGCTGGGGCATCCTCGCGGCACGGATCCGCTCGGACGTCCTGCAGAGGCCCTTCGCACCCGCCGTCGTCGTCGCCCACCCGACCGCCGCCCTGGCGGCGTACCTGCAAGAACGGCCCGGCCTGTTCCCCGGTTTCAAGGTGGAGGGCGAAGCGTCGCGAAGCTATCCGCAGGGCGCCTTCGGCAGCGAGTTCCTCGGCCTGCTCGGCCAGATCAGCACGAAGGAGCTGAAGTCCGGCGCCTACACAGACGCGAAGCCCGGCGAGGTCGTGGGCCAGAGCGGCGTCGAGGCCGCGTACGACCACCTCCTCAACCGGGGCTTCGTCCAGGCGAAGATCCCGGTCGACTCGCTCGGCCAGATCGCCGGCGCGCTTCGCGTGCCGCCGCAGAAGCAGCCGCCGACGCTGCAGCTCTCGATCGACCTGCGCCTCCAGAGGGCGGCGCAGAACGCGCTGCTGTACGGGATGGAGCAGTCGCGCCTCAACGGCCACTCGCCGACCGGCGCGTCCGCGGTGGCCATCGATCCCTGGACGGGCGCGATCAAGGCGATCGTCAGCTACCCGACTTTCGACCAGAAGCGCGCGGCCGAGAAGCCGAACTACTACGCGCAGCTCTCCAAGGAGAAGCACGCGACGCCCCTCCTGAACCGGGCGATCGGTGGCGCCTATCCCACCGGCTCGACCTTCAAGCCGATCATCGCCGAGGCCGCGCTGAGCGCAGGAATCATTACGCCGGGCACGCCGCTCTCCTGCACCGGTGCCTTCGCCCTCGGCGACACGATCTTCCACAACGTCGATCCGGGAGTCAACGCTTCGATGACCCTCCCGACGGCGCTCCAGGTGTCGTGCGACACGTGGTTCTACCGGCTGGGCAATCTGGTCTGGCAGACACGACCCTAAGGCGCAGGGGACGCTGATCCAGAACTGGGCGCGCAAGCTCGGCCTCGGCCACGCGCCGCCGGGCGACCTGACCGGCGCGACGTCCGGCTACCTCCCGGGGCCGGGCCGGGTCTTCGAGAGCCGCTTCCGCTTCCCCTGGACGGAAGGCCAGACGATCAACCTCGCGATCGGCCAGGGCGCCCTGCAGGTGAGCCCGCTCCAGCTCGCGGTCGCGTACTCCGCACTGATCAACGGCGGCAAGGTCGTCCGGCCGCACGTCGGTCAGGCCGTGATCACGGACGGCGTCCGCCACACGCTCCACTTCAAGCCCGTGCGGCAGCTGAGGCTGTCGCCGTACACGTGGGCGATCAGGCAGGGCCTCTACCAGGCGGCGAACAGCCCGGGCGGTACGTCGGCGTCGGTCTTCGCGGGCTCCCCGATCAAGGTCGCCGGCAAGACGGGAACCGCCGAGCCGGACCCCGTCAGCTCCTGGTACGCGTCGTGGGCGCCGTACAACAGCCCCAAGCTCGTCGTCGTCGCGAACGTCGAGCACGGCGGCTTCGGAGTCCAGGCGGCCGCCCCGATCGCGAAGCAGATCTACGCGGCCTACTTCCACCCGAAGGGGTAGGCGCTACGCCCACAACGCGGGATTGATTCGCGCGTTTGCAGCACCGACAATGAAGCCATGACGACGTCGCCGTCGCTGGCTCGACCCGAGATCCAGGCCGAGCTGATCTCCGAGGCTCTCGGCTCGGCGAGCGTCGGCTTCCTCGTCTGGGACGAGCACCGGCGCTACATCGCCGCCAACGCGGCGGCCTGCGAGATCCTCGGGACGACACTCGAGCAGCTGGTCGGCCAGGAGGTCGGCGGTCACACGATCGAAGGCCAGGAGGCCGTCGACGAGGCGCTCGCGTCCGGCTTCGCATCGGGGACGGCAACCGTGCAGCGGTCCGACGGGAGGGGAACGGTCGAGGTCTTCTACGCGACTTTCACGACGAAGACCGCCGGGATGCCGTTCATGGCGACGGTGATCGCTCCGCTCTCCGGCTAGGGCGAAGGCTCGGCGAGCGGCGCGAGGCCGCTTTCCTTCGAGGGCGGTTGTCGCGCGAGCAGCACCGCCCCCGTGACCACGGCGACGAACGCGACCACCCGGATCGCCCCGAGCGCGCCGCTCGGCAGCGGCTCGTCGAGGACGACCGTTGCGGCGGCGATCGGGAGGGCGTTCGTTGCGAGCGTGGCGAGCCCGGCGACGGTGAGCGCGGCGCCGGCCTGGTAACCGATCTGGAGCAGCGCCGTTCCAGCCGCGTAGCCCAAGAGGAGAAGCGGCGCGAAGGCGACACGCGCCCCACCCTGGGTCGCGAGCTTCGTGGAAATGTCGCCGATCGAGAAGAAGAGACCTCCTGCGACGCCGCTCGCGACGGCCGTGCCCCAGCGCCTGCGCCCGACGATCACGAGCGCGATCGCCACCGCCGCCGTGATGCCGAGCCAGAGCAGGATCGGCCCGATCTCTCCACCTCCCTCCTTCGCCTTCCCGCCCACGAGCGAGACGGCCAGCGCGACGAGGCCGAGCACCGAGAGCAGCACGCCGGCGACCTCCACCGGAGCGAGCGGCCGCCTCGCCAGGCGGGCCGAGGCGAACGCGAGCACGCCGATCCCGCCCGCGGCGATGCTCTGCACGAGCGACAGCGGTGCAAGCGCCACAGCCGCCACGTAGAGCAGGAACCCGCCCGACTCCATTGCGAAGCCGAGCAGCCAGCTCCGGTCGCCGAGCAGCAGTCGAGCCGACTGGAGCGGACGTCGCATGGAGAGCGCCGGAAGCCCCACGGCCGCTTCGTGCTCCCGCAGGTACGCGACGTTGATGAGCACGGCCGAAAGGAAGGCCAGCACGAGGCCGGCCACTGTCTCGCCGTTCACGACGACACACCCTGCCTGAGCCCGCCGCTGCAGGCGGCGGCGACCTACCTAGTGGAAGTGGAAGCGCACCGTCCGCTCGACGCCGCCCGTGAAGCGCAAGAGCATCTCCTGGCACCCCGAGATGTTCTTGGACGTCCGCCAGCTCAGCTTGTAGCGGTTGTTCTTGTCGAGCGTGAGCGTCAGGGACGACTGCGGAATGGACGCGTACGTTCCCGAGGGCGCCGCACCGCAGGCGTAGGTGCGCAGCTGCGGGTAGCTCCTCTCGAAGGGATTTGTCCCGTAGTCGCCTCCGAGTGAGAAGACAAGGGTGACGGTCTCGCCCCGCTTCACGTTGTTCTCCGCGGGCGGGTTCTTGATCGGTGCGAAGAAGCCCGAGAAGACGGGGACAGGCTTGACGGTCAGAGTCAGCAGGATCGGCGCGCTCCAGTTCCCGGCCTCGTCCCGGACGCGGACGCCGACCGTGTGCGTGCCCAGCGTCAAGGTGCTACCGAAGGGCGGCGACGAGAAACTGCCTCCTTCCCCGTTCAGAGCCGAGTTCAGCCCGGGGCCCGCATCGGCGTCGACGAAGAGCTCGCCCGCCTCGGCATCGGGAGCAGCGCTCGCGCTCAGCGTCGTCGTCCCGCCGACCGCGATCTTGGAAGCGGACAACGAAGCCGAGTTGAGCACCGGCGGGATCGAGTCGGGCGCGCCAAAGGCCCAGGTCGAAGCGTGCGAGGTCAAGACCACGAAGGTCGCGTCGCCGCTCGTAGTGTCGAGCGTCCGCGAGGCGAGGCACGGGTCGGGCGTCGCGCTGCCGTCGGTGGCCGTGCAGGCCGGAACGGGCAGACCGTTCCTGAGCACCGCAACGTCGGTGTACGACACGCCCTTGGCCGCCATCGCCGCGGCGTCGAGCTGGAACGTGATGCGAAGCGGAGCGCTCGGGGAGGCGTTCGGAGCCTCGATCGACAGCTCGCCGTCGAGGAGCCGGTAGCCGCTCGTGTCGGTGCTCCGCGCGCCGGGCGATACGGTCACGTCTCCGCCGGTCGGCGTCTGGATCGCAGCGACCGGTTCGGAAGGCGTGGGGGCGCTCCCGCTGGTGTAGGTGCCGTTGGGCGCGACGGCGTTCCGCTCGCACAGCCGCGGCAGCGAGACGCCGTAGATCGCGTGAGGGACGAAGCAGCCGAGGCGCTCGGTCGTGATCGCCGAGCGGAGCAAGTTGCTGAAGGCGGCCATCGGCGCGTCGTTCGCGGCCACGTCTGCGTCCATGTTCGCGAGCTCGGTCAGTCGGGCCGACGGATCCAGCCCGCGCGCATAAGCGAAGCGGGCGTTGACGTCGGGGTTGTCGAACAGAGACCAGTTGTTCGTTCCTGGCGTCGGCGACGAGGCGCCCTCGAGAAGCGGAGCCAGCATGTTCTCGGGGTCGGCGTTGTCCGAGTTCCAGCGGAGGAGCGTCAGGTCGTAGGCGGTCGGGTTGGCCGTAATGAACGTGAAGAAGCTGTTGGGCGGCGAGACCGGCGAGATCGTCACGTCGATGTAGATGTTCGCGAGCTCCGACTGGACGTCGTTGGCGAAGTTGACTCCCGTCGCGTTGCTCGGCACGACCAGGGTGAGCGCGAGGTGATTCGACGGCCCGTAACCGGCGGCTTGCATCAGCGTCTTCGCATCGGCCACATCCGGCGAGAAGCCGTAGAGGTTGAAGTCCTGGAAGCCGGCGATGCCGTTGGGCAGGTACTGGTCGGTCGGCGCGTCGCCGAAGACGCTCGCGAGCGCGTTGCGGTCGATTGCCATGCTGATCGCCCGGCGCACGCTCGAATCGGTCAGCTTGCCGCCGGAGCGGGTGTTCATCACCAAATGCCCCGTGCCGAGCGAGGTGAAGGCGAAGTACTGCTGATGCCCTGCTTGGTCGGCCGGGCTTCCCTGCCCGTAGCTGGAGTCGAGCGCGCCGCGCTGCGACGTCTGGACGCCCAGGAAGAGATCGGCGGTCGGCGACGCGCCGGTGACCCGATTCACCGCGGTCGTCGCATCGACGCCGAACTCGAAGTCGAACTGCGGCAGCGTCTGAGGCCGAGCGCCGCCGTAGTTGAGATTCCTGACCAAGCTGAACGTGGCGTCCCCGCTCCCGGAGTAGGTCGCCGGATCGATGTAGTAGGGCCCGGCCATCGGCAGTGTTCCGGTTTGATGCGTCAGCGGCGTCCCGACGGGCACCGCGCACATGTACGGCGTGGCCAGATCGGCCGGCAGTGCGTCGTCGGGCGCGGTGAGGGAGATCGTCAGCTGGTTGCCCGATACCGACACCCCCGCGATCGAGGACGCAGCTCCGGAAGCGAACTCGTTGATGCCCACGACCTTGGAGAAGAGCTCGTTGCGGATCCCGGGGTTCAGCTTCGCCAGCCGCTCGAGCGCTACGCGGAACGAATCCGGGCCGACCTGCTCCGCTGAGGGCGGCGAGAACCCGAAGCCGGGAGCCACCGTGAACGTGTAGGTCTTGCCGTCCGGGCTCACGCCCATCGAGGACGCCGCCTCGAGCTCGAGCCCGGCGCCGACGCTGTGCGGGCCGTCGGGGTGGTTCAGGAGGTTGACGCAGGTCGCGTACTCGACTGTCCAGAGCGATTGCGACCCCGCAGTCGCCGGATCGAGGTCGACGCTCCCGGCGGCCAACGAGTCGACGACCCGGATCGGCGGAGTGGGATCGGCGGCCGCCTGGCCGGCGGCCAGTGACAGTGTCAGCAGGACGGCGAGAACGCCGACCGCCGCAGTCGTGCCGAGACCCCTACCGCTGAGCACGCGCGGGTTGTAACAGCCCCCGGGCGGATCCTCAACTGAACCTGGACCAAGGTGCGGTGCCCCCGTACCAAGGTGGGGCCTCGCTGACGCATCGCACTACGCCGTTTGGAAACATCCGGCATCGCATCCGCCTAGTGGAAGGAGATTTCAGTGCGTGGACTTCCGCCCAGAGTGTTCGTGCGCCTCGTTGTCCTGCTCGTCGTCCTCGGGGCGGTGAGCCTCGTTTCCGCCTCGGCTCACTCGCAGAGGGCTCGCGCCGCGCGGCTTCCAAACCCTGTGCCGGCGATCACCGACGCCCAGCTGATATCGGGCGCTCTCACGCCGCCGAGCGAGGCCGCCTGTTTCGCGATCAACCGTCGCTGCTTCACCGCGAGCGCGATGCAGAACTCCTACAACCTCCCGCCGCTGTATGCGGCCGGCGACGAAGGGCAGGGAGTGACGATCGCGATCATCGACTCGTTCGGCAGTCCGAACATGGCCTCGGACCTGGCCAACTTCAATACCCAGATGGGCCTACCGCACATGTGCGGTGAGGCGGCTCACACCTGCGCGGCCGGGGACCCGACGTTCACGCACGTCTACTGGAACGGGCAGACCCAGGTGAAGTCGCCACCGCCCAAGAGCCGGGGCACCGGCCTGCAGGAGCGCGACGGCTGGATCGTGGAGACCGCTCTCGATGTCGAGTGGGCGCATGCAATGGCACCCAAGGCGAACATCCTCAACGTGACCACGAACCCGGCAGAGACGCAGGGCGTACAGGGTCTGGCGTCGATGATGAACGCCGAGCAATTCATCGTGGAGCACCACCAGGCCACGGTCATCACGCAGAGCTTCGGGACGACCGAGGAGGCTTTCAGCAGCACCCAATCGCTGCTGAACCTCCGGCACGCCTTCATCTCCGCGGCGGCGAACGGCGTCACCGTCCTGGCCAGCACGGGAGACGGGGGAACTGCCAACGCGGGCCTCACCCCGGTCAAGAACCCGACCACGTTCCCGTTTCCCACCGTCAACTGGCCGGCCTCCGACCCGTTGGTGACTGCGGTGGGCGGCACCTATCTCTGCACCGACCCGGTGACCGGAAGCGGGGTCGACTCCGTCCACCCGCCGAGCAACTGCCAGAACAATCCGGGGGTGCGGGAGATCGGCTGGATCGACTCGGGCGGCGGCTTCAGCCACATCTTCTCGACGCCGAGCTACCAGAGCACCTTGCCGAACCCATCCACTCCGATCGGCTCGATGCGTGGAATCCCGGACGTGGCCTTCCAGGCGAGCTCTCGTACCGCGCCGCTCGTATACGCCACCTTCGACGGGGGCGGTGGCTGGTTCCTCGTCGGCGGAACGTCGTGTTCGTCGCCCGAGTTCGCCGGGCTCGTCGCGATCGCCGACCAGATCGCCGGGCATGGTCTCGGGCAGATCAACCCGACGCTGTACGCCATCGCGTCGAGCCCGAGCAGCTACGCCGCGGACTTCTACGACGTGACCACCGGCAACAACCAGGCGGACCCGAGCGTCCCCGGTTACCCGGCTACGACGGGCTGGGATCCGGTCACCGGCCTCGGCACGCCCAACGCGGCGAACCTCGTGCCTGCGCTGGCCGCCGGGTAGCAGCTTCCTCGCCCGCCGGTGGCGGGCGTTTTCACGGCCGGGGAACCGCTACGGTGGTTTCCCCGGCCGCTTCATGCCTTTGTTCGAGCGACGTGCGGAGACGCATGTCACGCGGCGGTGACCGCACGCTCGCACCAGCAGAACGCCTGCAGATCTGCACGAGACGTCAGGCTCTTGCCAAGCGCGGTGAGTCGACCGCCCGCGCTCTCGACGCGAATGAAGTAGGGTCAGATCGGATACACCGAGCCAGTCGCGCTGACGGTCTGGATCTGTCCGTCAAGTCGCCAGTCCTTCTTCCTCGTTGCACCCACGTCTCAGCCGAGCTGAGCAGTCGATCTCGGAGGCGATGCCTACCGAGTGCTGCCTGTTCGAGCACCCGATCGAAGAGAGGAGCAAGACGATGACGGCACTACAGACCGAAACGCTGACCACGGACGAGCTGACCAAGGTCGCCCGCGACCAGATCGATGCCTTCAACAAGGGCGACTGGGACCAGTTGCGAGCTCTGCTCACCTCCGACGCGGGCTACCACGAGTTCGGTACAGAGCGCAAGATCGAAGGCCCAGACCAGATCATCGAGCTGTTCAAGGGCTGGAAGACTGCCTTCCCGGACGCCGCCGGCACCGTGACAAGCGCCGTCGCCAGCGGCAACACGGCGGTTCTCGAGGTGACCTGGAAGGGCACGCACACCGGCCCGCTCGTGACCGCGGCAGCAACGATTCCGGCCTCGGGCAAGCACCAGGAGACACCCGCCGCCGTCTTCTACGACTTCGAAGGCGGCAAGATCAGGGCAAGCCGCCACTACTTCGACGCGATGACACTGCTCAAGCAGATCGGCGCAGAGCCCAAGTAGCAGGAGGACCGAGGGGGACGGCCGCTCCGGCGGTCGGTCCCCTCCGGCAGCGCTTGATCGGCGTCACATGAGCGCGACTCTGAGGTACTAGTGTCTCGTAGACATCAGGCGTGAGCCAAGGTCGAACGAACCGGAAGGAGTTCACCCATGGGATTCAGGCGACGAGCAAGGCGCCGCGGGATGATTGCCGGAGCGGCTATCGGTGCGGCGGCTGCGCGCAACCGGGACAGCAACGAGCCCGAGCAGCCGCAGGCAGATGACCAAACGCCGACCGAAGAGTACGGAACGGCGGCTGCGCCACCTCCGGCGAATCCGGCCGACGAGCTCGAGCGCGTGGCAAAACTGCACGCCTCGGGCGTGCTGACAGACGAGGAGTTCGCGGCCGCCAAGGCCAAGATCATCGGGTCCGCCTAGGCGCCGATGTCACACCGTCAGAAGCAGGCCTCCTCGCTGGTGGAGCAGATCGTTGGCATCTGAGTGGGCTGTCGGGGTGGAGCTTGACGTCGAGAACAATCCGGATCCGCGCGATCTCGAGTTCCTCGAGACGCAGATCCGCCGCGAAGCATCCACTGCGATGGGGCTGGGCGATGAGGCCGAGCTAGCGATCTTCGTCCGCGACGACGACAGGATCGTCGCCGGCATCAGTGGCTGGACGTGGGGCGACTGCTGCGAGTTGCAGAGCCTCTGGGTGGAGCCGAGTCTCCGCGGTCGCTGGCTGGGGACCCGGCTCCTCGCGGCTGCCGAGGCCGAGGCGGCGGCGCGCGGGTGCTCGCAGACCGTCCACTTCACGTACGCCTTTCAGGCTGGCCGCCTCTACGAGCGGAGCGGTTACGAGCTGGCGGGGCGAGTCGAGGGCTTCCCGTCGGGGACGGACGTCCTCTGGTATCGCAAGCGCCTGAACCCACTCTCCTGATTCCTCGAACGCTTGCCGAAACCGATTCGGATAGCGACGGGATCCGTAGCAAACAAAAACCCCGCCTGAGCGGGGCTTTCCTAGAGCGGATGATGGGACTCGAACCCACGACCTTCTGCATGGCAAGCAGACGCTCTAGCCAACTGAGCTACATCCGCGTGGGAGGGGCATTCTAGCCGAGGTCGGCGGCGTCCAGAGCCTCGTTCACGAGCCGGTCGGCGAGCTCGTTCTGCTCTCGCCGGACGGCCGTGTAGCGCACCTTCCCGACCTGCCGCGCGAGCCGCGCGGCCTCGAGCGAGAGCGCTCGGAGCGCCTCGTTCTTGACCCGGTACTCGCCGGTCATCTGCTTCACGAGCAGCTCGGAGTCGGAGACAACCTCCACCTCCCCCACCTGCAGCTCGGCGGCGCGCTCGAGGCCGGCGACGAGTGCGCGGTACTCCGCGACGTTGTTCGTCGCGACGCCGATCGTCTCCCCGTGTGCTGCGAGCACCGTCCCGTCCTCCGCCTCGAGGACGTAGCCGAACGCCGCCGGGCCCGGGTTGCCCCGCGCGCCGCCGTCGGTGAAGAGCCGTGCCTTCACGAGAGGAGCTCGTAGATGTCGAACGCCGGCTCCTCGTACGGGTGCGCCTGACGCAGCGCCGCGATGACCTCGTCCTGCTGCTCGGCCGGGAAGACGGTCTCGAGCCGCAGCTCGGCGACCCGCTCCTCGCGACCCGCTCGGCCCACGCTCGGTGACGTCCCCTCGCCGCCGAGGAACGTCCCGGTGCCCTCCGTGTACCAGGAGCAGCGCTCGTAGTCGCCGATCCGCCCCGCCCCGGCGGCGAACAGCGCGTCGCGCACCCGGTCGAGCGCCTCGCGCGGGACGAACACGATCAGCTTCCGGTTCACCCGGGTCACCTTTACACAGGGGCGAGCGCAGCCTCGATGGCCCGCATCGTCGCCTCGTCGAGGTCAACGCCCGACGCAGCCGCGTTGTCGCGCAGCTGTTCGGGCCGCGACGCGCCGACGATCGCGCTCGCGACGTTCGGCTCGTGGAGGATCCAGGCGAGCGCGAGCTGGGCCATGGTGATCCCGAGGCCGTCGGCGATCGGCCCCAGGCGCTGAACGCGCTCGAGCACGTCGTCCTCGAAGTACTCCATCCACTCGGCGCGCGCCGACGCACGCGTCCCCTCGGACGCCGCCTCGCCCGGCGCGTACTTCCCGCTGAGCACGCCCTGCGCGAGTGGCGAGTAGACGACCTGAGAGATCCCGTTCGCCTTGCTGGCCGGGATCACGTCCTCCTCCGGCTCGCGGTGGAGCAGCGAGTACTCGGGCTGCGACGAGACGATCTTCACGTACCCGCGCTCCCGCGCGAGGTCGATCGCCTGCTGGATCTGCTCGCCGGTCCAGTTCGAGCAGCCGACGTAGCGCACCTTCCCGGCCTCGACGATCTCCGTCATCGCCTCGAGCGTCTCGGCGAGCGGCACCTCCTCATCCCACCAGTGGCACTGGTACAGATCGACGAACTCGGCGCCGAGACGCTCGAGCGATTGGTCGATCTGATGCAGCACCTGCGCGCGCGAGACCCCGCGGCCGCCGTCGGGAGCCCTCGCCCGCAGCTTCGTCGCAAGGACGTACGAGTCGCGCGGCCGAGCTGCCAGCGCGCGGCCGAGCACCTCCTCGGAGCGGCCCTCCGAGTACGTGTTCGCGGTGTCGAAGAAGTTGACGCCGTTCTCGAACGCGGCGTCGACGAGAGCGGTTGCGTCGTCGTCGTCGAGGCTGCCGCCGAAGGTCGTCCACGTGCCGAGGCAGATCTCCGAGACCTGGAGATCGCTGTCGCCGAGCTGCCGGTACCTCAAGGTGCCGGGTTCTCTTCGGTGTCGATCTGGGCGCGTTGCAGCCGGCCGGAGTAGTCGACGTAGATCGACTTCCACTCGGTGAACACGTCGAGCGCGGCCTGGCCCGCCTCGCGGTGGCCGTTGCCGGTGTCCTTCGTGCCGCCGAACGGGAGGTGCACCTCGGCGCCGATCGTGCCGGCGTTGACGTAGGTGATGCCCGCCTCGAGGTCGCGCATCGCGCGGAAGGCGGCGTTGACGTCCCGCGTGAAGATCGAGGACGAGAGGCCGTACTTGATCCCGTTCGAGACGCGGATCGCCTCGTCGAGATCGCCGACCGGGATCAGCGCCGTCGTCGGGCCGAAGATCTCCTCCTGCGCGATCCGCATCTGCGGGTCGACGTCCGCGAAGACGGTCGGGCGGTAGAAGAAGCCCTTGCCGAGATCGCCGTCGCCGGCGACCTCGCCGCCGGTGAGGAGCTTCGCGCCCTCGTCCTTGCCGATCTCGGTGTAGGAGTGGATCTTCTCGAGCGCGGTGCGGTTGATCACCGGGCCGATGTCGGTGTCGTCCTCCCACCCGGGCCCGAGCCGCAGCTTCTCGACGCGGTCCACGAGGCGCGACTGGAGCTCGTCGTACGCGCCCTTCTGGACGATCACGCGCGACGCGGCGGTGCAGCGCTGGCCCGAGGTGCCGAACGCCGACCAGAGGATTCCGTCGACCGCGAGCTCGAGGTCGGCGTCGTCGAGCACGATGATCGCGTTCTTGCCGCCGAGCTCGAGGTGGACGTGCGTGAGCGTCTCGGCCGCCGCCTTCAGCACCTCGACCCCGGTCTCGCGCGAGCCGGTGAGCGTGATCACGCGGACGTCGGGATGGCGCACCATCCGCTCGCCGACCGTGCCGCCGCCGCCGTGGACGATGTTGACGACGCCGCTGGGGATGCCCGGCCTCGGCGAGCAGCTCGACGAAGCGCTCGGCCAGCGCGGGCGTGTCCGTTGCCGGCTTGAGCACGACCGTGTTGCCGCAGACGAGCGCCGGGATCAGCTTCCAGGAAGGAATCGCGACAGGGAAGTTCCACGGCGTGATCGCGCCGACGACGCCGATCGGCTGGCGGACGCTCATGTTCCACTTGTCGCGCAGCTCCGACGGCGTCGTGTGGCCGAAGAGGCGCCTGCCCTCGCCGGCCATGTAGTACGTGATGTCGATCGCCTCCTGGACGTCGCCGCCCGCCTCGGCCTTCACCTTCCCCATCTCGCGCGTCATCAGGTCGGTGAGCGCGGGCTTCTCCTGCTCGAGCAGGCGCGCGAGGCCGAAGAGGATCTCGCCGCGCTTCGGAGCCGGCACGAGCCGCCACTCCGCGAACGCCTCCTTCGCGACCGCGACCGCGCGGTCGACGTCCTCGGCGCCGGAGCGCGGGAAGACGCCGATCGTCTCCCCCGTCGCGGGACTCGTGCTCTCGAAGGTCTCGCCGGAGGCGGCGTCCAGCCACTCGCCTCCGATGAAGTTCTTGAAGTTCGTGCTCGTAGTCGTCGCCATGCGGCGAGACTAGCGCGCGCTACTCGGGTGGCGCATCGACATCCGGGAACGTGCCCGGATGCGCGCGGCGGCGGTCGCGGACCGTCCGCTGCTCCTTGTCCTCGAGCCGCGCCTCCCCTTGCTTGCGGCGATCAGGCCCATCGCGGCGGTCGACGATGACGGTCACGTTCGGGTTGTCCTTGTAGTACTCGACCATCTTGTCGTAGAGCTCGTCGGCGAGCTCGCGGGGAATGACGCAATAGATCATCGCCCGCTGATTGTAGGGCGGCGACCGGCGGATGCCAGCCCAGCCCGTCGGTATAAGGGAAACATGCTGCGCCGGCACATCTGGTGGCTCGCGCCGCTCGCCGGTGCGGCCATCGCCGGAGGGGTCGTCGCGGCCGTTTCGCTCGGCGGCGGCGGCTCGTCCCCGAACGCCGCACCGAAGACGAGCCACGCGCAACTCCAGCCCGCGGCCGCGGCGCTCGCGTTCCAGCGTGCCGTCACGGATGTCGTGCACCACCTCTCGCCGTCCGTCGTCCAGATCCAGAGTCCGGAGGGGCTCGGCTCGGGCGTCGTCTTCGACTCGAACGGCGACATCGTCACCAACAACCACGTCGTCGCCGGCGGCGGGCCGTACACCGTCACGGCCGGCGCGCACTCCTACGGCGCATCGCTCGTCGGCCGTTTCCCCCCGGACGACCTGGCCGTGGTCCGCGTCTCAGCGGCGAAGCTGACCCCGGCGGCGTTCGCGGACTCGAGCAAGCTCGACGTCGGGGACTTCGCGATCGCGATCGGCAACCCGCTGGGACTGCGCTCGAGCGTGACCGACGGCATCGTCAGCGCCTTCCGCCAGGGCGTCTCGGAGGGGAACGGCGTCGCACTGCCGCTGATGATCCAGACGAGCGCCGCGATCAACCCGGGCAACTCGGGCGGCGCGCTCGCCGACCTCCAGGGGCGCGTGATCGGGATCCCCACCCTCGCCGCGACCGATCCCGAGCTCGGCGGCACCGCGGCGCCCGGCATCGGCTTTGCGATCCCGAGCAACCTCGTCAAGGACATCGCGACGCAGATCATCCGCTTCGGCCACGTCGTCAACTCGCATCGCGCCTACCTCGGCGTCCAGATCGGCGACACGAACGGCGCCGGCGTCCTCGTGCAGGGCGTCACGGCGGGCGGCCCGGCCGCCAAGGCAGGGCTCGTGTCCGGCGACGTGATCACCTCGGTCAACGACCACCAGACACCCACCCTCGACGATTTCATCAGCGTGGTCTCGGAGCTGAAGCCGGGGACGACCGTCACGCTCGCGGTCGTGACGCAGCACGGAGCGCACAAGACGCTCCACCTGAAGCTCGGGACGTTCCCGGGAACCCGCTAGTTAGCCCGTTCCTGGGGCGCCGCTGGCAAAGGAGGCAAGCGCGCGGCGCGCAGGACAGTACGAGCGGTACGGACAAGCGCCGCGCGCGCAGCATCCTGCCGTCCAGCGGCGTCAGCCTTCGGCGGAGGCCGGCTCCGCCGGCCGGGAGCCGAAGGCGGCCAGGGGCGGGCTAGAGACGAGCGATCTCGGGGACGAGGCGACCCTCGTCCTCGACCTGCGCGTTCCAGTCCTTGAAGCCTTCGTCGAGCTCGTCGAGCTCGTGGCCGCGGCGCTCGAGCCTCACGGGCTGGGCCGAGTCGGGGCTGACGCGGTACTGGTACCAGGACAGCTCCCAGGCGACGGTCACGGCCAGCTCGCCGGACGTGCCCGAGAGCGGGACGATGCTCGCGCTCGGCTCGCCGAGGCTCTTGGCGATGCCGCCGACGGTGCGCCGGTAGGCGCTGCCGTTGAAGAGGTCGGCAGCCTCGAGCAGCGCGACCTCTCCGTCGGAGAGCTTGCGCAGGATCGGCTCTTGCCGCGCCAGCGCGCCCTCGTCGGAGGCGCGAGTGAGGCCGAGGAACTCGACGATGTTGCGCTTCCGCCGGCGGCGGCGCCCGTTCTCGAGCGTCGGCGTCGTCGGCGCGCCTTCCTTGATCCACCCCGCCTCGGTCGCAAGCTCCTGGCAAAGCGGACAGACGTCGACGAGCTCTGCACCCTCCGACGGGGCGAAGCTCACCGCGCGCTCGCCCATCAGCAACGTCCGTTCGCAGACGGCGCACTGGCGCGTACTGGCGACTTTCGTGACTCTCATCCGGCCACCGAGTTTAGCCAGGGTTGCGCAGAACCCTCCGAAATCGCTAATGTCTCTTACATGTGTGTTTTACATGTAGTGTCGGGATGAGAGGACCGCGCTCCCGCCGCCATCACCGCGGCCGCTGGCGCGTTCTCGCCCGGGTCGAACGCTTCGCCGAGCCGGCGCTCCTGCTCCTTCTGCGCGAGCATCCGGCGCACGGCTACGACCTGCTCGAGCGGCTGCCGGAGCTCACGGGCGAGGCACGCATCGAGATGGGCAACCTCTACCGGCTTTTGCGCGGGCTCGAGGAGGAGGGGCTCGTCTCCTCGGAGTGGGACGACTCCTCCCCCGGCCCCGCGAAGCGCCGCTACGCCATCACGCCTGCGGGCGAACAGCTGCTCGGCCACTGGGCCGAAGCGCTGAGGCGCTCACAGGAGCGCACCGCCCGCTTTCTCGCACGGTACGAGGAGAGGAGGTGAAAATGCATCACCGCCGTCACCATGGCTGGGGCGGCCGCGGCCCGCGGATGTTCTTCCGCGGCGGCTTCCCGAGTCGGCCCGAGCTGATCGAGCGGCTGGAGTCCTTCCAGCGCGACCTCGAGCAGCAGCTCGCCGACGTTGCCGACGTCCTCACGCATCTGCGCGACAAGGACGACGCCCAGCCTCAACAGCAAGTCTGAACTGATCTCTCGATCAGGGGGCGCGCCGCGGGCTGGCTCTACGTCAGCCCGCCAGGGCGCCCGCGACGAACTCCTCGATCGCGGCCGTGAACGCGCGGCGGCTCTCCTCCCACGCGTAGAACATGTGCCCGCCTTCGAAGTGGCGGACGGTCAGGCGTCCCGTCGTGTCCGGGTCGAGGCGCATCAGGTTGCGGAGCCGGTCGCTCGCGTAGTACGGCGTCGCCATGTCGTAGCGCCCGTGCGTGAGGAAAGCGCGCATGTGCGGGTTGAGGGCCATGCCGTAGCGGAGCGAGTCGGTCGCGCCCTCGGGCGCGGCAAAGAAGTGCCGCTTCGTGTCCTCCTTCCACGCCTCGTTGACCTCGAGGCTCAGCAGGCGGTACTCGCGGTCGGTGCGGACGCCGATCTCCGAGCGGAGCTGCCGGTTGACAGCCGCGGTATAGGCGGGCCCGATTCCGGCGAGGGTCGGATCCGGCGCCTCGTGCTGCGCCCGGTCGGGGAAGGGATCGATCGAGGTGATCGAGACGTCGTACAAGCCGACCACCTTCTGTTGGTCGCGAAGCAGCTCGCGCGCGAAGACGACCGGCGAGATGCGGCCCTCCGCCCGCGTGACGAGCTCGGGCGAGAGACCGACCAGATCGGCGAGCCGCCCGAGCGTGCGCTCCCGCTCCGGCACGCCGAGCGAGGCGCCCCGGATGAGGAAGGTCGCGTAGTCGCTGCTCGCGAACTCCTCGGCACCTGCGAACACCTCGGCGAGCGGCGTCCCCGCCGGGAAGGCGCGCGAGCGCCCGTGGAAAGCGGCGCCGGCGGCCATCGTCGGCAGCAGGTCGACCCACTGCACGACCCCGTAGTCGTCGCCGTTGAGCCCGGTCAGCTCGAGCGCCGGCGAGATCAGGATCGCGCCGTTGAGGCCGATGCCGGTCTCCTCCTGCAGCATCCGCACCAGCCGGCCGACGCGGTAGCCGCCGTAGCTCTCGCCCGCGATGAACACGGGTGAGCCCCAGCGATCGTTCTCGGAGAGCCAGCGCGCCATGAACTCGCAGAGCGACTCGAGGTCGCGCTTCTGGCCGAAGTACTCGTTCGGGTCCGGTTTCTCGTCCCCGCCCGGCTGCGGCGCGCCATCTTGCTTCCCCTGCTGCTCGCCCTTCTTGTCGGGCTCGATGATGCGGCTGAAGCCGGTGCCGACCGGGTCGACGAAGACGAGGTCGGCGAACGCGAGCCACGAGGACTCGTTCTGGACGAGCTGCGGCGGCAGCGTGGGCAGCGTTCCGTCGGACGGAAAGGCGACGCGCTGTGGGCCGACGGCGCCCATGTGCAGGTAGGCCGACGACGCGCCCGGACCGCCGTTGAAGACGAACGCAACGGGCCGCTTCGGGTCGCCGCCTTCCGCGACGTACGAGACGGAGAAGATCTCGGCGGACGGCTTCTCCTTCTTGCGCAGGACGAGCCACTTCGCCGTCGCGGTGTAGCCGAGCGGCTTCGCGCCGCCGGTCCAGCGCGCGGATGCCTCCGCCCCGGGCGGGGGCTCGTGGTCCGGCTTGGCCTCGGCCTTCTCGTCCTCCGCCACGGCGCTAGACCTTCGCCTCTTCGCGCTCGCGCTTCGTCTGCTCGATGATCTTCTGCGCGACGTGCGTGGGCACCTCCTCGTAGCGGAGGAAGTGCATCGAGTAGTCGCCGCGGCCGCCCGTCATCGAGGTCAGCGCCTGCGAGTAGGTGAGGATCTCGGCCATCGGCACCTCGGCCTTGATCGTCGTCATGCCGCCGGCCGGCTCCATCCCCTGCAGGCGGCCGCGCCGTGAGTTGAGGTCACCGTTGACCGCGCCCACGGCGTCGTCGGGTACCGCAACCTCGAGCTCCATGATCGGCTCGAGGAGCACGGGATCCGCCTGCTGGTACGCCTCCTTGAACGCCATCGAGCCGGCGATCTTGAACGCCATCTCGGAGGAGTCGACGTTGTGCTCCATCCCGTCGACGAGCAGGACGCGCACACCCTGCACCGGAGCGCCTGCGAGCTCGCCGTGCTCCATCGCCTCGCGCACGCCCTTGTCCACGGCGGGCCGGTAGCTCTGCGAGATGACGCCGCCGACGATCTTGTCCACGAACTCGTAGCCCAGCTCGCCGTCCTGCGCCGGCAGCGGCTCGAGCACGATCGCGCAGTCGCCGAACTGGCCGCGCCCGCCCGTCTGCTTCTTGTAGCGGTGCCGCGCCCGCGCCTCCTTGCGGATCGTCTCCTTGTACGGCACGCGCGGTGGATGGAGCTCGACGTCGACGTGGAAGCGCGTGCTGAGCCGGTCGACCGCGACCTCGACCTGCATCTGCGAGAGGCCTGAAAGGAGCTGCTCGCCGGTCTGCGGATCGCGGCGCATGATCAGGGTCGGGTCCTCCTCGTGGAGGCGGCGGAGGCCGGTCGCCATCTTCTCCTCGTCGCCCTTCGCCTTCGGCGTGACCGCGAAGCTCAGCACGGGCTCGGGGAAGTCGATGTGCGGCGGCTCGACCGCGACCTCGTGGTCGACGAGCACGTCGCCGGTGACGACGTCCTTGAGCTTCGCCACCGCGCCGAGGTCGCCGATGCCGAGCGCCTCGACGGTCTCCGAGTCCTTGCCCTGCAGGAGGAGTACCTGGCCGAACCGCTCCTTCGCGTGCGTGCGCGGGTCGACGAGCGTCGTGTCGCCCGTGACCGGGCCGGCGAGAACCCGGAAGCAGCTGATGCGGCCGGTGAACGGGTCGGCGATCGTCTTGAAGACGAACACGGCCTGCTTCGCGTCGCCGAACTCGATCGTCGTCCCTTTCTTCGCCGGCGACGGGACGCCCTCGACGAGCAGGTCGAGGAGCGCCGTCGTACCGAGGTTCTTCGACGCGACGCCGCACGCGACCGGATACAGCTCGTCCCGGGTCACCGCCTGCTTGAGCGCGTCGGCCACGGCCCCCGCCTCGAGCTCCTCTCCCTCGAGGTAGCGCCCCATCAGCTCCTCGTCGGTCTCGACGACCGCGTCGAGGAGCTTCTCGCGGTGCTCCTGCACGAGGTCGGTCATCGAGTCGGGGATCGGCTGCGGCCCGCCTTCGCGCCCGCCGGAGGGATCCATGTACGCGCACATGTGGAGGAGGTCGACGACCCCGGTCAGCTCGTGCTCGCTGCCGATCGGAAGCTGGATCGCGACGCAGCGGTCGGACAGCTGCTGGCGCGCCGCCTCGAGCACGCGGAAGAAGTCGGCGCGCTCGCGGTCGAGCATGTTGACGAAGAGAACGCGCGAGAGCTCCTGTTGCTCGGCGCGCTGCCACACGCGCGCGGTGTTGACCTCGACTCCCATCACGCCGCTGAGCACGACGACGACGCCCTCGACGACGCGCAGCGCCGCGAACGTGTCGGCCTGGAAGCCCGTGTCGCCCGGCGTGTCGATCAGGTTGATCTTCCGGTCTTTCCACTCGAGGTGGCAGAGCGCGCCCGAGAGGGACATCGCGCGCTTCTGCTCGTGCTCGTCCCAGTCCGAGACCGTCGTCCCCTGCTCGACGCTACCGAGCCGGTTGATCTTCTCGGCCTCGTAGAGCAGCGCCTCGACGAGAGACGTCTTCCCGACGCCGCGGTGGCCGGCGACTGCGATGTTGCGAATCTTCGTGGGCTCGGTGGCAGGCATGCGGGACGTGTCCTCCTCGGTCGCTTCGAGCCGCATCGTATCCCCGCCGGCGTGGATGAAAGGTGTGGTGCTCCGACCTAAGATCGGAGCGTGCGCGCTCTCCTCTCCGTTGCCCTGCTGCTCGCTCTCACGGGCTCTGCTGCTGCCTCCGACGGCCCCCTCTTCCGGCGCGCGAACGGCAGCGCGATCGTCTTCCCCGGAACCGTGCGAGCGTGGTGCGACGCGAAGAGGCTGAACGTGTTCAGCCTGGCACGAAGAATCCGGCAGTCGCGCTGGCAGCTCCAGATCGCGCGGAAGCACGTCCACCCGGGACGTGTCGTTCGGTTCAGCTGGCGGCACGCGAACGGGATCGGCATCTTCGTCTATGACGCGAAGACGCGAAACGAGGCGTCGGAGGGAGCCGAGGGCTCGCACGGGAGTCGTCATGCTCCGTCGGGCGACGTGCCGGCGCAGTGGCGCGGTCGAGATCGGCCTGTCCGGGACGATCGCGAGCGAGTTCTCCGACGGAAAGCCGGTCCGGGTGTCCGGCACGTATCGCGGCCGGATCGGCTCGCGACCCCGCTAGAGCGCGGCGTGCGCGCCGGCGGAGGCGATGTGCGCCTTGAGCCGGAGGATCGCCTTCGTGTGGAGCTGCGAGACGCGCGACTCGGTGACGCCGAGCACCTCGCCGATCTCGCGCAGGGTCAGCTCCTCGTAGTAGTAGAGGGTGACGACCAGCTTCTCGCGCTCGGGGAGGCGCGCGACCGCCTCCGCCAGCGCCTCCTTCTGCTCGGTGACCGAGAGCGTGCCCTGCGGGTCGGGAGCGCCCTCGTCCTCGATCGTGTCGATCAGCGCCACCTGGTCGCCGCCCGAGCCGGAGACCGTCCAGAGCTCGTCGAGCGCCGCGATCGAGGAGCGGGCGATCTCGCCGAGGCTCTCCTCGAGCTCCTCCTCGGTGATGCCGAGCTTCTTCGAGATCTCCTCGTCGGTCGGCGCGCGGCCGAGGCGCGCCTCGAGCTCGCCGATCGCCCGCTCGATGTTGCGGGCGCGGGCGCGCACGGAGCGCGGCACCCAGTCCATGGAGCGCAGCTCGTCGATGATCTGGCCCTTGATCCGGGCCATCGCGTACGTCTCGAACTTCACGTCGCGCGCCGGGTCGTAGCGCTCGATCGCGCCGATCAGGCCGAGGAGGCCGTAGGAGACGAGGTCACCCTCGTCCACGTGGGCCGGCAGTCCGGAGCCGAGCCTGCCGGCGACGTACTTCACGAGCGGCGCGTACGTGAGGATGAGACGGTCGCGGATCTTCTGGTCGCCGGTCCGCCGGAATTCGAGCCACAGCTCCTGGGTCTCGTCGGTCCTCGCCACGACGGAGAGAATACGGCGTTTCCCGGCGGACTCCTCAGCGACTCACCGCCTGCGGCGGCGGAAAGCGCTCGCCGACAGCGTGGCCAGCCACGCCGCCACGGCGACGGCGGCGAGGCCGACGACGAGCCGGCGGGCGTCGCCGCCGCCCGCAAACGCGTACGCCGCGACAGCCGCCAACGCGGCCGCGAGGACGGCGAACAGCACCCCGAGCGCGTGCCGCTGCACGCGTCGAGCGTACTGCCGTACTCGGGCGGGAGCAGCGGAAACCCGCTCGGTACACTGGCCAACCGACACAGGGGCGTAGCTCAGTTGGTAGAGCGGCGGTCTCCAAAACCGTAGGTCGGGGGTTCGAGTCCCTCCGCCCCTGCTGGCTCGAAATGCCGCAATCCCTGAGCCCGTCGCGGTCTAGCGCATCGCCTACTCCGCGTCCAGCTCGAAGAGCCGGGTGGAGAAGATGGTTCGGAATCCGAGCCGCTCGTAAATGCGCTGCCCCATCGGCGAGGAGCCGAGGACGGCGAGCGTGGCTCCGGTGCGCGCCGCGTGGCGCATCGCCTCGTAGGTGACGCGGCTGCGGATGGAGAAGTCCGCGTAGCGGAGCTTCGTCGTCACGGTGCGCGCGACCTGGCCGTGGCGCTGCAGCGCTGTCGCGACCTCGCCGGCCATTCCCCGTAACTCGTCGTGGAGCCGCTCGCGGTCGGAGATGTCGCGTTCAAAGGTGTTCTCGACGCTGATCGAGATCCGCTCGGTGTCGAGCTCGAGCTCGCGCGGGTCGATGCCGCGGGCGCGGTCACGGAGCATCGTGCCGACGCTGCCGGGGAGAAGACGGCGCAGCTCCTCGTCGGTCAGCGCGGCGAGATCCCCGATCGTCTCGATGCCGGCGGCGTGCAGCCGCTCCTCCGCCTTCGGCCCGACGCCCGGCAGCCGGCGCACCGCTAGTGGCGCCAGGAACGCGGCCTCCCGTCCGTGCGGGACCACGACGAGGCCGCCCGGCTTGCGCGCGTCGCTCGCGACCTTCGCGACGACCTTGCACGGCGCGACGCCGAGCGAGCACGTGAGGCTTGTCGCCGCCCGCACGGCGGTCTGCACCGCCTCGGCGACGACGCGCGCCGCAAGGAAGTCGTCCGCAACTTCGCCGACAGTCGAGATAGCCCTCGTCCATTCCCGTCTGCTCGACCGTGGGGACGACGCCGCGCACCGTCTCCCAGACGCTCCGCGAGTACTCGCGGTACAGCGGATGCCGTGGCCGGACGAAGACGGCCTGCGGGCAGCGGCGGAGCGCCTCGGCGGCGCTCATCGCGGAGTGGATACCGAATCGGCGGGCGACGTAGTTCGCGGTCGCGACGACGCCGCGCCCGCGCGGGTCGCCGCCGACGACCAGCGGCTGCGTGCGGAGCGCCGGGCTCTCGAGCTCCTCGACGGCGGCGTAGAACGCGTCGAGGTCCAGGTGCGCGACGATCACACGAACAAGCGTACGGGGCGCCGCCGACGGCGACGCCCCGTTGGCTCAGGTCATGCCGTAGTGATCGGACGGCGCCTCGGGCGGGGCCGCTGCCGCTCTCGAGGTGCCGCTGGACGTTGCGGTCGGGCCGCCCGATGAGCAGGTAGAGCCCCCCGACCACGGCGATGATCACGATCACGAGCAGCGTGATCCAGTCGAGGTTGAAGAACGCCCGCGCACTCGTCAGCCCCGAGGGATAGACCACGTTGACGAACATCGCGCCGAGGTAGCCGCCGGCGATGATCAGGACCGGCCAGCGCCCACTTCCCGAGCCGGAAGCTCCCTCGGGCTGCCAGCCGCGCGCGCGGGCGATGATCGCCCCGATCACCGTCAGGAGGAACGACAGGTAGATGCCGCTGACGCCGAACGAGACCAGCGCGACGAGCGCGTTGACGTGCGCCGGATACGTGACGAACCAGATGTGGTAGTTGCTGCCCGGGTTGATGTAGACGAGCAGGCAGAAGAGCACCGTGATCACCGCGCCCATGAGCAGCGCGTTGGCAGGCGTCTTGAAGCGCTGGTTCACCCGCGAGATCCAGCCCGACCCGGGCAGCGCGCCGTCGCGCGCGTAGGAGAAGGCGAGCCGGCTGCCCGCCCCCTGGATCGAGGAGCCGCAGGAGAAGAAGGCGAAGATGATCACGAGGAGCAGGAAGTCCTGCAGCCAGCTCGGCAGCTGGGCGAGGATCGACGGGATGCCGCCGGCGACCGTGGCGCCGACCGGGTTGTGCTTGGCCGTCGCGAGCAGCAGGCCGGCCGTGAGGATGAGCGAGCGCGATCCCGCCCCAGATCAGCGCGTGGCGCATCGCCCTGGGGATCTGCCGGCCCGCGTCCTTCGTCTCCTCGGCGATGTCCCCGCACGACTCGAAGCCGTAGAAGATGTAGACGGGTGCGAGCACGGCGACGAGCGCGGCCGCGAGCCAGCTCCCGTGGAAGTCGAAGCCGTACGCGTTGGTCGCTGCGTGCTGCGCGCCCTGGGTCGAGAAGAGGAAGCCGAGGCCGTGGTGGAAGCCGTGGATCCCGAGGATGATGCGCGATCCCGAGCGTGCCGACGATCTCGACGTAGACGCCGAACTTCGCGACGTCGGCCATGATCCGGGCGCCGGTGATGTTCACCGTCGACTGGATCGCGAGCAGGATCAGCGTGATCAGGAGGATCGTCCCGTGGCCGGTCGGGTCGAGATTCCAGCCGAACCAGTTGTGCGTCAGCGCAGTGACGTAGCCGACGACTCCCGTGTCGACGGCCGCGACGGTGATGAGCAGGGCGAAGCCGTAGAACCAACCCACGAACCAGCCGTATCGTGGGCCGACCGAGAACTTGCTGTACTGGAAGAGCGCCCCTGCCACGGGATAGTGGCTGGCGAGCTCGCCGAAGACGAGCGCGACGAAGAGCATCCCGATGAGCGGGATGAAGGTCAGCCAGATGTACGCGGGCCCGGCAATCCCGAAGCCGAAGACGAAGAGCGAGTAGATGCCGACCATCGGCGACAGGTACGTGAACCCCACCGCGAAGTTCGAGAAGAAGCCGAGCACGCGGTTGAGCTGGGGCTTGTAGCCCAGGCTCTCGAGACGCGCGTCCTCGCTGGCACCGGCATCAACCGCACTTGCCGCCTCGCCCTGCATCGGTCCCCTCCTGTCGCCGTGGACCCCGTCGGGCGACTCTCTCCGACTCGGGGCGAGGTTGTCAATAGCCGCCCGCACGCCCGGTTAGGCTCCGGGCGTGGCCGTCCTGACCTCGCAGCTCGACCGCGACGCCGAGGAGTTCGCGCGCCGGCGCGAGCGGATGGAGGAGCTCGTCGCCGAGGTGCGCGAGCGGACGGCGCAGGTCGCGCGCGGCGGCGGCGAGAAGGCGACGGAGCGGCACCGCTCGCGCGGCAAGCTGCCGGCGCGGGAGCGGGTCGACCGCCTCGTCGACCCCGGCACGGCCTTCCTCGAGTTGAACGCGCTCGCCGCCTGGGAGATGTACGACGACGGCGCGCCGAGCGCGGGGATCGTCACGGGCATCGGCGTCGTCGAGGGCCGCGAGTGCGTGATCGTCGCGAACGACGCGACCGTCAAGGGCGGCTCGTACTTCCCGCTCACGGTGAAGAAGCACCTGCGAGCGCAGGAGGTGGCCGAGCAGAACCGGCTCCCCTGCATCTATCTCGTCGACTCGGGCGGCGCGTTCCTGCCGCTCCAGGCCGAGGTCTTCCCCGACCGCGAGCACTTCGGGCGGATCTTCTACAACCAGGCGCAGATGTCCGCGCAGGGCATCCCGCAGATCGCGGTCGTGATGGGCTCCTGCACCGCCGGCGGCGCCTACGTGCCGGCGATGTCGGACGAGACGGTGATCGTGCGCGGCACGGGGACGATCTTCATCGGCGGCCCGCCGCTCGTGAAGGCCGCGACCGGGCAGGACGTGACGGCCGAGGAGCTCGGCGGCGCCGACGTCCACACGCGGCGCTCCGGCGTCGCCGACCACTACGCGACCTCCGACGAGCACGCGCTCGCGATCGCGCGCGGCATCGTCCGGCACCTCGAGGGCCGCAGCCCCGACCCGACCTGGGACGTCGCGGCGCCCGAGTCGCCGGCGCTCGACCCGTCCGACCTCTACGGCCTCATCCCCGAGGACTTCCGCCACCAGGTCGACCCGCGCGAGCTGATCGCGCGCATCGTCGACGGCTCACGCTTCCAGGAGTTCAAGCAGGTCTACGGCGAGACGCTCGTGACCGGCTTCGCGCGGATCGAGGGGTTCCACGTCGGGATCCTCGCGAACAACGGCGTCCTCTTCGCCGAGTCGGCGCAGAAGGGCGCGCACTTCATCGAGCTCTGCTGCAAGCGGCGGATCCCGCTCGTCTTCCTCCAGAACATCACCGGCTTCATGGTCGGCACGGAGTACGAGGCCGGCGGGATCGCGCGCGACGGCGCGAAGCTCGTGATGGCCGTGGCGAACGCGCAGGTGCCGAAGTTCACGGTCGTCACCGGCGGCTCGTTCGGTGCCGGCAACTACGCGATGTGCGGCCGCGCGTACGGGCCGCGCCAGCTGTGGATGTGGCCGAACGCCCGCATCTCGGTCATGGGCGGCGAGCAGGCGGCGACCGTCCTCTCGATGGTCGGCGACGTCGACCAGGACGAGATCCGCGCGAAATACGAGGCCGAGGGGAACCCCTACTACTCGACGGCGCGGCTCTGGGACGACGGGATCATCGACCCGCTCGACACGCGGCGCGTGCTCGCGCTCGGGCTCGCGGCGGCGCGCAACGCGCCGATCCCGGAGACGACCTTCGGCGTCTTCCGGATGTAGGGCTCTAGGCTTCGGCCATGTCCACTATCGAGCTCACAGCCGAGGAACTGCAGCTGCTCCGGGCGGCGCTGCACTCGTTCCTCGATGACTTCGGGCACGACGAGATCGACGTCGTTCGGCGGATTCAGGCGCTCCTCGAGAAGCTGCCC
Source organism: uncultured Actinomycetes bacterium (assembly GCA_963765795.1). Classification (GTDB taxonomy): domain Bacteria; phylum Actinomycetota; class Thermoleophilia; order Gaiellales; family Gaiellaceae; genus Palsa-739. The sequence goes on from CAVXXZ010000007.1 coordinate 310,387, forward strand.
GACGAGAACGCCTCCCCGGCCGCGTGATCGCGCGGATCCTGATCTGGAACCTGTTCGACTCGAAGACGACGCTCGAGGAGCTGCGCGAGCACCTGCCCGGGCTGCCGGAGGGCGACGTCTGGATCGCGAACGAGGCGCAGGACCGCTTCGGGCTCATCTCGTTCGACGAGCAGCTGCCGGAGCTCGGCGCGATCCCGGAGCTGATCGGCAACGAGCCCGCGGTCGCCGAAGAGTTCGACGTCGAGTGAGCCGCACAGAGTGAGCCGAATCGGGGGGACGTGGATTGCGGCTGCCGCGGGCGCCGTCCTGCTCGGGATCTCGTTCTACGCGCTCATCACCTGGCTCGAGCAGGGCCAGCTCTCGGACGTCGGCGGCTACCAGCAGCACGCGACGGCGATCCGTGCCGGGCAGGTGCCGTACCGCGACTTCCCGTTCGAGTACCCGCCCGCGGCGCTGCCGCCGATGCTCCTGCCGGCGTACATGAGCTGGAGCTACGCAACCTCGTTCGCGGTGCTGATGGGCGTCTGCGGCGCCGCTTGCATCGCCGCTGCCGCGTCGGCGCTGCGCGCGGTGGGCGCCGGGGCGGAGCGCACGTGGGCTGTGTTGCTCGCGATCGGCGTCGCGCCGCTCGTCCTCGGCTCCCTCTTCGACACGCGCTTCGACCTGTGGCCGACGCTGCTCGCAGTCGGCGCCCTCGCGGCCCTCGTCCGGGAGCGCCCGGTCGTGAGCGGCGCGCTGCTCGGGCTCGGCTTCGCCGCGAAGCTCTGGCCGGTGGTCCTTCTCCCGATCGCGCTCGTCCACCTCTGGCGGCGAAAGGGACGTGCAGGCGCGCTCGCCAACCTGGCCGCATTCGTCGCCGTCGCGGCGGCGTGCTTCCTGCCCTTCGCGATCATCGCGCCGGACGGCCTGCATGCGATGTTCGCCGACCAGCTCGGCCGGCCGCTGCAGGTGGAGAGCCTCGGCGCCGCCGTCCTGATGGCGGCCGAGCACGTCGGCATGCGCCCGCTCGCAACCATCGACTCTCACGGAGCGCAGGCGCTGAGCGGACACGGGGCGGGCCTCGCCGCGAATCTCTCGACGGTGTTCGGAGTGGTGACCGTCGTCGCGATCTGGGTCGTCTTCGCCCGGCGCCGCAACACCGACGGCGAGGCGGTGCTGCTCGCTACTGCCGCCGCCGTCGCGGCGCTCATCGCGTTCGACAAGGTGCTGTCGCCGCAGTACCTGATCTGGCTCGTCCCGTTCGTCTTCCTCGTGCGCGGCGAGCGCGGCGTGCTCGCCGGCGGCCTCCTCTTTCTCGCGCTCGGTCTGACGCAGACGTGGTTCCCCGTGCACTACTGGTCGCTCGCGCTCGATCACGCCGCGCCCTGGTCGTGGTACCTGCTCGCGCGCGACCTCGCCCTCGTCGCGCTCGCGGGCGTACTCCTCCTGGAGCTCAGCCGCGCACGAGATTCCGAAGCAGGAAGAGAACGTTGGCCGGCCGCTCGGCGAGCCGGCGCATGAGGTAGCGGTACCACTCGGGCCCGTACGGCGTGGCCACGAGGACGTCGAAGCCGCGCCGAACGAGGTCGAGCTGCAGGCGGGGCCGGACGCCGTACAGCATCTGGAACTGGAAGCGCTCCTTCGGGATGCCGCGCTCCTGGGCGAACGAGATCGCGTGCTCGATCAGCGTCTCGTCGTGGGTTGCGACCGCGGTGAAGCCGTCGGCGCGGAGCGACGTCTCCAGCAGCCGGACGTACGCGGCGTCGACGTCGCGCTTGCGCGGGTAGGCGATCTCCGGCGGCTCGAGGTAGGCGCCCTTGACGAGGCGCAGGTTGGGCGCGAGCGGGAGCAGCGCCGCGAGGTCGCTCTCGGTACGGAAGAGGTACGACTGCAGGACGGTGCCGACGTTCTCGTGCCCGCTCTCGCGCAGGCGGCGGTAGATGCTGAGCGTGGCGTCGACGTGGCGCGACTCCTCCATGTCGATGCGGACGAAGTTCCCTCGGGCCGCGGCGTGCTCGACGAGCTCGGCGACGTTGCGCTGCGCGAGCTCCTCGTCGATCGAGAGGCCGAGGTGCGTGAGCTTGAGCGCGACGTTCGTGCGCAAGCCCTCGGTCTGGATGCGGTCGAGCAGCTCGCGGTAGGCGGCGACGACCTCGCGCGTCTGGGCCTCGTCGTGGACGCCCTCGCCGAGCAGCGTCGTGTTCGTGAGGAGACCCTGCTCGTTCAGCCGCCGCAGGACCGGGACGGCCTCGTCGAGGCTCTCGCCGGCGACGAAGCGCGCGGCGCCGAGCCGGAAGCCGTACCGCTGCACGAAGCGCTGCAGGCGGGGGCTGTCCGCCGCCGCGAGGATCAGGCTGCGAAGCGCGCTCACAGCTGCCAGTTGCGCACGATCCGCTCGAGCTCTGCCTGCTCCGCCTCCGTAAGACCACGCAAAGGCGCGCAGACCTCGGCGGTGACCGGGACGCCGCGCAGCCCGAGCGCGGTCTTCGACGCAGCGTGGAACGGAAGCCGGCTGAGCGAGGCGCGGAGCGCGGCGGCCTTCTCCCCCAGCTCCGGCGACGGCGCGCGCACGAGCGGGGACGACCGCGTCCGGGAAGCTCGCCGCGAGCCCCGAGACAGCGCCCGCAGCGCCGGCCGCCAGGCCCTCGACGAGCAGCCCCTCCGCGCCGACGAACACGTCCAGCCCCTCGAGCAGGTAGGGCGCGACCTTGTCCCAGGGCGAGTCCGAGACCTTCAGGCCTGCAAGGTTCGGCGCCTGCTCGCGCAGCCGCTCGACGACGGCGACCGGGATCGCGTAGCCGCTGCGCGCCTCGAACTCGTAGAGGTAGAACGGCACCGGGGAGCAGGCCGCGGCGGCCGCAACGAAGTGCGCGAGCAGCTCCTCCTCGTCGAGCGCGAAGTACGGCGGCGCGATGACCGCCACCGCGTCGGCGCCTGCCTCGGCCGCACGGGCTGCGAGCGCGACGGTGTCGTGCGTCGTCTGCGCGCCGACGTGCACGGCGACCTGGAGCCGGCCGCGCAGCGGCTTCGACGAACGCCTCGGCGATCTCCCGCCCGTCGCGCGGGCGGGAACATGACGCCCTCGCCGGTCGTGCCGAGGACGAGCACGCCGTCGAGCCCGTGGCCGGCGAGGAAGTCGAGATAGGGCGCGACGGCCGCGGCGTCAAGCCGCTCGTCGCGGAGCGGCGTCACGGCGGCGGCGATGGCTCCGCGCAGCATGGCGGGACTCTAAGCTCTCGCTCGTGCCCGAGAACCTGCGCACCGAACGGGACGGCGACGTCCTCCGCATCACGCTCGCGCGTCCCGACCGGCGGAACGCGTTCGACGCAGCGCTGATCGCCGAGCTCGCGGAAGCGTTCGTCGGGGTCGGCCGCGCGCGCGCCGTCGTCCTCGGCGGCGACGGGCCGAGCTTCTCCGCCGGCGCCGACGTCGACTGGATGCGCTCCTCCGTCGACCTCTCGTACGAGGAGAACGTCGCCGACGCGAACGCGCTGCGCGCGATGCTCGAGGCGATCGACGGCTGTCCCGCGCCCGTCGTCGCGCGCGTGCAGGGCCACGCCCTCGGCGGGGGCGCCGGCCTCGTCGCTGCGGCCGACATCGCGATCGCCGCGGCCGACGCCGTCTTCGCCTTCTCGGAGGTGAAGCTCGGGATCATCCCGGCCGTCATCTCCCCCTTCGCGCTGGCGCGGATCGGCCCCGGCGCGGCGCGGCGCTACTTCGTGACCGGCGAGCGCTTCGACGCCGAGACCGCGCTCCGGATCGGGCTCGTGCACGAGGTCGCGGAGGATCTCGACGCAGCGGTCGAGCACGTCGTGGGTGAGCTCCTCTCCGCAGGCCCGCAGGCGGCGCGCTGGGCGAAGCGGCTCGTGCGCGAGCGGCCGGACGGGCCCGAGACAGCGCGCTGGATCGCCGAGCGCCGCACGAGCGACGAGGGCCAGGAGGGCCTGCGCGCCTTCCTCGAGAAGCGCCCGCCGAGCTGGCGCGGCTAGTCGGCCCAGCCCAGCTCCCGCAGAGCCCAGCCGGCGTTCCAGATCTTCGTCATGTGACGGATCTTGTCGCCGTCGAACTCCATCACGTAGACGTAGTCGCTGCTCGTGCTCCTCCCGGTCGGCGGAACCGGGCCGCCCTCGCCGGTGTGCGTCGCGTGAAAGATCGCGTACGCGAGGACGCTCTGGCCCTCGGGATCGACAGCGCACGACTTCATTTCGTAACGGCCGTCCGGCGCGATGGACATCATCCCCTTCATCCACTCGGCGTAGTCCGCGAGGGTTTGGATCTCGGCCAGCGGCTCCGCCTGCCCGGCGAACGTCGCATCGGGGTGGCAGTAGGCGCTGCAGGCCTCCCAGCCCTGGCCGGTGTCGACGGCATCGAAGAATGCTTTCGCTGTCTCCGTCATGGATGCGGTCTCGATGGCTGCCATCGCCTCTCCTCTCGATCGTGCGGGACCTGCCGACCCTACAACAACCTCTAGCCGGGCTTTCCCACGCAGCCCCTAGCGAGCGTACGCACGGGCCGCGTGCCTGCGGCTCGGCTAGGGCTGGAACTGCTGCGCTAGCGGCAGTCGGCGCAGAGGCCGACGATCTCGACGCGGTGGTCGGTGGCGACGAAGCCGTGCCGCTTCGCGGCGGCGGAGACCCAGTCGTCGAGCCCGCACTCCTGCACCTCGACCACGCGGTGGCACCGCTCGCAGAGCAGGTGATGGTGATGCTCGTCACCGCACAGCCGGTAGCACTGCTCGCCCCCGTGGTGTGAGAGGACGTCGACGACGCCCTTCTCGCTCAGGAGCGCGAGCGTCCGGTAGACGGTGGCGAGGCCCGCGCCGGAGTCATGCTCGCGGAGGCGGCTCCAGAGTTGCTGGGCCGTCACGTCGTCGCGCTCCTGCGCGAGCTCCTCGAGCACCTCGAGCCGGCGCGGGGTCGCGCGGACGCCGTTCCGTTCGAGCAGCTCCGAGAGCTCCTGGCCGTGCGGCGGTCACGTCCACTATCCTAGCCACTTGTGGGAATGAGAACCGTTATCGTTATCGCTGTGACGCTGCTCCTTTCTGCGTGCGGCAGCTCGACGGGAGCCGGGGGCAAGCTCGACGTCGTCGCGGCGGAGAACGTCTACGGGAACATCGCCTCGCAGATCGGCGGCCCCCACATCTCGGTCACCTCGCTCCTCACGAGCCCGACGGCCGACCCCCATCTCTTCGAGCCCGGCACCTCCAGCGGCCTCGCCGTCGCCGGCGCGAAGGTCGTGCTGCAGAACGGGCTCGGCTACGACGCCTTCATGACGAGGCTCGAGAACGCCGCGCCGAGCAAGAACCGCGTCGTCGTGACGCTGGCGGACGTCCTCGGCGTCCACGGCAACGGACGCGAACCCGCACCTCTGGTACGACGTGCCGAAACTCGATCGCATCGCCGCGGCGATCGCCGCCGCCTTCGCCCGCGCGGATCCGCCCCACGCGCCCGCGTACCGCCGCGGCCTGAAGCGCTTCGAGCGCTCGCTCGCGCCGCTGCAGGCGCGAGGTCGCCGACGATCCGCGCCCGCTTCCACGGCGCCCCGGTCGCGTACACGGAGCCGGTCCCGGGCTACCTCGTCGCGGCGGCCGGGCTGCGGAACCTCGCGCCGGACTCGTTCACGCGGCCGCTCGAGGAGGGAACCGAGCCGTCCGCCTCCGCCGTCGCGGCCATGAGCGAGCTCGTGGCGCAGCACCGCATCCGGGTGCTTCTCTACAACGCCCAGGCCGTCTCCCCCCTCACCGCCCGGCTGCGCTCCGCCGCGCAGAAGGCGGGCATTCCCGTGGTGCCGGTGCGCGAGACCCTGCCGCCGCACCTGACCTTCCAGCAGTGGCAGCTCGACCAGGCCCGCGCGCTCGCGGCCGCCCTCGCAAGATGAGCGTCGTCGCAGTCGACGACCTGGCGCTCCGGTTCGGTGATCGCACCCTGTTCGAAGGGCTCGGCTTCGAGCTCGAGCGGGGCGAGCTGCTGGCCGTCCTCGGGCCGAACGGCACCGGCAAGACGTCGCTGCTCCGCATCCTGCTCGGGCTGCTCCGGCCAACCGCCGGCAGCGTCGTGGTGGAGGGATGCCCGCCGCAGGAGCGCTGCCATCGCATCGGCTACGTGCCGCAACAGCGCGTTTTCGACCGCGACGTCGTCCTGCGCGGGCGCGACCTCGTGCGGCTCGGTCTCGACGGCCACCGCTGGGGCATCGGCCGCTTCCGCCACGAGGATCGCGCGCGCGTCGACGCCTCGCTCGCCGAGGTCGGGGCGACGGCGTACGCGGACGCGCCCGTCGGCCGGCTCTCGGGCGGCGAGCAGCAGCGGCTGCGCGTGGCGCAGGCGCTCGTCGCCGACCCGGTGCTCATCCTCGCCGACGAGCCGCTGCTCTCCCTCGACCTCGCCCACCAGCGCGGCGTCGTCGACCTGCTCGACGCGCGGCGGCAGAGCGCAGGGACGCCGGTCGTCTTCGTCACCCACGACGTGAACCCGGTGCTGCACACCGTCGACCGCGTCCTCTACCTCGCGCCCGGCTCCTGGGCGATCGGGACGCCGGACGAGGTGCTGACCTCCGCGGACGCTCTCGCGCCTCTACGACACCGATGTCGACGTGCTCAACGTGCGCGGCCGCGTCGTCGTGGTCGGGACGCCGGACGACCAGCACGTCCACCACGTGGAGAACGGACACTGATGTTCACGCAGCTGCTCGACCAGCACTTCGTCCACACCGCGCTCTGGGCCGGCGCCGTGGCCGCGGTCGTCACGGGCACGATCGGCGTCTTTGTCGTGACACGCGGGATGAGCTTCGCGGTGCACGCGCTCTCGGAGCTCGGCTTCACCGGCGCCGCGGGCGCGCTCGTGATCGGGATAGACCCCGTGCTCGGGATACTCGGCGGCTCGCTGCTCGTCGGGCTCGTGCTCGGGCTCCTCTCCCTGCGCGGGCGGGAACGGGACAGCGCGATCGGAGCGGTGCTCGCGTTCGGGCTCGGCCTCGGCTACCTCTTCTTCTCGCTCTACCAGGCCTACGCGAACCAGGCGCTGAACCTGCTCTTCGGCAACATCCTCGGAGTCTCCGACACGCAGCTGCGCAACCTCGCGATCGTCGGGGCCGTCGTGCTGCTCGGTCTCGCGCTGCTCTACCGGCCCCTGTTCTTCTCGAGCGTCGACCCCGAGATCGCGGCCGCGCGCGGAGTGCCCCTGCGCGCCCTCTCGGTCGCGATCTTCCTCCTGCTCGCGCTGACGACCGCCGAGGCGATCCAGGTAGTGGGCGTCCTGCTCGTGCTGGCGCTCGTGATCACGCCGGCCGCGGCCGCGCAGCGTCTGACGGGACGGCCCACGCTCGCCCTGCTGCTCAGCGTCGCCATCGCGCTCGTCTCGACCGAAGGCGGGATCCTGCTCTCGCTCGCGAAGCCGTGGCCGCCGAGCTTCTTCATCACCACGATCTCGTTCGGCGCCTACGTCGCGGCTCGCTTCTACGACTGGAGCCGCGGCCGCGCCAGCTTCAGCCGCGCAGGCTCTGGAGCATCCGCCGCGTCAGGTGGAGCGACGTCCGCGTAGCCGCCAGCTTGCCGGCGGCGACCGTGATCCTGTACTCGACGGGGCGGAGCTGCAACGGCGTCCTGAAGCTGCCGGTGGCGTCGAGGATCGGGTGCGCGACCACGCGCCACCGGCCGCGCACCAGGCGCCACACCGCGACGGCTGCGTCGGGCCGCGGCGAGACCTCGCCGGCGAGCACGCGCGGGCTCAGCGCACGCACCTGCACGCGCGGTGTCACAGCGACGGGTACCGACGTGCCGTTCGTGCCGGGCGCGACGAGGCGGAACGCCGTGCTCGCGCGCGGCTGGAAGGTGAGCCGCGCCGGACTCCTGACCCGCCGGAGGGCCATCCACGCGCCGGTCGGAGTCCGCTGCTGCAGCACTGCGTCCTGCACGTTCGCCGCGCGCGCCGCAAGCGTGATGCGGCTCCCGTACAGCACATGGCTGCTGCTCACCGAGAGCTGGAGCTGCCCGATCGAGAACCAGGTCGACAGCAGGTGCAGCGACCGCGCCACGCCCGCGGCGCTGCGCCGGACAACCGCACCCGACGCCAGACGGAAGACGACCGACTCGTGCGCGCAGGCTGCTGTCCCGCTGCACCTGCGCCGACTCGATCGCGCTCCCGAGACCCAGCTGCCCGGCCAGCCGCGTCGACGAGAAGTTGTACGGGCCCCAGTTGTGGTGCGGGGAATAGGTGTCGTACGGATCCGGCACCGAGCGCAGATACGGGATCGGCGCCGAGTGCCACGCGTCCTGCACGGCCACGGTGCGACCGCCGGAGCTCGAGGAGTAGTACGTCCGCGCGATCTGCCCGTCCCAGGTCAGCACCTGGCCGCGTGTCGCGTAGACCGCGTGGTCCGAGCGTGGCCGCTCGGCCCTGACGCCGCCGTAGACCTGGTCGGCCGTGGTCGGCACGAGGTCGTACCACGAGCTCGGCCGCAGCTCGGACGCGGCGTACGAGCGGGCCGCGACCGCCTGCGCCTCCAGCGCCGCGAGCGGCCAGTGCGAAGGCGACTCGGACGGGACGACACCGCGGAGGTACGTGTCGAGGGAGAGGCCGTTGACGACGGAGACCCCTCCTCCCTGGCTGCGGAGGGCGAGCGTCCCGTGGTACGCGCGCCCGTCGAATTCGAGCGGTGCGCGGGGGCAGTCGAAGACGGCGAGGTGCCCGAAGGAGAGCCCTGCCCCGTGACGCCGCACCGGGAGGGCGAGCCTCGGCCCGACCCCGTACGTCCCGGCGGGAAGCTTCCGCGTCAGCCGCCTGCCGTCGGTCACGACCATCGGCGTCGCGCAGCCCACGGTGACGGATGCGGCCCCCTGCGTGAGCAGGACGCGCACGCGGAGGTCGCCGACGCTGCCCATCTTCGTGCCCGGGTAGTAGTGCGCGAGGATCCGGCGGTACTTCCAGCCGTGGAGCGCGTAGCCGTACGCGCCCCACTGGCTCAGGCCGACGCCGTGGCCCCAGCCGTGGCCGGTGACGATCAGCGCCGACCCGGCACGTGCGGATGCGGCGACCGCAGCGGCGACCGCAGAGACCAGCACGACCGCAATCCCAAGCCTCACCCGCAAATCGCAGTTCCACCTTCGCTCTCGCGTCAAACGAGGAAGCGTAGAGCCGAACGCGCAGAAGCGCCCAAATCTTTCGGCGAGGCGGAGCCTAGACTCCTGCGGATGCGCCGGCTGCTCGTCGCCAACCGAGGGGAGATCGCGCTCCGGATCTTCCGCGCCTGCCGTGCCGAGGGCATCGAGACGGTCGCCGTAGCCGCGCCGGACGACCGCGGCGCGCTCCACGCGGAGTCGGCAGACGCGCTCGTCGAGATCTCGTCCTACCTCGACCCGGCCGAGCACGTCCGCGCCGCGCGGGAGTCCGGCGCCGACGCCGTCCATCCCGGCTACGGCTTCCTCTCCGAGAGCGCGGAGCTCGCCGAGGCCGTGCTCGAGGCGGGCCTGACCTGGGTCGGCCCGCCGCCGTCGGCGCTCCGGGCGGGCGGCGACAAGCTCGCGGCGAAGGAGACCGCGCGCGAGGCCGGTGTCCCCGTCCTGCCGAGCGGGACGCCCGAGGAGATCGGCTTCCCGCTTCTCGTCAAGGCCGCCGCGGGCGGCGGCGGGCGCGGCATGCGCGTCGTGCGCGTGCCCGAGGAGCTGGAGGAGGCGCTCGCGGCGGCGCGGCGCGAGGCGGCAGCCGCGTTCGGCGACGACTCGGTCTTCTGCGAGCGCTATCTCGAGCGGCCCCGCCACGTCGAGATCCAGCTCCTCGCCGACCGGCACGGCAACGTCGCGGCGCTCGGCGAGCGCGACTGCTCGATCCAGCGCCGCCACCAGAAGGTGCTCGAGGAGGCGCCGTCGCCCGCGCTCGACCCCGAGCTGCGCGCGCAGATGAGCGACGCGGCGGTCGCCTTCGCGCGCGCGATCGGGTACGAGAGCGCGGGCACCGCCGAGTTCGTGCTCGACGGCCGCGACTTCTGGTTCCTCGAGCTGAACGCGCGGATTCAGGTCGAGCATCCGGTCACGGAGCTCGTGACCGGGGTCGACATCGTGCGGGAGCAGCTCCGGATCGCGTCCGGCGAGGCCCTGTCCAACTTAGTAACAGACTGTTACTTGCGAGGGCACGCGGTGGAGGTGCGGCTGTACGCGGAGGACCCGCGCTCGTTCCTCCCCCAGGCCGGCCGGCTCGAGCGGCTGCGGCTGCCGGAAGGGATCCGTGTCGACTCGGGCGTGCGCGAGGGCGACGAGATCGGCACCGCGTACGACCCGATGATCGCGAAGCTCATCGCCGCCGGGGACACGCGTGAGGAGGCGTTCGACCGCCTGGCGCAGGCCCTGCAGGAAACGGAGATCGGCGGCGTCACGACGAACCTCCCGTTTCTCCGCTGGCTCGTCGGGCATCCCCTGGTCCGCGCAGGCCGCGTCACGACCGCGTTCCTGACCGAGAACGCTCCACTGTCGGAGCCGCCGGCTGCCGCTCCTGCAGTGGTCTGGAGCGAGCCGTGGCGGCTGAACCTTCCCCCGCCGCCGACGCGGCCCGCGCCCGACGTCGATGCTGCCGCCGGCGGGCCTGGACCGGGCGGGCACGAGCAGTCCGAGGTCGTCGCACCGATGCCCGGCACCGTGATTCGCGTGCTCGTCGAGCCGGGCGCCACGGTGGCCGCGCGGCAGCCGCTCGTCGTGCTCGAGGCGATGAAGATGGAGACGCCGCTCGTCTCGCCCTACGAGGCGACCGTCCGCGCCGTCCACGTCGGCGAGGGCGACCGCGTGGCAGGCGGCGCGGTACTCGTCGAGCTGGACGAGTAGTGGAGGTCGTGCGGCTCGACGACGCGGCGGCCTTCCTTGCGCAGGCGGAGCCGCTCCTGCTCGCCGACGAGGCGCGCCACAACCTGATCCTCGGCATCGCCGGCAATGTCCGCGACGGTCTCTACGAGGACTTCCGGCTCTGGCTCGTCCGCGACGACGGCGAGGTCGCCGGCGCCGCGCTGCGGACGCAGCCCTACAACCTCATCCTCGCCCGGCCTCGGTCGCCGGAGGCGCTGGACACGCTCGCCGAGGCCGTCGCCGGCGAGAAGCTGCCCGGCGTCGTAGGCGCGGAGCCCGAGGTGCACGAGTTCGCGGAGCTGTGGACGCGGCGCACCGGCGTGCCGGCGCGCACGAACATGCGACAGGGCGTCTACGCGCTCCAGGAGGTGGAGCCGCCGCTGACCGCGGCCGGCTCGGCTCGCGTCGCGACGGAGGAGGACCGCGAGCTCGCGGTGCACTGGTGGATCGCGTTCGCCGAGGAGGCGCTCCATGAGGGTGGCCCGGGACGCGAGCGCGCCGAGGAGATGATCGACTACCGGCTCTCCTCGCGGAACTCCGGGATCCTGCTCTGGGAGGACCGCGGCCAACCGGTCTCGACTGCCGGCTGGGGCGGGGCGACCCCGAACGGCATCCGGATCGGCCCGGTGTACACACCGCCCGAGCTGCGCGGACACGGCTACGCGACGGCGCTGACCGCCGAGCTCTCGCTGCGCCTGCTCGACGGCCGCCTGTTCGAGGGCGGCCGGCGCTTCTGCTTCCTCTACACGGACCTCGCCAACCCGACCGCGAACGCGATCTACGAGCGGATCGGCTACCGCCGCGTCGCGGAGTCGGCGGAGATCGTCTTCGCCTAGCTGTTCGGGGAAGAGCTTCTGCAGCTTCATGGCGGCGCCCATGTCGCCCTTGAGCTTGAGCTTGCCCGTCATGTAGGCGCTCGTCGGGTTCTGCTCGCCCGCGATGATCTTCTCGAAGATCTCCTGGGAGGCGCTGATCGTGCAGTCCGCGCCGTCTTCCAGGCCGTCGTGCACGCTGACGTTGCCGTCCGTGACCTTGACCGTCCACTGGCCGGCACCCTCGATGTCGAAGGCGTACGAGTTGTTCATGCCGGCCGTCTTCGACGTGTCGGCGCGGGACGGAAGCGTCTCGAAGAACTCCTGCACGGTGCCTGGCATCTATCGCTCCTTCTCGGGGTTCGGGCGAGTCTATGCGCCGCTGCCTGTGCCGCAGCGATACCATCGCGCCCCGATGACGAAGGTCGAGATCGCGCTTCCGGGACAGGCGGGCGCGGACGCAATCGCTCTGCCGGTAGCGCAGCCGCTGGGCGGCGACGGCGCGAAGATCGTCGACGAGAAGCTCGGCGGCCGGCTCCGGAAGCTCGGCGAGAGCGGTGAGCTGCGCGGCGAGCGTGGCGAGACGGTTCTCCTCCACCTGAACGGCGAGCTCGAGGCGCCGCGCCTCGTAGCGGCGGGGGTCGGCAGGCGCGACGACGTGGATGCCGACGCGCTCCGCACCGCAGGGGCGGCGACCGCCCAGGCGCTCTCCCGCGTCGGCGGGACGCTCGTCTGGCTGCTCGACGAGTCGCTGCCCGTGCCGCTCCCCGAGCAGGCCGCCGCGCTGGTCGAGGGGACGATCTTCGGCGCCTATTCGCCCGGCCGCTGGAAGTCGAAGGACGAGGGACGCGCACCGGAGCGGATCGTCGTCGGCCACGCCGACGATCCGGAGCTGCGGGAGGCCGTCGAGCGGGCCGCGATCGTCGCCGAGCGGGCGAACCGCTCGCGCGATCTCTCGAACATGCCTCCGAACGAGCTCACGCCCCACACGCTGGGCGAGAAGGCGCAGGAGCTCGCGCACGAGCACGAGCATCTGACGTGCGAGATTCTCGGCACCCGCGAGCTCGACGAGCTCGGCATGGGTGCGTTGACCGCGGTCGGCCGCGGCAGCCGCAACGAGCCGCGCCTGATCGTCCTGCGCTACGACCCGCCCGGCGCGCGCGACGACATCGTGCTCGGGCTGGTGGGCAAGTCGATCACGTTCGACGCCGGCGGCATCTCGATCAAGCCCTCCGGCGGGATGCAGGACATGAAAGGCGACATGTCGGGCGGGGCCGGGACGCTGCACGGGATCGGCGCGCTCGCCGCACTCGGCACCCCGGTGCGGACGATCGCCGCCCTCGCGGCGGCGGAGAACCTCCCCGGCGGGGACGCGTTCCGGCCCGGCGACATCCTCCGCGCCGCGAACGGCAAGACGATCGAGGTCATCAACACCGACGCCGAGGGACGGCTCGTACTCGCCGACGCCCTCTGGTACGTCCGCCGCGAGGGAGCGACGCACGTGCTCGACCTCGCGACGCTGACGGGAGCGATGGAGCTCGCGCTCGGCGACCTCTACGCCGGCGCCTTCGCAAACGACGACGCGTGGCGCGAGCTGATCCTCGAGGCCGGCCGCCGCAGCGGCGATCTCGTCTGGCCGATGCCGCTCCATCCCCGCTACCGCCGCTACATCGACTCGGCGTTCGCGGACATGAAGAACGGCTCGACCCTGCGCCAGGCCTCGCCCGCGCTCGCCGCCGAGTTCCTGCACGAGTTCGCCGGCGACGGCCCGTGGTGCCACGTCGACATGGCCGGGCCTGCGTTCCTCGAGCGCAGCCGCGGCGACTACCTGCGCGTGCCAGGAGGAACCGGCTACGGCGTCCGGCTCATCGCCGAGCTCGGCAGGCTCGTCGCTTGAACTTCGAGCTCTCTGACGAGCAAGAGCTGATCCGCCGCACCGTCCGCGAGTTCGCGGAGACGAAGGTCGCTCCCGTTGCCGAGGAGCTCGACCGGGAGGAGCGCTTCCCGTACGAGCTCGTCGCCGAGCTCGCCGAGCTGGGGCTGATGGGCCTGCCGGTGCCCGAGGAGTACGGCGGCGCCGGCGGCGACACCGTCTCGTACGCGATCGCAATCGAGGAGCTCACGCGCATCGACTCCTCCGTCGCGATCACGGTCGCGGCGCACACGTCCCTCGGCACGATGCCGATCCTCCTCTTCGGGAACGAGGAGCAGAAGCAGGAATGGCTGCCGCGGCTCGCCTCGGGCCAGGGCCTCGCCGCGTTCGGGCTGACCGAGCCGGACGCGGGCTCCGACGCGGGCGCGACGCGGACGAAGGCCGAGCTGCGCGACGGCGAGTGGGTGATCGACGGCTCCAAGATCTTCATCACGAACGCGGGCACCGACATCAGCGCCTGCGTCACGATCACCGCGCGCACGGGAGAGGACGAGATCTCGAACCTGATCGTCCCGAACGGAACTGTTGGTTATGAAATCTCAGCTCCCATGCACAAACTGGGCTGGCGCGCGTCGGACACGCGCGAGCTCTCCTTCCGCTCCTGCGCGGTGCCGGAGGGGAACCTGCTCGGCGAGCGCGGGCGCGGCTTCGTGCCAGTTCATGGAGATCCTCGACGGCGGCCGCATCTCGGTGGCGGCGATGGGCGTCGGTCTCGCGCAAGGCGCATACGACCTCGCCGCCGCGTACGCGAAGGAGCGGCAGCAGTTCGGAAAGCCGATCGCGAGCTTCCAGGCGATCCAGTTCCAGCTCGCGGACATGGCGACGGAGATCGAGGCCGGGCGGCAGCTCGTCTACCGCGCGGCGTGGCTCAAGGACGCGGGCAAGCCGTTCGCGCTCGCGGCGGCGCAGGCGAAGCTCTTCACGGGCCTGCTCTCGAACCGCGTCGTCAACGCCGCCCTCCAGATCCACGGCGGCTACGGGTTCATGGAGGAGTTCGCGATCGCACGCCTCTTCCGCGACCAGAAGATCCTCGAGATCGGCGAGGGCACGAACGAGGTGCAGCGCATGGTGATCGCGCGGCACCTGGGCTCTAGTGGTCGCTCGCGCACGTCTGAACTGTCCCGTGTTCGAGCTCGTGCGGTCCTGCCCGAGCCGAGGGAGCCGCTCCGGCCCTCGGCCGAGAGGCAGCCAATCGACGGCGTGATACCGGTTGTCGCCGCCGTGGTCGCCGCGCTGCTCGTTCGCCCAGGCGGTCGTGCGGCTGCGCCGGCGCGGGCGCGCCGATCTCGCCGGGTGGGATCGCGTCGCGCTCTTCGCCGCCGGGCTGGCGGTGACGGTCTTCGCTCTCGTGGGGCCGCTCGACCGGATTGCCGACGAGAAGCTCCTCTCGGCGCACATGGCGCAGCACGTCCTGATCGGCGACCTCGGCCCGGCCCTCATGGTGACCGCCCTCCGCGGGCCGCTGCTCGTCTTCTTCCTCCCCGCGCCGATCCTCGCGCCGCTCGCCCGCAACCCGCGCGTCCGCGCCGTGCTCGGGACGCTCCTGCGGCCTCGCGTCGCGTTCAGCCTCTGGGCGGCGAACCTCGCGATCTGGCACGTCCCCTACCTCTACGACCTCGCGCTCCGGCACCAGTGGCTGCACAACTTCGAGCACGTCTGCTGGATGTTCTCCGGGATCCTCGTCTGGACGCTCCTCGTCGACCCGGGCTCGCATCGCCGGCTGAGCGTCGGCGGCCGCGTCGCGCTCGCGGCGGCCATGTTCGCCGCCGGGCAGATCCTCACGGACGTTCTCGTCTTCATCTTCACGCCGCTCTATCCGGCGTACCACGGCGCCTACGGGATCTCGGCGCTGACCGACCAGCAGCTGGCCGGGATCGTGATGATGGTCGAGCAGCTCCTCACGCTCGGGACGTGCGTCGCGCTGCTGCTGCGGCCCCGCTGGAGCCGCGCCCGCGGGCTGGCCTCGCAGCCGCAACGTGAGCGCGACGGCGTTCAGCTTCGAGCCGCTCTTCCTCGCGCTCGCCGTCGCTGCCGCCGCGCTCTACTGGCGCGCGGCGCGCACCGATCCGGCCGGCGACGTGGCGCGTCGTCGCCTTCGGCTCCGGCCTCTTCCTGATCGCGGCCTCGCTCAACTCGCCGCTCGAGACGATCGCCGCGCACTACCTCCTGCTCATGCACCTGCTCCAGAACGCCCTCATCGCGGACGTCGCGCCGCTGCTCGTCGTGCTGGGGCTGACGCCGCTGATGCGGGAGAAGGTCGGCCGCCTCGGCCTCGACCGGATCCGCGCGTGGTGGATCCTCCCCATCTGGCTCGGCGCGTGGTACCTGACGCACCTCGCGCCGTTCTACGACTGGGCACTGCGCACCGGCTGGGGACTGAACCTCGAGCACGCGATCCTCATCGCGGCGGGCCTCCTCTTCTGGTGGCCGATCGTCAGCGGCCGCCTCTCGCCGCCGGCGGGCCTGGCCTACCTCGCCGTCGCCTTCGTCGGCTCGTCGTTCCTCGGCCTCGCGTACATCTTCTCCAGCCGGCCGTTCTACTCGTTCTACGAGCACGCGCCGCGGCTGTGGGGCCTGTCGCCGTCCGCGACCAGAACCTCGGCGGGATCTTCATGAACGGCGAGCAGACGCTCGTCTTCCTGCTCGCGATCGGCTGGTTCGTCGATGCGGCTGCTCGACGAGGAGCACGCGCGAGAGTCGCCGCGCCCGGCCGGAGCCGCTTTCGGATACATAGCGGAGGCCGGTGGTAGCGTCGCGCCGTGCTTTCAAGCAGTTCCTGGACGACGACCTGGGCTGCGCCTCGTACCTCGTCGGCGACGAGCACGCCGGCGTCGCGGTCGTCGTCGACCCGCCGTATCACGTCGAACCCGTGCTGGCGGAGGTCGAGCGGCACGACGTCCGGCTCGTCGGCGTCCTCGAGACGCACACGCACGCCGACCACGTCTCGGGACACGGCCGCCTCGCGCTCGAGCACGGCGTCCCGATCCGCATCCACGAGGAGGCCGGGGCGACCTTCCCGCACGAGCCGCTCGAGGACGGGACAGAGGTCGAGGTCGGCGACGTCGTCCTGCGCACGATCCACACGCCGGGCCACCGGCCCGAGCACTGCTGCTTCGCGGTGATCGACCGCTCCCGCAGCGACGAGCCGTGGCTCGTCCTCACCGGCGACTCGCTCTTCGTCGGCGATGCCGGCGCGGCCGGATCTCGCGGTCGAGGCCCGGGAGGGCGCCGAGGGCCTCTTCCACAGCCTGCGCCGGCTCGTCGAGCTCGGGGACGGCGTCGAGGTCTTCCCCGGCCACGTCGCCGGCTCGCTCTGCGGCGCGGCGATGAGCTCGAAGGCCTCGACGACGATCGGCTTCGAGCGCCGCTTCAACCCGGCGCTCCAGGGCGAGCTCGCGGACTTCCTCGACGCGCGGCTCGGGCCGCAGCCGCCGCGGCCGCCGAACATGGAGCGGATCGTCGAGCTGAACCGCGGCGAGCTGCTCGGCGCTCAGCCGCCGCTCGAGCGGATCGACTCGGTACCGGAGGAGGCGATCGTCCTCGACGTCCGCCCGACGGACGTGTTCGCGACCGGTCACGAGCCGGGCGCGGTCGGCATCCCGGTCTCCGGGCTCGAGCTTCGCGACGAAGGCGGCATTCGTCCTGCCGGAGCGTCCTCTCGTCCTCCACGCCTCGGACGAGGAGGAGGCGGCGCGCGCCTCGCGGGCGCTGCAGGCGGTCGGCGCTGTTCGGGATCGCGGGCTGGCAGGAGGGCGGCGGCTCCGAGAAGCTCGAGCCGGTCTCGCTCGAGGAGCTCGAGCGCCTGCTCGCCGACGACGCGGTCGAGCTGCTCGACGTGCGCGAGGCCGACGAGCGGGACGAGAGCCACATCCCCGGCTCGCAGCATCTCCCCTACCGGACGGCCCGCGCCGCGGCCGAGGCGGGATTGCTCAACGGCCGGCCGGTCGTGACGATCTGCGAGTCGGGCACCCGGGCGGCCATCGCGGCAAGCGTGCTGCAGTCCGTGGGCGTCGATGCGCGCCCCGTGCTGGACGGCGGGCTCGTGGACTGGCGCGCCCGCGGCGGCGAGACGACCTCGTTCCGCCGCTGCGGCCGCTAGGCCCTTTACGAGAGCAGGCGCGCGACGGCGGTCACGGCCGCCGCCCCGAGCACCACGACGATCATCGGCGCCCGCCTCGCTGACAGCGACGACCGCGAACGTCGCTCCGAGGACGCGCGCGTCGAGGACCAGCGAGCGTCCCTTGCCGAACGTCTCGACGACGACCAGCGCCGCGAGCAGGGCCGAGGCCAGCAGCTCGACAATGGTCAGCGCCCACTCGGGCAACGGGCGGCCGCCCAGCGACAGCGGCCCGGCGAGCTTCAACGCTGCAGTGGAGAGGGCAAGCGCGGCGATCACCACCCAGATCGCAGTCACGAGCGCATCCTCGAGGCGGCGACCGCCGCTGCCGCCGCCGCCAGGATCGGCAGGCCGACGGGCACGAACGGGGTCAGGACGAGTGCGATCCCGGCTCCGCTGCCGGCGGCGACCAGCCGGCGACGGCCACGTGCCTCTTCGAACAGCAGCGCGATGAAGAAGGCCGGGAACAGCGCGTCCAGGCCGAGCGCGTTCGGGTCGCCGAGCCTCGGTCCGATCAGAACCCCGACGACCGTGCCCAGCACCCAGCCGGTGTACTGCGGGATGCTGACGCCGACCATGTACCACGGGTCGAAGGTGCCGTCTCCCCTGCTCGCCGCCGCCCACGACGCGTCGACCGTGGGCATGGCGAACGCAGCCCGCGACAGCGCGCGTCCCCGCAGCGACGGGGCGAGCGCGAGGCCCATCGCGAGGTAGCGGGCATTGAGCAGCACGCCCGCGGCGATCGCGGCTCCTGCACCACCACCCGCCTTGAGCACCGCGAGCGCGCCGAACTGCGCGGCTCCGGAGAACACGAAGATCGACATGACGATCGGCGCCACGGGGCCCATGACCGGACGCGCCAGGACTCCGAACGAGACCGAGATCGCGAACACCGCGATCCCGAACGGCAGCCCGCGCCGGATCCCCGCTCTCCGCCGCTCCATCGCTGCCTCCATGAGCCCAACGTTATGGAGAGGCCCTCAGGCTACGGCGACCGGGTTCCTCAGTCGAGGCGCTCGACGGGATAGCCCCATTCGCCGAGCTGGCCGAGAAGCTGCTCCTCATGCTCCGGATCGCGCGTGAGCAGCGTGAGCTCGACGCCGGTGTGGCCGACCGGCACGCCGGCCGCCTCGCGCTGATGCTCGACTTCGACCACGTTCACGCGCTCGCCGGCGAGGAGGTCGAGCAGCTTCGCGAGCTCGCCCGGCCGGTCGAGGACGCGAGTGCGGAGGACGAGGTAGCGGCCGGCGAGCGCCAGCCCGCGCCGCATCACCTGCACCATCAGCGACGCGTCGATGTTGCCGCCGGAGAGGAGCGCGAGCACCGGCCCGGAGCCGCCGCCGACGAGGCCCTCGAGGATCGCGGCTGCGCTGGCTGCGCCCGCACCCTCGACCACGAGCTTCGTCCGCTCGGCGAGCAGGACGATCGCCTCCGCAATCTGCTCGTCGTCGACCGTGACGATGTCGTCGAGCGTCTCGCCGAGGATCCCCATCGTCAGCTCGCCCGGCTCCTTGACCGCAATCCCGTCGGCGATCGTGTAGCCGGAGCCGCCCGGCCGCGTCCCCGCCGCCTGGACGCCGACGAGCCGCAGCCCCGGTCGCACGGCGCGCAGCGCCAGGGAGATGCCCGACGCGAGCCCGCCGCCGCCGATCGGGATCACGACCGTCTCGAGCTCGGCGACCTGCTCCGCGAGCTCGAGCCCGATCGTCCCCTGGCCCGACATCACGTGCGTGTCCTCGTACGGATGGATGAACTCCGCGCCCTCCTGCTCGGCGTACGCAAGGGCGGCCTCGAGCGTCTCCTCGAACGCCGGCCCGCGTGAGCTCGACCTCGGCCCCGTAGTTGCGCGTCGCGTCGACCTTGGCCATCGGGGAGTCCTGGGGCATGAAGATCCGCGCGGGTGCGCCGAGCTCGCGCGCCGCCCACGCGACCGCCTGGCCGTGGTTGCCGGCGCTCGCCGCCACCACGCCGGCCGCAAGCCGCTCGGGCTCCAGGCTCGAGAGCTTGACGTAGGCGCCGCGGATCTTGAACGAGCCCGTCCGCTGCAGGTTCTCGGCCTTGAGGCGCACCGGCCGGCCCGCGAGCCGCGACAGCGTCTCCGACGGGAAGACCGGCGTGACGCGCGCGACTCCGTCGAGCCGCTCGCGCGCGCGCTCGATCTCAGGAAGCCCGGGTGCGGTCGCCGTCGCCATCGTGGATCCGGAACACCTTCTCGAGTATCTCCCGTACCGCCGTCAGCGGGTCGAGCTCCCGTGCCTGCACCTCCGCGAGCAGCCGCCGCAGCTCGGCGTCGTCCGCCACCGCCTGCTCGAGATGGCGGCTCGCCCGGCTCGCAGCGACCGCGAAGACCTCGCGCGCGAGGTTCGCCCGGCGCCGCTCCTCGAGCTGCCCGCTCTGCTCGAGAAACGCGCGGTGCTCCTCGACCTTCTCCCACAGCTCCGGCACGTGCTCGCCGCGCACCGCCTCGGTCAGGACGATCGGCGGGTTCCAGTCGCGGTCTGCGGTCGAGGGCGAGGATCGAGCGCACCTCGTTGAGCATCGTCTTGGCGGCAGGGTGGTCCATCTTGTTGATCGCGATCACGTCCGGGATCTCCATGATCCCCGCCTTCAACGCCTGCACCGCGTCGCCGGAGCCAGGCATGAGGACGAGGAGGACGGTGTCGACGATCCCGATCACCTCGACCTCGCTCTGCCCCGCGCCGACGGTCTCGAGGAAGACGACGTCCTTGCCGGCCGCGTCGAGCACGAGCAGCGCCTGCAGCGCCGCCTCGGCGAGACCGCCGAGATGGCCTCGCGTTCCCATCGAGCGGATGAAGACGTCGGGGTCGAGGAAGTGGTCGCTGAGCCGGATCCGGTCGCCGAGCAGCGCGCCGTGCGTGAACGGGCTCGAGGGATCGACCGAGACGACGCCGACGGTCACGTCGCGCTCGCGGACGAGCCGGATCAGCGCCGAGACGAGGCTCGACTTCCCGACTCCGGGCGGGCCGGTGACGCCGACCGAGTACGCGGAGCCGGTCTGCGGGTAGAGGTCGGCGACTACGCCGTACGCGAGCGGGTCGCCGTCCTCGACCAGCGAGATCGCGCGTGCGAGGGCGCGCCGGTCGCCCTCCCGGACGCCGGCCGCAAGGTCCTCACGCGTCCAGTCGCGGCGGCTCGGCACCGCGCGGACTCTAGCTGCGGCCAGCGCTGCCACGGGCCGCCTGGCCTCGGCGACCGGCACCTCGCGGTCCTCCGCGGGCGCCTCGCCCGTCGAGGTTGCGGGCGAGCAGCCTGCCGGCGACCGCGGCCACCAGCAGCCCCACGCCGCACGCTGCCCAGATCCAGCGCGGGCTCGTCCGGTCGAGGAGCAGGCCGCCGATTCCGTTGCCGACGCCGACCAGGACAAACGTGATGCTCATCACGAATGTGAGCGCCCGGCCGCGCATCAGATCGAAGGTGCCGCGCTGGACGAGCAGCGCGTTGCAGGCGATGGCTGCCCCGTTCCCGGCCCCGGAGAAGAGGAGGCAAAGGGCCGCAACCCAGACGTTCGGGCTCAACGCTGCCCCGACGTAGCCCATCGCCATCAGCGTGAGGCTCGCACCGTAGGTGCGCGCGACACCGGAGCGGGCGAGCACCGCCGCGCTGAAGAGGCTGCCGAGCACGAGACCGGCGCCCATCGCGCTGAAGAGGAGCCCGTAGCCCAGGTCTCCGGCGGAGAAGGTGTGCTTGGCGAGGAAGATCTCGGCGACGTTGGCAGCGCCTGTTGCAAGCGAGGCGATGCCCCAGGCGACGAGCACCGCCCGCATCGAGGGCGAGCGGAGCGTGGCGCTGAAGCCGTCGCGGAGATCGCGCCAGTGGCCGCGCGAGAGCGCGCGCTCGCTCTGCAGCAGGCGCGGCGGGATGCGCACCACGAGCAAGAGGGAGACCAGGAAGGAGGCCGCGTTGATCGCGTACGCGGCCGACGGGCCCGACGCTGCCGTCAGAACGGCGCCGACCAGTGGCCCCACGGCCCAGCTCAGGTTCTCGACCCCCTGGAGCAGCGCGTTGGCGCGCGGCAGCTCCGCGTCGGGCACGAGGTTCGGAATCCCGGCGTAGACGGCCGGGCGGAAGAAGCCGGTGGCGAGGCCGGCCACGGCTGCGAGCGCGACGACCGTCGCCGCGTTGGGCGCGAACGGCAGGGCCACGAAGACCCCGACCCGGACGGCGTCGGCGGCGATCATCAGCGAGCGGCGCTCGAGCCTGTCGAGGAGCGGGCCGAGCAGGAGCCCGACGACGACCGTCGGCAGGAACTCGACCACGACCACGGCGGCGACCCAGGGGCCGGAGTTCGTCCGGTCCTGGACGTCGATCGCGAGCGCGACGGCCGCGATCATCGTCCCCGCGCTCGAAGCGAGCGTCGCGAAGAAGAGGTTCCGGAACCCCGGAAGCCTGAGCGGCGTGAGCTGGGCGGAGCTGAACCTCACGAGCTTCCGCCCGAACGTACCACCGATGCAGGCTGGTTACGAGACGCCCGAAAGGACGTGTCCCAATCCGACCGCGAAGAACTCGTTCTCCTCCGGCGTGCCCACGGTGACGCGGATCGCCTCCGGCGCGCCGAAGCCGTCGAGCGGGCGGACGATGACGCCCTCCCGCTGCAGCCGCTCGAACAGGGCCCGCCCTTCGCCGACTTCGGCGAAGAGGAAGTTGCCGCGAGCCGGCCCGGCCGGCTCCAGCCCGTGGCTGCGCAGGATCTCGGCCAGCCGGTCGCGGCCTTCCGCGTTCAGCTGCCGGCGCCGCGCGATCTCCTGCGGGTCGTCGAGGCTCGCAAGCGCGGCCGCCTGCGCCGTCGCGGCGACGTCGAACGCGCGACGCACCTTGCTCGTCGCCGTGGCGACGTCCGCCGGCGCCACGGCCCAGCCGACGCGCAGGCCGGCGAGCCCGTAGATCTTCGAGAACGTGCGCAGCACGGCGATCCGCCGGCCCTCCCGGAAGAGGTCGAGCCCGTCGACGTAGTCCGGGTCGTCGATGTACTCGAAGTACGCCTGGTCGAGGACGCAGAGGACGTGCTCCGGCAGCTTGTCGAGGAACGCGAGCAGCTCGGCTCTGCCGTTGGCCGTGCCGGTCGGGTTGTTCGGGTGACAGACATAGACGAGCTTCGTCTTCGGCCCGATCGCGGCGAGCAGGCCGTCGAGGTCGTAGGTGTGGTCGCGGAGTGGGACGCGGCGGGCTTCGGCGCCGAGCTTCGCAGCGGTGAGGACGTAGCTCGGGAAGGACGGCCAGCCGCACACGACCTCGTCGCCCGGGTCGAGCGTCGCCTGCGCGAGCAGGTCGATGATCCCGTCGGCGCCCGCCCCGACGACCAGCTCCTCGAAGGCGACGCCGTGCCGCTCGGCGAGCTCGGTCCGGAGCGCCCAGGCGCCGCCGTCCGGATAGCGGTTGAGCTCGAGCGCGGCGCGGTGCATCGCCTCGAGCGCCCCGGGGAACGGCGGGAACGGCCCCTCGTTGGAGGCGAGCTTGACAACGCGCTCCAGCCCGAGCTCCCGTTGCACAGCCTCGACCGGCTTGCCTGGCTCGTAGGGGACGAGCCCGTCGATCGAGGAGCGGAAGAGGCTCAATCGCTCTTCTTGTCGTTCTTGCTGTTCTTGTCGTTCTTGCCGTCGCCGCCCCAGGGAGGGACCAGCTTGCCGCCGACCTTCTTCGCCTTGCGGCGCGCGACGGTCTTCCCGACTTTGATTGCAACGAAGCCGACGACTGCGTTGCGTCTGTTCACGATTGTCATTCGCTCCTCCTCTCCTCCTCCGAGCGACCTTAAGCCGGAGCAGCCGCGCGCGGCTTGCGGTTCGGGATGTGGATGGCTCGGCCGAGCGCGACGAGCCCCGCCTCCTTGATCGCCTCGGAGAGCGTCGGATGCGGCGCGATGCCGTCTGCGACCGTCTCGACCGTCGACTCGGCGTCGATCGCGACGACGCCCGCCTCGACCATGTCGGTCACGTGCGGGCCGACCATCACGAGGCCGAGCAGCTCGCCGTACCGCGTCTCGTGGATCGACTTCACCCAGCCGACCGTCTCGTCCTGCATCACCGCGCGCGCGTTGGCGACCCAGGGGAACCGTCCGACCGCCACGTCGTCGCCGTACTGCTCGCGCGCCTCGGCCTCTGTGAGCCCGACGGCCGCGATCTCCGGATCCGTGTAGATCGGCCGCGGAATCGCACGATTGTCGAACACCGCCTCGTGGCCGGTCGCGTTCTCGGCCGCGATCTCGCCCTCGCGGAACGCGGTGTGGGCGAGCTGCCAGTAGCCCGCGCAATCGCCGACCGCGTAGATGTGCGGCACGCTCGTCCGCCGGTGGTCGTCGGTCGAGATGCCGGTGCGCCGGTCGTACTCGACGCCGGCCTCGTCGAGGCCGATCCCCTCGACCAGCGGGCCGCGGCCGACGGAGACGAGCATCAGGTCGGCCTGCACCGTCTCGCCGTCGCCGTAGTGGACGGTGAGCTGCGAGCCGTCGTCCTCGACCTTCGTGCACTGCTTGCCGAGCTGGAGCGAGATGCCGCGCTTCTCGAACTGCTTCTCGAGCTCCTTCGCGGCGTCGGCGTCCTCCTGCGGGATGAGCGAGTCGAGCATCTCGACAATGGTCACCTCGCTGCCGAAGCGGTTGAAGATCGAGGCGAACTCGCAGCCGATGATCCCGCCGCCGAGGATGACGAGCCGGCCCGGCACCTGCTCCTGCGCGAGCAACCCGGTCGAGTCGACGCAGCGAGACGAGTCGAGCCCGTCGATCGGCGGGCGGAGCGGATACGAGCCGGTCGCGATGATCGCCGAGCGGAAGGAGACGTCCTCCCCGCCCTCGACGGCGAGCGTGTTCGCGTCGGTGAAGCGGCCGACGCCCTTGACCCACTCGACGCCGTTTGCCTTGAAGAGGCTCGCAACGCCTGAGGTCATCTGCTTGGAGACGCCTGCCTTCCACGCGTTCGAGGCCGAGAAGTCGAGCTTCGCCTCCCCCACCGCGACGCCGAACTTCGCGAAGTGCTCCTCCGCCTCCTTGAGCGCGAACGCGGTCTGCACCCACGCCTTCGTCGGGATGCACCCCACGCGCAGGCACGTGCCGCCGAGCTCGGGCTCCCGCTCGATGCAGGCGACCTTCGCGCCGAGCTGTGCGGCGCGGATGGCAGCGGTGTAGCCGCCGGGGCCGCCTCCCAGGACGGCGACGTCAACGTCCATTTCTCATCTCCCTGGTCATGTTGCGACTGAGCGTACTCAAACGTTTCGAACCCAAACCAGACCAAGGGCCGGAGGCTAAGACAGCCGCGAGCGGCGACTTAGCTGGAGGCCGGACCGCGCTCGCGCCGGCCTCCGCCGCGCGCGAGCGCACGACAGCGACGCCTCGTCCAGAGCATCGAAAACCAAAACAGCACGGAGCGGGCCGGAAACCGCGCTTTCCGGCACGTGGAGTTCCTTATCCCAGCAAGCGGGTGCGCAGCACCCGCTTGCTACAGGTCGGCGACCATCGTCACGGTTCCGTCCTCGCGCCGGAGCTCACGGAAGCCGTGCTGCTCGTAGAAGCCGGTCTGGCCGGGCTCGGCGCTGAGGCTGATCTGCGAGAAGCCGTCCGCCCTCGCTTGCTCGAGCAGTGCCTCGAGCAGCTCGGCGCCGGTGCCGTGGCCGCGCTTGCTCGGGACGACGGCGATCGTCAGCTCCGGCGTCTCCTCGTCCACGAAGCCGAACCCGGGCGCCGAGGCCGGGAAGAGCCGGTACCACGCCGCGCCGTAGGCGTTCGGCCCGGCGGAGGCGATCACGCCCGCGTCGCCCCGCCGGCCCCAGTTCTTGACGTAGCGGTAGACCGGCAGGTCGGGATCGCCGAACCGCCAGTGGTAGGCGTGGCGAAGCATGTCGCGGAGGAAGCGTGTGTCCATCTGGTCGACCGGACGGAGCATCAGTCACGCAGTTCCTGGGCGAGCTGGATCCGGTTGCCGTCCGGGTCGTAGACGTCGAGGAGGCGCATCTCGCCCCGTCAGCTCGAGAACTATCCCGACCTCGACCCCCGCCTCGCGGAGGCGGTCGGCCTCCTCCTTGAGGTCGGCGACGTCGACGTGCGCGACTCCCTCGTCGGTCGGCTCGCCCTCCGCGAGACCGATCTCCATCTCGCCGCGCCGCAGCTCCGACCAGCGCGCGTCGAAGTCGACGGCGAGCTCCTCGAAGCCGAGCACGTCCTGGTAGAAGCGGCGGCCGTCGTCGAGGTTCCGGACGTGGTACCAGACCGTGGGCGCCATATGGAGAGTTCTACAGCGCGAGCCCCGGGTCCTCGAGGCTCTCCTTCAGCGTCTGGAGGAAGGCGGCGGCCGGGGCGCCGTCGACGGCGCGATGGTCGAACGTGCACGTCAGCGTGACCATCGGACGCACGACCGTCTCGCCGTCGACCGGGACGACGCGCTCCTCCGTCGCGCCGACGGCGACGATCGCCGCCTGCGGCGGGTTCAGCACGGCGGTGAAGCGCTCGACCGCGTACATGCCGAGGTTCGAGATCGTGAACGTGCCGCCCTCGAGGTCCTCCGCGCGCAGCTTCGCCTCACGGGCGCGGCCGACGAGGTCGGCGCGCACGCCGGCGATCTCGGTGAGAGACAGGCGCTCCGCACTGCGGATCACCGGCACGACGAGGCCCTGCGGCGCGGCGACGGCGAGGCCGACGTTGGCGCTCGGGTGGAGAAGGATGGCGTCCTCGGTGAACTCCGCGTTCACCTCGCGATGACGCATGAGCGCCTGCGCGCACACTTTCGTGAGAACGTCCGTGACGGTGATGCGCACGTCCGGGTCTCGCTCGCGGAGCCTGGCGACGAGGGCGTTCACGCGGGTCATGTCGGCCGACGCCTGGAGCTGGAAGACCGGGATCTGCCATGCCTCGGTGAGGCGGCGGGCGATCGTCTTGCGGATGTTCGAGAGCGGGATCCGCTCGACCTCGCCCGTCGGGGCCGGAGTCGGCGCGACCGACGGCGGCGCGGTCGGCCCGCCGGCCTCCGCGCGCTCGACGTCCTCGGCGACGATCCGGCCGTCGGGGCCGGTGCCACGGATCCCCGCGAGCTCGATGCCGCGCTCCCGCGCCATGCGGCGCGCGAGCGGCGAGGCCTTGATCCGGCCGTTCCCGGACGCGATCGCCGCCTGCTGCGGCGCCTCCTGCGCCGGCGCGGGCTCCGGCTCGCTCGGCTTCGCGTCCTCCTCGGTCGGCGCGGCAGCGGCAACCTCGGGGACGTCCTCGCCCTCGGAGCCGATGAACGCCACCGTCTGCCCCACGGGCACCTCGCCCTCGGCAACCGCGATCTTGAGCAGGACGCCGGCCGCCTCGGCCTCGACCTCCTGTGTCACCTTGTCGGTGTCGAGCTCGAAGAGCGGCTCGCCCTTCTCCACCGGCTCGCCCTCCGACTTGAGCCAGCGGACGATCGTGCCCGACTCCATGCCCTGGCCCAGCCGCGGCAGGATGACTTCGGTCGCCACCGTTCAGCTCTCCTTGCCGACCGTTCGCTTGATCGCGGCGAGCACGTCGTCGGCGTGCGGGACGACGAAGTTCTCCATCACCGGCGCGAACGGGAGCGGCGAGAACTTCGCGCCCACGCGCTCGATCGGAGCGTCGAGCCAGTCGAACGCCTGGTACTGGAGCACGGCCGCGACCTCGGCTCCGAAGCCCATCCGCGTCACGGCCTCGTGCGCGACGACGGCTCGGTTCGTCTTCTTGACGGACGAGACGAGCGTCTCCGCGTCGAGCGGCTGCAGCGTGCGCGGGTCGACGACCTCGACCGAGATCCCTGCGCCCTCCGCCTCCTCCGCGGCCTTCAGGCTCTCGTGGACGAGCCGCCCGGTCGCGATCACGGTCACGTCCTCGCCCTCGCGGTGCACGCGAGCGCGCCCGATCGGGATCGGCTCGATCTCCTGCGGCACGTTGCCCTTGAGCGGGTAGAGCGTCCGGTGCTCGAAGAACACGACGGGGTTGTCGTCGTAGATCGCCGACCAGAGAAGCCCGCGGACATCTTCCGGAGTGGACGCGAAGACCACTTTGAGCCCCGGGATGTGGACGAACCACGCCTCGAGTTGCTGCGCGT
Source organism: uncultured Actinomycetes bacterium (assembly GCA_963765795.1). Taxonomy (GTDB): domain Bacteria; phylum Actinomycetota; class Thermoleophilia; order Gaiellales; family Gaiellaceae; genus Palsa-739. Next base: position 338,093 of record CAVXXZ010000007.1, read on the forward strand.
GCTGCGCGCCCGGCGACCAGCCGGCGCCGCCCTGGGTGCGAAAGACGACCGGGACGGTGAGCTGCCCGCCCGACATGTAGCGGAGCTTCGCGGCCTGGTTCACGACCTGCTCGGCGGCGAGCGTCATGAAGTCCTCGTACATGATCTCGGCGACCGGCCGCATGCCCTGCATCGCGGCGCCGATCGCGGTGCCCGCGAGCGCCATCTCCGAGATCGGCGTGTTGCGCACGCGCTCCTTGCCGAACTCCTCGAGCATCCCGGCCGTGACGCCCATCGAGCCGCCCATCTCGGCGATGTCCTCGCCCATGATGAAGACGTCGTCGTCCTGGCGCATCGCCGTGGACAGCGCGTCGCGGACGGCCTCGCGGTAGGTCAGCTCAGGCATAGATGTTCTTGAGGGCGTCTTCGGGCGCCGGATCGGTGCCGTTCTTGGCGAACTCGACCGCGGCCTCGACGATCTCGGTCACCTCGGCGTCGACCTCGGCAAAGTCGTCGTCCGAGACGTCGAGCTTCGCGCGCAGCAGCTCGATCGGGTCGCGCGTCGCGCGCAGCTCCTTGGCCTCCGTCGCGGTCGCGGTAGACCTGCGGATCGCCGATGTAGTGGCCGCCGAAGCGCACCGTGTCGAGGTGCAGGAAGACCGGCCCCTTGCCGGAGCGCGCGTGGTCGAGGGCCTGCCGCGTCGCCTTGTACACCGCCTCGACGTCCTGGCCGTCCGCCTTGAGCGCCTTCATGCCGAACGCCTTCGCGCGCGCGGAGAGATCGCGGATCGGGGAGTGCTGCGACTCCGGCGTCGACTCGGCCCACTTGTTGTCCTCGAGCACGAACACGGCCGGCACCTTCCACAGCTGAGCGAGGTTGAGCGCCTCGTGGAACGTGCCGATGTTCGTCGCCCCGTCGCCGAAGAACGCAAGGGCGACTCGAGGCTCGCCGCGCATCTGGAACGCGAGCGCAGCACCGGTGATGTGCGGCAGACCGCCGCCGATGACGGCGTTCGCGCCCATGTTCCCGCGCTCGATGTCGTACAGGTGCATCGAGCCGCCGTAGCCGTGCGAGCAGCCCTCCTGCTTGCCGTACAGCTCGGCCATCAGCTCGTTCGGATGCGTCCCTTTCGCCAGCGTGTGGCCGTGCGCGCGGTGCGTCGAGGCGATGACGTCGCCGTCCTCGAGCGCGCGGCAGACGCCGACGGCGCACGCCTCCTGGCCGATCGCGACATGGAGGAAGCCGGGCAGCTCGCCCGCACGGAAGCGCTCCTCGACCTTCTCCTCGAAGCGGCGGATGAGGAGCATCTCCCGCAGCACGTCGTGGAGATCGCTCTTAGCGAGGCTGGCTCTCTGTTCCACCTTCGCCACCGGCCCGAGTGTACGGTTCCGGCCGTGCCGCTCGCCGAACGCTGGAACCGCGTCGAACAGGGCCTGGATCCAAGGTGGACCGAGGTCACGCTGAGCCTCGCGATCAGGGACGGCGCGGCCCGATCCCGCGCTGCTGCCCTGCTCGGGCCGGCGCAGCCGGGCATCGGAGCCACGCTGATCCGGTTCAACGTCTCGACGCAGGGGACCAGCATCGGACCCGAAGCCGCGCGACGCCTGCTCCGGCGGATCGACCAGGAGGGCATCGTCGGACGCCTCGAGCTCGTCGAGGCCGCGAGGCGTGCGCCCGGAGCCGGAGGAGCCCGAGCCCGCGCGCTCGCTCGCGGCCGAGTGGCAGGAGGCGCTCGAGGTGCTCCCGTCCGACTGGAGCGACCTCCTCGCCGAGCTCGAGCTCCACTCGAGCGCCGACGTCGACCGGGCCGCCGTGCTCTGCGCTCCCATCAACCCCATGCAGTTGACGAGCCGACCGGGCTTCGGCTTTCGCTGCGCGAGCCGGCAGGGCTACGGCGCCTCCGCCGGGATGGTCGGCCGCTGTCTCGCCCGGCTCGACGAGGCCGGGATCACGGGCCACGTCCGGATCACGCGGGCGCTGAGCGACGTGAACCCGGTCGGGACGCAGGGGGCCACCTTCGTCGTCGGGCGCCGTCCCGCCTGATGGCCGATCCCGTCGCCTGGACGATCGTCGAGCGCGGCTGGGCGGTCGCCGCCAGCGACGGGAACGAGGTCGGGAAGGTCGACCAGGTCCTCGGGGAGCCCGAGGCCGACATCTTCGACGGCCTCGCCGTCGGCGCCGGAGCCATCCTCGACCGCCCGCGCTATGTCCCGTCCGAGAAGGTCGGGGCGATCGAGGAGGGAACCGTCCATCTCACGATCGACGCCGACGAGTACGGGCAGCTGGAGCCGTACGAGGAGCCGCCGCCGCCCGGGTGAGCTGTCCCTGGGTTACGGTCCCTTCCTCGTGGTAAGGAGGAGGCTATGAACGGACTTTCCGGCGCCGCCCAGCGTGTGGCCGATCACGCGCGCTCGTTCGTCCAGCTCGAGATTCAGCTCGCAATGGCCGAGCTGAAGCGGAAGGCCGCCGCGCTGGGCATAGGGGCCGGCCTCATGGCGGCCGCAGCCGTCGTCGCGTTCCTGGCCCTCACCTTCGGTCTCGCTCGCGGCGGCCGCCGGCCTGGCCACGACGCTCGCCGTCTGGGAGTCGCTGCTCATCGTGTGCGGCGGCCTGATCCTGGTCACCGCGATCCTCGTCGGAGTCGGATACATCATGCTGCAGAAGGGCGCGAAGCCGATGCCGGAGCAGGCGGTCGAGGAGGCCCAGCTGACGACGGAGGCGTTGCGCGATGCCCAGTGAGCCCGACCTTCGCCGCGAGATCGCGGACGAGCGGCGCGAGCTCACGAACGCCGTGTCCGACCTGCGCAAGGAGCTCGACAAGACGGCCGAGCGCGGAAAGCAGATCGGCGTCATGGTCGGAGCCGCCGCCGGCGCTCTGCTGGCCCTCCGGACGGCGCTGAAGATCCGGCGCCGCCACCAGGACGACTAGCTAAGCCCTCAGGACGGCGCCGAAGCGCGTCGCGAGCGTGTCGACGATCGAGGCGCGCACGGGCGAGACGTCCTCGTCCGTCAGCGTCCCCTCGAGGGAGCCGAAGGCGAGCCGGAACGCGAGCGACCGCTTCCCCTCGCCGATCGTCTCCGGATTCCGGTACTCGTCGAAGACCTCGAGCTCGCGCAGCAGCTCGCCGGCCGCCTCGCGGATCGCAGCAAGGACGTCGGCGGCCGGGACCTCCTCGTCGACGACGAAGGCGAGATCCTGGCGCACCTCCGGGTACGGGCTCACCTCCTCGAAGGCGACGACCTGCGGCGCCGCCTCGGCGAGCGCGTCGAGGTCGAGCTCGAACGCTCCCCAGACGCCGTCGAGCAACGCCGGATGGAGCTCGCCGAGCCAGCCCTCCGCCGTGCTCGCCGTCTTCCCCGGGTGCAGGTGCGGCTGGCTCGTCCGCTCGTACGCGGGCTCGACGCCGAGCGCGGAGTAGATCTGCTCGACGGCCCACTTCGCCTCGGCGAAGCCGCCGTCGGCAATGCCGGCGACGTGCCAATGCTCTTCGGGCAGATCGGCGCCGACGTCACGGTAGACCCGCGCGATCTCGAACAGCGCGACGTCTTCCTCGCCCGCGTCGGCGTTGCGGCGGGCGGGCTCGAGCAGCGAGGCGTAGAGGACGGTGCGGAGCGCAGCCGCCTCGGCGGAGAGCGGCTCCGGCAGCTGCAGGTCGCCCTCGGCGACGAACGTCGGCGTGTACGCCTCGGCGTAGCCGGCGCCGACGAGCACATCCTCGACCTGACGGCGCAGGCGCTGCTCGCGGGTCAGCCGCCCGAACATCGCCTCGCGCCGCGGCAGCGTGAACGGGATCTCGGGCAGCTTGAAGCGCGCGACCTCCTCGATCAGGTCGACCTCGCGCGTCACGTCGCGGGCGCGCCAGGTCGGCACGCGGAAGCCGGACTTCAGCTGGCCGAAGCCGATCCGGCCGAGGATCTCGCTCTGCTCCTCCGGGGCTACCTCGAGCCCCATGAGCTCGCTGGCGCGTTCCGGCCGCAGCCGGATCACAGCCGGCTTCGGCAGGTCGCCCTGCACGTCCTCCGCCCCGGTCCAGCGCGCGCCGCCCAGCTCGACGATCAGCTGCGTCGCGTAGGTCGCGGCCGGGCCCGCGACGTGCGGGTCGACGCCCTTCTCCCAGCGATTCGAGCCCTCGGTGCGCAGCGCGTGCCGCTCGGAGCTGCGCAGGATCCCGACCGGCTCGAAGTTCGCGGCCTCGAGCAGCACATTCGTCGTCGAGGACGAGACCTCCGTCTCCTCGCCGCCCATGATCCCGGCGAGCCCGACGGCGCGCTCGCCGTCGGCGATCACGAGATCCTCGGTGCTCAACGTGCGCTCGACGCCGTCGAGCGTGCGCACCTTCTCCCCCTTGCGCGCGCGTCGCGCGACGAGCCCGCCGCGGAGCAGGTCGAGGTCGTAGGCGTGGAGCGGGCTGCCGAGCGCGAGCATCACGTAGTTCGTGACGTCGACGACGTTCGAGATGGCGCGCACGCCCGCGTGCCGCAGGCGAGCCTTCAGCCACGGCGGCGACTCGCCGAGCGCAACGTCGCGGAAGACGCGGCCGATGAAGCGGAGGCAGCCTTCCGGGTCCTCGATCCCGATCCCGACCGGCTCGTCGCCGTCGCGCCGCGGTTCCTTGCCCGGCATCGGCAGCAGCTCGCCGCCGAAAAGCGCCGCGACCTCTCGTGCGACGCCGTAGACGGCGAACAGGTCGGGGCGGTTGCCGGTCGCCTCGAGCTCGATCACCTCGTCGACGAGCGGCAGCACCTCGGCGAGCGGCGTCCCCGCCTCGAGCGCGTCGTCGAGGACGATGATCCCGGTGTGGTCGGTACCGAGGTCGAGCTCGTCCTCGGCGAGGATCATCCCCTCCGACATCTGTCCGCGCAGCTTGCGCCGCTCGAGCGTCAGCCCGTCGGGGAGCGTCGCGCCCGGCAGCGCCACCGCCACCTTCGCCCCGGCGCCGAAGTTCCAGGCGCCGCAGACGATCGAGTACGGCCGGTCCTCCCCCACGTCGACCGACGTGAGCTGGAGCCGGTCGGCGTCGGGATGCTTCTCCGCCTCGAGCACGTGGCCGACGCGGAAGAGCCCGAGGTCGCCCGGCACGCCGACCCGATGCACGGCGTGGACCTCGGCGGTCGAGATCGAGAGCGCGTCGGCGATCTCCTGCGACGCGCGTCGACGCGCACGTACTCGCGGAGCCAGCTGAGCGGGATCTCTCATCGGAACTGCCGCAGGAAGCGCAGGTCGTTGTCCCAGAACGGGCGGATGCCCGAGATCCCGTAGCGGAGCTGCGCGCGTGCGCTCGATGCCCACGCCGAACGCGAAGCCCGTGTACTCCTCCGGGCCCCAGCCGACGAACTCGTACAGGTACGGATCGACCATCCCCGAGCCGCCCATCTCGATCCAGCCCGAGTGCTTGCAGATCGGGCAGCCGGCGCCGCCGCAGTTGAAGCACGAGACGTCCGGCTCCATCGAGGGCTCCGTGAACGGGAAGTAGTGCGTGCGGAAGCGCACCTCGCGCTCGGGCCCGTACAGCTGACGCATCACGTAGAGGAGCGTCCCCTTGAGGTCGGCGAGCGTGATCCCCTTGTCGATGGCGAGACCCTTCGAACTGGTGGAAGATCGGGAAGTGCGTCGCGTCGATGGTGTCGCGCCGGTAGACGCGGCCGATCGAGATCATGTAGATCGGCGGCCGCCGCTCCTCCATCTTGTGGATCTGCGCCGGCGACGTCTCCGTGCGGAGCAGAGTCTGCTCGTCGAGGAAGAGCGATGTCGCGCGGCGAGCGCGACGGATGCCAGTCGGGGAAGCCGAGAGCGTCGAAGTTGTAGCGGGTCGTCTCGACCTCGCGGCCGTCGACGATCTCGTAGCCGAGGCCGAGGAAGATGTCCTCGACATCGCGGCGCACGAGCGTCGACGGGTGGAGCGTGCCGCGCGGGCGCAGCTTCGGCGGCCCGAGTCAGCTGGGCCGGGAGCGTGACGTCGACGCGCTCTGTTGCGAGTCTCTCCTCCGAGCTCGGCGCGCGCGAGCTCCGCCTCCCGGGCGGCGAGCGCCGACTCGACCGTCTCGCGCACGGCGTTGAGCGTCATGCCGCTCTCGCGATCGCGCACGTCGCGCAGCGCGAGCTTGAGGGCGCTCCGGCGACCGAGGTAGCGGATCCTGACCTCCGAGAGCGCGGCGAGCGACCTCGCCTCGGCAGCGGCGACGAGCGCCTCCTTCTCGAGGTCGTCGGCATTCACGATGGCGACCTTATCCAACGGTTTCTCCTCCCTTCGCGGGCACGGGAACGGGGACGCTCACGCCCCGGCTCGAGCTGAGGAGACGGCGACTGCTAGCGCGCCGACGCCCCGGCGGCGAGCCGGGGCCCCGTAAAGGCGAACACGCGCGATGCAGACATCGGTGTCGATACTACCCTCGATGAGCGAATACGACTCCTGGGCGCCTGTCTACGACGCGTGGGCGGCCGACATGACCGAGGACGTGGCCCACTACGTCTCGCTCGCCCGCGAGGCGGACGGGCCGATCGTCGAGCTGATGGTCGGAAGCGGCCGGGTGGCGATCGAAGTCGTGCGCGAGACGGGCAAGCCCGTGCTCGGCATTGACTCGTCGCCGGCGATGCTCGAGATCGCCCGCGAGCGTTCGGCCGGCTTGCCGCTCGAGCTGCGTTTCGGCGACGTGCGCGAGCTCGAGCTCGACGAGCCCGCGGGGCTGATCTACGTTCCCTACCGCTCGCTCCTCCACCTGCACGGCTGGCAGGAGAAGCGGCAGGTTGTTCGAGCGCGTCGCCGCATCGCTGCGGCCGGGCGGGCGCTTCGCCTTCAACGCCTTCGCCTTCAGCCACACGATCGCGGCGCGGCTCGACGGCACGACGCAGAACCAGAGTGGCGTCGTGCACACGCTCCGCTACGTGCCCGCGGACAACCGCATCGAGATCCAGCGGGACGACGCCGAGACGATTCGGATCTGGTGGGCCACCAAGGAGGAGTGGGACGGCCTGATCGACGTCGCCGGCCTCGAGATCGAGGCGCTGTACGGCTGGTTCGACCGCCGTCCGTTCGACGACGAGTCGCTCGAGTTCGTCTACGTCGCGCGGAAGCCCTGAGCGTCTACGACCCGATCGCGTGGCTCTACGACCCCTGGAGCGCGAGCGTCGATCGAGGACGTCTCGTTCTACGTCGACGAGGCGCTCGCGGCGGGCGGCGAGGTCGTGGAGCTCGGCGTCGGCACCGGCCGGATCGCCATCCCGACCGCGCTCGCCGGCGCGCACGTGATCGGCGTCGACTCGTCCGCCGGGATGCTGGCCGTCTGTGCCGAGCGGGCGCGGGAGGCCGGCGTCGCGGAGCGGCTCGACCTGCGGCTCGGCGACCTGCGCCGGCCGCCGGTGGACGAGCGCGTTCCGCTCGTGACGTGTCCGTTCCGCTCGTATCTCCACCTGCGGGACGACGACGAGCGGCTCGAGGCGCTCCGCGCCGCCCGCGAGCTGCTCCGGCCCGGCGGGCGCCTCGTCTTCGACGTCTTCACACCGTCCCGCGAGGACATCGAGGAGACGCACGGCCGCTGGATCGAGCGCGAGCCCGGCATCGACGAGCGAGCCGACTGGGACCTCGCGGCGCAGACGCTCACGCTCTCGGTGCGCGGCCCGCAGGGCTCCTCGACGCATGACGCTCTGGTGGGTCGAGCCCGAGCGGTGGCACTCGCTGCTCGCCGAGGCCGGCTTCGAGGTGCTCGAGTGCTACGGGTGGTTCGACCGCCGGCCGTTCGCCGGCGGCGAGGACAGCGTGTGGATCGCCCTCCGAAAATAATCGAGGCCGCAAATTGCGACAAAAAAGTTGAGGCTTGGTCTTGATCCGGTGACCGCGTTTCGCATAGGTTCCTCCTTGCGCCGAGCACGGAGCGCGAGTAGGTCGAAACCACGACCGAGCGGTCGGACGAAGAGGGAGCAATCCCGAGGCGAAAGGCCGGTTGGACGAGGCGGACGAAAGCGAAACCGGCTCGGCGAATCTCTGGTCCGGCCCGCGAAAGCGGGCCGGCCGCTTTTTTGGGCCTATTTGCGGCGAGCCAGCTCGTAGAGCGCGATTGCCCCGGCCATGGCGACGTTGAGCGACTCGGCGTCGCCGGGTTGGGGGATCGAGGCTCGCTCCTCGCAGCGCTCGAGCACTTCGCGACGGGAGCCCTTCCCGCTCCGCGCCGAGTACGAGCACGACCTCTCCGCTGGAATCCAGCTCGGGGAGCGGGATTCCGCCCTCCGGCACGCAGCGCGATCCGCCTACCCGCAGGGTCGTCGAACGCGCTCAGCGGAACGCGGAAGAGCGAGCCCATCGACGCGCGCACCGCCTTCGGCCCGGTCGGATCGGCGCAGCCCTCCGACAGCGCGATGCCCGCGCCGAAGGCGTCCGCCGCGCGCAGGAGCGTGCCGACGTTGCCGGGGTCGCCGACGCGCCAGAGCGCAAGCGTCACCGGCCGCGCACCGCGCGGGAGATCGTCCCGCCGGAAGACGGCGACGACGCGCGGCGGATGCGCGAGCGCGGACACCTCCGCAAGCAGCTCGGCGGCAACGTCCTCTCCAGCTACGAGCACGTCGGCGGGCTCGAGCCCGGCGGCGAGGCCCGCCTCGACGAGATCCTCACCCTCGACCGCGAACAGCCCGAGCTTGTCCCGCCAGCGCCGGTCATGGAGCTTGCGGACGAGCTTGAGCCGCTCGTTGTCGCGGGAGGTGATCAGGCCGGCTGGCTCTGCAGCGCGGCCTTCGCCTGCTCGGCGATCGCACCGAACGCGGCGGGGTCGCTGACGGCGAGGTCGGCGAGCACCTTCCGGTCGAGCTCGATGCCGGCCTTCGAACAGCCGTGCACGAACTGGTTGTACGAGAGCCCGTTCGCGCGGGCGGCGGCGTTGATCCGCGTGATCCAGAGCTTCCGGAACTCCCGCTTCCGCACCTTCCGGTCGCGGTACGCGTAGACGAGCGAGTGCTCGACCTGCTCCTTCGCGTAGCGGTAATGGGTGCTCTTGCGGCCCCAGTAGCCCTTCGCCTGCTCGAGGACCTTGCGGCGCTTCTTGTGTGCGGCGACGGCACGCTTGACGCGAGGCATCGGTCAGCCCATCCCCAGCATCTTCTTGATCGCGCCGCGATCGGCGCCCGTGACCTCGCGATCCTTGCGGAAGCCGCGCTTACGCTTCGACGACTTCTTCTCCAGGTTGTGGCTCCGCATCGCCGGCCGGCGCAGGATCTTGCCCCCCGCCGTCACCTTGAACTTCTTCTTCACGGAGCTGCGTGTCTTCATCTTCGGCATCTCGTTTCACTCCTGCATTCTTCGTCGGGCCGAGCAGCATCACCATGTTGCGTCCGTCCTGGAGAGGCTGGGACTCGATCTGCCCGATCTCCTTGACGTCGTCGGCAAGGCGGAGGAGCAGATCGCGGCCCCGCTCCGGGTGGGTTTGCTCCCGGCCGCGGAACATGATCGTGACCTTCACCTTCGCGCGCTGGTTGAGGAATCGCTCGACGTGGCCCTTCTTGGTGTTGTAGTCGTGCACGCCGATCTTCGGCCGGAACTTGATCTCCTTGACCTGGATCTGCATCTGGTGCTTGCGGGCCTGTTTCGCCTTCTGTTCCTGCTCGTACTTGTACTTGCCGTAGTCCATGACCTTGGCGACCGGCGGGTCGGCCTGGGCCGCAACCTCGACGAGGTCGAGGTTCTTGCCGTAGGCGTACTCGCGCGCGTCGTCCGTGGTCTTGATTCCGAGCTGGCTGCCGTCGTCGTCGATCAGCCTGACGCGAGAGGCGCGGATCGCATCGTTGATGCGCGTCGTGTCGCGTGGGGCCGGGCGGGTCTGATCGAATGGCCGGCGTCTAGGCCTCAAAGGCAAATCACCAAGTTGGGCTTACTCCTCCTCGTTTCGCTGTCGCAACATGAAAAGCCGCTGCATGCAGCGGCCGTTTCCTCGTCATTACTTCGACTCGGTTGAACCCCCGCGGTCCAGCTTGTGGCCCGGGAGGTGAGGAACGGTCCGCCCCTGCTTTTCAGACCTCGGAGGGTAGCAGGGGCCGGAGCCTGTCGAGAAGCTCGGCCAGGGAGAGGGTCGACTGCTCGCCGCCGCGCTCGCGCACCGCGAGGCTCTCGTCGCTCTCGCGGTCGCCGTAGACGACCGTGAACGGGATCTTGTCGAGCTCGGCCGCGCGGATCCGCTTGCCGATCGTCTCCGCCGGCTCGGCCACCTCGACGCGGAAGGAGGCCAGGCGCTGGGCGAGGTCGCGCGCAGCCTCGAGATGAGCCTCCCCAACCGGCAGAACGCGCACCTGCACCGGTGCGAGCCAGAACGGCAGATCGCCGCCGTAGTGCTCGAGCAGGATCCCGATGAAGCGCTCGAGCGAGCCGAACAGCGCGCGGTGGATGACGTACGGCGTGTGCTCGCGGTTGTCGGAGCCCATGTACGTGCAGCCCAGCCGCTCCGGTTGCTGGCCGTCCAGCTGGATGGTCCCCATCTGCCAGGGACGGCCGAGCACGTCGTCCATGAAGAAGTCGATCTTCGGCCCGTAGAACGCACCCTCTCCTTCGGCGACGCGATGGCGCAGGCCGATCCGCTCGAGCGCCCGCCGCAGCACGCCCTCGGTGTGATCCCACTGCTCGTCGGTGCCGAGCTTGTTGTCGGGCCGCGTCGCGAGCTCCGCGTGCGCGAGCTCGCGCACGCCGAACGTGTCGTAGAGGAAGTCGACGTAGTCGAACATCGCGTCGATCTCCTCCTGGATCTGGTCCTCCGTGCAGAAGACGTGCGCGTCGTCCTGGCTGAACTGGCGCGCGCGAGTCAGCCCCTGCAGGCTCCCGGTCGGCTCGTCGCGATGCAGCACAGCGGCCTCGGCGTAGCGAATCGGCAGGTCGCGGTAGCTCCGCAGCTGCGTGTTGAAGAGGAGCATGTGGCCGGGGCAGTTCATCGGCTTGAGCCCGTAGACCGACTCGCCGTGCTCGATGCGGAACAGGTTGTCGCCGTACTTCTCCCAGTGGCCCGACCGCTTCCAGAGCTCGACGTCCCACATGAGCGGCGTCTTCACCTCGAGGTAGCCGCGCTTCGCGTTCTCGCGCCGTCGCAGATCCTCGAGCGCGTTGTAGATCGCCATCCCCTTCGCCGTCCACAGCGCCGCGCCGGGCGAGTACTCCGACATGTGGAAGAGGTCGAGTTGCGGGCCGATCCGCCGGTGGTCGCGCCCCCGCGCACGCTCGAGCCTCTCGAGGTACGCGTCGAGGTCCTCCTTGGAGTAGAAGGCGGTGCCGTAGATGCGCGTCAGCTGCTGGTTGTCGGAGTCGCCGCGCCAGTAAGCGCCGGCGAGGCCGGTCAGCTTGAGCGCCTTGATCGGCTTCGAGTTCTGCAGGTGCGGCCCGCGGCAGAGATCGGTGAAGTCGCCCCCCTTCGGAGACGACTGTGTGTAGATCGAGATGTCGCCCTCGGCGGTGTCGACGAGCTCGAGCTTGTAGGGATCGGCCGAGAAGAGCTGCCTGGCCTCGTCACGTGAGATCTCCTGCCGCACCCACTCGCGGCCCTCGGCGAGCTCGCGGTCGATCTCGGCCTGGATCTTCTCCAGATCCTCCTCGCGGATCGGCTCGGGAAAGTCGAAGTCGTAGTAGAAGCCGTTCTCGATCGGCGGCCCGATGGCGAGCTTCACGCCCGGATAGAGCTGCGTGACGGCCTCCGCCAGCAGGTGCGCGGACGAGTGACGGAGGACGGCGAGCGCATCCGGGTCGTCCTTGTCGCGGATGGTCAGGATCTGGATCGGCTCGCCGTCCTGCAACGGCAGGCGCAGATCCTGCACGCGTCCGTTCGCGCGCACGAGCACCGCCTGCTCGGCGAGCTTCGGCCCGATCGCTCGCGCGGCGTCCAGGCCCGAAGCGCCGTCGGGAAGTTCGAGCTCTGAGTTGTCGGGAAGGACGACCTTCATGACAGAACCGGCCAAGGATATGCACCCCCGCGAAGACGACAGGAACGAGGAGATCGACGAGTCGCCCGTGCCGGATCCCGAAGAGGGAGACCCGATCGCCGAGGACGATCCCGAAGCCGATTAACCCCGGAACTCCATGAGGACCCACGGGGCCGTGTGCTCTTCGTCGGCCTCGTGCCTCGAGACCTCGACGAAGCCGGCGCGCTCCCAGGCGCGGACCGCGCCCTCGTTCCAGGCGTACGGGTCGACGGTCACGCGTTCGCGACCGCGCTCGTGGAGAAGGTGCTCGGTCATGGCCCGTGCCGCGTCCGGGCCGAGTCCGCGTCCGCGTGCCGCCGGGATCAGGAACATGTCGAGCCCTTCCGGATGCACCTGGAGGTAGCCGACGGGCTCTGCCGCCTCCTCCACGATCCACGCCTCGACATCCTCACGCTGGAGCCGCTCCTCCATCTCCTCGCGGGTGAACGTCTCGTCGTCCCAGTAGCGCGAGACGTCGGGATCCGCGTGCCAGGCGACGAGGCGGTCAATGTCGTCCGCGCCGGCCGGCCGCAGCGTCGTCAGTCGTCCGCGTACGAAAACGTCCACTCGACCGTCACCGAGGCGAGGATCGCATGCCGCAGCCGGCCGTAGCATCTTGGGATGAGCTCCCTTGCGGCCGTCCTGAAACGGACGGCGAACGCGGTGCGGATCGTCCTGCGCCACGGCGGGATTCCTCGCCCGATTCGCTGGCTCGCCGCTTTCGGCCTGGCCCCGATCCCGGGACCGCTCGACGAGGCGGTGCTGCTGCTCGTGGCGCTCATCCTCTTCCTCTTCTATCGCCGCGAGCTAACGCAGGCCTGGAAGCAAGCGCAGCGCTAGGCGAAACGAGATTCCGGACACGCCCGTTGTCGAGTCGGGACCCTCGTCCACCGACAAGGAGGATCCGCATGCCCGACAAGCGACCAAGCGTCAAGAACGAGAAGCAGTACGAGAAGCTGAAGGAGAAGGGGATGTCGAAGGAGCGCGCGGCGAAGATCGCCAACTCGCCGGGCGCCTCGAAGCGCGGCGGCAAGGCCTCGGGTTCCGGCACGCGCCGGCAGCAACTCGAGCCAGGGCGGCACGACCGCGCAGAAGAAGGCCGCGGGCCGCAAGGGGGGCCGCGCGACCGCACGGAAGAGCTCGTAGCGCGGGGAGAGCTAAGGGCGCCTCGTGCGAGGCGCCCTTGCCACTCGATCTAGCCGACGAGAACGACGTTCCGCGCCTCGGGGCCCTTCTGCCCCTCGGACGGCTCGAACTCGACGCGCGCGCCTTCGGCGAGCGACTTGAAGCCCTCGGACTCGATCGCGCTGAAATGGACGAACACGTCCTTGCCGCCCTCGTCCGGGGTGATGAAGCCGTACCCCTTCGCATCGTTGAACCACTTCACGGTTCCGGTTGCCATATTGAAAACACCTCCCTCCGCGGAAGTTCTGAGCGGGAAGGAGGCGCGCATAGGACGCGCGACCGGTACTCGCTCTAGTGCTAGTGCTGGGCGAACGGTAGCGCAGAATCACCGTGTCATGCAGCTTCTGGCAGCCCCCGACAAGTTCCGCGGCACGCTCACCGCGCGCGAGGCCGCGGCCGCGATCGCCGCGGGAGCAGAACGCGCCGGCTGGGCGGCCGACGAACTGCCGCTCGCGGACGGCGGCGAGGGCACGCTCGACGTGCTCGGCGGCGGAAACCGGCGGACGCTCGTGACGCGGTCCTCTCGGGAGAGCCGGTGGAAGCAGCCTGGCGGCTCGAGGAGGACGGCACCGCATTGATCGAGGCCGCGCAGGCCTGCGGGCTCACGCTCGCCGGCGGGGCGGAGGGGAACGACCCGCTGCGCGCGACGAGCCGCGGCGTCGGCGAGCTCGTTGCCGCGGCTGTCGCGGAGGGGGCCGAGCGAATCGTCGTGGCGGTCGGCGGCGTCGCGTCGACCGACGGCGGGGTCGGCGCCACGGAAGCCGTCCCGCATCCGCTCCTCGTCCCGCTCGACGTCGCGTGCGACGTCGAGGCGCGCTTCCTCGACGCCGCCGACGTCTTCGCGCCGCAGAAGGGAGCGACACCGGAGCAGGTGCAGATCCTGCGCGAGCGGCTCGGCAAGGCTCGTCGTCCCCGACCTTCCCGGCGCCGGCGCGGCGGGAGGGCTGGCGGGCGGACTCGCGGCGATCGGCGCGCGCCTCCTCCCCGGCTTCGACCTCGTCGCCGACCGGCTCGGCCTCGACGGACGCCTCGCCGAGGCGGATCTCGTCGTCACAGGCGAGGGCCTCGTCGACGCGACGTCGTTCACGGGCAAGGTCGTCGGCCGCGTCCTCGAACGCGCTGCAGGCTGCGGGAATCGAGGCGCTCGTCCTCGCCGGAGACGTCGCGGAAGGGTGCCCGACCGACGCGCTCTCGCTCGTCGCGAGCTACGGTCCCGAGCGCGCGCTCGCCGAGCCGGCGGAGTGCCTCACGGAGCTCGTCGCAGCGACCCTGGCGACCCGCCGAAACAGACCCTAAGCTGCCTGCCGGAAGTGCCGAAGCCAGTCGCCAACGCACCGCACATCGCCTACCGCCCGGGGCTGGACGGCCTGCGCGCGATCGCGGTCGCGGCCGTCTTCCTCTACCACTCGCGGATCGACTGGCTGCCGGGCGGCTTCCTCGGCGTCGACCTCTTCTTCGTCCTCAGCGGCTACCTGATCACGTCGCTGCTGCTCGTCGAGTGGGAGGCGCGGAACCAGATCGACCTGCGCCGGTTCTGGATGCGCCGCGCAAGGCGCCTCCTCCCCGCGCTCGTCGTGGTCGTGCTCGGGTCGCTCATCCTCGCCGTCGATCTTCGCGCGCCAGGACCTCGCCCGCACGCGCAGCGACGTGGTCAGCTCGCTCCTCTACTACGCGAACTGGCACCAGATCATCGCGAACCACTCGTACTTCAACCTGATGGGCAACCCGTCGCTGCTGCAGCACACGTGGTCGCTCGGGGTGGAGGAGCAGTTCTACATCGTCTGGCCGCTGCTGCTCGTCCCGGGCCTCGTCCTCATCGGCCGCAAGCGGCTGCCGATGATCGTGATCGCCGGCATCGCCGCCTCGGCGGCGCTGATGTGGATCCTCTACAACCCGAGCGATCCCTCGCGCGTCTACTACGGCACCGATACGCGCGCCTTCCTGCTGCTGATGGGCATCCTGCTCGCGCTCGTCTGGCCGAGGATCGAGCGGCTCGGGCGCGCGCACTGCCGCTGCTCGAGCTGCTCGGCATCGCGGCGCTCGTCGGCTCCGTCCTCCTCTTCCTGCAGATGCAGGACTTCAACCCGACGCTCTACCAGGGCGGCGACCTCGCGGCCGCGTTCTGCTTCGCCGTCCTGATCGCGGCGGTCGCGCATCCCAGACCGGGATCGGCCAGGCGCTCGGGGTCGCGCCGCTGCGCTGGATCGGCGAGCGGAGCTACGGCATCTACCTCTGGCACTGGCCGATCATCCTGCTCGTGCGCCGGCGTGAAACGCGGGACCGGGCCCGGCGTCGTGGTCGGCGGAGGCCGCCATCGTCGCTCGCGGCCGCCGCGCTCTCGTACCGCTTCGTCGAGCAGCCGATCCGGACGCGGGCGCCTGCAGCGGTGGCTCTCCCAGTACTCGCGCCGCTTCCGGCTCGAGGTCGTCGGCGCGGGAGCGCTGGGCCTCGTCGCCGCCTTCGCGATCCTGTTCGTGACGCCGGCGCTCGCTGAATCCGGTCGGCGGGCTACGTCAGCCCGCCGAAGGCGAACGGCCGCGCACGCACCAGCGCCGCACACGACGCACCGCGGCTCCGAGCACGACCAGGTCGCCAGCGCAGACGAAGCGAGCCTCCCTGCCGCCGGGCCGGATCCTCGCGCTCGGCGACTCGGTGATGCTCGGCTGCTCGCGCGAGCTGAAGGACGGCGCTCCACCACCGCGTGCGCGTCGACGCCACGGTGGGCCGGCAGATCGAGGACACGGTCAACGAGCTCCAGCGGCTCCGGCGGCACCACCAGCTGCCGAAGAGCGTCGTGATCCAGGTCGGGAACAACGGGCCGCTCTGGTACCACGACCTCGTGCGGCTACGGCACGCGCTGCACGGGATCCCGCGACGTCGTCGTCGTCAACGTCCGCAACACACGAGCTGGCAGGACGAGTCGAATCACGCGCTCGCCAACTGGCTGCGCGGCTGGCAGGCGGCGCATCTCGCCGACTGGTACGGGCACTCGACGGACAAGATGCTGCAGGACGGCACGCACCCGTGGCCGTACGGGTGCACGATCTACGCGCGCGTGATCGCCGACACGCTGCGGTCCGCCTGACGTCGCTCAGGCAGCTTGCTTCTCGGTGCGCTCGTACACGGGCTCGCGCCGCGGCGAGGACGTACGAGCGGCCGTCGAGCACGAAGACGATCGCCAGCAGGTCGAGATCGGCCAGCAGTCCTGGGCCTCACGCAGCAGTAGCGCGAGGGCGTCGGTCTCGTCACCGAGCTCGGCCGCGAAGAGCCAGACGGGTCGTCGTCGTGAGACCAGCCGGGCCAGCGCGGCCGCAGACGAACGCGGAAGGCCTGGGCCGCCTCGAACGTCGGCAGCTCGAAGAGCACGACTTCGCTCAGTTCGGATTCGAGCTCATCCACCCCTCCAGCCTGCGCGCGGAGCGGGTGGCGCGCGTCTGACGCGATTGCGTCAATCCGTCTAAGGAATTTGTTAGCGCGGCGGGCTCCGCGGCCGTGCCGAGCTCCTCCTGCGCCGACCTCGTGAGGAGGAGCGCCAGCGCGGCGCCGACGGCGTAGCCGACGAGCACGGCGGCGAGCGATTCGCCGAGCCCGGGCTTCAGCGGTCATGTTCCAGACGACTCCGAAGACGATGCCGAGATTCGAGAACTCGACCACCCAGAGGCCGGGATGGAGCGTCATGCGGCGCGCCTCCGGGCCGAGCGGGCCCGGGGCCGTTCGCCTGCAGGGCCGCCCCGAGCTTGTGACCGGTTCGCTCGGCGATGCCCGCGCCCTGGAGCGTGAGCACGACGAGAGCGGCGATCCCGACGTCGATCCAGCGCGTGCTCCACGACCACGGAGAAACCGAGGTGCTCGTCATGTACGCGCCGGTCGCGAAGAGACCGATGATCGCGACCGGGAAGAGCTTCCCGACCTTGCCGGCCATCATCCCCCACGGCGCTGCCTGCTCGACCGTGCGCGCCGCGCGGAGCTGCAAGAGGCAGGCGAGGAGCACCGAGCCCGCGCCGATGCCGACGAAGAGCGAGAGCAGATGGACGTAGAGGACGTAGTGGTACGTGTTCAAGGCTCCCCCCTGTGGTCGCAGTAATTGCCCGCGAGGGTAGGCGATTACGGGACGGCTTCAAGCCCCCACGAGAACCTCCATGACCGGTGTCTGTCGACCGAGCGACATCCGCTCGCGCACACTCTCGGACGACGCGGTCACGGGTCGACGATCGTTCGGCTCTGCTCGCGCGCGAACTGCTGGACGTAGTACGGGCCGAGCCCGCCCTTGCCCGGTCAGCCCGCTCGACTTCCAGCCGCAGAACGACTGGATCCCCGGCCAGGCGCCGGTCGTGGCGCCGGCCCGCCGGTTGACGTAGACGACACCGGCCTCGATCTCGTCGAGAAAGCGGTCGAGCTCGTCCTCGTCCCGCGAGAAGACGCCGGCCGTGAGGCCGTAGGGAACGGCGTTCGCCTCCGCGAGCGCGGCAGCGAAGTCCGGAACGCGGACGACCGTGAGCAACGGCAGGAAGAGCTCGTCGCGGGTCAGGCGATGCCCGAGCGGAGGCCCGAGACGACCGTCGGCTCGACGAACCAGCCGGCGTCGTCGCCGCGCGGGCCCGCCGGCGGCGACCACGCCGTCGCGGCGAGCCGCCTCGACCGAGCGCTCGAACCGCTCGACCGCCTGCGCGTTCACGACCGGCCCGGTGGCGACATCGGGATCGGCCGGATCGCCGACGCTCGTAGTCGCGCGCGAGCTCCGCGAGCCGCTCGACGAGCTCGTCGTGCACCTCGTCCACGACGATCGCCCGCGAGCACGCGCTGCACTTCTGGCCCGAGAAGCCGAAGGCGGCCTTCGCAATTCCCTCGGCGGCGGCGTCGAGATCGGCGCTCGCGCCGACGAGGCCGCGTTCTTGCCGCCCATCTCCGCGAGCACCGGCCGCGGGAACGGCCCCTCCGACAGGCGGCGCCCGATCTCGCGGCCGACCTCCGCCGAGCCGGTGAAGGCGACACCGTCGATCGCCGAGCCGACGAGCGCTCGTCCGGTCTGCGGGGCCGCCGTGGACGAGCGAGATGACGCCGCCGGGCACGCCGGCCTCGGCGAGCAGGCGAGCGACGGCGCCGCCCGAACGCGGCGCCTCCTCCGGCGGCTTGAGCACGACCGCATTGCCCGCCGCCAGAGCCGCGGCCGTCATCCCGAACCCGAGCGCGAACGGGAAGTTGAACGGCGCGATCACACCGAAGACGCCGTACGGGCGGAGGACGTCGGTGTTGCGCTCGTCGGGCGAGAGCTGCCCGAGCGGCGTCTCGAATCCCTCCGCCGACTCGACCTGGCGGCAGTACGTCTCGATCAGGTCGATCGCCTCCTCGACCTCGGCGATCGACTCCGTCCGCACCTTCCCGACCTCGAGGCTGATCGCCGCCGCGAGCTCGAGCTTGCGTTCGTCGATCAGGCGCTCGGTCGCCCGCAGGAGCGGCGAGCGCGCTCAGCGTGCGGCAGCCGCCGCCAATCGCGTTGCGCCGCGCGCGCCGCTTCGACCGCCTCGCCGACGAGCTCGGCGCCCTCGTACGCGCGGCTGGCGACGTGCTCGCGCCGCGACGGATCCTCGCGCTCGAACGGCTCGCCCGCCGCGACGTCGCGGCCTGCGACGAGATGCGCGAGCGGCTCGGCCTCGCGCTCGCGCGCCTCGGCGAGCGCCGCCTCGAACGCGCGGTCGAGCTCGGCGCTGCGCGATCCCGTCGTGTACGTCAGCCGGGTCGCCATCGCCGGAATAGCATCTCACGCCATGGCGGGCCGGTCGCTCTTCGTCGCAGCGCTGCAGACGGCGGGCGTACCGGGCGACCCGGCCGCGACGCTCGAGCAGTTCGAGCGGAACGTGCGCGCACTCCGCGCGACGTTCGACGGCCTGCAGCTCGTCCTCGCTCCGGAGCTCCACCTGATGGCGCTGCCGCCGCTCCTCGAGGACGACGGCGTCTCGCCGCGACGACCTCGCGGTCGACATCCCCGGGGAGCTGACGGAGCGGCTCGGCGCGCTCGCGCGCGAGACCGAGCTCTGGCTCGTCCCCGGCAGCGTCTACGAGCGGGTCGGCGACGCCGTCGCGAACACCGCCGTCGTCCTCTCGCCGGCCGGCGAGCTCGTCGCGAGCTACCGCAAGTGCTTCCCCTGGCAGCCGTACGAGACGACGCAGCCGGGCACGCAGACCGTCTGCTTCGACATCGACGGCGTCGGCCGCTTCGGGCTCGCGATCTGCCACGACGGGGCGTTCCCCGAGATCTTCCGCTCGCTCGCCTGGCAGGGCGCCGAGGCGATCTTCCAGGTGACGCTGACCGGAACGTCCGACCGCGACGCCGAGACGGTGATCGCGCGCGCGAACGCGATCGTCAACCAGGTCGCAGTCGTGAACGTCAATGCGGCGGCGCCGGTCGGCAACGGCCGCAGCCTCGTGATCGATCCGAGGGAGCGGTGCGCTACGAGGCGGGCGTCGGCGAGGAGGTCGTGACGGCGGTGCTCGACCTCGACCAGGTGCAGCGCGTGCGGGAGCGCGGCAGCTTCGGGATCAACCGGCTCTGGGAGGAGATGGACCGCGTCGGGCCGGGCCTCGACCTTCCGCTGTACGGCGGCTACCGGCCGCGGCCGCGGTAGAGCTCGAGCACCTTCTCGCGCGGCAGCGCGCGCACGAGGCGCCCCTCGCGCCCGACCGTGTCGACCGCCGCCCACAGCGAGCACGAGCACTGCCTCCTCGGTCGCGTCGACGGCGGCCTGGAAGAGCGGGTCGAGCTCGCGGTCCGGGAAGGAGCGCTCGCCCGAGGTCGCGAAGGCGACGAAGATCTCGCCGCTGCCGTGGTGCGCGACCGAGCCGGCGCGCGCTAGTCCGAGTCCCGCGCGGCGCGCGAGCCGCTCGAGCTGAGGCGGCGTGAGCGGCGCGTCGGTTGCGACGACGGCGATGCAGCTGCCGCCGGGATCTGGGGCCTCGTCCGGCTTCTCGTCGAGCAGCTGTCCGACGGGGACGCCGTCGACGCGCAGCTGCTCGCGCGTGCCGAAGTTCGTCAGGAGGAGGACGCCGACGGTGTGGTCGCCTGCCCGCCGGCTCGAGGAGCCGATGCCGCCCTTCCAGTCGAAGCAGCTCATCCCGGCGCCCGCGCCGACTGCGCCTTGCTCGAAGTCGGCTGTCGCGCTCGGCGACGGCCCGGGCGACGTCGCCCGGCTGCACGTGCGCACGCGCGCATCCGAAAGCCAGCTGTCGTCGCACTCGCCGACGACCGGGATCACGACGTCGTCGACGCCGACGCGCGGGTCGCGCGCCATCGCGACCGAGACCGCGCCGTCGTAGACGCGGCCGACCGCGTGCGTCGCGGTGAGGTAGACCGGCGTCTCGAGCAGGCCCCACTCCCGGATCTCGAGCGAGCCGGTCAGCTCGCCCGCGCCGTTGAGCACGGCCGTGCCGGCCGGCAGCGGGAGCGAGGGCGGGACGACGGCCGTCACGCCGGTCCGCTCGACCGTGACGTGGCCGACCGTGACGCCGGCGTCGGCGATCGAGTTCCGCGGCCCGGGCTCGAGCGTCCCAATGACGATGCCGTCCTCGCGCGGCCGTGACATGGTGCGACCCTAATGCTGCCGTTCGTCTGGAGCGACGACTGCCTGCGGCACGAGCCGGAAGCGGAGGTCTGGGTCGGGGTGCGGACGCCGGCGACCGAGGTGCCGGCGCGGGCTGTCGCGATCCGCGCAGCGCTGCTCGAGCGGGCGCCGCGCGAGGTCGCGGCGGCCGCGCACGACGACTCGGCGTGCTCGCGGTGCACGATCCCGCACTCGTCGAGTTCCTGCGCACGGCGTGGGAGAGCTGGTCGGCGGCCGACCTCCCCTCCGACCGCGTCGTGCCGTACGTCTTCGCGCGCTCCGAGCTCACGGGCGGACGCGTGCCCGCGACGCCGACCGCGGTATGGGCGCGGCCGGGGCTCTTCGCCTACGACACGATGACGCTCATCGGCCCGGGGACCTGGGAGGCGGCGCGGGCCGCGGTCGACGTCGCGCTCGACCGCCGTCGACCTCGTCGACCGCCGGCGAACGCGTCGCGTACGCCTGCTGCCGTCCGCCCGGCCACCACGTCACGCGGTCTGTCTACGGCGGCTCCTGCTACCTCAACAACGCCGCGGTCGCCGCCGGCGAGCTGCTCACGCGTCGGGGCCCGGTCGCCGTGGTCGACATCGACGCGCACCACGGCAACGGGACGCAGGAGATCTTCCTCGACCGCGGCGACGTGCTCACGGCGTCGGTGCACGTCGACCCGGGCGCCGGCTGGTTCCCCCACTTCCTCGGCTTCGCGGACGAGAGACGACGACGCGAACCTCAACCTGCCGCTCGCCCCGGGCACCGGTGACGACGGCTGGCTCGCGGCCGTC
>CAVXXZ010000008.1:0-54883 GCA_963765795.1 uncultured Actinomycetes bacterium
ACCGGGATGTTGCCGGTGGCGAGCACGAGGTCCGACGTGCCCGAGTTCCTCAGGTCGACGAACGAGTCGCCCCAGCCCGCGAAGCTCGCTCCGAGCGCCGGGTCGAAGCCCGGCGGGCGTTCGCGAACGAGGACGCGGTCGTTCGGGCAAACGCGGCGGACGGCTCGTGACGCGAGTTGGTGACGAAGAGGTCGAGCCGGTCGCTCGCGGCGCCGTCGACGGCGATGCCCATGCCGGCGTACGGATCCGCCACTCCCGAGGTCGCGGCGCGGTTCTCGAAGCGGAAGCCGAGCCCGGCCGGGTCGGCCTTGGCTCCGCCCGGCCACGGCACGTCGACGTACAGCTGGTTCGGATCCTCGTCGTTCGCGACGTACAGGTCCGGACGGCCGTCGCCGTTGGCGTCGAGGAAAGTCGCGCCGAGAGCGTGCGAGAAGCCGGACGCCTCGAGACCCGCCTGCACCCCGACCTCGCGGAAGCGGGCACGGCCGTTCGGGCCGTTCCCTTCGTTGAGGTAGAGGAGGTCGCGGACGCCGACGAGGTTGGTCGGGAAGCCGGCGAGCGAGTTCGGCACCGAGTCGTACGGACGGACGTAGCCGGCGACGAAGATGTCCGGGCGGCCGTCGCCGTTCACGTCCGCGACGGCGACGCCCGTGTACCAGCCCTGCTCGGTCATCCCGGCCGCGCGCGCACCCTCGGTGAAGGTGCCGCTGCCGCTGTTCCAGAGCAGCTTGATCCCGTTCGTAGTCGTCACGATGAGGTCGGGCCGGCCGTCGCCGTTCAGATCCGCGGCGACGCAGCCGTCGCCCTGCACCGGGAGCCCCGCGTGCGTTCTCGCAGTCACGTTGCGGAAGTGGCCGTGCAGGTTCTCGAACAGCTGCGTGCGTGGCAGCCCGCCGTGCGCCTCCCACCGCGAGGTGTCGCCGCTCGAGTACGAGTTGACGGCGAACAGGTCCTCCCAGCCGTCGCCGTTGTAGTCGAGCCAGCACACGCCGCCGCCCATCATCGCCGTGTAGTCGTTCGAGACTCCGTAGCGGAACGAGTCCTGGCGGAAGTCGAGACCGACCGCCGGCGCGACGTTCGTCAGCCGGACGCCGCGCAGCGCCGAGCTCACGGGCGCCGGTGCAGTCTCGACCGGGCCTGACTGCACAGCCGAAGGAAGCGCCCAGTGCCCGGCCGCGGTTTGGTGCAGGTGGTAGGTGAGGCCGGCGCGCTGCACCGTCGCCGTCGGAGGACCCTGCTCGACGCCCTCGACAAGCCAGATCCGAAGCGGGCCTGCCCTCGCGGACGGCTTCGCCCCGAGCAGGTCGTGGGCGATCAGCTGCGCCGTGTGGACGTCGAGCTTCGTCTGAACGCCCTGCGCGGGGAGGATCGTGATCGGCGGCAGCGCACCGGCCGGTACGGCGCTCGAGGCGTTCACGACCGCGGGAGCGTTCCCGACCACGATCGCCCCCACCGACACGGCGAGTGCCAGGGTCGCAAGGCCGACGACGAGCCGCCGGTCGAGCGGCCAGGGGACGAGGCGCAGTATCGGCAGCGCGAGGCAGACGACGGCGAGCGACCCCAGCAGCGCGACCTTGGCCGCGTACTCGGTAATCGTCGGCGCGATCATCACCCCCGCGAGCAGGCCGAGCGAGACCGCGTAGACGAGCCGGCCCGTCGGGGAGCGCGGAGCCGTCTTCGGGTCGGTGATCATGAAGAAGAGGAACACGAGCACCTCGGGCGAGGTGACGAGCACCCACCACAGGTGGAAGCCCGAGATCGGGCCGAGGTGCCAGCGCGCGGTCATCGTGTGGCCGGCGAGGGCGAGCACGCCGATCGCCACGGCGAAGGAGGCCCAGAAGCCGATCGCCACCCGCAGCAGCTTCAGCCGCCGGAGGATGAGGAATCCGCCCGCGACGATGACAGCGAGGGCGGCCACGAGCCACGCTGACATCGGCCCCCACCAGAAGTCGAGCGGAGCGGCGCGAGTCCGGCCGAGCAGGAGGAAGCAGAGGACGAGCCCGATGTTGGATGGATTGAAGATGTGCTCGCCGCGCCAGCGGATCACGTGCTTCGAGAGGAGCGAGACCGCGGCGGTTCCGACGTAGATCCACCAGCCGCGGAGGCTCCACCAGTCGCCGTGCACCGTGCCCGGCACACGCAGGACGAAGGCGACGCCGTTGCCGGTCAGCATCGCGCTTGCAGGCCACATGATCACGTGCTCCCGTCTCATCGCGATAGCCACCTCGAGCACGGCAGCGGTTCCAATCGCGAGGAGGATCTGCGCGATCGACAGCTCGAAGTCGAAGCCGACCTGCCCGATGACCTGCAGCGAGATGATGACCGCGGCCAGATGGAGGCGCGGATCGGCGAGCTTCGGCAGCAGCACCGGGTACGGCCTGCCACGGATCGTGAAGGTGGGGCCCGAAGGCGCAGGTGCGGCGTGCGCGCTCATTCGCCCGCTCCATGCTAGTGCCCTAGGGAAAGAATGAAAACGGGCTGCCGCTAGAGCGAAACCGGCGCCGCGGTCGTCGCCGAGCGGTGAAGAGCTTCGAGCGCCTTCGCCTGCCCGAGAGCGTCTTCCCGTCCGAGAAGCAGGCCGGCCTCGCCGCGGATCGCGTCGCTCAGGTTCTCGAGCTCCAGCCGGTACGAGTCGACGGGTTCGAGCTCGATTCGCTCGACGCCGTCGTTTGTGCGGAGCGCGATGATCGGATGGACGCAGTGCCAGGGGTCGTCGAGAAAGAGCGAGCCCTCGCTGCCGATCGCCTCGAGCTCGTCGCGTTCGGAGAGCGCGGTGGCACAGTCGAAGGTGGCGAGCACATTCCCGGGAAAGCGCAGCGTTCCGTTGAACACCCAGTCCGTTCCCGAGGGCCCGTACCACGCCTCGCCCCAGACCCGCTCCGGCTCGCCCCCGAGCAACCGCGAGCCCGAGACGTTGTAACAGCCGACATCCATGAGGGCGCCCCCTTCGACGTCGGTGCGAAGTCGGATGTTCTCGAGGTCGTAGAGGCCGTACGAGAACGCCGACCGGATCAGCCGGAGCTCGCCAATCGCGCCGTCGCGGATGAGCTCCACGAGCTTCGCGGTCTGCGGGTTGTGGCGGTACATGAACGCCTCGCTCAGCAGACGACCGTTCCGCTCGGCGGCGTCGAATGCCGCAACCACCTCCTCGGGGTGGCGCGTGAACGGCTTCTCGCAGAGCACGTGCTTGCCGGCCTCGAGCGCTTTGATCGACCACTCGGCGTGCAGCGTGTTCGGCAGCGAGATGTAGACCGCCTCGATCTGGTGATCGCCGAGCAGGTCCTCGTACGAGCCGTAGGCGCGCGGGATCTCCCACTCGCGGGCGTACGCCTCGGCCCGGGCACGGTCGCGGCTGGCAACTGCGACGAGGTCGACCTTCGCCGACGCGTGCGCGCCGGGAATCACCTTCCGGTTGATGTCGGCTGTGGAGACAATCCCCCACTTAACTGCGGAACCCACGCGCGTACTATCTCGCAGGTGACCTCGATCGGCGTGGGGATGCTCGGCTACGCCTTCATGGGCAAGGCGCACTCGAACGCGTTCCGCAAGATCTCCTACATCACTTGGCCGCCGCCCCTCGAGCCCGAGCTGATCGGGATCGCGGGCCGCAACGAGCAGGCCGTCGGCGAGGCGGCGCGTCGCTTCGGCTGGGAGTACGCCACCACCGACTGGCGCGATCTCGTCGCGGACGAACGGATCGGGTTGTTCGACAACGGCGGGCCGAACTCGCTGCATGCCGAGCCGACGATCGCGGCGGCGCAGGCGGGCAAGCACGTCGTCTGCGAGAAGCCGCTCGGCCGCGACGCGGACGAGAGCTACGAGATCTGGAGCGCGGTGGCCGCGACCGGCGTCCGTCACATGTGTGCCTTCAACTACCGGTTCGTGCCGGCGGTCCGGCTCGCGCGGGAGATGGTGGAGGCGGGCGAGCTGGGTGAGGTGCGCCACTTCCGCGGCCGCTATCTGCAGGACTGGGGCGACGACCCCTCGCTCGACACGTGGCGCTTCGACGCGGGCGCGGCCGGCTCCGGTGCCCTCGGCGACCTGATGACGCATGTCGTCGACCTCGCGCGCTTCCTCAACGGCGAGATCGAGGCCGTCTCCGGCTTCGCGCACACGTTCGTGCCTGGGCGCGCGGTCGACGATGCCGTCGAGGCCGCGGTCGGGTTCGCGAACGGATCGGTCGGCACGCTCGAGGCGACCCGGTTCGCGCACGGCCGCCGCAACGCGTTCCAGTGGGAGATCAACGGCACGAAGGGCTCACTCGCCTTCGACATGGAGCGGCTGAACGAGCTCCAGGTCTTCCGCGACGACGGCGACCGTGCGCGCGGCTTCAAGACGGTGCTCGTCTCCGAGGCGGACCATCCGTTCTGGGGTCATTGGTGGCCGCCGGGCCACATCGTCGGCTGGGGTGACACGTTCGTCCACGAGTTGCACCACTTCCTTCAGGCGGTCGCAGGCGAGCACGGCGTAGCGCCTTACGGCGCCGACTTCGAGGACGGTTACCGCGCCTCCGAGGTCTGCGACGCGATAATCCGCTCCGGCGTGACCGGGCAGCGCGCGACGGTCTCGTACCGCTCGCTCTAGGACGCGTCGGACGCGGCTAGACCTTCCGCGCCAGTCTTGGCGCCTGGCCGTGGTTCCCAGCGATCAGTCTTGGGTAGGGTCGCTCTGTGCCCGGAGTGACGACCGTCCCGGACGATGCGGCGCTGCGCAACCTCGTCTCGAAGGTCGACCACATCGTCGTCCTGATGATGGAGAACCGGTCGTTCGACCACATGCTCGGCTACCTCACGATCGACGGTGGCCGCGCCGACCTGGAGGGTCTCCGCAAGGGGCTGTCCAACAAGGCGAACGGCAAGAACTGGCCGGTGCACAAGGCGAAAAGCACGTCGCTCGTCAAGGCGCAGGATCCGCGGCACGGGCACGTCGACGTCGAGAAGCAGATCGCCGACGGCGCGATGAGCGGCTTCGCCGCGAATTACGGGTCGACGCGTGGGAAGCCGCGGGTACAGGGCGACACCCCCGGGACCGTGATGGCCTACCACACGGCTGCACAGCTTCCGGTCTACGACTACTTCGCGGCCAATTTCTGCATTTGCGACCACTGGTTCTGCTCGCTGCCGGGCGAGACGATGCCGAACCGCTGCTATGCGGTGGCCGGCACCTCCGGCGGCCTGTTGGAGGCGCTGAAGCCGCCGCGGCCGTACAACTTGAAGTCCTTCTGTCGTCAGCTCGACGCGGTGAAGCCGAAGGCCGTGCCGTGGGTGTGGTTCTCGCACGACTACGTGCCGATGCTCTGGATCATCGACCCGAAGTACGCGGCCGGGTCGATCCCGCGGTACTTCGACAAGAGCGACGTGCTCGGTCATGCGAGCTTCGTGGAGCGCGCGGCGAAGGGAGAGCTCCCGGCGGTCTCGTGGATCGATCCCAACTTCATCGACCTCACCTTTGGGCCGGCGGGCTCGAACGACGACCACCCGCCGTCCGACCTGCACGCGGGCCAGAAGCTCGCGCTCGAGCTGTTCGACGCTGTGGTGCAGGGGCCGTTGTGGGAGAAGACGATGGTGATCGTCACCTACGACGAGCACGGCGGCTTCTACGACCACGTGCCACCGCCCGCCTGCGAGGACGACTCTCCGCAGCTCCGCTCCCTCGGGCCGCGCGTGCCTGCGTTCGTGCTCTCGCCGTGGGTGGGCGCAGGCTCGGTCTCGTCGACGATCTACGACCACACGTCGATCATCAAGACGATCCTCGCTCGCTTCTGCCGCAAGGCGAACGGGACGGTGCCGGACATGGGCGCGCGCGTGCGGGCCGCGCAGCACCTCGGCGGCGTGCTGACCGAGCCGAGCGCGCGGCCTCCGATCCCGCGCTCGTCCTACCAGAAGCTGATCGCCCAGACCCAGAGCTGGGGCGACAAGCTCGCGGCACACGCGACCATCCCCAGCCGAGCATCACTGAAGGCGGAAGCGAGCGTGACCGACTTCCAGCAAGAGTTCCTGGCGCTCCGCCAGGCGGTTCTCGCACAGCGCTCACCGGACGTCGGCGCGCCGCCCCCCGATTAGCTAGCTACCAGGCTGGGGGGTAATAGCTGCCAGGTCCCCTCGGAGATGACCTCGACCGTGCCGTCGACGACTTTGATGGCGGTCTGATCGTCGATCGCGTACGCAGGGCCCGACATTCCGGCGGCCCACCGTTCGGCAGCGGCCATGGTGTTTGTCGGCAGGTCCGGATTTTCGACGTGCGGGAAGATCGAGAAATCGACCATCCCCAGCGTTCTGTCGCCGCCTGGTGAATGCCAGGTGACGAAGTCCTCTCCGACTCGAGGGGTCAGCACCATGCTCCCGGCGCTCACGCCGACCCAGACCGTCTCGTCCAGCGACGGCAGGAGGTCTGCCAGGCCGGACGCCCGCAGCCAGTGGCACAGGTACGCGGCGTCGCCGCCCTCGACCAGCAGGACGTCCGCCTCTCGAACGAGCGGGACCCAGCGCTCCGCGTCGAGGCTCGGCAGTGCGGTGAGCTCCAGCACGCCCACGGACTTCCAGCCCAGCCCAACCGTGGGAGTGCCAGTCTCCTGCCCGCTGATGCACCGCCACGCCTGGCGAGGACCGGCCATGGGATGCCCGTACAACGCCGTGGGAATGCAGAGGGCATCGGATTCTGCGATCGGCTTGTTCAGCAGCTCGACCAGCGCGTCCTGGATGCTCGCGTTCTTGATGCCAGCGGAAGTGAGAAGAAGCTTCATGTGCCTCCTGGGGTCGTTACTGCGGACGTGGACCTTCTAGCCGCTCACGGATCCGGACGAGATAGAGACTGACAGGCCACCGAAGACTCATCTGCCCCGGCGACAACGAGCCTCACGTCCTCAGAGGGCAGTCCCGAACACTGGCACGCGAGCGTCCTCGAATAGCCCCGTATCGAGGATTCGACTCCTAGCGCGGCCGCGGGAGGCTTTGACTTTTCGGAGAACTGGTGCAAACGTTGGCAGCGACGAAAGGGGACTCTGTGCGCGGCGCTCGTCGGATCGCCGCTGCGGCACTCGGGACGGTATTGCTCTGCGGCATCGCCGCGGCAGCGCTCGCCACCGCCGCGGGAGGTCGCAGCGCGACTTCGCTCGTGACGCTCGAGGTCGCGCCGCGTGGGCCCGGCTCGATCTCTACCGACACGCCGGGATTCGACCTCGACGCCGGCAACGCCACGACGCCGATCAGCGGGCCCTGCACGTACAGCGAGGGCGAGGGCGAGTGCCACTGGGGCTTTCCGCGGGGCACTCCCGTCAAGCTCACCGCGAACCCGACCGGCGATGGGCTCAACGGCTGGAGCTCCCCCGACTGTCCGGGCACGGGCTCTTGCACGGTCACGGTCAACGACGACGTGACGACGATCGTCGGGCAGTTCAACCCGTTGACGCTCGGGGTGAGGCTGTCGAGCGACAACGTCGGCACAGTGACCAGCAACCCGGCCGGCATCAACTGCAGCATTGACTCTGACAGCGGATGCTTCCATGGCTTCAAGGCAAACACGCCGGTGCAGCTCACGGTCACCGGCGGTGACTTCAAGGGCTGGAACGGCGGCTGCCTCCCGGCGAACCAACGAACGTGCACGATCGTCGTCAATGACGAGAAGACCTGGGCCGGAGTCACTTTCGACGGCGATCCGCCGCCGCAGCTCGAGACGACGATCCAGGTGCTGCTGAAGGTGAGGAAGCTTGGCGGCGGCGGCGGCACCGTGACCGCGACCGACATCGACTGCGGCGCCCAGTGCACGAGCCGCCTGACGTTCGGAGCCGCCGTCACGCTAACGGCGCGGCCCGACGGCACATCCACGTTCGGCGGCTGGGGCGGCCTTTGCGCACAGACGCAACTCAGCTGCAAGTTCCCGGCCGGACCGATCACGCAGGTCGACGTAAGGTTCGGGCGAGACACCACACCGCCGACCGCACCGCCGAGCCTCCGCGAGAGCGACGCAAGCCGCACGCGCGTCACCGTCTCGTGGGGAGTCTCGAGGGACAACATCGGCGTCGCGCGCTATCGCATCTACAAGAACGACACGCCGGTCGGTGACACGACCGCGACGCATTTCACGATCGCCAGCCTCGCGTGCAATCACAGCTACGCGATCGCCGCTGATGCCGTCGATGCGGCCGGCAACCGCTCGCCGAAATCGACCGTCAGGGCGGCGACCAAGCTCTGCAAACTCGCCGCACGGGTCGTGGGCGTCGGTGTGCACCGCTCGGGCTCGAAACGAACGGTCGTCGTGCGCCTGCGCGTCAACCGGACGACGACCGCCTTGCTGGCGTTGAGGAGCCACGGGCACAAGGTGGCCGGCGCCCGCTCCAAGGTCCACCGTGGGACGAACGGACTCCGCCTCGTGGTCCGGCGTTCCGTCGCCGCCGGCCCATATCGTCTCCGCGTGAAGGTGATCGACCCGGACGGCGGGACGCCGCGGGTGTTCTCGCGCGGCATTCTGCTGCCGCAGCCCAGATGACTGAAGCGGCGAAGCCGGAACCGAAGCCCAAGCCACGCCGGAAAGCCGCGCGCACAATGACGGCGCGGCCGCAGACGAGGCGCGACTGGTTCGCTCTTGTCGGCAAGCTGGCGGCGCTCGTCGGTCTGGTCACCGGCGTCGCGACGCTGCTCTTCCTCCTCTTCCCCGGCTTGAAGCCGGTGCACGTCGACGTCGGGACGGCCGCGATCACCGACGTCAAGGTGCGGCAGCCGCTGACATTTCGTCGCTACCTGCAGGAGATCGAAAAGCCGCAGGGCTCGATGAGTCGCGCCTTCCTCGACCGGCCCGGCGTGCTGGTCTCATTTCACTATCAGCTCGACGGCTTCGGCGGGCGGCAGATCCCGCTGCGCTGGGAGCTGAATAACGCCAAGACGAACGACCTCGTCGACCAGGATCAGGCGGTTTCGATCATTCCCTCAACCAACTCCGAGGGCCGCGACTGGTATGTCTGGGTGCCGCACCCGAAGCCGCAAGGCCGCTACTACATCACCGTCACCCTCTACCAGCCGGAGAAGCAACTCGTGCCGCTGAAGCACTTCGACACGAAGCCCTTTACGGCCAGCTCGGCATGAACCGAAAAACCGGCTCACCAACGAACAGATCGCCTGCCGATCGCGAGATCCGCTACCTGTAGCCGGCCTTCGTTTCCTACTGCACGGATGCAGGCAGTGTGGCCCCAGGTTCGACGGCCTCTTCGAGTACGAAGCGGGTGTCGGTGTTCTCGGCGAGCGTCAGTAGGATCGCGTGGAGGTTCGCGCGTGCAGCGGCGTCTAGCGGCGCCAGGAACTCGTCCTCGACCCTCTGGACGACGGTGCGGAAGCGAGCTAGCTGGCGCCTGCCGGCGGGGGTGAGGCTGACGAGGTGGCGGCGACGATCGGTGACGTCCCGTCGACGCTCGATCAGCTGTTTCTCCTCGAGGGTGTCGAGGATGCCGACCAGCATGCTCCGGTCGAGCTGGAGCGCATCCGCGATGGTTGCCTGAGTCTCGCGCGCGCCTTCGTCGAGGAGCGCCAGGACGCTGTAGTGGTACGGGCTGAAGCCGACCTGCTCGAACTCCTTGAAGGCGCGGGTCTTGAGCCCGACGCCTAGCCGCGCCAGCAGGAAAGCCGGGCTCTCGACGAGCTCGCGCGGGAAGCACGGATTCGGCGCGACGACGCTATCGGCGGACGGTGTCTCCATATCGCAACAGGCTAAGAGTAGCGCAGACCACCATGGATGTGCTAAACCGTGGAATCAGTCCACGATATGGGGAGAACACGAATGAGCGCACAAAGTATGGCAACTGCCTCGGATATCCGGGAAGGCGACAGGCGCCGCTGGCTGATCCTGTCGGTGCTCGTCGTGGCGCAGTTCATGGTCGTGCTCGACGTCGCGATCGTCAACGTCGCGCTACCGACGATCAAGAACGACCTCCACTTCAGCCAAGACGGCCTCCAGTGGGTGATCACCGCCTACGCGATCGTGTTCGGCGGCGTCCTCCTGCTCGGCGGCCGGATGGCCGACCTGCTTGGCCGCCGGCGCATCTTCATGGCCGGAATGGCCGTGTTCACGGTCTTCTCCCTGCTCAACGGCCTAGCCTGGTCGTCGGGATCACTGATCGCCTTCCGCGGCCTGCAGGGGCTCGGCGCCGCGCTGCTCGCCCCGGCGGCACTCTCGATCCTGACCACGACGTTCAGGGAGGGACGCGAGCGCAACGTGGCCCTCGGAATCTGGGGCGCAGCCTCCGGAAGCGGGGGCGCAGCCGGCGTCCTGCTCGGCGGCGCGCTGACGAGCGCACTCAGCTGGTCCTGGATCTTCTTCATCAACGTCCCCGTCGGCGTACTCGTGCTCGCGCTCAGCCCGCTGCTTCTGAAGGAGAGCCGCGCCGACCTCGACCACCGCCACTTCGACACGGCCGGCGCCGCGTCGATCACCGGCGGCCTGATGCTGCTCGTGTACGCCCTCACGCACGCGAGCCAGCACGGCTGGGCCACCACCGAGACGATCGGGCTCCTCGCCGCCTCGGCCGCCCTGATCGTCGGGTTCCTCGTGATCGAGCTGCGCTCTCCCGCGCCGCTGCTTCCCATGCGCATCTTCCGTCTGCGCACGCTGACGGCCTCGAACATCACCGCCCTGCTGCTGGGAGCGGCGATCTTCTCGCAGTTCTTCCTGCTCACCCTGTACATGCAGCAGGTGCTGCACTACTCCGCCCTGAAGACGGGAGTCGCCTACATCGCGCTCACGCTCTCGATCATCGGCTTCTCCGCCGTATCGCAGGCGCTCGTCACCCGGGTGGGCATCCGCCTCGTGCTGCCGGTGGGCATGGCCCTCTCGACGGCCGGCCTCGTCCTGTACGCACAACTACCGGTCCACGGAACCTACTTCTCGAGCCTGTTCCCGGCCTTCATCCTGAGCGGGATCGGGCTCGCCTTCGCATTCGTGCCGATGTCGATCGGCGCGCTCACCGGCGTTCGATCGGATGACGCCGGCGTGGCCTCCGGGCTGCTGAACACGAACCAGCAGATCGGGGGAGCGATCGGAGTGGCCATCGCGACGACGATCGCCACCACCTACACGAGCCACTACCTCCAAGGACATCCCGGCGCCGGTCCCCTCGACGCCGCCGCGCTCACGCACGGCTTCCAGGTCGCCTTCTACGTCCTCGCCGGCCTCTCAGCGCTTGCGGCGGTGATCAGCGCGATCATGATCGAGCCGGGCGCGGCCGCGACCACATCTAGCGAGGAAAGCATCGGCGAACTGACACCCGCACTCGAGGAGGCGGCCTGACATGACGAAGAGAGCCAGTACCACCGTTCGGTACGAGACGCGCACGACAATCGACAGACCCATCAGCGACGTGTTCGGGCGTTTGGCCGACCTGGATAGTTACAGGACGTGGATGGGCCGCAAGGGCTTGTTCCGCCGGTCCGGGCAAACCTCCGACGGCCCTCTCGGCCAGGGAACGGCTTATTTCGACGCCACGAGGATGGGGACGTTCCGCGGTGAAGTGACCGACTACGAGCCACCGGGGAGGATCGGCTTCCGCGAGACCCTCCGCTGGTTCGGTTCCGACCTGATGGAAGCGCGACCGAACTACATCCTCGAGGCGGACCGGGACAGGACGATCGTTCATCACGTCGCGGAGGGTCAGCTCTTCGGAGTGATGCGGTTGATGAAGCCGGTTGCGGCCCTGTTGGCGAGAAGCGAGCGGGCCCGGACCGTCGAGTCGTTGAGGCGTTCGCTGGAGTCGGGATAAGCCCTCAGGCCACGACCGTCACGCGGAGGAACGTCGCCGGGATCGTGGTTCCCTCGCCTATTCCCGCCGTGTTGTGTTCGTCGACGAGCGCCTCGAGCTCGGCGTGCAGCTCGGCCTCCCGGCCTTCGGCCGCAGCGGCGGCATAGGCGTTCATCGTCGGTCCGTAGGAGTCCCGGAACTCCGCGAGGTACTCGGACGGCGTTCCCGGGAACTCGAACGTGTACGTCGCCCGCTCGCACGAGACGTTTTCGGCCGGGACACCCGCAGCAACGAACCGCTCGACCACGTTCTCCTCGACGCCCCAGGTCATCGGACTGACGAAGCCCTCCGGCGGCGGCGGCGAGTAGGCCGAGCTGACTTTGAGGAGCTGAGCGACGAAGGTCGGATCGTTCGGGATCCAGTTCCCCATCACGATCCGGCCGCCCGGCCGTGTGACCCGGACAACCTCCTTCGCGACGTCGAACGGCCGCGGTGCGAACATCGCGCCGAAGATCGAGACGACGAGATCGAAGCTGTCGTCCGCGAGCTCCTTCAGGTCGGTCGCATCGCCCTCCTGGAACCGGAGGTTGGCCAGGCCGAGGCCTTGGGCGCGCGCGTTCCCGGCGGCGACCAGGTTCGCCGCGATGTCGACGCCGAGCACATTGGCGCCGAGATCGAGGACGTCAAGCCCCGGCGTGATCTCGAGCGTGGCCACGAGGGCCTCTCCGCTTCCGCGCATCGCGGCCGCGATCCGAGTGAAGTCGCCCTTCTCCCACAGCGCCTTGTTCGGATTGACGGGAGGGTCGGTTTGCGTATTCGTGGACATGCGCGGCGACGCTCCTTTTCACGACCCCGTGAGGACTGCGACACGGCGACTATCTCACGTCGTCGTGTCCGTGGGGGTCACTCGGACGCTTTGAGCGCGAGCAGCTCGGGCCCGTGCTCGCGCAGCCAGGTTCGCTGCTCGCGCCAGTGCGGACGGCGTCCCTCGACGAGCCCCCAGAAAGCCCGCGAGTGGTTGGGGACACGCAGATGGCAGAGCTCGTGGACGACCACGTAGTCGAGCACCTCCAGGGGCGCGAGCACGAGTCGCCAGTTGAAGGAGAGCGTGCCGCGCGGAGAGCAGGAGCCCCAGAGTGTGCGCTGGCCGCCGATCCGGATCCGCCGGTAGGCGACCCCCAGCCGCTCGGCCTCCTCCTCGGCGAGGGCCGAAACGAGCTCCCGGGCGCCGACGCGCGCCGCCGACTCGCTGACCGCGAGGCCCTCCAGTCCCAGCCGCGGTACCTGGCGCCGACGCTGTTCCTCGATCCAGGCCCGCTTGTCGCGCAGCACCTGGTCCACCTCAACCTGGCTCATCGAGCGCGGCGCGGTCAGCCGCGCCGGCTCACCCCAGGGCACCTCCAGCCGCCATCGCCGCGCGCGTGACGAGCGCCGCACCTCGACCTCATCCACGCGCGAGACCGTAGCGGCCGGCTCGGCGGCCTCTAGGCTATCGCTACCACTTCGAGCGACGCCCGCGCCGGCTTGTGTACATGAGCTTCGGCCGGTGGGTCTTCATGCCCGTCGCCTCGAACTGCTCGCGGTGGCCGAGCATGGTCGCGAAACGGCTGACGTCTGCCTGCTGCTCGGGCAGGACGAGCGTGATCCCCTGGCCGGAGCGCCCGGCACGGCCGGTGCGGCCGACGCGGTGGACGTAGCCCTTGCCGTCTGCCGGCGGGTCGTAGTTGATCACGTGGCTGATCGCGTCGAGGTCGAGGCCGCGGGCGGCGACGTCGGTGGCGACGAGCGTCGTCACCTTGCCGCTGCGGAAGCGCTCGAGAGCCCGCTCGCGCGCGCCCTGGGTCATGTCGCCGTGCATCGCGGCCGCCTCGACGCCCCGCGCGCGCAGCTTGTGGACGAGCCGGTCGGCGCCGCGCTTGGTGCGCACGAAGACGAGGGCGAGCTCCCGCTCCTCGCCGAGCGCGTCGATCAGGCGGTCGAGCTTGTTGGCGTCGGTGACCGAGACGAACTCGTGCTCGACGTCGCCGTCGGTGTGGCGCGAGGGGAGCTCAGCCTCGAACCGCGCCGGGTTATTCGTGTAGGCCTGGGCAAGCTCGCCGACAGGGCCGTCGAGCGTGGCCGAGAAGAGCATGGTCTGACGCCTGGCCGGCAGGCGCCGCACGATCCGGTCGACCTGCGGCTGGAAGCCCATGTCGAGCATCCGGTCGGCCTCGTCGAGGATGAGGATCCGGACATGCTCGAGCGAAATCAGGCGCCGCTGGACGAGATCGTTGAGCCGGCCGGGGGTGGCGACGACCACGTGGGCGCCGCGCAGGCGCTTCACCTGCGCCCCGACGGGGGCGCCGCCGTAGGCGGCCGCCGCACGGATGCCCTTCGGCTTGCCGAGCAGCACGAGCTCCTCGGTCACCTGGAGCGCGAGCTCGCGGGTCGGCGCGAGCACGAGCGCGGCCGGGGCCGGCTCGGCGGCCGAGACGAGCTCGACGATCGGCAGCGCGAAGGCGAGCGTCTTCCCCGACCCCGTCGGCGCCTTGCCGAGGACGTCGCGGCCCTCGAGCGCGACAGGGACGACGAGGGACTGGATACGAAACGGCTCGGCGATGCCGCGGGCGGCGAGCGCCTGCTCGACCTCCGCGCTCACGCCGAGCGCGCCAAAAGACTGGGACATACGGGTTCGACTCCTTCGATTCGGATTCGAGATGCAGACCCGAAACCGCCAAAGGAGGGACCGAGAAGCTGGATCTCACGGGACTGCCTGATGCCGTCCCTGCGATCAGGCTAGCAGCGACGCGGGCGGTTCGAGCTCCGCGTCGCGGCTGACGAGCGCCGCGTAGCGGCCGCCGGCTGCGATCAGTTCCTCGTGGCGGCCGCGCTCGACGACCTGACCGTGGTCGAGGACGACGATCTGGTCGGCGTCCCTGACGGTCGAGAGCCTGTGCGCGATCGCGATCGTCGTCCGCCCCTCCGCCAGCCGGTCGAGGGCCTCTTGCACGAGGCGCTCGGTCTCGGTGTCGAGCGAGGAGGTCGCCTCGTCGAGGACGAGGATCGGCGGGTTGCGGAGGATCGTGCGCGCGATTGCGATCCGCTGCTTCTCGCCGCCGGAGAAGCGGTAGCCGCGCTCGCCGACGACGGTGTCGTAGCCGTCGGGGAGGGCCGCGATCACGTGGTGGATCCGCGCCGCCTCGGCCGCTGCGTATAGCTCCTCGTCCGTCGCGTCGGGCTTCGCGAAGCTGAGGTTCTCGCGTACCGAGGCGTGGAACAGATACGTCTCCTGCGAGACGACGCCGACGAGGCGAGCCAGCGCGGCGAAGCTGAGGTCGCGGACGTCGACGCCGCCGATCGAGACGAAGCCGCGGTCGACGTCGTAGAGCCGCGCTGCGAGGTAGCCGAGGGTCGTCTTCCCGGCGCCGGTCTCGCCGACGAGCGCGGTCGTCGTCCCGGCGGGGACGACGAAGCTCACGTCCTGCAGCGTCCAGGCATCTTCGCCGTAGCGGAACCAGACGCGGTCGAAGACGACATCGCCTGCCGTGGCGGCCTCGACCGGGTTCTCCCGCTCGGCGATGTCGACGGGCGCGTCGAGGTACTCGAAGATCCGGTCGAAGAGCGCGAGCGAGGTCTGGATGTCGAGGCCGACGCCGAGCAGCGAGCCGACCGGGAAGAAGAGCCGCGCCTGCAGCGTGGTGAACGCGACGATCGTCGCGATCGAGATCGAGCTGCTGAAGACGGTGCCGCCGAGCCAGTAAACCGCCGCCGGCATGACGGAGAAGCTCGTCTGGATCGAGGCCATCACCCAGCGACCCGCCATCCGCTGCCGCACCTCGAGGTCGGCCAGGCGCAGCGACTCGCCCTCGAAGCGGTCGGCGAGCTCGTCGCCGCGGCCCATCGTCTTCCCGAGCAGGATCCCGCTGACCGAGAGCGACTCCTGGACGATGCTCGAGATGTCGGCGAGCGACTCCTGCGTCGTCTTCGCGATCCGTCGCCGCTCGTTGCCGACCCGGCGCGTGAGTACCGCGAACAACGGGATCAGCGCGAACGCGAACAGCGCGAGCTGCCAGCTCAGGAAGAGCATGCCGATCATCGTCGCGACGACCGTCGTCACACTCGACGTGATGCTGGTCGCGGTGTTCGTGACGACGTTCTGCACGCCGCCGATGTCGTTGTTGATGCGTGACTGCACCTCGCCCGTGCGGGTGCGGGTGAAGAAGGCCAGCGAGAGGCGCTGCAGGTGGCGGAAAACGGCCGCCCGCAGGTCGTGCATCACGCGCTGCCCGACCTGGTTCGAGAGCAGCGTTTGGATCACGCCGAGGATGCCGGCGACGATCGCGATCACGATCATCGCGGCTGCGTTGACGGAGACTCCGCGCGTGTCGTGCGCCTGGATCGCGATGAGGACGCGCCGGAGCAGGAACGCCGGCACCACGCCGAGGCCGGCGCTCACGACGATCAGTCCGAGCAGCCCCGAGAGCCGCCGCCAGTACGGCTTGAAGAGCTGCCCGATCCGGCGCATGTTCGCGCGCCGCACCTCAGGGTCGGCAGGCCGCTCGGGCGGCGCCTCTCCCCGGTCGTGGAAGAACATCCCCATCAGGAACGCCCCCAACGCGCGGCGAGCTCCTTCGCATCGAGCTTGTCCGCGGCATCGAGCGCCTTGCCGGCCCGCGTCGATGTCTTGCGCCCGAAAGCGCCGAGCAGCACCCACTTGCGCGTGAGCCGCACCAGACGCAACTTGCTCTCGGTCGGGTCCGGGACACGTTTCGGGTTGAGGTACAGATCGATGGCGACCTTCTTGACGAGCCTGGGGTCGCTGGGTGCGCCTGTTGCCTGCTCGAGCCGGTAGGCGACGAGCGAGGCCAGGACCTGGAGCTCGCGGACGCCGGTACGGACGGTGAGCCCGATCGAGACCGAGCTCGAGGCGATCATTGCCCAGGGCAGGCGTGTGAAGCGGGCGCCACGGGCCACGATGCGGACGATCGGCGTTGCGAGCATCACGACGCGCTGGACCTTGTCGGACAACGCCTCGGTGTCACTCGGACCTGCCAGCCGCCGCCTGCCCTCGGCTGCGGACGTCACCCGCTCCTCGGTCAGCAACACGCGGTCGACGGCGGTGTCGGCGAGCTCCCCGACAGCCTCGACCAACGCGCCGCCAACCTTCTGCGTGGTCGAGCCTGCTGCCCGGCCTGCGGATGTGGCGCGGGCGCGCAAACGTTCCGATCGCTGTTGCACGGTCACGCTGAACACGCTAGCGATCTGCGTGCGAGACTCCGAGGCCTTGCGCCTGCGCGCGATTCGCGCGAGACTCGGAGGTCGATCGTGGGTCGTTACGAGGAGATCTGTGCAGCGCACGAGTGGCGCGTTCCGCAGCGCTACAACATCGCCGAGGACTGCTGCGACAAGCATCCCGCTGACAGGCTCGCGATGATCCACGAGCGGTTCGACGGAGTGCAGCGGGAGGTGACGTGGGGTGAGCTCCAAGAGCTCTCGAACCGGGCCGCCAATCTCCTCGAGGCGCATGGGGTCGTCCGAGGCGACCGCGTCGCCGTCGTCCTGCCCGCGACGCCCGAGACGGCGGCAATCTTCTTCGGCACCTGGAAGCTTGGGGCGTTGCTCCTCTCGATGTCGGTCCTGTACGGCGACGACGGGATCGCACATCGCCTCCGCGACTCCGAGCCCGTCGTGCTCGTCACGGACGAGACGAACGCGCCGCGCTTCGAGGCGAGCGGCGTGCCACTCGTCGTGCTCACCGCCGACCTACTCGCCGAGCACCCCGCCGAGCACGTGACGGCCGACACGGCGGCGGACGATCCCGCGCAGCTCTACTACACGTCGGGCACGACGGGGCTCGCGAAGGGAATCGTGCACGCACACCGCTACCTGCTGGGGCACGAAGAGTTCGTCTACTGCCACGAGGTCGAGAACGGCGAGCGCTTTCACGGGATGGGCGAGTGGGCATGGGCCGCCGGGATCGCGCCCTTGCTCGGGCCCTGGCGCCTCGGCGCGGTGCAGTGCGTCTATCAGCGCGAAGGCGGCTTCGACCCGCACCGGCAGCTCGACTTCCTTTCGCGCCACCGCGTGACGAACGTCTTCACGACGCCGACGGCGATGCGGTCGATGATGGCCGTCGATGACGCAGGCACACGGTATCCCTGCTCATTCCGCCGCGTCTGCTCGGCCGGGGAGCCACTCAACCCCGAGGCCATCCGTTGGTTCCGCCAGGAGTACGACATCACCGTCCTCGACTACTACGGCTTGACCGAGTCGTATCCGCTGGTCGCGAACTACCCCTGGATGGATGTGCGCGAGGGCTCGATGGGACGACCCATGCCCGGCTGGGACGTCCGCATCCTCGACGAGGACGAACAAGAGGTGCCGTGCGGCGAGCGGGGAGAGATCTGCCTCCGTGCGCGCTCGAACCCGCACTATCCGCTCGGCTACTGGCGGAACGAGGAGGCGGAGCGCGAGACGTTCGGCGGCGAGTGGTTCCACAGCAAGGACGCCGCTTTCATGGACGAGGACGGCTATGTGTGGTACGCCGGGCGCAGCGACGACGTGATCATCTCTGCGGGCTATCGGATCGGGCCGTTCGAAGTCGAGTCGGCCTGCATCGAGCATCCCGCCGTCCGCGAGGCAGCGGCAGTCGCCTCGCCCGACGAGCGTCGCGGCGCCGTCGTCAAGGCATTCATCGTTCTCGCGGCCGGCAACCAGGCAAGCGACGAGCTCGCGCAAGAGATCGCCGACTTCGTGCGGGTGCGGCTATCCCAATACGCGTACCCTCGGCGCATCGAGTTCGTCGACGAACTGCCGAAGACCTTGACCGGCAAGATCCGCCGCATCGAGCTGCGCGAGCGCGAGTACGCGTCCGCCGCCACGAAGTAGTACGCCGCAGGCTCCGTTGGTTAGACCTCGGGTCGCCGGGGATGGTTAGACACGACCGAGGAAAGGACCCGAATGCCTAGAGGGAGCAACATGGCCGCACTGAGAGAACACGCACGAGCGGCGAGCGAGCTCGCAGCACAACTCGCCCGCGACAAGAAGTTTCGCAAGCAGCTCAGCGGAGCCGCGAAGCACGGCTCGCGAGCGAAGCAACGCGTGGTTGGGCAGATCGGCTCGCTGAGCCTCGCCAGACGCCTCGCGACCGATGCAGAGCTTCGGGCCGAGCTGCAGCAGATGACGGACGACCTGCAGGCGGCCTGGGAGAGGCTGCAGTCCAAGCGCGCCAGGAGCCATGGTCTGCGCAACACGCTCCTGCTGGCCGGCCTCGGCGGCGGCCTCGCACTGGCCTTGCGCAGGCGTCGCACGTCGAAGCCGAGTTTCAGTGGCGGCACGACGCCGCGTGTCATCGAGTCGTCGATCGAAGTCGCCGTACCGGTATCGGCCGTGTACAACCAGTGGACGCAGTTCGAAGAGTTCCCGCAGTTCATGGAAGGCGTCGAGGAAGTGCGCCAGCTCGGCGATACGCGCCTGCGCTGGGTCGCGTCGGTCGGCGGCCGTCGCGCCGAGTGGGACGCGAAGATCCTCGAGCAGCACCCCGACCGGCAGATCAGCTGGATCAGCGAGGACGGCAAGAAGACCCGCGGCACCGTCACGTTCGAGTCGCTCGGCGAAAAGCGGACGCTCGTCCGGCTGTCGCTCGGCTACCAGGCGGACGGGTTCGTCGAGGCCGTCGGCTCCGCGGCCGGTCTCGATCGCCGCCGGATCGAAGGTGATCTCGTGCGCTTCAAGGAGCTGATCGAGGGTCGCGGCACGGAGACCGGCGCGTGGCGGGAGGACATCTCGGCCGGGACGAAGACGTAACCGATCTCCGCGCGCGCTCGATCGACGTGATCGCTGCCGGCCAGGCGCCGTCGGGTGCGTACTCCGCGGCTCCGACGTTCGGGCCGTACCGCGACTACTGCTGGTTCCGCGACGGCAGCTTCATCGCGGACGCGATGTCCCGCGTCGGGGAGACATCGAGCGCGGAGCGCTTCTTCGACTGGGGAGCTGAGATTGTGCGGGCCAAGCCGGCCGGCCCGTGGGACGCTCGCTACCGGCTCGACGGGTCGCGCGACGAGACCTCTTGGTGGCCGCACGACCAGCTCGACGGCCTCGGCCTGTGGGCCTGGGCGACGCGCAATCACGTTGCGCGGCACGGCGTCGCCTCCCGCTGGGACGACGCAATCGAGGTCGTGACGGCCTTCCTCGCCTCGCACTGGCGCGACTCCTGCGTCGACTGGTGGGAAGAGCGGGAAGGTGTGCATGCAGTGACGGTCGGCTCGATCTGGGCGGGCATCGGCGGTGACGAGCTCGCGCGCGTGTCGCGCGCGACGTGCAGCGCGGAGCGGCTCGACGGCTCGCACGCATTCCTCGTTGTCCTCGGCCTCGTGGACGGGAGCCACCTCGAACGCACCGAGCGCGAGCTCGGGTACCACCGCCA
This sequence comes from uncultured Actinomycetes bacterium, assembly GCA_963765795.1. Taxonomy (GTDB): domain Bacteria; phylum Actinomycetota; class Thermoleophilia; order Gaiellales; family Gaiellaceae; genus Palsa-739. The sequence continues at coordinate 20,124 of CAVXXZ010000008.1, forward strand.
CGCCGACGACGAGTACTACGGCGGAGGTGAATGGCCGATCCTCGCCGCGTTCACCGGCTGGGCACGGCACAGGCTCGGACTCGACGCAGCGGCGCAGCTCGCATGGATCGAGGCGGCAGCGAACGACGACGGCACGTTGCCGGAGCAGACAGGTGAGCTGCTGAGGCCGGAGCGCCGCAGGCCGTGGGTCGAGCGATGGGGGGAGCCCGCAGTGCCGCTTCTCTGGTCGCACGCGATGTACCTCACACTCCTGGACGTGCTGGCGTGATCGGCGACCTCTGGTACAAGAACGCGATCGTCTACAGCCTCGACGTCGAGACGTACCTCGACGCGAACGGCGACGGGATCGGCGATTTCGAAGGGCTCACCCGGCGTCTCGACTACCTCGAAGGCCTCGGTGTGACGGCGGTCTGGCTCACCCCGTTCCAGCCGTCGCCGCGGCGGGATGACGGATACGACATCTCCGACTTCTACGGCGTCGACCGACGCTTCGGCTCCGGCGGAGACTTCGTCGAATTCATGCGCGAGGCTGACAGCCGCGGCATCCGCGTCCTCATGGACCTCGTCGTCAACCACACCTCGAACGAACATCCGTGGTTCCAGGAGCGGCACGACTGGTACGTGTGGTCGAAGCGCCGACCCGCGAACTGGCGCAGCGGTGTCGTCTTTCCCGGCGTCCAGACCTCGACCTGGACGTACGACAAGCAGGCCGGCGAGTACTACTTCCACCGCTTCTACGACTTCCAGCCGGATCTCGACATGGACAACCCGCGCGTCCGCGAGGAAGTGCGGCGCATCATGGGGTTCTGGTTGCAGCTCGGCGTCGCCGGTTTTCGCATGGACGCGGTCCCGTTCGTGCTCGAGAAGCCACCGCGCGGCAAAGGCAAGCCGCAGATCCACTTCGAGTATCTGGAGCAGTTCCGCGAGCTGCTGCAGTGGCGCGTCGGTGACGCCGTACTGCTCGGCGAAGCGAACGTGCTGCCGCAGGAGACGCAGCCGTACTTCGGCGGGGGGCACGGCCTGCACATGATGTTCAACTTCTGGGTCAACCAGCACCTATGGCTCGCACTCGCCACCGGTGACGCGCGGCCCCTCGCCCGGGCGCTCCGCGCGACGCGGAAGCTGCCGCCGACAGCGCAGTGGGCGCACTTCCTACGGAACAACGATGAGCTCGACCTGGGTCGCCTCGCGGCTGTCGAACGGAAACAGGTCTTCGACCTCTTCGCACCCGAGGAGTCGATGCAGCTCTACGGTCGCGGCATCCGCCGGCGTCCCGCCCCGATGCTCGGCGATGCCAAGCGCCTGCAGCTCGCCCACAGCCTCGTGCTCTCGCTCCCCGGGACGCCGGTGCTGCGGTACGGCGACGAGATTGGGATGGGCGAGAACCTGCGCCTCAAGGAACGCAACGCGATCAGGACGCCAATGCAATGGTCGGATGAGCCGAACGGCGGGTTCTCGACCGCTGCAACGGTCGTCCGCCCGCCGGTCGAGCGGGGACCATTTGCCTACCAGCACGTCAACGTCGAGGAGCAACGGCGCGACTCGACGTCGTTGCTCCAGTGGACGGCGAGGATGATCCGGTTACGCAAGCAATGCCCCGAGATCGGTTGGGGCGACTGGCGCATCGTGCCGACGGGAACGAGGGCCGTGCTCGCCGTCGAGTACCGCTGGCGCGGGAGCACGATCGTCTGCGTCCACAACCTCGCCGACGAACCGCGCGAGGTGAAACTCGACCTCGGCGTCGACACGCTCGCGAACCTGGTCGACGCCGAGCAGATCGAGGCCGGCGACGGCGGCCTTCACCACTTCGTCGTCGAGCCGTACGGCTACCGCTGGTTCCGCGCCGGGGCTGTCACCCCGGCGCTCGCCCGCGACGTCGCCGGCTAGCCAACCCTCAACGAGAGTGCTCCGTCGCTCTCACGCTCAGCAGTCGGATCAACAGGGTGTCCTGGTCCTCGTAACTCAGCCGAGGGAGCACCAGATCGATGGCCTGGTCCAGGAACACCGCCGAAGCTGACCTGCCCGCAGCCTCGACGTGCCAGAGCCGGTCTTTCGTGGCCGTCACTTCGATGCCCTGGAAGGTGACCGTGGTCTTCGCTCCCGAAGCCTCGGTCATGCACACCTCCTCCCCGGTGGCCCCGCAACCGGGGAGGGGGTGTTCCGCAGAGCCAGGCCTCGGGTGCACGAGTCGGGCGCCTCTTCGCTCACCTGTCGGGAAGGGGACGCTCGTCGCTGCAAGCCACCAGTCGGCGCAGTGGGACGACCTTGGTGCCCGCTTCCCGATCGAAGTGCACGACGGCGGCGCCGTTTCCGTAGAGGTATCGGAGTACGCCGACGCGGCCGCCAAGGCTGACGCGTTCGCCTGGGCGAAGCTCGCGCTCCCTACCGCTCGTCAGAGGCTCGTTCATCTCGTATGTCTCCCCCTCATCTGGGTAGAGGCATACGGCCGGTCGTTCCTTTCGGTAGTCCTAAGGGATCGGGACGGTGACTGTCGTGATCGGCGTCGTCACCGTCGCTGTGGTGCTCGTGGGAGTGGTCACGGTCACCGCCGTGATCGGTGTGCTGACGGTGACCGTGGCGGGCGACGTCGGGATCGGCAGCGTTGGCACGGAAACGGTCGGCACCTGGAGCGTCGAGGGCAACAGCGACGCCGCCGCCTCGGCCGTCGAAGAGCGGACGGATGCGGGCGTCGCATCTCCGCTGGAACCTTGCGTAGCCGCGCTCATCCTCGAGCCGCCGGCCGTCTCGAGGTGATGACGAGCTGAGTCAAGCACGAGCGCGCTGCCAGGCGTCCGCCCTGCTGCCTCCGTCACGCTTCCAGAGCGGGTCGCCGGCGCGGCAGCTGCCGTGTCCGCCCCGATCGGAGCGATCACCCGCGCAGCCACGACACCTGTGGTCGCGAGACCGCCGGCGACGACGACTGCGGCTGTGCCCTTCACAACCGCCGCCTGCGGCATGCCGGACTGCCTCAGCCAACGCCACAACCCGAAACCGCCTGCCGTGACACCGAGCGTCTGGCGGAGCCGCCTCCGGCCGCGGTGCAAGAGCATCGTCACCGCGTTGACCGACTTGCCCATCTCCGCCGCCGTCTCGTCGTATGAAAGGCCGAGCACATCCCGGTACACCACGGCCGCGCGTTGCTCCTTCGGCAAGCTCGCGAGTGCCGCGCGGATCTCGGGCACACTCGACGCCTCCTGCGCTGCGTACTCCTCGAGCAGTTCCGCGTTCGGGCGCCGTCGCCGGAGGCGGCGGCCGGCGTTGAGCGCGATCGCGGCGAGCCAGGCGCGCGGGTTGCGCGGGGTCGTGCCGCGTTCGAGGGCGCGCTGGGCATCGAGGAACGCCGTCTGCACGACGTCCTCCGCATCGGCATGGTCGTGCAACTCGCGCTCGACGAGTCGCACCAGCCCGGCGCGGTGTTCTCGATACAGCTGCTCGATCTCGGTCGGCACGGCGTAGTAGTTCCCGCATACCGAGGGGAGCGAACATTTATAGAATCGGCCTCCGGATCGTCGGCCCCAGTCCACGATCCCAGCGGTAACCGCACTCGATTACGGGGAGGTCACCCAATGAGCAGCCGATTCCGGCGTTTGCTCGTTCTCACGGCGGTACTCGCCCTTTCGCTCGGGGCATCCGGCGCGGTGGCGCCGGCCGGCCTCGCAGCCAATCCGACGAACACGAAGGTCGCCGGAATCAACGTCGACCAGACGACGATTCCGCAGCTCGAGGCGTTGATGAATTCGCACCGGATCAACGCCATCGAGCTGACGAACTTCTATTTGCGGCGTATCCATCAGTTCAACCCGCTGCTGCACGCGGTGATCACGGTCAGTCCGACTGCTCGCGCCGACGCAGTGGCAGCCGACCACGCGCGGCGCAGCGGCGACAACCGTCCGCTGCTCGGGATCCCGATCATCGTCAAGGACAACATCGACACCACCGGTATGCCGACGACCGCCGGCTCCTGGGCGCTCGCCGGAAGCACGCCCGACGACGCATTCATCGTGCAGCAGCTGAAGGCCGCCGGCGCGATCATCATCGCGAAGGCCAACCTCTCGGAGTGGGCCAACTTCCGTTCCGGCCCGTCGTCGAGCGGCTGGAGCGGCATCGGCGGCCAGACGAACATGCCGTACGTGCTCGACCGCAACCCGTGCGGCTCGAGCTCGGGTTCCGGCGTCAGCGCGGCTGCCGACCTCGCGGTCGCAGCCGTCGGCACGGAGACCGACGGCTCGGTCGTCTGCCCGTCGGGTGCCAACGGGGACGTCGGGATCAAGCCGACCCTCGGGCTGTGGAGTCGCGCAGGCGTCGTCCCGATCAGCGCCGACCAGGACACGGCCGGCCCGATTGCCCGCAACGTGACCGATGCCGCGGTCCTCCTCGGCGCAGCGACCGGTGTCGACCCGAACGACGACGCGACCGCCGCTCAGACCGGCCACGCGTTCACCAACTACACGCAGTTCCTCAACGACCATGCTCTGCAGGGGGCTCACATCGGCGTCTGGCGTGCCGGCACCTACGACCCGCTGCTCGTGGGGCCGGTCCTCGACCCGATCCTCGCCAACGTGAAGTCGGCGCTCGAGGCTCAGGGCGCGACCGTGGTCGATCCGACCGACATCGACCTCTCGGCGACGGCGAACGAGTTCCCGGCGCTCCTGTGCGAGTTCAAGACCGACATCGCGACGTACCTCCACACCTACGTCCACGGCACGAACCCCGTCTCGCACGCGCCGTATCCGCAAACGCTTGCCGACCTGATCGCCTTCGACCAGGCGCACCCGAACCTCGAGGGGCCTTGGAACGACGCGATCTTCGAAGCGGCCGATGCAACGAGCGGCCGTGGTCCCGATTGCGACGCGCTCCGCGCGGCGACGACGCCGCCCGTTCAGACGGCAATCAATTCGCTCATGGCCGACAACAACCTCGACGCGATCATCGCCCTGACGAACGGCCCGGCCTGGCCGAACAACGACGATCCGAACGAGGGTGACCTCAACGGTCACTTCGAGCTCTTCGTGGGCTCGTCGACGGCGGCCGCTGTGTCCGGCTACCCCGACATCACGGTGCCCGCCGGCGACGACGCGGGACTCCCGCTCGGGATCACCTTCATCGGCGGCCGCTGGGCCGAGCCGAACCTGATCGGGTACGCGTACGACTACGAGCAGGCGACGCACAACCGTGTCCCGCCGCAGTTCATCCCGACGATCGGCGACGCGCTCTTCCCCGGCGTCCCGAACCCGTAGGCCCCGGCAGGCGAGCCAGGTCTCACGGAATCCAGCACGAAGCCCGGCCGACCGGCCGGGCTTCGTGCATGGGTGGCGTCCTGCCCCGGGGTGAAGATGCTGCGGTGGTCATTGCGGATGTCATCGAGCGCCTCAGGACGATCGAGGGGTCGGCGCCTGCCTCGGACGGAGTCGCCTGCTTCGCCCGGCTCTACCTGGCGGTGACCGAGGACGTCGGCGCCGATCTGACGGGCCGGGGCTTCGCCGATGCACGGTTCCTCGAGACGCTCGACGTCCACTTCGCGGGCCTCTTCTTCGCAGCGCTCGAGTCGTACGGCACCGACCCCGCGAGCACGCCCTCAGCCTGGGTTCCGTTGTTCGCACAGCGCTCCCGGCGTGGCATCGCTCCGCTGCAGTTCGCGCTTGCGGGGATGAACGCGCACATCAATCGCGACCTGCCGGTGGCGCTCGTCACGACGTGTCGGGAGCTCGGTCTCGATCTCCGCGAGGGGTCTCCGCAGCACGCCGACTTCGAGCGGGTGGACGCCCTGCTCGCCCAGGTCGAGAGGCAGGTGAAGAGCGCATATCTGACCGGCTGGCTGGCCCGGATCGACCAGATCGTCCACCGCCTGCGGCGCATCGATGACGTCGTGGCGATGTGGGATGTCGAACCGCGCGCGCGACGCGGCCTGGACGAACGCGCAGGCGCTGTGGGCGCTCGGCGACCAGCCTCCGCTCGCGAACGACTATCTGCTCGCACTGGACCGCATGGTTGGTTTCGCCAGCCGCGGACTGCTGATTCCCGCGGACTCCTGGCTGCTCAAGGTCGCGCGCACTGTCTTGATGAGGAGGGGTTTGCTGTCAGACAGCGACCTCGAGCGTCGCGCGTAGGGCGCGCGCGAAGCGCCGCATCCCGTCCTTCGTCGTCTCGTAGGCGAGGACCGTCCGTCCGTCGAGCAGCGCAACGAGCTGTCGCACGAGCGGCTCGTCGCTCGACGCCAGCGAGCGGAGCCGGTCCGCATTGCCTACGAGGACGCAGGCGGTCGTCGCATCGCGCTCCACCTCCGCTATCTCCCAGAGCAGGTTGTCCGTCGGCTCCGACACGTCGATGAGGACGACCGACGCGACCTCGGCCACGCTCTGCACGGCCGGACGCCACACGTCGCTGTCGACGTTCAGGACCATCAGCCGTGGGCAGAAGATCTTCCGCGCCTGACCTCGGACCGCGCGCGCGGCACGGTGTGCGCCGTCGACGCTCACCACCCGGGTCACCTTCGCCTGCTCAGCATCGCGCAGCGCGCTCTGGCTGAAGGTGAGGAAGAGCCAGGGCACGACGAGCAGCGTGGAAAGGAAGAACGCAATCACGAAGAAACCGGTCACGATCAACGCGGCCATAGTCACGAGAAAGCAGACCTGGAAGACGCCGGCCGCATCGTGGTGGAGCCTGTGATGGCCGGTGAGCGCCTCTTCGAGCATCGCTCCCACCGAGCGGTGGCGCAGGTAGACGTAGCCACAGACGGCCCACATCCCCGCCATGCCCAGCGTCCCCACCCTCTGGCCTGCACCGAGGACGGTGTTCCACATGCGCCCGACCCATCTCGAGCCCGCGCCGACGGCGGCGGACGCCCTCGCCGGGCCGCGCGACACGCCGACCGCCGCGACTGCGGCGTCGTCGAGCGTCACCAGGCGCCAGGATCGGCCGATCGTTGTCGCCGCCGCGAACGTGAGCGCATGCGTCGCGTCGGCGTAGCCGAAGCGGCGCAAGAACAGTACGAGCCGCCGCGAGCCGCGCACGAGCTGGAGCCCGAGGACCATCACTACGGCGATCAGCACGACAACGCCGACGACCGCAGCGATTACGGTGCCGTGTCCGACCGCGGGCGAGGGGCTGTGCTTCCGCTTGGCGTGGGACAGGGCAACGAGGACCGCGATCGCGGGCACGATCGCCCAGCCGACCAGGATCAGGACGACGCCGACCAACTCTGCGACGCCGTGGCGGAGCCGGACGAGGGGGCGTCCGTGAGGTTGCTCCATGACGACGTGTACCGGCATCGAGGGAGCCGCAGGTTCGAGCCGCAGTCAACCGCACCGCACGGTCGTTGACAACTGGCGGCCGAGACTGGAACATCCGCCGCATGGCAACCGCCGACGTGACGCTCGAGCGCCTCGACGACCAGATCCGCTGGTACGACCGGAAGAGCAGACACAACCAGCGCTGGTTCAAGATCGTCAAGGTCGTCCAGCTCACTGCCGCAGCCGCAGTCCCTGTGGTCGCAGCTATCGGCGTTCGGGCCGCCGTTCCCGCCGCACTCGGAGCGTCGGTCGTCGTCCTCGAAGGGCTCCAGCAGCTCAACCAGTACCAACAGAACTGGACGACCTACCGCTCCACGGCCGAGGCGTTGAAGCACGAGAAATACCTCTTCCTCGCGCTCGCGGGCCCGTATGCCGGCGCCTCAGCGCCTTCCCAATTGCTGGCCGACCGGATCGAGGGCCTCATCTCTCAGGAGCACGCGAAGTGGGTCTCGGCCCGCGAGGAAGGGGCACACGAGCTCGAGCAGCGAACTTCGGAACGTTCCCCGGATCGCTGATGCGCGCCCCTTGAACGCGGCGCGCGGAGCGCCTATGGTCAGGGAACCGTCGTCATCACGGATCGGAGGCCCCGGTGGCCGAACGGATCCAGCCGTTGAGCGACGTCGGACCGGTGCGGCACGTCCCGGCGCAATCTAGAACCCCTGCGCGCACCCCGAGCTTCAGCGAGCTCGTCCACGCCCACCATGCCTGGTGGCGGGGCCGGCAGGGTGGGGCGCCCGATCACGCCGCCGAGGCGGCGTACGACTCGATGCACGCTGCCTTCGAGGCGTACTCACGGCCAGATCGTCCGCGCCTACTGGTGCTCGGACGTCCCGAGCGCGGTCGCCCTGACCGAGAAGAAGCGGCTGAGAGGCCGGGTGCGTTCCAAATTCGGCTTCCATCGCGAGAGCGACTGGGCGACGAAGAACGCTCCGGACGTCGCCGCCGAGCTGCACCGCTGCGACGCCCTGGCGGTGCGGGCCAAGGCGGTGTTGACGGGCGTGCGGCAGCAGATCTGCCTCGAGCTCGTCGTCTCGTGTGCGGCCAATCTGCTCAGCCTGGTCGACAAGCGCGCGCGATCCGGCGACGAGGACAGCACCGCAGAGGCACTCGACCGCGAGCGCGCCGCAGTCAAGAAGGTCGAGTCCTACTACTGCGAGGCGGCGAACGGACAGGCGCAGCTCATCTACTTCGGCGGCATTGCGACCGTGACCCTCGTCATCGCGGCAGTCGCCACCGTCTGGCTCTCCATCAGCTGGGCCGCTCCCGTCGCGGCACTCGTCGCCGGTGCCCTCGGGGCGGTCGTGAGCGTGATCCAGCGGATCAACAGCGGCGTGTTCGAGCTCGAGTACGACGTCGGCGGCCCGTACACGTTCTTCCTCGGCGGCCTACGGCCGGTGCTCGGGGGCGTCTTCGCGATGGCGATCACGTTCGCCATCAGCGGCGGGCTGGTCCACCTCCCGGTCGACGCACCCGCACACTCGGACAACCGGCGCTTCGCGTTGCTCGTTCTCGCCTTCCTCGCGGGGTTCAGCGAGCGCTGGGCGCAAGACACGCTCACTGCGATCGTGCCGGCAACGCCGCACGCCCCGGCGCCCGCCGGCTCGCAGTCGAGCCATACGGCTTCACCGCCTCACGAGACGACCCCTCAGAAAGGAGCAGGCCATGAGTGACACAGCAGTGGCTGTGGTGACTGACGCACCGACGGGTCTCGCCGTACGGACGCAGAAGCGGTACGGCTGGCGGCCGGACCACCCCGACATGCGCGACTACCTGGCGGCGGTCGAGCCGCTGAAGACGCTGCCGCGCGAGGTGAGCCTCCGCGACCAGATGCCGCCGATCTACGACCAGGGCCAGCTGGGCTCGTGCACCGCCAACAGCATCGGGGCCATCCTCGAGTTCAACCAGCTCAAGCAGGGGGAGAAGGACGCGACCACGCCCTCCCGTCTCTTCATCTACTACAACGAGCGGGTGATGGAGGGGACCGTCGACCAGGACTCCGGCGCGGAGATCCGGGACGGGATCAAGTCGGTCGCGCAGCTCGGCGCGCCGCCGGAGACCGACTGGCCGTACGAGATCAACGAGTTCGCGGCCAAGCCGTCGGCGCAGGCGTACGAGGACGGGCTCAAGCACCAGGCGATCCGGTACGCGCGGGTGCCGCAGACGCAGATGGGGATCCAGACCGTGCTCGCCTCCGGGTATCCGATCTCGTTCGGGTTCACCGTGTACGAGTCGTTCGAAAAGGACGTCGGCTCGGACGGGATCGTCCCGATGCCGCAGCCGGACGAGACGGTGATCGGCGGCCACGCGGTCGTCGCCGTCGGCTACAAGCCGATCGCCCGGCAGCTGTACTTCGAGTGCCGGAACTCCTGGGGCGCCGACTGGGCCGACCACGGCCACTTCTGGATGCCGGCGGACTACGTCACGAGCAGCAACCTCGCGCAGGACTTCTGGGTGGTCGAGCAGGTCGAATAGCCCACCAATTCGCGCGGTCTGCGGCACCGCCACAACGAGCAGGAGGTGAAGCTGTGCCAGTAGACGAGAGGCACCGTGCGGACGGGGTCTTCGAGGGCGGCGGCGTGAAGGGGATCGCGTTCGCGGGCGCGATCGCCGCCGCCGAACGCGATGCCGGAGTGCAGGAATGGGTGAACCTCGCCGGCACCTCGGCCGGCTCGATCGTCGCCGCGCTCCTCGTGGCGGGTTACGACGCCACCGGCATCCAGAAGCTCCTCGCGGATGCGAAGTACGCGCGCTTCGCCGACACCGGACCGGGTGGGGTCTGGGTCAGCGGACTGTTCAACGCGGTCGCCCGGCTGCGTGGGGCGGCGCCGGGCCGCTACTTCCTCGAGTGGATGGGCGAGCAGCTCGCCGCCTCGCCGCTGGCGAAGGAGCTGGGCAAGACCGAGCTCACCTTCGCCGACGTCAGGCGGCTCGACCTGCCGCCGCGGGACGAGGTGCCCGACATCAGCGACGTGCAGTACGAGCGCGCCAAGTACCGGCTGCACGTGATCGGCTCGGACATCACGACGGGCCGCATGATCATCCTCCCGGACGATCTGCCCGACTACGAGGACGAGAACGGCAAGCCGTTCGACAAGGACAGCTTCCCGCTCGTCGAGGCGGTGCGGATGAGCATGAGCTACCCCTTCCTCTTCACCCCCGTTGTGCTGCACCGCCAGGGCAAACCGGTCTACGTGGTCGACGGCGGGCTGCTGTCGAACTTCCCCATCTGGCTCTTCGACGGCCCGCACCCGAAGCGGCCGACCTGGGGGTTCCGGCTGCACGGAGGGTCGAGCGTCGAAGAGGGGCTGCCGTACCGGAAGATCCCGCGTCCGCTCTGGGCGGTGCCGCTGCTGAAGGCGATGTTCTCGGCGGCCACCGAGGCCTGGGATCGCCAGCAGCTGTCGCATGCCACTTCCGCACGGACGGTGTCGGTCCCCACGCACCAGATCAGCACCACCGACTTCGGCCTCACCAGGGCCGAGGCCGACTCGCTGTACGCGTGGGGCGTGAACGCCGCACACGACTTCTTCACCGCGCCCGACCAGCAGGCATATCTCAACTCGTTCGGCAAGACGCTGGAGCAGAACGAGGTCGCGGTGGCGCGGTGAGCGTCGCGGCTCCGGCCGGTCCGACGACGGTCGTACTCGAGCAGCTCAGGGCGGCGCTGAACCTCGGCTGGTCGATGGCGGAGCTGCGGGGCAGGATCCGCTACGGCCATGTCGAGCCGCCGGGAACGGTCGACTACCAGTTCCCGCGGGAGGAGTTCCATGCGCTGCCGATCGGCGGGGAGCACTCGCTCGTCGAGCAGCAGATCGCGACGCGCGTGGCGGTCGGGTTGCTCGCCGACCGCTTCGCTCTGAACGAGCCGCTCCCCAAGCGGAAGGAGTCGCCTCCCGACACGATCAAGGCGCTCGCCATGGACCTCGAGCAGAAGCTCGAGGCCGCTGAGAAGGGCGGTGCTGCTCCCGTTCGGCCCGACGCTTACCCGGCGGGAAGCGAGGTCGGGAAGGCGTGGGAGGCGGCAGCGGAGGCGATCTACTTCTGGGACGAGCAGGTCCAGGACGGTCTCGGCGTCTCGGCCGAGCTGCTCGCGGCCTACCAGCTCGGACGCGGCCTCGCCGAGGCGTTCTGGGCCTTGGATCCCGATGCTCCCGAGCCGGACACGAAGCCGACCGTGGCGTCGACGCTCTCACCACCTCATCCCGGCAGCTGGGAGTTCCTGCTCGGGCCGCGCCGCCAGCAGATGCTTGTCGCCTATCTGGGGTTGCTCGAAGGGGCATTTGCGCCTCTGACCGGCTCGGCCGTGCGCGGGCCGCTGACGCGCTGGTGCGTGCTCGTGGGCGACAGGCAGGTGCGGAACCGGTCGGAGGCGGCCCTGGTAGCGCTGCGCGGCCAGCTGCACAACTGGCGCGACGTCCTGCTCGGCTCGCGCGATCCGATCTCGTTCGCGAAGGGCTTCGGGCTGAAGCTGGCGTTCCGCCAGGCGCTCCGGGTCGCGCAGACGTTGCCGCTGGAGACCTTTCTGCTGCTCGGCGGGATTGCGCTGATGGCAGCCGCGGGCTACGCCCTCGGCTCGGACACCACGAGGACCGGCACGGCGGTGGCCGCCTCCGTGCTCGGGTTCTTCGGAGTCACCGGCGCCGGTCTGCTCGCCCGCGCGAAAGCGCAAGCGGCGGTGTTGGGTGTGCACCTCCGTGAGGCGTTCTACCGTGACATCGTGGAAGCGCAGGCGACGGTGCTTCCGAAGTGAGCAACGCGGAGTCGGCACTCGCGAAGGTCGAGCACATCGTCGTGTTGATGCTCGAGAACCGTTCCTTCGACCACATGCTCGGCTATCTCAGCCTCGAGGGCGGCCGCGACGATATCGACGGCTTGCAGGCCGGCATGGCCAACGACTACGGCGGCCGCTCGTACCCGATCCACCATCTCGACCGGACTGCGTTCGAGTCGGTCGAAGATCCGGACCACTCCGGCGAGGCCACCAGCGTCCAGATCGCCGGCGGGGGGATGAACGGATTCGTCGACAGCTTCGCCGCGAAGCTCGCGCAGCGCAGAGCCTCCGACCACGACCCGGGTCTGGTCATGGGCTACTACAACGCCGCAGACCTACCCGTCTACGACCACTTGGCGGCCGAGTTCTGCGTCTGCGACCGCTGGTTCAGCTCCGTGCCCGGCGCCACCTGGCCGAACCGGCTATACGCGATCGCCGGCCGGGCCGACGGCACCCGTGACGACAAGCCCTCCGGGCAGGCCCCGTTCTACGACCTCCCGGCGTTCGTTCGCCATCTCGACGCGCACGGCGTGTCCTGGCGCTGGTACTCGTACGACCCAGGCATCCTGCGCTGCGTCGACAAGCACTACTGGCTCACGCATTGGGACCGCTTCGCCTACGTCGACAAGACGAAGCTGTCGTGGAAGACCGCGCTGGAGGAGCTGCCGCTGATCGACGAGGCGAGCTCGAGCTTCCTCGAGGACGCAGCCCGCGGCAAGCTTCCGGCGGTCTCCTGGGTCGACCCGAACTTCAAGGACTCGACCCTCTACGGAGGCGACTCGAACGACGACCACCCGCCCTCGGACGTGCGCGACGGGCAGCTGCTCGTGCTCTCGGTCTACCACGCGCTCGCGTCCGGTCCGCTCTGGGACAAGACGCTGCTCGTGATCACCTACGACGAGCACGGCGGCTTCCACGACCATGTGCCGCCGCCTGCGGCCGAGGACGACGATCCCGCTCTCTTCGGCCAGTACGGCGTCCGCGTTCCCGCGCTCGTCGTCTCGCCCTGGGTCGCCCGCGGGTCCGTCTCGCACACGCTCTTCGACCACACGTCGATCATCAAGACGATTTTGCTTCGCTTCTGCGGCGAGGCGGATCTCGAAGCGGATCCCAAAGACCATGGCTCGCACCTTCCCGGCTGGCTCGCCTGGCTCGATTCCGGCCACCCGCACTACATGGGGAAGCGAACGGCGCTCGCCAACGATCTCGGGGAGCTGCTGACCGAAGCGACGCCGCGGCCCGCCCCCGGCCGGGACGCCCTCGTCGAGGACGCAGCGACCCGTAAGGCAGCGCAGGTCAAGGCCGCGCTCACGAGCACCCCGACCGGAGGAGCGGCGCCGCTGACCGAGCTGCAGATCGGTGTCGCGCTCGCGGCCCGCGAGCTGCGAGTCAAAGGATTGCCGCCCGCCCAGCCGTGAGCACGAAGCCCACATCCGCCCACGCGGACGGACTCACCCTCCGCGCCTACCCGGGCGACGGCGCAGTCCTGCTCGCGTTCGACCTGGACGAGTCGCGGCAGGCCGACCTCGCCGGTTTCGCCGTCGAGTACACCGACCCCGACGGGAAGACCCTGCCGGTGCTGAACCGGCTCAGCTTCGGACAGGCGATCACCAGCACGACGACGCCCGAGCAGCGAAAGTTCATCCCCACCGACGAAGCACCGCTGCAGAAGTTCCACTGGGACCACTTCCCGCCGGACGTGAAGCCGGGCACGTTCACCTACAAGGCCACGGCGATGCTCTTCCAGCCCGGCAGCGAGACCGCGATCACACCGGGGCCTTCGGCGGAGGTCGAGGTGTCGTTGATGCCGGACGGCCCGACGCCGTTCCTGCTCGGCTTCACGCGCGGCTACCTCTCCTCGCAGGCGTACGTGGACCAGTTCCACAACGCGCCGTACGAGCCGGCCCCGCCCACCTTCGACTTCGACACGGCGACGTACCAGCCGCAGTACCACTGGCTGGGCTTCCACGCCCGCAGGCTCGTCTTCGACTTCGTCGCCGAGGCACTCGCCGACCACACGCGCTCGCTCGACGTCTTCGCCTACGACCTCGACGAGCCCGACGTGATCAAGCAGCTCGGCCAGCTCGGCTCTCGGCTGCGCCTCTACCTCGACAACTCCGCGAGCCATGTGACCGAGAACGCGCTCGAGCCGAAAGCGCACGACTGGCTCGTCTCGCAGGGGGCGGAGATCAAGGTCGGGCACTTCCAGCGCTTCTCTCACAGCAAGGTGATGATCCAGAGGCAAGGCGATACCGCCCTGAAAGTGCTGAGCGGTTCGGCGAACTTCAGCGTCCGGGGGCTCTACGTCCAGGCGAACAACGTCTTCGTCTTCGACGACCCCGCGACCGCCTCCCTCTACGCGCAGGCGTTCCAGCAGTCCTGGGACGATCCGAGCGGCTTCGCCCGCAGTCCGCTCGCCGCCGCCTGGCACGACGCGGGCGGCACCGACGGGCTCCCGAGCTACTCGATCTGTCTCAGCCCGCACCACGACCCGAGCGTCTCGCTGACGCGGGTCGCCGACGCGGTCACGAAGGCCAAGAGCTCGGTGCTGTTCGCGATCATGGAGATCGGCAGTGGCACCGGACCGCTGCTCGACGCGGTCAAGGCGCTGCCCACGCGACCGGAGCTGTACGCCTTCGGCACGACACAGCGGCTCGACGGCTCGCTGCACGTGCAGAGGTCGGGCGACCCTGAGGGCGGCACGTTCATCCCGTTCTCGTACCTCAAGAAGCACGTCCCACCGCCGTTCAACGAGGAATGGAGCGGCGGGGCGGGACAGGTCATCCATCACAAGTTCGTCGTCACGGACTTCAACGGCGAGACACCGCTCGCCTTCGGCGGATCGTCGAATCTCGCCGCCGGCGGCGAGAAGGAGAACGGCGACAACCTCGTCTGCTTCACCGACCGCGACATCGCCACCAAGTACGCGGTCGAGGCGATCAAGCTCATCGACCACTTCCGCTTCCGCGCCGTGATGCAGAACGCCACCGACGACAAGCCTCTCCAACTCGCGGGTCGCAGCGCGAACTGGGCCGCGGCGTACTACCAGCCCGGCACCCCCAAGAGCCGGGAGCGGACGGTGCTGGTCACGACGCCCGTAGCGGTCGGCGGTCGGCAAGAGCAGGCACGCAGCGCGGTGACCCGCCTCGGCCGACGCCGGCCGGGCCAGCGCCGGATCCTCGACCGCGCAGTGCTCTTCGGCGATCGGGCAACGCGGGTGGAAACGGCAGCCGCTCGGGATGAACACGGCGTCCGGTGTCTCGCCCTTGAGAATCTGAGGCTGCTGCCGGTCGCGAGGATCGCGCCGCGGGACGACCGAGAGGAGCGCCTTCGTGTACGGGTGCTGCGGGTTTCGCACGACAGAGGCTGCAGGCCCTTCCTCCACGATGCGGCCGAGGTACATGACCGCGATCCGCTGCGCGAAGCGAACCGCCGTCGAGAGGTCGTGCGTGATCATCAGGATCGCGAGACCCTGCTCGCGCAGGCCGTCGAGGACGTTGAGCACGCCTGCCCGGACGGAGACGTCGAGCATCGAGACCGGCTCGTCGGCGACGAGCACCTCGGGCTCGAGGACGAGCGCCGCCGCGATCGCCACCCGCTGGCGCTGGCCGCCCGAGAGCTCGTGCGGATAGCGGTCGAGGTAGAGCTCGGGCGGCGAGAGCTCGACCCGGACGAGGGCATCGCGAATCCGCGCGGCTCGCTCGGACTTCGAGCCGCCGAGGCGGTGGATCAGGAGCGGCTCCTCGACCGCCGCGCGGACGCGGAACCGCGGGTCGAGCGACTCGTACGGATCCTGGTAGACGACCTGGATCCGGCGGCGGATCGGACGCAGCTCGCGCGGGCCGAGCGGCACGAGGTCGCGGCCGTCGAAGCGGATCGATCCGGAGACAGGATCGACGAGCCGCAGCACCGCCTGGGCGGTCGTCGTCTTGCCGCAGCCCGACTCGCCGACGAGGGCGAGCATCTCTCCCCGCCGCACCGACAGCGACACGCCCTCGACGGCGTGCACGCTGCGGCGCGGCCGGCGCGTGGCCGACCCGACGAGGCCGCGGTGGATCGGGTAGCGGACGACGAGATCCTCGACCTCGAGCAGCGTCGGCTCGGCGCTCATGCCGGCACCCGCGAATTGAGGTGGCAGGCGGCGTCGTGATCCTCCGCGAGCTGCTCGAGCCGCGGCCGGACGCCGCAGGCGTCGAAGACGGAGTCGCAGCGGGGCCTGAACGGGCAGCCGTCGATCGGCCGGTCGAGTCGCGGCGGCGCGCCGGGGATCGAGAGCACCGGCTCGTCGAGCCCGGCGAGATCCGGCGACGCGGCGAACAGCATCCGGCTGTAGGGATGTCCGGGCGTGTGGTAGATGGCCTCGAGCGGGCCGCGCTCGACGATCTCGCCGGCGTACATCACGGCGCAGCGGTTGCAGAGCTGGGCGACGACCGGCAGGTCGTGCGTGACGAGGACGAGCGCGAGGCCGAAGTCCCGGCAGAGCCCGTCGAGCAGCTCGAGGATCTGCGCCTGCACCATCACGTCGAGCGCCGTCGTGGGCTCGTCGGCGATCAGCACCTTCGGGTTGCAGGCCAGCGCCATCGCGATCGCCGCCCGCTGGCGCATCCCGCCCGACAGCTCGTGGGGGTAGCGCCCGGCCCGGGCCGCCGGAATTCCGACCGCCTCGAGCAGCTCCGCCGTCCGAGCCCGGGCGGTCGCTCCCTTGGCGCGATTGTGGAGCTCGAGCGCCTCGACGATCTGCTGGCCGACCGTGTACACGGGATTCAGCGCGTTCATCGCCCCCTGGAAGACGATCGCGATGTCCACCCAGCGGTGCGGCCGCATCGCCTCCTCGCCGCCGGCGAGGATGTCGTCGCCCTCGAGCAGGACGCGGCCCGAGACGCTGGCGCTCGATGGGAGCAGGCCCATGATCGCGAGCGCCGTCGTCGTCTTCCCGCAGCCCGACTCCCCGACGAGCCCGAGGCGCTCGCCCGGCTCGAGCGAGAGGTTCACGCCCTGCACGGCGTGCAGCTCGCCGCCGCCCTCGAGGTCGAACCAGACCTGGAGGTCCTCGACCTGCAGCAGCGGCGTGCTCACAGCGCGTCCTTTCCGCGACCGACGAGCGGACGCAGCCGGAAGGTGCGCGCCGACAGGTGTGCGACCCGCAGCCGCGGGTTGAGCGCGTCCTCCAGCGCTCCGCCGACGAGGCTGCAGGCGAGGATGAGCAGCGTGACGACGCACGCCCGGCGGGACGATCGCCCACCACGCCCCGGTGGAGATCGCCGCCCGCTCGAATGCGTGCTGCATGATGCTGCCGAGCGAGATCGTGCTCGGATCGCTCAGACCGAGGAACGCCAGCGCGGTCTCGTCGAAGATCGCGACGGCGATGGTCAGGACGGTGCTCGCGACCAGCAGCGGCGCGACCTGCGGCAGCACGTGCCGCAGCACGATCCTCGCGTGGCCCGCCCCGAGCGCGCGCGCCCGCTTCACGTACACGCGCTCCCGCACGCTCTTCACCTGCGCGCGGATCACGCGCGCCGTGCTCGTCCAGAGCAGGATCCCGATCACGATGATGATGTGGAAGAGGCTCGGCCCCCAGATCGCGGCGACGACGATCATCAGCGGGACATCGGGGATGACGAGGAAGTAGTCGGTGATCCGCATCAGCACGTTGTCGGTATGGCCGCCGAAGTAGCCGGCGACGACACCGACGGTGCCCCCGATCACCATCGAGACGAAGGTCGCCGCGAAGCCGACGACGAGCGAGACGCGCATGCCCCAGATCAGGAGCGTGACCATGTCGATGCCGCCGTCGTCGAGGCCGAGCGGGTGCTGCCAGCGACGGATGGCCGAAGACCGGCCCGACCTGCTCATGGAGCGGATACGGCGCGATCCACGGCGCGAGGATCGCTGTGAGCACGCAGGCGGCGAGGAACAGAGCTGCGCCCAGCGCGACGCGCTGGTGGCGGAGCGTCTGGAGCACGAAGCCCTGCCTGACTCGTGCCGCCCTCGGCCGGCGCTTCGACGAAGAGGGAGGCTTCGCTCATTCGGTGATCCTCGGGTCGAGCCTGAAGTAGAGGAGGTCGGCGACGAGGTTGAAGAAGATGACCGACAGCGTCAGCACGAGGAAGGCTCCCTGCAGCATCGGGTAGTCGCGCTGCAGCACCGCGTCGTAGACGGCGCGGCCGATTCCCGGCCACGAGAAGACCGTCTCGATCAGGATTGCGCCGGCCACGATGTAGCCGAGCGAGAGCGCGATCAGGGTGGTGATCGGCAGCATCGCGTTGCGCAACGCGTGCTTCCTGACGATGGTCCTGGGCTTCAGCCCCTTCGCGCGGGCGGTGAGGATGTAGTCCTCGCCGAGCGTCTCGAGCATCGCCGAGCGCACGATGAGTGTGTACTCCCCGTACAGCGTGAGTCCGAGCGTCAGCGCCGGCAGGAACATGTGCGACGCGAGGTCCCTCACGTGCGTCCAGAACGGCGGGTTGAGCAGGAACTCGTTCGTCATCCCGCCGGTCGGCAGGACCCCGGCGAAGATGATGATCAGCATCAGCCCGAGCCATTGCGTGGGCATCGCGTAGAAGGCGAGCGCGGTGCTGACCGAGAGGCCCTCGGTCTTCGTCCTTCGCCGCCAGGCGGCGATGACCCCGGTGACGATGCCGAACACGATCGCGAAGGCGGTGCCGAGCGTGACCATCGGCAGGGTGTTGATCAGGGCGATGCGGAGGTTCGTCGAGACGGGCTGCTGGTTCTCGTACGAGATGCCGAGGTTCCCGTGGGCCAGCTGCTTCAGGTAGATGACGTACTGCTGCCACTTCGACTTGTCGAGCCCGAACTGCACCTCGAGCGCGTGCCGCAGCTGCTGCGTCGCGTGCGGGACGCGCGAGAGGTTCGTGACCGCGGTGCCGGGTGCGAGCCGGAAGAGGACGAAGTTGATCGTCACCGCCACCCAGACGGTGACGATCGCGAAAAAGACCCGCTTCAGGACATAGTCGGTCCCCCGCACGAGGAACCTCCTACTTCTGGTGCACTTGCGTCAGGCTCTGGATGTTCAGCTCGTTGAAGGGGCCCTGCGGCGTGTTCTGGAAGTCGGCCCAGTTCGAGGAGACCGCCGCTACGGAGTCGTCGTTCGCGAGCCAAAGGTACGGCCGCTGCTTGTACAGCATCGCCTGCATCGCCCAGACGATCTGGCGGCGTTTCGCTTCGCTAGGCGCCACCTGCTGCTCCGAGTACATCTTGTCGTAGCTCTTGTTGCAGTAGCCCGAGTCGCTCCAACCGCCGTACTGCGCGCACGTCACGACCGAGAGCATGAAGTCGGGATCGATGAGGGCGGTCCAGTCCCACATCGCCAGGTCGAAGCCCTGGTAGGTGTTGTTCGGGCTCGTCATCTTGGCGAAGGCGGCGCTCGAGTCGAGTGCCTGCTCCTTCAGCTGCACGCCGATCTTGTTGAAGTCGGTCTGGAGGATCTGGAACGTGCGCGGGATGCTCTGAACGTCGGTCGGAGCGATGACGCTATAGGACATCTTCTGGCCGTTCGCGACGCGGATCCCATCCGAGCCTCGCTTGAACCCAGCTTGGTCGAGGAGCTTGTTCGCAAGCGTGAGGTCGAAGCTGACCGGCTTCAGGTGCGGGTTGTGCCAGCCGGCGCCGGCGGGGGCGGGAATGATCGACTCGGCAGGTTGCGCGGCGCCGAGGAAGGTGACGTCGTCGATCTTCTGGCGGTCGATCGCGTGGTCGAACGCCTCCTTGACCTTCAGGTCGAGGAGCTCTCGATGACTCTTCTTCTTCGGGTTGGAGTTGATGATGAAGTCCGTCTGGTCGAGGCCCGGAACATCCGAGACGTCGAAGCCTGCGTCGCGAAGCGTCTTCATCGCCGTGGCGGGCACGATCTCGATCGCATCGAGGTTGTGCGCCTTCAGCGCGGTCACCATCGCGTCGTCGTCCGAGAACTGTTGCAGCCCGAACTCCTGGATCTTCGGCTTCGTGCCCCAGTAGGAGTCGTTGCGCTGGAAGATCGCGACATTGTTCTTCTTGAACTTGACGAGGTTGAACGGGCCGGATCCGACGACCGGCGCGTTGTTCGGGAACGTCTTCAGGTCGGCGCCTTTATTGCCTGTGTGCTGCGCCCAGATGTGCTTCGGGACGATGAAGAACTGCTGAAACTGCCCGAGTACCCACGTCGGCCCGGGCGCCTCGTCGTAGTTGACGACGAGCGTCGTCGGGTTCGGGGCGGTTGCGTTCGTGATGTGGTTGACGAGCCCCGCCGCGTTCGCGGCGCCGCCGCCCTTGTACTTGATGTCGGTGTTGATCGTCCAGGCGGCGTCGGCCGCAGTCAGCGGCTTGCCGTCGCTCCACTTGGCGTTCGGCTGCGTCTTGAACGTCCAGGTCTTGCCGCCGTTCGAGGCGTGCCAAGACTTGGCGAAGAACGGGGCGTAGTGGAGGTTGCTGTCGTATTGGACCAGGATCGGATAGGTGTACTCAAAGGCGCTGTACGCGTCCTGGTTGAAGGCGACATACGGGTTGAGCGAGTCGATGCCAGAGGCGGTGCCGAGGCGGAAAGTGCCGCCGTTTTTGCCGCTGCTGCTGTTGGTGTTGCTGCTGCTGCTGCTGCTCCGATCCCTCCGCAGCCGGATGCCGTCGTAACCACTATCAGCGCCCCACAGAACAGCGGTAGCGCCGCAAGCCACCTCTTCTTCATGTTGCCCTCCCTCTAGCCCTCGAATGGCGACTCGTCCACGGTCAGCGTGCGTGCAGTGGCGTCGAGCGTATAACGGACCCCTAGCGGGATGGAAGCCTGGTGCTTGCCGTGTCCGAGGGGCAGCTTGTAGAGAACCGGCACGCCGAGCGGCTGCAGATGCTTGTCCAGTACGTCCTCGATCGACTTCGTCGCTCGCCAGTCGGAGACGTCGCGCGAGAGATCGCCGTAGTCGCACTTGTTCATCTCGCCGACGACGACACCCTGCAGCTGGTCGAGCTTCCCCGCGTGCCGCAACTGGGTCAACTGCCCGTCGACGTAGTACGGCGGCGCGTGCGTGTCCTCGAAGAAGAGGATCGCGCCGTCGGTTTCGAGCTCCCACGGGGTGCCGAGCGTCTGCAGCAGGAGCCAGAGGCAGCCGCCGACGAGCGGCGCGGTCGCGCGACCCGGCGCGATCGCGCGGACGTAGGGGTCGTCGGGGTCCGGGGGAACGGGGCCTGTGACGTCACCGCGTAGGACGCTGAGCAGTCGCTCATGCGTGAACTCGCTCGTGTCCTTGTCGCCGACACCCATCAGGCCGTACCCGTAGAAGGTGGGGAAGCCGGCGCGCTGCCGGATCGGTACGTGCAGCGAGGTGATGTCCGAGTAGCCGACAAACGGCTTCGGGTTGGCGGCGATGAGATCGAAGTCGAGATGGGGGATCATCTCGCTCGAGCCGAACCCGCCCTGGAGCGTCTGGACGACGTCCACTTCGGGATCGGCGAAGAGCGCGTGCAGGTCGTCGGCCCGGCTGCGCGCGTCGCCGGCGACGTAGTCGTCACGCTCGTAGACACCCGGCGCGAGCTTCACGCGGTAGCCGCGGCTCTCCCACCACTCGACGCCGCGCTCGACCTCCGAGCGCATGTCGTACGAGCTGGCGAACGCGCCGACGCCGATCGTGCCGCCGTCCGGGAGCGGTTTCATCGGCGTGTTCTACCTCGCAAGGCCGGTGAGGGTCTCGACGACTAGCGACCCGATCGTGGCGAGGTCGTAGCCGCCCTCTTGGACGACGACCGTCGGCAACCCGAGCTCGCCGAGGATCCGGCCCGCCTCGCGATAGCCCGCGGCGCTCACCTCGAGCGGGCTCTCGGGATCACCGGCGGCGGCGTCCACGCCGAGTGCGACGACGAGTGCGTGCGCGGGAGCGGCGAACTCGGCTGCCTCTCGGACTGCTGCGAGCCAGCCGTCGTCTCCCGTGCCGGGCGCAAGCGGCAGGTTGAGGTTCGAAGCGTCGCTCTCGGCAGCGAAGCCGAGGAAGTGGGGGAACCAGCCGGCGCCCGGGTCGACGTGCACCGACGCCGTGAGCACGTCGCCTCGGTCGAGGAAGAGCTCCTGCGTCCCGTTGCCGTGATGGGCGTCGATGTCGACCACGGCGACCGGGCCGCCGAGGCGCGTGAGTAATTCGGTCGCGGCGACGGCCGTGTTGTTCAGATAACAGGAGCCGCCGTAGAGCGACCGGGTGACGTGGTGTCCGGGCGGGCGGCAGCACGCGTACGCGACCCGCTCTCCATCCGTGACGAGGTCGACGGCGGTCAGCGCGACGTCGATTGCAGCCCGCGCTGCCTCCCATGTCCCTGGCCCGATGAGCGTCATCGTGTCGTAGGCGAAGAGTCCCGGCCGCGCCCAGACCGCGGTCGGAGTGGCCGGCACGCGTCCGCTCGTGAGCTCGGATCGCGCGAAGACGTACGGCACCACGCGGTCGGAGGGGAGCGCAGCCGCCGACCAGTCTTGCCACGCCGTCCGCAGGAACTCGACGAGCGCGGGGTCGTGCACCGCGAGGAGTGCCGAGTCGTCGTGCGCGACGGCCGGGACTTCCGGCGCGCCCACTTCGAGCAGCGCCTCCCGGATCGCGATCGCCCGCGCCGGCACCTCCGTCGCCGGAGTGCGCGTCCCGACCCAGACCTCTGCCCCCGGTTCGTGCCGCAGGCAGTCGTCGCTCCAGACGAAGCTCACCATTAGGGTCGCACCATGTCACGGCCGCGCGAGGACGGCATCGTCATTGGGACACTCGAGCCCGGGCCGCGAAACTCGATCGCCGACGTCGGCGTCACGGTCGGTCACGTCACGGTCGAACGGACCGGAGTCACGGCCGTCGTCCCGCCTTCGCTCCCGGTTCCGGCCGGAACGGCGGTGCTCAACGGCGCGGGCGAGCTGACCGGCTCGCTGGAGATCCGGGAGTGGGGGATTCTCGAGACGCCGGTCTACCTCACGTCGACGCACGCGGTCGGCCGGGTCTACGACGGCGCCGTCTCCGTCGCGATGGCGAACGACCCGCGGGTCGGTGTCGACGAAGTCGTCATACCCGTCGTCGGCGAGTGCGACGACAGTTGGCTCTCCGACGCGCGCGTGGCGCACGTGCAGCCCGGTGACGTCGCCCAGGCCGTGACCGACGCGACGGCCGACTTCGAGCAAGGCGCAGTCGGCGCGGGCGCCGGGATGAGCTGCTTCGACTGGAAGGGCGGCATCGGCTCCTCGAGCCGGCGCGCCGGCGACCACACCGTCGGCGTCCTCCTGCTCACGAACTTCGGCACGAGGGACCAACTTCGCGTCGACGGCGTGCCGATCGGCCGCTTGCTCGACGAGCGCCCGGACGAGATGCCAGATCCGGGTGGCAGCTGCATTGCCGTCGTCGCAACCGACGCGCCGCTCGCGCCGCCGCAGCTGGAGCGGCTCGCCCGCCGCGCCGGCCTCGGCCTCGCGCGCGCGGGCTCGGTCGCGCACCACGGCAGCGGCGAGATCTTCGTCGCGTTTGCGACGGGGAGCGAGCGCTCGTTCCCGGACGCGGAGCTCAATCCGCTCTTCCAGGCCGCCGTCGACGCGACGGAGGAGGCGGTGCTTTGCTCGCTGTGGGCCGCGGTCGACACGACCGGGCGCGAGGGACGGCTGGTGCGCGCGCTGCCGCGGGAGAAGGTGCTCGAGCTCTACCGCGGCCGCGGCCGGTAGCCGCCGTACAGGGGAAGGTCGAGTCCCGGCCCGACGCGGTCCATCTCCTCCCAGAGCCGGTTGATCCCGAAGCTGCCGCGCTCCCGAACGCGCTGCACCTGGTCGAGGTCGAGCACGGCCGTTACGACCTCCTCGCCGACGCCCGCCTCGTAGCGCACCGCGCCCTCCGGGTCGATCACGAGGCTGCGACCGTTTCCGACCGGCGCCGCCGCGTTGACGTTCACCACGGCGACCTGGTTGACGATCGCGTTCGCGCGCGCGATCACCGTCTCCGCGTCGCGATCGGACGTGCCGGTGAGCGTGACCTGGAAGATCGCCTCGGCGCCCTGCCACGCGAGCGAGCGGAAGATCTCGGGGAACGCGCCGTCGTGGCAGATGGCGAGCCCGAAGCGGCCGATGCCCTCGATGTCGAAGCAGACGGTCTGTGTGCCCGGCTGGGTCGTCTCGTACGGCTGCCAGGGAAAACACTTGCGGTAGCTCGTGACGAGCTCCCCCGCCGGAGAGAGGACGACGGCCGTGTTCGCGGCGGAGTCGCCGACCCGCTCGTAGACGCTGCCCGGCACGAGCCAGAGCGCCGTCTCGCGGGCGAGCGCGCCCAGCCGCTCGGTCAGCTCGCCCGGGCACGTCGACCGCGAGGTCGTGCGGTGAAACGCCGTCCTCCTCGAGGAGCGGCGGCAGCGCCATGAGGTGGAGCTCCGGCGCGAGGACGAGCTCGAGGTCACCGAACGTCCCGCGGAGCGAGCGGACGTTCCGCTCGAACTGATCGAGCGTCGCGGCCGGGTCGCCCGGCACGCCTGCCGTCTGCAGCCCCGCGACGAAGAGCGACCGGCTTGCCATGGCGTGAGATGCTATTCCGACGATGGCGACCCGGCTGACGTACACGACGGGATCCCGCAGCGCCGAGCTCGACCGCGCGTTCGAGGTGGCGCTCGCGGAGGCGCGGGAGCGCGAGGCCGAGCCGCTGACGCATCTCGTTGGCGGCCGCGAGGTCGCGGCCGGCGAGGCGTTCGACCGGGAGGATCCGTCGCGCCGTGAGCAGGTCGCGAGCCGCGCCCGTGAGGGCGCCGAGCTCGCTGCGGAGGCGGTCGAGGCGGCGCAGGCAGCGCAGCGCGAATGGCGGCGGCTGCCGCATGCCGAGCGCGTTGCGGTCCTGCGGGCGACGGAGCGGATGATCGACGACCGCAAGCTCGAGCTCGCGGCGGCGATCAGCCTCGAGGTGGGGAAGGTGCGGACCGAGTCGATCGCCGAGGTCGAAGAGGCGATCGACCTGATCGAGACCTACTGCCGGCAGGTCGAGTCGGCCGAGGGATTCGAGACGCCCCTCGGGCAGCTTTCGCCCGACGAGCGGAACACCGACGTCCTCCGTCCGTACGGCGTTTTCGCCGTCATCGCGCCGTTCAACTTCCCGTTCGCGCTCGGGTTCGGCATGACGGCCGCGGCTCTCGCCGCGGGCAACGCCGTCGTACTGAAACCGCCGGAGGAGGCACCGCGGTCGGGCGGGGCCGTCGCCCGCCTGCTCGCCGAGGCGGGCGTGCCCGACGGCGTCATCTCGCTCGTCCATGGAGGCCCGGCGACCGGAGAGGCTCTGGTGGGCTCGGCGATCGACGGTGTCGCCTTCACCGGCTCGGCCGAGGTCGGCCGCGAGATCGGGCGACGGCTCTCCGCAGGGCCTTACCCGAAGCCCGTGCTCGCGGAGATGGGCGGCAAGAATGCCGCCGTCGTCGGCGCAAGTGCGGACCTCGAAGCCGCCGCGGAGGGGATCGCGAAAGCAGCCTTCGGCTTCTCGGGCCAGAAGTGCAGCGCCTGCTCGCGGGCCATCGTCGTGGACGAGGTGCACGACGAGCTCGTCGAGCGGCTCGCCGAGCTCGCCCGGGCGACGATCGTCGGCGATCCGGCCGATCCCGACGTCGCCACCGGACCCGTCGTGAACGAGCAGGCGGTCGAGCGTTTCGACCGCTCGGTCGAGTCGGCTCGCCGCGACGGCGTCGTCGCAGCCGGTGGCTCTCAGGGCGACGACGTCGGCTGGTTCGTCGAGCCGACCGTCGTCTCGGGGTTACCGCTCGGCCATCCGCTCACGCGCGACGAGCTCTTCCTGCCCTTCGTCACGGTCGTCCGCGTGCCCGACTTCGGCGCCGCCCTCGCGGAGGCAAACGCCGTGCCGTACGGCCTCACGGCCGGCGTCTTCTCGCGTGACGACGATGAGCTCGACCGCTTCCTCGACGAGATCGAGGCCGGGGTCGTGTACGTCAACCGGCGCGCGGGAGCGACGACCGGCGCCTGGCCGGGCGTCCAGTCGTTCTGCGGCTGGAAGTCGAGTGGCCTGACCGGCAAGGGCGG
Organism: uncultured Actinomycetes bacterium; assembly: GCA_963765795.1. Classification (GTDB taxonomy): domain Bacteria; phylum Actinomycetota; class Thermoleophilia; order Gaiellales; family Gaiellaceae; genus Palsa-739. The sequence continues at coordinate 46,177 of CAVXXZ010000008.1, forward strand.
TCTCGGCCCGTACTACGTCCAGCAGTTCGCGCGCGAGCAGAGCCGAACGATCGTCGAGCAGTGACCGGGTCGTCCGAGCGCGTGCGCGAGCGGATCCGCGCCGCCGAGGGCACCGGCATGCGCACGTTCTGGGAGCCGGAGCCGCTCGTCTGGGCGCGGACCGAGGGATCCCACGTCTGGGATGCCGAGGGCCGTGCCTATCTCGACCTCTACGCGGGCTTCGCCGTCGCGAACGTCGGCTACTGCCATCCGCGCGTGACCGCGGCGATCCGCGAGCAGGCGGGAGTGATGACGCACTGCCCGTCCGCTGCTCCTGCCGAGATCCGGGCCGAGCTCCACGAGCGGCTCCTCGCGATCGCGCCGCCCTCGCTCGACCGCGTGCTGCTCGCGATCACGGGGGCGATGGCGAACGAGACGGCGGTCCAGCTTGCGCGGGCGGCGACCGGTCGCAGCAACGTGGTCACCTTCGCGGGGACGTATCCAGGGCGGACGGTCGGAGCAGTGCGGTACGCCGGCAAGCACGCCTACCGCGAGCAGTTCGGCATCGCCGCCGACGCGCACTTCGTCCCATACCCGGATCCGTACCGGAGCCCCTGGGCGGGCGGCGGCGATCCCGGGGACATCGTGCTCCGGCTCCTCGAGGACGCGCTCGCCGACCCGGCTTCCGGCGTGGAGCCGCCCGCCTGCGTCCTCGTCGAGCCAATTCAGGGAAACGGCGGGGTGGTGATCCCGCCGGACGGCTTCCTCACCGGCCTGCGCAACCTGTGCGACCGAACCGGCACGCTCCTCGTCTTCGACGAGATCCAGTGCGGCTTCGGGCGCAGCGGCCGCATGTGGGCGTCGGAACACGAGGAGGTCGTCCCGGATCTGATGACGGTGGGGAAGGGGATCGGCGGCGGCCTGGCGCTCGCCGCGGTAATCGGCCGCTCGGCGCTGATGACGACCTGGGAGCCGGACGCCGTCAGCTCGACGTTCCTCGCGAACGCGCTCAACGCTGCGGCAGGCTGCGCGGCGATCGACGTGCTGCGCGAGGAAGGGCTGGTGGAGCGCTCCGCCCGGCTTGGCGCGCACGCCCTGGCGCGTCTGAAGGGCGAGCTCGCCGAGAACCCAACCATCGGCGACGTGCGCGGCCGCGGCCTCTTCCTCGGGGTCGAGATCGTGAAGGAGAGAGAGCCCTGACCCCGAAGTCGCGGTGCAGACACAGCGGGCCTTGCGGGAGCGCGGCGTCCTCGTCGGGCGCGGGGGCCGCTACGGCAACGTCTTGATCCTCGCGCCGCCCCTCGTGATCGAGGAGGACGCTCTCGCCGGCGGTCTCGACGCGATCGCCGAAACTCTCGGTTAGGTCGGTCGCGCACGGCTTTGACTTGCTCGGCCTCGAGTGGTTGAGTCTGCGCCACAGGGGTGCGTCGTCCGCCGTCGCGGCAGGTTGCGAGGGCGTGCCAGGAGTCACGAAGCCCGAGGAGGGAGCTGTGTCTCGCTGGCCGATCAGTTGGTACGACGACCTTGCCGAGAAGATGGACCGGAAGTGGGGCTGGGACAAGCTGCCGCTGCCTATCGCGATGCTCGTCCTCATCGGACTGCGCAACATCCTGCGGGAGAAGAACCTCTTCGACACCGGTCGCGGGCCGCTCGACAAGCCGAGCATCGACGACCACCCGCGCTACCTGACCGCGCGCACGCTCGACGGCACCTTCAACAACCTCGAGGACCCGCTGATGGGGAGCCTCGGGAGCCGCTTCGGTCGCAATGTCCCGCTCGAGTACACCGCGAAGGAGAAGAACCCGCTCGAGCCGAACCCGCGCACGGTCAGCCGCGAGCTGTTGACGCGCAAGGAGTTCATCCCGGCGACGACGCTCAACCTGCTCGCCGGCGCGTGGATCCAGTTCGAGGTGCACGACTGGTTCAGCCACGGCCAGAACGAGCAGGAGAACCCCTGGAAGATCGAGCTCGCCGCCGACGACCCGTGGCCGCAGCACCCGATGGAGATCCAGCGGACGCGCCGCGACCCGAGTGCCGACTCCGACGGCCCGCCGACCTTCGTCACCGCCGATACGCACTGGTGGGACGGCTCGCAGGTCTACGGCAGCGATCCGGCGTACGCGCAGGCGTTGCGCACCGGCGAGAACGGCAAGCTGAAGCTCGACGATCGCGGCTTGATCCCGGCGGAGGTCGAGGCGCACGTCGACCTCGCGGGGGTCGCCGGGAACTTCTGGGTGGGGCTCGCGCTCCTCCACTCGCTCTTCATGCGCGAGCACAACGCGGTCTGCGACCACCTGCACGAGACCCATCCGGAGCGCTCGGACGACGAGCTCTACGACAATGCGCGCCTCGTCGTCGCGGCGCTGATGGCGAAGATCCACACGGTCGACTGGACGCCGGCGATCATCGCGCACCCGACGACCGTGAAGGCTCTGCACACGAACTGGTGGGGCCTCGAAGGCGAGTCGCTCGACAAGCGGCTCGGCCGGATCACCGGGAACGAAGTGATCCGCGGCATCCCTGGGACGAAGACGGACCTGCACGGCGTCGCGTACCAGTTGACGGAGGAGTTCGTTGCCGTCTATCGGATGCACCCGCTGATCCCCGACGACTTCGCCTTCCGCGCGGTCGCGGACGACCGGCCGCTCCAGCAGAACACGCTGCCGGACCTCGGGGTGCTGCAGGTGCGTCAGCGCCTGACGGAGATGTCGATGAGCGACGTCCTCTACTCGTTCGGGACCATGCATCCGGGCGCGCTGACCCTCCACAACTTCCCGCGCTATCTCCAGGACTTCCACCGCGCGGACGGGGAGCACATCGACCTCGCCTCGATCGACGTCCTGCGCGTGCGCGAGCGCGGTGTGCCGCGGTACAACGAGTTCCGCCGGCTGCTCCACCTCGAGGCGTACGACACGTTCGAGGAGATGACGGATACCCCGGAGCACGCGGAGGACCTGCGCCGGGTCTACAAGGATCCGGAGGAGGTCGACGCGATGATCGGGATGTACGCCGAGCCGAAGCCGAAGGGGTTCGGCTTCAGCGACACCGCGTTCCGGATCTTCATCCTGATGGCTTCACGGCGGCTGGAGTCGGACCGCTTCTTCACGGACGACTACCGGCCCGAGGTCTACACGCAGGAGGGGATCGACTGGGTCGAGAACAACTCGATGCGGTCGTTGCTCCTGCGGCACTTCCCGGAGCTCGCGCCGTCGCTCGAGGGCGTCGCCAACCCGTTCGCGCCGTGGAAGCGGACGAGCGCCGCGGCGTCATGACCGAGATCGCCCCCGGCATTCACAGTCTCGGCCACGGCAAGGGAGGGCACGCCCACGCGTTCCTCATCGACCACGGCGGCGAGCTCTCGCTCGTGGACACGCTGTTCGAGAGCGACGGCCGGCTCCTGTTCGAAGCGATCCGGAAGCTCGGCAAGCGCCCCGAGGACCTGAAACGGATCGCGATCACGCACGGGCACCGCTCGCATCTCGGCGGGATGGCGGCGCTCGTGAGGGCGAGCGGCGCGCGGCTGTACGGGCATGAGTGGGAGGCAGACATCATCTGCGGCGACCGCCGTGCGCAAGCCGTCAGCATCTGGCCGCGGCAGTCGCTGAGGTTGATCCCGTTCCAGCTCGGGCTCTGGCTCGGCCGGCCGAAGCACGTTCCCTGTCCGGTGGACGAGCTGCTCAAGGACGGCGACGCGTTCGGGCCGCTCGAGGTGCTGTACGCGCCCGGCCACTCGCCCGGCCACCTCGCGTTCTGGTGGCCCGAGCGCCGGTTCCTCATCGCCGGCGACGGCGTCGCGACGTGGCCGGAGCTCTGTCCCGGCTGGCACTCGTTCAACCTGAACCGGCCGCAGCACCACGCGACGCTGCAGCGCCTCGCTGCGCTCGATGCAGCCATCGTGGGCGTAGGCCACGGCGACCCGATCACGGAGGGCGCGCAGGACAAGGTGCACGGGCTCGCAAGCCGACCGGTGCCGTGACTACCGCGACGGCCTGCGGGGGTTGAACATCGCCCCCGGGTGACCTAGCCTCCTGGCAGCCTCGTATCGACTACAGGGGGAAGCCTTGAACACGTACCACTACGTCCTCTACGTCCATCTGCTCGCGCTCTTCGTCGGCATCGGCGCGGGCTCGGTGCTCCTCGCCTGCCTCTTGCAGCTCCGTGCCGCTCGCACGGTCGAGCAGGCAGCGCCGTGGGGGATGATGGCCGGCAAGATGGGGAAGCTCTTTCCGGTCGCGATCATCGGTCTCTTCGCGAGCGGGGCGTACATGACGAGCACGTCGGTTTCTCCTTGGTCGTGGAGCACACGCTGGATCGACGTCGGCATCGCCGCTCTCGTCGTGCTCACGATGCAGGGCGCGGGCATCGCCGAGCGGACAGGGCACAAGCTCGGGGCGGCACTGCAGGCGAACGGCCCCGGCCCGCTCGGCCCGGAGGCGCGCCGCATGACCCTCCATCCCGGCCTCTGGGTGGTCGAGTTCTCGAACCTCGGCATCGTCTTCGGGGTTGTGTGGAACATGACCCTCAAGCCCGGGCTCGGCGAATCGATCGCGGCCGTGCTCATCGGCTACGCGGTCGGCGCCGGGCTGGCGCTCCTCCTCACGAGGTCGGCGCAGGAGGAGCTCGCCACGGCCACCGACTCCGCGGGCTAACAGACTTCTTATACAAACTGACGCGATCGCGTCAGGCGCGGCCACCCCTCCTGCACGCAGGCTGGAGGGGTGGATGAGCTTGACCTCCAGCTGAGCGAAATCGTGCTCTTCGAGCTGCCGACGTTCGAGGCGGCTCAGGCCTTTCGCGTCCGTCTGCGGCCGCGCTGGCACGGCTGGTCTCACGACGACGAAGGGCTCTGGCTCTTCGCGGCCGAGCTCGGTGACGAGTCGGACGCCCTCGCGCTACTGCTGCGTGAGGCCCAGGATCTGCTCGCCGATCTCGACCTGCTCGCGGTCGTCTTCGTGCTCGACGGACGCTCGTACGTCCTGCCTGAGGCGGAGCCCGTGTACGAGCGGGCCGCGACGCAAGCGGCCTAGCCCGTCACGTAGCCCGCAGCGTGTCGGCGATCACGCGCGAGTAGATCCCGCACCCGTACGGCCACGGGTGCGTGCCGTCCTGCATCATCTTGTCCGTCGAGCGCCCGTACCAGTCGGCGAGATGGGCCTCCCGCCAGCCGCGCAGCCAGTTGACGAGCGCGTCATTCGACTCGTCCTGCCAGCTCGTGTCGTTGCGGACGTTGACGACGACGATCCGCGGGATCCCGTGCAGCGCGTGACGTAGCCGCACGAGGTCGTGGTACCAGAGCGGCCCGTTGTTGCCGATCTGGATCACGACGCTCTTCGTCAGATGGTGGTGCCGCCGGAGGCGCTGCAGCTCGTTGACCGTGTCCTCGATCTGGCGGCCCACGGTCGCGTCGACGCGCACGTGGTGGTCGAGCGCCGTCCGCAGCTCGCGCGTGCAGCCCAGCATCACCGAGTCGCCGAGTGCGAGGATCCGGCCCGGCGGCAGAGAGGCTCGCTTCGTCTGCGTGGAGACTTGGTGCGTGCTCGGCTGCGTGCTCGTGTGCGGACGATGGGTGCCGGCGTTCGCCTTCGTCGGGCTGACGTAGCCCCCGACCGGATTCAGCGAGCTCGGCGTCACGAACAGGATCGCGAAGGCTGCGACGAGGCCGAGCGCTCCCGCGCCGACGACCTCGAGCCGGAAGCGGCGCGAGTACTGAGAGAGCCACCGTTGCAGGCTGCGCGTCCGGATCGGCTGCTCGACGTAGCGGTACGACAGCGCGGCGGCCGCGACGACGATGGCGGCCTCCCCGACCACGACGCCTGGGCTCGGCCGCGCGTTCACGCCCGCCACGAGCAGGATGATCGGCCAGTGCCAGAGGTAGATGCCGTAGCTCCGCTCGCCGATCCAGCGCAGCGGCGCGACCCCGAGCGCCTGGCCGATCCCGAGTCTGGGATGCGCGACCGCCGCGATCAGGACGGTGAAGCAGAACGCGGCCGCGAGGTCGCCGCCCTGGTACAGCGTCGGGTTGAAGTCCTGCATCTGCAGGAAGAGCAGGACGGAGCCGACGAGCGCCGCGATGCCGAGCAGCTCGAGCACCGGCAGTGCGCGTCGCCCGAGCCCCTCGATCCTCGGCCAGACGAGCGCGAGCAGGATCCCCATCAGCAGCAGGAAGGCGCGCGTATCGGTGCCGTAGTAGACGCGCGAGGGATTGTTCGGGTTGGTGTAGAGAATCCACATCAGCGCCGCCGAGGCGGCGATGCCGGCGATCACGATCATCGGCAGCCGCTTGCGGCCGATGAGGACGAGTCCCGGCACGAGCAGCAGCGGCCAGACGATGTAGAACTGCTCCTCCACCCCGAGCGACCACGTGTGTTGTAAGAGCGACGGGTTGCCCATCAGGTTGAAGTACGAGTGGTTCGCGATGATCTGGTGCCAGTTCGCGTAGTAGAGGAGCGAGCTGACCACGTCGCTGCGCGTGCGGGCGAGGTCCTGGCGCGCGAAGATCGACGCGAGGATGAGCGACCCGAGCACGACCACGACGAGCGCGGGGAGGAGGCGTCTTGCGCGGCGCATCCAGAACCGGCGCAGGTCGATCTGGTTCCGCGCCTCCCACTCGACGAGCAGCAGCGACGTGATCAGGTAGCCGCTGAGGACGAAGAAGAGGTCGACGCCGAGGAAGCCGCCAGGCAGCCAGTCGATCCGCGAGTGGTAGAGGAAGACGGACGCGACCGCGATCGCGCGCAGGCCGTCCAACCCCGGGCGGTAGGCGATGTGCGGTGCGTTGGCGACTGGCTTCGGCATTTCCGGCAGGCAGCTTAGGGCGTGTTTCGGCGGGTCGCCAGGGTCGCTGCGACGAGCTCCGTGACGCACTCCGCCGGCTCGGTGAGCGCGCGCTCGGGACCGTAGCTCGCGACGAGCGAGAGCGCGTCGGTCGGGCACCCTTCTGCGACGTCTCCGGCGAGGACGACCGCCTCGATTCCCGCAGCCTGAGCCCGTTCGAGGACGCGGCCGACGACCTTGCCCGTGAACGACGTCGCGTCGACGAGGCCCTCGCCTGTGACGACGAGATCGGCCTCGGCCAGGCGTCCGTCGAGGCCGAGCCGGTCGGCGACGAGGTCGAAGCCGGGGAGGAGGCGCGCGCCGATCGCCGCGAGTCCGCCCGCCAGCCCTCCCGCCGCGCCGGCGCCGGGAAGGTCGGGGACGACGAGCCTTGCCAGCCGCTCGCGCAGGATCTGCACCTGCTCCGGTGTCGCTCCCTTCTGCGGCGCGAAGACGTCGGCGGCGTCGAGGAAGCGCGCATCGACGTCGCACGCGACGTCGAGCGGGACGAGGAGCGGATGCGGGACGGCTTCCGTGGCGCCGACCCCGCCGTCGGTCGACGCGACGCCGCCGACCGCCACGACGATTCGCTCGGCCCCCTCCGCGACAGCCGCGGCAACGAGCTCGCCGACGCCGCGGCTCGTCGCGCGCAGCGGGTCGTTCCCCTCCGCCCCGCCGGCGAGCGTGAGCCCGCAGGCCTGCGCGGCCTCGATCAATGCGGTGCCGTCCTCCTCGAGCCGCCAGGCTGCTTCCACCGGCTCTCCCAGCGGACCACTCACGAGCGTCCGCCGGTTTCCGCCGCCGAGCACGTCGAGCGTGCCCTCGCCGCCGTCCGCGAGCGGCAGTTCGTCGGCCGCCCAGCCGGCGCGTTCTGCTCCCGCGGCGATCGCGGCCGCGGCCTCGCGCGCGGTGAGCGTGCCGCGGAACTTGTCGGGGGCTGCCAGAAGCTGCATGACACGGTGATTCTGCGCTACCGTTCGCCCGGCACTAGCACTAGAGCGAGTACCGGTCGCGCGTCCTATGCGCGCCTCCTTCCCGCTCAGAACTTCCGCGGAGGGAGGTGTTTTCAATATGGCAACCGGAACCGTGAAGTGGTTCAACGATGCGAAGGGGTACGGCTTCATCACCCCGGACGAGGGCGGCAAGGACGTGTTCGTCCATTTCAGCGCGATCGAGTCCGAGGGCTTCAAGTCGCTCGCCGAAGGCGCGCGAGTCGAGTTCGAGCCGTCCGAGGGGCAGAAGGGCCCCGAGGCGCGGAACGTCGTTCTCGTCGGCTAGATCGAGTGGCAAGGGCGCCTCGCACGAGGCGCCCTTCGCTCTCCCCGCGCTACGAGCTCTTCCGCGCGGTCGCGCGGCCGCCCTTGCGGCCCGCGGCCTTCTTCTGCGCAGTCGTCCCGCCCTGGCGCGAGTTGCTGCGGCGCGTGCCGGAACCCGACGCCTTGCCGCCGCGGCTCGATGCGCCCGGCGAGTTCGAGATCTTCGCCGCGCGCTCCTTCGACATCCCTTTCTCCTTCAGCTTCTCGTACTGCTTCTCGTTCTTGACGCTCGGTCGCTTGCCGGGCATGCGGATCCTCCTTGCCGGTGGACGAGGGTCCCGACTCGACAACGGGCGTGCGCGGAAACTCGTTTCGCCTAGCGCTGCGCTTGCTTCCAGGCCTGCCGTAGCTCGCGGCGATAGAAGACGAAGAGGATCGAGCGCCACGAGCAGCAGCACCGCCTCGTCGACCGGTCCCGGGATCGGGGCCAGGCCGAAAGCGGCGAGCCAGCGGATCGGGCGAGGAATCCCGCCGTGGCGCAGGACGATCCGCACCGCGTTCGCCGTCCGTTTCAGGACGGCCGCAAGGGAGCTCATCCCAAGATGCTACGGCCGGCTCGGCATGCGATCCTCCCTCGGTGACGGTCGAGTGGACGTTTT
>CAVXXZ010000009.1:0-244895 GCA_963765795.1 uncultured Actinomycetes bacterium
GAGGAGGGCGACGGCGAGGAGCCACTGGATTGCGCGGCCGTGAAGGCGCAGGGAGATGTGCGCGCCGAGTTGGGCTCCAGCGACGACTCCGATTGACAGTGCGACGGTGCGGCGGAGGCCGTGGTGGTGGAAGCTGCCTAGCAGGAGGTGGGTGATGGTGCCGGTTCCGGCCATAATCGCGAGCACGAAGTGCGAGGTCGCGGTGGCGATGTGGGTGGGGAAGCCGAAGGCGCGCACGAGCAGTGGGACATGGACCACTCCGCCGCCGATGCCGAGGAAGCTGGAGAGGAAGCCGACTCCGAGGCTGAACACCGCGCCCCATCTGAGTGGGACGGTGTAGTGGTAGCTCTGGCCGCTTCGGTCGACGAGCGTGCGCTCTTCGACATAGCCGCGCAGTTGGTGTAGCGGCCAACGTTCCCCGGCGAGCAGCCAGACGGCAAGAGACGCGAGAACGGCACCCATGATCGCATCGAAGGCTTGCCGGGAGACGTCGCCCACCAGGAGTGCGCCTCCGATCGCTCCGGGGATGGTGGCGATCGCGAAGACGATGCCGCTGCGATAGTCGATGCGGCGTTGACGGGCGTAGGCGGCGCTGCCGCTGGCCGCGTTGAAGAAGACGGCGGTCAGGCTGATCGCGGTCAGCGTCTGCGCCGACTCGTGCGGGTAGAGGAGGAGCAGGATCGGGGTGAGGATGAAGCCGCCGCCGGCGCCGATGACCGTCCCGAACGCGCCGACGGCGAAGCCGAGCAAGACCAGCAGGACGGCGGTCTGGGCGGTGAACGCCACCACTCCTGACGCTACCCCGCCGTCGAGCAGAGGCGCCGTTTGATCGCGTAACGAACTGGTGACGGTAGGTTGAAGTCCTTGGACTGGTCGATCTTCCACACCATGAACGGCCTGCTCCTGCATCAGGAGGGTGGGCAGGACGCCGCGCAGGTCTTCAACGCTTGGGCGATCTTCGTACTGATTGCCCTCGCGGGGTCGATCTGGTTCTTCGAACGGCCGCACGGTGCGACCCGCTCCAAGCTCGCCGCCGTGTCAGCAGCGGCCGCAGGCGCACTCGCACTCCTGATCAATCTCGTACTGAGCCAGCTCTGGTTCCACGATCGCCCCTTCGTCGACCACCCCCGTCAGACGCTGCTCCTCATCCACCATGCCGCGGACAACTCGTTTCCCAGCGACCACGCCAGCCTCGCCTTCGCGATCGCCTTCGCTGTCCTCGCCTTCCACCGCCGCCTAGCACTCCTACTCCTCATCGGAGCCGCCTGCATTGGGGCAGACCGCATCTTCGTCGGCGTCCATTACCCGCTCGACGTTCTCGCGAGTCTCTTCGTCGGACTCGGCGCAGCGCTCTTCGTGACCACAGTCGGCAGTCCAAGCGTGAAATGGACGGTCGAGCAGCTCAGCCGCCTCTCCGACCCCGTCGTCGGAACTGTCGCCGCGTTCATCGTCGGTCGACGGCGTGGGCACACGATGTAGGCCGGACTCGTCAGCCGCGAGGCCTGCGCCCTTCGCTGATCGTCGGGCGCTAGGGCGGATCGTGATTCAGGAGAGCGACCGCCTGGCGGAGCATCGCGGTCTGCGTGGCGGTCAGCTCAATCGTGAGCCGGGAGACCTCAGATTGTTGGGCGGCGGTGTGTAGCGCGGCGGCCGTGGTGATAGCGCCGGGCTGAGGCGCGAGTTGCCAAAGCAGCTCGTAGACCCGTGGCACGTCTTTCTCCGCGACGGTGAGCGTCTTTCCGTCGTCGAGAGTGAATCGAACCGGGCCGCCCGGCACCGCGGGAGTATCGCAAACCGATCAGCCGAAAGGCGGTCGCGGTCGCGAGTTGACGTTACGACGACGGGCGGCCGTCCCGCAAGACGCCATGCCCTCTTGTCTTACGCGGACAGGGCGAGGTCGGCGACGGCTGGGACGATCTGTTCGTTGAACTTGAACTCGGTTTCGATCGAGCGGCGTACCGGGCAGGCGGCGGCGACCTTCTCCAGCAGTGTGAGCTGGTCGGGACTGAGGTCGGCGCCGAGGCTGATCGTGATGTCAGCGTGGCGTGGTGTGGCGCGGTGGTCGTAGCTGATGTCGACGCGTACTTGGCCAAGTTCCCAGCCCTTGCGGCGTGCGTACATGACGAGCGTCGTTGAGACGCAGGAGGCGAGGGCGGCTGGGATTAGCTCGTGCGGCGCGGGGGCGCTGCCGTCGCCGCCGACCTCGACCGGCTCGTCGGTGATGAGGCGGTGTTTGCCGTCGATGACGATCTCTTGACGGAGGGTTCCGGGTATCGAGCGTGATGTGGCGGTGAGGCTCATGCGACCTCCACCGGGGCGCCGTGCTTCTCGATCACTTCGTCGAGGAAGCTGCCGATCACGCTTGCCGGGTGGGCGCCGATGAAGCCGGTGACCGGCTCGCCGTCACGGAAGACGGCAACGGTCGGGATGCTCTGAATTCCGTAGCGCGCCGCGAGGGTCTGTTCGGCGTCGACGTCGATCTTCGCGAGCGCGAGCTTGCCTTCGCGCTTCTCGACCTCCGACTCGATCGCAGGGCCAAGCGCGCGGCAGGGGCCGCACCAGGCGGCCCAGAAGTCGACGACGACCGGTAGGTCGCGTGAGCGCTCGATGACTTCGGTTTCGAAGGTCTCAGCCGTGACATCCATTTCTCGGTTCTTCCTTTCGGTTGGGCTTACTCGGCGCCGACGAGAGCGGCGAGTGTCGCGAGCTGAGCCTGGAGGGAGCCGCAGACCTGTTCGCACAGGGCGAAGACCCCTTCGTCGGCGATGGCGTAGAAGACGTGAGTCCCGTCCTTGCGGCGTTGGAGCATCGCCGCCTCGGTGAGCAGATTCAGGTGCTTGGACACGTTCTGCTGCCCGGCCCCGAGCTGCTCGGCGATCGCGGTGACAGTCAGCTCGCCGTCACGAAGCAGATCGAGGATCCGCACACGCAGCGGATCGCTCAAAACGTGGAAGCGGCGGGCGATCAGCTCAGCCAGATCTGCTGGGAGCGGGTGGGGAATCTTCATCTTGACTCCTACGATAGCAAACTGTGCAGTTGTAGAGTAGTGTATAGTGGCGACCGGATGGAAGCGAGCTAGAGGAGATCCGAGTGGCTGTAGCCGAAGCAACCCCCGCTCCAGCACCGGTCGAGCACCCGGAGGCCGTCGGCCCGATCGGGCGCCTGGGCCGCTGGGCTGCGGATCATCTCCGGCTCGTGGCGCTGTCCTGGGCGGCCGTGGCGGTGGCGCTCGCCGTCTTCGCGCCGAAAGTGGATACCGCTCTCTCCGGCGCCGGCTGGCAGGCGAACGGGTCGCAGTCGGTACAGGCCCGCAACCTGATCCAGCGCAACTTCGGCGGTCTCTCCAGCTCCGCGCCGATCGTCGTCGTCCACTCCTCGACGCTGACCACGAGCTCGCCCACATTCCGCGCGGTCATCGCCAAGGCGGAAGCGACCCTCCGCTCCGACCCCCGCATCTCGAAGGTGGTGGCCCCGCGAGCCGGCATTTCGATCTCACGCGACGGCCACACGGCGCTTGTGATTGCCGGGGCGAAGAAGGACCCGACCGCGATGGTCGCCGCCGCCGACAAGCTGAAGGGCAAGCTGCACCAGCTCGCGACGAGCAGCGTCTCGGTCAGCCTCACCGGAGCCTCTGGGATGTGGTCGGACTTCAACGCCGCCAACCGCACGGCGATGATGAAGTCCGAGCTCTATTCCTGGCCGGTCACGCTGGCGATCCTCGTGCTCGCCTTCGGCTCGCTCGTCGCCGCCGGCCTGCCGCTGCTGCTGACGATGCTCGGCCTCCTGGCCTCCGCCGGGCTGCTCGCGCTCCTGACCCACGGCTTCGAGATCTCGATCTGGGCCATGAACTTCGCGCTCATGTTCGCGCTCGCCCTCGGCATCGACTACGCGCTCTTCGTCGTCCACCGCTTCCGCGGCGCCTACTTCGGTTCGAAACAGCCCGTACGCGACGCGGTGGCGATTACGATGGACACCGCTGGCAAGGCCGTCCTCTTCTCCGGGCTCACCGTCTTCGTCTCCCTCTCCGCCGTGATGCTCGTGCCCAGCCCAGCCTTCCGCTCGATGGCGCTCGGGATCATGCTCAGCGTCGCCTTCGTCCTCGCCGCAACACTGACCCTGCTCCCCGCCGTGCTGGCGAAGCTCGGCCCCAAGGTCGACTCGCTCTCCCTGCGCTGGGTCCACTCCGGCGAGCACCGCTCGCCCCGCTTCGCCCGCTGGGGCGAGCGGCTCTGGCGATACCCGCATCTGTTCGGGCCTGCCGCCACGCTGATCCTGGTGCTGCTCGCGCTGCCCGTGCTCGGCCTCAAGACCGGGATGCCGTCAATCAAGGTCGTCCCCAAGACGGACGGCTCCCGCATCGGCTACACGCAGGTACAGCAAGCATTCGGGCCAGGCGCACCGGGCGCGCTCCAGGTCGTCGCCCCGCGTGCCGAAGCCGCGAAGGTCGCCGCAATCGCGCAACATGCCCCCGGCATCGCGCAGGTATCCCAACCTCAGTTCGGTGGCAACGGACTCACCTTGATCCAGGCGACGCCGACCACGGATCCATCGAGCAGCGCCACCGGCCGCACCATCGACCGGCTTCGCTCGGCGCTCCCGAACGGCGCGCTCGTAGGCGGCGCCGCCGCCGAGAACCACGACCTGGAGAAGGCACTCGCGGCGAAGACGCCGCTCGTGATCGGCGTCGTGCTCGCGCTCGGCTTCCTGCTCCTGCTCGTCGCGCTGCAGGCGCCGTTGACCGCCGCGCTCGGTGTCGTGACGAACCTGCTCGCCGTCGGCGCCGCGTTCGGCGTCGGCCGACTGATCTTCCAGAACGGCCACGGCGCCGGCCTGCTCGGCTTCGAGCCGCAAGGGTTCATGGACGCCTGGGCGCCGGTCTTCTTCTTCGCGATGATCTTCGCGATCTCGATGGACTACACCGTCTTCCTGCTCTCCTCGGCGCGGGAGCACTGGGACCGCTCGCACGATCCACGGGAGGCTGCGGTTGGCGGGCTCGCCCACAGTGGCCGCGTGATCTTCGCCGCCGCGGCCGTGATGGTGGCGGTGTTCTTCACGTTCGCGCTTTCCGGACCGCTGCCGCCGAAGGAGATGGGCGTCATCCTCGGGCTCGCCGTCCTCCTCGACGCGGCACTCGTCCGGCTCATCCTCATCCCGACCCTGCTCCGCGTCTTCGGCCGGCACGCCTGGGCGCTCCCCCGCTGGCTCGACCGCCTGCTCCCCAACGTCCGCTTCGGACACGCCTGATGCTCGAGCTCTGGCAGACCGAGTGGTGCCCCGCCTCGCGCCGCGTCCGGCAGAGGCTGACCGAGCTCGGCATCGACTACCTGATCCGCCAGGTTCCGGTCGAGAAGGACCAGCGCGACGCGCTTCGGCGCGCCACCGGCTCCGAAACGATCCCGGCCCTCGTCTTCGACAACGGCGAGATCGCCGCCGGCGAGGACACGATCCTGCGCCTCCTCTCTGACACCGTGCCCGAGCCTGGAGAGGCGGAGGCACACCGAAAGAAGGCGGAGAAGGCCCGCCGCCGCTACCTCCAGGAGGAATGCGAATGCTCGCAACCCGCTACACACTCAGCACCACCAGCAAGCTCGACCACGCCGACGCAGTCGAGCACGTCCGCGAGGAACTGAAAGCAGAAGGCTTCGGAGTCCTCTGCGAGATCGACGTCCAAGCAACCCTCAAGGACAAACTCGGCATCGACAGTGATCCCTACGTGATCCTCGGCGCCTGCAACCCACAGCTCGCCCACCAGGCACTCGAGACGGAGCCCGAACTCGGCGTTCTCCTTCCCTGCAACGTCGTCATCTACCGGCGCGACGACACCACCCACATCGCCGCCATCGACGCCGAGCGAATGCTCTCGATCGTCGGCAACGACCAGCTCGCCCCGGTCGCAGCGCAGCGTCCGCGACAAGCTCGCCCGCGTCATCGACCGCGCCGCCTCAATCTGAGCCGTGGGCTTCTTCACCCGCACTGTCAGCACCGACGCGACCAGACTGGCCGATCGGATCGCTGATCCCGCAGTGCACATCCTCGACGTGCGTCAACCGAGCGAGTGGCGGCACGGCCACATCCACGGCTCCCAGAACCTTCCCCTCATGCAACTCAAGCGGCATCTAGCAACCCTCCCGCGCGACAAGACGATCATCACCGTCTGCGCCAGCGGCCACCGCAGCAACGCCGCCGCCCGCACCCTCCAACGCGCCGGCTACCAGGTCGAAAACCTCAAAGGCGGCATGCACGCCTGGACGAAGACCGGCCTTCCGGTCGAGAAGACGCGGCGGCGATAAAGAGCACTCAGCCGCTGATCGTTACCTCGCGTGCTTCAGTCGGCGGATGGTCCCGAGCGGCCGATGAGCCGGACGGCGACAGCGAGTGAGAGGGCGAGGAAGCCGAGCAGGCCCAGCTCGAGCAGGAAATTGGTCAGGACGCGTCCGCCGGAGGGGAGCCGTTCGAACTGTGCGGTGACGATCAGGATCCGCCGCACCACGGCTATCAGGCCGATAAAGAGGAACGGCTCGACCGCAATCTTGTGCGTGCGCAGGACGAAGCGGAGCGTGTAGGCGAGCTCGGCGATGATCAGAAGCAGCAGGACCCGATCGAGCACAGTGACGCCGGTGTCGACCGCGCCCGCACTAGTCGAGATCGCATGCGCGAGCTCATGCACGGTGCCGACCAGGACAAGTACAGCTGCAGCGGCGAGGAGGATCGCGACTGCGACATAGAGGAAGGCCTCGAAGCCGACCAGGCCATTGAGCAGGCTTCGGTCGAGTGAGCGTGGCTCCTCTGAGCCCGGTGCAGCCTCGTCAGGGGACATAGCCCAGCGTACCGCGACCGTCCCGTGCCAGCTTCCTGGACGGGCGGCTTCGACCCACACGTCGTAGAGCAAATCGGTCGCGGCGCTCAGTCTCAGATCCGCCACTACCCATCTATGAGGGACGATGCCGAGAGCGATGAGTTCCGCCCCGCGCCGGGGCTGCTCGAGAAGCGGGACGATGCGCGTCCTCCCATCCGGCAGCCAAACCCGTGCTTGACCGATCGACACGGGCCCCAGTTCTACCCGATTTTCGCGATCACCACCCCAACAGCAGCAGAGGTGGTGGCGCGGCGGCCCGGAGGTGGATGACGGCCCCGAACCGCCCCGCTCTTGCTAGTCCCCGCCTCGACCCGTAGCAGCCCGACGAACGGCGACTCGTCCTCCTCGTCGAACGGGACGACGTCGAGGACGCGGAAGCGCCGGCCGTTGCCGACCAGGATCTCCTCGCCCGGCTTGATCATCATCGCGTAGGTCGCCTCGCCAAGGTCGTCCCCGTCCGGCGAGTGGAGCCTGTATCTGAACACGTCTCCTCCGATCCGGGGCCGGACGGCGCCAGCGACGCTATCAGCGAAAACCCCGACGCTCTGTCCCGACGCCGGGTGGGAGAGTCAGGTCCTTCACTCGGCGGGCGTCGGATCGTTCGAAGATCGACGGCTGCAGAACCAGGCCCGGCGCCCGCCCGTTCCCACCGCGCAAAGCCCCAGAGGGAGGTTCGCTTCACTGTGTCTGTCGCCTCGATGCGCTCCCCCGAGAGTCGGATGAACGCGCTCAGACAGGCGAATCAGGTTCGAGTGCTGCGGGCGAAACTCAAACAGGATCTGCGTCAGGGCACGGTCCGCCTCGAGCAAGTCCTCGCCGCCGGTGCCGGCTACCTCGCCAGCGCCGAGGTGTTCGACCTGCTCGTCGCGGTGCCAAAGATCGGCCCTGTCAAAGCGGCCCATTTACTCAACCTCGCCTACATCAGCCCGTCCAAGACCGTCGTGGCGCTCTCCGAGCGGCAGCGCGCCCGCCTCATCGAGCTGCTCAGCCGCTAGCTCGGGCGCGACCATCGGCCACACGGATGATCCCGACACGCAAGCAGGGCGCTCCGAGGTACGCGAGAATTCAGCCGGGAACGACGCCGACGACCCTCGTCCTCCTCCTCGAAGGGGACAACGGCCGTGAGTGACACCATCTGCCCCTAGAGGGCGTCTTGATGTTGAAATAGGTTCCGTGAGGGACCTGTACGAGCGGCAGAAGCGCTACTACGACCTGCGCGCCCAGGAGTACGACTCCACCTCGTGGGAGGCGACGGATGAGAGCGAGGCCGTGCTAGGTGTGATCGGGGCGGTAGCGGCGCTGTCACCGGCACGGACGCTCGATGTCGCCTGCGGGACAGGCTTTCTCTCGCAGCACCTACGCGGGGATCTCACCCTGCTCGATGCGAGCAGCGAGATGCTTGCGATCGCGACTACACGGCTACCGGACGCACGCTTCGTGCACGGCGACGCCTTGCCCTTGCCGTTCCCTGATGGCTCCTTCGGGCGGATCTTCTGCAGCGCCTTCTATGGCCACCTTCGCCCACCTGAGCGAGCACGTTTCCTGGCCGAAGCGCGCCGGGTCGCTGACGAACTGGTCTTGGTTGAGCAGTCGCGCGGAGCCGACCATCAGGAAGGCCGCGAAGAGAGGTTCCTGAACAGCGGCGACCGGCATGAGATCTACACCTCCTACTTCAGCCCGAACTCACTTCTCGCAGAGTTGGACGGTGGCGAACTCCTCTACGCAGGCCAATCACACCTCGTCGCCCAGAGACGTTGGAGCGAGCCGGGTTTCACATCAAGCCGTTAGCTCCGGCCTGGTATGGCTTTTCTTGAGTCTCCATTGCTGAGGCGGGGTGCTTGAAGTGCTCTCCGGTGCCGGAGATGTACACGCTCGTCGTCGCGGCAAACTAGGAACGCGCTACGGCGCCTCCGCCCCTCAGGGGTCATTCCGGGCCCAGGCGAGGGAGCTGTCACCTGCAGGGGGATTGGATCAGCGACGCAGGCGGATCGCGTTCACGTCGTTCGCGACGATCTCGTCCACGCGGCAGCGGAGCGAGTCCGGCGGATCGTGCTCTGCGTGGAGGTACCGACCCGCCAGGGCGTCGAACTCGCCCGAGGCGAGCGCGCGCGCTAGCAGTGGCGCGCACTCCGGCGGCGTCCATGACGCGTCGTCGGAGAAGTTTTCGTCCGTCATCGCGGTGCGAACCAGCCCAGGGCTGATGACGAAGACCGGGATCCGGTCGCGTAGCGCGTTCGCGAGCGTCTCGCCGTAGCGACAGACGGCCGCCTTCGAAGACGTATACGCGGTCTCGCTCGCTCCCGGCAGGTATGAGGCACCGCTTCCGACGATCACGATGCGCCCGCGGCCGCGCGGACCGGCGCGCGGCGCGGGCCATCGAGGTGTTTCCCTGCTAGCCGACGCCTGTAGTCCGAGTCTTGGAACGGCCTCGCAACTAGTGCCCCCGGCATGAATCGAACATGCGCACGCGGTTTAGGAAACCGCTGCTCTATCCACTGAGCTACGGGGGCCGCGGGACATTGTGCCGAGCATGTGCGCCGGGACCGCCGACCGGGCTCGTCAGAAGATCGCTTCTTCGCTCTCCAGGTCGAAGAAGTACAGCCGCTCGAGATCGATCGCCACCTGCAGCGGCTTGCCCGAACGCGCCCCGCTGCGCGGGCTCAGCCGTGCGGTCACAAGCGGGCCGGAGTCGTCCATGGCGCCGAGCGGGAAGTGCGCGATCACCTCGGCGCCGAGCGCCTCCGCGAGCTTGACCTGCACCGGTAGGGAGGCGCCGTTCGCCGAGGGAACGAGCGCCGCATCCTCGATGTCCTCCGGCCGAATGCCGACCACGAGCTCCCGGTCGAGGTAGCCGGCCAGACCCGGTCGCCGAGCGACCAGCGAGCGCGGCAACGGGAGCACCTTCTCGCCGAGCGCCACCGAGGTCGCGCCGTCGGATCCGGTCAGTCGCCCGCGCAGAAGGTTCATCGCCGGAGAGCCGATGAAGCCGGCGACGAAGGCATTCGCGGGGCGGTCGTAGAGCACCTGCGGCACATCGACCTGCTGGAGGTGCCCGTCCTTCATCACTGCCACCCGATCGCCCATGGTCATCGCTTCGGTCTGGTCATGCGTCACGTAGAGCGTCGTCGTCCGCAGTCGCTGGTGCAGCCCGGCGAGATACGTGCGCATCTCGACCCGCAGCTTCGCGTCGAGGTTCGAGAGCGGCTCGTCCATGAGGTAGGCCGCCGGCTCGCGCACGATGGCTCGTCCCATCGCAACGCGCTGCCGTTGCCCGCCGGAGAGCTGCGACGGCTTGCGCTTGAGCAGGTCGTCGAGCTCGAGCATCTTCGCGGCCGACAGGACGCGCCGTCGTATCTCGTCCTTCTTGACGCCGTGCAGCTTGAGGCCGAAAGCCATGTTGTCGTACACGGTCATGTGCGGGTACAGGGCGTAGGTCTGGAAGACCATGGCGATGTCGCGGTCCGGCGGCGCGGCGTCGTTGACGACCTGCCCACCGATCAGGACGTCGCCGGCGGTGGCGCGCTCGAGGCCTGCGGCCATGCGCAGGACCGTCGTCTTTCCCGATCCCGACGGTCCCACGAGGACCAGGAACTCGCCGTCGGCGACGACGAGATCCAGGCTCTCGACGGCGACTGTCCCGCCGGGGAACGCCTTGCGCAGGTTGCGGAATTCGAGCTCCGCCACCTCAGCCGCCGTTCCTGCGCGCGATCAGATCGCTGTACCAGAGGGCGCTTCGCTTCGGGATCCGCCGCTGGGTCGGGTAGTCGACGTAGACGATCCCGAACCTCTGCTCGTAGCCCCACTCCCACTCGAAGTTGTCGAGCAGCGACCAGACGTAGTAGCCGCGAACGTCGACGCCTGCCGCGCGCGCCCGCTCGACAGCATCGATGTGGGCGCGGAGGTACTCGAGCCGGCGCTCGTCGTCGACGGCTCCGTCGTCAAGCCGGTCGGTGAACGCGGCGCCATTCTCCGTGACAATCAGCGGCAGGTCGCCGTACTCCCGCTTGAGCCGCACGAGCACCTCGGTCAGTGCTTCGGGAACGACGGGCCAGTCCATCGCCGTACGCTCGGCGTCCTGCTCGACTTCGCGAACGCCGAGGACGGGGCTGTCGCCGGCAACCACGAGGTTCGGCCGGTAGAAGTTGACGCCGAGAAAGTCGATCGGCTGGGCGATTGTTGCGAGGTCGCCGCCCCGAATGGCGTCGAGCGGGCCGAGCTTGTCCTCGTACAACTCGAGCATGTCGGCGGGATATGCGCCACGCAGCAGCGCGTCGAGGAACCACCGGTTTTGGTTGCCCTCGAACCGGCGCGCAGCGGCGACGTCCTGCTCGGACGAGCTTGCGGGCAGCGCCAGCGTTAGGTCGAGCGTGATCCCGATTCGGCCGTCTCGGCCGGCCTCGCGGAAGTCGCGAACGACAACGCCATGCCCGAGCAACGCGTGGTGAGAGGCCCGCACGGCGGCCGCCCAGTCCCGCACGCCCGGCGCCTTGATGCCCAGCGCGTAGCCGAGGAAAGCCGTCACCCGCGGCTCGTTGTGCGTGATCCAGTCCGTCACCAGGCCGTCGAGACCGTCGAGCACGAGCCGTGCGTACTCCGCATAGCGCTCGACGACGTCGCGCTCCGCCCAGCCGCCGTCGTCCTGGAGGGCCTGCGGCAGATCCCAGTGGTAGAGCGTCGCGAGCGGAGCGATGCCCCGCTCGCGCAGACCCTCGGCGAGGCGCCGGTAGAAATCGAGCCCTTTCTGGTTCACCGGGCCGCGGCCGTCAGGCTGCACGCGCGGCCACGAGACGGAGAACCGATACCCCTGGATCCCGAGCTCGCGCATGAGGTCGAGGTCCTCCCGCCAGCGGTAGTAGTGCTCGCAGGCCGGCTCGCCGGTGTCGCCGTTAGCAACGTTGCCCGCGCCGGCCGCGAAGCGGTCCCAGATCGACTCGCTGCGGCCGTCGGTCCGCGTCGCGCCTTCGACCTGGAATGCCGCGGTCCCGGCTCCCCAGATGAACGGGGCTGTAACCCGCTCCGGCGCCGGCAAAGCCGCCGCCTGCGCTCCTGGGCCGGCTCCGCCGAGCCTACGCCGGCTGCTCATCCCTTGACCGCCCCCTGCATGATCCCGCCCACGATCTGCCTGCCCAGCAAGAGGAAGACGAGGAGCAAGGGCAGGATCGCGATGAAGCAGCCGGTCAGGATGAGCGAGTAGTCGGGGGTGTAGGCGACGGTCGCGATGTCCGAGACTGCCACCTGCACGGTCGGATTGCGGGCGTTGAGGACGATGAAGGGCCAGAGGAAGTCGTTCCATGTGTTCATGAAGGTCAGCAGGCCGAGCACCGCCGCCATCGGCCGCACAACCGGCAGGATCACGTGCCAGAACACCCTCCACGAGTTGCAGCCGTCGACGCGCGCCGCGGCGATCAGCTCGTTGGGCACGCCTCCGGCGATGTACTGGCGCATGAGGAAGACGCCGAAGGCGGTGACGAGGTTCGGCGCGATCACCGCCTTGATGCTGTTGAGCCAGCCGAAGTGGATCATCTCGATGTAGAGGGGGATCAGCCCGAGCTGAACCGGCACGAGCAGCGTCGCCAGCACGAGCAGGAAGAGAAACTTCCGGCCACGGAACTCGAGCTTTGCGAAGGCGAAGCCCGCGAGCGCACTGAAGAAGACGACGGCCACGGTGACGACCGACGAGATGATGGCGGAGTTCACGAGCGCCTTCGCGAAGTCGACGCTGACGATCCCGGAGTCGAACAGCCGACCGATGTTGTGGAAGAGGTTCGACCCGGGCAGGAGCTTCGGTGGGTAGGCGTACACAGCCGCGTTGTTGTGCGAGGCGACGACGAGCGACCAGTAGAGCGGGAAGATCGACGCGGCGACCACCAGGATCAGGAAGAGGTACGTGAACGGGCCGGCGCTGTCGAAGCGGCGGGCCACGGCGTGCCGTGAGCGCCGGCGCGGAATCGCAGAGGGGACGGCGACCATCGGCCTACGTCTCCGCCGATCTGATCCGGCTGACGAGGAAATAGTTGACGAGCCCGAACAGCGCGATCAGCAGGACGAGGCACCAGGCGATCGCGGCCGCGTAGCCGAACTTGAACTGCGTCGAGCCGAGGAACTTCTCGTAGAGGTACATGACGATCGTCTGGTACTGCCGAGCGGAGCCGCCGGTCCCGCCGCTCGTGCTCGGCTGGAAGAGGTACGGCTCGGTGAAGAGCTGCAGCCCGCCAATCGTCGAGATGATCACCGTGAAGAGAATCGTCGGCCGCAGCATCGGCACGGTGACGTGCACGAACTGCCGGAAGCGGCGTGCTCCGTCGACTGCGGCGGCCTCGTAGAGCTCCTCGGGGATCGCCTGCATGGCCGCGAGATAGATGAGCGCGTTGAAGCCCATCCAGCGCCACGTCACCATCACGGAGAGCGCCACCCATGAGGAAAAGCGCCCGGCCTCCCAGTAGACGTGGTGGATGCCGACCGAGCCGAGGGCGTAGTTGACGAAGCCATAGTCGTGGGCGAACAGCTGCGTGAAGATGAGGGCGACCGCGACGAGCGAGGTCACCTGCGGCAAGAGCACGGACATCCGGAAGAAGGTGCGCGCGTGGAGCTTCGTGTTCAGGACATGGGCGATGACGAGCGCCAGCAGAAGCTGGGGGACGGTCGAGAGGAACCAGATCCCGAATGTGTTCTCGACCGCGCGCCAGAAGTACGAGTCGTGGATCAGCAGCGCATAGTTGTGGAGCCCGATGAAGTGCGAGACCGGCCCGAGCAGGTTCCGGTCGGTGAGCGAGATGTACGCGGTATAACCGAGCGGGAAGAGCCCGAAGACCCCGAAGATGAGGAAGAACGGGGAGATGAAGAGGTACGGCGAGAGCTTCGCGTCCAGCCGGCGCAGAAGCTTGCGGCGCGCCCGGGGCGCGGCGACGACCTCGCCTGCACTTCCTGTTCCGGATACCGCGCTCATTGGCTCCTTGTGATCGTCTCAGGCCGGGCCGCGGGCGTCGAGGGTGCCGCCCACGGCCCGGCCCGGCTGAGGGAGGGTTACTCAGCCTGAGGCGTTGGCGACGTCTTTCAGGAATTGCTGCCACGCCGCCTTCGGCGACTGGATGTGCTGCTCCACTCGCTGAATGGCGTTGGTTGAAGCCGTCTGGAAGTCGCCCTGGTGCGGTCCGAGAGGCTGCGGCTTCAGCTTCAGCGCCGACGTGGCGAAGATCTTGCCCACCGGCGCGTTGCTGAAGTACGGATTCCGGAACTTCTGCACCGCTTTGCTCTTCAGCACGGGAATCTCGCTCGAGAGGTTCCCGGTGTGCTTGAAGACGTACGTCTCCGACTTGGGCGAGGTCAGGAACTTGACGAGCGCGGCCGCCTGCTTCGCATGCTGCGACTGCTTGGTGACGGTCAGGAACGAGCCGCCCCAGTTACCGCCTCCGCCCGGGACGTCGGCGATGTTCCACTTGCCGCTGGCGTCCGGCGCCTGACCCTGGATGTAGCCCATCATCCACGCAGGGCAGGTGACGGTCGCGAACGTGCTGTTCTTGAAGCCCGCGTTCCAGTCGGCGTGGAACGCGACGAGCCCCTGGTCCTCGTGGAGCTTGATCGCCTGCATCGTCAGGTTCCAAGCTGCCTTGACCTGTGGGTTGCTCTTGGCGATGACCTTCCCGCTCTTCGAGTAGTAGCCGGGGGTGGCCTGCGCGATCATCGCGTTGAAGAGATTGCTCCCGGAGTCGATGAACTTGGTACCCGACGGCGCGTGCTTCTGGTAGCGCTTGCCAAGGGCAAGGAAGTCCGACCACGTCTTCGACATCTTCCCCACCTTCGCCGGGGTCGTGGGCAGGCCGGCCTTCTTGAACAGGTCCTTCCGGTAGCAGATGCCGAGGCTCCCGACGTCGGTGCCGAGGCCGATCACGGACTTGTTGTGCGCGACGGCCTGCTGCCACTTCCAGGCCGGATAGCGCTTCTTCAGCTTCGACGCGCCGTACTTGCGCATGTCGACGAAATAGCGCGGCTGGATCGTGTAATTCGCGATGAAGCCGACTTCGATCGCCTCGATGTCGTCGGCTCCGGCGCCCGTGGCGAGATGCTGGGCGAGCGCCGTGTGGTGCGGCGCATAGTCCTCGGTGTCTTCCTTGATCGTGATTCCCGGATGCGACGCCTCGTACTGCTTGTAGAGGTCGTGGTACCCGAAGTCGCCGAAGACGTCGATCGTAAGTGTGACGTTGCTGCGCTTCGCGGCCGAGGCGCCCTTGACCGACAGGCCGGACGCCGTGGCTAGGACCGCGACAACCGCAGCGACGAGGACGAGACGGCCCCGCCGCTTGAGGATGCTCTTCATCCTTCTCCTCCTTGAGTTCGTTCCGCGATGGGACCCCTGGTGATGGTTGTTGCTCCTACCGCCTCCCTTGTCCATCCGCACGATGCGCGGACGATGAGTTCCACCGGCAGCGTCAGCGCAGCCGGGCTCGAGTCCGGGTTCTCGATCTGCTCCAAGAGGGCCCGCGCTGCGGCCCGACCGAGCCCGACCTTGTCCTGGTGAATCGTGGTCAGCCCGGGGTTGAGCAGCGACGCGAGCTGGATGTCGTCGAAGCCGACGACAGCGAGGTCTCCGGGAACGCCGAGGCCGGCGTCGCGCGCGGCCTTCATCGCGCCGACGGCCATCAGGTCCGCTGCCGCAAAGACCGCGGTCGGCGGCTCCGGCAGCGCGAAGAGAGCCTGCATAGCGCGCTCGCCGCTCTCGGTGTACCAGTCGCCCACCTGCTCGTACTCGGGGCGGCTCTCGACGCCGAGCGCCTGGAGCTCGGCGCGGAAGCCGACCATACGATCCGCCCCAGGCTTGCTGTCCTGGGGTCCGGCGATGGTCGCGATCCGCCGATGCCCGAGTGCATGCAGGTGCCGCACCGCGAGGCGGGCACCGCCGACGTTGTCGGAGGCGACGTGCGTGGCCTGGGCTCCGGCAACTTCGAGGTCGACGCCGATCAGCGGGATGTCCGCCTCGACGAGCTTCGCGACCTCGGGATCTTCGGGGTCGACGCCCATGAGCACGATCCCGTCGACGTGGTGGTGACGCGCGCGCCGGAGATACGAGTGTGCTCCGTCGCCGCCGGAGCCCGGCTGCTCGGTCGCGAAGAGCAGGACGTCATAGCCGCGCGAGCCGATGCCGTGCTTCACGCCGACCAGGACGTCCTGGAAGAACGGGTGGCCGATGTCGGGGTGCTCGCGGCCCGTGAAGAGGACGACGCCGATCAGCTGCGAGCGGCGCCGCACGAGCGTACGGGCGGCGGCACTCGGTGCGTAGTCGAGCGAGCGCGCGGTCGCGAGAACACGCTCTTTCGTCGCTGCGCTGACGTCGTCATAGCCGTTGAAGACCCGCGAGACAGTGGATACAGAGACGCCGCTTCGTTCGGCTACTTCACGGATGGTGCTCGTCTGGACCTCCTAAAACGTTTCCGGTGGCAGGACGCTAACTCGTTCGACCGCGAAAGTCAAGCACCGATTTTTGGCTATTTCATGCGGTATAAAGGAACGAGATGGTTTCGGAACCGTTTCCGGTCAGCGGCGATTACCGCCATCTTGTGTGCGCCCGTCCGGCCTGCAAGGATCGGCCGCATGAGCGACACGTCCGCAGTCGCCGACCTCCTGCACGAGGCCGGCGAGACACACCACATCGTCTATCGCATCGTGGATGGCGACGATCCCGACTGGGCGTCGTGGTACGCCGACTGGCTGCTCGACCACTCGGAGCTGCCGCAGCTGCTCGGCGCGGCTCCCGTCCGCAGCCATCTCGTGCACGAGCTCGTCCGGCTCGACCGCGACTACACCTCCGAGCCCCGCGAGGAGCGCTGGGAGGACTGGTACGCCGAGCGCTTGATCGAGCGCTTCGGCGCCGTCTAGCTCTCGGCTCCGACCTGCTCCACCGAGCGGCTCAGCGCCTCGTCGGCGTCGAAGGCCTCGAACAGCTCCGGCCCGTGCTCGGCGACGTAGACGGCTCCGGCGGCGCCGGCTGCCATGGCGAGCGCAGCCACGACCGGGCCGCGAAGCCGGATCCCGAGTGCCTCGTCGAGGGAGAAGCGCCCCGGCCCGCCGTCCGCGAGCGCGGCCAGCGCGGCGAGGATCACGACCGGGTACTCGACACCGCCGTCGTTGACCCAGAGGCCGTTCTGCCGGTGCACGTGCCGGATCGCGTTCGTCATCACGCCGGTGAGCATGCTCACGGCGGCCGGCGTGAAGAGGCCGAGCGCGAGGAGCGAGCCGCCGCCGGCCTCGGCCGCGCCTGCGAGCAGCGCGCTCTCGCGTCCCGGGCGCAGGCCGGCCTGCTCGAAGACCTTGCCCGTCTCGTCGGGGCCGCCGCCGCCGAACCAGCCGGCGAGCTTCTGCATCCCGTGGCCGAAGAAGTAGCCGCCGAGCGTCGCGCGCAGCACCAGCTTGCCGAGTCCCATGACCCTCCGGCTACCCGGGGCCAGGGAAGGCAAACGCGGCGAGCTAGAGTCCGGCTCGATGAGCGAGTTCAGCCTCGGAGCGCTGCTCGACTCGCGGCGCGGCGAGGATCTCGACCTCTGGGCCCGCACCATCAACCCGCAGTTCGTGCGGGTCTTGAGGACGATCGGCTTCGACCGGACGTGGGCGCGTTCCGAGGGCGCGTACCTCTACGACACCGACGGCACGCGCTACCTCGACCTGCTCGGCGGCTTCGGGATGTACGGCGTCGGCCGGAACAACCCTCGGATTCGCGCGGCCCTTGTCGAGGCGCTCGAGCTCGAGACGCCAGGGATGCTCGCGCTGGGGACGACGCTGCTCCCCGGCCTGCTCGCCGAGGCCCTGACCGGGCTCGCCGGCGGCCGCATCGAGCGCTGCCTGTTCACGAGCTCCGGCAGCGAGTCGGTCGAGTCGGCGATCAAGCTCGGGCGCACGGCGACCGGACGCGCGCGCGTCCTCTCCGCCGACCACGGCTTCCACGGATTGACGCTCGGCGCAACCTCGGTGAACGGCAACGAGGAGTTCAAAGCACGCTTCCAGCCGCTGCTGCCCGGGTGCGAGCAGGTTCCGTTCGGCGACCTCGAGGCGCTCGAGGCCGAGCTGCGGCGAGAAGACGTTGCGCTCTTCCTCGTCGAGCCGGTGCAGGGCAAGGGCATCAACCTGCCGCCGGACGGCTACCTCGCGGGAGCGCAGGAGCTCTGCCGCCGCTACGGGACGCTCTTCTGCGTCGACGAGGTGATGACCGGCCTCGGCCGTACGGGCAGGATGTTCGCCTTCCAGCACTGGGGCCTCGAGCCCGATCTCGTGACGCTGGCGAAGACACTCTCCGGCGGCTATGTCCCGTCGGGCGCTCTCCTCATGTCCCGCTCGGTGCACGAGGCGGTCTTCGACTCGATGTCGCACGCGATGTCGCACGGCTCGACGTTCGCGCCGAACGAGCTCGCGATGGCGGCCGGGCTCGCAACGCTGCACGAGCTGCGCGAGCAGCGCCTCGTGGAGCAGAGCGCACGGCTCGGCGAGCGGCTGCTCGAGCTGACCCGGCCGCTCGTGGACGAGTTCGAGGTCGTGCGCGACGTGCGCGGGCTCGGGCTCGCGTGGGCGATCGAGTTCGGCGAGCCGGAGGGCGGGGGCCGAAGGACGTACCGGATGATCGAGAAGGCTCAGCGCGGGCTGTTCGCGCAGCTCGTCATCGTCCCGCTCTTCACGGAGCACCACATCCTCTGCCAGGTCGCCGGCCACGAGATGGCGGTGATCCGGATCCTGCCGCCGCTCGTCGTGACCGAGGCCGATCTCGAGGAGTTCGCCGACGCGTTGCGGACGACGATCAAGCACGCGCAGGGGCCGAAGTCGCTGACGAAGCTCGCGCTCACCGCCGCGGGCGCCGGGCTGTCGCGCGCCGCTAGCCGCGCTCGAGCGGCAAGCCGCGCTGCGACCACTCGCTCCAGGAGCCCGGATAGAGGCGGCCCTCGCGGCCCGCTAGCCAGGCACGGTGGAGCGTCACGCAGGCGGTGACGCCGGAGCCGCAGTAGGCGACGAGCTCGCCCTCGGGCAGCTCCGGGAGCGGTTCGTTCCAGGGAGCATTCGCGGCGCCGGGGATCCGCCCGGGCGGGTCGTCGATCTCGTTGGGCTCGCCGCGCCAGCGGTTCGCGACGCGCGCGTCGACGAGAGTGAGCGACGGGTCGGCGAGCCGGCGCGCGATCTCCTCCGCGGCGATCGTGTCGCCGCTTCGCTCGCGCGGGACGAACTCGGCCGGATCGATCTCTTCCTCGCCCGCTCTCAGCTCGCCTCCCCACGCCTCGATCCCGCCGAACAGGACCGCGCAGTCGTCGTGGCCGAGGTGGCGCAACAGCCACCAGAGCCGCTCCGGCCCGCCGCCGTTCCCGTACGCGACGGCATACACGCCTTCGCCGATCCCCGCGCGGCCTGCCGCGGCGGCGAACCTCTCCGCGGACGGCAGCGGATGGCGGCCCGCGTTCTGGACCGAGAGATCCGAGAGGTCCTCGTCGACGTCGAGGAACGACGCACCGGGGATGTGCCCCGCGAGGTAGAGCTCGCGCCCGCGCTCGGCGTTCCCGAGCTCCCACCGACAGTCGACGAACTGATACCTCACGTGCCGATCAGCGTAGAGCGGCGCTCGAGGAGGACGACGTCGCGCCAGCGGCCGCGCAACTCGCCCAAACGCTCGCGGATCCCGACCGCGCGGAAGCCGCACGCCTTGTGGAGCCGGATCGACGCCTCGTTCTCGGGGAAGACGCCGGCCGTCAGCGTCCAGTAGCCCGCCTGCTCGGAGCGCCGGACGAGCTCCGCGAGCAGCGTGCGGCCGAGCCCGGCGCCGCGCGCCTCCTCGGCGACGTAGACGCTCACCTCGCCGACACCGCGGTAGCAATGGCGCGCAGACGCCGGCGACAGCGCGGCCCAGCCGACGACCGCACCCTCCCGCTCCGCCACGATCCGCAGCTCGGGATGCGCCGCGTCCCATCGCTCCCACGACGGCGTCTCCGTCTCGAAGGTCGCGTCGCCGCTGCGGATGCCTTCCTCGTAGATCGCGCGCACCGCCGGCCAGTCGTCGGGCCGAAGGTCGCGGACGGTCACCGGGCGCGGCTCGGCGTCCACACCGCCGCGAGGATCCCGAGGCCGACGAGCACGCCGCCGCCGAACCAGCGCTGCACCCGCGCAATCCCTGCGGAGCCGCGGAGGCGGTCGGCAACCGTCCCGGCGGCGACCGCCCACATGCTGTCGCTCAGGAAGCCGAGGAGAGCGAAGCTGAGCCCGAGCGCGAGCACCTGCAGCCAGGCGTGCGGCGCCTCGGGATCGACGAACTGCGGCAGGAACGCGAAGATGAAGACGATCGTCTTCGGGTTCGTCAGGTTGACGAAGACGCCCTGGGCATATGCGCGCCGGCGTGTCCGCGGCATCGCACTCTCGTCCGGAGGCTCGAGACCCCGTCCGAGCAGCCGTCGCACGCCGAGCAGGAAGAGGTAGGCGGCACCGACGTACTTGACCGCGTCGAAGGCGGCCGACGAGGCGAGGATGAGCGACGAGAGGCCGGCCGTCGCGAGAACGACGTACGCAACCGTGCCCGTGGTGATCCCCGCCACGGAGGCGAGGCCCCCTCCCCGGCCCATCTCGATGCTGCGCGTCACGACGTAGAGCACGGCCGGCCCGGGCACGAGCAGCAGCACGATCGCCGTGGCGAGGAAGACGGCGTACGTCGACGACGACGGCATGCGGCGACCCTATCCGGCTGCGTCGGCGGCAGGCGCGAGGCGCGGCTCCGGCACCGGCGCGTGAGCAGGGGCGGCGTGCGCAAGGCCGAGGTGGCCGTGCGACTCCGTCCCGTAGCCACCGGGGACCGGGATGTAGAACTCGGGATAGCCCCACATGCCGTGCTCGGCGACGTCGAGGCCCGCCGTCTCGACATGCTGCTCCACGCGGATCCCCCACAGCCGGTTCAGCGCCCAGAGCGAGCCGAAGGAGGCGGAGAACGTGAAGGCGCCGACGGCGACGAGGCCGAGCGCCTGCACGCCGAGCTGGTACGGCGAGCCGGTGTACAGGAGCCCGCCGTGGCCGACGCCGACGGTCGCCGCCAGCGCGGGGACAGCGAGGAGCCCGGTAGCGAGCGTCCCCCAGACGCCCGCGAGGCCGTGCACCGCGACCGCCCCGATCGGGTCGTCGATGCCGAGCCGCTCGACGAGTGGCACCGCGACGACCGCGATCGCCGCCGCGACGAAGCCGATCAGGACCGCGGCCCAAGGGGCGACGAACCCGCACGCGGCGGTCACCGCCACGAGCGCCGCGAGGACGCCGTTCAGCATCATCGAGACGTCCGGCTTGCGCAGGACGAGCCACGCGACGCAGATCCCGCCCACTCCGCCGGCCGCCGCGGCGAGGTTCGTCGTCAGCGCGACGTAGCCGAAGAAGCCGACCTGCCCGCCCGTCGCGACGCCGAGGGTCGAGCCGGGATTGAAGCCGAACCAGCCGAACCAGAGGATGAGCGTCCCGAGCACGGCGTACGGCATGTTGTGGCCCGGGATCGCGTTCGCGCGCCCGTCGTGGCCGAACTTGCCGATCCGCGGGCCGAGCAGGATCGCCCCGGCGAGCGCGGCGAGCGCACCCTGGTAGTGGACGACCGTCGAGCCCGCGAAGTCCTGCATCCCGAAGCGCTGCAGCCAGCCGCCGGGCGCCCAGATCCAGTGGGAGACGAGCGAGTAGACGACGGTGAAGATCGCGCCGAAGGCGAAGTAGACCCAGAGCTTCGCGCGCTCGGCCATCGCGCCCCAGACGATCGCGAGCGAGACACCGGCGAAGACGACCTCGAACAGCCAGCCCGCGGCGCCGGGGATCCCGACGAAGGCCGAGTACGGCGCCTTCCCGACCGCGAGCAGCGCGTCGATCGAAGGCGCGAAGCCGTGCGTGCCGAGAAGGCCGTTCCCGTCGCCGAACGCGAGCCCGAAGCCGACCAGCCAGTAGACGAGCGAGGCGAGGCCGAAGATGAGCACGTTCTTGCCGGCGATGTGCGCGGCGTTCTTCATCCGTGTCAGGCCTGCCTCGAGGAACGCGAAGCCGGCCTGCATGAACATGACGAGGACGGCCGCGACGACGACCCAGAGGGTGTTGGCGGCGATCAGCAGCTGGTGGTGAGTCATCCGAGACGCTCCCCTGTGCGGTGGTGGACGACGTTCGCGACGGGCGAGGTCCAGCAGAGGCCGTCGCCGGAGGAGTGGCCGCTGCGGGCGGCGTCGGCGATCGCGGCGACGACCCGCTCGGCGAGCGCGTCCTCGACCACGAACGTGAGCAGAGCCTTGGGCAGGAAGCGCGACTCGAACGTGCGGCCGCGGTACTCGTGTGTCACGCCGCGCTCGCGCCCGTGCCCGATCGCCTCGACGACCGTGACGCCGACGTGGCCGGTCTCCTCCTCGACGGCGTCGATCACCGTCTCGACCCGCTCCCTCACGACCACCGCCTCGACCTTGACCATCCGGCTCCTCTCTGGACCACGAAAAAAGCCCCGCGACCACTCGGGTCACGAGGCTCCTTCGCCTCGGCGGCCGCCTGCTCCGGCGCACCGCCTGCCGGGGAAGCTAGCACCGACGTCGGCGGGCGAAGATTTGACGCTGACGGCTCGAGCGCCTACCCTGCGAAGACCATGTTGCTCGCGAACGTGATGGACCGGAACCGGGGAGGCGCCACTGTGCGGCTCGCCGGCCCCCGCGGCGCCCTTTAGGTCCGCGCGCCGCCTCTCCGGCGGCTTTCCGTCCTCCGTTCCCTCTTCTTCCGAAGGAGCAGCATGTCTCTCGCACCATCCACAATCGATCTCGCCTCACGTCTAGACCGCCAGGCGCCCGCCGTCGAGGTGCGCGACCTGCGGAAGACGTTCAGGCGCCGCGACCGCAAAGCGGGCCGCTTCGCGCGCAAGCGTCCGTGGCCGGCGCTCGACGACGTCACCTTCACGATCGACCGTGGCGAGTGCGTCGCCATCCTCGGCCAGAACGGCTCGGGGAAGTCGACGCTCGTCCGCCTGCTCTCGACGCTGTTGATCGACGACGGCGGCGAGGCGCGGGTGTTCGGCCACGACGTCGACAAGGAGGCGAAGACGATCCGCCGGCTCGTCAACCGCGTCTCGGTCGAGGCGAGCTTCTTCAAGAAGATGTCGGCGGCCGAGAACCTGTCCTATGCGGCGCGGTTCTACGGGATGACGCCGCGCCAGACGCGCACGGCCGTGCCCGAGATCCTCGGCAGGGTCGGCTTCCCGCCCGAGCGGCGCGGCGAGTCGATGGAGAACCTGTCGCGCGGCATGCAGCAGAAGGTCGCGCTGGCGCGGGCGCTGCTGACCGCGCCGGTCCTACTTCTGCTCGACGAGCCGACCACCGGGCTCGACCCGCGGTCGAAGCTCGAGGTGCAGGAGTTCATCCGCAAGGTGCGCCTGCAGCACGACGCGACGATCCTCCTCTGCACGCACGACATGACCGAGGCGGAGACGCTCGCCGACCGGATCGGATTGCTCGACCGCGGCCGGCTGCTCTTCCTCGAGCCGGTCGAGGACGTGAAGCGGCGTTTCGGGGTCGAGACGCTCGAGGAGGCGTTCTTCGCCGCCACCGGCCGCGAGTTCGAGAACGAGGCCCAGGACGACGACGACGAGTACAGGGAGGTGTTCGGATGAGCGAGTACGCCATCGAGATGCGCAACCAGCTCGTCGGCCTGTTCGGGATCGTCGAGCGGAACATGTACCTCACGAAGCGGTACTTCCTCTGGGACATCGCGTTCATGTTCTGGACGATCGCGAACACGCTCACGATCGTCTTCATCGCCCGCGCGGCCGCCCTGACGGGCCACCTGTCGTCGGAGAAGGAGAACACGCTGGCGATAACGCTGCTCGTCGGCGCGACGATCTGGGCCTTCCTCGGGATCATCTTCGAGTTCATGACCGAGACCGTCGCCTGGGAGCGCTGGGAGGGGACGATCGAGTACACGTTCATGGCGCCGCTGTCGCGGCTCGTGCACCTGTTCGGACAGGGCGCGTACGCGGTGCTGTACGGCCTGATCCGGGCGACGATCCTCTTCTTCGCGGTCGCGCTGTTCCTCGGCCTCCACGCGCCGAACGCGAACTACGGTGCGGCATTCGCGTTGCTCGCGCTCGCGTCCATTTCCTTCATCGGCGTCGGGATCATGACCTCGGTGCTGCCGCTGATCTCGCCGGAGAAGGGCGCGCAGCTCGGCTTCGTCGCGCAGGGCCTGATGCTCGTCGTCTCGGGCGTCTACTACCCGGTCAGCGTCATGCCGGAGTGGATGCAGTGGATCGCGAAGATCTCGCCGGCGACGTACGCG
Source organism: uncultured Actinomycetes bacterium (assembly GCA_963765795.1). Lineage (GTDB taxonomy): Bacteria > Actinomycetota > Thermoleophilia > Gaiellales > Gaiellaceae > Palsa-739. The sequence continues at coordinate 24,134 of CAVXXZ010000009.1, forward strand.
CTGCGCGGCTGCCGCGCTTCGATCGTGGAGGGCGCCGGGCTCGAGTGGGCGAACGTCTGGCCGCTGCTGATCATCGCGGTGCTCGCGACGCCGATCGGCCTGGCGATCTTCAAGGTCGGTGAGCGGTACGCGAAGAAGCACGGGAAGCTGAAGCGGTCGGGATGAAGGACTGGTTCGCAGGCGACGTCGCGGAGCGGTACGACGAGTCGACGGCCGGCAAGCTGGTCGAGCCGGTCGTCGACTTCCTCGTGCCACTCGCCCGCGACGGAGCGCTCGAGCTCGCGATCGGCACCGGGAGGATCGCGGTGCCGCTCGCCGAGCGGGGCATCCGGGTGGCCGGCATCGACCTCTCGCCGGACATGGTCGCGCAGCTGCGGAAGAAGACGGACGAGATCCAGGTCGCGATCGGGGACATGTCGACGACGAAGGTCGACGGGACGTTCTCGCTCGTCTACATCGTCTTCAACTCGATCAACAACGTCACGACGCAGGACGGGCAGGTGGGCGCGTTCGCGAACGCCGCGGCCCATCTCGAGCCGGGCGGCCGCTTCGTGGTCGAGGTGGGAGTCCCGAACATGCGGCCGCTCGACGTGTTCGACCTCACCGACACGCACGTGGGCGTCGACGAATTCGACTCCGACACGCAGCGGCTCGTCTCCCACCACTTCTCGCTCGTCGACGGCGAGTGGCGGAGACGTTCTGTGCCGTTCCGCTCGGTCTCGCCGGCGGAGCTCGACCTGATGGCGCGGCTCGCCGGGATGGCGCTCCGCGAGCGCTGGGCGGACTGGGACCGCTCGCCGTTCACCGCCGAGAGCACGAAACACATCTCCGTCTGGGAGAAGGCGTGAGGATCGAGCTTCCGATCGAGACGGAGCGGCTCGTCATCCGGCCGCTCGAGCTCGAGGACGCCGAGAGACCTCGGCGAATCCGAGGAGTGGATCCGAGAGAAGATCGACCGCTTCGAGCGGGACGGAGGGATGAGCCTCTGGGCCGCAGTCGAGCGGGAGAGCTGGCCGCGCGGTCGCGCTCGCCGGCTTGCAGTGGGAGCAGATCGACGGCCGCCGCGAGCTCGACCTCGGCTGCGTCGTCGCATCTCATGCACAGCGGCACGGCTACGCGACCGAGGCGTCGGAGGCAATCGTGAGGGCCGCGTTCGCGGCAGGCTTCGAGCAAGCCTCACGGCCATGACCGGAGCCCGACAACGCAGCCGGCACTGCACGTCCTGGAGAAACTGGAGTTCGCTCCTCACGGAGAGACTGACCTTCGAGGGCCGCCGATACGCCTACTTCATGCGGCAGCGTTAGCGTTCGCGCGTGCCTGCCCGCGCGCGCCGCTCCTGTCTGACCGTTCCCGCCTCGAGCGAGCGCATGCTCGCGAAGGCGCCGTCGCTCGCCGCCGACGAGGTGATCGTCGACCTGGAAGATGCGGTCGCGGCCGAGGACAAGGAGCAGGCGCGCGGGCTCGCTATCACCGCGCTGAGTCGCGGCCCGCTCGGCCGCACGACGGCGCTCCGCGTCAACGGACGGTCCACGCAGTGGTGGGAGGACGACCTCCGCGCGGCTGCGGAGGCGCGTCCCGACGTGGTCGTACTCCCCAAGGTCGAGTCCCCCGAGGACGTGTCCGCCGCGGCCGAGCTGCTCCCGGACGGCACAGGCATCGAGGCCCAGATCGAGACGGCGCGCGGACTCGTCGAGGCCGAGCGGATCGCCGCCGCCGGCGCAGGGCTCGAGGCGCTCGTCTTCGGTCCGGCCGACCTCGCTGCCTCGCTCGGCGTGCCGGTGCTGACGATCGGCGCCGGCGCCTCCGACTACGCGCTCGCGCGCGTGGTCGCGGCCGCCCGCGCCTCGGGCCTGCAGGCGCTCGACGGGCCGCACGCCCGCCTCGGCGACGACCTCGGCCTCGTCCTCTCGGCGCGGCGCGCGCTCGAGCACGGCTACGACGGCAAATGGGTGATCCACCCGAGCCAGATCGAGCCCGTCAACCGCGATCTTCACCCCGTCGCCCGCCGACGTGGAACGTGCAAAACGGCTCCTCGAGGCCGCCGAGGGCGCGGCCCGCTTCGAGGGAGAGCTCGTGGACGAAGCGTCGCGAAAGCTCGCAGAGTCCCTGCTCAGGCGCGCCGGGTTGCTCTCCTAGCGGCCTTCCGCCTCTTCACCTCCGGCGCGGCGAGCACCGCGCGATACCAGAGCCGAACCAGCCCGAAGACCGCTGCCGCAGCCAAGCCGAGGACCCTGGCGATGCTTGCCACCACGCCGCAGAGGGTACTTCCGCGTCATGACCGGGCGCCGAGAGCTCTGGGAGGTCGCGCGCTTTTCAGGCCCGCGGCGTGGCTTCCAGCCGCAGTGCGACTGCTATCGCACCGACGACCCGCCCGCACTGCACCTCCTGCTCGAGCTCCCGGGAGTCGACCCGGCCGCCGTGCGGATCGTCGCCGTCGGCAGCACGCTCGTCGTCTCCGGCGTGCGTGAGCGCCCGCATCCGGCCGGTGCCCGCTACCACCAGGTCGAGATCGAGTACGGGCCCTTCGAGCGCCGGATCGAGCTGGGGGAGGACGTCGATACCGAGGCGGCTGATGCGACCTACGAGGCGGGGATGCTGCGGCTCGAGGTGCCGCTTCGATGAGCGAGACCGAGTTCACCGAGACGCCTCCGCCCCAGATCGACGAGATCCCGTCCGAGCTGCCCGTGCTGCCGCTCAAGGAGACGGTCGTCTTCCCCGAGTCGATGACGCCGCTCGCGATCGGACAGGAGCGCTCGATCGCGCTCGTCGACGACGTGGTCGGCGGCGAGCGGCTGCTCGCGCTCGTCACGGTGCGCGACGCGGACGTCGAGACGCCGGGCTGGGACGACCTGTACTCGATCGGGACGGCGGCGGTCGTGCACAAGATGATCCGCGTGCCCGACGGGACGCTGCGGATCCTCGTCCAGGGCCTGCGCCGCATCCAGCTCGAGGAGCCGGTGACCGACGACCCGTACCTCGTGGCGCGCTTCGCTCCCATGCCCGACGAGGCGGAGGAGAGCCGCGAGCTCGAGGCGCTGCTGCGGAACGCGCAGAGCCTCTTCGGGCGGATCATCGGCCTCGCGCCGTACCTGCCCGAGGAGCTGCAGATCGCGGCGGCCAACGTCACCGACGCCGGCGGCCTCTGCAACCTGATCGCCTCCACCCTCCGGCTCAAGACCGAGGAGAAGCAGCTCATCCTCGAGGTCGCCGACACCGAGGAGCGACTCCGCGAGGTCTCGAAGATCCTCAACCGCGAGCTCGAGGTCTTCGAGCTCGGCACCAAGATCCAGTCGCAGGTGCAGTCCGAGCTCGAGAAGGGCCAGCGCGAGTTCTTCCTCCGCCAGCAGCTGAAGGCGATCCAGGAGGAGCTCGGGGAGGGCGATCCCGAGCAGGCCGACGCGAACGAGTTGCGGGAGCGGCTCGACGGCCTAGAGCTGCCGGAAGGCGTGCAGAAGGCGGCCGACCGCGAGCTCGCGCGGCTCGAGCGGCTCCCTTCGGCGGCGGCCGAGTACGGCGTGATCCGCACGTACCTCGACTGGCTCGCGACGTTGCCGTGGGGCGTGACGACGCCCGACGACCTCGACCTCGACCGCGCACGCCAGATCCTCGACGAGGACCACTACGACCTCGACAAGGTGAAGGAGCGGATCGTCGAGCACCTCGCAGTCTCGAAGCTCAAGCAGGATCCGGCGGGGCAGATCCTCTGCTTCGTCGGGCCGCCCGGCGTCGGCAAGACCTCGCTCGGCCAGTCGATCGCGCGCACGCTCGGGCGGAAGTTCGCACGGCTCTCGGTCGGCGGCGTCCGCGACGAGGCGGAGATCCGCGGCCACCGCCGCACGTACATCGGCGCGATGCCCGGCACGATCATCCGCGCGCTGCGCGACGCCGAGTCGATGAACCCGGTGCTCCTGATCGACGAGATCGACAAGATGGGCTCCGACGTGCGCGGCGACCCCGCGAGCGCGATGCTCGAGGTGCTCGACTCGGCGCAGAACTGCACCTTCCGCGACCACTACCTCGACCTCCCGTTCGACCTCTCGAAGACGCTCTTCATCTGCACGGCGAACACGGAGGACACGATTCCACCGGCCCTGCTCGACCGGATGGACGTGATCCAGCTCTCCGGCTACACCGAGGAGGAGAAGCTCGGGATCGCGCAGCGCTACCTCGTGCCACGGCAGATCTCCGAGCACGGGCTCGAGCGCGACCGGATCGAGATCGGCGAAGCGGTATTGCGACTCCTCGCCCGCGAGTACACGCGCGAGGCCGGCGTGCGCGGGCTCGAGCGGCGGATCGGCGATCTCTGCCGGAAAGCCGCGGTGCAGGTCGCGCGCGGCAGCGAGGAGCCGATCGACGTCACCGAAGAGCTCGCGCGCGAGTGGCTCGGGCCGCGCCGCTTCTCGGCCGAGACCCGCCGGCGCACTGCGGATCCCGGCGTGGCGACCGGGCTCGCGTACACGCCGGTCGGCGGCGACGTCCTCTACATCGAGGCCCAGGCGTACCCGGGGCGCGGCAAGCTCACGGTGACGGGCCAGCTCGGCGAGGTGATGCAGGAGTCGGCGCAGGCGGCGCTGTCGTGGGTGCGCTCGCACACCGAGGAGCTGGAGCTCGACGAGCGCTGGTTCTCGCGGCACGACGTCCACCTGCACGTGCCGGCCGGCGCCATCCCGAAGGACGGTCCGTCTGCCGGGATCGCGATGGCCACGGCGATCGCCTCCCTCGTGCGCGAGACGCCGGTGGCCGACGACGTCGCGATGACCGGCGAGATCACGCTGACCGGCCAGGTACTGCCGATCGGCGGCGTCCGCGACAAGGTGCTCGCCGCGCAGCGCGCGGGCCTCGGCCGGGTCATCCTGCCGCGCGAGAACGAGCACGACCTCGAGGAGCTACCGCCCGAGACGCGCGACGCGCTCCGCTTCGTCCTCGTCGACTCGATCGACGAGGTGTTCGACGCCGCCTTCAGCTCGAACGACGCCGCAACGAACGGTCGCGTGCGGGCGGCGACTGCGAAAGGATAAGAAGCACCTTCCACCCCCGACGGAAAGGATCGACCGCAATGATCAACACGAAGGAAAAGGTCGCCGACGCAGCATCGAGCGCCCGCCCCTACGTCGAGCGCGCCCTCCGCGACAAGGAGCTGCGCGACAACATCCGCAACGCCTACACCTCAGCCCGCGCCGTCTACGACGAGCTCTCCTCCCGCCGCAGGATGTCCGACGCCGCGTCGCAACTCGCCGGAGACAAGGACCTACAGGACGAGATCCGGGCCGCGATCGACGAGATCCGGAACGCCGCCGGCCGCGTCAAGAACGTGAAGCGGGGCGCGCCGGAGCCGGCCCGCGCGGCGAAGAACAGCATGCTCCTGCTGATCGGGATCGTGCTCGGCCTCCTGCTCAACCCGATCACCGGCCCGGCCCTGCGTCGGCTGCTCGCGCGCAAGCTGTTCGGCAGCGGGAACGGGTTCGTCTACCAGGGGAACGGCAGCAAGACGTCGTCCTAGGCGCTAGCTGCTGCGGCCGAGGTGCTCCCGGGCGAAGGCGCGGAAGCGGTCGCGCGCGCCTTCGTCCGGCGCGATCGGCTCGTCGCCGGCGTACTGCGGGTCGGCGGCGATCTCTTCCGCGACCGTCCGTACCTCGCGCTCGATCGCGGCGCGGTGGGCGGGGTCGCGGAGCAGCGTGTCGACCCAGCTCTCCGAACCGTCCCAGGCGGGGATGTCGTGCTCGAACAGGAGCTGTCCGAGCAGGAGCCCCGTGCGGATGTAGGCGAACGTCTTGAAGGCGAGGATGCGATGCGGCGTCTCGATGCGGGCCGCGAGCGCGGGGTCATCACGCACGATGCGGTCGACGATCCCGCCGATCGGCTCGTCTACGAGTGGGATCCAGAGCTCGTCGAGGTCGGGCACGTCCGGATTATGCCCCGCGGAGAAGTAGCGTAGGCCTGCGTGGCCGGTGCAGACGATCTCCTCGCGCAGTTGGCGGCGGAACCCGGAGAGGCGGGGCTCTTCCTCGACTTCGACGGGGTGTTGGCGCCGATCGTCGAGCGGCCCGAGGACGCTGCGCCGCCGCCGGAGACGCGCGCCGAGCTCGAGCGGCTCGTCGCGAAGTACGCGCTCGTCGCGGTCGTGAGCGGCCGGGCGGGTGACGACGTACGCGCTCGTCTCGGTGTGGACGGCGTCGTCTGCGTCGGCTCGCACGGGCTCGAGCTCGAGCCGCAGGCCGACCGCTGGCGGCGCACGCTCGCGGCGTTCGCGGCCGACGCTCCGTGGCCACCGGAGGAGATCGAGGTGAAGGGACTCGCGGTCGCCTTTCACTTCCGCGGCCACGACGACGAGCGGCAGGCCGTGCGGGAGCTCGACGCGATCGCGGAGACCGCGCGGGAAGAAGGGCTCGTCGCGCGCTACGGCCGCAAGATCCTCGAGGTGCTGCCGCCGGTCGGCTCGCACAAGGGGACCGCGGTGCGGCATCTCATCGAGGAGCGCGGCCTGCGGCGGGCACTCGCCGCCGGCGACGACACGACCGACATCGACTCCTTCGCCGCGCTCGACGGGCTCGAGGTCGCGGTGCGGGTGGCGGTCGCCTCGCAGGAGTCGCCGAGCGCACTGCTCGACGCAGCCGACCTCGTCGTGGCCGACACGAGCGAGTTCCTCGCGCTTCTGCATCGCCTTTAGCGGAGCTCGCAGACTCGTTCACACGAGACCCGTCTCGGTATCAGTTACCAGGACATGTCCTGGAAGGGGCCGACGTCGGATTTCGGGCGCGGCCGAGCGGCCGTACCGTCAGTTTCGGACGTGTCTCGGTATCAGTTACCGAGAGTTGCCCGTTTCGGGAGCGGCGGCGCCGTCCTCCCGGAAATCGGTCACGGCCGCTTCTTCCGCAGCTTGTCGAGCTGCTTCCAGGTGCGCGTGTTGGCGACGTCGGCCTTCGTCAGCCAGCCGCGCCGTGCTTGCGCAACCGCCAGCTCGACGTACGCCTGCGAGCGGACCTCGTGCCCGTCCGAGGAGACGATGAGCTTCAGCCCCGCCTCCTTTGCGGCGCGCGCGTGCACGTCCCGCAGGTCGAGCCGGTCGGGCTGGCCGTTGATCTCGAGGAGCGTGCCGGTCTCGAGCGCGCCCTCGATCACGCGCTCGACGTCGACGTCGCGCGGCGGCCGCTTGCCGATCCGGCGACCGGTGAGATGGCCGATCGCGTCGACGTACGGGTTCTGCATCGCCTCGAGCACGCGCTCGGTCGGCCGCGAGTCGGGCGCCTGGTGGACCGAGGCGACGACCCAGTCGAGCAGCGCGAGATCCTCGTCGGCCACGTCGACCTCGCCGCTCGAGCGGATGTTCGCCTCGACGCCGGCGAGGATCGTCAGCTTCGGGAACCGCCGCTCGCAAGGCGTCGATCTCCTCGAGTTGCGCGTGCATGCGACCCTCGCGGAGGTAGTGCGAGTGGTCGGTCACGGCGTAGTACTCGTAGCCGCGGGCCGCCGCGCCCTCGAGCATCTCCTCGAGCGTGCTCTTGCCGTCGGCCGACCAGTGCGAGTGCGTGTGCAGGTCGCCGCGGACGTCGCGCAGCTCGACGAGCTTCGGCAGCTCGCCGCGCCGCGCCGCCTCCAGCTCCCCCCAGTTCTCGCGCAGCTCGGGCGGGATCGGCTGGTAGCCGAGGAACTCGTAGACCTCGTCCTCCTCGGCGCTCCTGAAGACATCGCCGGTCTCGACGTTCGTCACGCCGTACTCGGAGATCGAGAACCCGCGCCGCACCGCCTCCTCGCGCATCGCGACGTTGTGGTCCTTCGAGCCCGTGAAGTGCTGGAGGAGGTTGCCGAACGACTCGGGCGGCACGACGCGCAGGTCGAAGCGGAGACCGTCGCGCGAGACGACCGTCGCCTTCGTGTCTCCTTGCGCCGCCACGTCGACGACCCACTTCAGGCTCGCGAAGTGGCCGGTCAAGTCGGCCGGGTTCGTCGCGCTCGCGATGATGTCGAGGTCGCGGAACGTCTCCTTGCGCCGCCGCACGGACCCGGCCTCCGAGACCGCGATCGCCGCCGGCAGCTCGCGCAGCGCCGCCACCACGGCCTGCACGGCGGGCAGACCTCGGCCGAGCAGGTACCGGTCCGTCTCGGGGCTCTCGGCCTGGTACGCGAGCCCGGCAAGGATCTTCTCCTCGCTCTTCGGCCCTAGCCCGGCAAGCGTCCGCAGCCGCTCCGACTCGGCCGCCACCTTGAGCTCGTCGAGCGTCTCGACGCCGAGCTCGTGCCAGATGCGGGCCGCGGTCTTCGGCCCGAGGCCCGGCAGCTTCATGAAGAGGACGACCTCGGGCGGGACGCCGGCCTTCTTCTTCGTCAGCGCCTGGATCTCGCCGATCTCGACGATCTCGACGATCTTCTCCTCGATCGTCTTGCCGATGCCCTGCAGCTCCTTCGCGCGCCCGTCGAGCGCGAGCTGGGCGACGGAGCCGGCGGTCTCGCGCACGCGCGCGGCCGCCCGGCGATACGCGACGACGCGGAACGTGTCCTTGCCCTCGAGCTCGAGCAGGTCCGCGAGGAGGTCGATCTGGTCGGCGACCTCGGAGTTGCGGGGGAGCTCCGCCACTCCCGCGATGATATGAGCGTGCCCCGCGCCGTCGTCTGCCTGCCCACCTACAACGAGCGCGAGAACCTCGAGAAGATGATTCGGGCTCTCGCCCACCAGGACGTCGACGTCCTCGTCATCGACGACAGCTCCCCCGACGGGACGGGCGAGATCGCCGACCGGCTCGCGAGCGAGCTGCCGTGGGTCGAGGTGCTCCACCGGCCGCGCAAGGAGGGACTGGGACGCGCGTACGCCGACGGGTTCCGGCACGTGCTCGCGAAGGGCGCCGAGCTCGTGCTCGAGATGGACTGCGACTTCTCGCACGACCCGGCGGACGTGCCGCGGCTGATCGCGGCGGTCGAAGAAGGCGCCGACCTCGCGCTCGGCTCCCGTTACGTCGCCGGTGGCGGCACCGTCAACTGGGGGCTCGTGCGCCGCTTCATCTCGCGCGGCGCCTCGATCTACACGCGCGTCCTCCTGATGCCGATCCACGACGCGACCGGAGGCTTCAAGTGCTTCCGGCGGCGCGTGCTCGAGTCGATCGAACTGGAGACGATCGACGCCGCCGGCTACGTCTTCCAGATCGAGACGACGTATCGGACGCTGCGCAAGGGGTTCCGCGTCGTCGAGATCCCGATCACCTTTCTCGACCGCACGGCGGGCAGGTCGAAGATGAGCCGCGCGATCGTGCTCGAGGCGGTCTGGAAGGTGCCGTGGCTACGGTTGACGGCGTTGGCGGGACGGCTGTGACCGAGCTCGACGAGGCGACGTTCGACGAGGCGATCGCGGACGGGCCGCTGCTCGTCGACTTCTGGGCGCCCTGGTGCCGCCCGTGCAAGGCGCTCGAGCCGATCCTCGAGGAGCTGCCCGTCGACGTCGCGTCGGCGAGCTGAGCGACGGAGCGACGTCTCGCGCCGCGCGCGGCGGCCGGCGGTAAGCGACGACGCGGAACGTGTCTTGCCCCGAGCTCGAGCAGGTCTGCGAGGAGGTCGATCTGGTCGGCGACCTCGGAGTTGTGGGGGTAGCTCCCCCTCCCGCGATGATATGAGCGTGCCGCGCGCCGTCGTCTGCCTGCCCACCTACAACGAGCGCGAGAACCTCGAGAAGATGATTCGGGCTCTCGCCCACCAGGACGTCGACGTCCTCGTCATCGACGACAGCTCCCCCGACGGGACGGGCGAGATCGCCGACCGGCTCGCGAGCGAGCTGCCGTGGGTCGAGGTGCTCCACCGGCCGCGCAAGGAGGGACTGGGACGCGCGTACGCCGACGGGTTCCGGCACGTGCTCGCGAAGGGCGCCGAGCTCGTGCTCGAGATGGACTGCGACTTCTCACACGACCCGGCGGATGTGCCGCGGCTGATCGCGGCGGTCGAAGAGGGCGCCGACCTCGCGCTCGGCTCCCGTTACGTCGTCGGTGGCGACACCGTCAACTGGGGGCTCATGCGCCGCTTCATCTCGCGCGGCGCCTCGATCTACACGCGCGTCCTCCTGATGCCGATCCACGACGCGACCGGAGGTTTCAAGTGCTTCCGACGGCGCGTGCTCGAGTCGATCGACCTGGAGACGATCGACGCCGCCGGCTACGTCTTCCAGATCGAGACGACGTATCGGACGCTGCGCAAGGGGTTCCGCGTCGTCGAGATCCCGATCACCTTCGTCGACCGCACGGCGGGCCGGTCGAAGATGAGCCGCGCGATCGTGCTCGAGGCGGTCTGGAAGGTGCCGTGGCTACGGTTGACGGCGTTGGCGGGACGGCTGTGACCGAGCTCGACGAGGCGACGTTCGACGAGGCGATCGCGGACGGGCCGCTGCTCGTCGACTTCTGGGCGCCCTGGTGCCGCCCGTGCAAGGCGCTCGAGCCGATCCTCGAGGAGCTGCCCGTCGACGTCGCGCGGCTGAACGTGGACGAGGAGCCGGGGATCGCCTCGCGCTACGACGTGCTGTCGATCCCGACCGTGATCCTCTTCTCCGGCGGAGAGGCGCGAGGGTCGCTGGTCGGCGTGCGCCCGCGCGCGCACTTCGAGCGGTGGCTAGCGGAAGTGCTCCCAGCCGGCGAGTGAGTACGGCTCGCCGCGGAGCGTGAGCTCGACGCCTTCTCCCTCCTCGACGCGACCGATCACCGGGAAGCCGAGCGGGTCGGGCGTCGTCGCGAGCAGCTCGTAGTCCTCGCCGAAGCCGACGTCGTCGAGCTCGGCGCCCTCGCCGAGGGGGACGAGCTCGAGCTCGATCGCGAGGTGGACGCCCGAGCGCTGCGCGATGTGGCCGGCGTCTCGCGCGAGCCCGTCCGAAAGGTCGAGCATGGAGGTCGCCACTGCGCGCCAGCCGCTTCCCTTCCGCCACGCGATCCGGCACCGGGGGGAGCCGGCCCGCCCGAAAGCGCAGCGCCGGCTGCACCGAGCGGACCGGTCACGACGACGAGGTCGCCCGGCTGCGCTCCCGCGCGGCCGGGTACGCGATCGGAGCGCCCGAGCGCGGTCACCGAGAGGACGACCCGGTCCGCCCGGGTCGTGTCGCCGCCGCGCACGGGAACGCCGCGCTCGTTCAGGCCCGCGTAGAGCTCGAGCACGTCATCGAGCTTCGACTGGGGCGGCAGGCCGAGCGAGACGAGGAGCGCGACCGGATCGGCTCCCGAGGCGGCGAGATCGCTGATGTTGACCGCGGCGGCGCGCGAGCCGAGCTCGCGCCAGCTCAGGAGGTCGAAGCGGAAGTGGACTCCCTCCACGAGCGCGTCCTGCGTCACGACGAGCCCGTCCACGAGGGCCGCGTCGTGCTCGATCCCCTCGGCGAGACCCCGACGCTCGAGCTCGGCCAGCAGCCCGAACTCGCCAACCTCCCCGAGCGTCGTCACGACTCGGTTATGCGCGCCCGGCCGTCGAGCGTGTCCGGATCGAGCGCCGCGAGCGCGTCATAGAGCCGCGCGTGGAAGGTGCCGGGGCCGGCCGCACCGTCGGCGGCGTCCTCTGCTGCGACACCGAGCGCGGCGAGCGCCTCGGCCGCAGCCTCGAGCGGCTCCTCCGGCTTCGCAGCGAGGAAGCAGCCGGTCAGCGCCGACGAGATGCAGCCGGTGCCGGTCACGGCGGCGAGCAGAGGATGGCCGTTCGCCACGGCGAGCGCTCGCTCGCCGTCCGAGACGTGGTCGACCGGGCCGGTGACCGACGCGACGAGCCCGAGCTGCCGGCCGGCCTCGCGCGCGAGCTCCGCAGGCTCGAGCCCGCTCGCGATCGACTCGACGCCGCGCACCTCTGCGTCGGCGCCGACGAGCGTCGCCACCTCGCCGGGGTTGCCGCGCAGGACGGTGACGACGCACCTCGCCGAGGATCCGGCGCGCCGTGTCGGTGCGGTACGCGGTCGCGCCGGCGCCGACCGGATCGAGGACGACCGGGATCCCGCGCGCGCTCGCCGCGCGCCCGGCGAGCAGCATCGCCTCGATCCACTGCTCCGAGAGCGTGCCGATGTTGAGCACGAGCGCGGACGCGAGCCCGACCATCTCCTCGACCTCCTCCCGCGCGTGCGCCATCACCGGCAGCGCGCCGAGCGCGAGGGTCGCGTTCGCCGTCTCGTTCATGACGACGTAGTTCGTGATCTGGTGGACGAGCGGCTTCCGCTCGCGCAGCTCGCGCAGGGTCGCTCCGGGGGAGATGCTCATCGCGCCGCACAACTCCCAGGACGTCCACCGGCCCGTCGCCGCCGCCGATCTCCACGAGACCCTGCGCGACGGCGCGCGAAGCGGCCGCCGCGGCACCGCGCGCCGCGTCGGCCAGCGAGAGCCCGCGCGCGAGCAGAGCCGCAAGCGTCGCCGAGTGGGTGCAGCCGGCGCCGTGGGTCGCGGCCACGTCCCGGCGCTCGAACGGGATCTCGAGGTGCTCCCTCCCGTCGAAGAGGTGGTCGGCCGGCTCGTCGCCGTGGCCGCCGGTGACGAGCGCGGCCCGAGCGCCGAGCCCGACGAGCGCCTCGGCCAGATCGCTCCGGCGGCGCGTCCGACTCGGTCAGCGCCTGCGCCTCCATCAGGTTCGGCGTCACGACGGTCGCGAGCGGAAAGAGGCGGCCGACGAGCACGTCGACGGCGTCGTCCTCCAGCAGCCGCGCGCCGGAGCTCGCGACCATGACCGGATCGACGACGAGCGGCAGCGGATGCTCCTCGACCCAGTCGGCCACCGCCTCGATGATCGCGCGGGAGAAGAGCATCCCCGTCTTCGCCGCGTCGATCCCGATGTCGCCGGCGACCGCGTCGAGCTGCGCGCGGACGAACCACGGCGGCACCTCGTGGACGGCGGCCACCTCGCGCGTGTTCTGCGCCGTGAGGGCGACGATCGCCGACATGCCATGGACGCCCGCCGCGGCGAACGCCTTCAGATCGGCCTGGATCCCGGCCCCTCCGCCGGAATCGGAGCCCGCAATCGTGATGCAGCGTGGAACCAACGCACTCCCTTCGCCGGCATGACCCGGATCAGGTTCGACGGGTGTGATCTCAGCCTCGTCGAGGCACCCCGGTGCGCGAACGTTAGCGTCTGGCCGTGCCCGGCTGCCGCCTGCCCTCGCCGCCTCCGCGACGCCGCGGATCCTCGAGCTGCTGGGAGACGGCCCGGACGCGTGCTCGAGCTCGGCTTCGCCGGGATCCACGCGCGGCCGCTCGAGCTCGCCGGCTGGGAGGTCGTCGTCGTGGAGCCGGATCCCGCGTTTCGCGCCCGCGCCGAAGCGCGAGCGCGGAGCGCGTGTCGCCGAGAGCGCCGAGGGCAGGTTCGACGCGGTCGTGGCTCCGGCCGGCGCCGACCTCGAGCGGCGATCGACGCGGCGCGGGTGATCGTCGTCGAGCGGGATGGATCCGTGCGGGAGCGTCGTTAGAAGCTGGCATGGAGATGCGCGTCGTCCTCACCGTGCCGGACTTCGACGAGGCGGTCGCGTTCTACCGCGACGCCCTCGGGTTCGAGCAGATCGCCGACTGGAGCGGCGAGGACGGAAGGGTGATCCTCCTCGAGGCAGGCCGAGCGACGATCGAGCTGTTCGACGAGCGCCAGGCGGAGAGCGTCGACCGGATCGAGGCGGGCCGGCGCGTCTCCGGGGCCGGTGCGGCTCGCGTTCGAGGTGACGACCTCGACGGCGACCGGAGCGGCTCGTCGCGGCCGGCGCTGCAGCCGAGGCCGCGCCGGTCGTCCCGCCATGGGGCGGCCGCAACGCGCGCCTCCGTACGCCCGACGGGATGCAGCTGACACTGTTCAGCGAGCCCTAGCCCGCTTCAATGGTGGGGTGACTACAACCGCCGTCTGGGACGAGCTGCTCGTCGGCGACGAGCTCGCCCACCTCGCGACCGAGCCGGCGCGCGAGGCGCGGACCGCGCCGCTTCCCGACTCCCTCCAGCCGGCCGTGCGCGACGCGCTCGCGCGGCGCGGCATCCACGAGCTCTACGCGCACCAGGCCGAGGCGTACGCGGCGGCGCGCGGCGGCGGCAACGTCATCGTCACGACCGGCACCGCCTCGGGCAAGACGCTCGCCTTCAACCTGCCGGTGCTCGACGCGCTCGCCGCCGACCGGCACGCGCGCGCGCTCTACCTCTACCCGACGAAGGCGCTCGCGCAGGACCAGGCGCGCTCGCTCGGCGAGCTCGGCGTCGCCGCCGTCCGCGCGGCGATCTACGACGGAGACACGCCCGACCGAGCGGCGGCGCCAGATCCGCGGCTGGGCGAACCTCGTGCTGACGAACCCGGACATGCTCCACATCGGCGTCCTGCCGCGACACGACCTGTGGGGCGACTTCCTCCACAACCTCCGCTTCGTCGTGGTCGACGAGGCGCACGTCTACCGCGGCGTCTTCGGCTCGCACGTCGCGAACGTCCTGCGCCGGCTGCGGCGGCTCGCGCGGATCTACGGCGCCGAGCCGCAGTTCCTGCTCGCCTCGGCGACCATCGCGAACGCCGGCGAGCTCGCGCGCGCGCTCACGGGTGAGGAGGCGACGGTCGTCGAGGACGACGCGGCGCCGCGCGCCGAGCGGACGATCGCGCTCTGGAACCCGCCGCTCCTCGACGCCGAGCTCGGCCTGCGGGCGAGCGCGCTCGGCGAAGCGTCGCGGCTGCTCGCGGGGCTCGTCGGGCGCGGCCTGCGGACGATCTGCTTCGCGAAGAGCCGCAAGTCGGCCGAGCTCATCCACCGCTTCGCCAGCCGACCGGCTCGACGCCGCGACTGCGGCCCGGCTCGCCCCGTACCGCGCCGGCTACACGCCGCAGCAGCGGCGGGAGATCGAGCGGCGGCTCGTCGAGGGCGACCTCCTCGGCGTCACGTCCACCGACGCGCTCGAGCTCGGCATCGACATCGGCGACCTCGACTGCGCGATCTCCGTCGGCTTCCCCGGAACGGTCGCGAGCCTCCGCCAGCAGTGGGGACGCGCCGGCCGCCGCGAGCACGGCCTCGCGATCCTCATCGCCTCGGAGGACGCGCTCGACCAGTACTTCATGCGCGAGCCGCCGGCGCTGCTCGAGCGACGCGTCGAGGCGGCGATCCTCGACCACGCCAACCCGCGCGTGCTCGACGGGCACGTCGCGGCGGCCGCGTTCGAGGCCCCGATCGACGACGGCGACGCCGCGACGCTCGGCCCGGAGGCGCTCGAGCGCGCGCCGCACGTGCCGGAGCTGCGCCACACCGCGCGCGGCTGGGTCTGGGCCGGCAAGGACGCACCGGCCGCGCGCGTCCCGCTGCGCTCGACCTCGCCCGACTCGTTCCTCGTGGTGGACGCCTCGACCGGCGACGTCCTCGGGCTGGCCGAGCGGGAGCGCGCCTACTCCACCGTCCACGAGGGCGCCGTCTACCTCCACCTCGGCCGGCAGTACCTCGTGCGCGAGCTCGACCTCGCAGCGCGCCGCGCGCTCGTCGAGCCGTTCGACGGCGACTGGTACACGCAGGCGAAGAAGGAGACGGAGACGTCGATCGAGGAGCCGCTGCGCGTCGAGCGGCGACTCGGGCTCGAGCTCTCCTTCGGCCGCGTCTCGGTCACGGAGCAGGTCGTCGCGTACCAGAAGAAGGCGGTCGCGGACGGCTCGACGCTCGACACCGTCCCGCTCGACCTGCCGCCGACGACGTTCGACACCGAGGCCGTCTGGTTCGTGCCGCGGCCGCATCAGCTCGAGGGCCTCGAGGCGATGCCGCTCCTGCTCTCGTCCCTCCACGCCGCCGAGCACTCGCTGATCGCGCTCCTGCCGCTGTGGGCGATGTGCGACCGCTGGGACATCGGCGGCCTCTCGACGAACCTCCACCTCGACACCGGCGCGCCGACCGTCTTCGTCTACGACGGCCACGCCGGCGGCGTCGGGATCGCCGAGCCCGCGGCTTCGACCAGTTCGAGGGCTGGGTCGCCGACACGGTCGCGCTGCTCGACGGCTGTCCCTGCGAGCGCGGCTGCCCCTCCTGCGTCCAGAGCCCGAAGTGCGGCAACCTCAACGAGTTCCTCGACAAGGCCGGCGCGCTCACACTGCTCACGAGGATGTCGAATTCGGGTTAGCTCGTTCGTCTTAGAGTCGTCAACGACTCCCGAAGGAGGGACCCATGCAGTACCTGCTCCTGATCCACGACGACGAGGCGCACTGGGGCGACATGCCCGAGGACGAGCGCAACGCGATCTACGGCGAGTACACGAAGTTCACGGAGGACGTGCAGAACGCCGGCATCCTCGTCGGCGCCAACCAGCTCCAGCCTGCGGGCACGGCGACCGTCGTCCACGTCGAGGACGGCAAGACGCTGACGACCGACGGGCCGTTCGCCGAGACGAAGGAAGTGCTCGGCGGCTACTACCTGATCGACGTCGACACCCTCGACGAGGCGCTCGAGTGGGCCGCGAAGATCCCGTCCGCCCGCTACGGCCACATCGAGGTCCGCCCGATCGTGATGCGCGAGGCGGAGGTCGCGTCGTAGAGGAGCTCGCCCGCGCCTACCGCGACGAGCGTGCGCGCTCGATCGCGATCCTCGGCCGCGTCCTCGGTGATCTCGACCTCGCCGAGGACGCGGTGCAGGACGCCTTCGTCCGGGCGGCGCGAGCGGTGGCCGCGCGACGGAGCGCCGCGCAATCCGGGCGCCTGGATCGTGACGACGGCCCGGAACGCGGCGATCGACCGGATCCGCCGCGAGCAGACGCTGGCGCGCAAGACGGAGCTGCTCGCGCGGGCCGAGGAGCTCCCGGACGACGAGGAGGCTGTGATTCCCGACGAACGGCTCGAGCTGATCTTCGCCTGCTGCCACCCGGCGCTCGCGCCGGAGGCGCAGGTCGCGCTGACGCTGAGTCTCGTCGGCGGCCTCGAGACGCCGGAGATCGCGCGCGCTTTCCTCGTCCCGGAGGCGACGCTCGCCCAGCGCCTCGTCCGCGCGAAGCGGAAGATCCGCGACGCCGGCATCCCGCTGCGCGTGCCGGCGGAGCACCTGCTGCCCGAGCGGCTGCGCGCTGGTGCTCGCGACGATCTATCTCGTCTTCAACGCCGGCTACGGCCCGCCCGTGCGCCGCGAGCTCTGCGGAGAGGCGATCCGGCTCGCCGCGGTGCTCGCGACGCTGATGCCGGACGAGGCCGAGACGCACGGCCTGCATGCGCTGCTCCTCCTGCAGGACGCGCGCCGCGACGCACGCGTGTCGCCCGCGGGAGAGCTCGTCCTGCTCGACGAGCAGGAGCGCAGCCTCTGGGACACGGACGAGATCGAGCAGGGCAGGTGCGCGCTCGAGCGAGCGCTGCCCCTTCGGCGCCCGGGCCGTACCAGCTGCAGGCGGCGATCGCCTCGCTCCACTACGAGGAGCCGACGGACTGGGCGCAGATCGCGCTCCTGTACGGCCGGCTCGCAGAGCTGAGCCCGTCGCCGGTCGTGGAGCTGAACCGTGCAGTCGCCGTCGCGATGGCCGACGGGCCGGAGCCCGGGCTCGAGATCGTCGACAGCTTGAGCGGGCTGGAGCGGTACCACCTCTGGCACTCGACCCGCGCCGAGCTCCTGCACCGGCTCGGCCGGGACGAGGAGGCGGCGGCGGCCTACTCCCGTGCGCTCGAGCTCGCTCCGAGCGAGACCGAGCGCACGTTCCTCCGAGACCGCCTGACCGCCTCCGTGCTAGTACGCCGCCGCGAGCACCTGCTTGCGCCGGAGCTTCAGCAGCGACAGGGCCTGAGTCGTCGGCTTGAACGGGTCGTACAGGGTTGTGCCGTCGTCGACCGAGACCGCCGCCACCGGCACTCCGTCGACGTCCGCCACGATCCAGTCGCCCTCGTGCAGCGGCCGCTCGCTCAGCTGCGCCAGGCGCTCGAGCTCCTCGCGGCACGCGCTCAGCCGCAGCTCGATCGCCGTCCGCACGGGCTGCGGCGGGTGGACCGAAGCCTGCGCGCGCCCGGCGGTACCGGACGGCGTCGCGATTGAAGTCGGCCATCTGGGCCATGGCGACCTGGCGCATGAGCTCTGGATGCATCATCACTCCTCCTTCTCTCGGCGTGCTACCCTAACCACTGTTCGGAGATTACCAGTTACATAACCTCCAACGCAAGGACAATGGTTACGATTTTACATACGCAGCTGGACCTCGTCCGCGACTACGTCAACACGCTCGATTTCGAGACCGGCATCGACCCGATCGCGACGCCGGACGAGCTGGCGATGTGGTTCTCGGAGCAGGGCCTCGTCGACGATCTCGTCGAGCCGACCGAGCAGGAGCTCGCGGACGCCCTCGCCGTGCGCGAGGCGATCCGGGAGCTTCTGCTGGTGAACAACGGCGTCGAGCGGACGCGGGCGCGGCCTCGAAGACGCTGGAGGAGGCCGGGCGCAAGGCGCGGCTGGGCGTCCGGTTCGAGGACGGCCGTCCCGTGCTCGCTCCCGCAGAAGACGGAACCCGCGGCGCGATCGGCCACATCGTCGCGGCGGTCGCGGAGCTCGCCCCGACCGACGAGTGGAAGCGGCTGAAGGGCTGCCGCGACGAGCACTGCCGCGTCGCCTTCTACGACAAGTCCCGCAACCGCTCGCGCGCCTGGTGCTCGATGGATCGCGAGAAGGCGCACTTCCGCGCGCACACGCCGCGAGCCTAGGCGAGCGGCGAGCTTCCGGCCGCGAGCGGCACGCCCGCACTGGCCGGCGGCGCCTCAGACGCCGGAGCGAGGCTGGGCCGCGAGAGCGCGAGCTCGACGCGCCTCCGCCGGCGGCTCGACTGCGCGCGCTCGTGTGCCGTCCACCTGCCAGCCCGGCTCGAGCACGACGACCGGCCGCCCCAGCGTGAGCGCCAGGCCGATCTCCGCGAGCGTGCCGTAGCGGCCGCCGACCGCGATCACCGCGTCGCCGGACGCGACGACCGCGAGGTTGCGCGCATGGCCGATGCCGGTGACGACGACGTGGTCGATCCACTCGTTCGCGCCTCCGCGTCTCTCGCTGGGGAGGATGCCGATCGGTCGTTCCGCCGGCGCTCTTGGCGCCGCGCGCGGCCGCGGCCATCACCTCGCCGAGCCCGCCGGTGACGACGGTCGCGCCGAGCTCGGCGAGCAGCCGGCCGACCTGCTCGGCGTTCTCCTCGTGCTCCGTCCCGCTGCCGATTACCGAAACCTGGATCGCCACGTTGCGCGATGCTAGGCCAGTGAGCGAAGTCAGAGAAGCGCGCGGCGGGGTGCTCGTCGTCGGCGGGGGCTTCGCCGGCGCCTACGTCGCCAGCGAGCTCGGCGAGCGCGGGGCGACGATCGTCAGCAAGGAGAACTTCATGCTCTACACGCCGCTTCTGCCCGAAGCCGCGTCGGGGACGCTCGAGCCGCGGCATTGCGTCGTGCCGCTGCGCGCAGATGTGCCCGCACGCCGACCTGATCCTCGGCAGCGTGACGGCCCTCGACCTCGAGGCGCAGACGGCCGCCGTGGTGACCGCCGAGGGGCCGCAAACGGTCGCGTGGCGCGAGCTCGTGCTGGCGCTCGGCGCCGTGCCGCGCACGCTGCCGATTCCGGGCCTCGCCGAGCACGCGCTCTCGTTCAAGACGCTCGCGGACGCGATCAACCTGCGCAACCACGTCCTCCAGCAGCTCGAGGCCGCCGACGCGGCGCTCGACGAGCAGGAGCGGGCGCAGCGGCTGACGTTCGTCTTCGTCGGCGCCGGTTACGCGGGCGTCGAGGCGCTCGCGGAGCTGTCCGACCTCGCGGAGGACGCGCTCCGCTACTACCCGCGCCTGCGCTCGACTCCGCCGCCGCTGGGTGCTCGTCGACGCGGCCTCGCGGATCCTGCCCGACATCCCGCTGCCGCTCGGCGACTACGCGGCCGCCGAGCTCGAGAAGCGCGGGATGGAGATCCACGTCGACACGACGCTCCAGTCGGTCTCGCGCCGACGAAGCCGTGCTGGGGGACGGGACGCGGATCCCGACGAACACGCTCGTCTGGACGGCGGGCGTCGCGCCGAACCCCGCCCTGCGCGAGTGGGCGCTGCCGCTCGACGAGAAGGGCCGCGTCGAGGTCGACGAGTTGCTCCGCGTGCGCGGGCACGAGCACGTGTGGGCGCTCGGCGACTGCACGCGCGTGCCGAACACGCGCAGCGACCGGCCCGACCCGCCCACCTGCCAGCACGCGCTCCGCCAGGCCCGACGGCTGGCGAAGAACCTGACCGGCCCGCCCGAGCCGTACGGCTACCGCATGCTGGGCCAGGTCGCGACACTCGGCCGGCACAAGGGAATCGCGGAGGTGCTCGGCCTGCACCTGCGCGGGTTCCTCGGCTGGTGGGTGACGCGGTCGTACCACCTGTACCAGCTCCCGCTCGCGCAGCGGAAGGTGCGGGTCGTCGTCGACTGGACGGTGTCGCTCTTCTTCCGCCGCGACATCGCCGAGCTCGGCCAGCTCGGCCACCCCGAGAAGCTCGGCTGATGGACCTGCGCGCCGCCGCTCGGCGTATCTCCCGCGTGAGAGTGGCGATTCTCCTCGGAGCGGTCGATCGCGGTCGTGCTGCTTCTGCCCGGCTCCGCTGCGAGCGGACGGCAGAAGCCGTACGTCCTGACGGCGCTCGCGGCCACCGGCACCGTGTACTGGCGATACGACTGCGTCCACTACCGACGCCCGAGGTGTCGCTCGGCGTCGCGCGTGTTCCGCAACGTCGGCGACGACCCGGTCTCGCTTCCATGCGCGGCAAACTGAAACGCCGCGATACGCTGCGACCCGGCGGGCGGTGACGTGGTTTCCCTTCCGCCGGAACCCGCGTCAACGCGCATCACACTCGTGCAACGAACCGAGCCGCGGCACGCTCCGCGCGAATGTCATCGACTGAGTTGGGCGGAGTCGCGCCGCGCAACTGTCGAGCCCTATATGCCGCCAAGATTCACCGCGACGGTGAGAACTCGCGCGTAACTGACTCCGTCAATCGACGAGCTCGAGCCGGGGGTTCTCGCGCAGGTGCCGCCCGAACTTCCCAGACGGCTCGCCCGTCGGTCATCACCACGTCGGCGGTGAAGTCGTTGGCGCCGCGGATCAGCGACGAGCCGACGCCGTAGGCGTCGACGGGCACGCCGCGCTCCTCGAACGCGCGGATCTTCTCGACGGTGAAGCCGCCGGAGACGACGATCCGCACGTGCCCGAAGCCGGCCGCGTCGAGCGCGTCGCGCGTCTTCCGGACGAGCCGCTCGTTCACGCCTGTCGGCTTGAAGTCGCCCATCTCGTCCCACAGCGAGCGGTCGACGAGCGTCTCGGACGTGTCGAGACGAACGCCCCAGAGCCGGTCGCCAAGGGCCTCGGCAACCTCGAACGCCGTCCGCACCGAGTCGTTCTCGAAGTCGACGAGCACGGTCACGGACATGTCCTGCGGAGCCCACTCGGCGAACTTGCGCGCCGCGAGCGACGGTGTCCCCACCGTAGGCCGCGATCAGGGAGTGCGGCACGGTGCCGATCGCGCGCCCGCCCCACCAGGAAGCCTGCTCGTCGCTCGTGACCCCGATCTCGAAGCCGGTGACCTGTCCCGCCACGTAGGCCGCATAGCCGTCGCCCGCCTGCACGCGGTGATGGTCGAAGCGCGCCGGCATGAAGATGAGCGGCTTGCCGTTCGCCGCCTCGAGCACGCGCACGACGTTCGTCGTGATCAGCGTCCGCCGCGCGAGCGTGCCGAGGTACGGCGTCTCGAGGTGCGCAAACGTCGTGTAGTCGCCCTCGATCGTCAGCACCGTCTCCCACGGCTCGATCCGATCGCCGTCGTGGAGGGCGCGGATCGTCAGCCCGCTCGGCTCGTGCGAGCAGAGCCGGAGGATGGCGATCGCCTCGTCCACCCCGCCGAGCCAGGCGTGGTGCTTCTGGAAGACCTGGACGACGACCCGCGGATGGCGGCCGTCGGCGAGAAGCGCCGCCCGGGCGTGGTTGAAGTACGCGTCGGTGTACCAGCCCGCGCGCATCTTCTCGACGGGGAGGTCGAAGACCTCGGGGGCGAGGCCTGCCTGCGGCTGTCGGCATGCTCGAGCTCCAGGCACGCCTCGAGCGCGGCCTCGGCCACCTCGAGCTGCTCGGCGCTCGGCTCCGCCGTCGAGAAGCGGTGCTGGAGCTCGTGTCCCGGCTTCGACAATGCTCGCGCGAGCGGATGCTCAGGGTGCCGCGACATCCAGCCGAAGAGCTCGGTTGCCGCCCCGACCGCACCGATCTGCGCAACTGCCTGCGCGTGCTTCGGTGCCGCTCCGGCGCGAGCCCGGCGAGGACGTTGCCGATCGCGGACGTCACGAGGAGCGGGCCTACGAGATGCCCGCCGCAGCGCTCGTGCTCCTTGGTGGCGCGCTTCCCGTGCTCGTAGCTGCCGATCGAGATGTGCTCCGCGCCGTGGTACGCGGCGAGCTCGCCCGAGCGCAACGCCAGCACCGCGGGCGCGATCGAGGCGAGCGAGCGACAGCAGCTCCCGCGGGACCGGCCGCAGCTTCGACTCGCGCAGGGCGCGGACGAACACCGCCGCACCGAGCATCGAGGCGAGCGTGCGCGGGTTCTCCATCGGCAGCTTCGCCGCCGGAAGCTTGGCCTTGATCTGCGGCAGAAGCAGAAGCGCCTCGACGAGCCTGGCCGGGCCGCGGAGCAGCGGGCTCTCGACCCTGGATGCCTGCAGGCGCTTGCGCGCCGCAGCGACCTCGATCCGTCCGTCCTCGTGCCGGATCGCGCAGGCCCACGCATGCGGGCCGTGCACGAGCACCCCGTTCGGCAGCGCCATGCCGCCGAGCCTGATCTTCTCCTTGGCCATCGCGGCGAAGGGTAGTCGCCTCAGTCCAGCATGGAGTGCGCCGCATGACGCAGCCAGCCGACGCCGAGCTCGAGATCGGCAACCGGGATGCGCTCGTCGGCCGAGTGGATGAGCGACGCCGCCAGCTCGGGCGGCAGCTCTCCCGTGGAGGGGAAGAAGCCGTAGGCGACGGTGCCGAACGCCTCGCGCAGCCAGTGGCTGTCGGTGAAACCGGCGCACGCGAGCGGGGCAGCCTTCGCTCCCGGCTCGGCCTCGGCGACCCACTCCTCGAGCGCCCGCCACAGCGGCGTGTCGAGCGCGAGCGAGTGCCGCCGCGCGCCTCGATCCACTCGAACTCGTAGTCGACGTCGCCGCCGAGCACCGCCCGGATCATCGGCTCGACGTGCTCGGATGCTGGCCCGGCAGCAGGCGGCAGTCGACCTCGAGCTCGCAGAGCGCCGGGATGACGTTCCGCTTCTGCGAGGCGGAGATGATCGTCGGTGAGAAGGTCGGCGCGAGCAGCGCGTGGACGACGGCGGCGCGCGACCGGCGAGAGCGGCGTGAGGCGCTCGACAGCCTCGTGCGCCGGCGGCACCTCCCCGAGCACGACCCGGAGGAAGTGCCTCGACCTCCGGCCCGAGCTGCGGCTCCGGCCGGATACGCGGCGATTCGATCGATCAGCAGCAGTCGCGTTGACGAGCGCGTTGTCGGCGATCCGCGGCATCGACGCATGACCCGAGCGGCCTTGCACGAGCAGCCGGAACGGCGCCGTCATCTTCTCCGCCACCGTCGCCTGGAAGATCAGCGCGGCCGTCCTCGAGCTCGACCCGATCGCCGCCGCCCTCGTTGATCGCGAAGTCGCAGCGGACGGCGTCGGGATGCGCCTCGCACAGCCACTCGAGGCCGAAGCCGGCGCCGGCCTCCTCGTCGGCGGTCGCCGCGAAGATCAGGTCGCCGCTGGGACGGAATCCCTCGCGCGCGAGCGACGCGATGGCGACCGCGTTCGCGGCGACCTCGCTCTTCATGTCGAGCGCCCCGCGCCCCCAGACCATTCCCTCACGCAGCTCGCCGGAGAAGGGCGGCACCGACCACTCGGCCGGGTCGGCGAGCACGACGTCCGTGTGCCCGAGGAAGAGCAGCGACGGGCCGTCGCCGCCAGGGATCCGCGCCACGAGGTTCGCGCGCTCGGGCACCTTCGCGATCAGCTCGCACTCGATGCCGTTCGCCTCGAGGTAGTCGCGCAGCAGCTCGGCCGCAGCGGTCTCGTTGCCCGGCGGGTTCGTCGTGTCGACGCGGATCAGGCGCTGCAGGAGGTCGGTGACCTCGTCGCGGAGCGTGGCCGTGCTCATCGGCGGGTTCCTAGCACGAGGACGTAGTTCCGCGCGAGGACACCGGACGCGAGTGCCTCGAGATAGACCTTCTCCGCGTGCGCGCGTGCTTCGTCGCTCTGCTCGGCGAGCCAGGCCCGAAGCGGCGGCATCGACGTCGAGGCGAGCTCCCAGAGCTCCTCGCCCGAGTCCGCCTCGACGCGCCATTCGCCGGTCTGGAGCTCGAGCTCGAACGCGTCGCCGAGCAGCGCGCGGACGTGCTCCTCGTTTGCCCATTCGCGCGCGTCCACGTCTTCGACGAACGTCCGACCCGCCCGCGCGTGCGTCTCCGACCAGTGGTCGGCCGGCCACGCCGTGAGCGCCAGCCGGCCGCCCGGGCGGCACACGCGCGCCAGCTCGGCGGCGGTGCGCTCGTGGTCGGGGGCGAAGATCGCGCCGAAGGCGGACGCGACGGCGTCGAACTCCGCGTCCGCGTACGGAAGCTCCTGGCAGTCGCCCTCGTCGAAACGGATCGCGAGGCCCTCGGCCTCCGCGGCACGGCGGGCCTTGGCGAGCTGGTCCGCGGAGATGTCGATGCCGGTCACGTCCGCACCGGCCCGCGCGGCTCGCAGCGCCACGCCGCCGGTCCCGCAGGCGACGTCGAGAAAGCGCGTCCCCGGCTCGATTGCGAGCGCCTCGACGACGCGATCGTGGATCGGCGCAAAGGTCTCTGCGATGCGCTCGTAGCTCGCGCCGCTCCAGGTGTCGGCGGCAGACCCGGACACGCGGCGGAGCATACTGAGGTCGTGGGTGACCTCTTCTCCGACGCCGCCGACCAGCATGCGCGCGAGGTCGCGCCGCTCGCGCAGCGGCTGCGACCGGCGACGCTCGGCGAGTTCGTCGGCCAGGCGCACGTCCTCGGCGAGGGCTCGGCGCTGCGGCGCGCGATCGAGGAGGACCGCGTCCACTCCTCGATCCTGTACGGCCCGCCGGGCAGCGGGAAGACGACGCTCGCGCGGATCGTCGCCGCCTCGACCGGCGCCGCGTTCGAGGAGCTGTCGGCGGTCTCTGCGACGGTGAAGGACGTGCGCGAGGTGCTCGCGCGGGCGCGGGAGCGGCTCGGCACGACCGGCCGGCGCACGATCCTCTTCCTCGACGAGATCCACCGCTTCAACAAGGCGCAGCAGGACGCGCTGCTGCCCGGCGTCGAGTCGGGGCTCGTGACGCTGATCGGCGCGACGACCGAGAACCCGTACTACGAGGTCAACTCCGCGCTCATCTCCCGCACGCAGGTGTACGAGCTCGAGCCGCTCACCGAGGAGGAGCTCGCCGAGATCGTGCGGCGCGGTGCATCCGACCTCGAGGTCGAGCTGGAGCCCGAGCTCGTCGCGCTCGTGGCGCGGCGCTCGGGCGGCGACGCCCGCACGGCGCTCAACATCCTCGAGCTCGCAGCGCAGACCGCGCAGGCGGAAGGCTCGCCGGTCACGGAGGCGCACGTCGAGGACGCGGCACGCAAGCCCCCGCTCGTCTACGACAAGGCCGGCGACGCCCACTACAACTACACGTCCGCCTTCATCAAGTCGATGCGCGGGAGCGACGCCGACGCCGCGGTCTACTACCTCGCCGCGATGCTCGAAGGCGGCGAGGACGCGCGCTTCATCGCGCGGCGGATGATCGTCCTCGCCTCCGAGGACATCGGCAACGCCGACCCGCGCGCTCTGCTCGTCGCAGTCGCCGCCGCCCAGGCGGTCGAGCATGTGGGACTGCCCGAGGCGCGCCTCAATCTCGCCCAGGCCGCGATCTACCTCGCCCGAGCGCCGAAGTCGAACGCGAGCTACATGGCGCTGAACCGTGCCACGGCCGACGTGCAGGAACACGGCGCCGCGCGACCGCCGAAAGCGTTGCGCGACGGCTCCTGGTACGGCCGCCGGCTCGGGCACGGCGAGGGCTACGTCTATCCGCACGACGACCCGCAGGGCTTCGAGACGAGCTATCTCCCCGAGGAGCTCGAAGGCCGCCGCTACTACGAGCCGTCGGGTTCCGGCGAGGAGAGCTCGGACGAGAACGCCTCGTAGGCCTCCTCGCCGTAGACCGCGAAGATCACACGTTCGAGCGACTGCGCCGCGAAGATGCGCGCCTCCTCGACCATGATCGAGGCGCACCGGCCGAGCGGAAAGCCGCCGACCCCCGTCCCGAACGCGGGCAGCGCGAGCGAACGAGCGCCCAGCTCGTCGGCGAGCTCGAGACAGGCCCGAGTCGTGCGGCCGACGAGGTCGGCGTCCGTCCGGAGATCCTGTCCCATCACGGCGCCGTGAATCACCCAGCGCGCCCGAAGCCGGCCGGCCGTCGTCGCCACGGCGGTGCCGAGCGGGATCCCGCCGATCGCCATCGCCTCCTGCTCGATCTCGTCACCGCCGGCCCGCTTGAGCGCCCCCGCGACGCCGGCGCCCATCCAGAGCCGGTCGTTCGCGGCGTTCGCGATTGCGTCTGCCTCGACCTGGGCGATGTCGCCCTGCCGGGCCTCGAGCTCCAGCACTAGAGGATGCGCGCGCCGAGCGCCGAGGCCACGAGCTCGACGGCGAGCTGCCCCGTCGCGTTCTCGCGGTCGAGGATCGGGTTGACCTCGACGACGTCCAGCGAGTCGAGCAGCCCGGACTCGGCCACCGTCTCCATCGCGAGGTGCGCCTCGCGGTACGAGAGCCCGCCCCGCACCGGCGTGCCCACGCCCGGCGCGTAGTCGGGGTCCACGACGTCCATATCGAACGAGACCTGGAGGAACGCCGCGCCCGCCGCGTGCGCAATCGCCTCCCGCATGCAGGGCTCGACCCCGATCCGGTCGATCTCGCTCATCGTGAAGACCTTCGCGTCGAGCTTGCGCACGAGCTCCCGCTCTCCCTCGTCGAGCGAGCGAACGCCCACGAGCGCGAGCTTCCCCGCCTCGACCGCCGGCAGCGGCCAGCCGTCGCGGCTGAAGGAGTCCCCGGCCAGCCCGAGCGCCGCGGCGAGCACCATCCCATGCACGTTGCCGCTCGGCGAGGTGGCAGGCGTGTTCAGATCGCCGTGCGCATCGACCCAGACGACACCGCCCGCGCCGCCCCGCACCTTGGCCATCCCGACGAGCGAGCCGAGCGCGACGGAGTGGTCGCCGCCGAGGACAAGCGGCAGCGCGCCGCGCTCAGCGGTTTCCGCCACGAGCACGGACAGCCGGTCGCAGAGGTCGAGGATCTGGGCGAGATACCGCGCGTGCTCGTCGCCCATGTCGGTCGTCTCGACGACCGGCGAGATGACGTTCCCGGCGTCGGAGACGCGGACACCGAGCTTCTCCGCGAGCTGCTGGTGGAGGCCCGCGTAGCGGATCGCGGACGGCCCCATGTCGACGCCTCGCCGCCCAGCGCCGAGGTCGAGCGGAGCCCCGATCACGGCGATCTCGCGCTCGGCCTCCTCGACACTCACGGGCGAGAGGCTAACGCTCTCGGTGGAGGATGCCCGGCTACACTGACCGCCGCCCAGCCGCGGCGAGGTAGCTCAGCTGGTAGAGCACTCGGCTGAAAACCGGGGTGTCGCCGGTTCGAGTCCGGCCCTCGCCATTTTTAGCTAGCAGCCGTGAACGAGGTGCGGCTTCCCGCCACTGATCGGGACGCGCCACAGCCCGCTGGGACACTCGAGCGGGCGGCGGCCGTCAGACCACCAGCACTTGCCGCGAGTCCGGCGACCAGGCGATGCTCGACGGGCCCCACGGAGGTTGAGCTTCAGCAGTTGCGCACCTTCTTCGTCGTGGTGTCGACGACGGCAAGCTTCCCTGTCGAATCCGCGAACGCGATGGCCGGCCATCGGGCGACCAGGGAAGAGGGCACGATGCCTTTGCGTAGGAGTGTCGTGCTCGCACCCCTGCGAGGGGACGAGCCGAAGCGCCGACGGATATGTTCCGCGAGGTAGGCAATTCGATCTCCGGCGGCGACAGAGGGGTACTGCGGCGCAGCGCAGCGGTGGCTCCGTCGCGAGGGTAGACGCCGAGCCTCTTTCCGGAGTCGTTGGCGGCGAAGCGCGCGAACACGACCTGCGTCGCTTGGGGGAAAGGCTTGGTTCGGTGGTGCTGCGCTGTGCTTCCGCCGCCCGTGCCGACGACGGCTCACGGTCGCGGCACAGAGGATCTCACGACCGCGCAGCCGGTGCGCGTACAGCTCGAGACGCGCCCGCGGCGACGCGATCGCCCGCCGAGTCGACGGAGAACCGTTCGGGCGGCTTCTTGCCGAGGAGCTTGGGGCTCTGACCGACCGGGATCGCGCCGATCCCGAGGTCGTTCCCGTAGAGGAGCAGGCTAGGTTTCACCCAGTAGAGCTGATCCGGGGGGTCGCTCAGCTCGTGGGAGCAGCGCCCTACACACCGTATGAGGCAGCCGATGGACGTGCTTGCCGTCGGCATCCGAGACACAGAACGCCCGCAGGACGGTATCGCCGCCGCGGTGGTGAGTGTTAGGCCGGAGCCAGCGATGGCCGTACCAGGCGATCTGCGTCCCGTCCGGAGACCAGGCGGGAAGTTGCGCCGTTCCACACGGCGACACGGTCACCCTCGCCGCCGCCCCGGCTCCGGACACACTGCCAACCGCCACCGCGATCACGAGTGTGGAGCCGACTACTACCACCCACCGACCAAGTCGGATCATGGCTAGAGAGTAGATCGCCCCCGCCAACGGCGGACCGACGCCCTCGCGACCAAGAAGAGGCCCCCGTGACGCTTGCGCGTTCTCGGGGGCCTCGGGTCGTTCGGACCGGTGCGACCGTGTCGCGGACGACCGTTGACCAGACCCTAACCCTCTTCGCCCGGAGCGCCGTGGCCGGCTCCGCCGAAAACTCCGCAAATTCCGTGAAGCCCCGACTGGCGAGCTCCCGGCGCAGGCGCTCGGGCGCGACGTAGATCGGAGTCTCGGCGCCCCGTGAGAACGAGAGCACGAGCGTCCCGCCCGGCGCGGCGACGCGAGCGAGCTCGCCGGAGAACGGGATCATGTTCGAGAGGACGACGAGGTCGAACTCGCCGTCGGGACACGCGAGCGCGGAAGCGTCGCCGACCTCGAAGCGGACGCGGCCGGAGAGCTCGGGCGGCAACTTCCGCCGAGCCTCCTCGATCATGCCCGGGCTGAGGTCGATGCCGACGATCTCGGCCTCCGGATAGCGCTCGGCGAGCGCCAGCGCCACGACACCGGTTCCCGTGCCGAGATCGAGGGCGCGGCGCGGCGCGGGCACGTCCTCGAGCGCGAGGTCGAGCGCCCAGAAGTGATGCGGCCCGATCCGCGTCTCCCAGGTCGGGGCCAGCCCGTCGAACATCTTGCGCAGCGGCCCGCGGAAGACCCGCCACAGTGCCGGCCGCCGGACGACCGCGTCGGTGACCAGACGGGCGAAGCGCTGGGCGTCGATCACCGCGCGGCGAGGTCGAGGACGATCTCGCCGCCCTCCTCGATGCGCAGCAGCTGCGCGGCGCTACCGCGCGAGACCGCCAGGGCGAGGCTGCCGTAGCTGTCCTCGTAGAGGATCAGCGACCCACGCGCCGCGTCCGCGAAGGTGCGCGCAAAGACGGCATAGAACCGCTCGCCGCGGCAGGTGAGCTCGAGCCGCGTGCCGGCGGGGAGCTCCGCAGGCTCGAGGTGCTCGCGGCGGAGGTTGAGCGCGACGTTGCCGAAGCGGTCGACGGCGAGCGCGACCGCCCGGATGCGGTTGTGTCCCACCTCCGGTTGCGGGACCTCGAGCTGCACGAGCTCGTCCGGGCCGACGGGCGGTCCAAGCTCCTCGAGCGCCACGCCGGCGGCCAGGTGGGCCGCGGCCGGCGAGAAGAGGTCGCGGCCGTGGAAGGTGCGGGACACCGGCTGCAGCGAGTACTCCGGGTTAGCGAGCTCGTGAGCCTGGTCCACGCCGCCGAAGCGCTCTGCGGCTGGCAGGAGGAGCCCGTTGTCGGGGCCGACGTACAGCCGGCCCTCCCCGTCGCGGAGAGCGAGGGCGCGGCGACTCCCGCCCACGCCGGGATCGACGACGGCGAGGTGAACGCCGGCCGGCATGTAGGGGAGCGTGTTCGCCAGCACGAGCGCGCCCTGGAGCACGTGCCCCGGACGGACTCCGTGCGTGACGTCGATCACGTGCGCGTCCGGCGCGATCGTTGCGATCACTCCGTGACAGGTGCCGACGAAGTCGTCCTGGAGCCCGAAGTCGGTCAGGAAGGTGATGACCACGTGCTGGAACGTAATGCCTCGACGAGCCCGTCGACGTCGTGAGTGGCGGCGACGGCCACCACGTCGAGGCCGGCCGCCCGCGCCTCGGCCGCGGTCTGGGGGCCGATGGCGACGACGGGCACACGCGCACCGGTGGCCGCGAGAGCCCGCGCGGCGGAGCCGGACATGAGCAGCGCGACGTCGGCGCTCGGAGTGTCGGGCCGCAGCTCGATCGTCCGGTAGAGCGGCAGGAAGTCGGCGTCGAGGACGTCTCGCCGCGCGCCTTCCGCGGCAGCGAGCAGCAGCGTCCCCTCCGGTAGCTCGTCCCGTAGACCTTCCTGCGTGTGCGTCGCGGCGACGAGGTCGACCCGCAGCCCGTGCGATCGCAGCGCCTCGGCCGTCGCCGGGCCGATCGCGGCGATGCGGTTCGCGGTCACACCGCGACGCGCGAGCTCGTGCGCGCCGTTCCGGCTCGTGACCACGAGCCAGTCGTACGCGCGAGCGTCCACCGGCTCGTCCCCGAGCGGCTCGACGCGGATCAGCTCGCAGAAGACCGCGTCGTGCCCGAGCGACTCGACGCGGGCGACGAGCTCCTCACGAGTGACGAGCACTCGCACCCGCCAGCTCCTCTCCGAGCGCGGCCGGATCGGCGCCGGTGCGCCGCTCGATCCACGATCCGTCCTCCGCCGCGACCAGGCCCGTCAGCGTCGTTCCGTCGTGATGCGCCGCGACCGGAGCGAGGCAGCCGCCGCCGACCGCCGCCACGACCGCGCGTTCCGCCTCCACGCGCTCGCGCGTCTCGGGATCGTCCGCGGCCGCGACGAGCTGCTCGTCGCCGGCGCGCACCTGCAGCGCGAGCGCGCCCTGGCCCGCCTCGGGCAGCATCGTCTCGGGCTCGAACCGATGCCCGATCTCGCCGCCGAGCCCGAGCCGGTCGAGTCCGCACGCGGCAAGCACGATCGCATCGAGCCCCCGCTCGCCCCGCTTGCGCAGCCGCGTGTCGATGTTGCCCCGCAGCGGCTCGATCGAGAGCGTCGGCTCGAGCGCGAGCAGCTGTGCCTTCCGCCGCACCGACGCGGTGCCGATCCGCATGTCCGGCCGCAGCGCCGTGGCACCGCAGAGCGCGTCGCGGGGGTCCTCCCGCGGGAGATACGCGCCGACCGTGAGGCCCTCCGGGTCCGCAGCGGTCAGGTCCTTCGCGGAGTGGACGGCGATGTCGATCCGCCGGTCCAGCAGCGCCTCCTCGAGTTCCTTGACGAAGACGCCGCGCGAGCCGATCTCGCCGAAGGGGCGCGAGCGGTCGCGGTCGCCGGCCGTCGTGATCGGGACGAGCACGAGCTCGATGCCGGGCGCCCGCAAGGAAGAGAGAGCGCGCTCGGCCTGGGTGAGCGCGAGCCTACTGCCGCGACTGCCGACGCGGACGAGCACAGGCCAGTCGCCTCCGTACGGGCGGCGCGCAGCCGACGCCGCGCGGCCGGACTCGGATGAAGGCCGTCGGCACCTGGAGCGGCAGAGGACGCCCCGTCGCGGGCTTGACGTTCAGCGCTCGTCCTCGCCGAGACCGAAGAGGTGCCGCACGGCCTCAGCATAGAGCACCCCATCGGCCGACACGGCTGCCTGCTTCATCCGCACGGTCGGCTGATGCAGGAGCTTGTTCACGATCTGGGCGGTGACGGCCTCGACGGCGCGGCGCTGGCTGTCGTCGAGCCGCTCGAGCAGGGATTCCGCCTTCTGCAGCTCGGCCTCGCGGATCTCCTCCGCGCGCGCCCGGAGCGACGCGATTGCCGGCACGACGTCGAGTGACGCGTGCCATTCGTGGAACTTCTCCGCCTCGGCCGCGACGATCGTCTCGGCGCGCTCGGCCTCGCGGCGGCGCAGCGACAGCGTCTCGACCACGATCTGCTCGAGGTCGTCGATGTCGTAGAGGTAGCAGCCGTCGAGCTCCCGGATCGCAGGATCGAGATCGCGCGGCACCGCGAGGTCCACGAGCAGGAGCCGGCGACCCTTCCGGCATCGCAGCCCATCCGCCACGGTCGCCGCCTCGAGCACCAGCCCCGGCGCGTTCGTCGAGGCGATCACGACGTCGACGTTCGCGAGTTCGTCGCCGATGCGCTCGCGCTCGGTCTTGCTGTTGGCGACGAGCGCGATCTCGGCGCCGCGGCTGCGGAGGTTGCGCGCGGCCTGCTCGCTCACCTTGCCCGCGCCGAGAAGGAGGATCGAGCGGCCTTCGAGGCTGCCGAAGACCTGTTCCGCGAGCGCGGCGGCCGCAGCCGACACCGAGGCCGGGCTCTGGCCGATCGCGGTCTCGGCCCGCACCTTCCGCCCGCCGTGGAGCGCCTGCCGGAAGACCCGGTCGAGCACCGGCCCGGTCGTGCCGAGCTCGTGCGCGAGCCGCACCTGCCCGAGGATCTCGCCCTCGCCGGGGACGAGCGAGTCCAGGCCGGCGGCAACGCGGAAGAGGTGGTGCGCGGCGGCCCGGTCCTGCAGCCGGTAGAGCGCCGGCTCGACCTCCGGCCCGAGCGACGCGAGCGCGGCGACCGCATCCCGCTCGACCTGCTCCGCATCCTCGGCAGCGAGGTAGAGCTCGGTGCGGTTGCAGGTCGAGAGGCAGACAGCCTCGCGCCCGTCCGCCGCCAGCCGGGCGGCGAGCGCCTGCGCGTCGTCCCGGTCGAGCGCCACCTGCTCGCGCAGCGCCACGGGCGCGTGGTGGTGGGAGGTGCCGACGAGGACGAGGCGGATCATGCGAAGTGGGTCGCGGGAAGGGCCAGGCGGACGACGATGACGAGGGCGAAGCCGGCCAGCGCGAGGTAAGCGGCACGCCGTCCTGTCCAGTCGCCGAGCAGGCGCAGGCCGAGGTACGCGCACCAGACGAACCACGTCACGGCCGTCACTGCAATCAGCGCGTCGAGCCGATCCCCACGGGCGACGAGCCGCACGAGCCCGACGGCGGCGCCGAGCGTGAGCAGCGGCACCGACCACGCAACCGTGCGCAGGGCGAGCGAGTCGAGCGTCGCCAGCGCGGGCATCTGCCTGCGCAGGATCGTGGCGGGATGCGTCACGAGCCGCCGCTCCTGCCAGATGTACAGCCCGGACAGCGCCGCCGCGAGCGTGAAGCCGGCGAAGGCGGCGAGCACGAGCCCGACGTGGACGATGAGGAAGAGGTTCGAGTAGTGGCTCGCGCTCCCGATCCCGGTTCCACCGCCCGCGCGCGCGACGACGAGCAGCGCCACCGCGAGCGGCATCACGACGAGGCCGAGCAACCGGTACGGCCGGCGACAGCCCCAGATCAGGTACGCGGAGACGACGAGCCAGACGAAGAGCGTGAGCGACCCCGCCCACGTCCCCCACGGGAAGCCGTCGTCCCGTGTCGCCTGCACGGCGAGCAGCGCGGTCTGCGCCAGCCAGCCGAGCCGGACACCCCACGTGGCGGCACGTCCCGCGCGGCCCGGCCGCCGCACGTCGCCGAAGTAGCCGACCGCCGCCTCCCCGTAGAGCAGCAGCGCCGGCCAGAAGAGCAGCTCAGCCAACGCGCGCCGTCTCCCGCAGCGCCTCTTCCGCGTCCTCGTCGGGCACGCGTTCTGCGAGCTCGTCCACCTCGCGCTCGAGCCGCTGCAGCTTCAGCGCCATGATCAGGACGTAGACGAGGACGATGGCGAACACGACGCAGTACGCGGCGGTGACGTATTTCTCCGCGGTGGTCACGCGAGCACCTCCCTCAGGTCGCGCAGCCTCGAGTCGAGGCGCTTGCCGCCGATCTCGAGCCGATAGAGGGTGTACGCGAGGACGAGCAGCGCGGCCTGCGCGATGCAGTACGTGACGAGGATCCAGCCGCCGAAGTTCGGGCCGTGGAGGGTGAAGACCTGCGGGTGGAAGTACGCCTTCGCGAGCCGGATCGCGGAGAAGCTGACCGGGATCAGGACGACGCCGAAGAGCGCGTACACCGCGCTCAGGTTCGAGCGCTGCGGGCCGGGATCGACCGAGAAGCGGAGCATGAAGTACGCGCAGTAGAAGAGGTAGAGGACTAGGAACAGGACGAGCTCGTCCTCGCTCCAGATCCACCAGCGTCCCCAGGCGATCTTGGCCCAGATCGAGCCGGTGATCAGCACCATGGTTCCGAAGATCAGGCCCTGGTGGACGCAGACGTAGCTCGCGAGGTCGGCGCGCGGATCGCGCTTCCAGAGGTGCCGAAACGCCTGCCACGCCCCGCCGGCGAAGCACGCGTACGCGGTGAACGCAAGGGAGACGTGGAAGTAGAAGATCCGCTGCGAGAACCCCAGAGTCTGGTCGTTCGGAGCCACGAAGAAGACGAACGCGAGCGCCGTCGTGACGAGCACGAGCGAGCTCACGGCGAGCGCGGGCAGGGGGATGCGGCGCGGGCGGCTCACGGCAGGGATTGTCGCAGCAGCCACGCTACTCGGCGACGACGTACTCGAACGACGCCCAGCACACGACCGCGAAGAGCAGGTCGTAGAGAGCGAGGAACCCGAGGTAGCGGCCGGGAGACGCGACGACGCTCGCGCCGACGGCGCCCACGACGATCGGCAGCGCAAGGGGCAGGAAGAGCAGCGGCAGAAGCAGGTCGCGCGCCCGGGTCATGACGGCCATCGCGCCGAGGAACGTGCCGACCCCGCAGATCCCGAGGTCCGCGAGCAGCACCGCGGCGACCGTCGCACCGCTGACGTGGTGGAAGAAGAGCGCAAAGAGCGGCAGCGCCACGACCTCCGCGGCGACGAGAAAGGCGAGCGTCGCCAGGGACTTCGCGAGCCAGATCGCGCTGCGGTCGCACGGCGCGAGTACGAGGCCGTCCATCGTCCGCTGCTCGCGTTCCGGCACGAAGGCGCGGCCCAGACCGAGCAGCGCAGTGAACAGAATCGCCACCCAGAGCAGCCCACTCGTCTCGAGCTTCGACGGCGTCCCCGGCACCGCGAAGTGGAAGACGACGAAGACGGAGGCGACGAAGAGGAGCATCGCCGGCAGCGTGTCCCGCGCCCGCAGCTCCAGCAGGAGATCCTTGCGCGCGAGCGCCCCGACGTCGCGGACGTAGCTCATGTCCCGAGCGCGAGCGCCCCGCTCGCGAGGGGTTGGACGCGGGCCGGGTCGTGCGTGGAGAGCAGGAACGTGCGCTCGCCCCGGAGCTCGAGGAGCTGCTCGTCGAGGAGCGCCGTGCCGGCCTCGTCTAGCGCGCTGTACGGCTCGTCGAGCACGAGCAGCTCCGGCTCGTGGAGCAGGACGCGACAGAGGGCAAGCCGCTGCGTCATGCCGCGCGAGTACGTGGCGACGCGGTCGTGCCGCGCCTCCCAGAGCCCGAAGCGCTCGAGCAGCATGCCGATCCGCTCGCGCCGCTCGGGCACGCGGTAGAGGCGGCCGTAGAGCTCGAGGTTCTCGAGCGCAGTCAGCTCGCGGTAGACGAGCGGCTCGTGGCCGAGGTAGCCGACCTGCCCGCGAGTCACGCTCCGCTCGATCGTCCCCTCCGTCGGCTGCGCGAGGCCGGCGCAGATCCGCAGCAGCGTCGTCTTCCCGGAGCCGTTCGGCCCGGTGACGACGAGGAAGCCGCCGCGCGGCAACGCGAGGTCGAGCCCCCGCAGGACGCGCTTCTCCCCGTAGCGCTTGCCGAGCCGGCGGGCCGTGAGCATTTTCCGCTCCGGCGCCGTACATGCCGGCGCCTCCGCTACTTGGCGTGCTCCGTCGAGCCTACGCACGCGGCCCAGCATAGGTCGCCCGCCCCGATTTACCGCCGTTTTACGGCGCCATTGCCGAAAGCTGTGCACGGCTGAGGCTCTATTCCGACTACGGCCAGAGATCACCGCAACCAGGAGGGAATCACCATGTCAAGGAAGAGACTCGCGTTGTTGGGGCTGATCGTGGCCCTTGCGCTCTCCGCGGCCGGCGTTGCCACGGCACGCGGCCGTACCACATCCGTACAGGCCGCCAGCGCGACCTTCAACGCGCCCACCGTGCTCGAACAAGTCCCAGGTCACGTGCTCGGTCACCGGCGGCGACACGTTCCAGGCAACGATCGCGACGTATACGGGAACGTCGACGAGCGTCGACCCGCGCCTCGCCGGCGCGCTCAGGATCCGCGCGTGGAGCCTCGTGGACACGACGAACGGCGTCGGCCACGTCTTCGGCCGCTTCCACATCACGGGCGCCGGCACCCGCGCGCACGGGACGCTGAACGCGGCCCTGGCGAGCGGCAAGGCATCCGGAATCGCGCGCGGCTTCGTCAGGCACAAGTGGGGTCGGATCGTCGCGTCGCTCGGCAGCGACTTCGATCCGAACGCAGGCTTCTCGACGGGCTCGATCGGGGGCAGCACAGTCGGAGCGGGATTCATCCGCTCGGGTCGCTGGTGCCATCCCCCACACTGGCCGCAGAGCTAGCGAGAAGGACCATCGGGGCGCCGTGCGCACGGCGCCCTGGTGGCTCGTTCAGCTGACCGCGTCGAGGATGACGAACGCGGCGAAGACGACGCTGATCACGCCGTTCATCGTGAAGAACGCCGTGTCGAGCCTCCGCAGGTCGCCCGGGCGCACGAGGGAGTGCTCGTACGCCAGCAGCAGCGCGACGGCGGCGACACCGAGCCAGTAGAGGACGCCGACCGGCAGGCCGAGCCCCACCGCGGCGAGGCACGCGATCGTCGCCGCGTGCGAGAGCCGAGCGCCGAGGAAGGCGCCGCGCACGCCGAACCGCGTGACGATCGAGTGGAGGCCTTCCCGCCGATCGATCTCCTCGTCGAAGAGGGCGTAGAAGAAGTCGAAGCCCGCGATCCAGAACGCGACGGCAGCGCCGAGCAGCCACGACTGCCACGGCAACCGGCCCGTGATCGCGACCCAGGCGCCGACGGGCGCCAGACCGTCGACCGCGCCGAGCCAGAAATGGCAGAGCCACGTGAACCGCTTCAGGTACGGATAGACGACGAAGCCGATGACCGGGATCGGCCAGAGCCAGCGCACGATCGGATCGAGCTGCCAGACGGCCGCGAGGAAGAGCGCGAGCGACGCGACGCAGAAGACGACGACCTGGGCGACGGAGAGCTGGCCGCTCGGGATCTCCCGGCCGGCGGTGCGCGGGTTCCGCGCGTCGATCCGCGCGTCGATCAGGCGGTTGAGCGCCATCGCGAGCGAACGGGCGCCGACCATCGCGAGGGTGATCCAGAGCAGGTCGTGCCCGCTTGGCGTGCCGTTCACCGCGAGGAATGCGCCGACGTAGGCGAACGGCAGCGCGAAGACCGTGTGCTCGATCTTGACGAGTCGCGCGAACCGTGCGGGAAGCGGCGCCGGCGCGGACCCGGCCGTCATGTCTGCTCGTGGGACGTGGGAGCGTCAGCGAGGAGCTCGAGCGCGTGCGCGAGCGCAGGGCGGAGGACCGCGAACCCGTCGCGGCAGCCGCCGGTCGAGCCCGGCAGGTTGACGACGAGCGTCGAGCCGAGGACGCCGGCCGCGCCCCGCGAGAGGAGGCCGTGCGGCGTCTTCGCTATCGAGTCCGCCCGTAGGGCCTGCGCGATGCCCGGCGCCTCACGTTCGAGCACGTCGCGCGTCGCCTCGGGGGTCACGTCCCGCGGCGCGAGCCCGGTCCCGCCGGTCGTCAGCACGAGACGGGCCGAGGCCGCGAGCTCCCGGATCGCCGCCGCGATCTCGTCGCGCTCGTCGGGAACGACGCGACGCTCGACCTCGTAGCCCTCGCCGCCCAGCAGCTCGTCCAGGGTGTCACCGCTCCGATCCTCACGCGTCCCGGCGACCACCCCGTCCGACACGGTCAGCACCGCAGCCCTCAGACCACTCGCTCCTTCGTCTTCTCGACCAGGACCACGTCGGCGATCCGCATTTCCTTGTCCACCGCCTTGGCCATGTCGTAGACCGTGAGCGCCGCGACCGAAGCGGCCATGAGCGCCTCCATCTCGACGCCGGTCTGTGCGGTCGTCTCCGCCGACGCGACGATCTCAACCGACTCCTCGCCTACCTCGAGCGTCACCTCGACGTGCGTGAGCGGCAGCGGATGGCACAGCGGGATGAGCTCGCTCGTCCGCTTCGCGGCCATGATCCCGGCGACCTGCGCCGTTGCGAGCGCGTCGCCCTTCGGGAGCTCACGCAGGATCCGCGCGGTCGCGGCGGCCATCCGGACCTCGGCCCGGGCGACGGCCCGGCGTCGCATCGGCTCCTTGGCGCCGACGTCGACCATCCGGACGGCGCCCGACGCGTCGACGTGCGACAGGTCGTCCATCAGGCGGATCGTACGGTCTCGAGATCGGCCAGCTGCGCGTCGACCCACTCTCGGATGTCGTGCGCCCGGACGTGCTTGCGGATCGCGTCGGCCCGCCGACGCCGCTCGGCCGGGTCGAGCATGAGCGCCTCGTAGAGCGCCTCCGCCTGGCCGGAGACGTCGATGGGGTTCACCGTGATCGCCCACTCCCCGAGCTCCTCGTGCACTCCGGCGTTCTCGGACAGCACCAGCGCACCGTCGCGCTCGTTGACGAGGAACGCCTCCTTGGTGACGAGGTTGAGCCCGTCGAAGACCGGGTTCACGAGCAGGACGTCGAACTGCTTGTAGCCCGCGACCGAGCGCA
The DNA here is from genome assembly GCA_963765795.1 of uncultured Actinomycetes bacterium. Classification (GTDB taxonomy): domain Bacteria; phylum Actinomycetota; class Thermoleophilia; order Gaiellales; family Gaiellaceae; genus Palsa-739. The sequence goes on from CAVXXZ010000009.1 coordinate 62,887, forward strand.
GGAAGTCGTCGGCGACGTCCAGCTCCACGGGCTGCCAGTCCTCGCGACCGAAGCGCTCGTTCACGTCCCGCGCCGCCGCCTCGACGTCGCCGACGTACTCCGCATAGACCGGGATGTCCTGCCGCGACGGGGCGAGCAGCGCGACCATTCCCACCCGCCCGTGCAGCTCGGGATGCCGCTCGAGGAGCAGGGCGAAGGCATGAAAGCCGCGCACGATGTTCTTCGAGGGGTCGGTCCGGTCGACGCGGAGCACGAGCTGCTCCGGGCGCCGGGCCACGAGAGCCGCCTCCCGCTCGAGCACGCCGGGATCGTCGCGGAGCCGGTCGAACTCCGCCGGATCGACGCTGATCGGTCGGGCGACGACCCGCGTCGTGTGACCCCGGTGCTCGACGATCCCGGCCTCCCGGTCGACCCGCGCTCCGAGCAGCCGCTCCGCCGCGAGCAGGAACGCGCGCCGCCAGCGCTCGGTGTGGAAGCCGACGACGTCGTTTGCGAGCAGCCCCTCGTGCACGGCCTCCCGCAGCTCGGGCGGCAGCGCGTGCCAGTAGTCGGGCTCCGGCCACGGGATGTGGAGGAAGTGCGACGTCACGACGTCGGGCCGCGCTTCCCGCACCAAGCGCGGTGCCAGGTACAGGTGGTAGTCGTGGAAGAGGACCGCCGCGTCGGGCACGCGGTCGAGCTCCTGCACCGCCGCAGCTGCCAGCGCCTCGTTGACCGGCACGTACCCGTCGCTCCAGGCCTCGTGCAGCTCCGGCCCGAAGTTCGGCGCGGAGCCCAGGCCCCAGAGGTAGTGCTGCAGGAACCAGAGCGTCGGGTTCGCCAGCACGTTGTAGAACCGGTCGTAGGCGGTTGGATCGTGCGCGACGAGCCGCAGCCGATACGACGCGCCGTCCGCCGTCTCCTCGTCGAACGAGCCTTCCTGCTCGGCCGCTACTGCCCTGTCCTCCTCGGTCATCGCGCTCGCCACCCAGGTCACGTCGTGGTGGGCAAGCAGACCGCCGAGGGCCGTCACGACCCCGCCGCCGCCCCGCCGCGCTACACGGCGTCCGTCGGCGTCACGCCCGTACGAGACCGGCGCGCGATTGAAGACGACGAGGAGCTTCCGCCGGGACGTTGTCGATGTTGACAACGTCAGGCCGACTGGTGCAGCCGCTTCACGAACCGGAGGCGCGACCCACGGACACCCGGCTGGGACTGCAGCTCGAACTCGTCCGCGATCGTCCGGATGATCTCGATCCCGAGACCGCCTTCGGTGAGCTCCTCGCCTTCGAGCGGCGGCGGCCGGTCCGGGTCGAAGCCCCTCCCGTCGTCGACCACCTCGACCGCGAGCGCATCGCCGGTGAGCTCGTACCCGATCGAGACGAACCCCGCTCCACCGGCATACGCGTGCCGGACAGAGTTCGACACGGCCTCGGTCAGCGCGAGCTTGAGATCGGCCAACGACTCCTCGGACAGCGCGACGATGTCGGCAAGACCCGTCAGCGCGAGACGGGCCAGGGCGATGTACTCCGCACGCGCGGGCACGCGGAGCCGGACGCTCCGCATCCCTTCGAGGGTCGCCCCGTCTGTCTGGATCAGTGCAGCCTCGCCCATCTCACCTCTCGCATGTTTCCCGCAGATTCGGAACCCTAAACCCGCCGATTTCTACCAGTAACGTTTCCGGACCGTCTCTGCGAGGCCCGATGTTTATTCCTTCGCTTCGCGGTTCCCTCCTGCCGAGAGACCTAACCCAAATCGTTTCCACGGGAAAACGGCCCGCCCGGACCCCGACCTAGACTGAGACGACTGTGACGGCCGCCTCGCCCGCACCAGAGCGCCGACGGTCGCGGCCGGGGTCGCTCGAGCGTCCCGTCAACTCGCGCCTCTACCGCGGCACCTGGCTCCTGGTCGGGCTGCCGCTCCTGCTGCTGGCGTTCAGCGTCGCCCGCCCGTCGGCACTGAACCCGCCCAACCTGCCGCCGGCCTTCGACGCGTCGCAAGCGGCGTCCATCGCCAAGGACCTCGCCGCCGACTATCCCGACCGGCGGCCCGGCACGCTGGGCGCCAGAGGAGCCGCAGCCTGGTTCCGGCGCCAGCTCGCGCCGTACGGCTTCGACGTGCACACCGATCCGTTCACGGCAACTATCGGTGGTCGCCGCACCACGCTCGCCAACCTCGTGACGGAGAAGCCGGGCATCGGCATCTCGCCCCCCGCGATCGTCGTCATGGCGCATCGCGACGACAGCGGTACCGGCAACGGGCTGAACGACAACGCCTCGGGCACGGCAGCGCTCATCGAGCTCGCGCGCTCCTACGCGCCGACTGCCGCCGCCCAGCGGATCTCGCTCCCGTACACGCTGATCTTCCTCTCGACCGACGGCACGGCCGGTGCCGCGCACTTCGCCGCGCAGCAGCGGGCGCGCGGGAACATCATTGGTGTCGTCAACCTCGACTCCATCGGCGCTCGCGGCAGGCCTCGGCTCGTGCTCGGCGCCGACACGTCCCGGTCGCCCGCGCCCGGGCTCGTCGAGACCCTGCGTGCCGCGCTCGCGCAGGAGGGCAACCGCGAGCCGTCGCGACCGAGCGGGCTTCAGCAGCTCGTGAGCCTCGGGTTCCCCTTCGATCCGTACGCGCAGGCTCCGTTCGTGAGCCGCGGGATCCCGGCGGTGACCGTGACGACCGGCGGCGCACGGCCGCCCGAAGCACAGGGGCATGGAATCGAGCGGCTCGACATCGGGCATCTCGGCGCCGTCGGCCTGGCGGCGCAGGACACGGTGGACGCGATGGAGCAGGGAGTCTCGCTCGCACAAGGCCCCGCGAGCTACGTCTACCTCGGTCAGCGGCTGGTCCGCGGCTGGGCGATCGAGATCGTGCTGGTGGCGATGCTGTTGCCCTTCCTCGCGGCCGCCGTCGACCTATTCGCTCGCTGTCGCCGGCGCCGGATCCGCATCGCACCTGCCCTCCGCAGCTATCGCAGCCGGCTCGGCTTCTGGGCGTGGGTCGGCGCAGTCTTTCTCCTCTTCCGGGCGCTCGGCCTCTGGGGAGGCGGTGACGCGAATGGACCGCCGCTGAGCTCCGTCTCCTGGCCGGGGGGAGCGCTCCTCGCGCTAGTCCTGCTCGCCGGAGCAGGCTGGCTCGTCGCACGCAGCCGTCTCCTGCCGCGACGGCCGATCCGGCCGGAGGAACGGCTAGCCGGGCACAGCGGCGCGCTGCTCGCGCTCGGCGTCGTCGGGCTTCTGCTGGCGGCGACTAACCCGTTCGCGCTCGTCTTCGTCCTCCCCTCGCTGCACGCGTGGCTCTGGCTACCGCAGGTGCAAACCCGTCACCCGGCTCTGCGCGCAGGCGTCTTCCTGGCCGGTTTTCTGGGGCCGGGTTACCTCGTCTGGTCGTTTGCCACCCACTACGGGCTCGGCTGGGACGCGCCGTGGTACGTCGTCAAGCTCTTCGCCGTCGGCTACGCGCCATTGCCGCTGTTCGTGATCGGCCTCGCCTGGCTCGCAGCGGCCGGCCAGCTTGCCGCCCTCGCCGCGGGTCGCTACGCGCCGTATCCCGCGCCGCAGGAGCGCCCGCGCCGCGGCCCCGTGCGCGAGCTCATCCGTACCCTGGTCCTCGCGCCACGACGCCGGGCAGGGACGACCGAGGCGGGGCGCGCCGTCAACCAGTAGCGAGACGAAGCCAGCGCACGGTCGAGCCGGCGGCGAGCTCGCCGTTTCCACGTGGAATGTGGACGAGGGCGTCCGCGGCTGCCGAGCGGACGATCATGTGCGACTCCTGGCCGGTGACCGGCTCGAGCACCAGCGCATCTCCGTCCACCCGCGACCGCGCGCGCACGAACTCGTCGCGCTCCTCGTTCCGCCGGAGGCCGACGGCGAGCTGCCCCGGCTCGAAGCCGGGCAACGGATCCGCCAGGCCCTGCAACGCCCGCAGGGCGGGCTTGACGAAGAGCTCGCACCCCACGAGCGCGGACACGGGGTTTCCCGGCAGGCCGAAGACGAGCGTCTCGCCGCGGACGCCGAACGAGACCGGCTTGCCCGGCTTGATCGACACGCGCCAGAAGACCTCCTCGACGCCGAGTTCCCGCTCGGCCGCGCGGACGAGGTCGTGCTCGCCGACCGAGACGCCGCCCGAGGTGACGAGAATGTCGGCCGCGAGCCCGCGCTCGAGCGCTTCTCGCAACGCCTGCTCGTCGTCCGCGACGGACGGCTCGGGCAGCACCACGGCGCCCGCGGCGGTCAGCGCGGAGGAGAGCATGAGACTGTTGGTCTCGTAGATCTGGCCCGGCCGGAGCGGTTCGCCCGGATCGACGAGCTCGCTTCCCGTTGCGAGCACCGAAACGCTCGGCCGGCGCGCGCAGCGCAGCTCGGCGATGCCGGACGCCCCGGCCGCGGCGAGGCGTGCGGGCGTAAGCCTCTGGCCGGTGGGAACCACGACCTCCCCGGCCGCGACGTCTCCGCCCCGCGGGCGGATGTGTGCCCCGGGCTCGACCGGCTGCGCCACCGCCACTGTGTTGTCCTGTCGGACAACGTTCTCGATCGGGACGACTGTGTCCGTCTCCTCCGGCACGACCGCTCCCGTCGAGATGGCCACGGCACAGCCGAGCTCGACCCCCGTCTCGAACGGCTGTCCGGCGGCGGACTCGCCGACGATCCGCAGCGTCCCCGGCGCATCGGATGCGCGTAGGGCGAAGCCGTCCATCGCGGAGCTCGCGAACGGCGGCAGGTCCACCTGGGCGCGGACGTCCTCCGCGCTCACGCGTCCGCCCGCCTCGGCAATCGGCACGACCTCCGCCGGGAGCGGCCGGGCGAGCTCCAGAACCCGTTCCTGTGCCTCCTCGAGGGTGAGTAGTGATGCCACGGCGTGTAAATACCGTAGACGTGAAACCAGGAGACGGGGTCGCCGGGCGCTACCGGCTCGACGAGTTGCAGGGGCATGGCCCGATGTCGGAGGTCTGGCGGGCCCACGACGACACGCTCGACCGGACGGTCGCGCTGAAGATCCTCTCGCCGACCGCCGATCTCGGCCGGTTCCGCCGTGAGGCCCAAGCCGTCGCAGCGCTTGCGCACGAGAACGTCGTGCGCGTCTACGACTATGGCGAGGACGAGGCCGGCCCGTTCATGGCGCTCGAGTGGCTGCCCGGCGGAACGCTCGAGGATCGCCTGGCGGACGGGCCACTGGTGCCCGATGAGACGCATCGCGTGGCGGCGGGCATGGCCGCCGGCCTCGCGCACCTCCACTCCCGCGGCCTCGTCCACCGGGATCTCAAGCCGGCCAACGTCCTCTTCGACGAGGAGGGGCGGCCGAAGCTCGGCGACTTCGGGCTTGCCCGCAGCATCACCGGCGCGGGCACCTTGACCGAGGCGGGGACGGTGCTCGGCACGGCCGCCTACATCTCGCCGGAGCAGGCGGCAGGGGAGCCGGCCGTGCCGGCGAGCGACGTCTACTCGTTCGGCGTCATCCTCTTCCGGATGCTGACCGGCGCGCTGCCGTTCACGGCGGACAACGCGCCCGCACTCCTCAACATGCACCTGCACGAGCGGCCGCCCGCGGTCGAGACGCTGCAACCCGACGCGCCGCCGGAGCTCGCGGCGCTCACAGCGGCCGCGCTGCGGAAGGATCCGGCACAGCGGCCAGCCGACGGAGCGGCGCTGCTCGACGCCTTGGGGACGGGACCCACCAGGATCGCCGTCTCCGGCGATACCGAGGCGACGCGAGTCTTGCCCGCCCCGGTTCCAGCAGAAGGCCCGCCAACCGGCGACAGCCGGCGCCGGGCCGCGCTGATCGCCGCAGCGATCGTCCTCCTCGCTGCCGCCGGAGGCGTGCTCGCCTGGGCCGTGACGCGGTCGGGCTCGACTCCTGTGCCCTCGACCAGCTCGGTCCCGCGCACACATGCCCACACACATGGCACCACCGCCACGACGCAGGCTCCGTCGACGAGCACAACGGCCCCCACCACCACCGATCACACCACGACCGCGGCAACCACCCGGCCGCCACCCACGACGATTCCGACCACGGCACCGACGACGACCGAGCTACCCCCGACGACCACGGCGACCGTTCCGACCACCGTGCCCACGACGACGAGCGGGCTGGGGACGACTACGGAGACCCCGTGACCGCGTAGCGTCCCTTCCAGGGCGCGAACTCAGCGGGAGAGAGCGCCGCCGGGAAGGCGGCGTCCGGCGAGCCGTCGACCGTGCGCTCCATGAACAACCGCCAGGCCGTGGCCGGCAGCGTCGGGCCCGAGACGGCGGTGCCGTGCACGTCGAGCATCGGGATCTCGCCCTTCGGATAGCCCATCCAGACAGTGGCTTCGAGTGAGGGCGTGTAGCCGCAGAACCACGCGTCGGCGTAGTCGTCGGTCGTCCCCGTCTTGCCGGCGTCGACGCGTCCCGGGACGTGCGCGCCGACGCCCGTCCCGTGGAGCATGTTCTCCTCGAGCACGTGCGTGACCGTCGCCGCGACCCAGTCCGGGACGACCCGCGTCCGCTCGGGCTGTCCCCACCCGCCTCCGACCTTGCCACCGGGGAAGACGACCCGCCGGATCGCGAGCGGCTTGGAGTACACGCCGCCAGCCGCCAGCGTCGCGTAGACGGAGGCCATGTCGAGCGGGGTCACCGCGCCGGTGCCGAGAGCGAGCGACGGCGTCGGCTGCAACTGCGTCTGCACGCCGAGCTTCTGCGCCATTGCCGTGATCGCGTCCGGGCCGACGATCGAGCGCGAGCCGGGCGTAGACCGTGTTGTCCGAGTGGAGCGTCGCCGCCGCGACGGTCTCGGGCCCGGCGTAGGTGCCGTCGTACGTCCGCACCCGCCACTGGAGCGGGGCGTAGTAGAACGGCGCGGAGAGGTAGCGCGTCGCCCACGGGTTCATCCCTTCCGCCACCGCGGCGGCGAGGACGATCGGCTTGAACGTCGAGCCCGCCTGGCGCTCGGCCGTGGTCGCGAGGTTGAACTCGTTGCCAGGCGTTCCGGGCGTCACGGCCGCCATCGCGCGGATCGCGCCGGTCGCGGGGTCGATCGAGACGATCGTCCCGGCCGGGTCGTGCCGGCATGGCAGCTCCTCCGACAGGGCGTGCACGGCGGCGTGCTGCAGGCGCGGCCGGATCGTCGTGTAGATCTTCAGCCCACCCGCGCGAACTGTCGCCGCGCCGTAGGCCTGCTGCAGGAGGTTCTCGACGTAGCCGACGAAGTACGGCTCCCGGCTCGCATACGCCGGGCTCGGGCGCAGGTGGAGACTCCGGTCGGGCGCCGCCGAGGCGTACTGCGCGTCGGTGATGTCCCCGCTCCGTCGCAACGCGCGCAGGACCGCGTCGCGGCGGCCGAGCGCGGCGGCGGGGTTGTGGAGCGGGTCGTAGTAGGACGGCGCCTGCGGCAGCCCCGCCAGAAGGGCAGCCTGCTCGAGCGTCAGCCGGCTCGCCGGAACAGAGAAGTACGTCTCGGCCGCAGCTTCGACGCCGTACGCGTGGTTGCCGTAGTAGACGTCGTTGAGGTAGGCGGTGAGGATTCTGTCCCTCGACCAGGCGCGCGCGAGCTTGATGGAGAGGCAAGCCTCGACGACCTTCCGCTGCAGCGTCTTGTCGCGCGAGAGGTAGAGGTTGCGCACGAGCTCCTGCGTGATGGTGGAGCCGCCCTGGACGATGTGGCCGGCGCTCACGTCCGCGACGAGCGCCCGCAGGATCCCCACCGGGTCTACGCCGCCGTGCTGGTAGAACCGCCGATCCTCGATCGCGACGGTCGCCTTCGGCATCCACGGGCTGATCGCGCCCCGCGCGACGGCCGTCCTGTTCTCGACCGCGGGCAGGACGCCGATCAGGCTGCCGTTCGCGCCGTAGACGAGCGAGTTGTCGGCCTGGCGCACAGGCCGTAGCGCGCCCAGGTCGCAGCTCGAGCCGAAGTAGACGGCACCGCCGGCTGCCGTGGCCGCGAGCACCCCGAGCGGAATCGCGATCGCGAGGACGACGAGAGTGCGGCGTCTCCGCCTCGGTCGCCGCTTCGGTCGCCGCCTCGGTTGGGGCTTCCGCTTGGAGCTCACGCCCAGACGCCGAGCGCGCGAAGCCGCCGGTGTGCGCGCAACCGAAGCTCGCGCTCGAGGCGCTCGGCTGCGACGTCGTCGGAGGCGGCGGCACGGAGGGTGAGTGTCGCGGTGCCGTCGAGCGAGCTCACGTAGACGTCGGCGTGGCGCTCGTCCGCGACGTCCTCTCGCAGCGCGCCGACCGCACCCTCCAGATCGGCGGAGAGCGGCACCGGCACCGAGACCTCCGCGAACGTCTCGCGGCTGCGGATCGTCGCGTTCACGATGGTGTCGGAGGCGAGCTTGTTGTTCGGGACGACGAGCCGCCGCTGGTCGCCGGTCCGGATGAACGTGTACGTGAGGCCGATCTCCTCCACGACGCCGGACTCGTCGGCGTAGGTCACCCGGTCGCCGATCCGGACCGGTTGCGTCGTGGCGATCAGCAGGCCCGCGATGAAGTTCCCGAGCGTCTGCTGCGACGCGAGGCCGATGATCACGCCGAGGATGGCGGTCGACGCGAGCAGCCCGCCGGCCACGGCACGCACCTGGGGAATCACGAGCAGGGCGGAGAACAGCCCGACGGCGATGATGATCGTGGTGATCGCGCGCCGCAGGACGCGGTAGCGCGTCTCGACCTCCGGCGGCACCGGCTTCCGCGAGAGCCACCAGTCGACCAGGCGCGCCACGAGCGTGACGACGAGCAGCACGACGGCAGCGATGACGATGCGGTGCCAGAAAGGCATCGCCGCCCGATTCGCCGCGCACTGTGTGTTTCCTCAGTCGAGCGGCAGCGGACGGCGTCCCGCAAAACCGTCGTCGACGCGGTGCCACCAGGCGATCTCGTCCTCGCCGAGCTGCCAGCAGAGCAGCACCGTCTCGCCGTGGTGGAGCGCCGGGAAGTCGATCAGGCCGCTGTCGAGGTCCTTCACCTGGGCGCCGTGGGCCGTGATCTCGTCCACGAGCCGGGCGAGGCGCCGCGCGACAGCGTCGACCTCGGCGGTCGCCTGAGCGAGCTCGGCAGGCGGGATGCCGCCGCCGTTGCCGCGGATCTTCTGCTCGAGCTCCTCCTGGCGCTCGAGCGCGGCGGCGTGCTCCTGCCGGGTCGCGACGAGCTGCTCGACGAGCGGCCGCACGTGCTCGAGCTCGGCGTTCGCCTCCTCGGGCGTGAAGTGGCGCATCGCTCGAACCCTATGCTGGCGTCGTCGTGGAGGTCGACGCCGCTCAGCCCCGTCCACGCCCGAGCCACGTCCGCCTCGCCCTCTGGGTCGGCTTCGTCGGCGCGATCGCCCTGGTCAACTACGCGGCGCGGTTCTCCTCCGGGAGCAGCGGGAGCAAAGGCGTCTCGCGCCAAGAGGTCTACTCGTACTCGACGTTCGCCGGCGGGACGATCATCTACGCGATCTGGCTCGGGATCGTCCTGCTCATCTGCATCGACCGCTGGGACCTACTCGCGCTGCGTTGGCCCCGCGCGCTGGGGGCGAGCGCTTGGGCTCGGTGCGTCGGTCGTCGGCGCGGTCCTGGTCTGGGAGGCCGCGATCTCCTATCTGCCGCTACCGGAGAGCCCCGGTCAGGAACAGGGGATCACGAACGTGCCCTGGGAGCCGGCGCACGCGGGCGCCTTCGCCGCCAACTTCGTTCTCTTCGTGGTGATCGCGCCGTTCGTGGAGGAGCTGACCTTTCGCGGCGCCGGCCAGTCGCTGCTCCGCTTCCTCGGGCAATGGCCGTCGATCGTCCTCGTCGGCGTCGCCTTCGGGCTCGCCCACGGGCTCCTCGAGGCGCTGCTCGTGCTCGTCCCGTTCGGCATCGCCCTCGCCTGGCTCCGCGATCGCACGAACAGCGTCGTGCCGGGGATGTTCGTGCACGCCCTCTTCAACGGGGCAGCGCTCGCCTACATCGTCCTGCGGTAGCTAGTCCTCTTCGTCGCCGTTCTCGACCACGAACTGGTCGGGCGTGACGTCCTCGAGGAAGCTGCGGAACTTGAGCACCTCCGCCTCCAGCTGCTCTTCGTCGACCTCTTCGCCCTCGAACTCGATCGCCGACTCCGCAATCACGTCGTCGGCGGCGAAGATCGGCGCCTCGGCGCGAATGGCGAGCGCGATCGCGTCGGAGGGGCGAGAGTCGACCTCGATCTCCTGGCCGTCCTGGATCACGGTGATCTGCGCGTAGAAGGTGTTCTCGCGCAGCTCCGTGACCGTGATCCGGCTGATCGACGCGCCGAGCTGCTCGAGCATGTCGCTCACGAGGTCGTGCGTCATCGGCCGAACCGAGGTCTGGCTCTGCAGCTTCATGAGGATCGCGGCGGCCTCCGGATGCCCGATCCAGATCGGTAGGAACTTGTTCCCGTCAGACGTCTTCAGGAGGACGATCGGCTGTTTGCCGACCAGATCGAAGCTGACTCCGTAGATGAGCATCTCCTGCATCCGCGGCGACCTCGCCTCGAATATAGCTCAGGCCGCACGGCGCAAACCCGGCGTATCTCCGCTCCGGCAGGTGGCGTTTGACCCACGTGCGCCCGCTCTGGCTGGACGACATCGAATCGCTCGAGGCGATCTCGCAGAACGAGGACGCCCGGCGGATCTTCCTCCGGATGGCGGCACTCTCGCAAACGGGCCGCACGCAGAACTTCGTCGTCGAGGTCGCGCTTGGACGGGGAGCTCGACGCAGCGACGAAGGGCCGGCTCGTCGAGCTCGCCCAGGACGAGTCGTTCCTGCTCGCGGTCGAGGAGTACCTCGTCCGCACGCACCGGCTTCACTGAGCGGGCGGTCACGGAGAAGTGGGCGATCCTGGATTCGAACCAGGGACCTCCGCCTTATCAGAGCGGCGCTCTAACCAGCTGAGCTAATCGCCCGCGCGGGGCCGCATTGTAGCCGCGTTCTCGAGCGTCTCGGCCAGCTCGGCGAGGTCGTACTCGTCACCGAAGGGGAGCTCCACCCGGCCGGGCACGACGCGCGCATGGCGTCCGGTCAGCTGCTCGATTGCGTTGCGCACCTTCTCCGCCAGCGCCGGATCGACCGGTGTCGAGCGCGTCCGTGGCCGCTGCCGCGCGCCGGCCCACTTCGCCCGCTGCTCCGCCGCCCGCACCGATAGTCCGCGGCGCACGATCTCGCGTGCCAGCCGGCGGCGGCCCTCGTGGTCGGGCACGGCGAGGACGGCTCTGGCATGGCCCTCGGTCAGCTGCCCGCGCTCGACCATCCCGAGGACGTCGTCGGGGAGCTCGAGCAGGCGGATCCGGTTCGAGACAGACGGCTTCGAGCGGCCGACCCGCTCGGCCACCTCGCCGAGCGAGAGCGAGAACTCGTCGATCAGAACGGCGTAGGCACGCGCCTCCTCGATCGGCGTCAGCTGCTCGCGCGCGACGTTCTCCACCAGACCGAGCAGGAGCGTGTCGCGATCGTCCGCCGTGCGCACCACGGCGGGAACCGTCTGGCGGCCCGCCTCCCGCGCCGCCCGCCAGCGACGCTCGCCGGCGACGATCTCGTAGCCGCCCACGCCGCGCGGCCGCACGAGCAGCGGCTGGATCACGCCCTGCCGCCGCACCGACTCCGCGAGCCCCGAAGCCGCCTCGGGCTCGAAGCGGCGCCGCGGCTGGCGCGGGTTCGGATGGATCGCGTCGACCGGTATCTCGAGCAGCTCGCTCGGAACAGGGTGCCCGCCGATCAGGACCTCGAGGCCGCGGCCCAGGCCGCGGCGTTGCGGGGAGGACTCAGGCGCGCTCGACAAGCTCCATCGCCACCTTCCAGTAGGCGTCGGCTCCGGCGGAGCGACGGTCGTAGGCAATCGCGGGCAGTCCGTGGCTCGGGGCCTCGGCGAGGCGCACCGAGCGCGGGACGGAGGTGCGGAAGACGAGCTCGCCGAAGTGCCGCCGGACCTCCTCCTCCACCTGCTGGGCGAGGCGCGTCCGGCGGTCGACCATCGTGAGGAGGACACCGCCGATGCCGAGATTCGGGTTGAGCCGCCGCCGGATCAGCTCTACCGAGTGCAGCAGCTGCGTCAGGCCTTCGAGCGCGTAGTACTCCGCCTGCACCGGGACCAGCACGCGATCGGCCGCGGCGAGCGCGTTGACCGTGAGCGGCCCGAACGACGGCGGACAATCGAGGAAGACGAAGTCGTAGCGGTCGCTCCCGGATGCGAGCGCCTGGGCGAGATACCGCTCGCCGTCGGAGTGGCCCGAGAGCTCGACGACGGCCCCGGCGAGATCCGGCTTGGCCGGGACGAGGTCGAGGTTCGCGAAGGCGGTGGGGTGGACGAGCTCGGCAAGCGGTGCGCCGTCGAGCAGGTCGTAACTCGATGTCCCGTTCGCGCGCATCCCGAGCCCCGAGGTCGCGTTCGCCTGCGGGTCGAGGTCGATGACGAGCGCGCGCTCGCCCGCCTCGGCGAGGCACGCGGCGAGGTTGACGGCGGTCGTCGTCTTGCCGACGCCGCCCTTCTGATTCGCGAGCGCGTAGATCCGGGACATCTCCCGGCCCATTGTCGCTAGGCCAGCGGACGCTTCTTCGCGACGCCGGCGCGGCGCGGGAAGCCGGATGGTGTCGGCGCTACCTTCGGGAGCACGGCGAGACCGTCGTGCAGCTCAAGAGCGCCGCCGAGCTGCTCCGCTGCAGCCTCGAGCTGCTCGAGATCCGCCCGCTCGCCGAGCCAGAGGATCGCGGCGCCCCCCGTACGGACGAGCGGCAGGCACAGCTCCGCCGCGACGGGCGGCTGGGCGAGCGCCTTCGCCAGCGCCACACCCCAGCGTTCAGGCGGCTGCTCCTCGGCGCGCCCCCAGACGACCTCGGCGTTCGGTGGCGACCAGCGGCGGAGGAAGTCGCACTTGCGCCGCTCCGCGTCGAGCAGGGTCACCTCACGCTCGGGCAGCGCAGCCGCGAGCGGGATCCCGGGCGAGCCGCCGCCCGAGCCGACGTCGATCATCGCGCCGTCGTACCGCTCGAGCAGCGGCAGCGCCCGCAGTGCGTCGTCGAGCAGCATCTGCCGCGCCTCGTCGAGATCTGGAAGCGCCGTCAGCCCCGGCGTCGCGAGGACCGCGCTCAGCCAGTCGTCGAGATCAGTCCGGAAGGACGACGACGTAGCGGTTCGGCTCCGTGCCCTCGGAGGTCGTGCCGACGCCGGCGACGTCCTTGAGGCGCAGGTGGACGACCTTGCGCTCGACCGCCGTCATCGGCTCGAGCTCCTCGCGCTCGCCCGAGTCGCGCACCTGGTCGGCGACCCGCAGGGCGAGCGTCTCGAGCGTCGCCTGCCGCCGGGCGCGATAACCCGCGGCGTCGACGACAACGTCTTTCTTCTCCTCGCCGTGGGCGCGATAGCCGATCACGTTGAGGAGGTACTGAACCGCATCGATCGTCTGGCCGTGGCGGCCGATGAGCAGGCCGACGTCCGGCCCGGAGCAAGTCACGACGATCGCCTCCGGCTCGTCGCGCGCGACGACATCCGCGTCGACTCCGAGCGTCTCGACGATCTGCGCTACGAGTGCCCGCGCCTCGCCGGCCTGGCCGCTCTCCTCGGTCGCGGGCTCGGCTGCGGCCACCGCCTCCGCAGCCTCGGCCGGCAGATGAGCGACCACGCGGGCCGGCTCGTAGCCGACACCGAGGATCCCGCGCTCGCCTTCGGCGACGACCTCGAACTGCACCGCGGCCTTGTCGAGCCCGGGGTGCCGCCGCTCGAGCTCGCGCAGCGCCGCCCACTTCGCCTCGCCGACCGTCTCCCCGGTCGCCTCGGCTGTGAGGTGCGCGAGCTCGCTCATCTCCGGCTCGTGCGCTTCTTCTTGCGCCGAACCTGGCGAGGTTGCTGCGCTGTGGCCGTTGTCTCCTGGCGGGACTGAGCCCCGTCGCCCTGGATGGCCGGAGCGGCCTCCGGCTTCGGCGGCGTTCGCGAGCTGCGCCGCTCGGGCGCGGGCGCCGGCGTCTTGGCGACCAGTCGCCGCGTGATCAGCCCCTGTCCCACCGTCCAGAGGTTCGTCGTGACCCAGTAGAGGACGAGCCCGGCCGGGAAGCGCGCGATGATGAAGACGAAGAACAGCGGCATGACCATGAAGAGCACGCGCTGCATCTTGTCCGCCGTGGTCATCATGAAATACGACGAGGCCATCTGGCTCGCCACGTAGACGAACGAGCAGCACGTAGCCGCCCCAGTACGTCGTCGTGTGCGCCGAGATGGACGGGATGAAGTGGAGGAACGAGAGGTCCGCGTTCGGGCCTACGATGAAGTTCGAGTCGAAGCTGCTTGAGCGTGTAGTAGAGGGCAATGAAGACCGGTAGCTGCAGGAGCATCGGCAGGCACGAGGCGGCCGGGTTGATCTGGTTCTCCCGGTAGAACTTCATCAGCTCCTCGTTCTGCTTCTGGCGGTCGTGCTTGTACTTCTTCTGGATCTCCTTCATCTGCGGCGCGTAGCGCTGCAGGTTCTGCATCGAGTGGATCTGCTTGACCGTCAGCGGCACGAGCAGCATCCGAACCACGACCGTCGTCCCCACGATCGCCCACGCCCACGGCAGGTGGAGGCTCGTGTGGAACCAGAGGAGAACGTGCTTCATCACGGTCTCGAGCTGGCTGAAGATGGGGATCGTGAAGAGCATCATCGGACCGGGTCGAAGCCTCCGCGACTCCACGGGTTGCACCGGAGCAGCCGCCAGCCGGCGAGGACGCTGCCACGCGCGAGGCCGTGGCGGCGCACCGCCTGCACCGCGTACTCGGAGCAGGACGGGTGGTACTTGCAGGTGGTCGGGAACAGCGCGCCGAACGTCAGACGATAGAGCCAGACGAGGCCGACTCCGAGCAGCGACGGGACGCGCAGCACGGCACTCACGCGGCGAGCACCCCGGTCTGCTCGAGCAGCTCGTCGACGCGCTCGCCGAGCCACGCGAAGCCGTTCGTCTCGGCCGCCTCGACCAGGCCGGGACGGACGATCAGCACGTAGTCGTGGCCCGCGGAGACGCGATCGAGGCGCTCGTTCCACACCTCTCGCAGGCGCCGCTTGATCCGGTTCCGCTCGACCGCGCCGCCGGCAGCCCGCGGCACCGCGAACCCGATCCGCGGCTCCGACGGCTCCTCCTGCGGCAGCCAGTAGAGAACGAGGAAACGGGACGAAACCGAACGTCCGCGGCGATGCACCGCGTCGAAGTCCCGGGAGCGGGACAGGCGGTTGGCGCGCTTCACGGATGCAGCTTAGTGCCGACCGCAGCTACGCCGAGAGGCGAGCCCGGCCCTTGCCGCGGCGGCGCTTCAGGATCGCGCGGCCGGCCTTCGTGGCCATGCGCGCGCGGAAGCCATGCTTGCGCTTGCGGCGGCGGACGTTGGGCTGATAGGTGCGCTTCAAGACTGTGAAAAGGCTCGTCTTTGCCAGAAAAATCCCCGCCGGCGGCGGGGCGCGGCGGTCAGTATAGACGAGCTTCGTCCACCGGCTTCTCCACAGGCGCAGACGGCGTAGGGATGGGGCTGGAGCAACTTGCCCCCGCCGCTGTCCACACCTGTGGAAAGATCTGAGCGCTCTGGAAACTCCCTGCAAATCTCGCTGATTTTGTCCTCATCGGAGTCGCTGTTATGCTGGCCGCCGGGCTGTAGACGGGGAGGACGAGGGCGTCGGTGGAACACCAATTAGAGCTGTCCGCGGAGGACCTTTGGGAGGAGATCTCGGGGCGGCTCAGAGAGGCCCTCAGCGGCGGCACCTACAGCAAGTGGTTCGGCGACGTCCGTGAGCTCACGATCGAGGGCGAGACGCTTGTCCTCACCGTTCCGAGCGAGTTCACCCGCGACTGGATCGACGGCCACTTCCTCGGCCTGATCGGCGCCGCGGTGCGCGACATCGTCGGGTTCGAGCGCCGGCTCGAGCTCCGGGTCGCGAACGACGCAGAGGCCTCGACGGAGGACCACACGGGGTCGGAGGGCGTCGTTCCCATGGTCCAACGCCTGCCAGGCCGGCCCGAGAGCGGCGGCTTCAACGCGAAGTACACGTTCGACTCGTTCGTGATCGGCTCGTCGAACCGCTTCGCCCACGCGGCTGCGCTGGCCGTCGCCGAGGCGCCCGCGCAGGCGTACAACCCGCTCTTCATCTACGGGAGTACGGGCCTCGGCAAGACGCATCTCCTCCAGGCCGTCGCGCAATACGTCGCCGAGCACTCCGGCGCACTCACGGTGCGGTACGTGACGAGCGAGGCCTTCGTCAACGACTTCATCAACTCGCTCCGCGACAAGCGGATCGAGGGCTTCAAGCAGCGCTACCGCGCCTACGACGTGCTCCTCATCGACGACGTCCAGTTCTTCGAGGGCAAGGAGCGCTTCCAGGAGGAGTTCTTCCACACCTTCAACTCGCTGTACGAGGCCGGCTCGCAGATCGTGCTGTCCTCCGACCGGCCCCCGCGCGACATCTCGACGCTCGAGGATCGGCTGCGCAGCCGCTTCGAGTGGGGGCTGATCACCGACATCCAGCCGCCGGACCTCGAGACGCGGATCGCGATCCTGCGCAAGAAGGTGAAGGTCGACGGGATCGACGTCCACGACGAGCAGGTGCTCACGTTCACGGCCAGCCGCGTCTCGACGAACATCCGGGAGCTCGAGGGGGCGCTGACTCGCGTCGTTGCCTTCTCGTCCCTCACCGGTCGCCCGATGACGGTCGAGCTCGCGCAGGACGTCCTACGCGACGTGTTCCCGCAGGGTGAGGCTGCCGAGGTCTCGATCAAGCGGATCCAGGATCTCGTGGCCGAGCGGTTCGAGCTCACGCTCGACGAGCTCTGCGGTGAGAAGCGCTCCCAGAACATCGTCTACCCGAGACAGGTGGCGATGTACCTCTCCCGCGAGCTCACCGACTCGTCCCTGCCGAGGATCGGCAAGGAGTTCGGCGGCCGCGACCACACGACGGTCATCCACGCGACCTCGAAGATCTCCCGTCTGATCCGTGAGGACAGGTCTGTGTACAACCTCGTGCAGGAACTCACCGCACGTGTGAAGCAGGCGCGCTGACGCTTCTCGCCTGTGGGACCCTCCGGATCGTCCACAATGAAGCTCCACAAGCGATCCGCAGGAAGGAAGCGGGCGCGAGCACGTCTTCCCCGTCGTCCACACTCCCTATGACTTCTACGAGAATCCCTAGATGATCGAGAGTGACATCGCAGTCGGTGCCGGGTTGAGGATTACCTGCGCGAAGGACGAGCTCGTGCAAGGCCTCACGCTCGTCGGTCGTGCCGTTTCGAGCCGTACGGCGATCCAGATCCTGTCGGGGATCCTGCTCGAGGCCAACGGTGACGAGCTTCGGCTGGCCGCGACGGACATGGAGCTTTCGCTGCGCGCTGCCGTGCCGGCGCGGGTGGAGGGCGACGGGGCCGTGGTGCTGCCCGGCCGCACACTCGTCGACATCGCGCGGCTGCTGCCGGGAGACGACGTCACGATCGAGCATCGCGCGGCGGAGTCGGTCGTTCACCTCGGCTCGGGCGCCGCGAGCTACACACTCCACACGTACAACGCCGAGGACTTCCCGCGGCTGCCGGAGCTCACCGAGGCGGAGACGTTCACGGTCGACCGTGAGGCGCTGCTCGAGACGATCGGCCGTGTCGCGCGCGCGGCTTCGCGCGACGAGGCGCGCCCGGTGCTGACCGGCGTCCTCGTCCAGTTCGCCGGCGACAAGCTCGTGATGGCGGCCACCGACTCGTATCGCCTCGCCGTGAAGGAGACGGCGCTCGATTCGGCGGCTCCCGAGCTCGAGGCCATCGTCCCCAGCCGCGCGCTGCAGGAGCTGGCGCGGATCCCCGGAGACGGCGACGAGATCGCGATCGGCGTGCAGGAGAACCAGGTCCTCTTCTCGACCGGGGGCGTCTGGCTCACGACGCGCCGGATCGACGGCCAGTTCCCGAATTACAGGCAGCTCCTGCCGGAGGCGTTCGAGCACGAGCTCACGGTGTCGCGAGTCGAGCTCCTCGATGTCGTGCGGCGGGCGGCCGTGATGATCCAGCGCGCGACACCGCTTCAGCTGCGCTTCGCCGACGGCGAGGTCACGGTCGTGGCGCGGACGCACGAGGTCGGCGAGTCGCAGGAGTCGATGCCGGTCGCGTACAGCGGCGAGCCGCTCGAGATCGGCTTCAACGCGGAGTTCCTGAAGGAGGGGCTCGAGTCGGTCGAGGGCGACGACGTGAAGATGAAGCTGATCAGCCCGCTCCGCCCGGCGATCCTCACCGACGAGGCCGACGACTTCACGTACCTCGTCATGCCGATCCGCCTGCCGGGCTGATCGTCGACTCGGTTTCGCTTCGCGACTTTCGCTCCTATGAGCGGCTCGAGCTGGCCCTGCAGCCGGGGCTCGTTCTCGTCGTCGGGCCGAACGGCGTCGGCAAGACGAACCTGCTCGAGGCTGTCCACGTCGCGACGCAGGGGTTCTCGCCCCGCACTCGCACCGACTCGCAGGTCGTGCGCTTCGGCGCGGAGGGAGCTCGGGCAGCGGTCGCGGGCCGGCGTGGCGAGGTCGGGCTGGAGCTCGAGGTGACGGTGCGGCGAGGCGAGGGGAAGCGTGCCCGGCTCAACAGCGCACCGCTGCGCGCGGCCGAGCAGCTGCGGGGGCTGGTCTCGACGCTCGTCTTCACGCCGGACCGGCTCGGAGTCGTCAAGGGCCCACCCGCCGCGCGCCGCGCCTACTTCGATCGCGTCCTCGGGCGCTTCTCGCCTGCGCGCGCGTCGCTGCCCACGGAGTACGGCGCCGCTGTGGCCCAGCGGAACGCCGCGCTCCGCCGAGTTGCGGTGGGCGCCTCGAGCCGCGATGCCGTCGAGCCGTGGAGCGAACGCGTTGCGTCGCTCGGAGCGGAGCTCGTCGCGTCGCGCCTCGAGACTCTCGCGCTGCTCGAGTCGCCCTTTGCCGCTCGCGCAGACGAGTTCGGGCTCGGCGACGTGTCGCTCCGGTACGACGGCGAGCCGCCGACGCCGGAAGGACTGGCCGCCCTGCTCGAGCGCGATCTCGAGCGCGGCGTGACCTCGCTCGGGCCGCACCTCGACGACGTCGTGATCGCCGCGGGCGGCCGCGATCTGCGCAGCTTCGGCTCGCAGGGAGAGCAGCGGCTCGCCCTGCTGGCCCTGCTACTCGCCGAGGCCGAGACGATCGCCGACCGGACGGGAGTGCCGCCGCTGCTCCTGCTGGACGACGTGCTCTCGGAGCTCGATCCCGGGCGGCGACGGATCCTCGCCGCTCGCGTGCGCAGCGCCGGGCAAGCGCTCGTCACGGCGACCGACGCAGCGATGCTGCCGGCCGCTCCCGATCAGCTGCTCGAGGTGACGCCGGGCACCGTGCTGGAGGCGGTCGCGTAGATGGAGCCGCTCGACATCGACCAGATCGGGGAGCAGATCCGCGCCGAGCTGAGCCGCGTCGGCGCCGACAGCGGGGCCGGAGACGCCGTCACGGCGTGGCCCGCTGCCGTCGGCGACGAGATCGCGCGCAACGCCTGGCCGGCCCGGACGCAGCCCGACGGGACGCTCGTCGTCCACGTGCGCGACGCGATCTGGGGCTTCGAGCTGACCCAGCGCGCGGCCGAGATCTCGGAGCGCCTGCCGGGCCGCCCGAGGCTTCGCTTCACGCCCGGACCGCTGCCGGAGACGACTCCCGAGCCGCCCCCGGACGCGACCGGCCGAGGCCTCCCCGGAGCAGGCGAGAGAGGCCGCCGCGATCACGGCCGAGATTGTGGATCCAGACCTGCGCGAATCTGTCGCGAAAGTCATAAAAGCGGCGCTCGCGCGAGCGCCGGGCGACCGCCCCGTCTGATACACTTCCTCGTGCCCGCAAATGCGGAATTTGCAGGGCTTTTTTCATGACTGAAACCGACTACACCGCCAGGGACATCACGGTCCTCGAAGGCCTCGAGCCGGTCCGGCTCCGGCCGGGCATGTACATCGGCTCGACGGGCCTCCGCGGCCTCCATCACCTCATCTACGAGGTCGTGGACAACTCGGTCGACGAGGCGCTCCAGGGGCGCAACGATCGCATCGAGGTCACGCTCCATCCGGACAACTCGGTCACGGTTCAGGACTGGGGCTCGGGCATCCCGGTCGACGTGATGCAGGACCAGGGACTGCCGGCGCTCACGGTCGTCCTCACGAAGCTCCACGCGGGCGGCAAGTTCGGCGGCGAGGGCTACAAGGTCTCGGGCGGCCTACACGGTGTGGGCGTCTCGGTCGTGAATGCGCTCTCCGAGCGACTGGTCGCAGAAGTGCGCCGCGACGGCAAGGTCCACCGGCAGGAGTTCGAGCGGGGCGAGCCCACCGGCGACATGGAGGTCGTCGGGAAGATGGCCAAGGGCGACCCGACCGGGACGACGATCACCTTCCTGCCCGATTCCGAGGTCTTCGAGGAGCTCGACGTCGAGGCGTCGACGATCACGCAGCGGTTGCGCGAGACGGCGTTCCTGACGAAGGGCCTTCACATCAAGCTCGTCGACGAGCGCGCCGACGGGAAGACTGTCGAGTTCCAGTACGACGGCGGGATCCGCGACTTCGTCTCGTACATCAACGAGGCCAAGGACGCGATCCACAAGCACATCGTCTATTTCGAAGGCGAGACCGACCAGGGCGGTGTCGAGGTGGCGATGCAGTGGAACTCCTCCTACCAGGAGTCGGTCTTCACCTTCGCCAACAACATCAACACCGTGGAGGGCGGCACCCATTTGTCCGGCTTCCGCAGCGCCCTCACTCGTACGCTCAACGCGAAGGCCACTGAGCTCAAGCTCCTGAAGGAGAAGGAGAGCCTCGACGGCGAGGACGTCCGTGAGGGGCTCGCCGCCGTCGTCTCGATCAAGCTGCGCAACCCGCAGTTCGAGGGGCAGACGAAGACGAAGCTCGGCAATCCGGGCATCGAGGGTCTCGTCCAGACGACCGTCAACTCGAGCCTTTCTCGTTTCCTCGAAGAGAACCCGCAAGACGCGCGCGCGATCTGCAACAAGGCGATCGCAGCGATGCGCGCCCGGCTCGCTGCGCGGCAGGCGCGGGAGCTGACGCGGCGCAAGTCGGCGCTCGACAGCTCCTCGCTGCCGGGCAAGCTCGCCGACTGCTCGATCCGCGACCCGTCGCTCGCGGAGCTCTACATCGTCGAGGGCGACTCGGCCGGCGGCTCGGCGAAGACCGGCCGCGACCGCACCTACCAGGCGATCCTGCCGCTGCGCGGGAAGATCATCAACAGCGAGAAGAACCGCATCAACAAGGTGCTCTCGAACAACGAGATCCAGGCGATGATCACCGCGATCGGCACCGGGATCGGCGACGAGTTCGACATCGAGGGCCTGCGCTACCACCGGATCATCGTCATGACCGACGCAGACGTCGACGGCTCGCACATCCGGACGCTCGTCCTCACCTTCCTCTACCGGCACATGCGCGAGCTGTTCGAGTACGGCCACATCTACATCGCCGTGCCGCCGCTCTACAAGGTGAAGCTCGGCAACCAGGAGTTCTACTTCGAGAAGGAGTCGCAGCTCGAGGAGCTGCTCGTACGCGAGCGCTTCGGCGAGCTCGAGATCCGCGACCGTGGCGACACCGACGTGAAGCTGACGGAGGCGCGCTGGAAGCGGTTCACCGGCGCACTCGCCGAGTTCGAGGGCTGGTCGGCCCGGTTGCGCGCCGACTTCGGAGCCCGCGCCGCCGACCTCGTGATCGGGCACAGGCTCGTCGAGCTCGATATCGCGACACCCGCTGCCGCCGAGAAGGCGATCGGCGCGCTGCCGCCGAACGGCTTCAAGCTCTCCGTCCTCGAGCGGGACGAGAACGGCCTGCAGGTGAAGGTCGTCGAGGAGGAGACGTCTGCCGCGCAGACCGTCGGCCTCTCGGCGGAGCTGCTGGCGTCGCCGATCTACGCGCACCTCCGCAGCTCCTACGAGAAGCTCGTCGAGATCGTCGGCCCGCCGCCGTTCTCGCTTGCGCTCGGCAAGCACACGGCCGCGCCGGAGACATTCGCCGGCCTGCGGCGCGACGCGCTCGAGCTGGCCAAGGAGGTCGGCACCCAGCTCTCCCGCTACAAGGGCCTCGGCGAGATGAACCCCGACCAGCTATGGGAGACCACGATGGATCCCGCGAAGCGGCTGCTCGTCCGCGTCGATGTCGAGGACGCGAGCGCCGCCGACCAGCTCTTCTCGATGCTGATGGGCGACCAGGTCGAGCCGCGGCGCATCTTCATCGAGGAGAACGCGAAGGACGCCTTCCTCGATGTTTAGGGGCACAGTTGTCTGAGGTCGAGACCGGAGCGCTGGGTCCGGGCCGCATCGAGCCGCGCGAGCTCGAGCAGGAGATGCGCTCGAGCTTCCTCGACTACGCGATGTCGGTCATCGTCTCGCGCGCGCTGCCCGACGTGCGCGACGGCCTGAAGCCTGTGCACCGGCGCGTCCTGTACGGGATGCACGAGGCCGGCCTGCAGCCGAACCGGCCGTACAAGAAGTCGGCCTCCACGGTCGGCGCCGTGATGGCGAACTACCACCCGCACAGCGACTCGGCGATCTACGACACGCTCGTGCGGATGGCGCAGCCGTTCTCGCTGCGCTACCCGCTCGTGGACGGCCAGGGGAACTTCGGCTCGATCGACGACGACCCGGCAGCGGCGATGCGCTACACCGAGGCCCGCCTGTCACGAATCGCGACGGAGCTCCTGCGCGACATCGACGCGAACACCGTCGATTTCGAGCCGAACTACGACGAGTCGCGGCGACAGCCGTCCGTCCTGCCGTCCCGCTTCCCGAACCTGCTCGTCAACGGCTCGACGGGAATCGCGGTCGGGATGGCGACGAACATGCCGCCGCACCACCTCGGCGAGACGATCGGCGCGGTCCTCGCGATGATCGACGACCCGGACATCTCGGTCGAAGGGCTGATGAAGCACGTCAAGGGCCCCGACTTCCCGACCGGCGCGATCGTCGTGGGCCGCAGCGGGATCCGCGACGCCTATCGCACCGGGCGCGGCCGGATCGTCATGCGCGCCCGCGCGCACATCGAGGAGCTGCGCGGCGGCCGTTCGGCGGTCGTCGTGACGGAGCTGCCGTACGGCGTGAAGAAGGGCGGAGAGACCGGCGTGATCGTGAAGATCGCGGATCTCGTCCGCGACAAGGTGCTGACCGAGGTCTCGGATCTCGCCGACCACTCCGACCGCACCGGCATGCGCATCCAGATCGAGCTCAAGCGCGACGCGGTGCCCGCAGGTCGCGCTGAACAAGCTCTTCAAGCACACGCCGCTGCAGTCGACGTTCGGCTACAACGCCGTCGCGCTGGTCGAGGGCGTCCCGCGCACGCTCTCGCTGCTCGAGCTCGTCCGGCACTACCTCGAGTTCCAGCGCGAAGTCGTCACCCGCCGCTCGAAGGACGAGCTGCGCAAGGCCGAGGCCCGCGCGCACGTCCTCCGGGGCTATCTCATCGCGCTCGACAACATCGACGCGATCGTCGCGCTCATTCGTGCCGCGGCCGACCGGGACGAGGCGCGCGAGCAGCTGATCGCGCAGTTCGAGCTCTCCGAGATCCAGGCCGAGGCGATTCTCGAGATGCGGCTCTCGCGGCTCACGGGGCTCGCGCGCAAGGAGGTCGAGGCCGAGCACAAGGATCTGCAGGAGCGGATCGCCGAGCTGCGGGAGATCCTCGGCGACCCGGCGAAGATCGACGGCCTCATCCGCGACGAGTTGCTCGAGATCAAGTCGATCTACGGACGCAACGACGACCGCCGCACCGAGATCGTCGCCGCCGAGGAGGAGCTCGAGCTCGAGGACCTGATCGCCGAGGAGGACATGGTCATCGCGATCACGCGGTCGGGCTACATCAAGCGGCTACCCGTGACGACGTACCGCGAGCAGCGGCGAGGCGGCATCGGCGTGATGGGGATGGAGCTGAAGGAGGACGACTACATCGAGCACCTCTTCGTCGCCTCGACGCACGACTACATCCTCTTCTTCACCAACGTCGGCAAGGTCTACCGGCTCAAGGTGCACGAGCTGCCGCTCGGCTCCCGGCAGTCGAAGGGCCGCGCGATCGTCAACCTTCTCCCGTTCCGGCAGGAAGAGCAGGTGCGGGCCGTGATCCAGACGCGCGACTTCGAGGAGGCGAAGTACCTCGTCTTCGCCACCAAGAACGGCGTGGTCAAGAAGACCGAGCTCGGCGCGTACAACACGCCGCTCAAGGCCGACGGGATCATCGCGATCAAGATGCGGGACGGCGACGAGCTCGTCGGCGTTCGCCACTCCTCCGGCGAGGACGACATCCTCATGGTCTCGGCGAAGGGACAGGCGATCCGCTTCCACGAGACCGACGCTCGGCCGATGGGCCGCGACACGTCGGGCGTCGCCGGCATGAAGCTCCGCAAGGGCGACGAGGTGATCTCGATCAACATCGCCGAAGACGACGCGGACCTGCTCGTCGTGACCGAGAACGGTTACGGCAAGCGCACGCGCGTCTCCGAGTATCCGATCAAGGGCCGTGGCGGCATGGGAGTCAAGACCGTGCAGCTGACCGAGGCCCGCGGCCATCTCGTCGGCTCGCGCGTCGTTCGCGACGGCTACCAGGTGATGCTCATCTCGACCGCCGGCACCGTGATCAAGGTCCCGGTCGAGGACGTCAAGCGACTCGGCCGCTCGACGCAGGGCGTGATCGTGATGCGCCTCCGCGGGGACGACGAGACCGTTTCGGCGCTCGCGCCGGTCGTCGAGTCCGAGGAGACGAACGGCGACGAGGGGGCTGACGCCGAGCCCGCCGGCGCGTAACCGGGCGCTGGTTCACCGCAGCGCCCCCTTCCAAAAGGAGCGCTGGATCTCTATAACTTTGAGACGGGGTCAGGCACGCAACGCGGTGAGGGCGTTATGGCGGTCAGCCGGCAGGTCGATCTTCTCGAACCGATCAATCTCGCGGAGCATCTCGACAAGGTCGAGCTCTACCTCGGACAGGTCTGTCAGATCGCCGGCATTTCGAAGATGCAGCTCGACTACTGGACGAACAAGGCGCAGATCCCCACGAAGGGCAAGAAGCAGCGGATCTACGACATCGACGCGCTCGAGACCGTGATGCTGATCAAGCAGGCGAAGGACAAGGGCCTGAACCTCGGCGCCGCGATCGAGGCGGCGCACAATTTCCGCGAGCAGGGCCTCGACGGCCGCTGACTGCTAGCGGTTCGTGTGCAGCCGCTGCCAGTCGTCGTAGCGGCGCTCCAGCTCGAGCAGGATCGCGGCGAGCAGCGGCGCCCGGGGCCACTCCCGGCCGGTCTCGACGCGGAGCGCGGTAGCCGGCTTCGGGGTCTCCGCGGGTAGCTCCTCGGTCGTCTGGTTGACGTTGACGCCGATCCCGAGCACGACTCGGCCGTGGCTGGAAGCGACCGCGCCCAAGCCGCGGTTGCCTGGCCGGAAGAGCCCGCCTCCGGCGGTAGTGCTCGCCTCGGGCAGGATCCCCGCGACCTTCCGCCCCTCGATCAGCACGTCGTTCGGATGGCTCAGCTCCGCTGCGACTCCCGTCTGCTCGCGCAGCGCTGCAGCGACGGCGTCGCCGGCGACGAGCGAGAGCTCCGGCCAGAGCGCCATCGGCGGCCGCGGATGGAGCAGGACCGAGAAGAGAAGCGCCCGTCCCGGCGGCGCCTCCCACGTCCGCCCGAGCCTGCCTCGGCCCTGCGTCTGGAGGTCGGTCGCCGCCGTCGCCCCCTCGGCTTCGTCCGGGTCGAGCAGGCGTTGGGTCGACGCGCACTCCTCGACGAAGCGATAGGGGCGCCCGAGACGCCCCTGCAGCAACGGCTCGACAGAGCCGGGAGAGAGATCCGACACCCGCCTTTAGACTAGTGCCGCCGTGGGGAGGATCAGGCAGCCGCTGCGCGAGCGTAGCCTCGACTACGCGAGCCTCAGCGACCCGATCCTCGTGACCCGCGCGAAGGCCGGCGACGCACGTGCGCTCGAGGCGCTCTGCGTTCGGCACGCGCCGCGGGTCGAGCGGCTCGCGCGGCATCTCCTGCGCGACCCGGAGGACGCGCGCGACGCCGCGCAGGAGGCGCTGGCGAAGCTCTGCGTCCGCCTCAAGCAGTTCCGCGGCGAGGCGCAGTTCTCCACCTGGTTGCACCGGCTCGTGGTCAACACGTGCCGCGACGTCGCCGAGCGGCAGCGGACGCGCGCCCACGATCCGCTGCCGGAGGAGCTCGGCGCCGATGTCGAGCACGACCCGACGCGCGGGGTACGGATCACCGAGCTGCGGCGAGAGCTCTGCGACTTGCTGGCGGACATCTCGCCTGAGCAGGCGCAGGTGATCGTCCTCAAGGACGCCCTCGGCTACACGTTCGAAGAGATCGCAGCTGCGGCCGGCATGCCCGTCGGGACGGCCAAGTGCCATGCGCATCGCGGGAGGAATCGTCTACGCGAACGGCTCGAGCAGCGCGACGTAGCATGACCGAGCTTGCAACGCCGTTCGGGCGGGAGACGATCGAGTCGATCATCCCGCACCGGCATCCCTTCCTGCTCGTGGACGAGGTGCTCGAGCTCGAGCCCGGCCGGAAGGTGCGCGGGCGCTTTCTCGTGCCCGAGGACGGGTGGTGGTTTCAGGGCCACTTCCCCGACCGCCCGGTGATGCCGGGCGTCTTGACGATCGAGGCGATCGCCCAGTGCGGCGCGGTCGCCGTGCTCGCCGACGAGGCGAACCGCGGCAAGATTCCCTTCTTCGCCGGGATCGACGACTGTCGCTTCAAGCGGGTCGTCGAGCCGGGGGACGTCCTCGACCTCGAGTGCGAGTTCCTGCGCGTGCGCGGCCCGATCGCGAAGGGACAGGGCCGCGCGAGCGTCGACGGCGACGTCGCCGTCGAGGCCATGCTGACGGTCTTCGTCGGGAGCGAAAGCTCGATGATCGGCGAGGCCCGCAGCGACGGTCCGCGTCACGATCACGGGCCTCGGCGCCTACGCGCCGGAGCGGGTGATCACGAACGACGAGCTCGCGCAGATGGTCGACACGTCCGACGAGTGGATCATGGAGCGGACCGGCATCCGCGAGCGCCGCATCGCCGCGGACTCGCAGGCGCTCTCCGACCTCTCGATGCCCGCAGCGCGGCAGGCGCTCGACCAGGCCGGCAGCGACGGGACGGACGTCGACCTCCTGATCGTCGCGACCGTGACGCCGGACATGATGTTCCCCTCGACCGCGGCGATCCTTGCCGACCAGCTGGGCGCGAAGGACGCGGCCGCGTACGACCTCTCCGCCGGCTGCACCGGCTTCATGTACGCGCTTGCGCAGGCCTACGGGATGGTGGCGTCGGGCCTCACGCGGCGCGCGCTCGTGGTCGGCGGCGACGTGCTCTCCCGCATCCTCGACTGGACCGACCGCTCGACGGTCGTCCTGTTCGGAGACGGCGCCGGCGCGGTCGTGCTCGAGCCTTCGGAGGAGGCAGGCTTCCTCGCCTTCGAGCTCGGCGCCGACGGCGCCGGCGGCGAGCACCTCTGGCTACCGGGCAGCGGCTCGCGCAAGCTTCGAAGATCCGGACCGGCTGGTGAAGATGAACGGGCGCGAGGTGTTCAAGTTCGCGACGCGCGTTCTCGTGTCGTCTGCAGAGGCCGTGCTGGAGCAATGCGGGGAGAGCGTCGAGGACGTCGACGTCTACGTCCCGCATCAGGCGAACGTTCGTATCATCGATCACGCAACCAAGAAGCTCGGGATCCCGTCCGATCGGGTGGTGGTCAATGTCGACCGTTACGGCAACACATCTTCTGGCTCGATCCCGCTCGCGCTCGCCGATGCACAGGCGGACGGGAGGCTTCGGCCGGGTAGCCTCGTACTCATGACGGGAATGGGTGCCGGTCTCACATGGGGGAGCGCGCTGATGCGCTGGAGCGAAGCGGCATGAGCAAGGTCGCGTTCTGCTTCCCGGGCCAGGGCTCGATCGAGGCGGGCATGGGCCGCGACTTTGCGGAGGCGGTGCCCGCCGCGATGGACGTCTTCCGGCGCGGGAGCGCGGCGACCGGCCTCGACCTCGAGCGGCTCTGCTTCCACGCCGATGCCGAGGAGCTCGTGGACACCGCGGTGCAGCAGCCCGCGCTCGTCGCGACGTCGCTCGCGGTGCTCGCGGCTCTGCGCGAGCACGGCGTGAAGGCGGATTTCGTGATCGGCCACTCGGTCGGGGAATTCGCCGCGCTGGCGGCGGCCGAGGCGATGACCCTGGAGGAGGCGATGGCGCTCGTGCGCGAGCGCGGCCTGGCGATGGCCGAGGCCGCGGCGCGCAACCCCGGCTCGATGGCAGCCATCCTCGGCCTCGCCGACGATGTGGTGGAGGGTCTCTGCCGCAGGATCCTCGGAGTCTGGCCCGCGAACTACAACTGCCCGGGGCAGATCGTGGTCTCCGGCGAGCACCTCGCGGTGGACGAGTGCATCGAGCAGGCGCAGAGCGAGGGAGCCCGCCGCGCCGTCAAGCTCAAGGTCTCGGGCGCCTTCCACTCGCCGCTCGTCGCGCGCGCCGCGGACCGGCTGCGGCCCGCGATCGAGAAGGTGCGCTTCCAGGAGCCGGTCGTGCCGTTCATGTCGACCGTGACCGCCCGTGTCGAATCGGCGCAGCGGATGGGGCCGCTCCTCGTCGACCAGCTCACGGCCCCGGTGCGCTTCACCCAGTCGGCGTCGGAGCTCATGCGCGGCGGCGTCCGCACCTTCGTCGAGGTCGGGCCGAGCAACGTGCTCTCCGGGCTCGTCAAGCGGATCGACCGCAGCGTCAAGGCCGTCTCGATCAACAGCATCGAGGCGCTCGAGCGGCTTCCCGAGCTGCTCTCGGACGCGTGAGCTTCGCGAGTCTCGAGGGCAAGCGGGCCCTCGTCACAGGCGCGTCGAAGGGGATCGGGCGCGCGATCGCGGAGGAGCTCGCCCGCGCCGGCGCCGAGGTCGTCGTCGGCTACCGAACCGGCGCCGAGGAAGCGGAGGCGCTGGCGCGCGAGATCGAGGGGCGAGCCGTCCAGGCCGACGTCTCGAACGCCGAGGAGGCGGCACGGCTCGTCGAGGAGGCCGGCGACCTCGACATCCTCGTCAACAACGCCGGCCTCACGCGCGACGGCCTCCTGGCCCGCATGCCGGACGACGACTGGCGGACGGTGATCGAGACGAACCTCTCGTCCGTCTTCTACACGTGTCGCGCGGTGTGCCGGCCGATGATGAAGAAGCGGGCCGGCTCGATCGTCAACGTCTCCTCCATCGTGGGCGTGCACGGCAACTGGGGCCAGACGAACTACGCGGCCTCCAAGGCCGGCATCATCGGCTTCACGAAGTCGCTCGCGCGTGAGCTCGGCAGCCGCGGGGTGCGCGCGAACGTCGTCGCGCCGGGCTACGTGCGAACGCAGCTCACCGACGTCCTGCCGGAGGAGGCGACCTCTGCGATGCTCGGCAACACGCCGCTCGGGCGTCTCGGGGAGCCGACAGACGTGGCAGGCGCGGTACGCTTCCTCTGCTCCGACGAGGCATCGTTCATCACAGGGGACGTGCTGCTCGTCGACGGCGGACTCGGAATGTAGTGACAACGGGGAACGGTTCTCTCAACGGACGCAGACGCGTCGTCGTCACCGGGCTGGGCGCGGTGACGCCACTCGGGCTCGATGTCGAGTCCACGTGGTCGAGCCTGCTCGCAGGCGAGTCCGGCGCGGGTGAGATCACCGCCTTCGACCACAGCGACTATCCCGTGCACTTCGCCTGCGAGGTGAAGGGCTTCGACCCGACTGAGTGGATCGACCGCAAGCAGGCGCGGCGGATGGACCGCTTCACGCATCTGATCCTCGCGGCGGCCCGGCAAGCGGTCGCCGATTCCGGGCTCGAGATCGAGAAAGAGGCCGACCGGATCGGCGCCGCTGTCGCGACCGGAATCGGGGGCTTGCGGTCGTTCCAGGAGTGTCACGCCGTGCTCGTCGAACGCGGCCCGGACCGGGTGAACCCGTTCTCGATTCCGGCGATCATCCCGAACCTCGGGGCCGGCTGGGTCTCGATCGAGCTCGGCACGCGTGGGCCGCTTCTCTCCGAATGCACGGCGTGTGCCGCCTCGAACATGGCCATCGGCGACGGCGCCGACGCGATCAGACTCGGCCGCGCTGACGTGATGCTCTGCGGCGGCACGGAGGCGGCGGTGTGTGAGGTGGGCATCGCCGGCTTCGGCGCCATGCGCGCGCTGTCGCGACGAAACGACGATCCCGTGCGGGCGTCACGTCCGTTCGATGCGAAGCGTGACGGCTTCGTGATGGGGGAGGCCGGCGCGCTGCTCGTGCTCGAGGAGCTCGAGCATGCGAAGGCGCGCGGCGCGAAGATCTACGCGGAGGTGGCCGGCTACGGGCTCTCCTCCGACGCGAAGCACATCACCGATCCCGATCCGACCGGGCCCGTGACTGCCTTCAAGATGGCGCTCGGCGACGCCGGCGTCGGCGTGGACGAGATCGACTACGTCAACGCACACGCGACCTCGACCCCGATCGGCGACTCCTCCGAGACGCAGATGCTCAAGTACGCGCTCGGCGAGGAGAACGCCTACAAGACGCCGGTCTCCGGGACGAAGGGGGCGACGGGCCACTGCCTCGGGGCTGCCGGTGCCGTCGAGGCGACGTTTACGGTGCTCGCTATCCGTGACGGCAAGCTGCCGCCGACGATCAACTACGAGGTCGAGGATCCGACCTGCGATCTCGACTACGTGCCGAACGAGGCGCGCGACGCGGACGTCAGGGTGGCGGTCTCGAACAGCTTCGGCTTCGGCGGGCACAACGCCTGCGTCGTCTTCGAGCGCTTCGAGGAGTAAGCGCGCGTCGCGGTAGGTTCCCTGCGTGGAGCGCTGGGCGACCTTCGACTGCTACGGCACGCTGATCGACTGGAACGGCGGCATCGGGCGAGAGCTCGAGCGGCTGTTCGGCGCCGCGCGCGGCGGCGAGCTCCTCCACACGTACCACGAACTCGAGCCGCAGATCCAGCGCGAGGATCCGAGTCGGAGCTACCGCGACGTGATGGCCGTTGCGCTCGCGCGCCTCGGCGCTCCCGCCGGCGAGCAGGACGCGCTCGGGCGCTCGCTGCCTGAGTGGGATCCGTTTCCCGAGGTGCCGGCGGCGCTCGAGGAGGCGCGCGGCCGCGGCTGGCGGCTGGCCGTGCTCTCGAACACCGACCCGGACCTCCTCGAGGCGTCGCTCGCCCGGATCGGGGTCGAGTTCGAGCTGACCGTCGTCGCGTCCGAGATCGGCTCGTACAAGCCCGCGCCCGCCCACTGGGACGAGTTCTTCGCGCGCAGCGGAGCCGACCGCGCGAGCCACGTCCACGTCGCCGCCAGCCTCTTCCACGACATCGCACCGGCCTCGACGCTCGGCCTGCGGACGATCTGGATCAACCGGCTCGGCGAGGAGGCCGAGCCCCAACCCGACGTCGAGCTGCGCAGCCTGGCCGGCCTCGCGGAGAGCCTCGACTCGCTCGCGCCGTCGTGAACGTCCGTCCGATCACGCCCGACGACTTCCCGGCACTTGCCGCCTTTCTCGCCGAGGACGAGACGCATCTCTTCGGTCGGCCCTCCCGGGTGGGTGTGCCGGACGTCACGGCGTGGCTCTCGGGCCCGGATCTCCCACACGACACGTGGCTGTTCGAGGAGGGAGGCGGGCTCGTCGCCCTCGGCTGGGTCGAGAAGGATGACGACACAGGCATCGCAGTCGGCGTCGTCCATCGCGAGCGGCGCGGCCGCGGCCTCGGGTCGAAGCTCGTCGACCGCAGCGAGGAACGGCTTCGGGCGCTCGGCGCGGCGCGAATCCACCACGTGACCCTCGCCCCGGACTTCGCAGCGCGGCCCGCTGTTGGAGCGCCGCGGCTATCGCGAGGTGCGCCGCTTCTGGGAGATGACGATCGAGCTTGGCGACGACCCGCCGCGCGGATCCCGTGCTCCCGGAGGGTCTCCGAATCGAGCCGTTCTCCACCGAGCTCGCGACGCGCATTCCACGCTGCGCTCGAGGAGGCGTTCGCCGAGCACTGGGAGTACCGAGCCGCAGCCGTTCGAGAAATGGTGGGAACGGCAGGTCGCGAAGCCGGATCACGACCCGTCGCTCTGGTTCCTGGTGCGTACCGGCGAGGACGTCGTGGCCGCCACCCGCAACGATCCCGAGCGCTCCGGCGGCGGTTGGATCGGGGCGATCGGCGTTCGTCCGGCGTGGCGGGGGCGCGGTCTGGCAAAGGCGCTCCTGCTGCACAGCTTCCGCGAGTTCCATCGGCGCGGGAAGCGGCGGGTCGGCCTCGGCGTCGACTCCCAGAACGCAACCGGTGCGACGAGGCTCTACGAGAGCATCGGCATGGTCGTCGACAGCGAGCAGGTCGTCTGGGAGAAGGAGGTCGCATGAACATCCGCCCGTTCACCGACGACGACGCGCCGGTCGTCGCGGCGCTCATCTCCGCGGAGGAGGAGCGTCTCTACGGCCGCCCGGGCCGCCTCACCGGTGCCGACATCCTCATGTTCCTGCACTGGAGCAAGGAGGAGTGGGTCTGGGAGGAGGACGGCCGCGTCGTCGCGAGCGCCACGTACGGCGTGCACGGCGACGCGGCGGACATCCGCGGCATCGTCGCCGACAAGGGGCGCGGCCTCGGAGCGGAGATCATCGAGCGCGGCGAGGCGTTCGCGCGCGCGGAGCACGCGAAGAAGATCCTTCTCGCCGCGCCCGAGCCCGATACCGCTGCGCGTGCGCTCTTCGAGTCGCGCGGCTATCGCGAGGTGCGCCGGTTCTACTCGATGGCGATCGAGCTGACCGAGGCACCGTCGGAGCCTGTGCTCTCGGACGGGCTCGTCGTGGACGAGTTGCACGACGGCGAGTACGAGGCGTTCTACGAGGCGCTGAACGAGTCGTTCGCCGAGCACTGGGAGTGGCATCCGAAGCCGTTCGACGAGTGGATCGAGCTTCGGCGGGGCCAGCACCGCGACGAGCACGGCCCCGTCTGGTTCGTCGTCCGCGACGGGGACGAGCTCGCCGGCGTCACGCGCAACGACGCGAGCGTCGCCGGCGGGGGATACGTCGGCGCGATCGGCGTGCGGCCGGCATGGCGAGGCAAAGGGGTCGCCAAGGCGCTGCTGTACAGGACGTTCGCCGAGTTCTGGCGTCGCGGCACGACGCGCGTCACGCTCGACGTGGACTCCCAGAACGCGACCGGCGCCGTCGCGCTCTACGAGCGCGTCGGCATGCACGTCGACTCGTGCGGCGTTGCCTTCGAGAAGGCGAACGAATGAGCCTGCTGCGCGCTCGGTGTCCGGACTGCCGCACGCTCACCGCCGTCGCGCTCGACGAGGGCTACGAGTGCCACAGCTGTGGGCGCTCCTTCAGCGCCGGTCTCGTCCGCGTGCCGCGCGCGTGGGGCGACGGCGGCGAGCCGATGGTCGAGGCGGCGTCCCTCGCGCTCGACTATCCCGAGGTGGCGGTCGTCGAGGAGGAGACGCTCGCGATGCAGACGCTCGCGGTGGCCTCCGACCTGCCGGCGCGGCCGCTCGTCCTCGGCGGCTGCTGCTGCTCCCACGTCGGCGCGGTCGAAGGGCTGGCCGCGCGCCACGGCCACGTCGCCGTCCTCTGGCTCGACGCGCACGGCGACCTCAACACGCCCGAGACGTCCCCCTCCGGCAACGAGTGGGGGATGCCGCTGCGCATGCTGCTCGACCGGGGGACGATCGCCGCCGCCGACGTCGTCCTCTGGGGAGCGCGGAACCTCGACCCGCCCGAGGAGGAGTACATCGCTGCGGCCGGGATCGGCGACGATCCCGACGCCTTGCTCGCCCGCGCCGAGACGGTCTACGTTGCGCTCGACTGCGACGTGGTCGATCCGGACGAGCTCGCGGTCTTCATGCCGGAGCCCGGCGGGCCGTCGCTCGACGAGGTCGAGCAGCCTGCTTGCACGAGTGCGGGACAGCGGCAAGCTCGTGGGCGTCGGCTTCACGGGCCTCGCGCCCGACCCCGCGAACGTCGAGAAGCTCGGGCGGCTGACGGCGGCTCTCGGGTACTGACGGGTCGCAACCAGCTCTTTCGGCCATAGGTCTAAGCTGGCGACGTGGCGAAGATCGACGTGTCGGTCGAGACCGGCGACCAACCGGCGCCTCCGCCGGACCACCCGAACACCTGCCCGAGCTGTCACTCGCACTACCGCGACGACGAGCTCGAGCAGAGTCTCTGGGTCTGCGAGCAGTGCGGTCACCACTTCCCGATGCGGGCACGGGCCCGGATCGCGTCCCTGACCGATCCCGACTCCTTCGCGGAGGAGGCGACGGAGCTGCATTCCGAGGATCCGCTCGGCTTCTTCGACCTCCGTCCCTACACCGAGCGCCTCGCCGAAGCCGAGATGAAGACCGGGCTCGCCGACGCGATGGTGATCGGCCGCGCCGCGATGGAGGGGCGCCCGTGCGAGCTTGCGGTCATGGACTTCGCCTTCATGGGCGGATCCATGGGCAGCGTCGTAGGGGAGAAGTTCTCGCGCGCCTGCGACTCGGCGGCCGAGGCGGGGATGCCGGTCGTCGCCGTCACGAGCTCCGGCGGCGCACGCATGCAGGAGGGGATTCTCGCGCTCATGCAGCTGCCGAAGACGGTGGCCGCGGTGGAGGACCTCCACGACTCGGGGCAAGC
Source organism: uncultured Actinomycetes bacterium (assembly GCA_963765795.1). Classification (GTDB taxonomy): domain Bacteria; phylum Actinomycetota; class Thermoleophilia; order Gaiellales; family Gaiellaceae; genus Palsa-739. Next base: position 97,385 of record CAVXXZ010000009.1, read on the forward strand.
GCTCCTCTGCGTGATGGCGCACCCGACGACCGGCGGTGTGCTCGCGAGCTTCGCGACCCTCGGCGACGTCGTGCTCGCCGAGCCGAACGCCCTCATGTCGTTCGCCGGCCCGCGCGTCGTGCAGGAGATCACGCGCGAGAAGCTGCCCGACGACTTCGGCCGGGCCGAGCAGAACCTCCGCTACGGCCAGATCGACGCGATCGTGCCGCGCTCCGAGCTGCGTCCGACGCTGTCCCGTCTCCTGAGGCTCTTCAATGGCGCCGACTGAGCACGAGCTGCGGCTGCGCGAGCGGCTCGGGCGGCTGAGGAACCTGCCGCTGCTCGGCGGCGCGCGCATCTCCGGCGAGCTCGAGCGGCTCCAGCGGCAGATCGCCCGGATCGGCGAGGAGGCCACCGACGAAGAGATCTGGCGCAAGGTCGAGCTGGCCCGCCACGACGACCGGCCGTACACGCTCGACTACGTCGAGCGGCTGCTCGACGACTGGTTCGAGCTGCACGGCGACCGGGCCCTCGGCGACGACGGCGCGATGATCGCCGGTCTCGGCAAGCTCGGCGGCCGCACGGTCGTCCTCGTCGGCCAACAGAAGGGACGCGACATCCACGAGCGTGCGAGCCGGCGCTTCGGGATGCCGAACCCGGAGGGGTACCGCAAGGCGTGGCACGCGATGGAGCTCGCCGACCGGCACGGGTTCCCGGTCATCACGCTCGTCGATACGCCGGGCGCCTATCCGGGCGTCGTCGCCGAGCAGCACGGCCAGGGCGCGGCGATCGCGCACTCGCAGGCGGTCATGGCTCGCCTGACGGTCCCGACCGTCGCGTGTGTGATCGGCGAGGGAGGCTCGGGCGGGGCGATCGCGATCGCCCTCGCCGACCGCGTCCTGATGCAGGAGAACGCGATCTACTCAGTCATCTCGCCGGAGGGCTGCGCGGCGATCCTCTGGCGCGACGCCGGCCAGGCGAAGAAGGCGGCGGCCGCCTTCCGACCCGACGCGGTGCACTGTCTCGAGCTCGGGGTGGTCGACGAGATCGTCCCGGAGCCCGTTGGCGGCGCGCACATCGATCCCGACATGGCGGCACGTCAGCTCGGACAGGCGCTGCGCGAATCCCTGGCCGAGCTCGAGGGGATTCCGGGCGAGGATCTCCGTCGCCGCCGCCGTGCGCGCTTCCGCTCGCTCGGCGTCTTCGCTTGAGCAGCTTAGGGGAGATTTGGATAGATTCTTGCGTTGCCGAGCCGGACACTGTCCACACCGTCCACAGGCTTATCCCCGCCCTGTATGGGTTGTGTGAACGGTAGGAATACAACTCGAGACTCGGAAAGGGCCTCGTGAGCAAGAAGCTCTCGGCGTACGAGCGCAAGCGAAACCGGAAGCAGACTCCCGAGCCTTTTGGCGGTCGGCGCGGTAAGGCAAAGGGGCCGATCTTCGTCGTGCAGCGGCACGACGCGCGGCGGCTCCACTACGACTTCCGCCTCGAGCGGGACGGTGTTCTCGCCTCGTGGGCGGTGCCGAAGGGCGTCCCGCTCGAGCCGGGCCAGCAGCACCTCGCCGTCCATGTCGAGGACCATCCACTCGAGTACGGGAGCTTCGAGGGTGAGATCCCGAAGGGGAACTACGGGGCGGGCACCGTCGAGATCTGGGACCGCGGCACGTACGAGCTGCTCGAGGAGAAGCGCGACGGCGGCCTCACCGTGCGGCTGCACGGCGAGCGGCTCGAGGGAACGTGGGCGCTCGTGCCGGCACACCTCTCCGGCGACGGGAAGAACTGGCTCCTCCTCCGCAAGCGAGAGGACGGGGTGGCGCCGAAGTCGCGCGTGTACCGGCCGATGCTCGCGACGCTGACCGAGGAGCTGCCGCGCGGCGACTGGCAGTTCGAGCCGAAATGGGACGGTTACCGCGCGCTCGCGTACGTCCGCGGCGGCGAGGCGAAGCTGTTCTCGCGCAGAGGCAACGACCTCACACAGCGGTTTGCGGCGGTGGCGAAGGAGCTCGTGAAGGCGCTGCGCACGCCCGACGCGGTCCTCGACGGCGAGGTCGTGGCCCTCGATGCGGACGGGAAGGCGAGCTTCTCCGCGATGCAGCAGGGAAGCACCCGGCTCGCGTACGAGGTGTTCGACCTGCTGGAGGCCGACGGCGAGCCGGTCGTCGACCTGCCGCTGACAGAGCGGAGGGCCCGGCTCGAGAAGCTGCTCGCGCCGAATCCGGTCGTCCAGCTCTCCGGCGTCTTCGAGGACGGCGAAGCGCTGCTCGAGGCTGCCGGCGAGCTGGGGCTCGAAGGCGTCATGGCGAAGCGCCCGTCGTCGCGCTACTCCGAGGGCGGTCGCGGGCGCGACTGGCTGAAGATCAAGACGCACGGCCGGCAGGAGTTCGTGATCTGCGGCTACACGAAGGGCCAGGGCCGCCGCAGCGGCAGCTTCGGCGCGCTCGTCCTCGGCGTCCACCGCGGCCGCGAGTGGGAGTGGGTCGGGAACGTGGGCACCGGCTTCAGCGAGCGAGCGATCGGCGAGCTGCTCGAGCAGCTCGAGCCCTTGCGGCGGGACGAGTCGCCGTTTCCGATCGTCCCGAAGATGCCCAAGGTGCGGAAAGGCGACGTCCTCTGGGTCGAGCCGAAGCTCGTGGCCGAGATCGAGTTCGCGGAGTGGACGCACGACGGGCACCTGCGCGCCCCGTCCTTCCAGGGACTGCGCAGCGACAAGGCGGCGGAGGACGTGCGACGCGAGCGGCCGCTGGAGGCGACGGAGGGGAGGGTGAAGCTCTCCAACCTCGACAAGATCTTCTGGCCGGACGAGGGGATCACAAAGGGCGATCTGCTCGACTACTACCGCGGGGTCGCGGAGGTGCTCGTGCCGCACCTGAAGGCCCGGCCCTTCACGATGCGCCGCTTTCCCGACGGCGCCTTCGGCAAGGCGTTCTTCCAGAAGGACGCGCCGAAGGGCATGCCCGAGTGGATCCCGCGCTTCCACGTGCAGGTCTCGACCCGCGAACGCCCGCCGAAGAAGCGCTGGATCGACGCGCCCCTCGTGAACGACGAGGACGCGCTGACGTGGATGGTCAACATGGGGTGCATCGACATGAACGCGTGGTACTCGCGCGTCGACAAGCCCGACCGACCCGACTTCGTGTTGTTCGATCTCGATCCGTCTCCGGACGTCGGGTTTCCCGAGGTCGTGCAGGTCGCGCTCGTCGTCAAGCAGGCACTCGACGCGCTCGGCCTCGTCGCCTTCCCGAAGACGAGCAGCGCGGACGGCATGCATGTGCTGGTGCCGGTCGAGCGGCGCTACACGTACGCCCAGACGCGGGAGTTCTGCGAGATCGTGGCCGGGGCGCTGGCGCGCACCCATCGCGGGCTCGTGACGACGGAGTGGTCGAAGGCGAAGCGGCGCGGCGTCCTGATCGATGCGAACCAGAACGGCGAGGGGAAGACGATCGCGTCGGCCTACTCGGTGCGGCCTCGTCCTGGGGCCCCGGTCTCGACTCCACTGCGCTGGGAGGAGGTCGACGAGTCGCTCGACGCCACCGCGTTCACGATGGAGGTCGTGCTGGAGCGCATCCGCCGCCACGGCGACCTGTTCGAAGGCGTCCTCACGACACGGCAACGCCTCGAGCCCGCTCTCCGCGCCCTCCGCTGAAAGGGACCTGTCTCGGTATCAGTTACCCAGACATGGCCGCTTCGGCCGCGAGAGGCGCCCGGGCTGTCACCAGAGAACGCAGGGCGTCTACCGCTTCGCCCAGCTCCGTGAGAACCAGGTGGGCGTCGACGAAGCCGAAGTCGTTGGTTAGTCCGAGAGTCGCTGCGTAGCTACTCCACCGCCAATCCTCCGCCCTCGGGCACATCCCTACGTTCACGGGATTCAGAACGACGTAGGCGTACGCGCCGACTAGATCGCGTCCACTCGTGATCCGTCTGCTCCCAAAGCGCTTGCGGACAAAGTGCCCGGACGGTCGTGCCGTCTGTTGAAGCGCTTGCTGTATTCCCGGTTCAGGTACTGCATTCCGCGCGGTAGCGTCGTATCGGGCACAGCGACGATGGCGTGCACGTGTGTCGTCATCTGACAGAACGCCAGCACCGTCCACCCATAGTTGTCCGCGACCTGCTCGAGAAGCCCTATCCACGTCCGTCGGTCGCCGTCATCCATGAAGTACGCCCAGTTGTCGGTGGCGTTCGTCCAGATGTGGTGCACTCCAGGTGCGGAGTCGCGGGGCTTCGAAGGCACTCGATCCAGGATCGCGGACGCCGGCGTTCTCCGCAATCCGCGAAAGGAGCGGTGTCTACTGGGGGCACGGCTCGGTATCAGTTACCGAGACAGGTCCTTTACAGTCGCGTCGGTGGGCGGGACGATCCTCTGGGACGTCGACACGCAGGTCGACTTCATCGAGCCTGGCGGCAAGCTCTACTTCGCCGGTGCGGAGGAGGCAAGGCCGGCGATGGCGCGGCTGGTGGAGGCGGCTCGGGCTGCCGGCGTCGTCCACGTCGCCTCGTGCGACCAGCACGAGCTCAGCGACCCCGAGATCTCGGAGGAGCCCGACTACGACAGCACGTGGCCGCCGCACTGCCTGCTCGGCACGCGCGGCGCGGAGAAGATCTCGGAGACGAAGCAGCTCGACCCGCTCCCGCTCCCGCTCGTCCCCGTGCCCACCCCGACCCTGCGCCGCCTCCTCGACGGCCACCGCGAGATCCTGATCCCGAAGAAGCAGTACGACCCCTTCACGAACCCGAACACCGAGACGCTGCTCGACGTGCTCGACCCCGACGAGATCCTCCTCTTCGGCGTCGCGACCGACATCTGCGACGACGCGGCGGTCCGCGCGCTCCTCCGTCGCGGCCGCCGCATCACCTTCGTCGAGGACGCGTCGCGCGGGGTAGACGAGTCGCGGGTCGCCGCCTGCACCGCGGCCTGGCGCGACGCCGGCGTCCGCTTCACGACAGCCGAGGAGGCGGCTGCGTCACTCGGCTAAGGGATGCGCTCCTTGCTGCCGATGAGAAGCTGAGATGGTGGGGCACTGGTTCCAATCTGCGGCGGACTTCGCCACGACCTGGCTGCCGCTTGCTTTCTTCCTGCTCGTCGCCTTCATGGCCTGGGTGCTCTGGAAGACGGTCGGGATGATGCCGCGCACCACGCCGGCGAACCTGACCAAGGGCACCAGGTCGCAGACGACCTGGGCCGACGTCGCGGGCGTCGAAGAGGTGCGAGGCGAGCTCATGGAGGTCGTCGAGTTCATGCGCGAGCCGAAGCGCTTCCAGCGACTCGGCGCGAAGGTGCCGAAGGGCCTCCTTCTCTACGGCCCGCCGGGGACCGGAAAGACCCTCCTCGCGAAGGCCGTCGCGTACGAGTCGGGTGCGAACTTCTACAGCGCCTCGGCATCGTCGTTCGTCGAGATGTTCGCCGGCCTCGGCGCGTCGCGCATCCGCAAGCTCTTCAACGAAGCGCGGAAGAACGCGCCCGCGATCATCTTCATCGACGAGCTCGATGCCGTCGGTGCGCAGCGCTCCGGGCACGGTTTCAACCGCGAGCAGGATCAGACCCTCAACCAGCTGCTCGTCGAGCTCGACGGCTTCGAAGGCGCCGAGCAAGTCGTCGTGATGGGCGCCTCCAACCGGATCCAGGACCTCGACCCCGCGCTCTTGCGGCCGGGCCGCTTCGACCGGCAGCTGCTCGTGTCCCCACCCGACCTCGCCGGCCGTGAGGCCATCCTCCGCGTGCACACGCGCGGCAAGCCGCTCAACCTCGACGACGTCGATCTGGGCGTCGTCGCGCGCCAGACCTCCGGGCTGACCGGCGCCGAGCTCGCGAACATCTGCAACGAGGCGGCGATCAAGGCGGGTCGGCGCGGTGACCTGGCGATCGCCCAGGCCGACTTCGACTGGGCGCTCGAGCGCGTCGTCGCCGGCCTGCAGCAGCGCAAGGTGCTGACCGACAAGGAGCGCCGCATCCTCGCCTACCACGAGGGCGGTCACGCTCTCATGGCGCACCTGATGGGCTCGGTGATGGAACTCCAGAAGGTGACGATCGTCTCGCGCGGGAATGCGCTCGGCTACGCGTTCTACCTGCCGGGGGAGGACCGCTACCTCCACACGAAGGAGGAGCTCGTCGACGGGATAAAGGTTGCGTTGGCCGGTCGTGCTGCCGAAGAGGTCGTCTTCGGCCGTGTCACGAACGGCGCTGCCAACGACCTCGAGAAGGTGACCGAGATCGCCCGCTCGATGGTGTTCGAGTGGGGCATGTCTGACACCGTCGCTTCCCGCACGATGCGCGCCGACAACTACGCGCTCTCCGAGGCGACGAAGCGCCTGCGCGACGACGAGCAGGCGCATCTGACGGACGGCGCCTACGAAGAGGCCGTGCGGCTGCTGCGCAAGCATCGGGCGGCGCTCGACCGGATCGCGACCGCGTTGCTCGAGAAGGAGACGCTCGTCCGCGAGGAGCTGCTGGCGCTCGTCGAGGACGTCGAGCCCGAGTCGAGTGCGTCCGAGACCGTCGGCGTGCCGCGCGTCGTCGCGAGCGAGCCCGGCGAACTGCCTGCGTAGTCCGCCTACCCGCCGAACTGCCCGATGTCGATCGCGTCGTTCGGCGCCGACAATGACACCGACTTGTTCCAGTCGCCGAACGTGATCGTCCCCGACTGGTTCCTTGCCGCCGACGATCGCCACCGGGTACGGCTTGCCGGTCGCGGCGACGTAGAGCTTGCTGCCGTCCGACGTGTCCCGGATGGCGACGACGTCTTGGCCCTTGTAGCTCGTCTTCCCGTCGTTGGCGAGCTTGCCGTGCTGGGAGCTGATGCCGGCGAAGAGGGCGGCGATGCTCGTGAGCGGGGCGAGCGACTTGAGCCGGCCGTGCGTAGCCGGCGCCTTGAGCCACTTGCCGTGCAGGAGCTGCGCGACGGCGGCGCCGGCGAAGTGCTTGTAGAACTCGTCGCTGCCGCGGATGTAGAGCGTGTCGCCGATGCGGACGAGGTCGAACTTGAGCCCGCTCGTCGACATCGAGCCCTTCGCGCCCTTGTTGCGAGCCGTGGTCAGGTCGAGCGTGATCGGTGTTCCGTTCGACTTGATGCTCCCCGAGACGTGTGCCGAGCTCGCGCTCGTCGCAGCCGCCTTCGCGTCGGCGAGCACGCGGACGGGCGGCTTCGACGCCTCGTCGTTCGCCTTCGCGGTCGTACCGCTGCTGCCGCACCCCGCGAGGAGCGCGGCCGTCAGGACGAGGGCGAGGGCGGTGGCGCGCATCGTCGCCGCGAGTCTTTCAAATACGATCGCCACGTGGAGAACGCCGAGCTCCGTCCACCACGTGGGTCTCGCGGTCGAGGATCTCGACGGCGCGCTCGACACCTATGAGCGCCTCTTCGGCGCGCGGCTCGAGCAACGCTCGCGCGTGGACGAGCAGGGTGTCGAGGCGGCGTCCATCCGCGTCGGCGAGAGCCGCCTCGAGCTGCTGGGCGCACTCGGCGAGGACACGCCTGTCGGCCGCTTCCTCGCGAAGCGCGGCCCAGGTATGCACCACGTCGCGTACGAGGTCGACGACATCCGCGCCGCCCTCGCAGACCTCTCGGAAGCCGGCGCCGAGCTGATCGACGAGACGCCGCGGCACGGCATGTTCGGCCTCGAGGTCGCCTTCGTCCATCCCGACTCCGTCCACGGCGTTCTCTCGGAGGTGGTGGCAGTTGGCTGACGAGCGCGTACGGATCGAGCTCGGCTTCGTCGGCGGCCAGATCGTCGGCAGCTTCGTCGAGGCGTCCTCGGCGGACGAGCTCGAGTCGGCGCTCGGCTCGACGGGAGCCGGCAAGCCGGTCGTCGTTCTCGACACCGAGGACGGCCCGCTCCACGTGGTCGTCGCGCAGGTCGCCTACTACAAGCGGATCGTCCGCGCCGGCCGCGTCGGGTTCGGCTCCGGCTAGTTAGCTCACGTGCCGTCTCGGGGAAACGACGACGGGATGAGCTCTCCCACCGAGGACGCGCCTGCGCGCGAGTCGACCGAGCACGTGCGGGAGCTCGTCGCGCGCGGCCAGCAGGGCGACCGCGACGCCCTCGAAGAGCTGTACCTGATCCACTTCGACCGGATCTACAGCTACCTCCACGTCAGCGTCGGCAACCGGCACGACGCCGAGGACCTCACGACGCAGACCTTCCTCAAGATGCTGGAGAAGATCGGCAGCTTCAAGTGGCAGTCGGCGCCGTTCTCGGCCTGGCTGTTCCGGATCGCCCACAACCTCGCCATGGACCACTTCCGCGCCCGGCGCCGCTGGCAGCCGGAGGAGGAGGTCCCGGAGCCGCCCGGCGAGGAGGAGCCATCAGCCGAGCTGGAGGCGATGCAGACGATCGGCCGCGAGTCGATGCTGAAGCTCATCGATCGCCTCTCGCCCGAGCAGCAGCAGGTGCTGACGCTGAAGTTCGTCTTCAACCTCCCGAACGCGGAGGTGGCGGCGATCCTCGACAAGACCGAGGGGGCGATCAAGTCGCTCCAGCACCGCGCGCTCGTGTCCCTGCAGAAGCAGATCGCCCATCAGGAGCCGTCCCCCGGCTAGCCTCCGCGCGTGGCGCTGGAGGTCGGGATCGTCGGGCTACCGAGCTCGGGCAAGACGACGTTGTTTCGGGCGCTGACGCGCGCCGAGACGCACGGCTCCGGCAAGGAGCACGTCGGGATGGCGCAGATCCCGGACGAGCGGCTGGAGCGGCTCGCCGAGACGGTGGGGGCGCGCAAGGTCACGCCGGCGGCCGTGCGCGTCGTCGACGTTCCGGGGACGGGGCCTCAGCTGCTCGGCAACCTGCGCCAGGTGGACGCGCTCCTCGTCGTCCTCGACGGCTTCTCCGGGACGCGCGTTCCCGCCGACGACCTCGAGACGCTGAAGCTCGAGCTCCTGGTCGCCGACCGCGACCACGTCGAGCGGCGGCTCGAGCGCGTCGGCAAGCAGGCGAAGTCGGGGGATGCGCGCCTCAAGGCGGAGGTCGCGGATCTCGAGCGGCTGCTGGCGCACCTCGACGCAGGCCGGACGCTGGCGGAGTGGGAGGGCGAGCTGCCACCCGAGCTCGAGCCGCTGACGACGAAGCCGCTGCTCGAGCTCGTCAACGGCGCCGGAGGCGATCGATCTCCAGCTCGAGGCGGAGCTCGCGGAGCTGTCGCCGGAGGAGGCGGCGGAGTTCCGCAGCGGCGGCGAGTCCGCGCTCGGCGAGGTCGTACGCAGGCTGGCGGAGACGCTCGACCTGATCACGTTCTTCACGGCGGGCGACAAGGAGACGCGGGCCTGGACGCTCCGGCGCGGCGAGACCGCGCTCGACGCTGCGGAGACGATCCACTCCGACATCGCGCGCGGCTTCATCCGCTGCGAGGTCGTGCGCTGGGACGATCTCGTCGCGTCCGGCGGTCACGCCGAGGCCGCGCGGGCCGGCAAGCAGCAGCTCGAGGGCAAGACCTATGTCGTCGAGGACGGCGACGTCCTCAACGTCCGCTTCAACGTCTGAGCTCCGCGGATGCGAGATACTCGCGCTACGTCACCGGGGGGCCATCCGACACAGGGGAGGAGCAACCCCATGCCAAAGGTCTCGAAGGAAACGGCGTCGGAAGTCCGCGAGATGGGGCCGGTGACCGACCGCCGCGAGGAGATGAACGGCTACACCGTCGAGTTCGTCTCCTTCGCAGCCGATCCCGACCTCGACATTGGGGGGTACGTGATCGCCGGGCCGGATGCGCTTCGTCTTCGCGGACCACGAGGAGGTCTACGAGGCGGGCGACGCCTATCTACCAGCCGCCCGGACATCGGCCGTACGTCGATGCGGGCACGGAGCTGCTGCAGTTCAGTCCCACCGAGGAGCTCGCGGTTCTGGAACGCGCGATCGCCGAGTGGATGAGCGCTCAGCAGGGAGCCGCGTCCTAGGGTTGTCGAAGGCGCCGGCGGGTCGTACGCCCCGCCGGCGCGGTGCCCGCTCAGCAGCAGTCGGTGCCGCCGCAGCAGCCCTCGCAACACTCGCTGCGCATAGCACGCCTCCTTTCATCGATAGACATCGATACACTATATTGAACTGAATCGATGAAGACGTTGCCCGTCCTCTGTTGCGGTCCCGAGACGGAGCCGCTCGACCCGGATGCGAGCGAGACGCTCGCCGCCCGCTTCCGTGCGCTCTCCGACCCGACGCGTGTCGCGATCGTGAACCGGCTCGCCTCGACCGAGGAGTGCTGCGTGTGCGACCTCAACGCGGCGTTCGACCTCTCGCAGCCCACGATCTCCCATCACCTCAAGGTGCTGCGCGACGCTGGGCTCGTCGAGTCGATCCGCCGTGGCACGTGGGCGTACTACCGGCTGGTGCCCGACGCGGTGCGCGAGCTGCGGCATACGCTCGGTGGCGGATGAAGGTCCTCTTCGTCTGCGTCGAGAACGCGGGTCGCTCGCAGATCGCGCAGGCCCTGTACGAGCGGCGCGGCGGCGAGGCGCGGTCGGCGGGCTCGCGACCGGCTGAAGAGCTGCACGAGGCGGTCGTCGAGGCGCTGGAGGAGGTCGGGATCGACGTCTCCGGTCGCACGCCGAGAGCGCTCGAGCGCGAGGACGTCGAGTGGGCCGACCTCGTCGTGACGATGGGCTGCGGCGACGCGTGCCCCGTCCTGCCGGGCAAGGAGTACCTCGACTGGGACCTGCCCGACCCGGCCGGGCTCTGTCTCGAGGAGGTGCGCGAGCTGCGCGCCGTGATCGAGCAGCGGGTGTCTAGTCTCCCGCTGTGATCAGGACGACGCCGACGAGCACCAGGAGCACTCCGGCGTCCTGCGTCCGCTGCACGCGCTCCCCGAGCATGAGCCGGGCGAGCAGCACCGTCACGACCGGGTAGAGCGACGCGAGCACCGACACGACGCTGAGCAGGCCGTGCCGACGAGGACGCGGCGGCGAAGAGCGCATTCCCGCCCGTGTCGAGAAAGCCGATCGCGATCAGTCCCGGCCAGTGGGCGCGGAGGCCCGTCGGGCGGAGGCCGCCGGAGTGAGCGACGAGCGAGACCACGATCGTGACGGATGTGCAGCGGAAGAGGAAGGCCGGCCACAGCCAGTCCTGCGTCGAGGCCGCGTGCATCGGAACGTAGTAGGCGCCGAAGGCGAGCATCGCGAGCACGGCCCAGCCGACGCCCGCCGCGACCTGCGTGCGCTCGGGCCGAAGCTCGAGCGATGCGGCCACGCTGCCGCCGACCGCCGCGACGAACCCGATCGCCTGCAGGCCGTGGACGTGGTCGCCGGAGACGGCGACGCCCCAGATCACGGGAATGCCGGCCGAGACGGCGGCGATCGGCGCCACGACGCTGATCGCTCCCGCCGCCATGCCGCGATAGAACGCGAAGAGCCCGACCGTGCCCAGCGACGGCCGAGAGCGCCGACCACGCCACCTCGTCGCCGGGGATCCCGGTGCCGCGCACGGCGACGGCGATGCCGAGCGCGGCGAGGCCGAACGGCTGCGACGCGGCCATCACCAGCAGGCTGGGCATGACCCGTGCCTTCACGCCGCCGAGGAAGTCGCCGACGCCCCAACTGAGGCTGGCGCCGAGCGCCAGAAGCGCGGCCAAGCTAGTCGGGCACCGGCCGCGTCGCCGCGACCGCGTCGAGCTGGTTCGCGTGGTAGAGGACGGCTGCCTCGGCTGTGCGCGCCGCGCGGACGTCGTGGTGGCAGGCGACCGCATGCAGCAGGTCGGCGGGAGCGCCGAGCTCCTCCAGCAGCCGGAGCCCGAGGTGGACGTGGCCGAGGAGGCGCCCCTCGTCGGTCGGGGCGAAGACCGGCGGCCGCCCGAGCTCCCGCGTCCGGCCGACGTCGTGGACGAGCGCTGCGGCGAGCAGCAGGTCGGTGCGCAGGCGCGGATGGATCTGGGCGAGCTCGCGGCAGAGCGTTGCGACGCCGACCGTGTGCTCGAGCAGCCCGCCGGCGTACGAGTGGTGGCCGTCCGGGGTCGCCGGATACGACCTCAGCGGCGCGTCTGCGAGCGCTCGCGTGACAACGCCCCGAAGCGCCTCGTCGTGAACCTCGCCGACGAGGAATTCGAGGAAGCCTTCGAGCTCGTCCGCGTCGCGGCGGAGTCCCGGCGTCAACCCCGCCGGGTCGACGCCCTCGGCCGGCTCGAGCGTCCGCACCTCGACCTGGAGCTCGTTCCGGAACCGCTCGACGCGGCCGAGCACCCGCACCGCGTCGCCCGCCTCGAACCGTCCCTCGAGGAGGTCGACGTCATTCCAGACCCGAGCGCTGATCCGACCGCTCGGATCCACGAGCTCGAGCGCGAGATACGTCGAGCCGTTCCGCGTCCGCAGCCGCTCCTTGCGCGCCACCGCGTAAATGCCCTCAACGGTGCGGTTTTCCTCGAGCTCGGCGATGGCGGTCACGTCGGGGAGTTTCGCATGACGGGGTAACGGGGTAGGCGGGCGTGATGGCGGTTGCATTGCGCCAGAGCCGGCGGTTCGACGCCGCGAGCCCCGTCACCCGTTACTGGCTCGCCAACTGTGTCGGGTTCTCCCTCGCAGGGGGAGGCCGTGGCACGGTGGAGCGGGTCCTCGCGGACGGGAATCCGCACGACCCCTCGCTGCTCGAAGTGCGGACGAGCTACAGGCGGGTGCGCCGAGTGCCCACCTCCGCGGTCATCGCCGTCGTCCCGCAGGAGAAGGTGCTCGTTGTCGACCGCCGTCGTCGGCTGATGCCGGACCGGAAGCGGAATCTGAGCCTGCGGCTGCGCTGGAGCGGCCGCGTGCTGCGGCGCGTCCTCGTCGTCAGCCTCGGCCTCCTCGCGGCGCTGGTAGCCGAGCTGCTGCACTGGAGCGGGCGAGCCTGGAAGGAAGGATCTCCGGTGGTCGCGCGCACGAGCCGGAGGGGCGGTAGCGAGGCGGCCCGGTTGGTACGGTCAGTGCCGTGGCAGTCGTACGGCCGTTCCGCGCGCTCCGCTACGACCCGGCTGTCGGCGGCCCGCTCGAGTCGCTCGTCGCGCCCCCGTACGACGTCATCGGTCCGGAGCAACGCGAAGAGCTCCAGGAACGGAGCCCGTACAACGTCGTCCACCTGACGCTGCCCGACTCCGAGAAGGACGCGGCCGCGAGCCTCGCGGAGTGGCAGGAGCAGGGAGCCCTGGTTCGCGATCCCGAGCCCGCGTGCTGGTGGCTCAGGCAGGAGTACGTCGGCCCCGACGGCATCGCCCGGCGGCGCGAGGGGCTCGTCGCGGCGCTCCGGCTCGAGCCGTACGGGAATCGGGTCGTCCTGCCGCACGAGCGCACGCATGCCGGGCCGAAGGAGGAGCGGCTGCGGCTGCTCCGCGCGACCCGCGCTCAGCTCGAGCCGCTCTTCTTCCTCTGGGACGGGACGGTCGAGGTCGACGGTCTCGGCGAGCCGGAGCTCGAGGCGGACGAAGGTGGAGTCGTGTCGCGGCTCTGGCGGCTGGAGGCGGAGTTCACTGACGCGCTGGTCGAGGAGCTCGCCGACGCGCAGCTCCTGATCGCGGACGGCCATCACCGCTACGAGACCGCGCTCGCATTCCACGAAGAGGACGGCAGCGAGGCGTCGGCCTGGCTCCTCACGGTGATCGTCCCGACGGGGCAGGAGGGGCTGACGATCTTCCCGACCCACCGGGTTGCGCAGAGCGCCGGCGACGCTTCGGGCACGCCGATCGACCCTCCCAGCGAGCACCTCCCGGGACCGGTGCTTTATCGGGCGGGACGCTATGAGCTGCTCTCCGAGAACGGGTTTCTCGATCCGGAGGTCGTCGACCGATTCGCACCGACCGGCGTGACGTACACGGCGCGCCGCGAGGAGGCGGTCGCCACGGTCGACCGCGGCGAGGCGGAGGCGGCCTTTCTGCTCCGTCCGACCCGCATCGAGGACGTCTGGGACGTCGCGCGTCGCGGTCAGGTGATGCCGCAGAAGAGCACGTTCTTCTACCCGAAGCTCACGTCCGGCCTGTTGTTCCTCCCGCTTGACGACGGCGTGGTCTTGACTGGGCCCCAAGGAGCGTAGGCGGCGCCTTTTGCCGGCGCCGGGGCGGGAACTGACTAACTGGCTGGAGCTCTGCCGGGCCGCCGTTGCGGACGTCGACGCCGTGCTCGCGCGGATGCCCACGCGGGCCGAGCGGGAGCCGGTGGTCGGCGAAGGCCTGGGCGGCGACGACACGACCGCGATCGACCGGGCCGCCGAGGAGGTCATCCTCGCCCGCGTGCGCGAGGCTGCGGGCGCGATCGTCTCGGAGGAGGTCGGCCGCGTCGGGGGCGCAGGGCTGCCGCTCGTCGTCGTCGACCCGATCGACGGCTCCCTCAATGCCAAGCGCGGCATTCCGTTCTTTTCCCTCTCGATCGCGGTCGCGGAAGGGGAGTCGATGGACGACGTCGTCTTCGGCTTCGTCCACGACTTCGGCTCCCGCGAGGAGTGGATTGCGCGCCGAGGCCAGGGAGCCTGCCTGAACGATCAGCCACTCGGCGCGGTACGGCCGAAGGACGAGGTCGAGATCCTCTCCTTCGAGGCCACGCGGACGTCGCTCGTTGCGAGGGACGCGCCGAAGGTCGCCGACCTCGCTCACCGGCTGCGGATCATGGGCTCGCTCGCCCTCTCGCTCTGCCATCTCGCCGCCGGCCGCGTCGACGCGGTCTGCTCGCTCAAGCCGGCGCGCTCGGTCGACATCGCCGCGGCCCAGCTCCTCTGCCGTGAGCTGGGCCTCGCGGTCGACCTGTTCGACGTCGAGGAGCCGTTCGGCGCCGCTCCGCTCGACCTCGAGCAGCGCTCTCGCGTCGTCGCGGCCGGTTCCGAAAACGTTTGCCGCCGGATCGCGGCCGCGCTGCAGGGGGAGGCATAGGAACTCCCTGCTGGGGCATGCGGCTGAGGTGTCGGCTGCTGGAGAGCTAGCGGCTGACGCGCGCGCTCGCCGCGGAGGTCACCTTCACGCGGCCGGCCGCGTTGGTGGCGGTGACGCGGAGGCGCAGCCGGTGCTTCGCATCGCGCCTCGTCAGCTCGTACTTCGCGTGCGTCGCGTGGCTGATGCTCTTGCAACTCGCGCCGTGCGCGTTGCAGCGCAGCCACTGGTAGCCGAACGCGGGGAAGTACTTCCAGGTGCCGTGGCTGCCTGACAGCTTCTTTCCGACCCGTGCACGGCCCGAGATGTGCGGTGCCTTGGTGGCGGTCGGGACGTCGACCACCCTCTTGGTGCGCGCGGACCCGGCAGGCGGCGACACGCCGTTCACGTTGGTCGCGCTGACCGTCGAGCGCACGACGTGGCGACCGTCGGCGGTCGTCAGCTTGTACGTGCTGGCCGTGGCGCCGGGGATGTTGGCGCAGCTCGTCCCGGTCGAGGAACAACGCTGCCACTGGTAGGAGAAGGGAGCTGCCCCTCCGTCCCACGACCCGGCCGAGGTCGTGAGCGTCTTGTTCACGACCGCCGTTCCGGTGACGACCGGTGCGATCTTGTTGCGGGCGGTCGGCAACCAGTAGATCGCGTACGTGGTGTTGGTGTGCATCACGGGCCCGCCGCCGTAGAGGAGGGGCGGGGTGCCGCTCTGCGGCTGCGGTGGCGAGGAAACTCCACCGGGCCGCTGAATGCACCCGTTTTCAGGCGTGTTGCTCCACTCCTGCTGCAGGTCGTAGTGGTGGCTGTTGATCACCTGATTGAAGGCGTCGATCCTCTCCGTCCCGCCGAGCGGTGTTCCGAAGCCGAACGCGCAGAGGTCGCCGTTCTCGCTTTGGTCGACAGTGATCCAGCCGTTGCCCAAGGGATCGGTGATCGCCTCGTTGTGCTCGTGGCTGATGGTGTTGATCGTGGTGTCGGCGTCTGGGTCGTTGGGGAAGCCCTGGGAAGGGTCGATGCAGCCCCCTGAGGGGTCGGACCCCTCATACGGCTCGTTCGCGTAGATGACGTGCCTCGTTGTTCGAGTTGACGAAGTCGCTGTGGTAGGCGCAGAAGGTGTCCGTCGAGCACGAGCCGGCGGCACTCTCACACGATCCGACGCCGTTGGGCGTCATGAGGAAGAAGATGTGGTTGAGGTCGCCGAGCCAGCCCTTTGCGGTCAGCGCCGTCTGGATCTCGTTCTGGAGCTGTTGGTCCGTGAGGCAGTACGGGTCGTGGAGCGGGGGCCGTCGTCGCAGCCGTTCGCCGGGAGCGGATCGTGAGCGACATACGAGCCGCCGAAGGTCGACTGGTACTGGATCGGGCCTGAGCCGTCGGAGTATTGCGTGGCTACCGAGTAGACGTTGTGGATGCCGCGAGGCTGTCATGCGGCGACGTCCGTGAAGAACTGGTTGATCGCGCTCTGGTATTTCGCGTCGAACGTGAGCGTGGTCGGGCCGGCGGCTCGGATGGCCTTCGGAGAGCGTGTGCGGAATCGGTGCCCGAGCCAGCCCGCCGGCGTGCGGAACGACACCGAGAATCCGCGCGCGGGCCGGGCTCCCGGCGGCGCCGCTGGATGCCGTGACGGCGAGCGCCAGCCCTGCGAGCACGAGAATCTTCGACAAAGCGCGCGGCGATTCCGCTCATACCTGGGACAGAGTGCCCGAAAAGGACGACACCTGTGTGGACTCAAAGGGACTCAGCGCGTTTTCAGTGCTCGAGCGTCCCGGCTCAGCGTGCGGAGGCCGGCCTCGAGCGAGGTGACCGAGCTGCCGAGACTGCCGGCATCGCCCTGCAGCCGCGTCAAC
Source organism: uncultured Actinomycetes bacterium (assembly GCA_963765795.1). Lineage (GTDB taxonomy): Bacteria > Actinomycetota > Thermoleophilia > Gaiellales > Gaiellaceae > Palsa-739. The sequence continues at coordinate 113,987 of CAVXXZ010000009.1, forward strand.
TGCCGGTCGAGATACGCCGCCTGGCTCGCGATGTAGCCGGGGTCGAGCTGCGCGGTCGGAGTCGTCGTGAGATACGTGTCGAGTGTCTTCAGCTCGCTCGCGATGCGCATGGCGGCGACGGTGAGGGCTCCGGCGCCGGACGAGATCGAGGCGCCGTCTCCGCTCGAGGCTGTGGCATCGGCGCCGACCCGTGTGCCGGCGCGGGCGAGAGCCTTCTCCGCCGCGGTGGCTGATGCTGCGGCGGCCCGGGCGCTGCCCAGCGACGTTTGCAGCGCCGTGATCCTGCCCTCGAGCCGGTGCGTCCGCGCGGTCGCAGCCGCGAGCGCGGTCCGGGCGGCGCTGTCGCGCTGCGCCTGGTGTCGCCAGCCGATCGAGAAGGCGGCCGCGCTGACGAGACCGCCGCAGAGGAAGGCGAGGGCCATGAGCACCCACGCCGAGCGCGGCAACCGCCGGCTACGGCGGCTGTGGCCCGCCGTCGCGAACGGGGCGCGCTCCTCCAGGAGCGGCCAGCTTCCGGATTCCGAGGTCACCGGCGAGCGGTTCGCCGTGCGTGCACGGCCTCCTGCTACCGGCTGAGGCGGGCACGTAGGCGCTACGCTCGCCGCATGGAGGCCAGTCGCGACGAGCTCCTGAAGGCGCTCGAGCAGGTAATCGATCCGGAGCTCAGGCGTCCGGTCACCGAGCTCGACATGGTGCGCGACCTCGAGCTGCACGACGGCGTCGTCGCGCTCACGATCGTCCTCACCGTGGCCGGCTGCCCGCTGCGCGACTCGTTCGAGCAGCAGGTGGAGCAGGCGTTCGCGGGCATCGCGGGCGTGACGGGAGTCGAGCTCTCCTTCGACGTGATGACACCGGAGGAGCGGCAGGCGCTGACGCAGAAGCTGCGCGGCGGCGCGCCGGAGCGCGAGGGTGTGATCCGGCTGCCGAGCGACTGCCGAGTGCTCGCGGTCGCGAGCGGCAAGGGCGGCGTGGGCAAGTCCTCGCTCGCCGCGAACCTCGCCGTCGCCTTCTCGCAGGCCGGCCACAGCGTCGGCGTGCTCGACGCGGACATCTATGGCCACTCGATCCCGCACATCCTCGGCATCCGCCAGCGGCCGATCGCCGTGGACGAGCTGATCGTGCCGCCGGTGAAGGACGACCTGAAGCTGATGTCGATCGGCTTCTTCCTCGAGAGCAGCAGCGAGCCCGTGATGTGGCGAGGGCCGATGCTCCACCGCGCGTTGGAGCAGTTCCTGACGGACGTCCACTGGGGCGAGATCGACATGCTCGTCGTGGACATGCCGCCGGGCACGGGCGACGTCTCCATCTCGCTCGGCCAGCTCCTGCCGCGCGCCGAGGTCCTCGTCGTGACGACCCCGCAGAAGCTCGCGCAGGACGTCGCGGCACGCGCCGCCGCGATGGCGCAGAAGACGAACATGCGGCTGCTCGGCGTCGTCGAGAACATGTCGGGCGACGTCTTCGGCAGCGGGGGCGGCGAGGAGCTCGCGGGTGAGCTCGGTGTGCCGCTGCTCGGCACCGTGCCCCTCGACTCCGCGCTGCGGGAACAGGGCGACGCGGGCGCGCCGGTCGTCTCGGCGCTGCCCGAGGCGGAGTCCGCGCAGGCGATCGTGGCGATCGCCCAGGAGATCGAGGAGCTGCGCCGCGCGCCCGGGCCGGGAATCGTCAAGTCCCTGCCTCTGGTCGGATGAGCACGACGCTGGAAACGGTCGAGCAGGCCTACGGCCTCGCGCGCCGGGGAGATCGCCGTAAGTTGCAGGAGCTGATCGCGGACGACGCAACCTGGCTCCCGGCAAGTGAGGGCACCTGGAATCCCTGCCGCGACGGAGACATGGTTCTCAAGACGCTGCTGTGGCGTGCGGGCGGTGCGAACAAGCTGCGGCCGGGCGACGTGATCGAGCTCGGTGACCGGGTCGTGATCAAGCTCAAGGGCAAGCGGCTCGAGCGGCTCGGGGCCAAGGGATTTATCCCGAGCCTGTTTCAGATCGTCGAGGTGCGCGACGGGAAGATCGTCCGGATGCAGGACTACCCGCGGCGGGAGGCGGCGCTGGCCGCCGCGGGCCTCAAGCCCTGAGGGCGGGTGGCGGCCGCCGCCTTCTTCGACCTCGACCGGACGCTTCTGCGCCGGTCTTCCGCCCTCGCGCTCGCCGGTTCCTTCCGCGAGCGTGGCGTGATCTCGCGCCGCCAGCTCCTGCAGGCCGCAGCCTGGCAGCTCCTCTTCGTCGCGCGGGGCGCGAGCCACGAGGCGGTCCGGCGCGGCGCCGAAGACGGGCTGCGCATCCTGGACGGCTACCGGCCCGAGGACCTGCGCGAGCTCGTGGCCGAGGCCATGGAGCCGGTGCTGCGTCCGCTCGTCTACGCCGAGCCGTTGCGTCTAGTCGAGCGCCACCGCGAACGGGGCGAGCGGGTCTACGTCGTCTCGGCGACTCTGCAGGAGATCGTCGAGGCGATTGCCGAGGATCTCGGCTTCGACGGCGCGCTCGGGACTGTGTGCGAGGTGCGCGACGGTCGCTACACCGGTCGCGCCCTGCGGGCGCTGCACGCCGAGGCCAAGGCCGACTGCGTGCGCGCGGTTGCCGAGAGCGAGGGCCTCGACCTGTTGGAGTGCACGGCGTATTCCGACAGCCATACCGACCTTCCCTTCCTCGAAGCCGTCGGGCATCCGGTCGCGGTCAATCCCGATCGCGCGCTGCGGCGGATTGCGCGAGATCGCGGCTGGCCGGTGCTCGAGTTCAGCGGTCGCGCCTACCCGCATGCCCGTCGGCGTATCCCGCCCGCGTTCGTCGCGGCCGGCGCAGTCGGGGTCGCGGCCATCGTTGCCACGAGGTCACGTGGACGCTGACGAGGGCCTGGGCCGGCTGCGCGCTCTCGGCTTCGGGGAGGCCGACGCTCAAGAGCTGTGGGCGCACTTCGACGGGGCCGAGCGCCGCGGGAAGCAGGGGCACGGCCACGCGAGGATCCCCTGGCTCGAGGGGCTCGAGGGCTACGACCCGTCGGCCGAGCCGACGCTGCTCGAGGAGGAGGACGGCTTCCAGCGCTGGCACGGCGGAGGCGCGATCGGCTATCTCGTGCTCGGGCGTGTGGTGCGCGCGCAGCTCGAGCGTCCGCCCTCGCATGCGCGGCTAGTCGTCTGCGAGCGGACGTTCCCCACCGGGATGCTCGGCCACCACGTGCGCCGGCTCGCCGAGGGCGGTCTTGTCGGCGTCTTGACTGCGACCTCGCCTCGTCGTTTGGGCCATCCAGACGGGCGGGCCGAAGCTCGCCGGCACGAACCCGCTCGCGATCGGCATCCCCAGCAGCGGCGGCGACCCGGTCGTCGCCGACGTCTCGATGGGCGCGATCACCTGGGGCGACGTCGTCGCGGGGCTCGCGCAGGAGGACGAGCTCGTCCCGTTCGGCGGCGAGCAGGCGCACAAGGCGTTCGCGCTCGCGCTCGGCCTGCAGCTGCTCGTCGACTCGCTCGTTCGGGACGCGGGGCACGGCGCCGTCCTCCTCGTGGCGCGACCGGAAGCCGACCCGGTACCCGCACTCCGTCGGCTGGCGGCGGGGGTCAGGCTCCCGGGCGATTCCTAGTAACAGTCTGTTACTTACTTCGACACGGCCGGTCTGGACCCGCCCGGCCACGCAATGAAGAGGCTGGCCCAGCACCTAGTAACAGTCTGTTACTAGGTTGGACCCGGCTCGGCCGGGCATGGCCCGGGTCAATGCGGGCGCGGGAAGCGGGGGTCGTCGCGGATCGAGGCGAAGTCCTCGTCCGTCTGCGCGTACTCGCGGAAGCGCTCGTTGGCGTCGACGGCGGCGAGGAGGTGCTCGAGCGCTGCGTCGGGCTTGCCCGCGCGCGCGTCGAGGCACGCGAGGTTGTAGAGGAGGGCCGGGTCACCGGGCTTCGCCTCGAGGCCCTCCTGCATCACCCGTTCCGCTTCGTCCCAGCGGCCGGCCTGGACGTGAGGCGAGGCCGCGAAGGTGTACTCCCACGCCGAGATCTCGTGCGCCTGTCCAGGCTTCCCGCCGACGGCGAGCACGGCGGCGTCATCGGTCAGCGCGACTCCGCCCCGCTTCAGGGACGGATCCCGGACGAAGACGAGCTGACCGGGGCCGAGCTCGTGCTCGTTGCCGTCGACCGTGAATCGCACGCGGCCGCGGAGAACGAGGTAGATCTCCTCGTGCCCGAGTTGCGCTTCCGTGTGCTCCTCGACGACCTGTCCGCTTGCCCCCGGCGTATACGCGTTCGTGCCGAATGCCTTGATCCCGAAGCGTCTCCGCACCGGCCGCCAGACGAAGCCCTCCGGCATGTCGATCGCATCGAGCTCGTCGACGTGGACGAGGTTCACGCGAGCAGCTCCTCGAAGCGCGGGTCGTCGCGGAGCGAGTCGAGGCGGCTGTCCTCGCGGAAATACGCGGCGGACTCCCCCTCGCTGTCGAGCTCTTTCGCGCGGCGGAGGTGCTCGAAGGCGGGGTCGGCGTTGCCGGCGAGCGCCTCGAGGCGGCCCGCGTTGTACGACGACGCCCAGTAGTCGGGCTGCTGCGCGATCAGCTGCTCCATGACCGCCCTCGCCTCGTCGAGCCGACCGGCTTGCCGGTACGTGTCCGCCAGCGCGAACGAGTCCCAGCCGCCGGTCTCGAACGCCTCGCCGATCCAGCCGCCCACGACGAAGACGATCGTGTTGTCCTCGGCGGCCACCGCGGTGCGGAAGGTCTCCGCCGGCACGAAGACGAGTGTCCCGGCGGGAGCCTCCGCCTCCTCCTCGCCGACCGTGAACCTCGCGCGGCCGCGCACCACGGCGTACAGCTCCTGGCTGCCGCTGTCCTCCTCGTGCGGCGGGATCAGCTGGCCGCCGGCGTCCGCCTTCCAGGCGTTGACGCCCGCGGCCCGGAAGCCGAGCGCGTGCCGCACGGGAATGAGCTTGCTGCCGCGGTGCGACGCAGTCTCGACCTCGTCGAGCGTGAGGATCGTGTAGCCGTCGCTCATCCGCTTGCTTCACGGAGAGCGTCGAGGACGACGGGGTCGATCGCGTCTTCGCCGTCGACCCGCTCCTCGAGGTTCTCGACACCGGCCCAGGCGTCGAGCGAGTCGTACCCGAGCCGGGCGAGGCGCTCGTCGACCTCCGCGCGCAGCTCGCCCTCGAGCGGCAGCCAGTCCTCGCGCGGGCTCAGCCCGAACAGGCGGTAGTGGAGCTCGTAGATGCGGCGCAGCTCCTGGATCGGCCGCTCGTGGTCGTCGACGCGGAGGTCGACGAGGACGTCCGACAGGCCGGCATAGCCGCCTTCCTTCTGCACCACGAGGAGTGAGGCCGACTGCTGGCCGCGCCGGTCGCCTCCCGCTGCCTGTGCCGCCGCGAGACACTCGATCAGCCGCTGCGCGAGCGGCAGGTACGAGTTCGCCTCGAACGTCGTCGCGAGCGCGGTCACCGTCTCCTCGCCGACGAGAATGTTGCCCTGTGCCGCGTAGCCCGCGCCGGTGCGGTGCCCGGCCCAGTCGTTGCAACCCGGACCCGTCCAACTCGCGCTCCCGCCGTTCGCGTCGACCACGCCGAGCTGCCGCTCGTCGCGCCCCTCGTCCTCCGACGTGAGGCGCTCCACGACCTCACTCGCGCTCAGGCCCTCCCGCAGGAGAGCGAGCCCGTTGGGGCCGTAGCTCGGGTTCGCGTACGCCTGCGTCGCGATCGCTCCCACCTGCGGCTCGGCCCACGGGACGACCGAGCCGACGGCGAGGAACTTCGACTGCACGGCGACGCCCCATTGCTTCTCCTCGAGGTCGCAGGCGACGATCGAGTACGTCGCGACGACCTGATCAGCCATACGTCAGCTTGGTCAGGTCGAGCTCGAGCAGGTCGCGCCGCTCCTCCGGCACGAGCACGGCCGCCACCTCGGGACGCGCAAGCGCCGCGCGGACCTCCTCGGGCGACGAGGCGCGCACCACGACGGGACGGCCCGCCAGGAACGCCTCGGAGAGCGGCTCCAGCTCGTCTACGCCGTCGAGGACGAGCGCCTCCGCGGCCGGCACGGCGGGGTCACCCTCGACCGCGAGCTCCGGCACGCGCCGGCCGCTACCGCCCCACCAGCGCTGCCTCATAGGGTCAGCGACCCTCCGGGCTCCAGCTCGTCCACCTGCACGTCCGGCGCGAGCTCGCGCAGCTGGGCCGGCGTCCCCTTCAGGGGCGGGAAGGTGCCGTAGTGGCAGGGGACGCAGCGCTTCGTGCCGAGGAACTCGAGCGCGAGGGCCGCCTCCCGGGGGTCCATGGTGTAGTGGCCGCCGATCGGGAGGATCGCGACGTCGGGCTCGTAGAGCCGGCGGATGATCTGCATGTCTCCGAACACGCACGTGTCGCCGGCGAAGTAGAGCTTCGGGCCGTTCTCGATTGCGGCGACGATGCCGACGGGCTCTCCCATGTACTCGAGGTCGTTGTTCGAGCTCGAGTGGTGCGCGTTCGTGAGTGTGAACTTGACGCCGGCGGCCTCGACCGTGCCGCCCTTGTTCGGGTCGAGGACGTTCTCGACGCCCTGCTTGCCCTGGAGCCAGTCGGCCATCTCCACCGGAGCGATGACGGTGCACCCGTGCTTCTTTGCCAGCTCGACGGTGTCGCCGAGGTGGTCGCCGTGGCCGTGCGTGAGCGCGATCACATCGATCCGCTCGGGCTCGAGCTCCGACTCGGGGCACTTCGGGTTCCCGTTCAGGAAGGGGTCGATGTAGACGCGCTTCCCGCCCGGCGTGTCGAAGCGGAAGGTTGCGTGGCCGAGCCAGGTCAGGGTCGTTTCGGGCATGCGTGAGCTCCTTGGAGTGGGACGCCGCGAGCCTACTCAGGAAGGACCGTCCGATGCGGTCGTGAACCTTTGGGAGTGGGTTCGCGGCTCCTGCCCCTGGTGCTCGCGACGGCTGCGCTTGCGGCCGGGGCCGCGGGGCTCGGCGGGCTTGCGCTCTGGCTCGGCCTCCTGGTGGTGCCCGCGGCAGCGGCGGCGGCGTTCGTCGCGATCAGCGACACGCTGGAGGGGCGGCCCGCGCTGCTGAGTGCCGTGACGAGCGGGGTGGCACTCTTGCTCGTCGTCGTGGCCTCGGCGGCGCGGCAGAATACGCCGACCGGAGGCGCGGCATCCCCGCTCGCGACCTGGGGGCTGGTGCTGGCGCTGCTGGCCTACGGGCTTCCGTTCGTAGCCTGGGTGCTCGAGCCGATGCGTGTGCCGCGGAGGACGCGTCCGCAGCGCCTGCGGCCCGCAGAGGTCGACGAGCTTCTCTCCCGCGCCGCCTGAGGGTGGCGACACCCCGCGCGGGCGCAGGGTGCCGCCGACGCTTGACCCTCTACGGCAGGTGGACGCGGAATGCGACCGTGCGGCGGGTCGATACACCGCCGAGCACCGGGTCGCCGGGCTTCGAGGCGCGGGCGAACACCGCGAGCAGGTTCTGGTGCCGCTTCCTCGCGGGGAAGCCGTGCCGACGCTTCTCGGTGATCGTGACGGTCCCGTCCGGTCCGGTCGTGTTCTCGGGGCCGGCGAACTGGTTGTAGGGAATCGGCGTTGCGAAGACCGAGGCCCCCTGAACGGGCCGCCCCCCGCATGCGGTGATCAGGAAGTGCAGCTGGATCGTGCGCGTCCCGAGTGTCACCAGCTGCGGCGTGATCGTCGCCTTGTCGATGCTCAGCCGTGCCGGCGCCCGTAGGTCACCGATCTGGATGGAGCCGGTTCCTGCGGGACATCCGTTCGCTGCGGGAACGGCTTTCGTCGGGGCCGAGACGTACGTCGTCGTGCCGGCGGCGTTCGTCGCCGCGACCGAGACACGTAGAGCCCTGCCTTCGGCGGCCTCAGCCAACGTGTGCGTAGAGCTCGTCGCGCCGTCGATCGTCGCGCAGCTGTCGCCCTGCGCGTCGCAGCGCATCCACCTGAAGGCGTACGACGTCGGGGTCCCGCTCCACGTCCCTTGACTGGCGGTAAGGGTCGAGCCGACCTGCAGCGAACCCGAGACGCTCGGCGCCGTCGTCGGGGTCGGCGCATTGACGCTCGAGATGACGGGGGACGTCGCAGAGGTCGCCTGAGCAGAGCCGCCTGCGTTCGTCGCCGTCACGATGACAACGACCGTGTGGTCCACATCCCCGCTGGCCGGCGTGTAGGTCGCAGCCGTCGCGCCCTGTATCGCCGCGCACGAGCCTCCGCTCGCGTCGCACCGGCTCCACGCATAGGTGTACGAGGTCGGGCTTCCGCTCCAGCTGCCGCTGCTCACCGTCAGCTTCTGCCCTTCCTGGGCCGTCCCCGCGATCGTCGGTGTTCCGGTGTTCCCGGGTCCGGTGCCGGCGGCTCGGCCGCTGCCCGGCTGCCCGAAGACGGCGCCCACCGCGAGCCCCGCGGCGGCGATCGCGATCGCTGCTCCCAGATTCGCGCGTGTCATTACCCCTCCTTCGTAGTTCGATATGTACTACGTAGAAGTGGTAGCCGAAGGGGGTTCCTTCGAACCCGTACTTTGCAGAAGCTTTTCAGAGAGCGGCGGCGCCCCGCCGGAAGGGCGGGGCGCCGTTGCTGCGTGCTAGTGGTGCGCGAAGCGGAACGCCACGACCCGGCGGGTGGACACCCCGGCGAGCTGCGACTCGCCCGGCTTCGTCGCACGGACGAATACGGCCAGAAGTCGCTGGTGCTGCGAGGCGGGGAAACCGCGCCGTCGGCCCTCCGTGAGCGTGACGTTTCCCTGCGCGTCCGTGATCGCCTGGGCGACTGCGAATTGGTTGTACGGAATCGCCGTCGCGAAGACGGTCGCGCCCTGGACGGGGCGACCGCCGCACGCCCGAATCGCGATCGTGAGGTGGATCGCCCTGGTCGCGCGGGTCAGGGATGGTGAAACCGATGCTCCAGCGATCTCCAGTCGCGCGGGCGGCACCAGTTGCGCCACTTGCATCGTGCCGGTGCCGACCGGACATCCGCTGGGCGGAACGACGGCCGTCGGCCCGGATGTTGCCGGCGTGGACCCGGCGGAGTTCCGTGCAGTCACCGTCGACCGGAGCGTGTGACCGACATCGGCGAGCTTGACCGTGTATCTCCTCCCGGTCGCGCCCGCAATCGTGAGGCATGCGCCGTCCGCGTCGCACCGGCTCCACGCGCAGCGGAACGACGTCGGGCTCCCGGTCCAGGTTCCCCGGGTCGTGGTCAGCCTCTGCCCGACCTGAGCGCTGCCGAGGATGGTCGGGGGCGTCTTGTTCACGGGTTTGCTGGCGCTCCCGGCGGCTTCACCGGTGCCCGGGTGCCCGAAGCCGACGCCGAGCAGGACGCCGGCGGCGAGCACCAGCACGACTCCTAGCCTTGGTCGGGTCAGGTGCCTTCCTGTCATGGCGGACTCCTTCGCTCGTTCTTACTGCGGCGCCTCGTTATCTGTCGCACTTACGCCGTTCACAAACCTGAACGCCGAGGTTTTGCAGACGTTTTTCAGAGAGGTAACGCGCTCGTGGCGTCCCGCGCGAGATCGATCAGCGGCTGGACGGCGAAGAGCGAGCCGACCGACACGACGAGCGCAGCGCCGACCGCGAGGTGGAGGAGGGTTTCCCGCGCGGGCGCACCGCCGCTCACCGCCACGCCGCTGCGCGGCGGGAGCTGGAGCTCCTCCGAGGGCCGCATGTACATCGCCCGCACGATTCCGAGGTAGTAGTAGAGGCTGACGAGCGTCGCGAGCACGCCGACGATCACCAGCCAGACCCAGCCGTGCTGGTACGCGGCCGCGAAGACGTAGAACTTGCCGACGAAGCCGCCGCCGAGCGGGAGCCCGGCGAAGCCGAACACGAAGAACCACATGGCGACGCCGAGGAACGGCCGCTCCCAGCCGAAGCCGGCGAGGTTGTCGAGCGTCACCGGCACCCCGAGCTCCCGCTCGCGGGCGGCGACGATCGCGAACGAGCCGAACGCCGCGGCCGAGTAGGGGATGAGGTAGTACATGAGCGCGCGGCCGCCGAGCGCGCTGCCGGTGCTGAGCCCGATGAGCAGGAAGCCGGCCTGCGCGATCGCGGAGTAGGCCAGGATCCGCTTCACGTTCCGCTGCACGAGCGCCGCGAAGTTCCCGATCGCCAGTGAGATCGTGGCGATGATCGCGAAGGCCCAGCCCCAGAGGTGCTGGTTGGCCGGGAACGCCGTCGTCATCACGCGGAACGCGAGGAGGAGCGCCGCGACCTTCGTCGCCGACGACATCCAGGCGGTCACCGTCGTCGGCGCGCCCTCGTAGACATCCGGCGTCCACATGTGGAACGGCGCGGCGGACATCTTGAAGCCGAGCCCCGCGACGATCAGCGCGATCCCGACGACGACGAACGTGTCGCCCGTCAGCCCCTGCGACCCGATCGCCGAGGCGATGCCGTCGAACGAGATCGTCCCCGTCGCGCCGTACACGAGCGCCGAGCCAAAGAGGAGCGTCGCGGCGCCGAACGAGCCGATGACGAGGTACTTCAGGCCCGCCTCGAGCGAGCCTTCCAGGTCGTAGTCGATCGCGCACATCACGTAGAGCGCGATCGAGAACCACTCGAGCGAGAGGAACAGCACCATGAGGTTCGCCGCGCCGACGAAGAACGCCATCCCGGCGGCCGAGGCGAGCAGGAGCGCGAAGAACTCCGCCACGTGGTCGTCGCGCCGGGCGGGATCTGCATCGCGGCCCCAGCCGGGGACGTGCTCGACCGCGAGGAGCGTCGTGGCGAGCCCGATGCAGCAGAGGATGACCTGGCCGAGCGCCGTCCAGCGGTCGCGATAGAAGGCGCCGGCGACGATCGTGTGCCCGTTCGCGCTGTCGACGTAGAGCCAGATCGCGAGCACGAGGCCGGCCGTGAAGCCCGCGACCGAGCAGCCCGCCGCCGCGACCCGCCGTGCCGTCCGCGGCACGAGCACGGCGCAGAGGAGCGCGCAGAAGGAGGCGCCGGTGAGCGCGAGGATCGGACTGAGCCCGAACCAGTCGATGGGCGGCGTGTTGATCACTTGAACTGGCTCTTGACCGCCGCTGTCGGCGAGTCAGGGGTGAAGGAGTGGCTGCTGATTCCTGCCGGCCACGCCGAGAGGAAGAGCAGTCCGGCCACGAGCGGGACGACGAGCGCGAGCTCGCCCGGCCGGAGGTCGAGCGCCTCGTCGGAAACCGTCGAGCCGCGCGCCTCGTGCAGGACCGCCGAGATCAGCCGGAGCATGTACATCGCGGCCAGCACGATCGCGCCGGCGCCGATCGCCGACCACCACCAGGCGCGCTGGAAGACGCCTGCGAGGATGAGGAACTCGCCGGCGAACGAGGCCGATCCGGGCACGGCGAGCGAGATCACGCCGACGATCATCAGCAGTGTCGCGAGGGCGGGTCGCCCGCGCGCCATCCCGCCGAGCAGCCGGAACTCTCCCGTGGTCGTCCGTCGCTCGACGGCGCCCGCGACGAGGAAGAGCGAGATCGAGATGAGACCGTGCGCGACCATCTGCAGCACCGCCCCGTCGAAGCCGAGGTCGGTGCCGGCGAAGAGGCCGAGCGCGATCAGCCCCGACTGCGCGAGGGAGGAGTACGCGACGACTCCTCGGAAGTCGGGCGAGCGGAAGGCGAGCAGCGAGCCGTAGACGAGCGCGGCGGCGGCGAGCGCGAGCACCGTCGTCCGGTAGAAGGACGTCGGGTCCGGGAACTTCGTGATCGCGATCCGCAGCATCCCGTACAGGCCCGCCTTCGCGATCACGCCGGAGAGGACGGCGGCCACCTCCGGCGGCGCCTCGCGGTACGCGTCCGGCAGCCAGCCGTGGAACGGGAAGAGTGGCGCCTTGATCACGAAGGCGACCATGAAGCCGAGGAAGAGCCAGCGGCTCCCGCTCACCGGGCCGTCCACGAGGTCGAATGTCCCCGCCTGCAGGCCGTAGACGACGATCGCGGCGAGCATCAGTAGCGAGCCGGCCATCGTGTAGATGACGAACTTGATCGTCGCTTCCAGCCGGCGTGCCCCGCCCCAGACGCCGATCAGGATGTAGAGCGGGATCAGCATCGCCTCGAAGAAGGCGTAGAAGAGGAGCAGGTCCTGCGACTCGAACACGCCGACCGTCGCGCCGGTGAGGAGCAGCATCAGCCCGAAGTACGCGCGCGGCCGGTCGCGGCCGACCCAGAAGCCGTAGCAGGTGCAGGCCGCAATCCCGACGACGGTGAGGCCGACGAGCCAGAGCGAGAAGCCGTAGACGCCGACGTGGTACGAGACGCCGAGGTCGCCGAACCAGTTCGCGCGCTCCTCCATCTGCAGGCCCGACCGCGAGAAGTCGAAGCGCGCCGCCTGCTCGATCCAGAAGCCGACCTCGGCGAGCGAGAAGAGCAGCGCCAGGCTCCCCGTCGCGTAGCGGGAGAGCGGCAGCAGCCAGATGAGGATCGCGCCCGCGACCGGCAGCCAGATGAGGATCGAGGTGAGGGAGGTGGCGTTCACTTGGCGATCAGGAAGGCGAGGACGACGCCGGCTGCGCCGGCGGCGAGGAACAGGACATAGGTACGGAGCAAGCCGGTCTGGATCCGGCGTACGAGGCTCCCGGTGGCGAGTGTCGTGTCGCCGAGATCGGGGCCGGTCTGGAGCACGACGGGTTCCTCGAACTCGCGCCGCAGGGCGGTGGCGACCCAGGCGGAGGGTGCGTAGAAGATCCGGTCGTAGAGCCAGTCGAAGTAGAACTTGTTCTCGAACAGCCGCCGCCAGAACGGCGCGGCGGGGATCGCGATCCGGCGCTCGGAGTAGACAGCCCAGGCGACGGCGATGCCTGCAAGGCCGACGAGGACGGTCACGATGGAGGTGACGGTCTCCTGCGTCGAGCTCGGCACGGCGTCCGCGAGCGACGGCGCGACCGGTGCCAGCCAGTGGGTGATCGGCTCCCAGTGCGGCGGGAACTGGATCCAGCCGCCGACGGTCGCGAGCACGGCGAGGATCCCGACGGGCAGGAGCATCGTCCAGGCGCCCTCACGGCCGTGGTGGTCGTGGTAGTGCTCGCGCACGAACGGGCTCGGCTCGCCGGGGAAGACGAGGAACCAGAGGCGGAAGGTGTAGAGGCCGGTGAGGAAGGCGCCGGCGATGCCGCAGGCGTAGAAGACGTAGCCGTACCAGCCGATGTTGAGCGTCGAGGCGATGATCGGGTCCTTCGAGAAGAAGCCGGCGAACGGCGGGACTCCGACGAGCGCGAGCGCGCCCGGCGAGGAAGCACCACTTCGTGAACGGCATCACCCGCCCGAGCCCGCGCAGCTTCCGGATGTCCTGCTCGCCCGCGATCGCGTGGATCGCGAGGCCCGCCGTCATGAAGAGCAGCGCCTTGAAGAAGGCGTGCGTCATGAGGTGGAACATCCCGTTCGCGTAGCCGCCCACCCCGACGCCGACGAACATGTAGCCGATCTGCGACATCGTCGAGTAGGCGATGACGCGCTTGATGTCCGTCTGGACGAGCGCGATCAGGCCCGCGACGAGCAGCGTGAGCGCGCCCGCGCCGGCGCCGATCAGCTCGATCGTCCGCGCCTGCTCGAAGATCGGATGCGTGCGCGCGATCAGGTAGACGCCGGCGGTGACCATCGTCGCCGCGTGGATGAGGGCGCTGACCGGCGTCGGCCCCTCCATCGCGTCGGGCAGCCACGTCTGGAGCGGGATCTGCGCGGACTTCGCCACCGCGCCGCCGAGCAGGCCGAGGGCGACGAGGTTCGCCTGCGTCGAGGAGAGGTGAGCGTTGAGCGCCTCGAAGGACAGCGAGTTCGTGTGCGCGATGAGGATGAAGAAGGCGAGCGCCATCGTCGCGTCGCCCAACGCGTTCATCACGAACGCCTTCTTCGCCGCCCGCACGGCGCTCGGCCGCTCGTGCCAGAAACCGATCAGGAGGTAGGACGAGAGGCCGACCAGCCCCCAGCCGACGAGGAGCATGAGCAGGTTGCCGCCCTCGACCAGCAGGAGCATCGAGAAGACGAAGAAGGCGATGTAGGCGAAGTAACGGCGCTCCTCGTCGTCGCCGTCCATGTAGCCGATCGAGTAGAGGACGATCAGCCCGCCGACGCCGCTGACGATCAGCATCATCATCGTGCTCAGCGGATCGACGAGCAGCTGTAGGCCGACGCCGAAGTGGCCCGATTGCAACCAGGTCCAGGCTGTGGTGATCTCTCCGCGCCCCGGGAAAGCAGGGAACAGACCGAGCGTCACGTTCTGTTGCGCTCCATGCACGCCGAGGAAGGCCCACACCGCGCCGCCGAAGGCGACGAAACAGCTCGTCGTCGCGATCCAGGCGGCGGCGACGCGCGGGAGCCACGACCCGCCGAGCAGGATCAGGATCGTGCCGACGAGCGGCGCGAGCAGGCAGAGCCACGCGCCACCGGTCATCCGCGCAGCTCCGAGAGCGTGTCGACGTCGAGCGAGAGGTTCCGCCGGTTGAGCGCGACGACGAGGCCGAGCCCGACGCAGACCTCCGAGGCGGCAATCGCCATCACCGTGAGCGCGAAGATCTGGCCCGCGCCGTTGTGCCAGTGGCGCGAGAGCGCGATCAGGGCGAGGTTGCCCGCGTTGAGCATCAGCTCGAGCGAGAGCAGCACGATGAGCGTGTTGCGGCGGATGAGCACGCCGAGCGCGCCGATTCCGAACAGGACGGCCGCGAGCGCGAGGTACCAGGCGACGTCGGGGCCGGACATCAGACCGCCCGCTTCGTGTGGGAACCGAGGATCACGCCTCCAACTGCGGCGATGAGCAGGACCACCGAGGTGATCTCGAAGGCGAGCAGGTGGTCGACGAGGAAGACGCGGCCGATCCAGGCGGGCGTCCCGAAGTTCGCGCCGACCTCGGTCTCGTGCGAGAGGCTCCCGCTCGCCTGCATGCCCACGGCGACGACGATCTCGACGAGCAGCGCGCCCGCGGCGGCGACCGCGCCGATCGTCTGCCAGCCCGGGCCGCCGGACCACGGCGTCTCGTGCCGCGGCCCGACGTACGCGATCACGAACAGGAACATCACGACGACCGCCCCCGCGTAGACGAGCACCTGCGCGGCCGCGACGAACTCCGCCGACAGCAGCAGGTACATGACGGCGAGCGAGCCGAGGTTCCCGATCAGCGCGAGCGCCGAGTAGAACGGGTTCTCGAAGGTCACGACCGCGATGCCCGAGGCGAGGCAGGAGAAGGCGGCGACGACCCAGACCATCCAGACGAGCACGTTCCCGGCCGATGCGACGACGAGCCCGCTCACGAGTCACTCTTGTAGAAGGGGATCGGCGTGTCGAAGAGATCCCGGTCCGCGACGGGCCACTCCTTCACGGGCGGAGCGAGGAGCATGTCCTTCGTGTAGATCTGGTCGTCGCGGTTGTGCTCCGAGATCTCGAACTCGTTGCCGAGCGTGATCGCGTCGAACGGGCACGCGAGCTCGCAGTAGCCGCAGAAGATGCAGCGGCTGAGGTTGATCTCGTAGATCCGCGCGTAGCGCTCGCCGGCCGAGACGCGGTTGTCGGGCGTGTTCTCGGCGGCGACGACCCGGATGCAGTCGGCCGGGCAGGCGGCGGCGCAGAGCGAGCAGCCGACGCACTTCTCCAGCCCGTTCTCGTGCCGCCAGAGCCGGTGCCTGCCGCGGAAGCGCGGATAGACCGGCCGCTTGTACTCCGGGTACTGCTGCGTGATCGGCTTCTTGAAGATCTGCTTGAAGGTGACCCCGAAGCCCTTGAAACTCTCGAGCGGCTGGGGGCTCATCCGCCGAACCCCACGACGAGCGCGGCCGTGACGACGGCGTTCACCGTCGCGACCGGCAGCAGGATCTTCCAGCCGAAGCGCATCAGCTGGTCGTAGCGCAGGCGCGGCAGCGTGGTGCGCAGCCAGATGAAGCCGAAGAGGACGGCCA
This sequence comes from uncultured Actinomycetes bacterium, assembly GCA_963765795.1. Classification (GTDB taxonomy): domain Bacteria; phylum Actinomycetota; class Thermoleophilia; order Gaiellales; family Gaiellaceae; genus Palsa-739. The sequence continues at coordinate 129,767 of CAVXXZ010000009.1, forward strand.
TCGTCTTGAGCAGGAACCAGATCGGCCCGATGTCCCACGGCCCGTGCCAGCCCGCGAAGAAGAGCGTCACCATCAGGCCCGAGAGCGTGATCAGGTTGATGTACTCGGCCATCTGGAACAGGCCCCAGCGCATCCCCGAGTACTCGGTGTGGTAGCCGGCGACGAGCTCCTGCTCCGCCTCGGGCAGGTCGAACGGCGCACGGCTCGTCTCGGCGATCCCGGCGAAGAAGAAGACGATCAGCCCGATGAACTGCGGCACGACGAAGGGGAGAAACTCGCTCTGGCGCGCGACGATCTCGGTCAGGTTGAGCGAGCGGCCCAGGATGACGACGCCGAGGACGCTGAGCGCGAGCGAGACCTCGTACGAGACGAGCTGCGCGCAGGTGCGCATCGAGCCGAGGATCGAGAACTTCGACTCCGAGGCCCAGCCGCCGACGATGAAGCCGTAGATGCCGATCGAGCCGAGCGCGAAGATCGCGATCAGGCCGATCGAGACGTTCGCGACCTCGCCGTTGATGTGCCAGCCGTTCACCGTCCAGCCCGGCCCGAACGGGATGAAGGCGAAGGCGGCGATCGCGGTGAAGGCCGAGACGACCGGCGCGAGGATGTACGGCAGGTCGATCGCCGACTCCGGGGCGAACGCCTCCTTGCGGATGAGCTTGAGGAGGTCGGCGATCGGCTGGAGGAGCCCGAACTTGCCGGCGCGGTTCGGTCCGTAACGGAGCTGCATCCGCCCCATCAGCTTCCGCTCGATCAGCGTCAGGTACGCGAAGAGCCCGAGGAGGATGTTGACGATGATCAGCGCCTCGATCAGCGCGATCCACCAGGGCTCGTTCACGCGTTGAGCACCTCCTCGGCCTTCGCGACCTCGACGATGCCGCCGAAACCGCTCGCGTGCTCGAGCGCGACCCGTGCGATGCCCGCGCGCAGGTGGCGGTTGACGCGGGCCGAGAGCGTGATCGCGCTGCCGTTGGAGCCGACCGTGACGAGGTCACCGGTCGCGATCTTGCGCCGCCGCGCGTCCTCGGCCGAGAGCTCGAGCTCGGGCTGCGGTCGCTGGAACTGAAGCTCCGTGACGCGCTCGACGGCCGCGCCGGAAAAGAGCGGCTTGTAGGCAACGAGCCGGATCTCCCCTCGCTTCGCCTTCTGCTGCGGCGCCGGCAGGGGCTCGCGCGCGACGTGCTCCTGTGCGTCGGGATAGCCGCGCAGCGGCGCTCGCTCGCCGACCTCGCCGAACGAGAGCCCGCCGTAGACGCGCTCGGAGACCTCTGCGAAGACGCCCGCGGCGTACGGCGCCACGTCCACGCCGAACCGCGCGGCGAGCTGCGAGATCCACTCGAGCTCGTCGGGACATGGCGGCTCGACCGTGCGGCGCAGCCGCTGCAGACGGCCCTCGAGGTTGACGAACGTGCCGTCGCGCTCGAGGTAGCCCGTCCCCGGCAGGATCAGGTCGGCCCAGCCGGCGGCGAGCCCGCCGAACATCGAGAGGACGATCGTCGCCTCCGCCTGCTCGGCGAGCGCGCGAACGTTCTCGTCCGCCGCGGCCTCGTCGCCCGAGACCACGAGCAGGCCGATGGAGTCCGCCGGCTCGCTCTCCTCGTCGCAGCAGGCGGCCCAGGCGTCGGCGACCCCGCGGCCGTTCGGCGTCTCGGGAAGATGGAAGGCGCCGCAGCCCTCCCGCTCGGCGAGCCCGAGCTTCTCGGCGAGCTTGGCGACCGTCGCGCCGCCGCGGCCGCCGGGGCCGCTCCAGACGAGGACGACCCGCTCTGCTTCGGCGACAGCCGGGTCGTTGCGCGTCGTCGACGATCGTGGCGCCGTTGCGCCGCGCGGACTTGATCCACAGGTCGACGACCGGCGCGCGCTCGACCACCGGCACGTCGCCGAGCACGACGACGACGTCGGCGTCGCGAATCGAGGAGAGCGGCAGCCGGTAGGCGTCGAGCGCGCCGGAGATCTCCTCCGGCAGCATCGCCTGGTGCGAGTCGAGCCCGACGCGCAGCAGCTTCCCGAGCGCGTACGCCTGCTCGACCGTCTCGGAGCCCGAGAGCACCGTGACGACGCGCCCGCGCGCCTCGCGCAGCAGCCGCTCGGCCTCGTCGATCGCCTGCTCCCACGAAACCTCCTCGAGACCGCGCCGGCGCAGGCGCTGCAGCGGCCGCGCGAGCCGGTCCCCGGCGCGCAGGTGCGTGTACGCGAAGCGGCCCTTGTCGCAGATCCAGCCCTCGTCGATCTCCGGGTGGTTGCGGGAGAGGATCCGCTTGACCTTCCCCTCGCGCACGGTCGCGTTGACGTTGCAGCCGACCGGGCAGAGGCCGCAGACCGTCGGCACGTCGACGATCTCCCACGGCCGCCCCTCGAAGCGGTACTGCGTCGGCAGGAGCGCGCCGACCGGGCAGAGCTCGGTCACGTTGCCGGTGAACGCGCCCGTGTAGGGCAGGTCCTCGAAGGTCGTGATCACCGACAGCGCGCCGCGGTTCGCGGCGACGAGCTGGCCGTCCTCCGAGACGCTCTCGCTGAAGCGGGTGCAGCGGTAGCAGAGGATGCAGCGCTCGCGGTCGAGCGAGATCGTGGGCGAGATCGGGATCGGCTTCTCGAAGGTGAGCTTCTCGAAGCTCATCCGCGTGTTGCCGGGGCCGTAGCGGAAGGTGAGGTCCTGCAGCGGGCACTCGCCGCCCTTGTCGCAGACCGGGCAGTCGAGCGGGTGGTTGACGAGGATGAACTCGAGCGTCGCGTTCTGTCCCTCGGCCGCCTGCTCGGACGTGCGAGCGGTGCTTCACGACCATCCCGTCCTGCGCCGTAAGCGTGCAGCCGGCCTGGAGCTTCGGCATGCCCTCGACCTCGACGAGACACATGCGGCAGGCGCCGACCGGTGCGCCGAGCCGCGGCTCGTAGCAGAAGACCGGGATCTCGACGCCGGCCGCGAGCGCGGTCTCGACGAGTCCCGTCCCCTTCGGCACGTGCACGTCCCGCTCGTCGATGGTGACGCGGACGAGCTCGGTGCTCAAACCGGTGCCTCCTGCGGAACGGTGGTGTGCGCGTGCTGGTCGACCGGCGCGAAGAGCCCGGCGAGCTGCGAGTCCTCGCCGAAGGGGCAACCGCCGTGCTGGAGATGGGCCCGGAACTCGTCGCGGAACTTGTTCACGCAGCTCGCAACCGGCATCGCGGCCGAGTCGCCCAGCACACAGAGGCACTTGCCGATGATGCGGTCGCAGACGTCGAGCGATCAGGTCGAGGTCTGCGCTCCTGTCGCCGTCCCGTCCTCGACTGCGCGCAGGAGCTGGACGAGCCAGCGCGTGCCGACGCGGCAGGGCGTGCACTTCCCGCACGACTCGTGCATGTAGAACTGCGCGACCCGCAGGGCGAACTGAACCATGCACGTCCGCTCGTCGATCACCGTGACGACGCCGGAGCCGATGAAGTATCCCTTGGCTCCGAGCGAGTTGGCATCGAGCTGCGTGTCGAGGTCTTCCGGCGTCATCACCGGGAAGGACGAGCCGCCCATCATCACGGCCTTCAGCGTGTCTCCGGCGGGGAGGCCGCCGCCGATGTCCTCGATCAGGTGGCGCACGGTGATCCCGTGCGGAGCCTCGTAGACGCCCGGCCGCTCGACGTTGCCCGGAGAGGCAGAAGAGCCGCGTACCGGTCGAGTCCGGCGGAGCGCCGATCTGCGCGTACTCCGCGGGGCCGACGGCGAGGACGGCCGGGATCGTGGTGATCGACTCGACGTTGTTGATCAGCGTCGGCGCGTCGTAGAGCCCCTGGATCGCCGGGAACGGCGGCTTCGAGCGCGGCTGCCCGCGCTTGCCCTCCAGCGACTCGAGCAGGGCCGTCTCCTCGCCGCAGATGTACGCACCGGCGCCGCGGTGAATCACGATCTCGACGCTCGCCGAGCAGGTCCCGCCTCGCGCGCCTCGTCGAGCGCCGCCTGCAGCACCTCGTACTCCGCGAGGTACTCGCCGCGGATGTAGATGTAGATGTACTTCGACTGGATCGCGTGCGCGGCGATGAGGCAGCCCTCGATCAGCCGGTGCGGAACCTTGAGCATGATCTCGCGGTCCTTGAAGGTCCCCGGCTCGGACTCGTCGGCGTTGACCGTGATGTAGATCGGCTTCGCGATCTTGTCCGGGGTCGGGATGAAGCTCGCCTTGCGCCCCGTCGGGAAGAAGGCGCCGCCGCGGCCGCGCAGGTTCGACTCGATGATCTCCTGGATCACGGCCTGGGGATCCTGAGCCCGCGCCTTCGCGAGCTGCTCGTAGCCGCCGACCTCGCGGTACGCGGCGAGGCTGCGTCAACGGCTCGCCGTCGTAGCCTGCGAGGACGAGCGCCTGGCCCTCGGCCACCCGAACCGTCGTCTCACTCACCGCGCAGCTCCTGGAGGATGGAGGGAACGTCCTCGGGTGTCACCGACTGCCGATAGCGGTGGTCGACGGCGACGATGGTCGGCGTCGAGCAGCCGCCCAGGCACTCGACTGCGCGCAGCGTGATCTCACCATCCTCGGTCGTCTCGCCCGGTCCGACGCCGAGCTCGTGCTCGAAGGCCTCCAGCACGGCCTGCGCATTGACGAGCCCGCAGCAGACGTTCGTGCAGACCTCGATCGTGTGGCGCCCGACCGGCTCGAGATGGAACATGTCGTAGAAGCTCGCGACCGAGTAGCAGTAGGCCGGCGTGAGCTCGAGCGCCTCGGCTGCCTCTTCGATCGCCTGGCGGGAGAGCCAGCCGTGCCGCTCCTGCGCGAGCCGCAGCGCGGGCAGGACCGCCGAACGCGTGCCCTCCGGATAGCGCGTCCGGATCTCCTGCACCTCGTCGTAGAACGAGCGTCACCGGTCGGTGTCCCCCATCACCGCGTCGAGCGAGCCGACGACGGCGACCAGGTCGGCCACGAGGGCGTTGTGGAGGCAGGTCGCCGTCGCCTCGAGCGCGACGAACGAGGGCGCGCGGAAGTGGATGCGCCACGGCTTCGGCCCGCCGTCAGAGACGAGGTAGCACCCCGACTCGCCGCGCGGCGACTCGACCGCGACGTAGATCTCGCCCTCGGGCACGCGGAAGCCCTCGGTGACGATCTTGAAGTGGTGGATGAGGGACTCCATCGAGGTGTGGAGCTCCTCGCGCGGCGGCAGCACGACCTTGCGGTCGTCCGCGATCCACGGCATCCCCTCCATGCGCTCGAGCTTGTCGAGGCACTGGCGGACGATGTTCGTCGACTCCGCCATCTCGTCCATGCGCACGCGGTAGCGGGCGTAGACGTCGCCCTCCGGGTAGACCGGCACACGGAAGTCGACCTGCTCGTAGTGGAGGTACGGCTCGTCGCGGCGGAGATCCCAGTCGACGCCCGAGGCGCGCAGGTTGGGGCCGGTCTGGCCGAGCGCGATCGCGTCCTGCGCCGAGAGGACGCCGATGCCCTGCGTCCGCTCGAGCCAGATCTCGTTGCGGTCGAGAATGCCCTTGTAGTCGTCGAGCGCGTGCGGCATCCACTCGACGAACTTGCGGCACTCCGGGAAGAAGCCTTGCGGGATGTCCTCCGCGAGCCCGCCGACCTGGAAGTAGCGGGTGTGCATCCGCTGTCCCGTGACGAGCTCGAACAGGTCGAGGATCTGCTCCCGCTCGCGGAAGCAGTACCAGAACATCGAAATCGCCCCGAGCTCGAGAGCCGACGTGCCGAGGAAGACGAGATGCGAGTGGATCCGGTTCAGCTCGCAGAGCAGCATCCGCATCCACTTGGCCTTCGTCGGTGTCTCCAGCTCGAGCAGCTGCTCGACCGCGAGGACGAACACGAGCTCGTTGTTCTGGTAGCCGACGTAGTCGATCCGCTCGGGGAACGTGACGTCCTTCCAGTACGTCTTCGACTCCATCGACTTCTCGAAGCCGGTGTGGAGGTAGCCGATCACGGCCGAGACGCCGACGACCTCCTCGCCGTGCAGGTCGACGATCAGGCGGAGGACGCCGTGGGTCGACGGGTGGTTCGGGCCGAAGTTGACCTGGAGGACGTCCTCGCTGTCGCGCAGCTCGGCGGGGACGTCGAGCACGGTCGGGACCCGCGACGGGATCCGGGTTCCTTCGTACGTTGCTGGGCGGTCTGCGGTCGCGCTCATTCCTCGTCCGTGAAGCGGACGGGCTCGCCGCCGATCGGATAGTCCTTGCGCAGCGGGTGGCCCTCCCAGTCCTCGGGCATGAGGAGCCGCTCGAGGTTCGGGTGGCCGTCGAAGACGATCCCCATCAGGTCGAACTGCTCGCGCTCGTGCCAGTCGCAGGTCGGCCACACCGAGACGACGCTCGGCACGTGCTCGCCCTCATCCACCCAGCACTGGAGCCGGGCGCGCGGCGCGCCCTGCCGCAGCGCGAGGAGGTGGTAGCTGACGGAGAAGCGCTTCGGCTTGAGCTGCGGGAGCGCCTGCAGCCCCTGCGTCATCGGGTGCATGAGGTCGCGGCCGCTCGACGTGCCGATGTAGCCGGACACGCCCTTGCCGCCCCAGCCGAGGTAGTCGGTCGCGACGACGTCGACGCAGACCTCGAAGCCGAGCTCGTCGCGCGCGTGCTCGCAGGCCTCGCGGATCCGCCCCGTCTCGATCGTCACCGTCGGCATCTCCGGGCCCGTCGCGGTGGGAGACGTAGCCCGGCACGCGCTGCCACTCGGTCACGTAGCGACTCCGTTGCGCTCGTACGCGGGCGGCACGCCGGCCTGGTGCGCCTCGTGCAGGCGGATGATCCCCTCCATCAGCGCCTCCGGCCGGGGCGGGCAGAAGGGGATGTAGATGTCGACGGGCACGATCCGGTCGACTCCCTGCAGGATCGTGTAGTTGTTGAACATCCCGCCCGAGCTCGCGCAGACGCCCATCGCAATCACCCACTTCGGCTCGAGCATCTGGTCGTAGATCTGGCGCAGCGGCGCCGCCATCTTGTGCGCGACCCGGCCCGAGACGATGAGCAGGTCGGCCTGGCGCGGCGAGGAGCGGAACGCCTCCATCCCGAAGCGCGCGATGTCGTAGCGCGCGGAGACGATCGACATCATCTCGATCGCGCAGCACGCGAGCCCGAACGTGTCCGGCCACATCGACTTCGTCTGCGCCCAGCGCACGGCCTTCGAGAGCGTCGTCAGCCCGAGCGCGCGCTCGAGCTCGTCGGCTCCCATCTCCTCCTCGAAGCGCGACGGCCCCTTGGTCGGCCAGAGCAGCCGCTCCGACTGGAGCCCGTAGTCGCGCAGGCGCGGCGTCTCGTCAGCCACCGAGCCTCACCAGTTGAGCGCGCCCTTGCGCCAGATGTAGACGTAGGCGACGAGGAGGATGAGGATGAAGAAGGCGAGCTCCGCGAATCCGAACCAGCCGAGCGCGTGGAGCTGCACGGCGAGCGGGTAGAGGAAGACGATCTCGATGTCGAAGACGATGAAGAGCATCGCCGTCAGGTAGAAGCTCACGCTGAAGCGCTGGCGCGGCAGCGGTCCCGTCGAGACGCCCGACTCGAACGGCACGGTGCGGGCGCGTGTCCGGCGCGCGGGCTTCTGCGAGAACCAGAACGACATCCCCATCATCGAGGCCGGGATGACGAGCGCGAGGATCCCGTAGATCAGGAATGGCAGCCAGCTGTCGAGCATCTACGAGGACCTCCCCTTACCCACCGAACGGCTGACGTTATCAAGGTGAAAGCGGCGACACTTGCAGGTACCGAAACGCCGTAACGGAGCCTGCATCGGGTGTTACAAAGTCGGGTCTCCGGACCGTCTCTGCGCGACCGGGTGACCGACGACCACGTTGCTACGATGCGACGCAGATGGAGATCCAGGAGCGCACCGAGAGCATCGTCTCGCTGACGCCTGCGGCGGCGGCGAAGATCCGCGACCTGATGGCCTCGGAGGAGGACGTCTCGGTGCTGCGCGTCGCGATCGAGGGCGGCGGCTGCTCCGGTTTCCAGTACGGCCTCGGCTTCGACCGCGGCGCCCAGGAGGGCGACCACGCGTTCGAGTGCGAGGGCGTCACCGTCGTCGTCGATCCCTTCAGCGCTCCGTATCTGATGGGCGCGCAGGTCGACTACCTCGAGACGATCCAGGAGTCCGGGTTCAAGATCGAGAACCCGAACGCCGTCGCCTCCTGCGGCTGCGGCCACTCGTTCCAGGTGGCCGAGGGCGAGGCGCCCGAGGATGCCGCGGGCTGCGGCTCTGGCTGCTCGCACTGAGCGCAGCGCCTATGTAGCAGTCGCGCCAGCCGATGCGCGTCGCCGTCGTCGGATCGGGCCCGGCAGGCTTCTATGCCGCCGGCGCGCTGCTGTCCGCGGATCCGCCGGCCGAGGTCGACATGATCGAGCGCCTGCCGACGCCGTGGGGGCTCGTCCGGCTCGGGGTCGCGCCCGACCACCCGAAGCTGAAGACGGTCTCGCGCGCCTTCGAGCGCATCGCCGACCAGCCCGGCTTCCGCTTCCTCGGCAACGTCGAGGTCGGCCGCGACCTCCACCACGAGGACCTCGTGCGCCTGTACGACGCCGTCATCTACGCCGTCGGTGCGCAGACCGACCGCCGTCTCGGCATCCCCGGCGAGGACCTGCCCGGATCGTGGGCGGCCACGGAATTCGTCGCCTGGTACAACGGCCATCCCGACTATCAGCAGCTCGAGTTCGACCTCACGGTCGAGCGCGCGGTCGTGATCGGGAACGGCAACGTCGCCCTCGACATCGCGCGGATGCTCGCGCTCACGCACGAGGAGCTCGCGCCGACGGACGCGACCGACGCCTCGATCGCCGCCATCGAGAGCTCGCCGATTCGCGAGATCGTCGTCGTCGGGCGGCGCGGGCCGGCGCAGGCCGCGTTCACCACTCCCGAGCTGCACGAGATGGGTGACCTCGCGGGCGCAGACGTCGTCGTCGATCCCGCCGACCTCGAGGGCGCCGAGCCGCAGGGCACGAACGCCGAGCGCAACCTCGCCGTCCTGCAGGAGTTCGCGGCCCGCGAGCCGGAAGGCAAGCCGCGCCGCGTCGTCTTCCGCTTCTTCCACTCGCCCGTGGCGATCCTCGGCGATGAGCGGGTCGAGGGGATCGAGCTCGTCCGCAACGAGCTCGACGCGAACGACCGCGCCGTGCCGACGGACGAGCACGAGACGCTGCCGTGCGGGCTCGTCTTCCGCAGCGTCGGCTACCACGGCGTCGAGCTGCCGGGCGTGGCCTTCGACGAGAAGAGCGGCACGATCCCCAACGAGGGCGGCCGCATCGAGCCGGGCGTCTACTGCGCCGGCTGGATCAAGCGCGGCCCGACGGGCGTAATCGGCACGAACAAGAAGGACGCGACCGAGACGGTCGAGCTCCTGCTCGAGGACGCCGCCGCAGGTCGCCTCCAGCCGAAGCCGGAAGCGACCGCCGCCGGCGTCGACACGCTGCTCGCAGAGCGCGGCGTGCGTGTCGTCGAGTACGCCGGCTGGTCGGCGATCGACGAAGTCGAGCGGGCGGCCGGCGAGAAATCCGGCCGGCCACGCGTAAAGCTCTGTTCCTGGGACGAGCTGCTCGCGGCGGCGGAACGGGAAGCAAGCCGATCGTAAGAGCCTCGTAAGTACGGTCTTTACGGAGGTCGGCAGCCCACCTAGACTGCGTCCGCTTTACAACTGTAGGGGAGAGAAGGGGGATTTCCTTGAGATTCAGGCTCACACGCATGCGTGTCGCCCTTATGGTCATCGGCGCCGCGGCAATCGTTGGGGGTACGGCCGGTTCGCTGGGCTCCGCCCGTGCAGCCTCCGGGCGCCAGGCCATCCCGAACACGCGGCCTGCGTGGCTCGGCCACGCCAAGAATCTGGGCCGCGCTTCGGCGGGCGCGTCGGTAAGTGCTCGGATCTACCTGACGCCGAACGGCGGCATGGCCAAGCTCAAGCAGTTTGCGCTGGCCGTCTCTACTCCGGGCAACGCGCAGTTCCGCCATTTCCTCAAGCCGAGCCAGTACTTCCAGCGCTTCGGTACCACCGCCGGCTCCGTCTCGGGCGTGAAGTCCTGGCTGACTGGAGCGGGTCTCCGCGTCACGCAGGTCGAGCAGCACAACCGCTACGTCGAGGTCAGCGGCAACGTCGCCGCGGCCGAGGCAGCGTTCGGCGTCTCGATCAACCGCTACCAGCACAACGGCCTCACGGTCCAGGCGCCGACCGGCGCCCTCAGCGCTCCGGCCGGCGTGGCGGCGTCGGTGCTCGCCGTGTCGGGAGTGGACACAACGCCGGCAATCGTCCGTCCGGCGACACAGAAGCCGGCGCCGCCCGAGGCCGGCTTCCGGAACGCTGCGCCGTGCTCGGCGTTCTACGGCGAAAAGCTCGCCACCAGCGTGCCGCAGTTCGACGGCCACACCCTGCCGTATGCGCCGTGCGGCTACGTCGGCTCGCAGTTCCGTTCCGCCTATGAGGGATCGACAACGCTGAACGGCTCCGGCGTCACGGTCGCGATCACGGACGCCTACGCCTCGCCGACCATCGCCTCCGATGCCGCGACGTATGCCAGTCGCAACGGCGACGCGGGATACGCCGCGGGCCAGTTCAGCCAGTCGCTGCCGAAGACCTTCACGCGTGTCAACTACGGCCAGCGGCAGTGCGCTGCCAACGGCTGGTACGGCGAGGAGACGCTCGACGTCGAGGCCGTCCACGCGATGGCGCAGGGAGCGAAGATCCGCTACTACGCCTCGGCGAGCTGCTACGACGCCGACTTCCTCGACACGTTCGCGAGGATCAACGACGAGGACGCCGCGCAGATCGTCACCAACTCCTGGAGCGGCTTCGAGACAGGGCTGAGGTCGACCACGGCTGCGGCGTACGAGCAGGCCTTCCTGCAGGGGGCCGCGGAGGGGATCTCGTACATGTTCTCCTCCGGCGACGACGGCGACGAGCTCGCAGCGACCGGAACGAAGCAGGTGGACTATCCAGGCTCCGACCCGTACGCGACCGCAGTCGGCGGCACGACCACTGCGATCAACTCGGCCGGCGCGCTGGCGTGGGAGACGGGCTGGGGCACCGAGAAGTACAGCCTCTCGGCCGACAGCTCAGCGTGGGATCCCCTCGGCTTCCTCTACGGCTCCGGCGGCGGAGAGTCCGGGATCTTCGCGCAGCCCGACTACCAGGCCGGCATCACGCCTGCGGGTGCGCGGGGTGTTCCGGACGTGGCGATGGACGGCGACCCGACGACTGGGATGCTCGTCGGCGAGACGCAGACCTTCCCGGACGGCGTCTACTACGGCCAGTACCGGATCGGCGGTACGAGCCTCTCCTCGCCGCTCTTCGCCGGCATGACGGCCCTTGCCTTCCAGCACGCCGGAAGCGGTGTGGGTCTCCTCAACCCGACGATCTACGCCAATGCGGCCGCGTTCACGGACGTCACGGGGACTCCTCCCGACGCGGGGAACGTCCGCGCGGACTTCGTCAACGGGGTCGACGCAGCTGACGGAATCGTCTACTCCGTCCGCACGTTCGACCAGGACTCGAGTCTCACGGTGGGTCCCGGCTGGGACGACGTCACCGGGCTCGGCAGTCCGAACACGGGCTGGCTGACCGCAACCGGCTAACACTCTCTCGGGACGGCTGCGCCCTGCGTGGGCGCGGCCGTCCTCCTCTCCCCCAAAGAGGGGAAGCGCAGACCTCGCGCAGCGCCGATGGACCCGACGTGGACCCTGTCGCCGTCGAGTGCCTCCAGTGCGGAACCACGCGGGTTGCGCGGCGCGACCGCTTCAAGCATTTCGAGTCGCCCGAGTGCCCCGAATGCGGCTACCTCGGCTGGACGCCCGTGCTCGAGGTGAAGGAGGCCGAGCCTCGCACGTCGCGTGAGCGGCGGCGGGCCGCGCGCAGCCTCCCGTCCGTCGCGTAGCTCCCGGCAGCGACGGCCACCTGCACTTCCCTACACTCGCCCTGATGGCGAAGACCGAGGAGCGGCAGGAGCTCTGGGGAGGCGAGACGACGAAGGCAGTGGTGAACTTCCCTGTGTCGGGCGAGCCGATCCCGGCGCCGGTCGCGCGCTGGCTCGGCCGGATCAAGGGCGCCGCCGCGCGCGCGAACGCCGACCTCGGCCTGCTCGACGCGGACAAGGCGGAGCGGATCGCGGCCGCCGCGGCCCGGATCGCGGACGGCGAGCTCGACGACCAGTTCCCGATCGACGTCTTCCAGACCGGCTCGGGCACGTCGTCGAACATGAACGCGAACGAGGTGATCGCGACGCTCGCCGGCGAGGACGTCCACCCGAACGACGACGTCAACATGGGGCAGTCCTCGAACGACGTGTTCCCGTCCGCCGTGCACCTCGCAGCCCTCGACGAGATCACGAACGACCTGCTGCCGGCGATGGAGCGTCTCGCCTCCTCGCTCGAGGCGAAGGCGCAGGAGTTCGACGACGTCGTCAAGTCCGGGCGGACGCACTGGATGGACGCCGTCCCGGTCACGCTCGGCCAGGAGTTCGCGGGCTACGCCGCTCAGGTGCGCCAGGGCATCGAGCGCGTCCGCGACTCGTTGCCGCGGCTCGGGCAGATCCCGCTCGGCGGCACCGCCACCGGTACGGGCCTGAACACGCATCCGGAGTTCGCCGCGAAGGTTCGCGAGCTGCTCGCGCGCGAGACCGGCCTCGAGATCTCGGCACCGGCCGACCCCTTCGAGGCGCAGGCGGCGCGCGACGGGATCGTCGAGGCGTCGGGTGCGCTGAAAACCGTCGCCGTCTCGCTCACGAAGGTCGCGAACGACATCCGCTTCCTCGGCTCCGGCCCGCGAGCCGGGCTCGGCGAGATCGCGCTGCCCGAGCTCCAGAAGGGAAGCTCGATCATGCCGGGCAAGGTGAACCCGGTGATGCCGGAGGTCGTGACGCAGGTCGCGGCACAGGTGATCGGCAACGACGCGGCGATCACGATCGGCGGCATGCAGGGGCACTTCGAGCTCAACGTGTTCGTGCCGCTGCTCGCGCGCAACATCCTCGACTCCGTGAAGCTGCTCGCGAGCGCGTGCCGTCTCTTCGCCGAGAAGTGCGTCGACGGAATCGAGGCGAACCGCGAGAACTGCGAGCGCTACGCGGAGCTGACGCTGTCGGCTGCGACTGCGCTCAACCCGTACATCGGCTACGACCGTGCGACCGAGATCGTGCAGGAGGCCGCCGCCTCGGGCCGCTCCTTGCGCGAGGTGGCGCGGGAGAAGGGCGTCGAGGACTCCGTGCTGGACGAGGCCCTCGACTACCGCAAGATGGCAAGACCGCACGCGGAATAGCGCCAGGGCGCTGGGCTGCGCCGGTTCTCATTTGACGTGCCGGTCAACCGCGGTCAGACTGCCCACCGCGTATTTTCGTGGGGGAGGCAATCAAGGGCAGTCGCGGGCCAGTCGGCCGTGGTTGTGCGTCTCCGTAACCGGAAGGAGAAGGGGAACCTGATGCCAAGATTGGTGTGGAAAGCGGTTTTCGCTGCGGCAGTGGTGATTCTCGTCACCGTCGCGGGCGGGGCCGTCGCAAAGGGCGCGGGCGGATCCCATGCGGTCCGCTTCATGAAGATCGATCCGGCGCTTTATGCGTCGGACGGCGCCGCAGGGAAGTTCACACCCGCGTCGCTGAGCAACAAGCAGGTCACCGCCGTCGTCCAGCTGGGCGGCGCCCCGGTGGCCGTACGCGACGCGAACGCGAAGAAGCAGGGTGCCAAGCTGACGGGGGCTCAGAAGGACGCCATCCGGCAGCAGCTGCGCTCGCAGCAGAACGCGCTTCACGGCCAGCTCGCGAACGCCGGCGCAAAGATCGTCGGCCAGATGCAGGACGCCTACAACGGCATCCAGGTCACCGTCGCGCAGAAGAACCTCGCGCAGCTCGCGAGCCTTCCGAACGTTGTCGGGATCCACGCGGTCGCGAAGTTCACGCCGGCGAACATCAACGGAGTGCCGTTCGTCGGAGCTCCGACGGCGTGGCAGAACACCGGCGCGACGGGCGCCGGCGTCAAGGTCGCGAGCCTCGACACGGGCGTCGACTACACCCACGCCGACTTCGGTGGTTCCGGCGCGGTGGCCGATTGGGACTGCGCCTTCGCGCACAGCACCCAAGATCCGGCGACTGTCACCTGCCCCGGCGGGGCGGTGTCCCAGTGGTTCGGCGCGGCTGCCCCGAAAGTGAAGGGTGGATGGGACTTCGTCGGCGACGACTACAACGCCAACGATCCCAACTCCGTCCCGCAGCCCGACCCGAACCCGCTCGACTGCAACGGCCACGGCTCGCACACGGCCGGCACGCTGACGGGCCTCGGGGTCACGAACACGGGTGCGACCTACGGCGGCCCGTACGACGCGAGCATCAGCACGAACCCGGCAAACTGGAACGTGTTCCCGGGTGTGGCTCCCGGTGCGAGCCTCTACGCGTACCGCGTGTTCGGCTGCAACGGATCGAGCAGCATCGTCGCCCTCGCGATCAACAAGGCCGTCGCGGACGGCATGAACGTCATCAGCATGTCGCTCGGCTCCGACTTCGGCGGTTCCTCCGACCCGACGTCGGTGGCGGCGCAGAACGCCGTGAACGACGGCGTCTCGGTCGTCGCTTCGGCCGGTAACGCAGGCGGGAACGCCTACACGGTCGGCTCGCCGAGCACCGCCAACGGCGTGCTCTCGGTGGCCGCGATGGACGGCACGACTCCCACCTTCCCCGGCGCGCACCTCGTGCTCAGCCAGGGCGGCGGCGGTCCGCTTAACGCGATCGACGCGAACGGCGCGACGGTCCCGAGCCAGACGTACCCGCTCGCGGTGATCCCGGCGACCTCGCACGACGTGTCTCTGGGCGACACCGACTCGATCAGCCTCGGCTGCAGCAAGGCCGACGACCAGGCGGCGGGCGACGTCACCGGCAAGGTCATCGTCGTCGAGCGTGGCACGTGCGCGCGCGTGGCGAAGGCGATCTTCGGCCAGCAGGCGGGGGCCGCGGCGGTGATCATGGTCAACAACTCGAGCGGTTTCCCGCCGTTCGAGGGCCAGATCACGAGCGATCCCGATCCCCCTGGACCGCCGCTCTTCGGCGGCTTCAGCTACACCGTGACGATCCCGTTCCTGGGCGTACCGGGCGGCTCGGTGCCCTCAGCCTCGGCCGCCGGCCAGGCGCTAGTGGCCGGTAACGGCGGCACGGTCACTCTGTCGCCGACGCCGATCGCCAACACGGGCTACAAGACGACGACGAGCTTCTCGTCTGGCGGTCCGCGGAATCCCGACTCGGCACTCAAGCCGGACGTGATCGCTCCGGGCCTGAGCGTCATCTCGGCCGGTGTTGGCACGGGCACGGGCTCGGCTGTGATCTCGGGCACCTCGATGGCCTGCCCGATGACGGCCGGGATCGCGGCGCTCGTGAAGCAGGTCCATCCGGGGTGGGACGGCCTGCAGATCAAGGCCGCGATCATGAACACGGCCGACGGGTCGCTGAACACCGGCTACAACGTCCGGCGTGCAGGTGCGGGCGTCGTGCAGGCGCAGAAGGCGGTCAACTCGACCGTGCTCGCCACGACGGCCGACCAGCTCGACTCGATTGCCTTCGGATACGTCCCCGGTTCGGGTGACTACACCGACCACAAGGCGATCACGCTGACGAACACCGGGTCGGTCGACGCGACGTACAGCCTGAGCGTCGCCGCGCAGAGCTCGCAGGGCGCGGTCGTCGGCGTCTCGCCGAGCAGCGTGACGGTCCCGCAAGGGCAGTCGATGACCGTACAGGTGAACCTGTCGATCTCGGCGTCGGCGTTCGCCGCTCTGCCGAGCGACGACACGTTCGTCATCGGTCCGGGCGGCGTCAACACGGTCCGCGGCGACATCGTCGCGACCAAGACCGCCGGCGACGCGTCGGCCCAGGACCTCGTTGTCCCGTACCTCGTCGTCCCGCGCGGTCTCTCGAACGTGACCGCCGGCGCGCCGGGTCCGTGGATGATGAGCAACGGCCCGACCGGTAAGGGCTTCGCCTCCACGTTGCCGGTGACGAACAGCGGCATCCACGCCGGCACGGCCGACCTGTACGCGTGGGGCATCCACGACGTGAACGACAGCGGCGCGCCGATGGACGTGCGTGACGTCGGAGTCCAGGTGCAGCCCGGCGCCAACTTCGGGGTGTCCGACTCTGACCGCGGGCTGGTGTTCCTGATCAACACGTACGGACAGGCCACCAACCAGTCGGTGAACGAGTACGACGTCCTGATCGACACGAACGGCGACGGTCAGGCGGACTTCGTGGTGGTCGGGTTCGATCTCGGCGCACTGCTAACCGGCGTGGCCGACGGCCGGTACGGGTCGTTCACAATCGACGCCTCGACCGGCGGCATCATCGACGCGTTCTTCGCGGACGCCCCGATGAACGGCTCGACGATCGAGCTGCCGGCGGTGGCCAGCGAGATCGGCCTGGTGCAGAAAGCCGCCAAGCCGAGGGCGTTCAGATACACGGTGAACGCGTTCTCGCTCGTGCCCGGCGGAATCGTCGACACGACGGGCTCGGCGTTGTTCGACCCGTTCCATCCGGCCGTCTCGAGCGGCGTCCTGAACCCGGACGGCACTCCGAAGGCGGTCGCGGTGGGCGGCTCGATTTCGCTGCCGCTCTCGATCGACAAGAGCCAGCAGGCGAAGACGCCGGCCCTCGGCTGGCTGGTCGCCTCCGTCGACGACGCCAACGGTGCGGCGCAGGCGGACGAGGTCGCGGCTCCGGCTCTGAAGTAGCCGGTCCCGACCAGGAAGCGCGAACGGAGGAGGGCCGCCCGCGGGCGGCCCTCCTCAGTTGCTGGTGGGCGGCGAGATCCGCGCCGGCCGCGGTGCATACATCGCGGCGCTGCCCTTCGAGCCGCTCGCGCGCACGCTGAGCCCGCGGGGCGTGCCCTCGACCTCATCGAACTGCACGACGAACGAGCCGTCGCCCGAGGCCACCGCCCGGCGCGAGACCATGCGCGGGGGCACGTTCGTGATCACGGTGACGTGCTCGTCCGCGCGGAAGCCCGTGCCGGAGACGGTCAGCGGGTGCAACGCGACGTGCAGCGTCGGCCGTTGGTTCACGGCAGCTAGTACGCGACGGCGCCGCGACCGGTGGCCGCAGCGTGCTTCTGCTCATCGGCGCGGTAGCTCGAGCGCACGAGCGGACCGGAGAAGACGGACCCGAAGCCCAGCGCTTCGCCCTGCTCGCGGAACCAACGGAACTCGTCGGGATGCACCCAGCGGTCGATCGTGGCGTGCTTCGCGCTCGGCTGCAGGTACTGGCCGATCGTGACGACGTCGACGCCGTTGGCCCGGAGGTCGCGCATGGTCTCCACGACCTCGTCGTTCGTCTCGCCGAGGCCGACGATGATCCCGGACTTCGTCAGGACGGGGTAAGCAGGCTCAGCGTAGGCGGCGATCTCCTTTGCCCTTCGCAGCAGCCAGAGCGCGCCGTCGTAGCTCGCTTTCGCGCCGCGCATCCGCGCGTGCAGGCGGCGCACCGTCTCGATGTTGTGGTTGAAGACCTCGGGTCGCGCCGTCAGCACCGTCTGCAGCGCCTCCTCCTCGACCCCGAGGAAGTCGGGCGTGAGAACCTCGACCGAGGCCTCGGGCAGCTTCTTCTTCAGCGCCCGGATCGTCGCCGCATAGTGGCCGGCGCCACGGTCTGGGACGTCGTCGCGGTCGACCGACGTGACGACGACGTGCTTGAGCTGCATCTGCGCGGCGGCCTGCGCGAGCCGCAGGGGCTCGAGCGGGTCCGGCGGCGCCTCGGGCTTCCCGGAGTGGACGTAGCAATAGCGGCACGCACGGGTACACGTGTCGCCGAGGATCTGGAACGTCGCGGTGCCGCGGCCCCAGCACTCGGAGATGTTCGGGCAGCGCGCTTCCTCGCAGATCGTGTGCAGCGAGAGTCCGTGCACGAGCTTCTGGACATCGAAGTACGAGCCGTCCTTCGACGGCGCGCGCACCTTCATCCACTCGGGCCGGCGAGGCCTCTCGGCGACGGGAAGCGATGACTCCATGGCCGCGTTCCAGTCTATGTGGCGTGGCGGGACCCACCGCTGCTAGCCTGAAACGGACTGAGGAGTCCGCTTACGTAAGGAGCCGAATGAGCCGTCACTCGACCAACCCCTGGGTCGTACTCGTCATCATCTGCCTCGCGCAGTTCATGGTCGTCCTCGACGCGACGATCGTGAACGTCGCCCTCCCGCACATCCAGACCTCGCTCGGCTTCACCGAGGCCAGCCTGCAGTGGGTGATCAACGCGTACACGCTCGTCTTCGCCGGCTTCCTGTTGCTCGGCGGGCGCGCGGGCGACCTCCTGGGACGGAAGCGACTCTTCCTCGTCGGGCTCGTGGTCTTCACCGCCGCGTCGTTCCTGAACGGCATCGCGACCACATCGGGGATGCTGATCGGCTTCCGCGCGCTGCAGGGCTTCGGCGCTGCGCTCATCTCGCCGGCTGCGCTCTCGATCATCTCCACGACGTTCGCTGAGGGGAAGGAGCGTTCCAGGGCGCTAGGCGTCTGGGCCGCAATCGCGATCGGTGGCTCGGCCGTGGGCCTCGTGCTCGGCGGCGCGCTCACTCAGGCGTTCTCGTGGCGCTGGATCTTCTTCGTCAACGTGCCGGTCGGGATCTTCGCCTTCCTCGCAGCACTGCGGATCGTCCCGGAGTCGAAGGACGAGCACGCACACAGGGGCTACGACATCGCCGGCGCGGTCACGGTGACGGGCGGGCTGATGGTGCTCGTCTACGGGCTTGTCAATGCGGCGACGCACAGTTGGGGCTCGACGGCGTCGGTCGTCTCCTTCATCGTCTCCGCTCTGCTGCTCACGGCGTTCGTCGTGATCGAGTGGCGCTCGGCTGAGCCGCTCGTGCGGCTCTCGATCTTCCGCGTTCGCTCGCTGACGACGGCGAACCTGTCGATGTTCCTCGCCTTCTCGGGCATGTTCGCGATGTTCTTCTTCAACACGCTGTACATCCAGAAGGTGCTCGGCTTCGGGCCGCTCAAGGCCGGCGTCGCGTTCCTGCCGTTCACGGCCGGCATCATGGTCTCGGCGGGCCTCGCCTCGAACTTCGCGCCACGGATCGGTGTCCGGCCGATCGCCGTCGCCGGCATGGTGTTGACCATTCTCGGGCTGCTGCTCTTCGCCCGGATGCCCGTCGACGGCTCGTACGCGGCCGACGTCCTGCCCGGGATGATCCTCTCGTCCCTCGGGATGGGCGCCATCTTCATGCCGCTGACGCTCGTGGCGACCACCGGCCTCGACAACGAGGACCAGGGCCTCGCCTCGGGCCTCTTCAACACGTCGCAGCAGGTCGGAGGCGCGCTTGGGCTTGCGATCCTGTCGACCATCGCCGCCAGTCACACGAGCGACCCGTCCTCAGCGGCTTCGCTGGTCCACGGCTTCCACTACGCCTTCGCCGGTGCGGCCGTCCTCGTCGGTCTGAGCCTCGTCGTCTTCGTCGCGCTCCTGCGCAAGCGGCATGTTGCGCGGATCGAGGCCGAGGTCGAGACGGAGCCGGCGCTGGCCAACGTCGCGTGATGACCGAGCTGCGCGCCGACGCGCGGCGAAATCTCGAGCGGGTGCTCGACGCGGCGGAGCAGGCCTTCGGTGCGTCGGGCCCCGACGCGAGCATCGACGAGATCGCCCGGCTGGCCGGTGTCGGCCACGGGACGGTCTTCCGCCGCTTCCCGACCAAGGACGACCTCATGTACGCGGTGATCGAGCGCCGGGTGGAGGAGATGCGTGCGATCGCCGAGGAGGCGCTCACCGCCGACGATCCAGGCGAGGCGTTCTTCGACCTCGTCCAGCGCCTGGCGGAGCTGAACATGAGCGCGCCGGGGCTCCACCGCTGTGTCGTCCATTGCGGGGACAAGCCCGGCGCGGCCGAACTCGAGAAGCTCGCGGCGCGCATCGTCGTCCGTGCTCAGGGCGCCGGCGCGGTGCGGCGCGACGTGAAGCCGGAGGACGTCCGGATCCTCGTGCGTTCCGCTCTGACGACCGCGCCGGAGGGGCAGTGGCGGCGCCACCTGGCGGTCGTGCTCGACGGTCTCCGCGCGTAGAGTCCCCGGCGTGAGCTGGTTCGTCCGCAACGTGCGCGACGCGCAGTGGTGGGAGCGCGGCCCGCGGGGTTCCGTGGCCGATCTCGTCGGCGACGACGAGGCGCAGCTCGGCGCGAACCTCTTCGTCCTCGAGCCCGGCCAGCCGATGTCGATGTACCACTGGGAGGCGGACCAGGAGGGCTTTCTCGTCCTCTCGGGCGAGGCGCTCCTCATCGTGGAGGACGAGGAGCGGCCGCTGCGGCCGTGGGACTACTTCCACTGCCCGCCGAACGTGCCGCACACGATCGTCGGTGCCGGGTCGGGGCCCTCGGCGATCCTCGCCATCGGCGCCCGCGAGAGTCAGGATGGCCCGGGCTGGGGCGGTTATCCGCTCTCCCAGGTCGCGATGAAGCACGACGCGGCAGCGGAGGAGGAGACGAACGACCCGGCGGTCGCGTACGCGCGCTTTCCGCGGCGGCAGGAGGGCGAGTTCCGCGAGGGCTGGCTGCCCTAGGCGTTCGCGAGCTGCGCGTGGAGCGGCTGCGGCCAGAGGCCCGCGCCGTCGTCGGCCGGTAGCTCCTCGAGCTCGAGCCCGAAGACGTCCTCGAGCGCCGCAACGGCGTGCGGGCGCACCTCCTCGACGGTCACCGGCCGGCCGAGCTCGCGCGCGATGGTCGTGAACATCGCGTCCTCGAGCCCGCAGGCCGTGATCCAGTCGGTGAACGGCGCTGGATCGAGGTCGACGTTGAGTGCGTAGCCGTGCGTCGTCACCCAGCGCGAGACGTGCACGCCGATCGAGGCGATCTTGCGTGGCGGCCGCTCGAGCCAGACGCCCGTCAGCCCCTCGAGCCGGGCCGCCTCGACGCCGAGCGGGGCGAGCGTGCCGATCAGCGCCTCCTCGAGGCTCCGGACGTACTGCTTCACGTCGCGGCCGTGCCGCTTCAGGTCGAGGATCGGGTAGCAGACGAGCTGGCCCGGGCCGTGGAAGGTCGACTTGCCGCCGCGGTCGGTCTCGACCACCTCGACCTCCGCGCCTTCGGGTACGTGCAGCTCCGCGGTCTCGTCGGTACGCCGGCCGAGCGTCACGACGGGCGGGTGCTCGAGCAGGACGATCGTGTCGGGGATCGCGCCCTGCGAGACCGCGCCTGCGAGGGAGCGCTGCAGCTCCCACGCCTCGAGGTACGGGACCTCGTCGAGCTGGAGGAGGTAGCCACCGGTCGCCACGCGCTCAGGCTAGCTTCCGGGCATGGCTGTCGTCCTCGTCGAAGGAGTCACCGACCGGATCGCCCTTGAAGCGGTGGCGGCGAAGCTTGGCCGCGACCTCGCCGCCGCAGGCATCGAGATCGTTCCGATCGGCGGCGCACAGGCGATCCGCCGCGCGGCTGCAGAGCACGAAGGGAAGCGTCTTGTCGGGCTGTGCGACGCCGGCGAAGAACGCTGGTTCCGGCGCGTGCTCGCCGATGCAACGTACGTTTGCACCGCGGATCTCGAGGACGAGCTGATCCGCGCGCTCGGCCCCGACCGGGTCGAGGAGGTCGTCGCTTCGCAGGGAGAGCTCGAGACGTTCCGCAACTTCCAGAACCAGCTCGCGTGGCGTGGCCGGCCGGTCGAGGCGCAGTTACGGCGCTGGCTGCAGAACGGGGGCCGCTACCTCCGCTATCCGCCTCTCCTCATCGAAGTGCTCGAGCCGGAGCGGATCCCGCGGCCGCTCGTCGGCGTGCTCGAGCATGTCTGAGGTCTGTTCGGCAGAGGAGAACGTCGACGGGGAGCGCGCGCGGCGGCTCATCCGGGCGCAATTCGAGCTCGCCGCCGACGAGGTCGCGCTCGTCAGCGAGGGCTGGGACTATGCCGTCTTCCGGGTCGACGGCCAGTGGGCCTTCCGTTTCCCGCGTCGCGAGGTCGTCGTGCCCGGTACCGAGCGGGAGATCGCCGTGCTACCGGCCGTCGTGGAGCGTCTGTCGATAGGTGTACCCGCGCCCGTCTTCGTCGGGCGGCCCGGAGACGACTTTCCCTGGCCGTTCTACGGTGCGCGCTATCTGGACGGAGTCGAGGCGACCGGGCACCCGGTCGACCCGGTTGCGCTGGGCGCGGCGCTACACGCGCTGCACGCATCTGAGACGCTCACTGCGGTGGGTGCGGAGCTGCCTGCCGATCCGCTCGGCAGGGTGGACATGGACGTCCGGCTCCCGCGGCTGGAGGAGCTCGGCGTCGACGCTCCGGCGCTCGTCGCAGCGGCCCGGCAGCTACCGCCGGCACGCCACACGGCCGTCTGCCATGGCGATCTGCACATGCGCCAGCTGCTCGTCGACGGCGACGCGCTCACCGGGATCGTCGACTGGGTGGACGTCTGCCGCTCCGACCCGGCGGTCGACCTCTCCGTCGCCTGGAGCACGCTCGACGCAGAACGTCGCTCAGCCTTCTTCGCGGCCTACGGCGTGGTCGACGACGAGACACGCGTGCGCGCGCGGGTCGTGGCCGCTTTCCTCTGCGCGATGCTCGCCGACTGGGCGGGGAAGGAACAGGTGCCGCTCGTGCGTGACGCCGCCGCTGCCGGCCTGCGGCGCGCGATCGAGGAGGACTAGCCCTCCTCACCCTCCCAGCCCTCGAGCCGCTCGCGCAGGTCGCGGAGGAAGCGCCCCGCGTAGGCGCCGTCGACGAGTCGGTGGTCGTATGTGAGCGTGATGTTCATCAGCGGCCTGATCGCGATCGCGTCGTTGCCGTTCTCGTCGGTGACGACCCAGGGCCGCTTCACGAGTGCATACGTGCCCAGGATCGACGACTGAGGCTGGTTGATCACGGGCGTCCCGTGGAAGGTGCCGTAGCCGCCCGGGTTCGTGATCGTGAACGTGCCACCCTGAACGTCGTCCGGAACGAGCCTCTTGTTCCGGGCCTTGTCGGCGATTTCGGCAATCCCCTTGGCGATCCCGAGCATGTTCAGCGTCTCCGCGTTGCGGAGGACCGGGACGATCAGGCCCTTCCCTTCCGCGAGCTCGACGGCGATGCCGAGGTTGACGAAGTTGCGCGTGACGATCGAGTCGCCCCGCATCTCGCCGTTGATGTACGGGTAGTCGGCGAGCGTCTTGACCGCGGCGAACGCGACGTAGACGAGATAGGTGGGGTTCACGCCGTAGTTCGCCTGGAACTCCTTCTTCAGGGCTGCGCGCGCCGCGACGATCTTCGTGAAGTCGACCTCGATCGCGCTCGTCACGTGCGCGGCAGTGTCGACCGAGCGGCGCATGTGCTCGGCGATGCCGCGCCGCATCGCCGTCATCGGCTCGACGGTCTCGCCGGGCAACGTCTCGCCCGGGGCGACCGGTGCCGGAGCGGGTGGCTTCGCCGGCGGCGCCTGCTCCTTCGCCGGGGCGGGTGGGGCGGGGGCCGGCGCCTCGGCCTGCGCCGGCTCGGGCGCTGCGGCCGGCTCCGGTGCGGGAGCCTGCTGCTGCGCGCCGCCGGACTCGACGTAGGCGAGGATGTCCTTCTTCGTGACGCGGCCGCCCGAGCCGGTGCCCGGGACCTGGGACGGATCGACCCCGTGCTCCGAAGCGATCCGGGCTACGACGGGCGACACGAACGCCTTTCCGTTCCCCGACGGCTGCTGTGCAGCGGCGGGCGGAGCGGCGGATGGCTCGGGCGCAGTCGGTGCGGGAGTCTCTGCGGGTGAAGCAGCCTCGGCCTCAGCCGCCGCCTCGGCGGTCGCGGGCTCGGCCGGAGCAGCAGCCTCCGGCTCCGGCGCGCTCCCTGCGGCAGGAGCCTCAGCTGTCGCGCTGCCGCCGATCTGCCCCAGCTTGGTCCCCACGTCGACGGTCTCCCCCTCCTGGACGAGGATCTGCGTCAGCGTCCCCGAAGCCGGGCTCGGCACCTCGGTGTCGACCTTGTCGGTGGAGATCTCGAGCAGCGGCTCGTCGGCCTCGATCTGCTCGCCCTCCTGCTTCAGCCAGCGGGTGATCGTCCCCTCCGAGACGGACACGCCCATCTGCGGCATTACGACGTCGACTGCGGTCTCCGTGGCCATTGCTCTCCTTTAGTACTCCGCGAGTTCGCGCAGGGCGCCGGCGACGTCATCGACCTGCGGGATGAATGCCTTCTCGAGCGGCGGCGAGAACGGGACGGGCGTGTCGGGAGCGGCGAGCCGCTTGACGGGGGCGTCGAGGTCCTCGAACGCCTCCTCGGCGATCGTGGCGGCGATCTCGCCGCCGAAGCCGCCGGTGCGCGTGTCCTCGTGCAGCACCAGCACCTTCGAGGTCTTCCGCACCGACTCGAGCACCGCGGCCTTGTCCCACGGCATGACGGTGCGCAGGTCGAGAATCTCGGTCGAGACGCCGTCGGATTCCAGCTGCTGCGCTGCCTCGTCGGCGGTGTACACCATCGCGCCCCATGTGATCACCGAGACGTCGTCGCCTTCCCGGTGGATGCGGGCCTTGCCGAGCGGCGTCGTGTAGCGCTCCTCCGGCACCTCGCCCTTGATACGCCGGTAGAGGTGCTTGTGCTCGAAGTAGAGGACGGGGTTCGGGTCCTCGATCGCACTGATCAGCAGGCCCTTCGCGTCCTCCGGCGTGGCTGGGCAGACGCACTTGAGGCCGGGGATGTGCGCGAACGACGACTCCGGGTTCTGGGAGTGGAACGGTCCGCCCGAGAAGCCGCCGCCCGACGGCAGCCGCACGACCATAGGTACGGGCGTGCCCGCGCGCCAGCGCTGCTTCGCGGCGACGGTGACGAGCTGGTCCCACCCGCAGGAGATGAAGTCCGCGAACTGCATCTCCGCCACCGGGCGCATGCCCATGATCGCGGCTCCGGTGCAGCCACCGACGATTGCGGCCTCGGCGAGCGGCGCGTCGATCACGCGCCAGGGACCGAACTCCTCCTGGAAGCCGAGCGAGACCTTGAAGGCGCCGCCGTAGACGCCGACGTCCTCGCCGATCAGGAAGACGCGCTTGTCGCGTCGCATCTCGGTGCGGAGCCCGTCCGAGATCGCCTGCAGATACGTCAGCTCTGGCATCTATTTGTGGTGTGGCGTGTCGAGATCCTCGGGCGAGGCGAAGACGCCGTGCGTGAGAGTGGACGGGTCGGGCTGCGGAGACTCCTCGGCCCGCTCGAGCGCCGCGGTGAGCAGCCGCTTGACGCCGGCCGCGATCTCGTCCTCCTCCTCGTCGGTCAACTCGGCGTTGTCGCGCAGCCAGCTGCGGAAGCGCTCGATCGGGTCCGACGCGGCCCACTGCTCGAACATCGGCTTGGGGACGTAGAAGGCGTCGTCGTGGACGGCATGGCCCTCCATCCGCAGCGTGAGGCACTCGAGCAGCGTCGGCCCGCCGCCGGCGCGCGCCTTGTCGATCGCGCGCTTCGCCTCGCGGTAGACGGCGAGCACGTCGGTCCCGTCGACGACGACTCCCTCGAAGCCGTAGGCCTCGGCCCGGTCGGCGACATGCTCGGTTGCGTACTCGAGGTAGGACGGCGTCGAGTACGCGAACTGGTTGTTGTCGCAGACGAAGACGATCGGCAGCTTGCGGGTGCCGGCGAAGGTCATCGACTCGTGGGCGTCACCGCGCGCCGAGGCTCCCTCGCCGAACCACCCGACGGCGACGCGCGACTCGTCGCGGATCCGGAAGGTGAGAGCGCAGCCGGTGGCGACCGGGAGCATCGCGGGCAGGTGGCTGACCATCGCGATCAGCCCGAGCTGCGAGTCGGCCATGTGAACGTTGCCGTCGCGCCCGTGCGTCGGGCCGTCCTGACGGCCCATGTACTGGGCGAAGATGCGCCACGGCTCGACGCCGCGCGCGATGTGCACGCCCATGTCGCGGTGGAGCGGAGTCCCCACGTCGTCCGGCCCCATCGCCGTCGCGACGCCGACCGCCGCGGCCTCGTTGCCGCGGCCGGTGTAGAACGAGCCGGGGATCTTGCCCTGGCGGTAGAGGATGTGGCCGCGCTCCTCGACCCCGCGCGTCACGAGCATGTTGCGGTAGACGCCGAGCAGGTCCTCGCGGTCGAGGCCCGCCTCGCGCACCTCGTGGAGTGATCCGACCGGGCCTGCCTCTCTTGCGATTGCCATCGGCGGAACCCTAACGACCGGCCGCGCTGTCAGGCGCGGGGTTGTGGCCGGGGGCGGCGTCGTCTTGCCGGCGCCGCTTCCAGCCAGTCCAGTCATGGGAGTCGCCGATCTGACGCAGGCGGTCGCGAGTTTCGTCGTCGCAGAGCGCGCCGGCGAGCCCCGCCTCGTACGCGGCGCGCGGCGAGACGCCGAGCGAAGCGGCCGCCTCGTAGTCGCGGGTCAGGTCGGTGTCGAACATCGCCGGGTCGTCGGTCGAGATCGAGCAGCGGACGCCTGCGGCGACGAGTTGCGGCAGCGGGTGCTCCTCGAGCGAGTCGGACGACGCCGGTGCGGAGGTTCGAGAGCGGACAGACGTCGAGGACAGTGCCGCGGCCGGCGAGCTCGGCGACGAGGCCGGGATCCTCGACCGAGCGGATCCCGTGCCGGATCCGGTCGGCCTCGAGCGCGTCGAGCGCGCCCCGCACCGACTCCGCGCCGACCGCCTCGCCCGCGTGCGGCACGGAGGCCGAGCCCGCCGTCCCGCGCGAGCGCGAACGCGTCGGCGTACGGCTCGGGCGGATGGCCCTCCTCCGGTCCGCCGAGCCCGATCCCGACGACGCCGCGGTCGCGATACTTCACGGCGAAGCGCGCCGTCGTGAGCGCGTCCTCGAGTGGGTAGACGCGCGGGATGTCTGGCGTGAGCCGCACTTCGACGCCGTGCAGCTCGCGAGCTTCTTCCGCGCCGTCGCAATAGCCGCTGAAGACCTCGTCCGTGTCGAGCTCCCGCCATAGCCCGGGCGCGAAGATGCCCTCGAGGTAGACGGCGCCGTGCTCCTTCGCCTCCGCCGCGTAATCGAGCACGACCTGCCGGAAGTCGTCGTAGGTTCGGAGCGCGTGCGCGCAGAGCTCGAACACCTCGATGAAGTGCGCGAAGTCGCGGAAGCTGTAGAGCGACTCGAGGTCGTCGGGCAGCGCATAGTCGTTCCGCTTCGCGATCGCGCGCAGCGTGTCCGGCCGCACCGTCCCCTCGAGGTGGACGTGCAGCTCGATCTTGGGGTCAGGCGCAGGCACGGGCGAAGAAGCGCAAGGAACTTCGGCGTCAAGTGCGTGTCCAGTAGCGCGGCGTCGTGCCCGCCCGGCCAGACGTGCAGCTGTGCATGCCGATCTCGTGCGCGTAGGTGGGCGGCGGCGTTGTGGAACGGATCGCTCAGCGCCGAGGTCGATCCAGAGCGGACGCGGCGGCTGCGGCGGGTCTTGACGATGTCGTTCCGCGCGTAGTCCTCAGCGTCGTCGAATGCGCCCGGCGCGCGTGTCGGCCCGGGCTGAGCCAGAGCGCCGGCGAGTGCGCCGCCGACGGCGCAGAAGTCGGCGGTCGCGCGAGCCGAGCAGGAGCGCGCCGTAGCCGCCCATCGAGATTCCGCCGATCGCGACTCGCCGGGCGTGCGTGCGCGCCGTTCCCGCCGGAATCCCCTCCCGCAGCACCATCGACCCCCAGCGCCGTCGGCGCGGTTGTGCCAGTAGCTGTCGTCGCCGCCGTCGAGCAGCAGGACCTCGGGCGCACGTATGCGCGAGGCGGTGCAGCGTGTCGAAGAACGGCTGGGTGAGGAACTGCGGACGGGCTGCCGCCGTGGCCGTGGAGGAGGACGAGCATCCAGCGGCCGTGGCGCGGCGGGACGACGAGGATCTCGTGCAGGTCGCGATGCGCCAGTCTGCTGTGCAGGGTGAAGCGGACGAGTCGCGCTGCGCGGGTCGAGTGGTAGCTGCGGGTCGTCGCCGCAGCCGACGACCGCCACCGACGACGGCGGCTATGGTCAGGACGTGGCTAAGGCGGCAGATTGGCTGCGGCAGGAGCGTCGGAAGGTCCTCGGAGACTGGGTCGCATTCTGTCTCGGTTGCGGCGCGGCGCACCGCTGGTTCGAGGAGTTCGAGGCCGAGGTTCCCGACACCTGCCCGCAGTGCGGCGGCAGCTGCTCCGCCGTTGTCCCTCGTGCGGTGCGCCTTTCTCCTCGCTCGCGGTCGTCGACTGCGAGGAGTGCAGCGAGCCGGTTCGGCCGAACGAGCTCTTCGGCTCGAAGATTCGCCGCCCTGGCCGCTAGAAGATCTCGCCCTCCCGCGGAACCCGGGCACGACCGGCCCGTTCATGATCTGCGAGAAGCGGATCACCGTGACAAGGTCGTCGGGCTCGATCTCGCGGTTGTAGAGCTGGCCGAGGAAGTTGGCCATCTCGTCGGTGCGGCGGATCTCCGGGTTGTCGTGCTCGATCTCCCGCGGCGACAGCTCGCCGAGCGTCTTCACCTCGACCTTGTCGATCACCGCGTCGAAGACGTGCTCGCGCGGGCTGAAGCGGGTGCCGCAGAGGACGCGGACGACCATGCCCTTCTTGTATTTGCCCGACTTGTCGCCGAGCCGGATCGTGGCCGACTTCCGTCCCGACCGGAGCTGGTCGGCGACGAGCGGCGAGTAGAAGTTGAGGGCGTTCATCGTGACGGAGAGTCTGCCAGCTACGGGTTGTCAGCTATATGGGCGAGCGTTGGACGTGCGCGGGCGTGAGCTCGTCCGGCGAAGTGCAGCCGAGCAGGCAGAGCGCCAGCGTCAGCTCGTCGCGCAGGAGCTCGAGGACGTGGCGCACGCCGTCCTCGCCCGCCGCGGCGAGGCCGAAGACCGGCGCGCGGCCGGCGAGCACCGCGCGCGCCCCGAGCGCGAGCGCCTTGGCGACGTCCGCGCCGCGCCGGATGCCGCCGTCGAGATAGACCTCGGCGCGTCCTGCGATCGCCTCGGCCACCTCCGGCAGCGCGTCGAGCGTGGCCGGGACGCCGTCGAGCTGGCGGCCGCCGTGGTTCGAGACGACGACCGCCGCCGCGCCGTGCTCGACTGCGAGCTGCGCGTCCTCGGCGGTGACGACCCCCTTGAGCACGACCGGTAGCCGGCCCTCGCTCGCGATCCACTCGAGATCGCGCCACGAGACCGAGGCGTCGAGCAGCGCGAACTGGTCGGCCGGGTTCTGCGGTGCGTCGCCGATAGTGGCGCGGGCGTACGGGAGCGGCAGGTCGGAGGGAATCTCGAAGCCGACGCGCAGGTCGCGCTCGCGCTGCGCGAGCCGCGGCGTGTCGACGGTGAGGACGACGGCGCTGCAGCCGGTGGCGGCGGCCTCGGCGAGATGCTCGCGCGTCGCGCCGCGGTCCTGGAAGACGTAGAGCTGGCACCACTGCAGGAGTCCTGGCGCCGCGGCCGCGATCTCCTCGTGCGAGCGGGTCGAGAACGTCGAGACGGCGATCCCGGTGCCGGCCGCCGCGGCCCCGCGCGCCGTCGCGCACTCGCCGTCGGGGTTGTAGAGCTGCTGGTAGGCGACGGGCGCGACGACGACCGGCAGCTCGATCCGCGTGCCGAGCACCGTCGTGGCCGTCGAGATCTCCGACACGTCGCAGAGGACGCGGGGCCGGAACGTCCAGCGGGCGAAGGCGGCGCGGTTCTCGCGCAACGTCCACTCGTCGCCCGAGCCGCCCACGAGGTAGGCCCACGGCCCCGGCTCGAGCCGCTCCTCGGCGAGCCGCTCGTAGTCCGCGATGGACAGGGCTTCGTCCACTACGACTCCTCGGCGGCACGGCGAAAGACCTCGGCCGCGGCCTCGTGGAACCCCGTGGGCAGATCGTGGGCGTCCATGCTGTGCGCAATCTCCTCCATCTCGCCGACCCAGCGCCAGCCCTTGCGGCCGGCCGAGCGCTCGGCGCCGGCGAAGGTGCTCCTCGAGCTCGGGGATCGAGAGCCGCCACTCCTCGAGCAGCGCGTCCTCGACTCCCTCGGCCCGCCCGAGCTCCCGCATCGTGAGCAGCAGGGCCGCGCTGCCCTTCGTCCAGCCGGCGTACGCGGCCTTCAGCGCCGACGCCGCGCCGGGCTCGCGAGAAAGGACTCTCGCCTCGAGGTTCGTCCCTGCGAAGAGCGTGGCGATGCGTTCCGCCTCCTCGCCGGAAAGGTAGAGCCTCGTCGTCCCAGACCGGCTCGGCGGCGGCCCGACGATGCCGCCGTCGACAAGACGCGGCTGGAGCGTCGCGATCGCCCGAGCGGTATCGGGCGCGATCGCGTTCGCGTCGACGTAGATGCCCGCGAAGCCGCTCGCCGCCCGGGCGACCTCGACGGCGGCGTGAGGCGGACAGATCGAGAGCAGGATCTCGCAGCGGCGGCAGACCTCGGCGATGTCCCCGGCGTCCTCGAGCCCAGCCGCCTCCGCGCGCTCGGCGGTCGCCGCGCTCCGGCCGGCGGAGGCCCAGAGCACGGTCTCGCCGCGCTCGCGCAGCGCGCCGGCGACCACCGCTCCCATCTCGCCGGGATGCAGGACACCGACGACGGTCACGCCCCGAGCATCTCCAACGCCTTTGCGGCCATCTTGCGCTCACCGCTGTAGGACAGGAGCCGCGGCGCCTCGTCGAGCGGCAGCCAGCGAGCCTCGGCCACCTCGATCTGCATCGCCTCGTCGATCTCGCCGATCCGCCCGCGGCCCGCGCGCAACAGGAAGAAGCTCACCACCTTGAAGATCCGCTCGCCCTTCCGCTCGTCCCAGTTGGCCGTGTAGACGTAGCGGATGTCGCCGAGCTTCTCGACGAGCCGTCCCTCGACGCCTGTCTCCTCGCGCACCTCGCGCATCGCCGTCTCGGCGGCCGACTCGCCGGCGTCGATGTGGCCCTTCGGCAGCGCCCAGACGCGCTGCTTGCCGCGCGGACGGATCGCCGCGACCATCGTCCGGCCGCGGATCGTCCGCACGAGCACGCCGCCGGCCGAGAACTCGCGCTGCACGGTTCGGTTCTACCAGCTGGCAGTTGCGTCGCTAGAGTGCCGAACGTAGAATGGCCTCGGCACTCTCGAGGGGAGAGTGCCAGGAATAGTCACTGAGAGCAGTCAGGAGGCTCTGAATGAACCTGAAGCCACTTGGTGACCGCCTCATCGTCGAGGTCCTCGAAGAAGAGGAGACGACGACGAGCGGCATCGTGCTTCCGGACACCGCGAAGGAGAAGCCGCAGCGCGGCCGCGTCCTCGCGGTCGGCCCGGGCTCCCGGGACGACAACGGAAAGTTCGTCCCGATGGACCTGGCGGAGGGCGACGAGATCGTCTTCTCCAAGTACGGCGGAACCGAGATCAGGGTCGGAACCGACGACTACCTGATCCTGCGTGAGTCGGACGTGCTCGCCAAGGTCACCGGCGATCGCGAGCCGGCCGGCGCTACGGCCTAGAGACAACGGGAGGTCAGAAGAAGACATGGCTCACAAGGAGCTGAAGTTCAACGAGGATGCGCGGCGCTCGCTCGAGCGCGGCGTGAACATCCTCGCCGACGCGGTCAAGGTCACCCTTGGCCCGAAGGGGCGCTACGTCGTGCTCGACAAGAAGTTCGGCGCTCCGACCATCACGAACGACGGCGTCACGATCGCCCGCGAGATCGAGGTCGAGGACGTCTTCGAGAACCAGGGCACGCAGCTCGTGCGCGAGGTCGCCACGGCGACCAACGACGTCGCGGGCGACGGCACGACGACGGCCACCGTTCTCGCGCAGGCGATCGTCCGCGAGGGCATGAAGAACGTCGCGGCCGGTGCCAACCCGATGGCGCTCAAGCGCGGCATCGAGACCGCGGTCGACGCCGTCGTCGAGAACCTCAAGACGCAGTCGAAGGACGTCTCGGGCCGCGAGGACATCGCGCGCATCGCGGCCGTCTCCTCCCGCGAGCGGGAGATCGGCGACGTCATCGCCGACGCGATCGAGAAGGTCGGCAAGGACGGCGTCGTCAACGTCGAGGAGGGCCAGACCCTCGGGCTCGAGCTCGAGTTCACCGAGGGCATGCAGTTCGACAAGGGCTACCTCTCGCCGTACATGATCACCGACCCCGAGCGCATGGAGGCGGTGCTCGAGGATCCGTTCATCCTCATCGCCAACTCGAAGATCGGCGCGGTCAAGGATCTCCTGCCCGTGCTCGAGCAGGTCATCCAGTCGGGCAAGCCGCTGCTGATCGTGGCGGAGGACGTCGAGGGCGAGTCGCTCGCCACGATCGTCGTCAACAAGCTCCGCGGCACCTTCCAGGCCGTCGCCGTCAAGGCGCCCGGCTTCGGCGATCGCCGCAAGCGGATGCTCGAGGACATCGCGATCCTCGCCGGCGGCGAGGTGATCACCGAGGAGATGGGCCTCAAGCTCGAGAACACGAAGCTCTCGCAGCTCGGCCGCGCCCGCCGCGTCGTCGTCGACAAGGACACGACGACGATCATCGACGGCGCCGGCGAGACCGACGCCATCAAGGGCCGGATCAAGCAGCTGAAGTCCGAGATCGAGAACACCGACTCCGACTTCGACCGCGAGAAGCTCCAGGAGCGGCTCGCGAAGCTGTCCGGCGGCGTCGCGGTGGTCAAGGTCGGCGCTTCGACCGAGACCGAGATGAAGGAGAAGAAGCACCGCGTCGAGGACGCGCTGCAGGCGGCCCGCGCAGCCCTCGAGGAGGGCCAGGTGCCGGGTGGCGGCGTCGCGCTGATCAACGCGGCGGACGCGGTCAAGGACGACATCCTCGGCAAGCTCGAGGGCGACGAGCGGACGGGTGCCCAGATCATCATCCGCGCGCTCGAGGAGCCGCTCCGCCAGCTCTCCTACAACGCGGGCCTCGAGGGCTCCGTCGTCGTCCAGCAGGTGCGGGGCGCCGAGAAGGGCTTCGGCCTGAACGTCGAGACCAACGAGGTCGAGGACCTGCTCAAGAGCGGGATCGGCGACCCGACGATGGTCACCCGGTCGGCGCTGCAGAACGCCGCGTCGATCGCGAAGAACATCCTCACCACCGAGGCGGTCGTCGCCGAGGCCCCGGAGAAGAATCCCGTGGGCGCCGGCGCCGGCATGCCGGACATGGGCGGGATGATGTAACGAGCCGCGCAGCGGCTTACGCGAAGGGCCGGTTCCGCCGGCCCTTCGTCGTTCTAGAGCCGTGTGAGGTCGCACCGCCGCCGCGACGGCGAGGAAGCGGCAGCGTTCGCCGCTCTCGCGCGGCCAGCGCTAGCCACGAACGGCGTGCCGGCCGGGATCACGAACAGCTCGCCGGCGTGGAGCACGATTGGCTCTCGCCCCTCGAGCTCGAGGCGGAGCGCCCTCTGCGACGTAGAGGAGGTCGTCGCGGTCCATCACGGCCGGTGCGGCTCGATCTCCTCGTCCTCCTTGAGGATCCACCAGGCCTCGAGGTCGTCTCCGGAGTGCACTTCCTCGACCGAACCGTACGGTGTTTCTCTCACGCTCATGCCCGCGCTCGTCACCTGCGCGTCGTGCCCTGCGCATCCGTGAAAGCCCCGACGAGAAACGGCGCCCTTGCGGGGCGCCGTTTCTCGTAGGGGGAGGTGGTTCGCTGTCCGTATCGGCAACGAGTCACCCAGGCTTTACCCCGTTTGGGGGGAGGGCGCATACCCAAGGTGGATGGCGCCGTTCGCGTACCCCTCGCACGCGGTGAGCGACATGTTCAGCGGTTCCATGCTCTCGGTGAAGAGCCGGGCTCCAGAACCGCGCGTGAGCGGGAAGACGAACAGGTGCAGCTCGTCGAGGAGCCCGTCGGCGAGGAGAGCGCGCACGAGCGTCCCGCTGCCGCTGACGTACAAGTCGCCGTCGGTGTCGGCCTTGAGCTGCCTGATCGCCGCGGGGTCGTACGGCCCGAGGATCGTCGAGTTCCGCCAGGTCGCCTCGGTCAGGGTCGAGGACACGACGTACTTCTGCGTGTCGTTGAAGAACGGCGCTCCGGGGTCGTCCTCCACCGTCCGGCTCGACCACGCCGGTTCGAACATCTCGTACGTCGTGCGTCCGAGCAGGATGGCCCGCGAGCGGTCGGTGAGCGCCTTGATCGTCTCGCCCATCTTCGGGTCGAAGCCGAAGTCGAACGTCCAGGTCGGCGCGTCGACGATGCCGTCGAGCGTCATGAACTCGTGGACGAGGATCCCGCCCATCAGAACCCGTACCGCTCCTCTTGCCAGGGGTCGGCGTCGTTGTGGTAGCCGTAGCGCTCCCAGAAGCCCGGCCGGTCGGACGGCGCGAGCTCGATGCCGTTCAGCCACTTCGCGCTCTTCCAGAAGTAGCGGGACGGGACGACGAGGCGCACCGGGCCGCCGTGCTCGGCGGTCAGCGGCTCGCCGTCCGCTTCGTACACGACGAGCGCGTTCTCCTCGTCGAGCGCGGCGAGCGGCAGGTTCTCGGTGTAGCCAGCCTCGGCATGCGCGATCGCGAAGTGCGCCGACGGCTTCGGCCGGCAGAGCTCGGCGAGCTCCCGCCAGTGGACGCCGCGGAACCCGGCGTCGAAGCGGCTCCAGCGCGTCACGCAGTGGATGTCGGTCGTGATCTCTGTCGCCGGCAGCGCCCGCAGCTGCTCGTAGTCGAGCGTGACCTCCTCCTCCACCTCGCCGAAGAGCCGCAGGGTCCAGGTCGCGACGTCGACCTGCGCAACCTCGCCCGCGTGGAGCACGGGCCACTTCTCGGTCAGGTACTGGCCGGGCGGCAGCCGCGCGGGGTCGTAGCCCGCTGCGCGCACCTTGTCCTCGGCCTTCGAGCGGAAGAGCGGCATCGGAGGGCACACTAATCAGCATGGAAGTGGCTGCGAGAGGGCGGGAGTTCGTCCGCGTCGCGGGGCCCGACGCGGCGGACTACCTGCAGCGGATGGTCTCGAACGACGTCGAGGCGCTCGCGCACGGGGAGGCGTGCCCCGCGCTGCTCCTCACCGCGAAGGCGCGCGTGATCGCGCCGCTCGTCGTCCTGCGACGAGCCGACGACGACTTCCTGCTGCTGACCGAGCCGGGCCTGGGCGAGGTCGTCCGCACGCAGCTGACGCGGATGCGCCTGCGCGCCCAGTGCGAGATCGAGCCCGAGGAGCACGAGGCGGTGCTCGTCTTCGGCGGCGGGGAGGGCTTCGCGACGGACTGGCCCGGCGCGCGGGAGGCGCTCGACGCCGGGCTCGAGCCGACGCTGTCGGAGGAGGAGCTCGAGCTGCGCCGGATCGAGAGCGGCGTGCCGCGCTGGGAGCGCGAGATCGACGACCGGATCCTCCCCGCGGAGGCGGGCCTCGACGCGACGCACGTCTCCTTCTCGAAGGGCTGCTACCCGGGGCAGGAGCCGGTTGCGCGCCTGCACTTCCGCGGCCATCCGAACCGACGGGCTGCGCGTCCTCGAGCTCGCGATGTTGCTGGAGGACGGGCTGCCCGAGCGCGACGCGCCGCTCCTCCACGACGGGAAGGAGGTCGGCCGCGTCACGAGCGCCGCGCGCCGCGAGGATGGCACCGTCGTCGCCCTCGCCTACGTGCGGACGGAGGTGCCGGATGACGCGCCGCTCGCGCTCGCGGCTCGAGCCGGCTGAGTGGTACTCGATCCGCCCGGTGCGGAGCCTCAAGCCGGCGACGTACCGCTGTCCGCTCTGCGGCTACCAGCTCCACGCGATGAGCGACCACGTCCTCATCGCGCCGGAAGGGGACACGAGCCGCCGCCGGCACGCGCATCTCGAGTGCGTCGCCGCCGCGAACCTGCCGGGCGCCCTCCGCAGCAGGGCTGGAAGCGCGCCGGCAAAGCCGGCGACGCCCGGCCGGAAGACCGGGCGCCTTCCGGCGCCCTGGGCTCCTCTCGCGGCTGCTGGGCCGCGGCTAGCCCGGCGCTACACTGGCTGTCCCGAGCGCCCGTAGCTCAGGGGATAGAGCGCTGCCCTGCGGAGGCAGAGGTCGCAAGTTCGAATCTTGCCGGGCGCACTTATCCGTGCTCTCGCGTGTGCGAGACTCCCGAACGATGACTGCGACGGATTCAGACCCTGTTGCGGTGCAGCACTTCGAGCTTTTGCCGTCTCACGCGCTCGCGGACGTACTCGGGCGAGAGTCGCTGGAAGTTTGGGCGCTGCGCCTCTCCGGAGGATCCGTAGAGAAGTCGCCACAACCGATCCCGTGCATGTCGCCACGAGAGAATTCGTTTTCGCGGTACCTCTCGACATGATCGGAAACCTCGCGCGGAAACTCACCGAGGTCTACGAGAGACAAAGCGGCAGAACTCTGTAGAGCTCCTCGCGCAGGTGCCGCTCTATCTCACCGAGCAGGACGTCGCCGAGCTCCTGACGCCGGCCGACGCCGTGGAGGCGATCGAGGCGTGCTTCCGCCGGATGGCTGCGGGGCGCGTCGAGAACCGGCCGCGCTACCGGCTCGGGCTGGAGGAGGGAGCGCTCGCGGTCATGGCCGCCGCCGACCTCGAGCTCGGCTACGCGGGCGCGAAGGTCTACGCCGGCTTCCGCGACGGCGCGCGCTTCGCCGTCCTCCTCTTCCGCGCCGACTCGCCCGAGCTCGTCGCGGTGCTCGAGGCGGACAAGCTCGGCCAGCTGCGCACGGGTGCGGCGAGCGGCGTCGCGGCGAAGCACCTCGCGCGCGAGCGGCGCGAGCAGCCTCGGCGTGATCGGCTGCGGCTGGCAGGCGCGAGTCGCAGGTCGCCTGCATCCGCGCCGCGCTGCCCTGCAGATCGAGCGCGTCGTCGCCTACTGCCGGACAGAGGAGCGGCTGCGCGCGTTCTGCGAGGAGCACGGCGCCGAGCCGGGGGAGAGCCACCAGGACCCGGCCGCGTGCGACGTCGTCGTCACCGCGACCACGTCGCGCGATCCGGTGCTGCGCGGCGAGTGGCTGCGCGCCGGCGCGCTCGTCTGCGCGGTCGGCGCGAACGACGGCCGCCGCCGCGAGCTCGACAACGTCGTCCTCGAGCGCTCCGCCTTCGTCTGCTGCGACTCGCTCGACGACGCGAAGCTCGAGTCCGCCGACCTGATCGAGCCGGTCGAGTCGGGCGTCCTCGACTGGCTCGAGGTGCACGAGCTGCAGGAGGTCGTCGCGGGCGACGTCGCGGGCCGCCAGTCGGACGAAGACATCGTCGTCTTCAAGTCCAACGGGCTCGCGGCGTGGGACGTCGCCGTCGCGGCCGCCGCGGTCGAGCGCGCGCGGGCGGCGGGCGTCGGTCGCGAGGTGTCATAGTCCGAGGCGTGAAGGCGTTCACCGACCGCGGTCGGTTCGCGGAGCGGGTGCTCCACGGCGTCGACTCGAACGGCGACCCCGAGACGGTCGTCATCTGGATCGAGCGGAAGGAAGGCGGGCTCTGGGCGGTCGGCCGCGCCGTCAATCCCGACCAGCGCGACGTCGAGGGAGCCGCGGCCGGAGGACTACGTCTTCGAGGGCTACGAGCTCGGCGACGCGCTGCAGGAGGCGAACGAGACGCTCGAGGACGACTTCACCGTCTCGGAGCGGGACGGCCACGGCGAGCACGTCCGGCCGTTCACGCGCGACGAGCTCCTCAAGCCGCTCGAGAAGTGGTTCTTCGGCCGCTCGTGAAGCTGACCTTCGGCTTCACGCCGTGCCCGAACGACGCGTTCGCGTTCCATGCGCTCGTGCACGGGCTCGTCCCCGCGCCGTTCGAGGTCGAGCCCGTGCTGCTCGACATCGAGGAGCTGAACCGGCGCGCGGCCGCGCGCCGAGCTCCAGCTCACGAAGCTGAGCTTCGGCGCGGCGGCGGCCGCCGGCGATCGGTACCGGCTGCTGCGGAGCGGGGCTGCGCTCGGTCGCGGCGTCGGCCCGCTCGTGGTCGCGCGCGAGCCGGGCTCGCTGGAGGAGGCGGCGGCCGGGCGCATCGCCGTCCCGGGCCGGGAGACGACGGCGTTCCTGCTCCTCCGGCTCGCGGCGCCGGCGCTCGGCGACGTGATCGAGCTGCGCTACGACCGGATCCTCGACGCGGTCGTCGCGGGCGAGGTCGACGCCGGCCTGATCATCCACGAGAGCCGCTTCACGTACGCCGAGCACGGGCTCGTCGCGGTCGCCGACCTCGGCGAGTGGTGGGAGGGCGAGACCGGCCTGCCCGTCCCGCTCGCCGGGATCTTCGCGCGGAGCGATCTCGAGCCGGAGCTCGTGGAGGAGGCCGAGGCCGCGATCCGCGCCTCGGTCGAGTACGCGTTCGCACAACCCGGAGGCGAGCCGCGACTACGTCCGCTCGCTCTCGCACGAGATGTCGGACGAGGTCTGCGCGGCGCACATCGCGCTCTACGTGAACGAGCACAGCGTCGACATCGGCGACGAGGGGCTCGCCGCGATCGACCGGCTGCTCGGTCGCGCCACCGCCGCTGCCTAGACTCGCCCGCGATGAGCCGGGCCGTCGTCCTCTCCGCCGTCCGCACCCCGATCGGCCGCTACGGCGGCGCGCTCTCGGGCGTGCGCCCCGACGATCTCGCGGCGCTCGTGATCCGCGAGGCGGTGGCGCGTGCGGGCGTGCCGGCGGAGCAGATCGAGGACGTCTGGTTCGGCGCCGCCAACCAGGCCGGCGAGGACAACCGCAACGTCGCGCGGATGGCGGCGCTGCTCGCGGGTCTTCCGGAGTCCGCGGCCGGCGTCACCGTCAACCGCCTCTGCGCCTCCGGCCTCGCGGCCGTCATCGGCGCCTGCCATGCCGTGATCGCGGGCGACGGCGATCTCTTCGTCGCCGGCGGCGAGGAGTCGATGAGCCGCGCGCCGTTCGTGACGCCGAAGGCCGAGAAGCCGTTCGAGCGCGGCGACCGTCCCATGTACGACACGACGCTCGGCTGGCGCTTCACGAATCCGAAGCTCGTCGAGCTCTTCCCGCCGGAGTCGATGGGCGAGACGGGCGAGAACGTCGCCGAGCGGTGGGGCGTGACGCGGGAGGACCAGGACGCGTTCGCGCTCGAGTCGCAGCGGCGCTGGGCGGCGGCCGACGAGGCGGGCCGCTTCGCCGACGAGCTCGTCCCGGTCGGCGACGTGACGCGCGACGAGCACCCGCGGCCGGACACGACCGCCGAGAAGCTCGCCGCGCTGAAGCCCGCGTTCCGCGAGGGCGGCACGGTCACGGCCGGCAACGCATCCGGGATCAACGACGGCGCGGCGGCGCTCGTGATCGCGTCGGAGGAGAAGGCGCGCGAGCTCGGCGTCGAGCCGCTCGGCACGTTCGTCGGCAGCGCGGTCGCCGGCGTCGACCCGCGCGTGATGGGCATCGGCCCGATCCCGGCCGTGCGCAAGCTGCTCGAGCGGAGCGGCGTCTCGCTCGACGACGATCGACCTCGTCGAGCTGAACGAGGCGTTCGCGTCGCAGAGCCTCGCCGTGATCCGCGAGCTCGGCCTCGATCCCGAGAAGGTGAACGTCAACGGCGGCGCGATCGCGCTCGGCCATCCGCTCGGGATGAGCGGCGCGCGCCTCGTCGTCTCGCTCCTGCACGAGCTGCGCCGCCGCGGCGGCCGCTACGGCCTCGCGACGCTCTGCGTCGGCGTCGGCCAGGGCCAGGCCGCGCTGTTCGAGCGCTCGGCCTAGCCGACCGGCGGGCGGATGTAGATCACGCCCTCGTGCTCGATCGGCACGAACGGCGCGCCCACGCTGAAGACGACGCCCTCGACCTGGTGGAAGAGCTCGCCGCCGCCTTCGCCGACGGGGACGACGATGCCGATCTCGTCCTCCGGCTCGGCGTCGAGACCCTCGTCCGCAGCGCCTCGAGCAGCCGGTCGCGGTCGGGGATGCGCGCGGCCTCGACGCGGATCGTGCTCGGCATCTCGTCTCCTCTCGTTGGGCTTTCGGATCCGAAATCTACCGCATCGGGCGGCGCGACAAACCCGCTAAGTTCCGGCTCGATGGCTGTGACCGCGGGACAGGAGTACGGGCTCTTCATCGGCGGCGAGGTCGTCGAGCCCGCCTCGGGCGAGATCCGCGACCTGAACGAGCCGGCGACCGGCGAGCCGCTGGCCCGCGCGGCGATGGCCGGCGAGGCCGACGTCGACCGCGCGGTCGAGGCCGCCCGCGCCGCGCTCGACGGCCCGTGGGGCAAGACGCCGCCGAACGAGCGCGCGCGGCTCCTGCACGCGCTCGCCGACGCGATCGTGGCGAACCGAAAGGAGCTCGCGGAGCTCGAGTCGCGCAACGTCGGCAAGGCGATCTCCTCGGTCAAGGCCGAGGTCGCGGGCGCGGTCGAGAACTTCCGCTTCTTCGGCTCCGTCGTCGGCTCGATCGCCGGCCGCTCGAACCCGATCGGCGGCTCGCTGCTCAGCTACACGCTGAAGGAGCCCGTCGGCGTCTGCGCGCAGATCGTCCCGTGGAACTACCCGCTGCTCATGTCCGTCTGGAAGCTCTCGCCGGCGCTCGCGGCCGGCTGCGCGGTCGTGCTCAAGCCGGACCCGCAGACGCCGCTCAGCGTGCTGCGGATCGCCGAGCTCGCGACCGAGGTCGGCTTCCCGGCCGGCGCGATCAACATCGTCCCGGCGGACGGCCCGACCACCGGCTTCTACCTGGTCAAGCACCCGGGCGTCGACAAGGTCGCGTTCACCGGCTCGACGCGGACGGGGAGCGAGATCATGCGGCTCTGCTCCGAGCCGATCAAGCGACTGACGCTCGAGCTCGGCGGCAAGAGCCCCGCGATCGTCTTCGCCGACGCGAACCTCGACGACGCGATCCCGAGCTCGGTCTGGTCGATCTACTACGCGGCCGGCCAGAGCTGCGAGGCGCGCTCGCGCGTGCTCGTCGAGGCCTCGGTCTACGACGACTTCGTGGCGCGCTTCGCCGAGGCGGCGAAGCAGCTCAAGGTCGGCGACCCGCTCGACGCCGAGACGCAGGTCGGCTCGCTCATCTCGACGGCGCACCGCGACCGCGTGCACGGCTACGTCGAGAAGGGCCGCGAGGAGGGCGCCGAGGTCGTGCTCGGCGGCGAGGCCGGGCGACGGGGCCGGCGCCTTCTACCTCCCGACCGTGCTGGCGGGCGTCGAGAGCTCGATGACGGTCGCGCAGGAGGAGATCTTCGGCCCGGTCGTGACGGCGATCCCGTTCGAGGACGAGAAGGACGCGATCCGGATCGCGAACGACGTCCAGTACGGCCTCTTCGCCACCGTCTGGACCGGCGACCCGGCGCGCGGCCACCGCGTCGCGCGCGCGATCAAGTCGGGGATGGTCGGCATCAACATGCCGTTCACCGCGTTCCCGGGCATCCCGTTCGGGGGCTACAAGCAGTCGGGCTTCGGCCGCGAGCTCTCGATCGACACCCTCGACCTCTACCTCGAGACGAAGGGCGTGCTCTTCTCCACGAGCCCCAAGCCCTTCAACCCGTTCGGGCTCTAGGTCTTCTTCAGCGAGAGCGCGGCGCCGACCGCGAGCAGGGCGATGCCGAGCAGGCGCGGCCAGTGGAGCGCGATCCGCTCCGAGCCGAACAGGCCCCAGCGGTCGATCGCGGCGCCCATCGCGAGCTGGCCGGCGATCAGGATCCCCACGGTCGCCGCGACCCCGATGCGCGGGCCGGCATAGGTGACGGTGAAGACGATGATCAGTCCCATCACGCCGCCGAGCAGCATCCACCACGGCTGGTGGACGGCGTGCGCGAAGCCGGCGAGGCTCTGGCGAGCGAGGACGAGGATCACGACCGCGATCCGGCCGTCAAAGCGGTGGAGAAGGCGAGCGCCTCGAGCACGCCGATGCGCTCGCCGAGCCGCGACATGAGCGCGACCTGGATCGAGCCGGCCAGCCCGGCGGCCACCGCAAGCACCGTCGCAACCGCGCTCCCGGACACGGGCGAGAACGCTACAGCCCGACCGTGGTCAGCGCCCGACCTGCGCGAGGTACTCCTGCAGGTTGCGCGGGTCGGGCGTCAGCCGCTTCCGAGTCGGCGGCTCTCCGGTCACCGGCTGATAGCCCGCGAACTCGGCGTCGAGCACGCCCTCGCCGCCGGTCAGGCCCGGGAGCTGGCGCCGTAGCTCCTGGACGCCGTGACGCGGGCAGTGTCGCTCTCAGCACCGAAAGCTCCCCGCGCGTCGAGGGCGTCGCGGCTCCGGCACCGAGGCGGCCGAGCGCGGCGAGCATCGAGCCGATCGACTCGGTCGGCACCTCGGCGGCGATCCGGAAGACCGGCTCGCAGACGGCCGAGCCCGCCTGCTCGAGCGCCTGCATGAGCACGAGCGGCACGAGCTTCTTCATGTCGCGCGCGGTGGGCATCGGGCCGCGCCGTGAGGGCGGGCCGTCGGCGAGGCTGTAGGCGATCTTCGTCACCGTGACCGCGCAGTCGGTGACCTGCCAGCCATGGAGGCCCTCGACGAGCGCGAGCCGCACGTACTCGGCCATGCGCTCCGCGAAGGCGTCGAACGTCTTGAAGACGTAGAGCGGGGCGTCGCGCGGGTCGATCTCGCCGCGAGACGTGCACCTCGATCCCCGAGCCCGGCGCCGCTCGCTCGAGGCGCAACCCGAGGTCCGCGTGGAAGGGGTTGGTCGGCGTGTTGAGGATCTCCACGGCCTCGCCGCTTCCGGTCGGGCGCTCGACGCAGATCGTCGTCACCTCCCGGAACGCGACCTGGAGGCCGTACTCGTTCGCGAGCGTCGCCTCGATCACCTCCCGCTGCACCTCGCCGTAGAGCGAGACCGAGATCTCGGCCCGCGTGTCGTCCTGGCGGACGTCGATCAAGGGGTCCTGGTCGGCGAGCTGCCCGAGCGCGACGCGCAGCCGCCCGCCGTCTGCGTGATCGGTCGGCTCGACGACCGACTCGAAGGTCGGCGGAGCGAAGTGGTGCTCGACATCGCGGCGCGGCTCGCCGAGCCAGTCGCCGATCTGGATCTCCGCGAGGCCCCAGAGCTTCGCGATCTCGCCCGCCTGCACCGCGTCTCGCTGGACGGCGTCGCCGTCACCGAAGACCCGGATCGCGGTCACCTTGCCGGCGTCGAAGCGGTCGCGCACGTTCACTGCACCGGAGAAGAGCCGCGTGTAGGCGATCCGGTCGCCCTCCGGCCCGCGTTCGATCTTGAAGACGCGGGCCGAGAGCGGCCCGTCGCCGTCACCCGCACGCGCGGGCAGCAGCTGCGCGATCCCTTCCTTCACCTCTTCCACGCCGGCGCCGGTGAGCGCCGAGCCGAAGAAGACGGGATGCAGCTCGCCGGCCCGTGAGCGCGTGGCGAGGTCGCCGTCCGCGGCCCCGAACGACGCGAACGCCGCCACGCGCGTGCCGAGCCCGTCCGCCGAGCCCATCGGCACGATGTTCGGCGTCAGGCGCTGCTCGATCTCGTCGAGCACCCGCTCCGGGTCCGCGCCCGCACGGTCGATCTTGTTCACGAACAGCAGCGTCGGCACGTCCAGCCGCTGCAGCGCGCGCCATCAGGATCCGCGTCTGCGGCTGAACTCCTTCTACTGCCGAGATCACGAGCACCGCGCCGTCGAGCACGCTCAGCACCCGCTCCACCTCGGCGATGAAGTCCGGGTGGCCGGGCGTGTCGATCAGGTTGACCGTCACGTCGTCGATCGGGAACGAGACGACGGCCGACTTGATCGTGATGCCGCGCTGCTGCTCGAGCGCGAGCGAGTCGGTGCGCGTCGTCCCCTTGTCGACGCTGCCGACCTCGTCGATCACGCCGGCCGCGTACAGCAGCCGTTCGGTGAGAGTTGTCTTACCGGCGTCTACATGCGCCAGGATCCCAAGGTTGAGCGTTCTGCGAAGCAAGCGTCCATCCCTTCAAGTAGGTCATCAAGGCCTTCTCGATTGACATGGACGTACTGCGCACGCCGCCTCCTTGGTCGACTCCACTGGCGCTTGCACGGAGAGAATAGTCGGCGCCATGCCGATCTTCCAGCCCGAGCTCGAGACGCTGCCGCGGCCGGAGCTCGAGCGGCTCCAGCGCGAGCGCCTGCGGGAGAGGTTCGGCGTCGAGCTCGAGGCGCTCCCGGAGCTGCCCTTCCGCGTCAAGTCGGAGCTGAGGGACGCGTATCCCTTCGGGCTCCTGCAGGTGCCGCTGGAGGAGTGCGTCCGGATCCACGCCTCCTCGGGCACGCGGGGGAAGGCGACGATCGTCGCGTACACGCGAGCCGACCTCGCCGCCTGGGCGGATTGCTGCGCCCGCGCGCTCGCCGCGGCAGG
Source organism: uncultured Actinomycetes bacterium (assembly GCA_963765795.1). Taxonomy (GTDB): domain Bacteria; phylum Actinomycetota; class Thermoleophilia; order Gaiellales; family Gaiellaceae; genus Palsa-739. The sequence continues at coordinate 173,570 of CAVXXZ010000009.1, forward strand.
AGCGGGGCCGGGCACCGTCGTCCACGTCGCCTACGGCTACGGCCTGTTCACCGGCGGCCTCGGCCTCCACTACGGCGCCGAGCGGCTGGGCTGCACGGTCGTCCCTGCGTCTGGCGGCAACACGCCGCGGCAGGCGCAGCTGCTCGAGGACCTCGGTGCCGAGATCCTCTGCTGCACGCCGAGCTACGCGCTCGCGATCGCCGACCACGTCTCCGAGCCCGCGCGCCTCAGCCTGCGCGCCGGCGTCTTCGGCGCCGAGCCCTGGACGGAGGGGCTGCGCGAGGCGATCGAGGGCGCGCTCGAGCTGACCGCGCTCGACATCTACGGCCTGTCGGAGGTGATGGGGCCGGGCGTGTCCGCGGAATGCGCCGAGGCACGGGACGGCGCGCACGTGAACGAGGACCACTTCCTCGTCGAGGTCGTCGACCCGCAGTCGGGGCGGCCGCTGCCGGACGGCGAGGTCGGCGAGCTCGTCTTCTCGACGCTGACGAAGGAGGCGCTGCCGCTGCTGCGCTACCGCACCGGCGACCTCGCCTCGCTCACGCGCGAGCCGTGCGCGTGCGGCCGCACGTTCGCCCGGATGTCGCGCGTCGTCGGCCGGACCGACGACATGCTGATCATCCGCGGCGTCAACGTCTTCCCGAGCGAGATCGAGCGGGCGCTGCTCGCGATCCCGGAGCTCGCGCCGCACTACCAGCTCGTCGTCGAGCGCCCCGGCCACCTCGACGAGCTGACGGTTGAGGTGGAGCGCGCGAGCGGCCTGGCGGAGAGGCTCGAGGCGTTCGTCGCGCGAGCAGCTCCACAGCGCTGCTCGGGCTGACCGCGCGCGTCGAGATCGGCCCGCCCGGCAGCGATCCCGCGCAGCGAGGGGAAGGCGCTCCGCGTTCTCGATCGCCGCGGGACGTAACCGCGGCGCGCGGTCGCGCGTTCAACGACCGGATGAACGAGCAGCACGAAGCGGACGAGGTCGACGGCTGGCCGCTGCCGTCGCAGGACGTGCTCCGCGAGCTCGATCCTCCCGCGGTCGTCTGGTCGGAGTCGGACCCCGCGGCTACGCCGCAGACTCGTCGCTCTGCCAGAGGCTGAACGCGTTCCCTTCGGTGTCCTTGCAGCCGGCGAACCAGCCGTAGCCCTGCACCGGCATCTTGTCCTCGGCCTCGCCGCCGAGCTCGCGCACCTTGCCGATGGTCGCGTCGATGTCGTCGGTGTCGAAGTAGACGGTGAGGGGCCCCTGGGCCTGCCCGCCGACGATCGCGCCGCCCTGGTCCTCACCGGTGCGGAACATCCGGTAGTCCATCTCCGGCGACATCGGAGGCCCGACCTCCCAGCCGAAGACGCCGCTCCAGAATCCCTGCGCGCGGTCGGCGTCCGCCGCGTTGATCTCCACGTGCACGAGCTTGCCTGCCATCCCTCCTCCTCTCGACCGGGTTAACCTCCCTCCGCCACCTGCTGAAAGGAGTCTATGTACAGGGTCGCAGTCCTCTACGAGCACGAGCCGGACGCCGGGGCGTATGCGGAGCACGCGGAGCTGTGCGCGCAGGTGCCGAACGCCGTCTTCCGCCACGGCAAGGTCACGGGTGCCCCGATGGGCGAGCCGAAGCACGCGTACTACGCGGAGTGGGAGTTCGCCGACGAGCAGGCGTTTCAGAGCGCGATCCGCAGCGACGAGTTCATGGCGACGGGCAAGGACGCGTACAAGCGCGGCTTCCCGCAGCCGACCGTCGAGTTCCTCGAGCTCGGCTAGCGATGGCCGAGGTCGAGGTCTCGCGCGACGGGGCCGTCCAGACGATCACGCTCAACCGGCCCGACAAGCTGAACGCCTTCACGCGCGGCGTCCACGAGGAGCTGCAGGCCGCGCTCGAGGCGGCGCGCGATCCGGAGGTGCGCGCGGTCGTCATCACGGGTGCGGGCCGCGGCTTCTCGGCCGGGCAGGACCTGACGGCCTTCGGCGAGGCCGGGGACATCGCGGCGATGCTGCGCGCGACCTATCACGTCAACGTCCTGGCAATCCGCTCGCTCGAGAAGCCCGTAATTGCTGCAGTGAACGGAGTCTGTGCAGGGGCGGGGCTCTCGCTCGCCTGCGCGTGCGACATCCGGCTCGCCTCCGACGCCGCGTTCTTCGTGCCCGGCTTCGTCGGGATCGGGCTGATCCCCGACTCCGGCGGCACGTTCTTCCTCCAGCGGCTGCTCGGGACGCCGCGCGCGTTCGAGTGGATGACCTCGAACCGGCGGCTGACGGCGGCGGAGGCGCACGGGTGGGGGCTCGTCTCCGAGGTCGTGGAGGCGGACTCGTTCGCCGCGCGGGTGGCGGAGCGCGCCGCCGAGCTCGCCGCTGCGCCGACGCGCGCGATCGCGCTGACGAAGCGGCTCTACGACGAGGCGGCGACCTCGACGCTCGAGGAGCAGCTCGAGCGGGAGGCCGCGGCACAGGCAGAGGCGGCGCAGACGGACGACTTCCGCGAGGGCGTCGCGGCCTTCGGCGAGAAGCGCGAGCCTCGGTTCCAAGGGCGCTAAGGCACTCTCCTGTCATGAGGTGGCGCCTGCGCAGGCCGGGGGGCGAGCGGAGCCCCGTCCGCGAGGCCGTCACCCGCTACGTCGCGATCGGGCTCGTCGCGGTCGCGCTGATCAGCATCGTGGGCGTCTGGCTCTTCCGCCGCGCAGGGGTGGCCGAAGCGACCCGCGACGCGAAGGACCAGACCCGCATCGCGGCCGAGGTTTCCGTGGAGCCCGCCCTCAGCAACGCGATCCTGCAGGAGAAGCCGGGCGCGCTTGCCGCGCTGGACCGCGTGATCCAGGAGCGAGTGCTCTCTCGCCCTGACGACGCCGTCGCGCGCGTGAAGATTTGGGACGAGACCGGCCGGATCGTCTACTCGGACAAGGCGGCTCTGATCGGCAAGCACTATCCGTTCAGCGCTCAGGAACGGGCGGACTTGAAGAGCGGACGCGTCGAGGCCGAGGTGAGCGACCTCTCGAAGCCCGAGAACCGGTACGAGCGCGGCATGGGCAAGCTGCTCGAGGTCTATCTGCCGATTCGCACCCCGTCCGGCCGCCCGCTGCGTTTCGAGATGTACTACCGGTCGAGCTTCATCTCGGCGCGCGCGGCGCGGATCTTCCGGCAATTCGCGCCCGTCATGATCGGCGCGCTGGCCCTGCTTGCGCTGATCCAGCTCCCGCTGGCGTGGTGGCTCGCGCGGCGAGTGCAGCGCGGCCAGGACGAGCGCGAGCGACTGCTCAGGCGCGCCATCGACGCGTCGGAGGTCGAGCGGCGACGCATCGCACGAGACCTCCACGACGGAGTCGTCCAGGACCTGGCGGCCGTGTCCTACTCGCTGGCCGCCGCCGCCGAGGGTGCGCCGGCGCCGTACGACAGCGACCTGCGCACTGCTGCGGCCGAGACCCGGCACGGGATCGGCCAGCTCCGCACGCTGCTCGTCGACATCTATCCGCCCGAGCTCCACCGCGCCGGCCTCCCGGCCGCTCTTGGCGACCTGCTGGGTGCGGCCGGCGGACGCGGCCTGAAGACCTCGCTGGACGTCGATCCGGACCTCCGGCTCGAGCCCGAGACCGAGGCGCTGTTCTTTCGCATCGCGCAGGAGGCGGTCCGGAACGCGGTCAAGCACGCGGGTGCCGAGTCGGTGAGCGTACGGGTGGCCGCGACCGAGGCCGGGGCCCGGCTCGTCGTCGAGGACGACGGACGCGGCTTCGATCCGGCCGCTGTCGGGGGCGAGGGCCACTTCGGCCTGCGCGTGCTCGAGGACCTCGCGCACGATGCGGGCGGCGAGCTCGAGATCGACTCCGCTCCGGGCGCGGGTGTGCGGGTCACGGTCGAGGTCGCGACGTGATCCGCGTCCTGCTGGCGGAGGACCACCGCCTCGTGCGTGCCGGGCTCGAGCGGCTGCTCGCCACCGCCGAGGACATCGAGGTCGTCGGCGGGGCCGCCGACGGGGAGGAAGCGGTGGCTCTCGCCGCCGAGACCAAGCCTGACGTCGTGCTGATGGACCTGTCGATGCCGAACGTGGACGGGATCGAGGCGACGCGCGCGATCCTGGCCGCCAACGACGAGGTTCAGATCGTCGTGCTGACGTCGCTCGCCGACCGCGAGCGCATCCTCGCCGCGCTCGATGCGGGCGCGGTCGGCTACCTGCTCAAGGACTCCGAGCCGGAGGAGCTGATCGGCGGCGTCCGCTCAGCGGCTCGCGGCGAGTCGCCGCTCGATCCGAAGGCGGCGCGCGCCGTCCTCACCGCACGCGCCACACGCGAACGCGCCGAGCTGAGCGAGCGCGAGCGCGAGGTGCTGCGCTGCGTCGCGGAGGGCATGCCGAACAAGCTGATCGCGCGGGAGCTCGGGATCAGCGAGAAGACCGTGAAGGCGCATCTCACCCGCGTGTTCCAGCAGATCGGCGTGACCGACCGAACGCAGGCCGCGCTCTGGGCCAGGGACAACCTGGTCTGAGCGCGCCGAGGCCGGAGACGGGGAGGAGTCTCCGGCCTCGTGGGCGACTGAGAAAGCTCAGAAGGTGATCGCTGCGCGACAGGTCTCGCCGCTGCTCAGCGCCTTCGCTGTGGCGACGATCCGGCTGCCCGCCCCACCGGCGAGCAGGCGGTGCACCTCGAACGAGCCGCTCGGGGCCTGCGTCGTCCTGATGCTGCGGAAGACGTTCGATCCGTTGGGCTGATGGCCACGCGCCAGCGCTTGCCGACGCGGTTCTGGTCGACCTGGAACTCGGTCTCGAGCCGGCCTTCGTCTGCCTTGACCTTGAGCTTCCAGTTGCTCGCGGCCGAGCAGTTGCCGGTCTTGATGACCGCACTGCCGCCGTGGTCTTGCCCGTCGCATGCCGCCGCCGCGCGGCGGTCGAGGCGAAAGCGACGAGCACTGCCGCGAGAGCGGCGATTGCGGTGAGCGTGAGCTTGTGCATCTGGCCCTCCTCGGGAATCGATTGACTTGACCCGAGGCTGCCCGGATGTCGGTCCGGGCCGCAAGGAGACATCAGTCCTAGGACCGCTTCAGCGGGAGCTGAGCAGCTCGAGCACCTCACCGTCGTCGGGGAAGCGCCCGAGCTCCTGCTTCGAGAAGATCGTCTCGCCGTCCACGACGACGTCGTACTGGCTCTTGGCGCCCTCGCGCGGGGTCGCGTCGAATCCGCTCTCGGTCAACTCGGCCGCGAGACTCGCAGCCCGTCGGTCGTACCCGCTTCAGACGGGGCAGTAGAAGATCTCGACGGCCACGCGGAGATCGTATGCGCGCGGGTTGAGCCTGCGCCATAAACGGTCGTAGACTGGGCGCCTCGTGGTGAGGGCTGGTGTGTTGGCCGTAGCTCTGCCGGGTCGCTTTTCCTCACCTGACCACGTACACGCGCGCGTTTGGCGTTCTGGCCAGGCTGGGCTCAGGGAGCAGCCAGGAGCGATTAGAGATCGACCTCGTCGCCATGGGCGCCGGGCGCAACGAGGTTTCGCTGTCGCTCACCGCGGCCGGGGGGAAAGTGGCCTGGCTGCGCGCCCAGGAGCTGCGCCTGGCGCGCCTGCTTGCCTACCGCATGCACTCCTGACTGCCCGCCGGTGCGATACTCGGCGCCGTGGACGAGGACGATCTTCGCAAGCTGGAAGCGGTGGGCTCGGAGCTCTCGTTCGGCTCCGGGCAGATGCTGATCGAGCGCGGCAAGCCCGGCACCGGCCTCTACGTGGTGGTCGAGGGGCACATCGTGGTGGAGGCGCCCGAAGGCAGTCGCGAGCTCGGTCCCGGCTCGGTGGTCGGCGAACGGGCGCTCCTGTCCGAGGACGGGACGCGTACGGCCCGCGTCCGCGCACTGACGAGCGGCAAGGTCGTCGCCGTCGAGCGAGCCGAGGTCGACCGGCTCTGCGCCGAGGATCCCGCGTTCGCGGAGCGCCTCGCCGCGGTCTCGTGAGCCGTCGGTAGACCTAGGCCGGAGCCGCTGCCGCGTGTCTGTCGCCCGTCTCGGCCCGGGCGCCGAGCACGTAGCGGTTCATCCAGTCGAGCAGCGCCTCGTTCTGGGCGCGTCGGTGGCCGATCGGGCCTCGTACCGATCCGCCGTGCGACGTGTTCGGGAAGCGGAGCATCTCCGCCGGCACCCCGTTCACCCGCAGCACGGTGAAGAACTGCTCCGTCTGCTCGGCCGGGCAGCGGTAGTCGCTCTCGTGCTGCAGGAACAGCGTCGGGGTGGTGCAGCGGTGCGCGTAGGTGATCGGCGAGCAGCGCCGGTAGACGTCCTCCGCCTCGTACGGTGTGCCGCCGAGCTCGCGGACGCTGAAGTCGGCTCCGACGTCGCTCGTGCCGTACATCGAGAACCAGTTGAAGACGGGGTTCTCCGGGCAGGCGGCCTTGAAGCGGTCGGTGTGCCCGATCATCCAGCCCGTGAGGTTGCCGCCGCCCGAGATGCCGAAGACGCCGAGCCGGTCCGGGTCGGCCAGCCCCTCTTCGATCGCGTGATCGACGCCGGCCATCAGGTCGGCGTAGTCGAGGTTGCCCCAGTCTCCCTTGATCGCAGTGGCGAAGGCGTCGCCGTACCCCGTCGACGCGCGGTGGTTGATCAGCAGCACGCCGTAGCCCGCGCCCGCGAACATCAGGTGGTCGAAGTTGAACTGGGCGCCCCAGCGCGCCGTGGGGGCCTCCGTGGATGCTGAGGAGCGTCGGTAGCGGCTCCTCCGCTCCGGCCGGTTGGAGGAACCAGCCCTCGACCTGTGCTCCATCGATGCTCGAGAAATTCAGCGGGACCACGGCCGGCAGCTCGAGCTCCGCGAGCACGTCGTCGTTGAGCCGGGTGAGGCGGCGCTCTTCTCCCGTGTCGAGGTCGAGGAGGTGAAGGTCTGCCGGCTCGGTGAACCCGAACGCGCCGAAGAGGACTCTCCGGCCCCGGACTGAGACGGAGGCACAGGCTCGAAGGCCGCCCGCCACGACGGTGTGCGACTCGTCGCCGTCGAGCGACACTCGCACGAGCGCGACCTCGCCGCCGGTCTGCACCCTGACCACGGCGTCGCGATCTCCCTCGGTGAGGAGCAGCTCCCCGGCGCCCAGCCTCGAGCCGGGGTTGTCGGGCTGGATGCCGCCTTCGATGTGACCCTCGATGTCCGCGCCGCGACGGGTGCGCGTTCCGGTCACGGGGTCGAGGACGTAGAGCGACGACCGCGTGCCGATCACCGTGTCGCGCTCGATGTCGAGGACGTACGCGACGCGCCCGTCGCTCAGCGGCGCGTGCGAGGCGACGAGACCGTCCGGCCTCCGTGAGGTCCGTGACCGCGCCCGCGAGGTCGACGCGCCGCAATCTCGCCGCGAACTCGTACGAATCGGGGTCGTGTGATGCGACGTAGACGAGCGACTGCCCGTCGGCGCTCCACTTCGGCGCCGAGTTCATGAAGCGGTCTTCGGTCAGCCGGCGCGGCTCGGCGGAGTCGTCGGCCACGTCGAGGACGTAGACGTCCTGGACAGCGTCGTCGAGCACCCCGATCTCGTCGAACCGCCACACCGTTCGGGTGACGCGATACGGGCGCTCGGGCTTGCGCGGCTCCTCCTGCGGGCCGGCCGTGAACGCGATCTTGGTTCCGTCGGGCGACCAGACAGCGCCGCCGCCGACGCCCTGTGGGAGATCCGTCAGCTTGCGCGGCTCGCCGCCGTCGAGCGGGAGCAGCCAGAGCTGCGGCTTCTCCGTCCGCGTCGACATGAACGCCACGGTCGCCCCGTCCGGAGAGATCGCCGGCGCCGAATTCGTCGAGTCGCTGAACGTCAGCCGCCGGAGTGCTGCCGCTCTCGACGTCGAGCAGATGCAGATCGGTGTGCTCGACCTCGTCGTCGTCTTCGTCCTCGCCGGGGGCGATCCGCGTCTGCGCGAAGACGACTCGGGTTGCAGTCGGGCGAGAGGTCGGCGGCGACGACGAAACGGAAGCGGAACAGATCCTCGGAAGCGATCGGGCGTGTCATCGGTGTCTCCTCGTGCTCGCGGGAATGGAGCGCCGGGCCCATCCTGACGGTTTCGCGTCAGATCGTCTTGAACTGCTCGAACGGCTGGCGGCAGCTCTCGCAGTAGCGGAGCGAGCGGCACGGCGTCGGGCCGAAGATGTTCTCGAGGCGTGTCTCGGTCGAGCCGCAGTAAGGGCAGCGGAACACGTTCGCCTGCAGCTGGACGAGTTTCGGAGCCGATGCCTCGCGCGGCGCCGGCGGCGCGAAGCCCGCCGCGCGCAGCTTCTCGCGTCCGGCCGGCGTGATCCGGTCGGTCGACCACGAGTCGTCCGAGATCACCTCGACCTCTGGCTCGGCGCCGAGCTCCGTGACCTTCTCCTCCATGGCCCGCTTCATGAACTCGAGAGCCGGGCAGCCGAGAAACGTGGGCGTGAACTCGATCCGGACGTGTCCGTTCTCGACATCGACCGAGCGGATGACGCCGAGGTCGACGAGCGAGACGACGGGGATCTCCGGGTCCGGGATCTCTTCGAGCGCCTCCCAGACCTGAGCCTCGCCTACCACTGGGCACCCGCCGGTGCGGAGCGCCGCACCATCGTCATCTCCTCCCAGAGCGGCCCGAGCTCGTCTGTGTGCGTTCCGCGCTCGACCGCCTCGACCTCGGCGAGGCCGACTCGCGAGACGAGCTCGCCGCGCTGCTCGGCGGGCAGGACGCCGAGCGCGTACGGCCACAGCTCCTCGACCGCCGCCTGGAAGCGCGGCTCGTCGCGCAGCCGCGCGTGCCACATCTCGGCATGCATGCGGTGGTACGCCTCCTCGCGGTCGATCTTCGCCGCGAGCCCCGCGACCGCGGAGTCGGAGTCGTCCTTGAGCGCCGTGATCCGGATCTCGTCTGCGACCTCGTAGAGCCAGCGGCGCGCGATCGTGTGCGCCCACTCGAGCAGGTGGAGCTCGACGAGCGGCGCGCAGCGGTACTCCTCCGGCTTGCGGTCGAAGGCGAGCGCGTCGGCGTCGCCGTCGGCGCCCACCAGCAGCTCGTACACGGCGCGCGCGTGTCCGATCTCGTTCTGCGCGATCGAGGAGAAGGCGACGTCCTCCTCGAGCATGGGCGCGATGCCCGTCCACTCGGAGTCGCGCCAACCGAGGACGAGCTCGTCGTCAGCCAGGCCCAGCAGTGCCTGCTCGCTCACGCGCCTCCTTCAGGCGGGCCTTGATCGAGTAGCCGTCGACGCGGCGGTACTTGAGGTCGAACTCGTCGGCCCAGTCCTCGACGTCGCGAATCGCGTCGCGCGGGACGAGCCAGAGCGCGACCGACTCGCCGCGCCGGCCGTACTGCTCGCGGGCCCAGGCCTCCGCGAAGTCCGCGTCGGGAGCGACGACCGAGCCGGCGTGCTCGAAGGCGGAGCCTCGCTTCTCCTTGCGGAAGACCTCCCAAATCGGATGGCTCATGCAGCCAGGACCGCGTCGCGCACCCACTGCTCCTGCTCGAGGAAGCGGCGCCGGAGGGCGAGCCGCTCCTCGGTCTTCGGGCCGTGGCCGGTGACGACGTGCTTGAGCTCCTCCCAGTCGGGCTCTGTGAACTCCCACTCGCCGTCGTCTCGCTTGCGCAGCTTCGGGTCCGGAACCGTGAGCCCCAGCTCCCAGATTTGCGGTACGTAGCCGTCGAGGAACTGCTGCCGCGCCTCCCCGTTCCCCTGCGACTTGATCCGCCACAGGTACATCGGGTCCTCGTCGGATGGGATCGGGTTGCCGTGGAACTGCATCAGCGGGCCCCACCAGCGGTTCAGCGCCTCCTGCACCAGCTCGAACTGCTCGGGCGTGCCCGTGACCATTGCGAGGATGACGTCGCGGCCGTGGAGGATGTGGAACGACTCCTCCCAGCAGATCTTCTTCATGATCCGCGCGTACGGCGCGTACGAGCACTTGAGCAGCGCCTTCTGGCTGATGATCGCGGCCGCGTCGACGAGCCAGGCGATGACACCGACGTCTCCCCACGTCTTGGTGGGGTAATGGAAGACGTTGTGGAACTTCGACTTCCCGTCCACGAGATCGGCGAGGCACTGCTCGCGCGGCTTGCCGAGATCCTCGACCACGCGGTAGATGAGCTGCGCGTGCCCGACCTCGTCCTGCACCTTCGCCGTCAGCGCGAGCTTGCGCTGGAGCGTCGGGGCACGGAGGATCCACTCACGCTCGGGCAGCACGCCCATGAGCTCGGAGTTGCCGTGCATCTCGATGAACTTGATCAGCTTGGCCCGATAGTCCTCCGGCATCCAGTCGGTCGTCTCGACCTGGCCGCCGGACTGGACGTACTCGAGAAATGCCTGCTCATCCCGGGGAATCTCGACTGCCGCCACGCAGCACCACCTTCCGAACGATCGTTAGTTTTCACATTCTAGATGTCCGCCCGCCGCACCGAGCTAACCCGCACCGCCGCCCGCCTCTTCGCGGAGAAGGGCTACCACGGCACGTCGATCGGCGACCTCGCCGAGGCGATGGGCGTGCAGAAGGGCTCGCTCTACGCGCACATCGAGTCGAAGGCCGACCTGCTCTGGGAGGTCGCGCGCGAGGGCGCCGCCGCCTTCCACGCCGCGCTCGACTCCGTGCCCGACGAGGGGCCGGTGCTCGAGCGGATCCGGGCTGCGTTGCGCGCGCACCTGCGGGTCGTGGCCGAGCAGCTCGACATCGCCACCGTCTTCGTGCGGGAGTGGCGCTACCTCGAGGGCGAGCGGCGGGACGAGTTCGTCGCCGAGCGCCGCCGCTACGAGGAGCGGTTCCGCGCGCTCTACCGCGAGGGCCGCGAGCTCGGCGAGCTGCGGACCGATCTCGACGACGCGACCGCGGCGTTGCTCGCGCTCTCGGCGGCGAACTGGGCCTACACCTGGCTGCGGCCGGGCTCCGACACCGACGAGCTCGCGGACCGCTTCACCGCGCTCCTGCTCGACGGCATGCGCGGCTACGCCTCGCGGTAGCGGTTTCTAAATCCGTCCGAGCGGGAATTGCCCCTTCGCTCTTTTGACCAGTGGGGGCTTTAAATCGGGGGAGGGATTCCAATGAGACGGAAGCGCTGGCTTCTGCTCGGCGTAGCCCTGCTCGCGGTCGCAGGAGGCGCTCTTGCCTTTGCCGCCGTGGGCAGCGGATCCGAGCCAGCGACCCAGGACGTGACAGTGCCTGCGGCAGGCTCGAGCACGTCGGTCCAGTGGACGGGGACGATCCCCGTCAATGCAAACCCGACCAGCGATTGCTCGCAGGCGACGGGAACGGTGGCGAACGACAGCCACGGCATCACGGTGCACGTACCGAGCACCGGGTACTCGGGGCTCAAGACGACGTTCTCGTTCCAGATCTCGTGGACGCCGGCGAACCCGAGCGGGGACGAGACTCTGAACGACGAGATCCTCACCGTCGTGAGCAAGAACGGCGACGAGGCCGACCAGTCCGAGACGCGCGAGATCGGCTCGAGCGACGGCTCCGACACGAAGGAGACCGTCGTCGCGACGAACCTCGCGCCGGGCGACTACACCGTGATGGCCTGCGGCTTCGTCAACTCCGTGCCGCAGCCGTACACGGGCACGCTGACCGTCAGCTCGGTCACGCTGACCAGCACGACCGTGAGCTCGGCGAGCGCCCAGGGGCTCGCCTTCTCGGCGGCCGTCCCGGCCGACCCGCAGCGCGACGAGGCGGAGCCGCTGATCGTCTCCGACAAGGCCGGTCTGCTCTACACGTGCGGCCCGACCGGCTTCTCCAACGCGGCCGACTACGCCCAGGTCTCGACCGACGGCGGTGACCAGTTCCATCTGCTCGGCACTCCGCCGCGCGGGCAGCAGTCGCTCGGCGGCGGCGGCGACTGCGTCGTCACGACCGGCGAGCTGCCGAACGCGCAGGGGAACTACCAGTACGCGTACGCCGGGCTCGGCGCGCTGAGCGGGTTCTCGACGTCCACCTCGGCCGACAACGGGCACACGCTCACCTCGGCCGGCATCGACACGAACGGTGGCGTGACGTCGAACGGCGCCCTCGCCGACCGGCAATGGGCGACGTTCATCGACGACAAGACGGTCCTGCTCTCGTACAACCAGCAGGAGCCGCGGAACACGGTCGTGATCAAGTCGACGGACGGAGGGCTCACGTACTCGCCCGCCTCCGCGATTGCGGCGCCCGATCCCGACTTCCCGGGGCCGATGCACTGGATCCCGTCCCTGCACACGGTCGTGATGCCGTGGACGAAGGGCGAGCAGGTCAACCTCGCGATCTCGCAGGACGGCGGCGACACGTGGACCAACTGCGTCGTCGCGAAGGGCGCCACGGTCGCCGGCGGCACCGCCGGCTTTGCGACCGCCGACGTCGACAGCGCCGGCAACGTCTACGTCGCGTGGGCCGACAGCGCCGACTACCACACGTGGCTCGCCTCGTTGCCTGCCGCGGACGTCACGGGTTGTAACCAGTCGATCGCGGATGTGGAGAACACGCCCGACGGCCAGCCGACGGTCCAGCCCGGGCTTCACCACGCCGCTCCAGATGGATCGCGACGCGGTGCAGACGACCGTCTTCCCGTGGGTCGCGGCCGGAGGTGCGCCGGGGCGCGCGGCCGTCGCGTTCTACGGGACGACGCAGGACGGCGACCCGAACACGAGCGCGTTCAAGGCGGCGTGGGACGTCTACGTCAGCCAGACCACCAACGCGTTCGCCACCACCACTGCGCCGAGCGTCGGCCAGGTGAAGGCGACGACGCATCCGTTCCACTACGACTCGATCTGCCTGAACGGGCTCGGGTGCGACATCAGCGGCGGCGACCGCTCGCTCGCCGACTTCTTCGCGATCACCTACAACCGGAAGAACGGGAAGCTCTCCGTCGTGTTCAACCGGACGAACAAGCGGCCGGACGACGCCGCGGGCTACGTGGCGACTCCGCTGGTCGTCACCCAGATCGCCGGGCCGTCGAACGGCGGCACGACGCTGAAGGCTCCGGAGGACCGGGCCGTCGTCCGCACCTCGACTACCGACCCGATGGGAGATGCGCTCGCGCCGTACTCGCAGCTGGTGACGACGCCGTCGCCGCAGAACCAGGCGGCCGGTGACTTCACCTCGGCGGCGATCTCGAAGGACGGTAAGACGCACGGCTTCACGGTCACGCTGAAGGTGGCGAACCTCTCGAATGCGGCGCTCGCGCAGGCCGCGGGCCGGGGCTCGCTCGTCTGGGCGTGGCGCTTCACGAACGGGTGGCAAGACGCCGCCGCGGTCGCGAAGTGGAGCGCGGCGGGCGGGTGGTCTTTCGGGTATGACGACTACACGACCGATCCGGGGACGTGCGGGGGCACGGGGCCCGGCGGGAAGTGCGAGATCTACCCGGGCGACACCTCGATCAGCGGCTCGGTCAACCAGTCGACCGGGACGATCACGCTCGTCGTGCCGGCGAGCGTGCTCCATCCACTCGGCGCGAACGACGCGTTCGGGCGGCCGACGCAGACGGTCGCCAAGGGCGGTTCACGCTTCTACGACGGGACGGCGTTCTCGTTCAAGAACGCGTCGGCCGATCCGTCGACGCAGGGCTGGATGACCCAGCTGGACAACACTCCGGCGTTCGACTTCCTGCTGCCCAGGTAGCAGGGAACGCGTGCGGGGCGGACCGTCGGGACTTCCCGGCGATCCGCCCCGCTGGCAAGCTCGGCACATGCGTGTCGTGCTCGTCGTGAATCCCTTCGCCACCCGCGTGAGTGAGGAGCGGCTCGCGAAGGTCCGCGAGGAGCTGGAACAGGTCGCCGAGCTCGACATCGTCTTGACCGAGCGTCCGGGGCACGCGACCGAGCTCGTGACCGACGCCGGCCGAGGCGGAGCCGAGGCAGTCGTCGTCTTCTCGGGGGACGGAGGGTTCAACGAGGCTGTGAACGGGCTCGATGCCGACGTGCCGATCGGCTTCCTGCCGGGCGGCGGCACGAGCGTGTTCTCGCGTGCGCTCGGTCTGCCGCGAGATCCCGTCGACGCGGCGCGACAGGTGGCCGACGCGCTGGCGGCGGGCCGGACACGCCGCATCTCGCTCGGCCGTGTGAACGGCAGGCGGTTCACCTTCGGAGCGGGTCTCGGGCTACCGGCTGACGTCGTGCGCCGGGTCGATGCTCTCGGCCGTGACGGCGACGGGAGGCGGCCGAGCGATCTCGCGTTCGCGTGGGCGATCGTCCGCGAGCTCGTGGAACGGCGAGGTCGGCTCGAGCCGCAGCTCGAGATCGAGGGCTATGGTCGCGCCGTCTGCGCGTTCGTCGCCAACGGCCGTCCGTACACGTACGCGGGCCCTCTCGCGTTGCCGATCTCGCGCGAAGCGGAGTTCGGCCGGGGTCTCGACCTCATCGCGCCGGTCGAGGTCGCGCCGCTTGCGTTGCCGTCAGTGGCGGCTCGCGTCCTCAGCGGTCACGCAAGCGGTCGGCGGTTCCTCCGCCAGCACGACCTCGACCGGATCGAGATCCGCTGCGACGTCCCGCTGCCGCTGCACGCGGACGGCGAGGACCTCGGAGACGTCGAGCAAGCGGTCTTCGAGGCGGAGCGGGCTGCCGTCTCGGTGCTCGTCTGACGGCTCTGGAAGAAAGCCATCGTCGCTCCGGTCCTGTAGTAAGCGGCACTAAAAGCTAGGAGTTTCCGCCGGAAACTGCTTATACTCGACACCTGGAGCTCTCAAGTTCTAGGGGGCATGCGGCGCTGCGGGAGGAGAATCATGAAACGGTTGGGCTCTATTAGGAGTGCGGTTGCGGTGGTGGTCTTGGGCGGCCTTGTCGCTGCCGGCGTGGCGGTCGCGACGGCCCAGGCGGCATCGAACAAGCCCTACGCAGCGAACGTCCACCAGACGTTGAACACAGCTGGCAGTTTCACGCTGACATTGACAAACGACCCGAAGGCGTCACAGTCGCTGGGGTCGGCGAACTTCACGGCGCCGACGGGCTTCGCGCCTGGAGCCGTCAGCAACATCACGAACAGCGGGTTCAACGTCAGTGTGGCCGGCCGCGTCGTCCAGTTTCGAGCGAAGTCGAGCGCGACGGCGCTCGGCAAGGGGCAGTCGGTCAGCGCCGACGTCGTGGTCACGATTTCAGCGTGCACCACCGCGACCTGGACCGTGCAGGCGAAGCAGTCGAACGACTTCAGCGGCCAGCCAGGGAATGACATGACCCTCAATCCAGCTTCCGACCTCACGCCGCTCGGCAGCTTCCACTGGGACCCTGTCGGAACAACGGTGAACGGCGTTTTCGCGCCTGCGATCTATACCACCAGGGCCGCCAACTACCCGAGCCCGAGCCCGACGGTGCACGGTCTCGACACGTGCGGCGCACCGAAGGCGGGGTACAGCGGACCGACGACGCTCACCTACAACGGGGCACCCGACAAGGTCACGGTGTCTGGACCTTCACCATGGTCGGCGAGTGGCGTCGGTACGGTCTCGATCGCGCCCACCATCTCCGAGACGAATCGAAGCCTGACGGTGACCGACTCTCTTACCGGTATCAGCGGAGCAAGCGATCCGTTCGACACGCAGGACAAGCTCTGCACGAGTGTCGATGTCTCCTGCACGTGGGGGAACGGCAACTCCATCAACGCGAGCTCCCACGGCCCCGGCCAGGGAAGCCTCGGTGTCGGCTTCAACCCGGTGGTGCCGTTTTCTTGCAACGGCGGCAACGCGCCTCTCGGCAACACAGTTATCACGATCGCACCTCACGGCACTTCCAATCCGGGAGACAACGTGGCGTACCAGGTGACGATCGTCTACTCGAAGCAGGCCTCGGGCACGGGCAGCGCGAACGCTTTCGTCTTCTGCGAAAGCACCACCGACGGCGCCACTTGGGCGCTGCTCCCGTCGTGCGCCGCCCCGGCAGGAACGACCGTGGACTGCGTCCTCGGCCAGAAGCGGGTCACGGGTGGAGCGCTCCAGGTCATTCTCAGCCTGGTCGGCGATCCGTACGTCGGAGGGAAGTAGAGCTTCAACCGTTGTGGGGCGGCCGATCCGGCCGCCCCACCTCCCTTAGAACGGAACCTCCGCGACCTGCGCGACGTCGAGTGCCGCGAACAGAGTGGTCGCTTCGGCAGCCGCGCCCGAGTCGCCGAGGCGGCCCAGCGCGTGCAGCGTGAGCGCGATCTCGTAGAGCGCGTCTCCGCTTCGCGCGGCCGAGAGGCTTCGCTGGAACTCCTCGATCGCGTCGGGTTCTCGTGCCTGCTGCAGATGTGCATAGCCACGCACACGGTGAAGGACTGCCTGGAGCGGCGGCGGCAGGCTCGCCTCGCCGGTGCGCTCCGCGATGTCCGCCTCTCGCACCGCCCGTTCGTGGTCGCCTGCGAGAACGGCGGCCTCTGCGATGCGGGTGCGCGCCTCCTCCTCGAGGCTGGCCGCTTCGATCTCGTGGAAACCCTCGACCGCCTCGCCGAGCAGCGTCTGCGCTTCGTCGAAGCGGCCCTGGCGTGCCGCGAGGCGACCGAGGTTCATACGCACCATCAGTGAGAGCGCGCGATGTCCCGCGGAATCGACCGCGCGTCGCGCCTCCTCGAACAACTCGCCGGCCTCGTCGAACCGCCCCTGGTCGGAGAGGATCTCGCCGATGTTGTTCGTCGACATGGCGACGCTCGTCACGTCGCCGATGCGTTCGAAGAGGCGTCGCCCCCGCTCGTACACGTCGAGAGCCTTCGTCCCAATCGCCCTCGTAGTAGGCCTCGATCCCGAGGTTGTTCAGCGCCGTCGCCTGCCCCTTGAGAAGGCCGACCTCCTCGAAGAGCGGCAGGGCCAGTCCGCGGAAGGCGACCGCTCGTCTGATCCGAGCTGAATGTGGGCCATCTAGCGAGAACATGTACGCCCAGGCCAACTGCTCGCTGTCGCCGATTTCGAGTGCCTGCTCGACGACGGTGTTGCAGTGCTAGATGCAGTCGTCGAGTCGCCTCCCGGTGGCGGAAGCGGGCTTCTGCGAGGCCAAAGTTGAGCTCCGCGCGCAGACCCGTGCGCACACGTTCGTCGGAGACGGCATCTGTCGCTTTGAGGCCGCGGTCGTACCGGCGGATCGCCTCCTCGTAGTTGCCCAGGTTCTTCTGCACGGCGAGCCTTCCTTCGCCATCAGCTCGATGACGGCGCTCGAGTCCTTTGGCAGGAGCTGCCGCGCGCCCGCGAAGGCGTCTGCCGCCGCTTCGAACCGGCCGGCGAGGTGGAGGCAGTCTCCGAGCGCTTCCCAGACCTGCGCGATCTCTTCGCGGAGCAATGTCCGGCACTTGCTTCGCGGCCTCGAGCGCACGCTGATAGAAGTCCGCGGCTTCGAGGTTCGCCCACTTCGTGTGAGCACGCTCGCCCCGCGGACACGGAGTGGCGCCACGTCTCCGGCCAGCGCTCGCCGCGGTGGAAGTGCAAGGACAGGAGCTCGACACCCTCCGGGTCGCGGTGCTCCAGCACCTCGGCGACGCGGGCGTGCAGCTCGCGCCTGCGCTTGAAGGAGAGCCCCTCGTACGCGCCGTCGCGGATCAGCGCATGCCTGAAACGGAATCCACCCGGCACGTCCGGATCGCGCTCGATGAACTCGACAAGCCGATCCCAGGCCTCGGAGTCGGAGGCGGAGGTCGGATCTCCTTCGAGGACATCCGCGATGAGGGAGCCCGAGAACGACACCCCGAGCACGGATGCCCAGCGTAGGAGAGCCCGGTCGCCGGGCGCGAGCCGGTCGATCCGCGTTGCGACGAGCGACTCGACGGTGTCCGGCATCTGCTCCTCGCCTTCTCCCTCCGGCGAGGCGAGCTCCTGCAGGAACAGCGGGTTTCCGGCGCCGCGGTCGAAGATCGCGGCCAGTTCGTCGTCGCTGAGGCTGCGGTCGCCGGCTGCCGCACGAATGAGCGTCTTGGCGTCCTCGGGCGGCAGCGGCTCGAGTCGGAGCGTCAGCGCCGGCAGCGGCGGCGTCCCCTCGGCTGCGAGAAAGCCGTCGCCCTCCGCCCGGCGTGTCGTGCAGGTGAGCCAGGGCTTCGTGGGCAGCTGCGTTCCGATGTGCCGGAGGAGGTCGGACGACGCGTCGTCCATCCAGTGCACGTCTTCGAAGACGAGCAGCGTCGGCGAGTCGAGCATCTTGCCGAGCAGCGATCCGATCACGCCGTGCAGGCGCGCGCGGCGGAAGGACGGGTCGAGGTCGTTCACCTCGGGTGTCGTCTCGACGTCCACATCGAGCGGCGCGCCGAGGAGCGGTGCCCACGGCACGAGCTCGCCGTCGATGGTCGCGAGCCGCTCCGAGAGGGCGGTGCGGTTGTGCTCCCCGCCGCCGTTGAGCTCGACGTCGAGGAGGGAACGGAGAAACGGCCGGAACGGGTGATACGCCGTGGACGACTCGTACTGCTGGCAGCGGAGCGTGATCTGCTCCATGTCGGCGCAGTTGTCGCGCAGCTCCTCTGCCAGGCGCGACTTGCCGATGCCCGGTTCCCCGATCAGCTCGACCATCGTCCCGAAGCCCATGCGTACGGGCTGGACGGCTGCTCCGAGCACCGCGCGCTCGCGCTCGCGGTCGACGAACGGGAGCTTCTCGCTAGTGCCGGCCTCCCCCTCGGCTTCGGGCAGGAGCTCGCCGAGCACGACCGCCTGCTGCGGCTCCGACTTCCCCTTGAGCTGGAGCGGCTCCAGCTCGGTCGAGGCAAACCGTGCGCCGCCGCGCTCGAAGGCCGAGGCTGCCACCCAGATCTCGTCCTCGGGGGCCTTCGCCATCAGCCTCGCGGCGAGCGCGGCCGTGTCGCCGAGGATCGTGTACGTCCGCCGAAACGGCGCCCCGACCTGTCCGGTGAAGACGCGCCCCTCGCTGACACCGATGTGCACCGGGAATGGGAGGCCGGTGTCGACGATCGCCCGAACGGTGCGGAGCAGGCGCTCCTCGTCATCGCCGAACGTCTGCGGTGCGCCGGCGACGAGGATGATCCGGCCGCCGTCACGGTCGATGTCGCTTTCGAGAAACGTGACGTCGTGGTCGTTCGCCGCTTGCTCGATCGCCCGCGCGAGCACCTCAACCGCCTCGGCGGCGGCGTCCGGGCCCTCTGTCGTGATGATCTCGTCGGTACCCGAGTAGCGGACGAATGCGATTGCGGCGTGGCGGTGCTCTCCTTCGAACGGTCCGACCTCGAGCAGCTGCGCGCGCAGAGGCGCAGGCACTGCGATCTCGATCGGTAGCCCATCGAGATCCGGTAACAGTTCGAGCGAACCCGACACCTCCGGGGCTGCCTGCAGAAGTCGCCCGCCCCCCTTCTCGTCTCCAAGCGTCGACGGGTCGAGCTCCGCGGCGGTCTCCCGGCTGACGAGGATCTCGCCGGCTTCGGAGGCGGCCTCCATCTCGACCGTTCGGCTCGCGGCAGGCCCGGTGACGAGCAGCTCCCGATGCGAGTCGCCGACGAGGAAAAACTGGAAACGGCCCGTGTGGAGCCCGGCGTGCATCCGCAGCTGGACGGTTCCCGCCGACGTGCGCGGGCGCCCGATCGACCGCAAGGTCCGCCGCATCTCGAACGCCGCCCGCGCCGCACGCTCGGCGTGCCGGTCGCCCTCGTAGAGGAGCAGGAGCGCGTCTCCGCCGAACTTGAGCAGGCCACCGCCGAGCGCGTACGCCTTCTCGAGGAGTGCCGAGAAGGTCGAGTTCATCACGTCCGTTACTTCCTCGGCACCCGCGCGCCCCCGGCTCGAGAGCTGCTCCGACATCGCTGTGAAGCCGGAGATGTCGACGAATGCGAGTGTCCCGTCGACTTCGAGCCACTGCCGCTCGGGATGCGAGCGCAACCACTCGAGGGTCAGCCGAGGGACGAACGAGACGAGCTCGGCCGCGCTGTCGGATCGGTCGCTGTCGGTGGTGGTCATCTCGAGGATTGTGCGCGGATCACGGAGCTGCACCAAGCTCGATCTCCAACCCCTCCCGCGCGATGAGGGGCGGCTCCTGGTCGCTCCGGAGCAGCTCGGCGACCTCGTCGTAGAGCTCCTCCAGCGCTCGGTCCGAGCGCATGGGGTCGTGGTGGAAGAGCGCGAGCCTGTTCACCTCAGCTGCCCGGGCGAACGCAGCCGCCTGGGTGCCGCTCGAATGCCCCCAGCCGAGCCGATGCGCGTACTCCTCGTCCGTGTACTGCGAGTCGTGCAGAAGGAGGTCAGCACCTGCTGCGACCGCCCAGCCGGAGATCCACTCGGGATCGTCGTCGAGGGCGGCGGTCAGGTACGGCTCGTGATCCGGTACGTAGGCGAGCACATGGCCCTCGTCCTCGATCCGGTAGCCGAGCGTTGGACCACGGTGCTCGACCGTCTGGGCCTCGATGACCGCGCTGCCGATGCGCCACGGCTCGCGCGGCACGTCTTCGAACGTAGCCTCGGCGGGGGCTTCCGAGAGGCCGACCGGGAAGAGCGGGGGCGACAGGTATCGCGAGACCCGCTCCCTGAGTGTCGCCGTCGTGGACGGCGGCCCCCAGAACCGGAGCTTCCAGCCGGCCCTCCAGAGCGGGGCGAAGAAGCCGAGCCCTTCGACATGGTCGAGGTGGAGGTGGGTGAGACAGATGTGCAGCTCTCCGTGATCCCGCTCGAGGAGCCGCTGCCCGAGCTCGCGGATCCCAGAGCCTGCGTCGAGGATCAACGTCGTGCCGTCGGCGAGCTCGAGCTCGACGCACGAGGTGTTGCCGCCGTAGCCGACGGTGGCGGGTCCCGGCGCGGAGAGCGATCCCCGCGCGCCCCAGACGCGGACGATCACAGGGCCGCTGGAAGTTCCCAGAAGATGGACATGGATCCGACGACCTCGTCCGGACGCGAGAAGAGCGGGAAGGCGGTGACGGTGATCTCGCGCTCGCGACCGTCCAGGCTGCGGAACGCGAACGAGCCGTGAACCGGCCGCCGCTCCAGCAGCGCGATGCCCGACGGCGTTTGCTCGGCCGTCAGGGGCTGCTCGTCGAACGTCCGCGGATCGAAGAGCTCCTGCCAGCGCGAGGCCGGCAATTTCCCAACGTCGAGGTACGAGCGTCCGATCACCTCTGCGGCCGCGTCGTTGAAGTAGACGAGGTCGCCGTGCGCATCGGCGATGAGCGTCGGCGTCGCGAGCTTCGTCGCGAACGACCGCGCGACGATGAGCACCAGATCCGGTTGCTTCCGCTCCATCGATCGATCCTACGCCGCTCCTCGTCCGACCAGTGCGACGCTGTCTCGGCGCTCGTCTAGCTCAGGTAGCCCAGGGAAGCCAAGGGACGGCGATGACGTCGAGCTCGTGGAAGATCCGCTCTGCTTCGTCCGCGTCCTTGTTCGAGTCGGTCAGGTTCGCCCACGCTCGCAGCGTAAGCGCGGTCTCGTACAGCATCCCGCCCTCGCGCGCGATGCGCAGGCTCTCCTCGAGCGCGCGCGCCGCCTCCTCCTGGCGCCCTTGGAGCGCCAGCGCCTGCCCTCTGACACGGTGCAGCAGGGCTTGCACGGCGGGTGGAGCGGAGGTGCCCGTGATCGATTCGGCCTCGTCGGCCGTGGCGAGAGCGAGGTCGGCGTCGCCTCCGAAGAGCGCCGATTCGGCGAGGCGCGCCTGCACCTCGACGACGAAGCTGCCGGCGTCGATCTCGCGTAGGGCCGAGGCTGCTGCGGTCAGGAGATCGCGCGCCTCGTCCGGACGGCCCGCCCGGGCGGCCGCGCGACCGAGATTCGCGTCTGCGACCGCCGTCATCAGCCGGGAGCCCGCCGCTTCGCAGATCTCGCGCACCTCGCGCAGCTCGGTCTCCGCCTCCGCGATCCGGCCCTGGTCGGAGAGGATCTCGGCGAGGTTGTTCGCGATGGTCGCCGCACCGACCACGTCGCCGATTCGCTGGCGGGCCGCCCGGCTCCGCTCGTAGTAGCCGAGCGCCTCCTCCCAGCGGCCCTCGTAGTAGGCGTCGATGCCGAGGTTGTTGAGCGCGTTCGCCTGGCCGAGTAGGTCGCCGAGCTCCTCGTAGATCGGCAGCGCGAGGTCGCGCACCTCGTGGCGCTTCGAGCTGCCGAGCGACGTGTAGGCGAGATGGACGAGGTAATACGCGTGGGCAAGTTCCTCCAGCGCTCCCGCGGCACGTGCGTCCTCGATCACGCGCTCGACCCACTCGACGCACTCCTCGAAGGCGCCCTGGCGGAAGCGCGCCGCGGCATAGCCGAGCGAGAGCCGGAGCCGGTGGAGGACCTGCCGCGCGCCCTCGAGCTCGTCGGCTCTGCGGAGCCCGCGCTCGTACCAGCGGAGTGCCTCGGTGTAGTGCCCTTCGTTCTCTCGGAGTCGTCCTTCCTTGAGGCAAAGGCCCGCGAGAGCTTCCGGGTCGGAGCGGAGCCGGGCCCGCGCCTGCCGATAAGCAAGGCGGGCTCCTCCGTAGTCGCCGCCGAGTTCCAGCACGTCGGCGAGCGCCTCCCACGTGCGGCCGACCTCGGCCGGGGCGAGCGCCTCCACCGAGGGCGCCGCGGCGAGCGCGCGCCGGTAGAGCTCGGCCGCGTCCGCATTCGCGAACTTCGCGCGGGCGCGCTCGGCCGCGAGCAGCGAGAAGCGCCACGTCTCCTCGTGCCGCTCCGCCAGCGAGAAGTGGAGGGAGAGCGTCTCGGCCATCTCCTCCTCGTCGACCGTCGTCTCGCCCACGACCTCGGCCACCCGCGCGTGCAACTCGCGTCGCCGGCGGAACGAGAGGCCCTCGTAGGCCGCGTCGCGGATCAGGGCATGGCGGAAGTGGAAGGTGCCGGCGGCGTACGGGTCGCGCTCGACGAATTCCGCCAGGCGATCCCAGGACTCAGAGTCGAGCGCCGCGTCGGAATCGCCCTCGAGCACTCGCGCCACGAGCTCGCCCGAGAAGCTCGCGCCGAGGACGGAGGCCCACCGCAGCAACGCTCTGTCCGCAGGGGCGAGATTGTCGATCCGGCTGGTGACCACGCCTTCGACGCTCTCGGGCAGCGCCTCGAGCCCCTGTTCGGAGACGCGAGTGGCTGCGACGAGTTCCTGAACGAAGAGCGGGTTCCCGCCGGCGCGCTCGGTGATCGCGGCGAGCTCGTCAGGGCGGCAGCTCTTCCTCCGCCGCGGCGAGTGCGAGCTCGTGCGCGTCGGCCTCGGGCAGGGGGTCGAGCCGGAGCGACATCGCCGGCACCGGCGGGTTGCCCTCCGCCGCAACGAAGCCGCCGCCCTGCGGGGCGGCGGGTCGCGCAGACGAGCCAGGGCTTGCCGGCGACCCGGCTGCCGAGGTGGCGAAGGAGATCCGACGATGCCTCGTCCATCCAATGGACGTCCTCGAAGAGGAGAAGCGTCGGCGGCTCGAGCAGCTCCCCGAGGACGGTCTCGACGACGCCGTGCAGACGGGCGCGCCGGAAGGCCGGCTGGAGGTCGTCCGCTTCCTGGGTGGAGCGCACCGGTGCATCGATGACGTCCGCCACGAGTGGCGTCCACGGCACGAGCTCGCGGTCGATCCGGTCGAGCCGGTCGGAGAGCGCGAGAGAGTTCGCCTCCGGGTCGCCGTCGATCGCGACGTCGAGTAGCCCCCGGAGCAGCTTGCGGAAGGGGTGGTACGGAGTCGTCGCCTCGTACTGCTCACACGCTGCGGAGACGAGGGTGAGCCCCTCGGCACGGTCGCAGAGCTCCTCGAGGATGCGCGACTTGCCGATGCCGGCGTCCCCAACCAGCTCGACGAAGCTGCCGAAGCCCAGGCGCACCGGCGCGAGCGCGGCGTCGAGCACCGGCAGCTCGCGCTGACGGTCGACGAGCGGGAGCTTCTTCGGCGCTTTGCGCTCCCGCGCGCCGGTCACCTCACCGACCGCCACCGCGTCGACGGGCTCGGCCTTTCCCTTCAGGCTCAGCGCACCGACCCGTTGGGTGGCGAAGATCGTCCGCGACCGCTCGAGGAGATCGGGCGTCGTCCAGATCGAGCGGGCGTCGGCCTTCGCCATCAGCCGGGCCGCGAGTGCGGCAGTGCCGCCGAGGATCGTGAACGCCTGTCGGTAGGGCGGCCCGATGCGGCCCGCGAAGACGTTGCCCGAGGCCACGCCGACGTGCAGCGGCAGCCTCGTGCCGGCGTCGACCGCCGAGCGCACCGTGCGGAGCAGGCGCTCCTCGTCCCCGCCGGCAGTGGTCGGCACGCCCGCGACGAGGATGATCCGCCCGCCCGCGGCGTCGATGTCGCTCTCGAGGAAGCAGACGCCATGCGCCGCGGCCGCTTCCTGCACGGCATCGACCACCTCCTCGACCGCGTCGGTGTCGAGCGCCTCTCCGCCGAATCGGACGAACGCGACCGCGGCCTGCCGGTGCTCGCTCTCGACCCGCTCCGCGACGAGGTGCGCGCGCAGCTCCTCGGGGATGCAGGCGAGGAGGTCCAGGTCGGAGGTGTCGGGCAACCCGGCGATGCCGGTGAACGCGACTGTCGGCGGGAGGGAGAGCAGGGTGCCCGCTCCCTTGCGGTCACCGAGGGACGCTGCCGAGAGATAGGCCGCGGTCGCCTCGCTCACGGCGATCTCGCCGGCCTCGGCCGTGTCCTCCATCTCGACGGTGACGACGGCGTCCGGGCCGGCCACGATCAGCTCGCTGTGGCGGCTGCCGACGAGGAAGAAGTCGAAGTCGCCGCTGTGGACGCCGACGTGCATCTTCAGCTCGACGGGGCCGACCGAGGTCTCGAGCGGCCCGAGCGCGTCGAGCGAGTCGCGCATGCCCCATGCCGCCGCGCAGGCCCTCGCGGCGTGGCCGTCGCCGTCGAAGAAGAGCAGGAGCGCGTCGCCGCCGAGCTTGAGGAGCCCGCCGCCGAGCTCGTACGCAACTGCGAGGAGCCGGCCGAACGTGGCGCTCATCACGTCGGTCACCTCCTCGGCACCGAGCCGGCCCTTGGGCGCGAGGCGCTCCGACATCGCGGTGAATCCGGAGATGTCGACGAAGGCCATCGTCCCGTTCAGCGCGCGGTGCCGCTCGCCCGGCGCGTCGCGCAGCCAGTCGAGCGTGATGCGAGGCAGATACGGGACGACCGCGGAGGCGCCTATGTCGACCCGAGTTTCATTCTCGGATACCCCCATTTCTCGATTGTGCCCCTATTGACAAGAAATCGGAAGGGGCGCATGCTCCATGGCGGGACCGGGGTGTTTCCGGTCAAGCGGCTGGGGAGCGAGGGCAATGGGTCGACCCGCGCAGGGCCGGGCGAACCGAGGGGTGAACGTGAACGTGAAGGCAGGGCTTCTGCGCCTGTTGCCGATCGCTGCCGCGCTCGTGCTGCTCGCGTTTCCCGTTGGCGCGTCGGCTGCCGGGACGTTCGTCGTGACGAACACGAACGACTCCGGGGACGGCAGCCTGCGCCAGGCCATCATCGACGCCAACGGCGCCGGCGGGCGGGACGATCACGTTCAACATTCCCGGTGCCACGCCGACGATCACGCTGCAATCGGCGCTCCCGCCGATCACGGCCCCGGTCTTGCTCGACGGGACCTCGCAGCCCGGCACGCCGGCGAACACGCCGGGCGTGACGATCGACCCAGGTTCCAACGCATCAGGTCGCGCTTGCTCGACCTCGCGCGGGCTCGGACGGCTCTGCGGTGCACGGGCTGGCGTTCGGCGGCATCACGCGGCGATGGAGGGACGACAGCGATCAGCGTCGAGTCCAACAACGAACGCGATCACCGGCAACTGGATCGGCGTGGCAGCTGATTCGAGCTCGCTGGGCCTCAGCTACTACGGGATCGAGGTCACCGGCAACGACAACACGATCGGCGGCGGGACAGCAGCCGACGCGAACGTCATCACCGGCAGCGGCCAGCGGACGCCATCTCGATCCATTCCCCCAACAGCGACACCCCCGCCGTCGGCAACGTGGTTCAGGGGAACCTCCTCGGCTTCCGGCCCGACGGAACGCCGACGTCCGGCCAGGGCAACGGCATCTTCGTGTCGGACGCGACGGGCACCGTGATCGGAATCAACGACGGGTCCGGGTGGCCTCTTCACCGACGTTCAGCCGCATCCCGAGCTCGGCAACGTGATCTCCGGCATGGGCGACGCGATCGACATCCTCGGACGGCTCGTCCGGGACGATCGCCGCCGGCAACTTTATCGGCGTCGATCGCGAGGGCGTCCCGACCGGCTTGAACGCCGACGGCATCGTCGTCACCGCTTCCTCGGGCAACCAGATCGGCCCGGGGAACAGGATCGCCCACGCGACCAACGATGGCGTCGTCGGATCGTCGGCGGTCCGGCACCGGCGACCGGATCGTCGCGAACTCGATTTTCGACAGCGGCAAGCTCGGGATCGAGCTGGACAGCTCGACGAACGAACAACGGTATCGCGGCGCCGGTGATCACCTCGGTGTCCGGGGACACGGTCTCCGGCACCTTCACGAGCCTGAACTTTGACTCCGTCTTCATCGAGGTCTTCGTCAACCCGACCTGTGCCGCGCCATTTGCGTCGGGTGCCGGTCAGACCTTCGTCACCTTCGTCGGCCCGGTGTCGCCGGGCCCGTGGTCGGCGCAGGTCGGCGGGCTCGCGGACGGGGAAGGGCGTCACCGTCACCGCCACCGACACGTTCACGAGCGACACCTCGCAGTTCTCCAACTGCTCTTCGCACGCCGAGTCGATCGCCTTCGAGTCGAACCGCGTCAACTCGACCTCGCAGATCTTCACGATGAACCCCGACGGCTCGAACGTAACTCAGCTCACGAGCGACCCGGTGGGGACGACCGACACGCTGCCCTCCATCTCGCCGGACGGTCACACGGTCGTCTACCAGAGCAACGTCAGCGGAACCGACCAGATCTGGGCGATCAACGGCGACGGCAGCAATCCACGCCAGCTCACGACGGATCACACAAACCGTCAGCCGACCTTCTCTCCGGACGGCACGAAGATCGCCTTCGACAGCAACCGCAACGGGAACTTCCAGCTCTTCGTCATGAACGCCGACGGCTCGGGCCAGACGCAGGTCATGACGACGGACGGAAACGTCGGCGGTTCGGGCTGGAGCCCCGACGGCTCGCAGATCGCCTACAACGACGACACGAACGGGACGAACCAGATCTACACGGTGAACGTGGGGACAGGCATCGTAACCGGGCCACTCACGACGTCAGGGGCGAACACGAACCCGCACTGGTCGCCGGACGGCTCCGAGATCCTCTTCGTAAGCACTCGCTGCGACCCGAACGGGGTGGCGGAGCTTCCGACTTGCGGGGGCGGCGCATCGGTCTTCCTCATGAACGCCGACGGGTCGAATCAGCACAACCTGACCGACGCGTCGATCTTCGACGCCGATCCTGCTTGGTCGCCCGACGGGACGCACATCGCGTTCGTTCGCGACCTCACCGGCCAGGCATTCAACGTCTTCACGGCCAACGCTGACGGTACGAATCAGGTTCAGCTGACCAACGGTGGTGCGCCGTCGCGGAATTCGTTCCCCAACTGGGGCACACAGGTCAACCCCCTGCTCTCGAACCTGACCGTGAACGTGACGCCGTCGAGCGCCGGCGCCGGGATTGATCAGGTACCGATCTCCACCATTCCGAACGCCTGGCTCTCGTTCTTCGCGGGCTCCACGAACTCGGCTCCGGTTGGGTCGACTCCGGTGGGCTCGACCCCGGTCGGCTCGACGCCTGTTGGGTCGACCCCGGTTGGGTCGACACCCGTTGGCTCGACGCCCGTGGGATCCACGCCCGTGGGCTCGACGCCGGTCGGATCGACGCCCGTGGGCTCGACCGGCGTGCTCGACTTCCCCGTGGGCTCGACGCCGGTCGGCTCGACGCCGGTCGGGTCGACTGCGCTCGCCTCGCTACTGCTTTCCCAGATTCCGCTGTGCGGCGACGTCCCGTTGCCCGGAACGACGCAGGCCCAGTGCCAGTCCGACCACGCCACGTGGACGCAGGTGCTTGCCGGCACCCCATTCGCGGGTCAGCCGCTCAACGCGCTCACGTTCCGCGAAGTCGCTGGTAACACGACGGCGAAGGGTCGGCTTGCCGCACTGCCGCTCAAGGACGTCAGCTTCGCCACCTCGCTGTTCAAGAGCGTGCACTGGTCGACCCTGTTGCTGGGTGGCCTCACGCTCAACTCGGTGCCTGCGCCGAACGGCTTCGACAGCTGGTGCGGCGGCTCGAATCCGGCGATTCCCGCAGATGGTGGCAGCTGTGCGAACGTCGACCCGTCGTCGACGACGCTGCTGCAGATCGACGTGGCAGACCAGCTGGGGTCGGCGCCGGTGGGCTCAACTCCCGTTGGGTCCACCCTCCTCACCGCTCCGGTCGGTTCGACGCCGGTGGGTTCGACGCCGGTGGGCTCGACCGACGTCTCGGCCTCTCTCATCGCGAACATCCCGCTCTCCGACGTCGCCAACCACGACGGCGACCTCGCGAATGTCGTCAACTGCACCGGGAGCTTCGTCTGCACGGGAAAGACGCTCGGCGACGCCTACAGGGCGAACGCGATCCTGCCAACGGCGACGTTCTCGAACATCAAGGGCGCGATGGCCGCGAACAACATCACGGTCAACGACCTCGTCGTGGCGATCCTCGGTGCGGCCGGCTTCCCGTGGGAGCAGCTCCCGATCCAGGGTCTGCAGCCGTATTCGGCGACTCCCTCCGAGGTCACGTACACCGATCGGCGAATGACGTCGACTGCTCGATCGCGCACGGACTTCACGATCACCGCTCGCCTGCCGAAGGGATTCTTCCCGGTCGACGGGTCTGCCCAGTTCTCCTTCGGCAACAACCCGTTGCAGGCTGCCGGAACGCCTCACGTACTCGGCAATGACGCAGCATCTGCGGCGAAGAACAACGCCTACTAGTGGAACCTCGACTGCCCCGCCGGGGGACAGCAACCCCGAAGCCGCGACGCTTGAAGTTCGACGCCTGGGTCGGGCTCGATCTCGGCACTTTCACGACCCACGTCACCGCGTCGACTGGCGCCTTCTCGATCGGCGCGACGGGTGCACCGGTCACCGTTCACCAGAATCCCGAGGCGAGCGACCCCTCGACCGCAACCGAGATCCAGCCGGACACGCTCGTCGCCGGACACATCGCGTTCAGCGGCGAACAGGCGTTTTACAAGGTCAAGCTCGACGGCCTGCCGCGCGGCACGAAGATCTCGGCCTTCCTCAACGTACCGTCGGGCGCCGATCTCGACCTGACGATGAGCGCGCCCGCCGCGCCGTCCTTCTTCTCGACGCCGGTGGGCTCGACTCCTGTCGGCTCGACCCCGATCGAGGACACCGCGCGTGGGGTTCTCAGCGAGCGGCCTGGCCTGCCGCCGGACACGCTGCAGGACGTCCCGGTCGGCTCGACTCCTGTGGGCTCGACCCCGGTCGGATCGACCCCGGTCGGGAGCACCTCCGCCAACCGCGGAGGCTGGTGTCAACGAGGCCGGCGGGATCATCACGACCGGCCAGGGCGGCTACGCGACGATCGGCGTCAGCGGCTACAACGGCGCGTCGAGCAACCAGCCCTTCGTGCTGCGTGTGCAGGAGACGCCGCCGCCGCCGCTACCGGCGAATTGTCCGGCGCGGACGTTCGCCGAACGGCTCCCCGTCGAGCTTCGCCGCCGGGACGCTGCCGAGCTCGCTCCCGACCTCCACGAAGACGCTCTTCATCGTCGACAAGCAGCGGCTGATGGCGAGGTATCCCAGCAGCGACGTGAACACCATGCTGACGGCGCTGGGCACGCTCGCGGCGCGCTCTGAGGTCAGCGGCACCATCCTCTACGTCGACGGGGATGCGGGCGTGAGAAGCGCTTACGCCGCCTGGGATGCGAACAACGGCCCGTGCGACACCACGCTCCGCAACAACGTCGTCAGGGCGATTAACGACGTCGTCGCGTCGTACCGCAACTCCGCGACGGGGCTACCGAACCTTCACTACATCGTCCTCGTGGGCTCCGACGAGGCGGGGCCGCCGATGGCGGACGCTCAGGATCCGGTGCTGCTGTCGCCGGAGGAGAACGAGGCCGCCGACCTCGCGTTCACCACCAACGGCCTCACGACGGACAACGCCCTCTACGCGTCGGCGGCGCAGAACTACATCCTCACCGACGGCGCCTACGGCGCTTTCACGAACATCCCGTGGCTCGGCCGCAGCCTGCTCCTGCCGCAGATCTCGGTCTCACGGCTCGTCGAGACGCCGAACGACATCAGCGGCCAGATCAACCGGTACCTCGGCAACAACGGGATCAGTGCGCCGCAGACCTCCGCAGGGACGCTCACGTCCACCTCGGCCTCGGCGCTCGTCACCGGCTACGACTTCCTCGCCGACGGGGCGAAGGCCGTCAACGACAATCTCAAGGCGAACTTCACGGGGCTCTCGTCGCCTGACACCTTCCGCCCCAACGTTCCGGCGATCAACAATCCAGGCGCCGACTGGAAGGCTTCGACCGCCTATGCGTCGGGTGCCATCGTCCAGCCGATAGCAGGGAACCCGAGCGGCCTCACATTCCAGGCGCAGAACCCTGGCGGCACCTCAGGCCTCCTGCCCGAGCACGATCTGGCCGACCAGCGTCGGCGACACCGCGCTTGACAACGGCATCACCTGGAAGGCGATCGTCGCCCCGTGGAACGCGACCGACGTGCTGACGAGCGCCCTCGCAATCGAGCACCCCGCCCTCGATCGTGTCGCTCGACGCGCACTACAACCAGTTCGAGCTCGAGTCCGCAGCCGGCGACCTCGCTGACAGCGGTCAGGCGACGTCCACGAACCTCGCGGCCCGCATCCTCTTCACCATGGGTTGCCACGGCGGCTTGAACATCGCCGACACGCTCGGCAGCGCGACGTCTCCCGCGAACAAGTACCTCGACTGGCCGGAGCTCTACGCCCAGAAGCAGGCGGCGATGTACATCGCGAACACCGGCTACGGCTACGGCGACACGCGCGTCGGTCGCGCTCTCGGAGCGACTGCTCGCGCTCTTCGCCAAGAACCTCCACTCCGACTCGGGGTCGGTCGGCGAGGAGTGGGTCAACGCTCTGCAGCAGTACTTCGCCACGGCGGGCGCCTACGACGTCTACGACGAGAAGGTGATGGAGGAGACGACCTTCTACGGCCTGCCGTTCTGGCACTTCAGCACGGCCGGCAGCAGCCCGAGCTTCACGCCGCTGACGACGACGCCCGGACCCGGCCGCCGGCGGCACCCAGAGCGCGACGATCACCAACTTCCCGGCACGGCGCGACGACGCAGACGCAGTTCGGCCTCTACCGGCCGAACCTGCCGATCACGAGTCAGCAGGTGACCTCGTCCGCTGCCCGGCCCGCGGCGTCTGGATCAAGAGTCTCACCTCCACCGAGACCAACACGAACGCGAATCATCGGCTACCCGACGATCGACCTGAGCGCGCACGAGCCGACGCCGAACGTCGCGCCGATCTTCTTCCCGGCGAGCCCGTTCACGCTCGAGCACTCGCTGGCCTTCGGAACCGAGCGCGACTACCTCAACGTCAGCGACCAGTTCCGGCCCACCGGCTCGGGCAATGCCGGCGTGCAGCGGCACTTCACCGGCGGCGCCTTCGAGATCTTCTACTCCCAGAGCGCGGATCAGGTCGCGCCGCTGATCTCCCAGGTGAACGTGTCGAACACGAGCAGCAGTCGCGACGATCACGGCGCGGGTGACCGACGACTCGCGGCAGTCGCCGAGGTGGCTGCGCTCGTGAACGACGGTACCAGCTGGCACTACCTCCAGCTCACGCAGTCCTCGCAGGATCCGACGCTCTGGACCGGGACGATCTCCGTCGTGCGATCGATCCGGAGGTGTTCGTCGAGGCCACCGACGGCGTCAACGTGAGCTACAGCGCGAACAAGGGCCTGAACTTCACCTCCACGAACAGCAACACCCCGCCGAGCGGCGTCCAGATCCTGCTCCAGGCGCCGGTCGGCCCCTACTGCGCAGAGCCAGACGGTCAACGCCACGTACCAGTGCGCGGTCCGCCGCTGCGCAGTGCGTCGGCACCGTGCCGAACGGCAGCCCGATCGACACCTCGACGCCCGGCCTGCACACGTTCGTCGTCACAGGCGTTCGACGCCGACGGGAACGTCATCGCCTCGCTCCAGCGCCAGTACGCCGTCGAGTATCCCTTCGGCGGGTTCTTCCAGCCGGTCGACAACCTGCCGGCTGCTCAACGTCGCCAAGGCGGGCAGCGCGATCCCGGTGAAGTTCAGCCTCGGCGGGAACCAGGGGCTGAACATCTTCTACAACTCCGACTACCCCGCGTCGCAGCAGATCAGCTGCAGCACCGACGGCGCCGCTCGACACGATCGAGACGACGGTCACGGCCGGGGGGAGCAGCCTGAGCTACGACGCCGGCACCGGCCAGTACACGTACATCTGGAAGACGAACTCGGCATGGGCGGGCACCTGTCGCGCGCTGGTCATGCCGCACGAAGTTCGGCACGTTCCACACGCGCGAACTTCAAGTTCAAGTAGACGGCCCGCGAGTACGCTTCCGCGCGTGGCCCGGGTGGCGTCAGAGGAGCACGAGCTGCGGCGCGTCATCGACGAGGAGCGCGAGGTCGAAGGTCTCGGCCCCGACGACCTCCTCGCGATCTACCGCTCGCTCGTCCTGCTCCGCACCTACGACGAGCGCTCGGTCGTCTACCACCGCCAGGGCCGGATCGGCACGTACGCGATCTTCTGGAACCACGAGGCGATGCAGGCAGGGTCGGTGCACGCGCTCGCCGACGAGGACTGGATCTTCCCCAGCTACCGCGAGTCGGCGATCGGGCTGCTGCGCGGCATGCCGCCGAGCACCGTCCTCCACTGGTGGCGGGGGCATCCGGCCGGCTGGTGGAACCCGGCGGAGTACCGCGTCGCCTCGATCTGCGTGCCGATCGCGACGCACGTCCCGCACGCAGCGGGTCTGGCCTGGGGCGAGAAGCTGAAGGGCAACTCGACCGTCGCGATCACCTACTTCGGCGACGGCGCGACGAGCGAGGGCTCCTTCCACGAGGGCGCCAACCTCGCTGCGGTGATGCAGGCGCCGCTGATCCTCTTCTGCAACAACAACCAGTGGGCGATCTCGACGCCGCTCGAGGCGCAGACGCACGCCGAGACGCTCGCCGACAAGGCTGTCGGGTACGGGATGCCCGGCGTGCGCGTCGACGGCGGCGACGTGCTCGCGGTCTTCGAGGCGACGCGCGAAGCGGTCGAGCGCGCGCGCGAAGGAGGCGGGCCGACGTTCATCGAGGCCGTCACGTACCGCGCCGCCCCGCATGCGACGGCCGACGATCCGCGCGCCTACATCGATCTCGACCGCGTCGAGGAGGAGAAGCGCAACGAGTGCGTCGGCCGCTACGACGCGTATCTCCGCCGGCTCGGCGTGCTCGACGACGCGACCGCCGAGGAGATCAAGAACGAGGCGCTCGAGGCGATGCGGCAGGGGATCGCCGAGGCGGAGGCCGAGCCGGAGCCCGATCCGGAGCTCGTGTTCGACAACGCCTACGTCCTCCCGCCGCCGAACCTCCGCGAGGGCTGGGATGCCTGAGCTCTTCATGGTCGAGGCGATCAACGACGGCTTCCACGTCGAGCTCGCTCGCGACGACACGGTGATGGTCATGGGCGAGGACGTCGGCCGTGCAGGCGGGGTCTTCCGCGCGACGGCGGGGCTGCGCGAGCGCTTCGGCGAGAACCGCTGCGTCGACACGCCGCTCGCGGAGGCCGGGATCCTCGGCAGCGCGGTCGGGCTCTGCATGGCCGGCTGGCGGCCGGTCTGCGAGATGCAGTACGACGCGTTCTCGTATCCCTGCCTCGACCAGCTGATCACCCACGTCGGCCGCTACCGCTGGCGCACCGGCGGGAAGATGGAGTTCCCGCTCGTCGTGCGAATGCCGTACGGCGGCGGCGTGCGCGCGCCCGAGCTCCACGACGACTCGCCGGAGGCGTACTACGTCCACACGCCGGGCGTGAAGGTCGCGATCCCCTCCACGCCGGCCGACGCGAAGGGGCTGCTCGCGGCCGCGATCCGCGACCCCGATCCCGTCGTCGTGCTCGAGCCCAAGCTCATCTACCGGGGCGAGAAGCAGGAGGTGCCCGAGGGCGAGCACGTCGTGCCGCTCGGCCAGGCGCGGCTGGCGCGGGAGGGGACGGACGTGACCCTCGTCGCCTACGGCGCGATGGTGCCGGTCTGCGAGCGCGCGGCGGACGCGCTCGAAGGCGAGGCCTCGGTCGAGGTGCTCGACCTCCGGTCGCTCCGGCCGCTCGACGAGGAGGCGCTGCTCGCGTCCGCCTCGAAGACCGGCCGCGTCGTCGTCGTGCAGGAGGCGCCGCGCACCGCCGGCTTCGGGGCCGAGATCGCGGCGATCCTCGCGGAGAAGGCGATCCTCGACCTTCACGGGCCGGTCTTGCGCGTGACCGGCTTCGACGTTCCGTATCCGTACTGGAAGATCGAGGACCGGTACATGCCGTCGGTGGAGCGGGTCGTCGGTGCCGCCAGGCGACTCCTCGAGTTCTGAGCCGCGCCTCCGGATCTGGCTCGAGCGCGGCGAGTCGGGCTACTGGCTGCGCGACGCCGCGACCGGGGACGCGATGAAGTGGGACGACCCGCGCGTGCGCGTCGTCAAGCTCGCGGGCGCCTCGTACCGCGCCGACGCGCTGCAGGACGACGGGTTCGCGCCGGGGCGGCGGCTCGCGCTCGTCCGGGAGCCCGAGAACGAGCACGATCCGAACGCGGTGGCTGTCTACGACGCCGAGCGGCGCGTGCAGGGCGGCTACGTCCCGGCCGAGGTCGCGCCGGAGCTGCAGCGGCGACGAGCAGGCGGTCTCGCTGTGGGAGTTCCGCGGCGAGGACGGGCAGCGGATCGGCCTGCGCGTCCTGCTCGCGCCGGCGGACGCCTGGATCCAGGAGCCGCGGGCGTGAGGGGCTGGTTCTCCCGCGAGTACGAGCCGGTCGAGACGGTCGAGCCCGGTGGGTCGGTCTCGTTCCAGGTCCCGAACGCGGGCTGGTTCTGGGACGCGGACGTCGAGCCGGAGCGGCCCGAAGGCGCCGGTCACGCGCTCCACGGCCCGGTCGAGGTCCGCGGGGCGCGGGAGGGGCAGACGCTCGTGGTGCGCATCGACGAAGTCGTGCCACGCGACTGGGGGCGCACGTGGGCGGACGGAGAGACCTTCACCTGGTCGCGGGACGGCGACTGGTGGCACCTCGGCGAGCGCCGCGTCCGCTCGGCGCCGTTCCTCGGCGTGATCGGGATGCCGCCGCCGGAGCCCGGCGAGCACTCGACGACCCCGCCGCGGCGCTGGGGCGGGAACATCGACTGCAAGGAGCTCGTCGCCGGCACGACGCTGTACCTCCCGATCCCGGTCGACCGCGCGCTGGTGATGGCGGGCGACGGCCACGGCGCGCAGGGCGACGGCGAGGTGTCGGGGACCGCAATCGAGTGCCCGCTCGAGCGGGCGACGCTCACGCTCGACATCGAGGATCGCGACCTCCGCTCGCCGATCGCGCGAACCGCGGATTCCTGGCTCGCGTTCGGTTTCGACGCGGATCTCGACGCCGCCGCCGAGCAGGCCACCGAGACGATGCTCGACCTGATGCAGCGCGAGCTCGGCGTCACGCGGCCGGAGGCCTTGGCGCTGGCGAGCGTCGCGGTCGACCTGCGCGTGACGCAGGTCGTCAACCAGGTCAAGGGCGTCCACGCGGTCCTTCGGGACGACGCGATCAGCTAGAACTGCCGTCCGTGGCCTACGAGTTCAAGCTGCCCGACCTCGGCGAGGGCCTGACCGAGGGCGAGATCGCCCGCTGGCTCGTCGAGGAGGGCCAGGACATCGTGGAGGACGCGCCGCTCGTCGAGATCGCGACGGACAAGACGACGGTCGAGATCCCGTCCCCGGCGGGCGGCACTGTCTCGCAGATCCTGGTGGCCGAGGGCGAGGTCGTCCCGGTCGGCACCGTTCTCGTCGTGATCGGCGGCGCCGACGGCTCAACCGGACCTGTCTCGGTAACTGATACCGAGACACCTTCAAAACGGACGGCTGCTCCGCTTCCGCCCAAGGGTGAGAAGGTGCGGGCGACGCCGCTGGTGCGCAAGGTCGCCGCCGAACTCGGCGTCGATCTGGCGGGCGTTACGGGCACCGGGCCACAGGGCCGGATCACGGAGGAAGACGTCCGCACCGCCTCTTCCGGACGTGTCTCGGTAACTGATACCGAGACAGGTTCCGAAGGGACACGCGTGGCACTGCACGGCATCCGCCGGCAGATGTTCGAGCACCTGACGCGCGCGCACCGGGAGATCCCGCCTGTGACCTGGGTCGAGGAGTGCGACTTCTCGGACGTCGACCTGAAACGCCTCGTCCCGCTCGTCCTCCAGGCGGTCGCCGAGTCGCTCCGCGAGTTCCCGGAGCTGAACGCGCGGGTCGAGGAGCGGGAGCTCGTGCTGCTCGACCGCTACGACATCGGCGTCGCGGTCCAGACCGAGCAGGGGCTCGTCGTCCCCGTTGTCCACGGCGCCGACAGGCTCTCGCTCGAGGAGCTCGACGCCGGAAGTAAGGCGCCTTGCCGAGGCAGCACACGAGGGAAAGCTCGAAGCCAGGGGAGCTGCGCGGCGGCACGTTCACGGTCACGAGCGCCGGCAAGGCGGCCGGACTGTTCACCACGCCGCTGATCAACCATCCCGAGGTGGCGATCCTCGGCATCCACCGGATCGAGGAGCAGACCGGTCGTGCGGGACGGCGAAGTCGTCGTCCGCCGGATGGGGAACGTCTCGGTCACGTTCGACCACCGGGTCATCGACGGCAAGCGCGCCGCCGAGTTCGGGCTCGCCGTGATTGCCCGGCTCGAGAGCTAAGCCGCCGCGATCTCGGCGAGGTACGGCTCGAGCATCGACTCGATCCGCGGCGCGGTCGCGCGCCCTTCGAGCCGCGACACCACGCGTCGCTCGACCACGAGCGCGAGCGCCGGGACCTGGTCCACCCGGAAGCGCTCGGCGAGGTCGGGCCGGTCGTCGACGTCGACCTTGCTCACACGCAGCCGATCGCGCTCCTTCCGCGCGATGTGGGCGAGCAGGCTCTCCATCCGCCGGGCGGGACCGGAGCGGTGGGAGGTGAAGAAGACGAGCTGTGGGCGAAGGTCGGGGGTCACGTAGGGCCTCCTTGCGGGATCTGCGCGAACAACGGACGAAACGCGCGCGCGGTTACGGTTCCCCCATGGGCTCCTGGTACTGGATCGGCGTGAGCGCCGGGCTCGGCGCGGCCGTCGGCGTCCTCCTCGCTGGGGCCGGCAGCGGCGGACGCGGAGCGAGGATCGCCGTCATCCTGCTTGCCGGCGCCGCGGGTGCCGGCATCGGCTTTGCGATCGGGAGCTGGCAGCCGGGTGGCTGGGGTGACCGCGCCGCCGGAATCGCGGGCGGCCTCGCCGGAGCGCTCGGCGCGACGCAGACGGTGAGCGGTGCGCTCCGGCGCGGCGGCACGCGAGTCGGCACAGGGGCGCTCGTCGCCGGCGCCGCGATCGTTGTCGCGGCGCTCGCCTGGATCCCGGCCGTCGGGTACGTCGTTGCGCTAGTGCTCCTGGCTCTCGTGCCGCTGCTGAGGCGTGCGCGTCCCGAGCGGTACGCCGGTTTGCGGACGCTCGCGCGGGACGAGTAACCCCGGCACATGACTCCGAAGCTCGTGCTCGTCGTGGTGGACGGGATGACCCCGGCGGCGTTCGAGCGCGCGGTCGAGAGCGGCCGCGCGCCGGCCTTGGCCTTCCTCGCCGAGCACGGCGACTACCGGCTCGCGACCTCGGTCTTCCCATCCCTGACGCCCGTCTGCCTGACGTCGATCGCGACAGGCGCCGGACCGGGCGTGCACCAAATCCCCTCGCTCGTCTGGTGGAGCCGGCAGGAGCGCCGGATCGTCGAGTACGGCTCCTCCTTCGCGGCGCTGCGCGCGGCCGGGCTGTCGCAGTCGCTGCTCGATCCGATCTTCAACATGAACGCGCGCCATCTCGCGCCAGGCGCGGTGACGATCTACGAGGCGCTCGAGGACGCCGGCCTCGTGGCGGCTGCCGTGAACATCACGTGCTACCGCGGTCGCCACCGCCACTTGACGACCCTCCCCGGAGTGAGCCGAGCCGCCTACGGGCCGACGCGTTTCTTCTTCTACGGGCTGTTCGAGTCGGACCGGACGGGGGCGCCGTTCGCGGTGCGAAGCCGGCGCGCAGGCTCGGTCGACACCTACGCCGCTGCGGTCGGGCGCTGGCTCGTCACGCGCGACGGCTTCGACTTCCTCGCCTTCTATCTCTCCGGCTACGACTTCGCCTCGCACGCCGCCGGCCCGGACGGCGAGGCGGCCGACCGTGCGCTCGAGCAGGCCGACGCCGCGATCGGCGCCCTGCTCGACGCGGCGGGCGGGCCGGACGAGTTCCTCGAGCGCTACGCCGTCGTGCTCCTCTCCGATCACGGCCAGACCTCGGTCGGGCGCGCGGCACGCCTGGAGGAGCCGTTCGCCGACCTCGAGGGGCAGGTCGTCGTGGCGGCCTCGAACCGCGCCGGGCAGGTCTACCTCCTCCCTGGAGCCCGGGTCGACCCCGCGGAGCTCGCGCGGCGGCTGGACGGATTTCCGGCGGTCGACGTCACGCTCCGCCTCGAGGGGGACGGTGTCGTCGCCCGCCGCGACGGTGCGGACGGCCCGGTCGAGAAGCTGGAGCATCCCGACGCCGCCTGGCGTGCACGGTCGGCTCTCGCAAACCCGAACGCAGGCGAGCTGCTCGTCTCCGCCGCGGAGGGCTGGGAGCTCGTCGACCTCGGCGGCCGGCACCACGCCGGCGGCGGCAGTCACGGCTCGCTCGTCGCGGGCGACTCGTTCGTGCCGGTCGTGACCGTCGGGCTCCAGGCCGAGCTGCACCGGATTACGGACGTGGCGCCGGGCGTGCTCGCACACTTCGGGGTGGCAGTGCCGGAGTCGATGGAGGCGCGCGCCGGTGTCGGCTGAGGAGCGGGCGCGGATGGTGGAGTGGCAGCTCCGCCGGCGCGGCATCGACGACGAGCGCGTGCTCGCCGCAATGGGACGCGTGCCGCGTGAGCTCTTTCTCCCGCCGGAGCTGCGCGAGGCCGCGTACGCCGACGCCGCGCTGCCGATCGGCGGCGAGCAGACGATCTCGCAGCCGTACATGGTCGCGCTCATCTGCGAGCAGCTCGCGCTGAAGGGCGGCGAGCGGGTGCTCGACGTCGGCACGGGCTCGGGCTATCAGGCCGCGGTGCTCGCCGAGCTCGCCGCCGAGGTGCACACGATCGAGCGGATCCCGGAGCTCGCGGAGGGAGCGCGCGCGAATCTCGCCGCGGCGGGCTACGAGGACCGCGTCCACCTTCACGTCGGCGACGGCACACGCGGCGTCCCCGAGCACGCGCCGTTCGCCGCAATCGCCGTCGCAGCCGCCGCGCTCGAGGCGCCGCCCGCGCTCTACGACCAGCTCGAGCCGCGCGGCCGCCTCGTCGTCCCGGTGGGCGGCGCCGACGGCCAGTGGCTCGAGGTCGTCGTGCGGTCGCCGGAGGGCCCGGCCGTCCTGCGCACCGTTCCCTGCCGCTTCGTGCCGTTGGTCGCGGGCCGGTAGCGTGTCGAATCCGAGCGTGTTTCCACGGCCTGAGGAGAAAGAGGCGCTACCCTCGCTGGCGACCGTGGCACGCCCGGCCGGCACCCTCCAGCCTCCGCGGCCGCGCCTGGTCGCGTCGCTCCTCTCGGTCCGCAACTGGCAGCAGCTCGGCAAGTTCTGCGTGGTCGGCGCGATCGGCTATCTCATCAACCTTGCGGTCTACGACGTGCTGCTCCACCAAGGGCTCCACTATCTCGTCGCCGCCACCTGCTCGTTCCTCGTCGCCGTGACGAGCAACTACACCTGGAACCGGCTCTGGACCTTTCGCGAGCACCGTGGTCATCTCGGCATCCAGGGGATGCGCTTCTTCCTCGTCTCGCTCGCTGCGCTCGGGGCGAACCTGCTCGTGCTGCACCTCCTGATCGCCTACGCCGGGCTCGGCAGGCTCCTCGCGCAGGCGATCGCGATCGTCTTCGTGACGCCGCTCAACTTCGTCGGGAACAAGCTCTGGTCGTTCCGTCGGCGCCAGCTCTGAGTAGCCTTCGGCCGGTGAGGGGTCTCCTCGCCGCAGCCCTCGCCGTCCTCGCAGTCGCCGCACTCGCCCCGTCGGCGTTCGCCTCGGGCACCACCTCGACGCCTACGGCCGCCGTCTTCGACGGCAAGGGCCACCTCGTCAAGACGCCGCTCGTCCCGCCGCCGAAGCGCTCGTCGCTGACGCTGAAACAGGCGCTCGCGGACTTCGAGCGTTACCCGAAGGTCGCGGCCTGGCTCTCGCGCTACCCGCACTCGGGCCGCAGCCACGAGGCGACGTACGACCGGAAGACCGGCGAGTGGACGGTCAAGATCTGGTGGAGGAACGCCGGGGAGATCGCCCAGGGCACGGTGGTCGACGCGACCGGCGAGGTCACCGAGGCGTGGACGGGCCCGCAGGTGGCGTGGGGGATGGCGCGCGGCTCGCCCGGCGCCTTTGGCGGCACGGCGATCAACAACCCGTGGGTCTGGGGAGCGTTCTGCCTCGTCTTCCTCGTCGGGCTCGGCGACTGGCGGCGGCCGTTCTCGCTCCGCAACCTCGACCTGCTCTTCCTGCTCTCGCCGACCGCGTCGCTCTGGTACTTCAACCACGGCGACGTCTTCACGGCGGTGCCGCTCTTCTATCCGCTGCTCGCCTGGGTGGTGGTGCGCGGGACGTGGATCGGTCTCCGCAACCGCGGCACGCCGGGAGCGCCGCGCTGGCCGGTCTGGGTGCTGCTCGCCGCCACGATCTTCCTCGCCGGCTTCCGGGTCGGGCTCAACGTCGAGCGCTCCAACGTGATCGACGTCGGCTACTCGGGCGTGATCGGCGCCCAGCGGATCGTCACAGGAACCGCGCCGTGGGGGAACTTCCCGATCGAGCACACGAAGAAGTCCTGCGGCACGGCGGACGCGTCGGGCGAGATCCGTGAGTGGGTCCAGACGAACGGACGCTGCGAGAGCGCGAACCCCGAGGGAGACACATATGGGCCGGCCGCGTACGAGTCGTACATCCCCGGCTACCTCGCCATGGGGTGGAGCGGGAAGTGGGACGACCTGCCGGCGGCGCACTTCACCTCGATCGCGTTCGACCTCCTCACGCTGCTCGGCCTCTTCCTCGTGGGGCTGCGCTTCGGCGGCCAGCGACTCGGCGCCGTGCTCGCGTTTGCCTGGGCGGCGTACCCCTTCACCCAGTACGTCTCGAACTCGAACACCAACGACGCGCTCATGCCCTGCTTCCTCGTCTGGGGTTTCTGGCTCGTGTCGAGACCGGCGGCGCGCGGCGTGCTCGCGGCGCTCTCGGGCTGGACGAAGTTCGCGTCCCTGCTCATCGTCCCGCTGTGGCTCACGTACCCGGGCCGAAGACCCAGCTGGCGCTTCGCGCTGGGCTTCGCCGTCGCCACGCTCGCGGCCTTCTCGGTCCTGCTCCTCGAGCCGGATCCGTTCCACGAGGCGCACGTCTTCTGGACGCGGACGGTCGGCTTCCAGATCGGGCGTGACGCGCCCTGGTCGCTCTGGGACTGGGGCCAGTACCACGCGCGCGGGCTCCCCGATCTCCACCTCGTCCAGCGCTTCCTGCAGGGCGCCCTGCTGGCCGGAGCGGTCGCGCTCGCCTTCTTCCCGCGCCGCAAGTCCCCGCTGCAGCTCGCCGCGCTCACGGCGGTGCTCCTCGCGGGCTTCGAGCTCGTCGTGACGTACTGGCTCTACACGTACATCCCGTGGTTCTTCCCCTTCGCCGCGCTCGCCCTCCTCGCGCCGGCGGTGCCGCTCCGGAAGCTGGTCGCGCAGGAGCGCGAGGAGCCCCCGGCGCCGCTCGCCGAAGAGGCGTACTCGGACCGGGAGATCGCCCTCCCGCGGCCGACGTTCTAGGACTGCTTGGACCAAGGATCGGCTCGGGCGTAGATTCGGCACATGAGGAGGCGTTACGGAGTCGGGATCGTTGTTCTGGCGCTCTCGATGCTCATCGCCACCCCTCTCGCGTCAGCAGGCCAT
The DNA here is from genome assembly GCA_963765795.1 of uncultured Actinomycetes bacterium. GTDB lineage: Bacteria > Actinomycetota > Thermoleophilia > Gaiellales > Gaiellaceae > Palsa-739. The sequence goes on from CAVXXZ010000009.1 coordinate 215,378, forward strand.
CGCCTCGAGGTACAGGCGCGGCGGACGGTGTCGTGCAACACAGCAGAAGGGGCCTTGCAGCTCCGGGCCTTTGCCACCAATCCCACCAACGGCTCTGCGGGTGTGACGATCAGCACCGGTAACCCGACCCAGGCCACGGGCCTCCTAGGAGTGAGCAGTCAGCAAGAGCACTACGGACTGGGAAGCCGCTGCCACTCTGTGAGTGAGGCACGTCGTCCTGAGCCGGCGCGGACTCGCGTCCGCCGGCGTCGTGCACGCGGGCGATGTCCGATCGCCGACTGTGTACTGCGCGGCGACGCGACGTGTCCTCATGCGTCTCCTGATCTCGTACAGCGCCTCGGAAAAGCCGGTGAGCGCGACGATCGAGGTCGTGACGCAGCCGAAGGCGCAGCAGGAAGAGGAAGCGGATCGGCTACGTGCAGTGGTCGCCGAGGCGGTCCGTCACGTACTACTCGTCTGCGTGCACCAGCCAGGGGTGAGGGGGACATGACGCGTCGTTGGATCGGAGTCGTCGGTGTAGTCGTAGCCGTCACCGTCACGGTGGTGGCGAACGTGGCGCTGCTCGACGGCGAAGCGCGTGCTCGTTCACCTCAAGCTCACGATGACGAACGCCAAGCCGGAGAAGGCCCTCGTCGCTCTTCGCAACGACAGCCAGAAGAGCAAGCCGGTCGCGTTCTATCGCTGGAGCCCGAGCAAGATCGTCGCTACCTCGGCAACACCTGCGTCGAGACCAGCTAGTCGCTACGCGGGAACGCGGAGGAGCTCGATCGCCTCGGCCGGCCCGGTGTCGGTGCACGTGACCAACACGCCCTCCAACCGCACGTCGCCTTCCGCCGGCTCGAACCTGACGGGAAGGCGGGTCCGCATCCGGGCGATCGCGAGCTCCGACCGGACGCCGATCACCGAGTCGTGCGGCCCCGTCATCCCCGCGTCGCTGACGGCCGCCGTGCCGCCGGGGAGGATGCGCGCGTCGTTCGTCTGCACGTGCGTGTGCGTGCCGATCACGGCGGTGACGCGGCCGTCGAGCCAGGTGGCGAGCGCGACCTTCTCGCTCGTCGCTTCGGCATGGAAGTCGACGACGACGACCGGCGCCGCTGCCCGCGCCTCCTCCACCAGCCCGTCCACCATCTCCCACGGTGAGACCGGGGTCGGGAGGAAGAGCTGGCCGAGCAGGTTGAGGACCGCGACGGCGACGCCGTTGCGCGCCTCGACCACGGCCAGGCCGCGGCCGGGCGCCTCGGAGCCGGAGTTCGCGGGCCGGATCACGCGCTCGCTCGTCGCGAGGTAGGAGGCGATGCCGCTCCGGCGGTAGGTGTGGTTGCCGAGCGTGACCACGTCCGCGCCCGCCGCGAGGAGCTTGTCGGCGAGCTTCGCCGTGATGCCGGCTCCGTCGGCCGCGTTCTCGCCGTTGACGATCGCGAGGTCGGCGTCGTACCGCTCTCGCAGCGCCGGCAGGTGCTCCTCCACGGCGCGGCGTCCCGGGACGCCGAAGACGTCCGCGAGGAAGAGGATCTTCAGGGCCCGGTGCCTCTCTAGCCGGTCGCGGTGACGGGCGCTGCGCGCAGCTGGATCGTCACGTGGTTTCCGGCGTCGTTCGTGTAGCGCGAGAGCGCCTGCCGCTCGACGCCGGCGAGGTCGGCGACCCGACCGAGCTTCGTCGCACCGCTGACGACCGGCGTGCCGACCGTGAGCGCCGGGTCGGAGACGAGCTGCGTCACCGCGACGACGACCGAAGGAGCGTTCTGCGGCTGGATGTCGATCTCGGAGCCGTATGCCTTCCCCTGGATGACGAAGGGCCGGATCGCGACCACGGACCCATCCACCGGCGAGTAGACGTCGCTGCCGACCGGTGCGCCGATGTCGAGCGCCGACGTGCCGCCTCCGGCCAGTTGGTACCACTTCGGCGAGCCGCCGCCGCCGCCGAAGATGCCGTGCACGACCCGCGACACGAGGCCCTCGTTCGCCTGGTGCCCGACCGGGTCGAGGGAGAGGGCGCCGTCGCCCGTGGAGTGGTAGCCGATCGCGGTCAGGCGGCTCTGCGAGATCGGCAGCTGCAGGCGCACCTGCCCGCGTTGCGCGACGATCTCGGTGGTCGGCCGCGTCTGCGCGACCGTCGCCAGGCTCTTGGGCGGGACGATGGCGGACGTCGGCGTGGTCGTGCTGCCGAACGCGGTGAGGGCGATGGCCACGAGAAAGACCGCGGAGAGGACGATGAGGAGGGCGACCCGGCGCGCGCGGCGCGCGGTGCGCGCCTGGTGGCGTTCGACCCGCCGCCTCCGGTTGGGGCGCGAGGACGGCATGTCGCGCGGCAGCGTATCGAACCTCCGCTCCTCCTCCCACCAGTCCAGCGCCAAGTTGCCCTGGATCCGTGTGACGCCAGCGTTACCATCGCTCCAATGCCGCCGCCCGCGTCCGTGCGCATCGAGATCCCGCGCTGGGCGCAGCTCGTACTGCTGCCGGTGCTGCTGCTGCTCGTCTGGGCGGTTGCGGGAGCGGTGCGTCACGTCCTCTTCCTCTTCCTGGTGGCGCTGCTCATCGCGTTGCTTCTCAACCCGCTCGTCCGGGGGCTCGGGCGGGCTCGGCTACCGCGCGGGCCGGCGGTTGCGCTCGTCTATCTCGCCTTTGCAGCAGTCGTCGCACTGGCGATCCTCGCTCTCGCCACGGTGGTCGTGCAGCAGACGCGCAACGCCTCCCACCGGGTGGACAACTACTTTACGGTCGATTCCGGACACCCACCGAAGACGGGCTCCGAGCAAGATCTCGCGCGCTTCCAGGGCTGGCTCGACCACCACCACCTGAGCGGCGTCCACGTCCAGCACCAGGGTCAGAAGTTCCTCAACCAGGTCGGGACGAAGGACGTCCAGAAGTACACGACGAGAGCACTCCGCTGGGCCGAGGGCGCCGGGGTCGCCGTCGTCACCCTCCTCTTCGACGCCCTGCTGATCGTCGTCGTCTCGATCTACATGCTGCTCGACATGCAGCGGCTGACGGAGGCCGTCGACCGGCGATTCCCGCCGCACGGGCGAGGCGGGCTGATCGTGCGCATGGAGCAGGCGGTCGCGAGCTACGTCAAGGGCCAGTTCCTCCTCTCGCTGATCATCGGCGTCAGCGTCGGCCTGGGGTTGTGGATCCTCGGGATGGTGGGACTCATGCCCAACGGCGGGAAATACGCCGCCGCGTTCGGAGCGTGGGCGGCATTCACCGAGCTCATCCCGTACATCGGGCCGTGGCTCGGGGCAGCTCCGCCTGTGCTGTACGCGCTCGTGCAGGACCCGCTCTCCGCGCTCTGGGTCGCGCTTCTCTTCCTCGGCATCCAGCAGCTCGAGGGGCATGTCATCGTGCCGAAGGTGATGGGACGCACTCTGCGGCTCCATCCGCTGCTCGTGATCTTCGGCCTGCTCGCCGGCGGCGAGATCTACGGCTTCCCGGGAATCCTCATGGCGCTGCCGCTGCTGGCGGCCTTGCGTGCTGCCTGGGAGTTCTTCTCCGAGCGGGTCACGTTCCAGAAGTGGACAGCCCGATGGGCCCGAGCCGCTCGTCGAGATCGGTATAGAGCCCGCCCGCGGGGACGAGCCCGCGCCGGAGACGCCGCCGGCGCGCGCGTCCTGAGCAACGCGCGGCGTACCATCCGCCCATGAGCGCGTTTCCGGTCACTCGGCTCCGGCGCTTCCGTCGCACGGCCTCGCTGCGCGGGCTCGTGCGCGAGACGCGGCTCTCGCTCGACCAGTTCGTGATGCCGCTCTTCGTCGCGCCCGAGCCGCTCGCGAACGAGGAGCTGCCGGGCATGGCGCGCTTCGACCTCGAGGGTCTGGTTCGCGAAGTGGAAGACCTCTCGGCGTCGGGCGTCCGCGCCGTCCTGCTCTTCGGCGTCCCGGCGGAGAAGGACGAGGACGCGAGCGGCGCGTGGGAGGACGACGGCATCGTCCAGCAGGCGCTGCGGGCGTTGCGGCCGCGGTTCCCGGAGCTCGTGCTCCTCACCGACGTCTGCCTCTGCGAGTACACGTCCCACGGCCACTGCGGCGTGGTGGTCGACGGCGACGTCGACAACGACCGGAGCCTCGAGCTGCTCGTCCGTACGGCGGTAAGTCACGCGGAGGCCGGAGCCGACCTCGTGGCGCCGAGCGACATGATGGACGGCCGCGTCGGGGCGATCCGCGAAGCGCTCGACGACCACGGCTTCGAGAAGACGCCGATCCTCGCCTACTCGGCGAAGTACGCCTCCGCGTTCTACGGGCCGTTCCGTGAGGCAGCGGACAGCGCTCCGGCGTTCGGCGACCGCCGCGGCTACCAGATGGATCCGGCCAATGTCCGCGAGGCCATACGCGAATGCAAGATCGATCTCGCGGAAGGCGCCGACGCGATCATGATCAAGCCCGCGCTGCCGTACCTCGACGTGATCCGCGCCGCACGCGAGGCGTTCCAGGTGCCGCTCGCGGCGTACAACGTCTCCGGCGAGTACGCGATGGTCAAGGCGGCCGCCCGCGCCGGCTGGCTGGACGAGCGCACGGCGGCGCTCGAGTCGCTGACCGCGATCAAGCGCGCCGGCGCCGACCTGATCGTCAGCTACTGGACGCGCGACCTCCCGGCGTGGCTCTGACCGAACGCTCGGCTCTCTTCCGCCGCGCGCTCGAGCTGATTCCCGGCGGCGTGAACTCGCCGGTCCGCGCGATGCGCGGGGTCGGCCTCGACGAGCCGCTGTTCGTGAAGAGCGGCGAGGGCGCGTACGTCGAGACCGAGGACGGCCGCCGGCTCCTCGACTGGGTCATGTCTTGGGGGCCGCTCCTGTTCGGTCACGCCGATCCCGACACGGTCGAGGCCGTTCGCGAGGCGGCGCTCCGCGGCACGAGCTTCGGCGCCGCCACAGAGGCGGAGGTCGAACTCGCCGAGGAGATCGTCGACGCGGTGCCGTCGGTGGAAAAGGTGCGGCTCGTCTCTTCCGGGACCGAAGCCGCGATGAGCGCGCTCCGGCTCGCGCGGGCGTACACGAATCGCGACCGGATCCTCAAGACGGCCGGCGGCTATCACGGCCACGCCGACGCGCTGCTCGCGAGTGCGGGCTCGGGGCTCGCGACGCTCGGCATTCCGGCCTCGCCGGGTGTGCCTACGGGCGCCGCCGCGGACACGATCGTCGTCCCGTACAACGATCTCGACGCCGCGGCCGAGGCGGTGATGCGCCACGGGGAAGGCCTCGCCGCGATCATCGTCGAGCCGGTCGCGGCGAACATGGGAGTCGTTCCGCCGGAGCCTGGCTACCTCGAGACGCTGCGCCGGCTGTGCGACGTCTCGGGCGCGCTGCTGGTCTTCGACGAGGTGATCACCGGCTTCCGCGTCGCGCGCGGCGGTGCCCAGGAGCGGTACGGCGTCCTCCCGGATCTCACGGTGCTCGGAAAGATCGTCGGCGGCGGCCTGCCGCTCGCGGCCTTCGGCGGTCGGGCCGAGATCATGGACCTGCTCGCACCCGCCGGCCCCGTCTACCAGGCGGGAACCCTCGCCGGGAACCCGCTCGCGACGGCCGCCGGCCTGTCGGTCCTACGGCGTCTGAGCGATCCCGCCGTCTACGACGACCTCGAGCGCCGGGCCGACCTGCTCGAGGACGGGCTCATGCCCTTCGGGCGCGTGCAGCGCGTCGGCGCGCTGCTGACCCTCTTCATGACGGACAAGCCGGTGCGCAACTTCGAGGACGCGCAGGGCTGCGACGCCGAGCGCTACGGCGCTCTCTTCCGGCACCTGCTCGAGCAGGGCGTCTATCTCCCACCGTCGCAGTTCGAGGCCCTCTTCCCCTCGACGGCGCACGGCGAGGAGGAGATCGAGCGGACGATTGCGGCGGTTGCGACCTTTGCTCGCTGACGTCTGGGAGACGATGGCCGTAGAAGCGGCGGCCGAGAGCACGCTCTGGGCGGACTGCCTGCTACGGGATTCCGAGCGCGACCGCAGCTCCGTCTTCTCGCCGCTCGGGGAGGCCCGCTACGCGCTCGGCCTCGAGACGATCTACGAGGGCTACCTCGTCCACTACGGCCGACCGCGGCTGTTCGCGCCGCCCGACGACGATACGGCGCTGCTGCTCGGCGACTACCTCTACGCGCACGGCGTCGCTCGCATCTCGGCGCTCCAGGACGTCGCCGCCGTTGCGGACCTCTCGGAGCTGATCTCGCTCTGCAGCCAGGTGCGCGCCGAAGAGACCGACGGCGACGGGCCGCTCTGGGCGGCGACGGCTGCGCTCCTCGGCCGCGGCGCCCTCGACGAGGCGCGGACCGCGCTCCGACTACATGCCGACCCCCAGCCGCTGGAGCAGGCGGCCCGGTCGGCGGCAGGGGATGACGCGGTCGACACAGCGCTCGCGGCGCACGCCGCTCGACGGCCTTGAACCCTGCGCCCGCGTCCGCCAACCTCTGCTCATGACCACTGCCGTGCGGGAGGAGCGGAAGGTCCTGACGGCCGTCTTCGCCGACGTCGTCGGCTCGACCGCGCTCGCCGAGCGGCTCGATCCCGAGGACGTCAAGCTCGTCGTCGGGGAGGCGGTGGCGCGGATCGTCGGCGAGGTGGAGTCGCTCGGAGGCCACGTCAAGGATCTCGCCGGCGACGGCGTCCTCGCCTTCTTCGGCGCGCCGACCACGCGGGAGGACGACGCCGAGCGGGGCGTCCGCTGCGCGCTCCGCATCGTCGGCGAGATGGAGGAGTACGCGCGCGAGGTGCGGCGTGGCTGGGGGGTCGAGGGCTTCGGCGTTCGGGTGGGAGCTGCGACCGGCGCCGTCGTGGTGGGGGAGGTCGGCGCCGGCGCGCGGATCGAGTACGCAGCATTTGGCGACACCGTGAACGTCGCGGCGCGGCTGCAGTCGGCGGCCGCGCCGGGCTCCGTGCTCGTCGACGACGCGACGCATCGCGCGGTCGAGGGCCTGTTCGAGTGGGGCGAGCGGCTGGAGCTCGAGCTGAAGGGGAAGGGCGAGTCGGTTGCGGCGTGGCCGGTCGCCGGCGTCGCAGCGGAGGGACGGCCGCAGCGCGGCTTGCCGGGCGTCGAGACGCGGCTCGTCGGGCGCTCCCGAGAGCTCGGCCTGGGCCGCGAGGCGCTCGAGGCGCTGCGCGCCGGACGCGGCGGCGTGCTCGTCGTCGCCGGCGATGCGGGGATCGGCAAGAGCCGCCTCCTGAACGAGCTGCGTGAGCTGGCAGAGCGCGACGGGACGTTCTGGCTCGAGGGCCGCTGCGTCTCTTACGGCGAGTCTCTGCCGTACTGGCCGTTCCGCGACCTCCTGCGCGGCGAGTGGATCGGCGCGGGCGCCGACGAGCCCGAGTTGCGCGTCCGCGTCGGCCTCCGCCGCCGGCTCGAGCAGCTCTTCGGGGAGGGCGGCGCGTCGGAGCTCTACCCGTACCTCGGCGGCCTGCTCGAGCTCGCGCTCGAGCACGAGGCCGGCGCGCGCATGTCGCAGCTCTCCCCGGAGGCGCTTCAATGGCGCACGTTCGAGGTCGTCGGCCAGCTCTTCGCACGGCTGGCGGAGGGCGCGCCGCTCGTGATCGCGATCGAGGACCTCCACTGGGCCGACCCGACCTCGGTGCTGCTGCTCGAGCAGCTCCTCTCGCTCGCCGAGGAGGCGCCGGTGCTGCTCGTCCTCTCGCTGCGGCCCGAGCGCGACCACGCTGCCTGGGGACTCCGTGAGCATGCGAGCCGCGAGTTCCCGCACCTCCTGCGCGAGATCGACCTCGGGCCCGCTGGGGGACGCAGACGGCGAGCTGCTCGCGGCGCTCGTCGCACCCGCGACGCTGCCCGTCGAGCTCGAACGACGAGTCCTCGAAGCCGCCGACGGGAACCCGTTCTTCCTCGAGGAGCTCGTCCGCTCGCTTGCCGACGTCGGCGCCCTCGTCCGCACCGACGACGGCTGGCGCTTCGACCACGCGGTCGAGGTCGAGGTGCCGCCGACCGTGGAGAAGGCGATCCTCGCGCGCCTCGACCGGCTCTCGGCGCCCGCGCGGGATCTCGTCACGTCAGCCTCGGCGCTCGGACGCACCTTTGCGCTGCCGCTCCTCGAGGGGGTGCTCGACGAGCCGGCCGGCGATGCGCTCCACGAGCTGCAGCGGCTCGGCCTCCTGCGCCAGAGCCGGCGCTGGCCGCAGCCCGAGTACGGCTTCCGCCACGCTCTCATCCAGGAGACGGCCTACCGGACGCTGCTCAACGACCAGCGGACCCGCCTGCATAGGCGGGCGGCAGAGTGGCTCGAGGAGCGGTACGCGGGTCGCGATACCGAGGTGCTGGGCCTGCTCGCTCACCATTGGCTGCGGGCGGACGACGAGGACAAGGCGGCCAGGTACCTGCTGCGCGCCGGCGACAAGGCACGGGAGGAGCACGCGCTCGACGAGGCGATCGAGCGCTACCGCGACCTGCTGCCACTGCTCGAACGCCGGGGCGAGCGGCAGGAGATCGCGCTGGTCCTCTTCAAGCTCGCGCTGGCCCTCCACACGTCCCTCCGCTTCGCCGAGGCGAACGAGGCCTACCGACGCGCCTTCGAGCACTGGACTCCGCCCGAGGCCGCGCCGGGACCGGCGAGCAAGACGCTGCGGATGGCCGTGAGTTACGTCCCGCAGGTGAACGATCCCACCCGCGCGGGCTGGTGGCCGGACATCCAGCTCTGCATGCAGCTCTTCGACCGGCTCGTCGAGGCGTGGCCGGAGCGGACGATCGTCCCATCGCTCGCGGAGAGCTGGGAGATCTCCGACGACGGGCTCCGCTACGTGTTCCACCTCCGCGAGGGCCTCGCCTGGTCCGACGGGACGCCGCTGACGGCTCACGACGTCGAGTTCGGGATCAAGCGCGTTCTCGATCCCCAGAGTCCCGGCGCCTCCGTCGCCGTCTACTTCGTGCTCGAGGGCGGGCAGGACTACGCGCTCGGCCGGTCGAGCGACGCGGCGAGCGTCGGTGTCCGTGCACTCGACGAGCGGACTGTCGAGTTCAGGCTCGTCGCTCCGGCCCCGTACTTCATGAGCGTCGTGAACCGTCCGGATGCGGCGCCTCAGCCCAGGCACGCGATCGAGCAACACGCCGAGGCGTGGTCGGCTCCGGAACACCAGGTCGTGAGCGGGCCGCTGCGCGTCGCGGAGCACACGCCGGAGCGGTTGGTGCTCGTCCGCCACGAGGGGTATCGCGGGCTCCGCCGCGGCAACGTCGCGAAGGTCGAGTGCACACGCTCTGCGGTAGACGACGCGTACCCCGCCTTCAGTCGAGGCGAGCTCGACCTCGCTCGCGTCGTCTATACGCCGCACACGGCCGACCACGTTCACAGTCAGGTCGGCGGAGACGAGCCGCTGACGTGGTTGGCGTACATCGGGTTCGACCACACCCACGCTCAACTCCGCGATGTCGAGCTCCGGCGGGCGCTCGCCCTCGCGATCGATCGCACTGCGCTCGCGGAGGCTGCACCTGCCAACCTCGTTGCAGCGACGGGCGGCATCGTGCCCCCGGCTCTCTACGGCCACTCGCCCGACATAGCCCCGAGGCTCGACCTCGATCGGGCGCGCGAGCACCTCGACCGCTCGGGCGCAGGAGAGGTGATGCTCGCGCTCACGGCCCAGGACGTCTGGGGCGAGTTGCTCGAGATCGTCGCGCGTGGCTGGCGCGACGGACTGGGCATCGACGTGCGCCTCGACCTCTGGCCGGGACACGACCCTCCAGCCGGGTCCCTGCTCGAGCATGCTCCCCTGGCGCTGTTCGGGTGGATGCCGGGATACCCGGACCCGGAGTACATGCTCCGGCTCCTCTTGCACTCCGAGGCACTGACGAATGCCGTCCACTTCGCGGACGAGCGCTTCGACGAGCTGATCGAGTCCGCGCGGCAAGAGCGGAACGACCGCATCCAGGCTCGAGCGCTACCACGATGCCGACCGGTACGCGGTCGCCGATCGCGTGGCGGTGATCCCGTTCGTCTACGGGCGCAGCACCGCGCTCGTTCAGCCGCAGGTGCACGGCTGGTGGGAATTCGCGAAGAGCTCGGCGAACTTCGCGGACCTCCTCGTCGAGCAGTCGTCCGACTGAGGTAAATTCCGCTCGTGCTCGCCGCGCTGTTCCACCTGCTGTTCGCCGAGGAGACGGCTGCGCAGGAGGGGAGCAAGGTCGTCGAGATAATGCTGGCAACCGGCGGCGTGTTCCTCTGCGTGATCGCGCTCGGCGAGCTCGCCCACTGGCGGGCGAAGCGCCGCCGCGAGCCCGAGGCCTGAGGCGGGCCGCCGGCGCCGTAGACTCGCGCCGTGGCCATGAAGGACCTTCGCGACTGGATCGCGCTGCTCGAGCGCGAGGGCGAGCTGGTCCGCGTTTCCGCCGAGGTCGATCCCGACCTCGAGATCACCGAGATCGTCGATCGCACCGTCAAGGCCGGAGGGCCGGCGCTCCTGTTCGAGAAGCCGAAGGGGGCCGAACATCCGCTGCTCATCAACCAGTTCGGCACCGAGCGGCGGATGTGCCTCGCCTTCGGCGTGCAGAAGCTCGACGACGTGGCGCAGCGTGTCGCGGACGTGCTCGAGATGCAGCCGCCGAGCGGGCTGATCGAGAAGGTGCGCGGCCTGCAGAAGCTCAAGTCCGTCGCGGACTCCCGTCCGAAGACCGTCGGCAAGGGCGTCTGCCAGGAGATCGTTCTCCGTGGCGAGGACGTCGACCTCGGCCTCCTGCCGATCCAGCGCTGCTGGCCGGGCGATCCGGCGCCGTTCATCACCCTCCCGGCCGTCATCACCCACGACCCACAGACCCGCGGCCGGAATCTCGGCATGTACCGGATGCAGGTCATCGATCCGAACACGACCTTCATGCACTGGCAGATCCACAAGGACGGTCGCGCCGACTACCTCGCGACCGACGGCCGCATCGAGGTCGCCGTCGCGCTCGGCCTCGATCCGATCACCGCGTACTCGGCGAGCGCGCCGCTGCCCAAGCACATCGACGAGCTGATGATGGCCGGCTTCCTCCGCGGCGAGCCGGTCGAGCTCGTGAAGGGCGTCACCGTCGGGGTCGAGGTTCCCGCGCGCGCCGAGATCGTGCTCGAGGGCTACATCGAGAAGGACGAGGTCGGCCAGGAGGGGCCGTTCGGCGACCACACCGGCTACTACACGGCCGCCGAGCCGTTCCCGGTCTTCCACGTCACCGCGATGACGATGCGGCGCGACGCGATCTATCCCTCGATCGTCGTGGGCAAGCCGCCGCAGGAGGACGCCTGGCTCGGCAAGGCGACGGAGCGGATCTTCCTGCCCGCGATTCGCACGACTCTGCCGGAGATCGTCGACTACGACCTGCCGATCGCCGGCGTCTTCCACAACTGCTGCATCGTCTCGATCCGCAAGCAGTTCCCGGGCCACGCGGCGAAGGTGATGCACGCGCTGTGGGGGCTCGGGATGCTCAGCCTCACGAAGTGCGTCGTCGTCGCTGGACGCGGACGTCGACGTGCACGACTACGAGCAGGTGCTCTTCTACGCGGGCGCCAACGTCGACCCGAAGCGCGACGTGATCCTCTCGGAAGGCCCGCTCGACCACCTCGACCACGCCCCCGAGCGGCAGTTCTTCGGCGGCAAGCTCGGCATCGACGCGACCGCCAAGTGGTCGGAGGAGGGAGCGCGCCCATGGCCCGAGGAGATCGAGATGAGCCCCGAGATCAAGGAGCTCGTCACGCGCCGCTGGGCGGAGTACGGGCTGGGCTAGTTCTCGCCGCCGCAGGCCGGCCGATGCGATAAGACTTCGATCTGGTGGAGCCCGAGCAGCCGAGTCCCGACACCGAGCACGAGTCGCTCCCCGAGGAGACGCATCTGCCGTCGCCGACGCTGTATCCGATCGGCTTCGCGATCGGGATCGTCGTCCTCCTCGTCGGGCTCATCATCAACCCGCTGCTGATCTCGTCGATCGGGGCCGCGATCGCCATCGTCTTCGCGATCCTCTGGGCACGAGAAGCGACCGCCGAGCTCCGCGGGCAGCCGGTCGCCGTCGAGCCGGAGCGGCGCGAGATGACGACTCCGCCGGCCGACCAGCACGGGGTCGCTGTCGTAGAGGTGCCGGAGAACGCCGTGACGCGCAGCGTCTTCCTCGAGGGCGCGACCCTCGGCCTCGGCGCCGCGATCGGCGGCTTGATCACGCTGCCCGTCGTCGGCTTCGCGGTCCTCCCAGGGTTCCTCGGCCAGACGCAGCACAAGGTCGACCTCGGCCCGATCGAGAAGTTCCCGCTCGGCAAGTGGTTCATCGCCACCTTCATCGTCGACCCGGCCGAGGGAGAAGTCAGCCGGCGGACGGCGTTCATCCGCAACAACGGCAACGTCGCCGACCCCGAGACGAAGCAGCAGGTGCCGAGCTTCACGATCATCTCGAACCGCTGCGCCCACCTCGGCTGCCCGGTGCAAGCCAATGGCCCCATCGGACAGAAGTACACCGGCACGCCGTCCTTCAGCGAGCACACGCTCAACGGCCCCGTGGAGTTCAAGTCGGTCACCCCCGCCGGTTACGGCTGCCCGTGCCACGGGGGCCAGTACGACCCCGAGGGCAATCGCATCGCCGGCCCGCCCGTGCGCGCGCTCGACCGCTACGCGTTCGACGTCGTCAACGGTCGCCTGATCCTCCTCAGCACGTACTCGGTCTCGAAGGTCGTCGGCACCGGGGCGCAGGCCCAGATCTACAAGTACAAGTCGGTCGGCCCGGGCGAGCACGTCGACGGGCCCGAGCAGTTGTTCTATCCCATCAATCCGCCACACCATTGAGCGACTGCTGATGGCGACCACCTACAGACGGAAGCCGACGAAGGCCGAGATCCGCCGCCAGAAGATGGAGGAGCTCGTGATGTTCCCGATCGACTGGCTCGAGGAGCGGTCGGGGCTCATCGGCGGCATCAAGTACTTCCTCTTCCGCAACGTCCCGTCGGACATCAACTGGATGCAGACGCTCGGCTCGGCCGCGCTCACCGCCTTCCTCGTGCAGGCGATCACCGGCGTGATCCTCGCGATGTACTACGTGCCGTCGGCGGATATCAACCCCCGTACGGGCAAACCGATCGCGTGGGAGTCGATCGTCAACATCACCGACCACCTCACGCTGGGCTGGCTCGTGCGCGGCATGCACCGCTGGGGTGCGAGCGTCTTCATCATCCTCATGTTCCTGCACATGGGCCGCGTCTTCCTGTTCGGCGCGTACAAGTACCCGCGCGAGCTGAACTGGATCATCGGCGTTCTCATCCTCGTGAACGGGATGATGGAGGGCTTCACCGGCTACCTCCTGCCGTGGGACCAGACCGCGTACTGGGCGACCGTCGTCGGGATCAACCTCAACGGGACGGCGCCCTTCTTGGGCCCCTGGTTAGCCCAGTTCCTACGAGGCGGGCAGGAAATCAGCGGTGAGACGCTGACGCGCTTCTACTCGCTGCACATGCTCCTCATTCCGGGCCTGATCATCGGCCTGATCACGCTTCACCTCTACCTCGTGGTCCGGCTCGGCGTCACCTCGCCGCCGTGGTCGAAGGACGCCGCGGGAGGGGAGCCGGAGGAGGAAGACGGTGCGCGGCTGCGGCCGGGCCTGACGCGGCCTGTGCCGCGGCCTTCTGGCGCTTCCCCGATGCAGGCTGAGCCGGGAGGGCGCGAGTAGTGGCCGCCATCCCGAAGGAGAAGCCGAGCCGGATCGACCAGGCACGGGCGGAGTTCGCCCGCTACAAGGCGGACGTCAAGGCGCGCGGGAAGCCCTTCTACCCGTACGCGATGTTCCACGACACGATCATGAGCCTCGTCGTCGTCTGCACGATCATCGGGCTTGCGGTGATCTGGAAGTGGTCGGCCTGGGGACCGGCTCACGATCCGACGCACAAGGGGCTGCTCGGGCCGGAGGTCGATCCGCCGGCCGACCCGGGCACGACGAGCTTCGTGCCGCGGCCGGACTGGTACTTCTACTTCCTCTTCTACCTGCTCCGGATCTTCAAGTGGCCGGAGTCGGTCTTCCTCGGCACCGTCGGCGTGCCGACCATCGCGCTCATCCTCCTGATCATGCTGCCGTTCCTCGACCGCCGCCTCGTGCGCCGGCCTTCGGCGAGGCCGGTCGCCATGGTCGCCGCCGTCCTCACGATCGTCTCCATGGGCGTGCTGACGTGGAAGGGCGCGACGGCGAAGGAGGCGCTCGCCTCGGAGGTGGTTCGGGACGTGCCGCGCTGGATCGCTCAAGAGCACCTGCCGAAAGCAGCCGTCCCGGGCGCGAATCTGTTCGCGAGAGCGGGCTGCACTGCGTGTCACACGTACGCGGGCTCGGGAGGCTCCCAGCTTGGTGCGCCGGACCTAACCGCGATCGCGACGCGCAACCTCGGCATCGCCACCCAGATCAAGCACCTGCAGGACCCTTCGTCGGTCACGCCGGGCTCGCCGATGCCGCCATTTGCGTCGCTCGGCAACGAGCGTCTGCGCCAGCTCGCGATCTTCCTCGAAGCCTCCAAGGGCACTCACTAACAGCGACAATCCCCGAGGATGCACGTATTCCTCGGGATCACGGGAGCCTCCGGCGCGCCGTACGCGGCGCGGCTGCTCGAGGCGCTCGCGGCGGCCGACTGCGAGATCGGGATCTGCGCCTCGCGCGCCGGGATCGAGGTGCTCGCGACCGAGCTCTTCGGGGATCCGGCGCTGCCGCGCGACGAGACGCTCGCCCGGCTGCTCGAGCATGCGAACGGCGCCGCGCGCGTCTACGACCCCGACGACTGGGGCGCTCCGTATGCCTCGGGCTCCGCCAAGGTCGACGCGTACGTGATCTGCCCCTGCTCGATGGGGACCGTGGGGACGATTGCGTCGGGCGCGATGCAGAACCTCGTCCACCGCGCCGCCTCGGTCGCCCTGAAGGAGGAGCGCCGCCTCGTGCTCATGCCACGCGAGACGCCGTTGTCGGCGATCCACCTCCGCAACATGCTCACGCTCCGCGAGGCCGGGGCGACGATCCTCTTCCTCGCGCCGGGCTTCTACCACGGCGCCGAGACCGTCGAGAACCTCGTCGACTTCATCGTCGCGCGGGCCCTCGACCTGCTGGGGCTCGAGCATGCGCTCACCCCGCGCTGGGGACAGACGTGACAGTCGAAAGTCGGGCCGCTTACCGGCCGAAGGCGTGCAGCGGATGTTCGACCGGATCGCGCCGGTCTACGACGCGATGAACCGCGTCATGACCGCCGGCCTCGACCAGCGCTGGCGCCGGGCGACCGTCCGAGAGGCCGTGCGGTCCGGAGACGACGTGCTCGACGCCTGCTGCGGCACGGGCGATCTCGCCGTCGCCGCTCGCAACGCCGGCGCGAGCTACGTCGTCGGGGTCGACTTCTCCGAGCGGATGCTCGAGCGGGCCCGGCGCAAGGCGCCCGAGCTCGAATGGGTGCAGTCCGACGTGCTCGAGCTTCCGTTCGAGGACGCGAGCTTCGACTCGGCCGTCGTCGGCTTCGGGGTCCGGAACGTCGAGGACCTCGAAGGAGCGATCAGGGAGCTGCGGCGCGTGCTCCGGCCCGGCGGCCGGCTCGGGATCCTCGAGATCACGACGCCGCGCGGCCCGCTGAAGCTCTTCTACAAGCTCTGGTTCGACCGCATCGTCCCGCTGCTCGGCCGCCTCCTGCCAGGCGGCGACGCGTACACGTACCTGCCCGCGAGCGTGCGCCGCTTCCCCGGGCCGGAGGAGCTCGCCGAGCTGCTGGGCACGTGCGGCTTCGAGGCCGTGCGGTTCCGGCGCTTTGCCGGGGGTATCGTGGCCCTGCACGTAGGAGAGGCGGGCTAGTGGCCACATCGTTGGCGGACATCCGGGCGGTGCCGGGGCTCGACGACTATCTCGACGCGCTCGAGGAGCGGCTCGCGCGGACCGTGGCCACCCACCCGGGGCTCGTCGCCGCCGTGGGGAACGAGGCGCTCGCCGCGGGCGGCAAGCGGCTCCGGCCCACGCTCGTCTTCCTCTCGGCTCCTCCGGGAGCGGAGCCGTCGCTCGCGGCCGGCGTCGCGGTCGAGCTCGTTCACATGGCGACGCTCGTCCACGACGACCTGATCGACCGCGCCCACTTCCGCCGCGGCAAGGCCGCCGCCTGGTCGATCTACGGTCCGGCGGCCGCGCGCGCGACGGGCGACTACCTGTTCGCGCGCGCCTTCTCGGAGCTGAGCGCGACGGGAGACGCCGCCGCCGTCGAGATCCTCGCCGACGCGACCCTCTGCCTCGCGCGCGGCGAGGCGCTGCAGCGGACCCAAACCCGCGACCCATCGACGACGGTCGAGGCGTACCTCGAGCGCTGCGCGCTCAAGACGGGGAAGCTGTTCGAGGCCGCGTGCCGGCTCGGCGGCGGCTCCGGCGAGTACGGCCTCGCGCTCGGGATCGCCTTCCAGATCGCCGACGACGTCCTCGACTGCTCGGGCGCCACGATCGAGACCGGCAAGATCGCCGGCACCGATCTCCGCGACGGGACGCCGACCCTTCCGCTCCTCCTCGCCGCGCAGCGGGATGCGGTCGTGCGGGCAGCGCTTGCCGGTGGGCCGATGGACGGCGCGCTCGTGCGGGTCGCCGCGACCGGCGCTCTCGACGAGTCTCGCGAGGTGGCGCTCGACTACGCTAGACGCGCCAGGGCACGGCTCGACGGCGAGCTGCACAGAGACGAGCTCGAGGCCCTGACGCACGCAGTCGTCGATCGGGAAAGGTAGGCCTAGAGTGCTCCATCCAGCAATGGTCTGGGCGTCCCCAGCGGCTGCAAAGCGGCGCGATGCGTCGTCCTCGGTCGCCCCGATAGCTTTGGCTATCGAGGCTCCCTGCGTCCTAGCCTCGCTTGCTTTTCGCTCGCTGGGAACGCGAGACCATCACTGGACGGAGCACTGATGGCCGTTCTGGACACCCTCGACACGCTCGCGCCGATCCGGGAGAAGGTGCTCGCCGGCGAGCGGCTCGACTTCGACGACGGCGTCGCCCTCATGGAGACGGACGACCTGCTCGCGCTCGGCGACCTCGCCGACCTCGCGCGCCGGCAGCGCGGCGGCGGCAACGAGGTCTACTTCGTCCAGAACATCAACCTGTACCAGACGAACGTCTGCCGCGTGAAGTGCAAGTTCTGCGCCTTCGCCAAGACGCGGAAGCAGGAGGACGCGTTCACGCTGACCGCCGACGAGTTCGTCGAGGACGCGGTCGCGCAGCACGAGCTCCACGGCTTCACCGAGATCCACACGGTCAACGGCGAGAACCCGCACGTCGACCTCGAGTACTACGCCGGCCTCCTGCGCAAGCTGAAGGAGGCGCTGCCGGACGTCCACCTCAAGTTCTACACGGCGTCCGAGATCCACCACATTTCGCGGCTCGAGGGCTGCTCGCACGAAGAGGTCTTAAGCACGCTGCGGGACGCCGGCCTCGACTCGATGCCCGGCGGTGGCGCCGAGATCTTCGCCGACCGCGTGCGCGCCCTCATCGCGCCGGGCAAGGAGCACCCCGACGAGTGGTTCCACGTTCACGACACCGCCCACAAGCTCGGGATAACGACCCAGTGCACCATGCTCTACGGCCACGTCGAGACCTACGAGGAGCGCATCGACCACCTGCTGCGGCTGCGCGACCAGCAGGACAAGACCCGCGGCTTCCTCTCCTTCATCCCGCTCGCCTTCCACCCCGAGAACACCGTCTTCGAGCGGCGCGGCTTCCGCTTCACGACGGGCGCGGACGATCTGAAGGTGATCGCCGTCTCGCGGCTGTTGCTCGACAACGTCCCGCACGTGAAGGCGTACTGGATCATGATGGGCCTCCCGCTCGCCCAGGTCGCGCTCCACTTCGGCGCCGACGACGTCCAGGGCACGGTGGTGCGGGAGAAGATCTTCCAGGCGGCGGGCGCGAGCGCCGGGCACCGAGCAGAAGGTCGGCGAGCTCGTCCGCTTCGTCCGCGACGCGGGCCGCACGCCGGTGCAGCGCGACAGCCTCTACAACGAGCTGCGCCGATGGTGAACCTCGCCGAGATCTCGCTCGCGCCCGACGTCGTCTGGATCGGCGTTCTGCCCGGTCAGCTCTGCCGCAGCGCCGACCAGGTGAACGCACGGCTGGAGGAGGTGCGCAACAGCGGCCGCTCGTACTCGCCCGGAGGTGCTCGCCGAGCGCGACGGCGTGGTGCTGTTCGATCCGCACGTCGATCCGCCTGCGGAGATCCCGCGAGCTGCACCAGATCGCGATCGTGCACGACAACCTCGTCCAGGAGATCCGCGACTACCCGAACCGGGCAGCCGCCACTGCCGCCTTCGAGGCGATGTGGTGATCCGGCTCGGGCGCATCAGCTACGTGAACATGGCGCCGGTCTTCCACCGGGTCGACGCCGAGGTGGAGGAGGTGCAGGGCGTCCCGACCGAGCTGAACCGCATGCTCGTGGCGGGAGAGCTCGACACGGCTCCGATCTCTTCAATCGAGTACGCGCGGCACGCCGATTCGCTCCGGCTGCTGCCGCGGCTCTGCGTCGCCTCGGAGGGGGCCGTCGACTCGATCCAGCTCGTGAGCCGCGTGCCGCTCGAGCGCGTGCGCGCCGTCGCGGTGACGCCCGGAGTCGGCGACGTCCGTCGCGCTGACGAAGGTGCTGCTGCCCGAGGCCGAGCAGGCGCCGCTCGAGGCGTACGAGAGTGGGGAGGCGGAGGCGAAGCTCCTGATCGGAGACGCCGCGCTGCGCTCGGCGTTCGAGGATCCGACGCCGCACCACGACCTCGGCCGGCTCTGGCTCGAGCGGACGGGGCTGCCGATGGTGTTCGCGGTCTGGGCGTGCCCGGAGCCGCTCGCCGAGGGGCTCGCGGAGCTCGAGGACGCGCTCGTCGTCGTCGGTGCGGCTCGCCCGCGCGGAGCCCGAGCAGCTCGCGTTCGAGGCGGCCGAGCGGTACGGCTATCCGGCCGGCTTCCTCGCTCGCTACTTCGAGAAGCTCCGCTACCGCTTCGGGCCGCGGGAGCGCGCCGGCCTCTACACGTTCCTCGAACTCGCGCGCGACGCCGGCCTGCTCGAGAGCGTGCCGGAGCTCCGCTTCGTCCAGACGAAGGCCGGTGCAGCGGTCGCATGAGCGTCGCGGAACGGACACCGGTCGCGGAGATACTCGAGAAGGCGACCTCGGGCGAGCGGATCACGGACGAGGACGCCGTCGAGCTCCTCCGCTCGCGGGACCTCGTCGCCGTCGGCCGCGCCGCGAACGAGATCCGCAACCGGCTGCACGACCCGGAGCGCGTCACGTTCATCATCGACCGCAACCTCAACTACACGAACGTCTGCGTCACCGACTGCGACTTCTGCGCCTTCTACCGCCGGCCCGGCGACCGGCGCGAGGGCTACCTGCTGCCGAAGCCGGTCATCTTCAAGAAGATCGAGGAGACGCTCGCGCTCGGCGGCACCGGCCTGCTCATGCAGGGCGGCCACCATCCCGATCTCGGCGTCGACTACTACGAGGATCTGTTCTCCTCGATCAAGGCGCGGTACCGGATCCACCTGCACGCCCTGTCGCCGTCGGAGATCGTGCACGCGGCGCGCCGCTCGAAGCTGACCGTCCCCGAGACGCTCGCGCGCCTGCGGGACGCCGGCCTCGACTCGATCCCGGGCGGCGGCGCCGAGATCCTCGTCGACCGCGTGCGCGACATCATCGCGCCGAAGAAGGTGAATACGAAGGAGTGGCTCGGCGTGATGCGCGAGGCGCATCGGCTCGGGATCTCGACCACCGCGACGATGATGTACGGCCACGTCGAGACGGCTCGAGGAGCGGGTCGAGCACTTCCGCCGGATCCGTGAGCTGCAGGACGAGACGGGCGGCTTCCGCGCCTTCTTCTCCTGGACGTTCCAGGACGACGGCAACCGGCTCGTCTCGCTCGTGCCGGTCGAGGCGCGGCCGACGTCCTTCGACTACCTCCTGACGCAGGCGGTCTCGCGCATCTACCTCGACAACATGCCGCACATCGGCTCGTCGTGGGTGACGCAGGGGAAGAAGATCGGCCAGGTCGCGCTCGGCTTCGGCGCCGACGACCTCGGCTCGGTGATGATCGAGGAGAACGTCGTCTCGGCCGCCGGCACGACGCATCGCACGAGCGCCGAGGAGCTCGTCCACCTGATCAAGAGCATGGGCAAGGTGCCCGTGCAGCGGGACACGCTCTACCGCGAGGTCAAGGTCTGGGCGTAGCCGGCCACTGAGCGGCCCATTCGTCGGCGTACGGCCGGCCGCTCCGCTTCGCCGCGTCCCGGACGTCCTCGACCGCGTACGGCACCTGGCGGAACTCGACGGCGACGGTGCCGTCCGCGATGGTCACGAGCGCCCACTCGGCGAATGGGCGCAGGACGAGCGGGTCGGCGTGACGGTCGTAGGAGATCCCGACACTGCCGGGATTGACGTAGAGCGCGTCTCCGATCCGGCGCGTCCACTGCAAATGCGTGTGCCCGCCCGCCAGCAGAGCGGCGTCGTGACCGAGGAACGGCTCGAGCGCTTCGCCGCCGAGCTCGGGCAGGAGCACGTCGTCGTAGGAGCGCGGCGAGCCGTGGAAGAGGAGCAGGGACACGCCGTCGAGCTCGCGGCGGACGACCGGCGCGAAGGAGAGGATCTGCTCGAGGTGCGAGGAGGTGAGCTGCGAGAGCGTCCACTCGCGCACCTCGAGCTGGCGCTCGGTGACCGGCTCCGGCGAGTCGGCGGGAACCTCGAGCAGGAACGCGTCCGCGTTGCCGAGCACCGTCTCGCAGCCGAGGCTTGCGAGGCGGTCGAGCGTCTGAGCGGGCTCCGTCCCACCTTGCACGACGTCGCCGAGGCAGACGATCTCCTCCACGCCGAGCCGCTCGACGTCGTCGAGCGCGGCACCGGAACGCGACGTCGTTCCCGTGCTGGTCGGAGATGAGTGCGAGGCGCACGGCGCGAGGCTACCTCGGCCGTGCGAGCTCGACGAAGCCGCCGATCCGGCGCGCGCCGAAGCCGCGGAAGAGGGTCTGCGACGCCGCGTTCTCGACATCGATCTCCGTCGTGACCTCGCTGAAGCCGAGCGCGTTCGTCTCTCCGAGCGCCGCAGCGACGAGCGCCCGCCCGAGCCCGCGCCGCCGCTCCGATCGGCGCACGCCCACGAACCCCAGGCGCGGCGTCGGCTCGCGCAGCCACACACGGCAGATGCCGTCGTAGGCGGGAGTCACGAGGTAGACCGACGGGGAGGAGTACGTCTCGGCGACGAAGTCCTCGTGCGTCCAGCGCCAGCCGGCGGTGCCGGGCACCTCCTGGCGCAGCTCGTCGTCCAGCAGACGCAGCCGCTCGAGATCGGCGTCCTCGAGGTGCAGGAACCCGATGCGGCGCAGGCGGCACCGTCGGAACGACGTACTCGTCCTCCCGACGCTGGATGGTCCAGCCGGCAGCGAGCCAGCGCTCGGCGTCGTCGTCCCGGCATTCCGCGTAGTCGCCGTCGTCCTCCGGCGAGCGCGCGAAGACCTTGCCGTCGGGTCGCACCCAGGTCACAGGCGCTCCCGGACACCGCGCAGACCTGACTCGACCCAGCCGGGCTGGTCGGTGAAGTCGCCGTAGTGCACCTCGAACCACGGCCCGAGCCGGTGGTAGATCCGGGCTCGGCGGCGCAGCTCTTCGTCGACGTCCCAGTCGGGGAACGGCCCGTTGAGCAGCCAGGCGTAGTCGAGCGCGGGATCGCCGACCCGCGCGTCTCCCCAGTCGATCACGCCGGCGAGCCGGCCGTCGCGCACGAGCAGATGAGTAGGGCCGAGGTCGGAGTGCGTCAGCGCCGGCCGGAAGCCGGTCAGTGTCTCGACCTCTGCGAGCAACGCCTCGCCGCGCGGCCGCTCGTCGGCGTCGAGCAGGGGCAAGACGACACGGCGGAACTCGTCCGCCTGCCGCCGGTACGTCTCGAGCCAGTCCGGGCGCTGTGCCGGGACGTCGTCGACGTCGACGGCGTGGAGCGCGTCGAGGAAGCCGCGGACGCCGTCCGGGTCCTCGTCCACGAGCGGTTCGCCGCGGACGAAGCGGTAGGCGACGAGCCATGGGTCTCGCGTGAGACGTACTCGAACCGCGGCACCTCGACGGGGAGGAGCGGCGCGAGCACGGGCAGGAGCTCGACCTCCTGCTCGATCTCCTCGACGGCAAGCCGGTGGCGTGGCCATCGCACAACCCAGGTGTCGTCGACGACGAGGACCTTGAAGTCCCAGCCGTCGTCGAGCTCGCGCAGCGGCGCTTCCACGCGGGCAACGCTACTCTGGCCGGCGGGTCGTGCTGTTGTTGCGGAAGCTCCTCATCGGCGTCGCGCTCGCGGCTATCGGCGTGTCCGTGGTCGCCTCCGCGGCGACCGGGCGCTCCCGCCAGGAATCGGTCTCGACCTCCGTCCTGCTGCCCGGCGTGACCTACACGCGCGAGGTGGACTTCACGTCGCGGGGACCGATCGTCCTCGACGTCGTTACCGCTCCGAAGCCGGACGGCAAGCTCTACTCCCTCGCGCCGGCGCTCTCGAACGAGCAGCTGCGCGGGAGGGAGCCGCTCACGCGCCTCGACAGCCGGGTGGCGCGCGGCGCGACGACCGTGGCGATCGACGGCGACTACTTCGACCGCACCACCGGCACGCCGAACGGCATGTTCATGCAGAACGGCGTTCTCCAGAGCCCGCCCGGAACAGGACGCTCGAGCCTCGGCATCGCCACGGACGGGACGCTGACGACGGGTCGGGTCTCCTTCGCCGGGATCTGGCAGGGAAAGGCCATTCGGCGCCCGCTGCTTCTGAACTCACCGGCCGGCTCGGGGAAGTTCGCGCTCTATACGCCGGTCTATGGCGGCGCGACCCCGCGGGAGAGGGGGGTCGTGGAGGCGGTGATCGGGAAGTTGCCGGCTGCCCGGCTCGAGACGCCGCTCGACGGCACCGTGACGCAGGTGACGACAAGCGGGCCGATCGCCGATCCCGCGCGGCGGCGCAGTGCTCGTCGCCCGCGGCGCACAGTTCACCGCCCAGCTCAAGGCGGAGGCGCCGGTCGGGCAGCAGGTCGAGGTCTTGCTCTCGCTCTCGCCGGACTGGCGCGGTCTCGCGAGCGCGATCGGTGGCGGCCCGCTGCTCGTGAGGAAGGGCAGGCCGATCTTCCACGCGGGCGAGTCCTTCGCGGCCGGCCAGCTCAACAGCCGCCAGGCGCGCGGAGCGATCGGCCAGCTCTCCGACGGGCGCATCGTCCTCGTCGGTGTCGAGGGGCCCAATCCCGCCTACAGCATCGGCATGTCGAACTACGAGCTCGCCGTCGAGCTCACCCGGCTCGGGGCGACGATCGCCTACGGGCTCGGCGCCGGATCCGCCTCGGGAATCGCGTTCGACGGCAGGCTGCTGACACGGCCCTCGAGCCGCGCTGCCCCGAAGGTCTCCGACGCGCTCGTCCTCTCGTACAGCGGCGTCTACGCGGCGCCTCCGTCGAACCCGTGCTCTCGCCGAACGGCGACGGCGTCGCCGACACCGAGGCGTTCTCCTATCGCGTCGTCCGGCCCTCGGACGTGGTGGCGACGCTCAGCGGCCCGGGCGGCGCGAAGGTCACGCTCCGGAGCGGGGTGGAGTCGCGCGGGCTGTACACCGTCGGCTGGAACGGCACCGCCGGAGGCTCGCCCGCGCCGGAGGGGACGTGGACGTTCACCGTCACGGGGACCGACGACCGTAAGGTCACGACGACCGCGCAGCGGGCATTCTCGCTCGACGACACGCTCTCGTCGCTCGCCCTCGACGCTCGACAGCCACGGGCTCCCGACCGCGACGTTCAAGCTGTCGCGCGCGGCGACGGTCCTCGTGCAGGTCCAGCGGCCGAACGGCATCGCGGTGGCGACGCTGCGCTCGGGGCCGCAGCCGGCGGGGACGGAGCAGGTGACCTGGAACGGCCGGATCCGCCGTCACCGGGCGCCCGGCGGGCACTACCAGGTCGCCGTGCAGGCGACGAGCTCCATCGGGACGAGCTCGCTCGCGGCACCGTTCTCAATGCCCAAGCGTCACTAGTATCCGGGCGGTGCTCCTCGCGAGCGTCTCGTCGAGCTTCACCTCCGCGGTAGCGAACCACGGCATCTACGCCGTCTTCGGGCTGATGGCGATCGACGCCCTCTTCCCGGCCGCGAGCGAGCTCGTGATGCTCTACGCCGGAGCGGTCGCCGCGGGAGTCTTCTCCGCCGCGCACGGGGTGACGCTGTTCGGCTCCCGGATCGGCTTCGGCGCCGGCGCCTACGTCGCGCTCGCTCTTGCCGGGACGCTCGGCTACCTCGTGGGCGCTCTCGTCGGCTGGGCGATCGGCCGCTACGGAGGACGGCCGCTGCTCGAGCGCCACGGCCGGTGGTTCCACCTCTCGCCCGAGCGACTCGACCGGGCCGAGGCATGGTTCGACCGGTGGGGGAACATCGGCGTGTTCCTCGGCCGACTGACGCCGATCGTGCGGTCGTTCGTCTCGATCGCAGCCGGGATCTTCGAGATGCGGCTCTTGCCGTACACGCTGCTCTCGCTCGCCGGCTCCGCCGTGTGGGCGTTCGCCTTCGCCGGGGCCGGATACGGGCTCGGCACGAGCTATCGCGGCTTCGACCACAGCTTCCACTACGCCGAATACGCGATCGTGGCAGGGGTCGTGGCCGTGCTGGCGTATTTGGTGTATCGGTGGATGGCTGCGGCTAGAGTGACCCCGCGTGCAGACGATTCCTCTCGTTGACGTCCGAGCTGAATACGAGCCGCTGATTCCCCGGCTCGAGGCCGCGTTCCGCGAGGTTCTCGACGGCCAGGGCTTCATCCGCGGCCCGAACTACTGGGCGTTCCAGGAGGAGGCCGCCGCCTACCTCGGCGTGAAGCGGACGATCGGCGTCGCGAACGGCACCGATGCGCTCGTGCTCGCCCTCGAGGCGCTCGGCGTCGGGCCAGACGACGAGGTGATCTGCCCCGCCTTCACCTTCTACGCGACGGCCGAGTCGGTCGTGCGCCGGGGCGCGACGCCGGTCTTCGCCGACATCGACCCCGTCACGCTCAACCTCGACGTCGAGGACACGGCCGCGAAGGTGACCGACCGGACGCGGGCGATCATCCCGGTGCACTTGTTCGGGCGGCTCATGGACGTCCGGCCGCTGGTCGAGCTCGGCGTCCCCGTGCTCGAGGATGCGGCGCAGGCGTTCGGCGCGCCCGGCGTCGCGCAGCAGGGCGCGATCTCGACCTTCAGCTTCTATCCCACGAAGAACCTCTTCTGCCTCGGCGACGGGGGGCTCGTGGCGACGAACGACGACGAGCTCGCGGAGCGCGTCCAGCTCCTCTCGTTCCACGGCTCGAAGGACAAGCAGGAGTTCGACCTCGTCGGTTACAACTCGCGGCTCGACGAGCTGCAGGCCGCGTTCCTGCGCATCTTCCTGCCGGAGCTCGCGGGCTGGAACGAGGCGCGACGCGCCGCGGCCGCCCGCTACGCCGAGCTCGGCCTCGGGGAGCTCGTGGAGATTCCGCAGGACGAGCCGGGCCACGTCTACCACCTCTTCGTCTGCCGCTCGCGCGAGCGCGACGCGATCCGCGCGACGCTCGACGAGGCCGGCATCGCGTCGGCGACCTACTACACGACGCCGCTCCACCTCCAGCCGTCGCTTCGCTTCCTGGGGTACGAGCCGGGCTCGCTCCCGGCGACCGAGCAGGCGGGGACGGAGAACTTCTCGCTGCCGCTCTGGCCGGGGATTCCCGCGGAGACACAGGAGCGCGTCGTCGACGTCGTGCGCTCGGCCGTCGGCGTGGCGAGCACCGGCGTAGGCTCGACGGAGCCGGCCAGGAGCGCAGGCGCCGGCTTTGCCGGCGCCGGAGCGGGTACTCTGATGCGCCAGCTCCTTTCCCCGCACCGGATATGGCAGCTCGCCGTCGACGCGGCGATCCTCGCGGCGGCCTGGTGGCTCGCCTTCCAGCTTCGCTTCGACCACGGCCTGCCCCTCATCTACTCGAGGCTCCTCGACCGGACGATCCTGCTCGTCGTCGGGATCAAGCTCATCGTCTTCATCGCCTTCGGCTTCTACAACCGCTGGTGGCGCTACGTCTCGATCCGCGACATGTGGGCGACGGTCCGAGGCGTAGTCGTCGCGTGCCTGGTCGCCGACCTGACCGTCTACCTGTTCCAGCCGGTGCACAGCCTCCGGCTGCCGCGGTCGATCGCCGCGATCGACCTCCTCCTCACGCTCGCCCTCGTCTTGGGCTCGCGCCTCCTCGCCCGCACGGCGATGGAGCGCCCGGGCCTGACCATGGTGGCGCGCGGCAAGGAGGTGATCGTCGTCGGCGCCGGCGACGCGGGCCGCGTGATCGTGCAGGAGATGCAGCGCTCGCGGATGCTCAACTACACCCCGATCGGGTTCGTCGACGACGACCCGCGCAAGAGGCACACGCGGATCATGGGCGTTCGCGTGCTCGGCACGATCGACGAGCTGCCGCGCGTCCTCCGCGAGCACCGCCCCGACGAGGTGCTGATCGCGATGCCGTCCGTCTCGGGCGACGTGCGCCGGCGGATCTTCGAGACGGCGCAGGCGCTGCGAATCGTCGTAAAGACGCTGCCGGGGCTGTACGAGCTGATCTCGGGGGATCTCAATCTCGCCGGCCAGATCCGGCCCGTGCAGGTCGAGGACGTGCTCGGGCGGGAGCAGGTGGAGGTCGACTTCCGCGAGGTCGCCGGGTATCTCGAGGGCCACACGGTGCTCGTCACCGGTGCGGGCGGCTCGATCGGCTCCGAGCTCTGCCGCCAGATCGCACGCGTCCGGCCGTCGCGGCTGATCCTGGTGGACAACGCCGAGGGCCCGCTGTTCGAGATCGAGCGCGAGCTGGTCGCCGAGCGCGACTTCACCGCCGCGCTGCCGAAGCTCATCGACGTCAAGGACCGGAAGGCGATGCGGCGCGAGGTGTTCGAGAAGTACCAGCCGACGGTCGTGTTCCACGCCGCCGCGTACAAGCACGTCGCGATGCTCGAGACGCATCCGCTCGAGTCGGTGCGGAACAACATCGTGGGCACGCGGATCCTCGTCGAGCTGGCGGCGGAGTTCGGCGTCGAGCGGTTCGTCTTCATCTCGACCGACAAGGCCGTCAACCCGAAGACCGTGATGGGCCAGTCGAAGGCGCTCTGCGAGTGGATCGTCGAGTCGTTCGGGCACCGGCGCGACGTCGCGACCCGCTTCGTCGCCGTCCGTTTCGGCAACGTCCTCAACTCGTCGGGCAGCGTGATCCCGATCTTCCGCAAGCAGATCGAGCGCGGCGGGCCCGTGACCGTGACCCATCCCGAGATGACGCGGTACTTCATGACGATTCCGGAGGCGGTCTCGCTCGTGGTGCAGGCCGGCGCGATCGGCGGCCGCGGCCAGGTGTTCGTGCTCGACATGGGCGAACCGGTGCGGATCGTCGACCTCGCGCAGAACATGATCCGCCTCTCGGGCAAGGAGCCGCGCCTGCCCGACGATCCGACCGAGGGCACGCGGGACGTGCGAATCGCGTTCGTCGGCTCGCGGCCCGGCGAGAAGATCCACGAGGAGCTCTGGAGCGGCGACGACGCGGTCGGCGAGACGGCGCACCCGAAGATCCTGCGGCTGAGCCGGCCGCCGGTCGATCCCGACTGGCTCGCGGAGCAGCTCGCCGAGCTCGAGCGACTCGCCGAGGAGGGAGACACGCTCGAGGTCGTCGGGAAGCTCCGGAAGATCGTGAACAAGCCGCAGCGCGTCGAGCTGCCCAACCTCTCTGACACGGGCAGCTACATACTCGAGATCGAGCCGCGGGTCGACACGAACACCTGACGCTTCCGTGACGGTCCCCGGCCGGTGCCGTCGCTAGCCTCGGCGACCTGGACGCGGAACGGATCCTCTCAGGGCTGAACCCCGAGCAGCGCGCTGCCGTGGAGGCGACGCGCGGTCCGTTGTGCATCCTCGCCGGCGCGGGAACCGGGAAGACGACGACGATCACGCGCCGGATCGCGTGGCAGGTGGCGAGCGGCGCGTTCCCGCCCGGGCAGATCGTGGCGGTGACGTTCACCGACAAGGCGGCGGGTGAGCTCCGCGCGCGGCTGCGCGCGCTCGACACGGACGGGGTGCGCGCCTCGACCTTCCACTCGGCGGCGCTCGCGCTGCTCCGCCACTTCGAAGGGGATCCGGGGCGGATCCTTCCCTCGAAGGCGCCGCTCCTGCGGCGGATCGGCAACTCGCTGCCGGGGGCGTTCCGCTTCCGGCCCGCCGGCGACCTCGCGACGGAGATCGAGTGGGCCAAGAACCGGCGCCTCACGCCCGACACGTACCACGACTGGCTCGGCGACCACGAGCCGCCGATCCCGCCCGACCTCTCGCTCCGGGTGTTCCGGGAGTACGAGCGACGCAAGGCCGCCGAGGGGCTGCTCGACTTCGAGGACCTGCTCGAGCGGGCGGCGCGGCTGCTCGAAGGGGACGATGGCGTGCGCGCGGCGGTTCACGACCGCTGGCGCGCCTTCACCGTCGACGAGTACCAGGACGTCAACCTGCTCCAGCAGTCGCTGCTCGACCTCTGGCTCGGCGACCGGGACGATCTCTGCGCGGTCGGCGACGACTACCAGGCGATCTACGGCTTCACGGGCGCGAGCGCCGAGTGGCTGCTCGCGCTGCCGCGCCGCTTCCCCCACGCTCGCGTCGTGCGGCTCGAGCGGAGCTACCGCTCGACCCCGCAGGTGATCGAGCTGGCGAATCGCCTCGTGCCGCGGCTCGGCGGCTCGGCGAAGACGCTCGCGCCGACGCTTCCGGACGGCCCCGAGCCGGTCGTCGGGCCGGCGCTGAGCGTCGTCGACGACGTACGTCGGCTGCACGCCGAGGGGCTGCCGCTCGAGGAGATGGCCGTGCTCGTGCGCACCAACGCGCGCACGAGCGAGTTCGAGGAGGCGTTCCACGACGCGGGGATTCCGTCCCAGGGCGCGTCGCTGCTGGCACGCGACGCGGCCCGCCAGCTGCTGAAGGCGCTGCGCGGCCGGCGAGGGCTTGCTGCCGAGGTCGTGGGCGAGCTCGCGGTGCGCCAGGGGCTCCTCGCGGAGGTGCCGGAGAAGCTCGGCGAGCGCGAGCAGACGCGACAGGCCGACCTGGCGCGGCTCGTGCGGCTCGCCGAGGAACATGCCGGCGAGGTCGACGGCTTCGTCGACCTCCTCCACGAGCGCTTCGGGGAGAGCGCCGGCCGCGGCGTCCACCTGCTGACGCTGCATCGGGCGAAAGGGCTCGAGTGGGAGGCCGTCCTCCTGCCGCGTGTCGAGGAGGGCGAGCTGCCGGTGCGCCGCGGCGACGTCGCCGAGGAGCGGCGCCTGTTCTACGTCGGGCTGACGCGGGCGAAGCGGCATCTGCTCGTGACGTGGGAGGGCAAGCCGAGCCGGTTCCTCGACGAGCTCGGCGTGCGCGCATCGGCGAAGCCGCTCCCGAAGCGGGAGAAGCCGGTGCTCGAGCAGACACCGGCGGTGCAGGCGCTCAGGGAGTGGCGGCTCGCGCGGGCGCGTGCAGAGGAGGTGCCCGCCTACGTCGTCTTCAACGACCGGACGCTTGCGGAGCTCGTGGCGCGCACGCCGCGGACGCTGGCGGAGCTCGCGGCGGTGCCGGGAATCGGACCGGCGAAGCTCGAGCGCTACGGCGCGGAGCTGCT
>CAVXXZ010000010.1:0-122564 GCA_963765795.1 uncultured Actinomycetes bacterium
GGAGGGGGAGAGATTTGAACTCTCGATCCGCCTAACGACGGATAACGGTTTTCGAGACCGCCGCATTCGACCGCTCTGCCACCCCTCCGCGGGTGGGCGCAGAACCGCGGCGGGCGCTGCGCTAGCGGAGAAGGAGGGATTCGAACCCTCGATGGAGCCATTCAGCCCCATAACGCCTTAGCAGGGCGCCGCCTTCAGCCACTCGGCCACTTCTCCGGAGTCCGAACAGAGTACCGGAGCGCCTCGCGGGGTCTAGCCGAAGAAATTCACCGCGGCGATCATCAGCACGAACATGACGACCGACGCGATGGCGAACACGCTGAGCCCCGTGGGGCCCGGGAAGTCCGGCTTGTAGCGCGGCACGAGGAACGACGACACGAGCGCGAAGGCGATGAAGATCGCCGCGACGACGATGAGGCCGACCTCGTGGCCGAGCGGGAGTTCTCCGAACCGAGGAGCACGGCCGCTATTCCAGCAGATCACGCACTCGCGAGCAGCCGCTCCTCGCGCCGCCGCCGCTCGCGCAGGATCCACCAGCCGAGCGCGCCGAGCAGGAGCACCGGAGCGAGCACGATGAGCGCGTAGAGGACGATGATCCCCTCGAGCGCGAGGAAGTGGGCCGCCGAGCCGAGCAGCCGGCCGATGCGGGTGCTGCCGCCGTGATGGGGCGCCACGATCGCGTGGTTCCGCGTCGTGAGCAGGAGCGAGATGTCCGCGGTCGCGCCCGACGCGAGGGTGCCGTTGCGGGAGTGCCGCAGCCGCGCGAGCGCGTGGCGGGCGTTGTTGAGCTTGATCTGGATGGCGACCCGCTCGGTGGCGGTGAGCGTCGAGCTCTGCAGCGCGTTCTCGTACACGGCGATCGCGCGCCGCAGCGAGCCGATCCCGCTGTTCTGCTGCGTGAGCTTCGCCTGCAGATCCTGCGTCGAGACCTGCTGCGAGAGAAGCGTGCCGAGCGCTCCGAGCTTCGCGATCGCCTTCTGCGCGTTCTGCACCGGGACGCGGAGCGCGAGCACCGCTTCCCCGTCACCCCGATGCGTTGCCTGGTAGCGGACGGACTGCGCGTAGCCGCCGAACGAGCCGACGATCTGCGACGCCTCGTTCGTCTTGGCCGAGAGGTTCGAGCTCTTCACTCCGACCTGGAGCGAGGCGACCGCGTGCACGAGCCGGTTCTTCGGGATCTGACCGAGCGGCGAGCGCGACTGCACGAGGCCGCCCTCGAGCGCGTCCGCACGAGCCGGCGGCGACGGCGTTGTTGAGCGAGTGCGGCGCGAAAGTCTTTCGATTGAGTCGACTTTGTCGCAGGGCCCTGCCGGGACGCGCGTGGACGATCTTCGACCTGCGCCTGAGTAGCGTGTGGTCCGGTGCAGACCGAGAACCGCTGGGCGCCCCTGCCTCGTTAGTGCGAGCCCGAGCTGACGAAGCCGTGCACGAGCGCGGCGCCGACGGCGAGCACGACCGCGGCGGGCACGACGACGAGCACCAGCTTCCGCCTTCTCGACCTCTGCCGGCGAGCGGCGGGCGCGCCCTCGAGCACGCGCTGCCGCAGGCGCTCCGGCGCGACGGGGGGATTCGCCCGCAGCTCGGAGACGAGAGCCTCGTACCCGTCCATTTCGCTCCAGTCAGATGCGGACATCGGACATCTCCTCCTCAAGTCGCTGCAAAGCCCGGCTGAGCCGGGTCGAACAAGCTGTTCCACTGATTCCGAGGACGCGCGCCGCGCTCGGGCCGTCGAGCTCGAGCAGCACGCGCAGCGCCACCACCTCGCGCTCCGCCGGTGTCAGCCGCCCCAGAGCCCGGTCGAGCTCCGGTGACAGGCCCTCGGCGAAGACGGATTCCTCGCGCTGCAGCTCGTCGCGGCTGTAGCTCTCCTCCCGCCGCTGTCGCCGGGCCTCGGCCCGGAACCAGTCGACGGCGGCGGAGTGCGCGATGCGGCAGAGCCACGTGCGGGGCGCGCCGCGGCGCGGGTCGAAGCGGCGCCAGCTGCGGAAGGCCCGCTCGAACGTCTCGGCCGCGAGATCCTCCGCCGCCGCACGGTCGCCGGTGAGGTAGACGAGATAGCGATAGACGGCGTCGAGGTGCTCGGCGACGACGTCCGCGAAGGGCGGTGCGGCCACCCGACCGGGCGGACGGACGGCTGCCGGCAGCGCGTTCACAGCCTTCATACGGCGCCGGGGGCCCGAAGTGTCACACCCGAACGGTAGGACGAACATAGGCTGGAAGCCAATGCGCCGTCTCCTGCTCCTCGTCTGCGCGCTCGTCGCGGTCGACACGATGCTCTACGCGGCGCTCACGCCGCTCCTCCCCCACTTCGCCCACGACCTGCACCTGTCGAAGGCGGGAGCGGGCGTGCTCGTCGCGGCGTACGCAGCCGGCGCGCTCGTCGGCGGGCTCCCGGGCGGCCTCGCCACCGCGCGACTCGGCGCTCGGCGCGCCGTCTTCATCGGCCTGGCTCTGATGGGACTGTCGAGCCTCGCGTTCGCGTTCGTCCACGGCTTCTGGCCGCTCGCCGCGGCGCGCTTCGCCCAGGGTTGTGGCAGCGCCTTCACGTGGGCCGGCTCCTTCGCTTTGCTGCTGGCGGGGGCGCCGCGGGAGCGTCGCGGGGAGGTCATCGGGACCGCACTCGGCGCGGCCGTCTTCGGAGCGCTCTTCGGCCCTGTCGTCGGAGCGGGTGCCGCGCTGCTCGGACGCGGAGTTGTCTTCTCCGCAGTCGCCGGGTTAGCCGTCCTGCTCGCCGTCTGGACGCTCCGCGTCGAGCCCATCCCTCCGGAGCATCCTTCGACTGCAGCCGTCAACCGCGCGCTCAGGAACTCGTACTTCGTGGGCGGCCTCGCCTTGATGGCGTTGCCGTCGTTGCTCTGGGGTGTGCTCTCCACTCTCGCGCCGCTCCAGCTCGCCGACTTCGGCTGGGGAGCGCTGGCCATCGGTGCTGTCTGGCTCGTCGGCGCCGCGTTCGAGACCGTTCTCTCGCCGCTCGCAGGGCGAATGCTCGACCGCCGTGGCATGTTGATTCCCGTGCAAGTCGCGCTCGCAGCCGGCGCCGTGGTCTCGGTCGGCCTCGCGGCGGGCCTACGGCCGCTGTTCTACGTGCCGCTCCTGATCGTTGCGTCCGGCGCGTACGGCGTCCTCTTCACGCCGGCATTCGCCTTGATCGCCGAAGGTGCCGAGCGCAGCGGCCTTCCCCAGGGAATGGCCTTCGGCTTGATGAACGCCGCCTGGGCGATGGGAGCGCTGATCGGGCCGGCAGCGGGAGGAGCAGTCGCCGCAGCGACGGGCGACGTCGTCCCGTTCCTCGTCTGCGCCGGGCTCTGCGCGACCGCGCTGGCGGCGGTGCGGCGCGCGCGGCACCGCACCACCGCCCGTGCGGTGCCGTCAGACGTCGCGCGCTAGCCGAGGGTGTACGAGTACTGCAGCACCTTCAGCACGTCGGAGCTCCAGTCTCCGACGCCCGTGGTGAACGAGTTGGTGGGGAACGTCTCCACGGGAACCTGGCCCGTGATCGTCGTGCCGGCCGCCCCGCTCGGAACGGTGAAGGTGAGGTTCATCGTGCCGGTCTGTCCGGGGAGCAGGAACAGCGGCTTCACCGGCTGACTGGATTCTCCCAGCACGTTGGCCCAGACGTTCCCGGTGCCGGGAACCGCGTTGTCGTCGAAGCCGAGCGTGCTGATCGTGGCGCTCGTGGAGTAGTCCTCCGGCGTCTCCGCAGAGGCGAACGGACCGACCTCGGACGGGGCAGGCGCCCACGCCGACGCGAACGGTTTGCTGACCGTGACGCTCGTCGCCCCGCCCGAGCTGACCGGGGAGAGAACATCCGGCGCGCCCCAGTACGGGCTGAGGTCGAACTGGATCGGCGTCGAGCCCGTCGTGCTCGCGTCCACCTTCAGCTGGCTGCTGAACGGCGGGACGATGTACTGCGGGATGGGGTCGCCGAAGGTGATCGGGAGCATGCCCGACGTGTTCGTCACCGACACCCCGGCGTACTGCGTCTGCGTGGTCGTCCGCGGGTCGAGCTGGTACGTCTCCGGCTCGACACCCGTGTTCTTCACCTGGACCTGAGCCGTCACGGTGCTCCCGGGCGTCAGCGTGCCGCTCGGCATCCCCGTCGCGGTCACCCGCGAGGTGTTGAAGCTGACCGTGCCCTGGAGCGTGGCGTGGGTCAGGCCGGAGTACACGTCCAACCCCGGCAGGTAGAACAGGCCGTTGGCGACGTTCACCCGCCAGGTGCCCGGAGTCGGGTCCGCCCAGACGAGCTGGACGGCGTTCGTGTTGTCGCTGTTGCCGAAGGAGTCGACCTGCTGGAAGCTCAGCTGGCTGTCCACGGCGTTCCCGTGCGGATCGACCAGCTGGCCGAGCAGCAGGTACCCGTCGTGGGAGGCGTGCATGTTGACGTTCAGGTCGTGGACGCCCTTCGGCACCGTGAACTCGTAGCTGAGCTCCTGTGCGTAGGCCCCCGGCCGGCCGTTGCCGCCGATGAGCGTGCCGGTGAACTTCCCCGCCTTCTTCGTCGTGACGGGCACCTTCGCCTCGGAGACGACCGGGATCGTGCCGAGCTTGGGCTGCCGGTTGCTGTGGAACACGACCGCACCGGTGAAGAAGCCGGGCTTGGTCGGCGCCGGCACCTTGACCGTGAACGAGGCCGACTTGCCGGGGCGCACCACCCTGGAGGCCGGCGTGACCGCATGGGGGACGGTCCGGAAGGTCTGCGCGGTCTCCTGGAAGCTCACCGCTCCCTCGTAGTTGGAGGTGTGCCGTCCGAAGATGAGCAGCGTCCAGGTCCCCGCAGCGGGCTGGTGGACCTGCGCGTCCGCGAACCCGGACCCGAGGCCCTGCGGGTCGCTGTACTGCGCGTAGCGGCCCTTCGGGTCGATCAGGATCTCGCGGACCGTCGGCTCACCGGAAGTGCAGGTGGCGCAATTCTGCAGCGGCTGCCAGGCGATCCGCGAGTCGAGCGCGTCGACGCCTTTCGGCACCTTGAACGTCTTGCAGTTCAGCTCCGGGATCGTCTCGCCGGTGAAGTACTCGGCGGTCTGGACTCCGGCGCAGGAGCCTTGCGGTCCGTGGCCCGCCTCGAACAGGTTCAACTTGCCGCTGGCGAGATTGCGCGTCTTGCCGAGCGTGCGCAGCACCGGCCTGATCTTCGCCTTGCTGTTGGCGGTGTTCTTGACCACGACCGTGTGACGGTGCTTCCCTTTGACGTTGCCGAGGTCGGCGATCGAGTCGGGGGAGTGCACCAGGCCGCCGCCCTTCGCGTGCTTACCCCACGACTTGGCCAGCTCGACCGCGCGCAACGCGTTGAGCAGACCGGCGCCCTGGTTCTCCGCGGAAATGCCGAGATCGGTCGCGCTGCTGAAGAGGATCTGCCGCACGACGGCCGGCGACGGGTTCTGCTTGTGGTGCGACTGGCGGTACGCCTCGATGACGAGCGCCGCCGTTCCCGCAGTGAGCGGGGTCGACTCGCTCGTGCCGCCGAAGTCGACGAGGCCGATCGAGCTGCCGCCGATCGCGTTCTCGCAGTCGGTGTAGGTCGAGGTGTCGGTCGAGCACGCGGCCCAGTTCAGGTCGCCTGGGGCGATGAGGTCCGGCACCCGCCGGTCTTCGGTGACGCCCGAGCTGGAGAGCGTCGAGACCTGGTTGTCGAGCCAGCCCGGCGTGCTCTGCCCCAGGTGGTACGAGGGCGCGCTGGTGGTTGTGCACGGCCTGGGCCATGTCGTACAGGAAGAGGTTCGTCTGGGCGAAGAGCCGGTACGAGGTGCTCGCGGCCGTACCGATCACACCGGGGTCGAGCGCCGGGCTCCCCTCGGTGTTCGACGGGCTGGAGTCCCCGGTGCTGGCGACGACCACGGTGCCGTGGTGCATCGCGTTCTCGAGGATCGCGGTCAGCGGCTGCTCGGCCGCGCTGGTCGGCAGCCCGCCGAACCCGATCGAGATGGACAGGATGTCGGCGTGGTCGTGCTGGATCGCCCAGTCGATCCCCTGCAGGATCACGCTGGTGAAGCTCGAGTTGTTGCTGCCGAAGACCTTCATCACGTCGACGTCCGCCCCAGGGGCCACGCCGAGCACCTTGACGGCGCAGGTGCCGCCGGTCGTGGCGAAGTCGGGATTGATCTCCTGGTCGAGGTTGTAGGTGGTGTTGCCCTGGGCGACGAGCGAGCTGACGTCGCCGAAGGCCTCGCCTCCGCCGGTCTGGGCGTTCGGGCCCTCGCCCGAGAAGTCGCGGTAGTCGGTGACGGCCGACTGTCCGTTGCGCTGGAAGTCGGGCAGCTTCGGATCCATCCCGTCCGGAAAGACGGCGATGTTCACGCCGGCGCCCGTGTAGCCGAGACGGTGCGCGCTCTTCGGGCCGCTCGTGAGGGGGCTGTTCGCGTTCGTGCGGTTGTCGGCGTTGATCAGGTGCAGGGCCTGAGGCTCGAGCAGCGGCGCGGCCGCGCTCCCGCAGACCTTCTTCGAAGAGCTGGAAGCCGCGCGAGGACTCATCCGGCTCGCGGCATGGGCGGCCACGCGCGTCGCGCGGGGCAGCAGGTTCGCGTTGGTCGACGGCCCCTTGACGACCACGTCCGGGGCGACGGCAAGCACGGCCGGGTCGCGGCGGAGGTTGGCCGCCTCCGCTGCCGAGACCGTCGTCGCGACGGCGTTCACCGTCTCGTAGGTCACGAGGCGCGGCACGTGGAGCTGGCGGAGCTGCGCGACGACCGGCGCCCGCTGGGTCGCGAACGCCTTGCGCTGGTTGCGGAGCAGGACGATGACCCGCTGGTCGGCATTCGCCGACAGCACGCGGACCTGGGCGGCGGTCAGGCGGCTCGTCCACCCGGACGTGCTCAGCGAACTGCCTGCATTTCCCACGCCGGGGGCCGCGGCGGCGACGGCGAACGCGATCAGCCCAGCTGCGGCTCCAGCCAGAGCTGCCCTGGCAACCTTGCTCTTCACTTCGGAGGACCCCCTTCTTCGCGCGAGCCCGCCCCCCTGCGCCGGCGGGTCTCGCTCTGACCGCCCCCACTGTCGCACGCGCCGAGCCCACCCGCAACGCCCATAGCAGGATCTTTACGGATAGGCCCGGCACAGGTAGCCCGGCGCGGAGAACGGCTACATTAGGCGCGATCCGGGCGCGTAGCTCAGCGGGAGAGCACTCGCTTCACACGCGAGGGGTCGCTGGTTCGATCCCAGCCGCGCCCACTGCGAGAACAACCTGCACAGAGGCGATTTTTCGCTCGGGGTAGCGAGCAGGCCGAAGGCCTGGCGGCCTTGCAGGTTCGCGTAACTCTTCGCGTTCGGCGAAGCCGATAATGCTCCTCGTCAGCACGTCGCGCGCCACCCCGCCGCCCTCAGACCGAGTCTTCCTCTGCGCGTCGTGCCCGGGAGCGAAGATCAAGTCCTCGCGCACCCGGATCTCTTCGTGCTCGTCGAGCGACAGCGGCACGTCCTCGGCTAGACAGTCTCCACACTCGCAGAAGAAGGTGGTGATCGCAGACCGTTTCGCCCGCGCTGCCCTCGCAAGCCGATCATTGATCTGCACAAGCGCCTCGGTCATCTCCGCCGCAGTCACGCTTCTACGGTCCCCGCGAAGCGGCGCTCCTAACCATGTGGCCCAAAACGGGCGGTCTCGTCTCGACCCAAGGGACACGCGCCAGACTTCGTCACCTTCCCGTAGGCGACCGCCTAGCGTCTCGACTCTCCTCCGTTGTGCGACTTTGGTCTGCGACCCCTCCGGGCCTGGTGTCTTCCAGCCTTGACCAGCCGCTTGACCTCGCTGTCATCGGGGTGGGCATCGACAACGATCAGGCCCTTTCGTGCGTCGCCGTACTTCACCGTGATCGTCACCGCATCACGGTCGTTGCCGATTTCCTTGCCGGAAAGGTCAGACACAAAGATCGTCTTGCGGGCCATCGTCGTCTCCTTGAATCGGTGCCTCGCCCCTCGGCGATCCTAGACAGCCTTGGCAGCGTCGGCGCAGTCAACGAGCAGGCGCTTTCGGGTTCTCGTGTCGCGCGCTTCACACACGAGGGGTCGCTGGTTCGATCCCAGCGGCCCATGCCAGAGGAGCTCAGTGGATGTGCTCGATCCCGTCGGGCAGGGCGAACCACGAGTGCATGCGCTCCTCCCACACCGAGATGCGCGGCGCGGGGAAGTTCGGGTCGGCGAACGCGCCGACCGGGAGAGCGATGTGCTCCGCGTCGATCCAGTAGTAGACCGTCGCGCCGCAGCGCGGGCAGAAGAAGAACGAGCGCTCGTCGCCCTCATCGGAGATGCGTAGGTACTCGGTCGCGTCGCCCTCGATGCGCGCCCGCTCGCGGGACCAGCGTGACTGCGTCCCGAACACGCTCCCTGTGCGCCGCTGACAGGCGAGGCAGTGGCAGATCGAGACCCTCATAGGGTCGCCCTCGACCTCGACCGTGAGCTGCCCGCACGAGCAGGACGCACGCCGCGTCGCCATGCCGTGACGGTATCGCGCCGCGCCCTCCAGTGGAGAAAGCCCCGCTAAGCGGGGCTTTCTTGCGTCGCTACGCGTTCTCGTCGGTCGTCTCGGCGTCCGGGTCGATGTGGTCGGCGCGTGCGCCGACCTCGGCCGCGACCTTCCGCGCCTCCTTCGCCTGCTGCACCTGCTCCTGCGCGACGCGTTCGCGCTCCTCGGCTTGCTGCGTGTGTGTGTCCGCCTTCTGCCGGAGCTCCTGTGCCTGTTCGCGCCGCTGTGTCTTCTCGCGGTTGCGCCGCGCGCCGAAGACCACGAGCCCGAGAACAACGAGCGCGCCGATCGCGATCAGGATCCAGATCCAAGCTGCCATTACCGCCTCCTTGTCTTTCCCAGGCAAACGGGAGGCGTCCCGGTTCGGTTCCGCCTAGGTCGCGCGCGCCGGCAGAACGCGGCCACGCACCTCGCCGAGCCCGACGCCGTTGGCGGCGCGGCCGTGGAGGACGACCTCGTCGCCGTCCTCGAGGAAGCGTTCGCCGCGGAAGAGCTCGATCATCGATCCCTCCGAGCCCGGCTCGGCGCCCGAGATCGTGCCCGACGCCATCAGGTCTCCCGTGCGTAGCGAGGCGCCGTTGGACGTCGCGTGCGCGAGCTGCTGCGGGAGCGTCCAGTAGAGCGTCCGCGCGTTGCCCTGCGACACCGTCTCGCCGTTCAGCTCGACCTCGAGCGCGACGTCGAGGCCCCAGTCACGGCCGCCGGCGAGATAGGGCAGCGGCGGCGGCTCCTGCGGCGGCGCCTCGACGCGCGCGTCCTCGAGCAGCGCGAGCGGCGTCACCCAGGCCGAGATCGAGGTCTGGAACGACTTGCCGAGGTTCGGGCCGAGCGGCACGTACTCCCAGGCCTGGATGTCGCGCGCGCTCCAGTCGTTGACGAGGACGAGGCCGAAGACGTGGTCGGCGAACGCCTCCACCGGCACCGGCTCGCCGAGCTCGGTCGGGACGCCGACGACGAAGCCGAGCTCGAGCTCGAAGTCGAGGCGGCGGCTGGGGCCGAAGGTCGGCGCGTCCTCGTCGGGAGCCTTCCGCTGGCCGCTCGGCCGGACCACGTCCGTGCCGCTGACCACCACGCTGCCGGCCCGGCCGTGGTAGGCGACGGGCAGCCAGCGCCAATTCGGCAGCAGCGGCTCCTGGTCGGGCCGGAACATGCGGCCGAGGTTCGTCGCGTGCTCGAGCGAGGAGTAGAAGTCGACGTAGTCCGCCACCTCGAACGGCAGGCGGAGGCGGGCATCTCTTCGGCGACGCGCGGCCCGTCGTGGGAGCGCGCCGCGGCGACTGCGTCCTCCCAGGCCGGGCGGCCCGCCGCGAGCAGCTCGTTCAGCGTCGGCCGCGCGAAGACGTCGCCCAGGCCCGAGAGGTCGACGACCTCGTCGCCGTCCCGCCAGAGGAGGCCGTTCGGCCCGGCTCCGAAGCTCACAGGATCCCCAGCTGCTCGAGCTCCTCGAGCGGCTCGAAGAACGAGCACGTCCCGATCGAGTGGAAGAGCGAGGCGCGGACGTCGGCGAGCCGGGCCGGCGTCGCCTGCTGGTCGCGCCAGCGGAGCGAGCGCTCGTCGAGCGCGAATGCGGGCGGCTTCTCGCGCAGCGCCTCCTCCTCGTTGCCGAAGACCGCGGCCGCGAGGAGGTTGAGAAAGCCATGCTCGCCGGATCCGCCGCTGAAGGCGGCGGGGTCTTCCGGCGGGCGTCGGCGGCTTTGCCGCCGACCTCCAGCCACGTCGGGTAAGCGTGGTGAAGGCCGGCCGTCGCCTTGAAGACGAGGCCGCGCGAGCGGCAGCCGCGGACGAACTCCGCGACTTCCTCCGCCGTCGGGACGCGCTCGCCGCCGCAGCGGATCTTCGCGCGCAGCCCCCGCGCCGCGACCTCGTCGAGCGGCACGCCCTCGAGGTAGACGGCATCGTCCTGGCGCTCGGTTCCCTTGTCCACGATCGCGAGTGCCCGCCCTTCTTCCTGGGACAGCTCCGAGAGTTGCGCCGCCGGCCAGACCAGTCGGCCGAGCATCCACGCATGCTCGCTCTCCCGCGCGCGCCGGTCCTCGGCGAGCGCCTCGGCCGCCGGCAGGCTCGCCGGCGGGAACATCGGCGCGTGGTCGAAGAACCTCGTGAGGAGGGCGCGGCGCGCGTCGTCGGGCATGGGGCCCGAGGCTACACTGGCGCCGGGCCAGGCCCCGTGCAGTGGGAGCCTGCGAACCGCGTCAGATCCGGGAGGAAGCAGCGCTAAGTAGTTACTCCCAGGTGTGCGGTGTGTCTGGCCCGTTTGCCCGCTTCGCCCGCTCCGCCTTCGGCTCCGCTTTCCGCTCGCTCAGTGCGAGCGGCTTCGCCGCTCGCCTGCTGACGGCCTGGCGTGCGTGTGCCGCGCCCGCGCAGGTCGGGCGCGGCGACGCGCGCAAGTCCCGTGCCCCGTTCTCTGCTTGAATCGACCCGTGGCCGCTCTCTACCGGAAGTACCGTCCGCAGAGCTTCGAGGAGGTCGTCGGGCAGGAGGCGGTCGTCCGGACGCTGAGCAACGCGATCGCGGGCGACGCGGTGCGCCAGGCCTACCTCTTCGCGGGCCCGCGCGGCACCGGCAAGACCTCGATGGCGCGC
Organism: uncultured Actinomycetes bacterium; assembly: GCA_963765795.1. GTDB lineage: Bacteria > Actinomycetota > Thermoleophilia > Gaiellales > Gaiellaceae > Palsa-739. Next base: position 11,038 of record CAVXXZ010000010.1, read on the forward strand.
ATCCTCGCCAAGTGCCTCAACTGCACTCAGGGGCCGACGACCACGCCGGACGGCACGTGCCACGCATGCGGCGCGATCGCCGGCGGCACCTCCCTCGACGTGATCGAGATGGACGCGGCCTCGCAGCGCGGCATCGACGACATCCGCGAGATCCGCGATCGCGTCGTCCTCCAGCCGGTGGAGGGGAACTACAAGGTCTACATCCTCGACGAGGCGCACCAGCTCACGGACGCCGCCTGGAACGCGCTCCTGAAGCTGATCGAGGAGCCCCCGCCGCACCTCGTCTTCGTCTTCTGCACCACCGACCTCTCCAAGGTGCTGCCGACCGTGCGTTCGCGCTGCCAGACGTTCGTCTTCCAGCGGCCGCGCCTGCAGGAGCTCGTCAAGGTACTGCGGCAGATCGCGGACGCCGAGGGAATCGACGCGCCCGACCAGGCCCTCGCGCTCGTGGCGCGCAGCGGTCGCGGCGCCTACCGCGACGCGGTCTCGACGCTCGACCAGCTGGCGTCCGCGACCGGGAACAAGGTCACGGTGCAGGCGGTGCTCGAGCTGCTCGGCACGGTCGAGGAGGAGGCGCTCTTCCGTCTCTGCGACCTCGTGATCGACCGCGACACCGCAGGAGCGCTCACCTATCTGGAGGAGCTCGCGGAGCGCGGACACGACCTCGGCCGCCTCGTCCTCGACCTGATCGAGCATCTGCGGCAGATCATGCTCGCCCAGCACCTCGGCGACGTGCCCGAGGCCGCGGCGACGAGCGAGGAATCGCGGGAGCGGCTGAAGGCGCAGGCAAACCAGCTCGAGGAAGCCACCGTCCTGCGCCTCATCGACCTGCTCGCGATCGCGGTCGACGACATGCGCCAAGGCGGCGACCCTCGGCTGCCGCTCGAGCTCGCGCTCGTCAAGGTGACGCGGCCGGCCAGCGACCTCTCACGCGAGTCGATCGCCTTCCGCCTCGAGCGGCTCGAGCAGGGCCAGGGACTCGAGCTGCGACCTGTCCAGGTGTCAGACACCGAGACAGGTCCGGAGAAGCCGGGCTGCCGCGCCGGCAGCCCGAGTCAGGAGCCCGTTCCCGTGCCTGTCGGCGCGCCGCCGGACATCGAGCTCTCGCAGCTGCAGGAGGCCTGGGCGCGAACCGTCCTGCCGGCCGTCGAGGAGCGCGGCGGCATCCCCACTGCGTCGCTGCTGCGCGAGGCGCATCCCGCGGAGCTGAGCGGCGACACGCTCACGCTCGAGTTCCCGCCGAGCGCGCGGTTCCACCTCGACAACGCCCGCGACCCGAAGAACGCGAACCTGCTGGCCGACGCCCTCTACGACGTGACGGGCCGCCGGCTCGAGCTCGTCTTCGAGCTCGGCGAGGCGCGCGAGGCGCCGGCGGCAGACGAGGAGCCGGCGGGCGAGGAGCAGTTCGAGGAGCTGTTCAGGGAGACATTCGACGCGCGCGAGCGGGAAAGCTAAGAGCCATGTCCTCCTTCGACATGGACAAGCTGATGCAGCAGGCCGCGCAGATGCAGGAGCAGGTGGAACGGATGCAGGACGAGGCGGCGAAGGAGACCGCGCAATCGTCGGTCGGCGGCGGCCTCGTCAAGGTGACCGCGAACGGCGCCGGAGAGGTGCTCGCGATCGAGATCTCGCCCGACGCGATCGACCCGGACGACCCGGAGGCGCTCGCCGACCTCGTCCTCGCGGGCGTGAACGAGGCACTGCGCTCGGCGAGGGCCGGAGTCGACGCGAAGGCGCAGCAGATGCTCGGCGACATGGGCCTCGGTGGCCTCGGCCTCCCCGGGCTCGGCGAGTGACCGAGCCTCCGCCGCGCAGGAAGGTACGCGGCCCATATCTCTCTCTCCAACTGGCTGTGGGCCCTGATCGTCCTCGCCCTGATCGGCGTCGTGATCTGGGGCTGGGCGTTCGACTTTCCCCGCGCTAGCGCACGTGTCCAACCGGGACACGGCCGGTACCAGGTACCGGCCGTGTCCGAAGCGGGACGAGTACCCTCCGGCGCATGCTGAGCCCCTCCGTCGAGAACCTCGTCGCGCAGCTGACGCGCCTGCCGGGAATCGGTAGCCGCACCGCGCAGCGGCTCGCGTTCCACCTCCTCCAGACGCAGAAGGAGGAGGCGCTCGCGCTCGCCGGCGCGATCGAGGACGTGAAGGAGCGCGTCCGCTTCTGCCGCGAGTGCGGAAACCTCACCGAGGACGAGCTCTGCGCGATCTGCCTCGACGCGCGGCGCGACCGCACCACGATCTGCGTCGTCGAGCAACCCGTCGACGTCGTCTCGCTCGAGCGGACGGCGGAGTACCGCGGCCTCTACCACGTCCTCGGCGGCGCGCTCTCGCCGCTCGACGGCGTCGAGCCCGAGCACCTGCGGATCGACGAGCTCATGCACCGCGTCCAGAGCGACGGCGTCGTCGAGGTCGTGCTCGCCACGAACCCGAACGCCACGGGCGAGGCGACGGCGTCGTACCTCGCCGGCCGGCTGCCCGACCGCGTCCGCGTGACACGGCTCGCCAGCGGGCTGCCCGTCGGCGGCGACCTCGAGTACGCGGACGAGGTGACGCTCGGCCGCGCGCTCTCCGGGCGCCGGGAGATGTGACGGTGGCGACGACGCAGTACGAGACGGTTCCGGAGGTCGCAGCCGACTCGGCGGCGCGCGGGCCCGATCTCGTCGTGATGAAGTTCGGCGGCTCGTCGGTCGCGGACACGGACAAGATCAAGGACGTCGCGCGCCGCCTCGTGCGCGCCCGCGAGGAGGGCCGGCGCGTCGTCGGCGTCCTCTCGGCCATGGGCGACACGACGGACGAGCTGATCCGGCTCGCCCACGAGATCTCGTCGCGCCCGCACCCGCGCGAGTACGACATGCTCATCTCGGTCGGCGAGCGGATCTCGAACTCACTCTGCGCGATGGCTGTCCACGACCTCGGCCACAAGGCCATCTCCCTCACAGGCTCCCAGGCCGGCATCGTCACCGACACCGTCCACGGCAAGGCGAAGATCGCGGAGGTGCGCGCGACGCGCATCAACGACGCGCTCGACGCGGGGAAGATCGTGCTCGTCGCAGGCTTCCAGGGCGTTTCGGCCGACTCCCACGACGTGACGACGCTCGGCCGCGGGGGCTCGAACCTCACGGCTGTCGCGCTGGCGGCGGCGCTCGGCGCCGGCGCGTGCGAGATGTACACCGACGTCGAGGGCGTCTTCACCGCCGACCCGCGCCTCGTCCCCCACGCGCGCCGCCTCGCGGCGGTCACATACGAGGAGATGCTCGAGCTCGCGGCGAGCGGCGCGAAGGTGCTCCAGCTACGCTCGGTCGAGTTCGCGCGCAACCACGACGTGCGGCTGCAGGTGCGGTCGACGTTCTCCGATTCCGAGGGAACGTGGATCGTCGACGAGGAGGATCCCGTGCTCGAGAAGGCGATCATCAGCGGCGTCGCGCACACCGACTGCGAGCCCCTCTACCGCGTCCGCCGGATCGGCGCCGCACGCCTGTTCGAGCGGCTCGCGGAGGCGAACGTCAACGTCGACACGATCCTCCAGGTCTCGACCGACGAGATCGTCTTCAGCGCTCCCGTCGAGGATCGGCGCGCCTGCGAGGAGCTACTGGGCGGGCTCGACGTCGAGTGGTCGATGCGCGACGACCTCGGCAAGGTGAGCCTCGTCGGCGCCGGGATGAAGAGCCATCCGGGCATCGCCGCGCAGGCGTTCGCGACGCTCGGCGACATCGGCGTCCAGCCCGAGGTCATCTCCACGTCGCCGATCAAGATCGCCTGCCACGTCCGCACCGAGGACGTGCCGAAGGCGGTGGCCGCCCTGCACGACGCCTTCGAGCTCGGAGCTGCGTGAACCGGGACGCTCGGATCGGCGTGGTCGGCGCAACCGGCGCCGTCGGCACCGTGACGCTCCGCCTCCTGCGCGAGCGCGGCTACGAGAACGTGCGCGCCTTCGCCTCCGCGCGCTCGGCCGGCCGGCAACTCGGCAGTTTGACCGTGGAAGAGGCCACCGCTGAGGCGCTCCTCGCGGGCGGCCTCGACCTCGTCCTCTTCTCGTGCGGCACGAGCGCGTCCCGCGAGCTCGTCCCGGATGCGGTCGAGGGCGGGGCGCTCGTCGTGGACAAGTCGAGCGCGTACCGGCTCGCGGACGGCTATCCGCTCGTCGTCCCCGAGGTGAACGGCGACCGTGCCCGCGAGGCAATCGCAACTACCCGGGTCGTCGCGAACCCGAACTGCTCGACGATCCCGCTCAGCTGCGTCCTCAAGCCGCTGCACGACGCGGCCGGGCTGAAGCGGGTGCGCGTCTCGACCTACCAGGCGGTCTCGGGCGCGGGCGCGCAGCGGATGGAGCGGCTCCGAGCCGAGCCGTCCGAGGAGCACGACCTCGAGTTCGACTGGACGTGGGAAGGCGACGAGACCGACGAGGAGGCGAAGATCCGGGCCGAGACGCGCAAGATCCTCGAGCTGCCCGAGCTGCCGCTCAGCGCCACGACGGTGCGCGTTCCGGTCCTCGTCGGCCACGCACAGTCGGTCTGGGTCGAGACGGAGAAGCCGCTCCCGCCCGAGCACGCGGAGTCGGTCCTAGCCGCAGCCCCGAGCGTGCGCCTCGTCGAGACGCCGACCCCGCGCGCGGCGGCGCAGACGGAGGAGGTGCTCGTCGGCCGCATCCGCCCGGATCGCGCCTCGGAAGACAACGGCCTAGTCCTCTTCCTCGCCTGCGACAACCTCGTCAAGGGCGCGGCGCTCAACGCGCTCCAGATCGCTGAGCTGCTGCTCGACGGCTCACGCTCGGCGACGCGAGCGGCCTAGCTGCGCTCGATCAGGGCGCGAACCTCACGACTCACATCGACGAGTGGGGTGAGAGCGCGGCCGTGTGGGCCAGTGTTCCGGGTCAGGCGCGGGCGCGCAAGGCGGCGAGCAGCTCTTGATGGCGGCGTTCCTCGTCGGAGATTTCTTCGGCTTCAGATCCTCGAGGTGAACGGCGCTTCGAGATCATGTCGACGGGCTTCACGATGAAGAAGAAGACTGCCGCTGCGATCGCCAGGAACGTGATGAGGTCAGTGATGAACGTTCCATAGGTGAATACCGACTTGTGGATCGTGAAGGTGAGGTCGTTGAAGTTCGGCTTGCCGACGATCGCGGCGATGATCGGCATGACGAGGTTTGCGACGAATGAGTTCACAAGCGCGGCGAACGCGAGGCCCATCACGAACGCAACCGCAAGCACGATCAGGTTCCCGCGCAAGAGAAAGTCCCGGAACTCCTTCAGAGTGCTAGTCACGATTCCCTCCACTCCTCGCTCGACCAGAAGACCGACAGATCCGTCGACGCTACCAACTCAAGGCCAGATCTCATATCCACCGCCGCCGAGACCGTGCGGCCGATTACCGTGAGCCGGCCGCCAGAACCTGCGACGGCGAGCGTGGGCTGGGCAACGAGACCGCAATCCGGTCGGCCCACGCGTCGATCGTCGGCCAGTCGCGATGGTCGCCACGCCGGCGCGGCGCTCTCGCCTGGGCCAGTGTTCAGGAATGACCCCTGACTGGCAGCTAGGCGACCGTGTCGCTCCTACTGCGGCGTGTGGAAGACGGCCTCGACGTTGTTTCCGTCGAGGTCCAAAACGAATGCTGCGTAATAGACACCGCTGTATTCGGGTCGCTGCCCGGGCGGACCGTTGTCGGTAGCTCCGTGACCTAGCGCGGCACGATGCCAGCGGTCGACGGCGGCTGCCTCCGAGGCCGTGAACGCCACATGCGCTCCGGTTGTCGCCCGGTCTCGACCGGGCGCGCTACCGACACTATGGACACTGAAGTCGTCGCTACTGTCGCGACCGAAGAGGACGTACTCGTCGCCCTCGAATTCGCCCTCGCCGACCACGTAGAAACCGAGTTCAGCCAACGCGGCTCGGTACATTCGCCGGCCCGCCGGAAAATCGCTCACCCGGATACCGACATGATCGACCACCCCACTCACGCACCGAGTCATCAGTGGGAACGGCTCCAGAGATCGGCGCCTGCGCGAGTGTCTTCTCGCCTGAGGGCGACTCAGAGCCGCTGCGGCGCGGGTGCGGGCATGAACGCCTCCTGCACGCCGCGCCAGCACCTTCTCGCGCGTCCCCTCCTCCACCGGCTGCAGGCCGCCGAGCTCGAGCCGCGCTAGCTCGACCCGGCCCTTCGCGCGTACCGACACGAAGCCGAAGTCGGCGAGGAAGTCCGCCGGGAAGATCGTGCTGATGGACGTGGAAGCGCTCGAAGTTCGTCTCTTTTTCGGGGTAGCGGTAGGCGAACGCCTCGAGCGCACGGGCTCCGCGCTCGCGCGAGTCCCCGATCGCGGTGAGGAAGAGCGACTGCATCACCCACGGCCGGGACGGGTCGGTGAGGTACGCGCACGTGACGAGGACGGCGTCGTCGCTCGGCGGGCCCGCGGGCAGCTCGCGCGCACGCGGGAAGAGCTCCGACGGGCCGTACTGCATCGAGCCGAGCAGCCGTCCGTCGTCGTCCTGGTAGACCGTGCCCCACGCGCCCCACTCGTCCTCGGCGTCGCGGATCCACTTGCGCTTGTCGGCGCTGCGCCCGTTCCGCGTCTGCCACCAGATGCACTCGTGGCAGACGGACGGAGCCGTGTCGATCGTCGCGCCCAGTCAGCCCGGAGATGCGCGTCGTCATGCCTTCCGGCCCCACGGCGTCGACGACGACCTCCACCGCCGCGGGCTCGACGTCGGCCATGCTGCGGAGGTACTCGCGCACGCGCTGCTGGACGAGCCGGCCGACGGTCGGGATCGACGCCCCCCACTCCGTGACGAGGTGCAGCTCGACCCGGACCGCGCCGTTGTCGTCCGACACGCGCACCGCCTGCTTCCGCGGCAGCGGACTGTCTGCGAGCCCTCGCACTCCGTCGACTTCCCGCGCCGCGTCCGCGGCGTAACGGGCGAGGATCTCGGTCGAGATCGACGCCTGACCGGCCATAGCGGAGATCAGCGTAGCGCTGCTCTGAGCACGAGCTCCGTCGCCTCGGGCCGCGCCGCGAACCGGAACGGGACGAATGTCGTGCCGAGCCCGGCCGAGACGTGCATCGTCGCGGCGGCGCTCCGGTAGACGCCGGCGTTGAACGGAGCGGTCAGATGAGCGAAGCGGACCTTCCCGCCCGGAAGCGGGAGCGCGATCTGGCCGTCGTGCATGTGCCCGGCTAGCACGAGATCGAAGCGGCCCGGCTCGAGGTGGTCGAGGACGCGCGGGTAGTGGCAGAGGAGGATCGAGAAGTCGGCCTCCCGGGAGAGGCGGTTCGGGTCGAAGCGTCGCCGGCCGCGCACGATCAGCCGCGGATCGGCGCCCGCGATCCACACGCTCCGGCCCCGAAGCTCGAGCAGCCGCCCGTCGTCGCGGAGCAGCGTGGCCGGCTCGAGCTCGCGCAGGTCGGACCGGCGCGCCTGCGGGTCGCGGCTGAGCGCGATGTCGTGGTTGCCCAGCACCGCGAACGCCGGCCGGGGCAGCACCCGCACGAGCCGCCGGAGCATCGGTTCGCCCCGCGGATGGGTGAGGAGATCGCCGCTGATCGCGACGAGGTCGGGCTTCCGCTCCCGCGCCCACTCGGCGGCCTGCCAGACAGCGCCGACTCCCGGCGACGGCACACCGAGGTGGAAGTCCGACAGATGCGCGATCCGCAGCCCGTCGAGCTCCGGCGGCAGTCCGGGCAGCTCGAGCTCGAGCTCCCGCAGCCGCACCCAGCCCGCTTCGAGCAGGCCCCAGCCGAGGCCGGCCGCAGCCGCCCAGCCGAGACGTCTCAGACTTCGAGCCGCTCGAGCGCCGGCCGCGGGTCGACGATGTGGCGCTTGAACTTGAGCTCCGCTTCCTCGAGCCCGGCCGCAACGCCGACGAGCTGGGCGAGGTGGAGCACCGGCATCTTGAAGGCGCGACCCGTCGACGCCTCGAGCTTCTGCTGCCAGGCGTCGAGCGAGAGGTGGCAGAGCGGGCACGGCGTGACCATCACGTCGGCGCCGGCCTCGATCGCCTGCTCGACCGGCTGGATGACCTCGCCGAGCGCCGTCTCCTCGCGCGCCGCGATGATCGGGAAGCCGCAGCACTTGACCTTCGCCGGGTAGTCGATCGCCTCTCCGCCGCAGGCCTCGATGATCCGCTCGAGCGACCACGGCCGGTCCGGATCCTCGAAGCCCATGATCTTGGAGGGCCGCAGGATCTGACAGCCGTAGAACGGCGCGACCTTGAGCCCCTTCAGGCCGCGGTGGGCGACGTCCTTGAGCCTCTCGTAGCCCTCGCCCTCGGCGATCTCCCACAGGAAGTGCCGCACCTCGACCTTGCCGGAGTACGCCGGGACGCCCACCGTCTCGAGGTTCTCGTTGACCCGCGCGAGCAGCTCGGCGTCGCCCTGGAGCATGAAGTTCGCCTGGCGCAGGTTGAGCGTGCAGACGTTGCAGATGGTCATGAGCATGTCGCAGCCCGTCGCCTCCGCGTAGGCGAGGATGCGCGCGTTGAGGTGGAGGTAGTAGTCGGGCTCGGCCTCGTGGATGTCGCCCGCCCCGCAGCACGTCACCGACTCGAGCTCCACGAGCTCCAGCCCGAGCATGGGCGCGAGCGCCTTCGTCGAGCTGTCGAGCTCCTTCGCGGAGAGCGACGCGAGGCAGCCCTTGTAGTACGCGACCCTCTTCAGCGGCGTCTCGGTGGTACTCACGCTTTTGCTTCCTCATCCAACCCAAGGCCCGCCGGAGGCGGGCCGGTCTTTTTGCCGGGAGCCGGCGGCTCGGCCGCCGGCTCTTCCAGCGTCGGTAGCCACGGCCGCGGCGCGGCGCCTTCCCGGGCGTAGATCTCCTCGAGCGACTCGGGCTGATACCCGTGCTCGAGCTTCGCGAGCGCGTGCTCTCCCTGCACGATGCCGCTCGCCCCTTGCCGGTCCTGCTCGCGGACGAGCTTGCGCAGATTCCGCGCCTCGTTCACGTCTTTCGCCGTGTGCGGGATCGGAACCGGGCGCACCTTGCCGTGGCGCGCCAGGCTGGCGCCGAACTTGAGCTGCTTGATCGCGGAGACGTAGCCCTGCGTCTTCGGGATCAGCTCCTCCTCGCGCAACCACCCCGTCGTCTCCGCGGAGCGAACGAACCACTTCGCGTGCTTGGCACCCATGTCCCGGTCGATGCCGAGGCGAATCGACTCGGCGCCGAGCTTCGCGATCGCATCGCGCGGGTCGACGCCCTTGGGGCAGCGCTCGTTGCAGAAGTAGCAGCGAGTGCAGTCCCAGATGCCGTGCTCGGAGTTGTACCGCTCGAGCCGTTCGACGTTCGCCGAGTCGCGCGGATCGCCGACGAAGCGCATCCCCTTCGCGAGCGCCTGCGGGCCGAGGAACTCGGGATCGGACTCCATCGCGTTGCACTCCGAGACGCAGCAGCCGCAGTTGATGCAGAGCGACTCCTTGTGGATGACGTTCATCCGCTCCTGGGAGACCCGGTACTCGCGCCCGTCATCCGGGCGGTCGTAGCCGGGCTCCAGCCAGGGCCACATCGCCCTGAACTTGGACCAGAAGGGCTCCATGTCCACGACGAGGTCCTTGCGGATCGGGAGGTTCCCCATCGCCGAGATGACCGGCACGTGGCCCGCCTCCGCGATGTCGTACATCCGCGTCTTGCAGGCGAGCACCGCGGCGCCGTCCATCCGCATCCCGCAGGAGCCGCAGATCATCATCCGGCAGCTCTTGCGGAAGGCGAGCGAGCCGTCGTGCTGATCCTTGACGATGTCGAGGCAGTCGAGGAGCGTCGCCCACTCGGGCGCCTCGATCTCGTACTCCTTCAGAGCCCGGTCGCCCGTCGAGGAGTCGTAGCGCCAGATCTTCAGGCCAATTTGCATCAGTACTTCCTCTCCTGGGGCTCCCACTTCGTCATCCGCACCGCCTCCCACGAGAGCTGCGGCGCGCCGTCGACCAGCCGGACGATCGTGTGCTTGAGGAACTTCTCGTCGTCGCGCACGGGATAGTCGTCCGGCCGCGCGTGCGCGCCTCGGCTCTCCTTGCGCTCGATCCCGGCAACGACCATGCACTCGGCGAGGTCGAGCAGGAAGCCGAGCTCGATCGTCCCGGTCAAGTCGCTGTTGAAGACCTCGCCTTTGTCCTCGACGAGCGCGCGCGCGTAGCGGTCGCGGAGCCCCGCGACGATCCCGCCCTGCTGCTCCATCTGGCGCTCGCGCCGGAAGACGCCGAAGTTCTCGTGCATCGTCGAGGCCAGCTCGTCGCGGATGGCCCACGGGCGCTCGCCGTCGTTCCGGTCGAGCAGCTCCGCCAGCCTCCCGCTCGGCGTCGCGCTCGACCGAGTGCGGCACCTCGACGGTCGTGTGCGAGAGCGCCCATTCCGCCGCGTGCCTCCCCGAGCGCTTTCCGTAGGTGATCGTCTCCATGAGCGCGTTTCCCCCGAGCCGGTTGGCGCCGTGCACGGAGACGCACGCGCATTCGCCGGCTGCATAGAGGCCCGTGAGCTCGGTCTGCCCCCAGACGTCGGTGGCGACACCGCCCATGTGGTAGTGGGCTCCGGGCCGCACCGGGATCGGGTCGTAGATCGGATCGACGCCGAGGAAGGTCATCGCGAGCTCGCGCGACCCAGGCAGCCGCTCGATGATGCGCTCGGCGCCGAGGTGGCGGAGATCGAGGAGAACGTTGCCGTCGACGTCGCGGCCGGCGTCGATCTCCATCTGCTCGGCCCGTGAGATGACGTCGCGCGACGCGAGCTCCATCGTGTTCGGCGCGTACCGCTTGAGAAAGCGCTCGCCGTCCTTGTTGAGCAGGTAGGCGCCCTCGCCGCGGCAGCCCTCGGTGATGAGCACACCCGTCGGCGCCAGCGTCGTCGGGTGGAACTGCATCATCTCCATGTCCTTGAGCGGCAGGCCGATGCGGAGCGCCATCGCCATCCCGTCGCCCGTGCAGGAGTAGGCGTTCGTCGTCCCGGTGTAGAGCCGGCCCGCACCGCCGGTCGCGAGAATCACGGTCTTCGCGCCGATCGTCTTCACCCCGCCTTCGAGGAGGTCCCAGCAGACGACCCCCTGGCAGCGGCCGTCGTTCTCGACGAGGTACCAAGCGAAGTACTCCTCGTAGGTGGGAATGTCGCGCTTGCAGATCTGCTCCCAAAGCACCTGGATGAGCACGTGCCCGGTGATGTCGGCGGCGTAGGCCGTGCGCGGCGCGCCGGCTGCGCCGAACGGGCGCTGTGCGATGCGACCGTCCTCCGTGCGCGAGAAGACCGCGCCCCAGTTCTCGAGCTGGTAGACGTCGCCCGGCGCCTCGTCGCAGAGGATCTCGATCGCGTCCTGGTCGCCGAGGTAGTCGGATCCCTTGACGGTGTCGAAGGCATGGATCTCGGGGTTGTCCTCGGACGCGTTCCCGAGCGCGGCGTTGATCCCACCTTCGGCGGCGCCGGAGTGGGAGCGCGTCGGGTGGATCTTCGAGATCATCGCCACGTCCGCACCCGCGTCGAAGGCCTCGATCGCTGCGCGCATGCCTGCGCAGCCCGCACCGACGACGAGCACGTCGTGCTTCGCGATCACGAAGGTCACGCTAACGAAAGGGAAAGGTCCGACGCCCGGCGAACCGTCCCCCATGGACGCCCGCGCGGCAGCCGACCGCTTCCTCGCCTCGCCGGCGCTGAGCGAGGCGACTCGGCGGGCCTACGGCAGCGACGTCGGAGAGTTCTGCACGTGGCTCGAAGGCCGCAGCACGAGCCTCGACGCGGTCGACGTCCGCGTCCTGGCCGACTACGTCGCCTGGCTCGGCGGAGCGCGCCGTGGCAGGAAGCTCGCGCCGGCCACGATCAGCCGGAAGCTGGCCGCGGTACGCGCCTTCCTCAGGCATGCGCTCGGGCCCGAGCGGGTGCCCGACGCGCGCCTCGGCCCGCGCCGCGCGCGGCGCCTGCCCGACGCTCCCGCAGCCGCCGAGATCGAGCGCACGCTCGAGGCGCTCGAGGGCGAAGGACCGGTTGCGTTGCGGAACCGCGCGCTCGTGGAGCTCGTCTACTCCGCCGGGCTGCGCAGCGCCGAGGCTGTGGGCCTCGACCTCGGCGACGTCGACTTCGAGCAGGAGCTCGTGCACGTGCGCCGGGGCAAGGGCGGTAAGGAGCGCGTCGTGCCGCTCGGCGAGGAGGCCGCACTCTGGCTCGCCCGCTACCTGCGCGAGGCCCGGCCAGCTTTGGCTGGGAGTGCCGGCGCCACGGGCGCGAACGACGCGCTGTTCCTCTCCGTGCGCGGGCGGCGGCTCGACACGAGCACGTTGCGCCGGATCGTCCCTCACCCGCACCGGCTGCGACACGCGTTTGCGACGCATCTGCTCGACGGCGGCGCCGACCTCCGCACGATCCAGGAGCTGCTCGGCCACAGCTCGCTCTCGACGACGCAGGTCTACAGCCACGTCGACCCGCGCCACCTGCGCCGCGTCTACGACCGCTCGCATCCCCGCTCGTAGCGGAAGAATGGGGCGATGCGGGTCTCGGCAAAGGTCGACTACGCGCTCCGGGCGATGGCGGAGCTCGCCGCAGCCCCGCCCGGCCTGACCACGGCCGAGCGGCTCGCCTCGACGCAGCACATCCCGCCGAAGTTCCTCGAGAGCATCCTCGCCCAGCTCCGCAGCGGCGGCCTGGTCGCAAGCCAGCGCGGCGCCGAGGGCGGCTATCAGCTCGCACGCCCTGCCGAGGAGATCTCGATCGCCGAGGTCATCCGCGAGCTCGAGGGGCCGATCGCCACCGTGCGCGGCGTGCGGCCGGACGAGCTCGAGTACGAGGGCGCGGCCGAGGGGCTGCGCGACGTCTGGCTCGAGCTGCGTACGCAGATCCGCGGCGTCCTCGAGCAGACGACGCTCGCGGACCTCGTCCGCAAGGGCTGACAGTTCGGACTTGCGGTGCGTCTTTGCTTATGGCAATAATCAGCGCTGCAAATACCTACTAGACCTGTAGGCAATCCAAGAAAGGGTCGCCCAGATGCGGAGATTTCTCCTCGTAGCACTGATCCTGCCCGTCCTCTTCGGCTGCGCGAGCAGCGCCGCTCAGGCTCGCCAGACCGGGACGACGGTGAACCTCATCGCCTATTCCACTCCGAAGGCGGTGATGGCGAAGCTGATCACGCGCTTCCAGCACCAGCCCGCCGGCCAGGGCGTCTCGTTCGCGCAGTCGTACGGGCCGTCGGGCTCGCAGGCGCAGCAGATCGTCGCCGGACAGGCGGCCGACATCGCGTTCCTCTCGACCGGGCTCGACATCGACACGGTCGCCGACGCCGGAGTGATCGCGAAGAGCTGGACGAAGACGCCTTACGGGGGGATCGCGGCTGACTCGGTCGTCGGCTTCGTCGTGCGGCCGGGCAACCCGAAGCACATCCACGGCTGGAAGGACCTGGTCAAGCCGGGAGTGCAGGTCGTGACGCCGGATCCGTTCCCCTCCGGCTCGGCGAAGTGGAACGTCCTCGCCGCCTACGGTGCGGCGCGCAAGTCAGGGATGAGCGATCACAAGGCCGTGAAGTTCGTGACCAAGCTGTTCAAGCACGTCGTCTCCCAGGACTCGTCCGGCTCGAACGCCGCCAAGACGTTCTTCTCCGGCAAGGGCGACGTCCTGATCACCTACGAGAGCGAGGCGTACGCCGCCTTCGCCGCCAACCAGCAGGGCAAGCTCGTCGTCCCCAAGCCGACGATGCTGATCCAGCTGCCGATGGTGGCAACCAAAAGCGCACCCTCAGCGGCCAAGGCGTTCATCAAGTACATCGCACGCGCCGAGGCAGCAGAAGATCTTCGCCGTCAACGGCTACCGCCCGGTCGTAAGGTCGGTCTTGAAGAGCTCCGACCTCGCAAGCTGGCGCAAGAAGTACAAGACCGGCCCGACGTTCAACATCCGGGACAAGCTCTTCGGCGGCTGGCGCAAGGCGAACCGCGTCTGGTTCGACCTCGACAACGGCCGGATGATCGCGATCGAGCGTGCGGTCGGAGGCCCAACGCATTAGCAGCGTCGCGGCATCTGCAGAAAGGATCGCGCGCAGGGTCAGCGCCGACGGACGGGCCAGTACGAGCCTGTCCGTCGGCGTCATCTCGACCTACCTGACCGTAATCGTCGTCCTGCCGATCGCGGCTCTCGTCTGGGAGTCCAAGCGGGACGGCGCACACGCGTTCTGGCAGACAATCTCGAGCCCCGAGGCCCTGGGAGCGCTGAAGCTCACGTTCGGCGCGGCCTTCGTCGTCGTCCTGATCAACGCCGTCCTCGGCACGATCACTGCCTGGGTGCTCGTCCGCGACGACTTCCGCGGCAAGTCGCTCGTCAACTCCGTCATCGACCTGCCGTTCGCGCTACCGACGATCGTCGCCGGCCTGACGTTGCTCGCGCTCTACGGCCCGAATTCGCCGGTCGGGATCAACGTCGCCTTCACGCGGACCGCGATCGTGCTCGCCCTCTGCTTCGTCACGCTCCCGTTCGTCATCCGGACCGTGCAGCCAGTGCTGCTCGAGCTCGATGTCGAGATGGAGGAGGCTGCGCGCTCGCTCGGCGCGGGACAGTTCACCGTCTTCCGGCGGATCGTCCTGCCGAACATCCTGCCCGGGATCCTCTCGGGCGCCGTCCTCGCATTCGCCCGCGCGCTCGGCGAGATCGGCTCGATCGTCCTCGTCGCAGGGAGCTCGCTCCACACCGAGGTCGCTTCGGTCTTCATCTTCAACGTGATCCAGGACGGCGAGTCCGCGGCGGCCTCAGCCGTCGCGATCGTGCTTCTGGGGGCAGCCTTCGTGGTGCTCCTCGCCATCGGCGCATTGCGCTTCTACGTCACGAGGCACGAGCGTGCTTAGGCGGCTCGGACTGCGCGCCGTGGCGCTTGGCTACCTGCTGGTCATCCTGCTCGCGCCGCTCGCGATGGTCTTCTACCGCACGTTCCAGAACGGGCTGCAACCGGTCTGGGAGGCGCTGTCGGATCCCAACACGGTCCACGCCTTCAAGATCACGCTGATTGCAGCGGCCATCGCCGTCCCGCTCAACACGGTCTTCGGCGTGCTCTGCGCGCTCGCGATCGTGCGCAGGCGGTTCCGCGGCAAGGGGCTGCTGAATGCCTTCATCGACCTTCCGCTGGCGGTCTCCCCCGTCGTCATCGGCCTCTGTCTCTATCTCCTCTACGCGCCGCGCGGCGGCTGGTTCGGCACCTGGCTGTACGCGCACGGGTTCCAGGTCCTGTTCGCCCTGCCGTCGATCGTGCTCGCGACCATCTTCGTGTCGGTTCCGTTCGTCGCCCGCGAGGTCATCCCGACCCTGCGCGAGCTGGGCAACGAGCAGGAGCAGGCCGCCGCAACCCTCGGGGCGACCCGCTGGCAGCGGTTCTGGCGGATCACGCTGCCCTCGATCCGCTGGGCCGTGATCTACGGGGTCATCCTCACGACGGCGCGCTGCCTCGGCGAGTACGGAGCCGTGGCCGTGGTGTCGGGCCGGATCGTGGGAAGAACCGAGACGGCCACCACGCTCATCGACGACATGATCCAGAACTTCCAGACGAGCGGCGCGTACGCCGTGGCCGTCGTCCTTGCCGTCATCGCCGTGCTCGTGCTCGTGTTGATGACCCTCACCAAGCCGAAGGAGAGCATCTAGATGTCGATCGAGGTCCGCAACGTCACGAAGCGCTTCGGCTCCTTCCTCGCCCTCGACGACGTCTCGCTCGAGATCCCTCAGGGCTCGCTCACGGCGATCCTTGGACCGAGCGGCTCCGGCAAGTCGACGCTGCTGCGGATCGTGGCCGGGCTCGAGCGCCCCGACTCCGGGGAGGTGCTGCTCGAGGGCGAGGACGCTACCCGGCTCGCGCCCCAGCGGCGCAACGTCGGGTTCGTCTTCCAGCACTACGCCGCGTTCAAGCACATGACCGTGCGCGACAACGTCGGCTTCGCGCTCACGATCCGGAAGCGGCCGAAGCAGGAGATCCGCGAGCGCGTCGACGAGCTGCTCGAACTCGTCCAGCTCTCGGGCTTCGCCGACCGGTACCCCTCCAAGCTGTCCGGTGGCCAGCGGCAGCGCATGGCCCTCGCCCGCGCGCTCGCCGCGAAGCCGCGCGTCCTTCTCCTCGACGAGCCGTTCGGCGCCCTCGACGCCCGCGTGCGGGCCGAGCTGCGCGACTGGCTGCGCCGCCTGCACGAGGAGGTACGCGTGACGACGGTGTTCGTCACACACGACCAGGAGGAGGCGATGGAGGTCGCAGACCGGGTCGCCGTGCTCGACCACGGGCGACTCGAGCAGGTCGGCGCGCCGGCCGAGCTCTACGACAATCCCGCGTCGGAGTTCGTCCTGCGCTTCGTCGGTGACGCCGTGCGCCTGGGACCGCACCTCGTGCGGCCGCACGAGATCGTGCTCCGGCGCTGGCCGAGCGACGGCGCCGTTGAGGTCGAGATCGAGCGCATCGCGGTTCTCGGCGCGGACGCCAAGGTCGACCTCGCGGACGGCGGCGGCGAGCGCCTGACCGCACGTCTCCGCCGGGACGAGCTCGAGGATCTCGACCTCACGCGCGGCGAGATCGTCTGGGCGAGCGCCGAGGCTTCAGCCCGCGACGTGGAAGCCGGACAGGCTCTCGGGTGACTCCTCCTCGACGTCCACGCGGTCGACCTCTGCGCCGCGCGGCCCACGGCGGCAGAACTCCACGAGCGCCTCGACGTCGTCCGGCTCGCCCTCGAAGACGGCTTCGACCGCCCCGTCGGGCCGGTTCCGAACCCAGCCGGACACGCCACGCGCGTTCGCCGCCCGCTCGACGCCGAAGCGGAATCCGACACCTTGCACGAAGCCGTAGATGAAGACATGCCTGCGCTCCACGCCCCCATTCGAGCAGGCGTCGCGGGTCGCGGGCCGAAGTCAGCGCGCGTGACCGAGAAGGAACAATCGGATCCCGCCGTCGAGGGCTTCCTCGCCCTCGCCTCGGCTCGGCTCGCCCCTCGCACCGTCGAGGCCTATCGCCGCGACCTCGCCCACCTGACCGCGTGGCTCGGCCGCTCGCCCACCGACGCGAGCAGCGACGACCTCGCGGCCTACGTCGCGCAGCTCCGCGCGGACGGCCTCGCGCCGACGACCGTCGCACGCCGGCTCGCCGCCGTCCGCTCCTTCTTCCGGCACGAGGTTCTGCTCGGCGCACGCGCCGACAACCCCGCGGCGAACGTCGAGCTCCCGAAACGCCGCCGGACGCTGCCCCGCACGCTCTCGCCCGCGGAGGTCGAGCGGCTGCTCGATGCCGCCGCCGGGACGACGCCGCGCCACCTCCGCGACCGCGCCCTCGGTGAGCTCCTCTACGGCGCCGGGCTGCGTGTGAGCGAGGCGGTCGCGCTCGACCGGCAGTCCGTCGATCTCGAGAACCGACTCGTCCGCTGCCTCGGCAAGGGCAGCAAGGAACGGGTCGTGCCGATCGGGCGGGAGGCAGCGGAAGCCCTCCGCCGCTACCTCTCGCGCGGTCGGCCGTACCTCGACCGCCGCCACCGGCAGGAGCTGTTCCTGAACGCGCACGGCGGGCCGCTCACCCGCGCCGGTGTCTTCCTCGTCATGCGCCGCCTTGCCGACAAGGCAGGGCTCGAGCCCGAGCGCATCCACCCGCACCTCCTGCGCCATTCGTTCGCCACGCACCTGCTCGAGGGAGGCGCCGACCTCCGTGCCGTACAGGAGATGCTCGGCCATGCCGATCTCGCCACGACGGAGCTGTACACGCACGTATCCGATCGCAGGCGGCGCGAGTTGTATTTCCAGGCGCACCCGCATGCGCGCCGTTTGAAGAACGCCAAGCAAGCAAGGAAGTAGGCATGCACCTCGACCCGCACGTCGCAATCGCCGCCATCGCCACTCTCGGCGCGGGGTGGCTCATGATGCAGGCGGGCCTCGCGAAGAGCGCACTCGAGCTCCGCCGGAAGAAGCGCGTCTGCCCGTCCTGCGGTCGCGAGATTCACGCTCGCGTGTGCGCCAGCTGCGCCGGCTAGCCCTTTTCCTGAGCCTTGCGCTTCAGCCCCTGAGCGACGCTCCCGGCTGCCTTGCGTAGGTCGGCGTCCGCGTCGTCGTCGGCGGACAGCCCCTCGAGGAGGACGATCGTGTCGCGCGGCGCCGAGCCGTTCTTCAGCACCAGCACCGCGAGCCGGCGCACCGCGGCGTTCTCGTCCTCGTCCGCCAGCATCTTGTGCAGCAGCGGCCGCACCGAGTTGACCGTGCTCGGGTGGTCGCGCGAGAGCAGCTCGAGCGAGAGCAGCGCCGAACCGCGTGCCGCCGGGCTGCCGTCGTCGAGACCGCGGCGCAATAGCTCCTCCTTCGCCCGCCAGCGGAACATGCCGACCGCGCGGAACGCGAGCGCCCGCTCGCGGAAGTCGGCGCTGCGCGCCGCCGCCTCGAGCTCGTCGTCCCACTCCGTCCGCAGTGCCGCGAGCTCCTGGGCCGAGCCGTTCTCCGCGAGCTCATCCGCCTGCGCCGCTGCCTCTGCGAGGTTCACCGCCCGAGCCTAACGGCCGCTTCGCTAGGCTCGCCTGCGAGTGCACAGGGTCGTCCTTATCCCCGGCGACGGCACGGGGCCGGAGCTGACAGAGGCGACGCGGCGCGTTCTCGAGGCGACCGGCGCCGAGCTCGACTGGGACGTGCGCGAGGCCGGCGCCGACGTGATGGAGAAGCACGGCGGCAACCCGCTGCCGCCCGACGTGCTCGACGCGATCCGCGAGACCGGTGTCGCCCTGAAAGGGCCGATCACGACGCCCGTCGGCGGCGGTTTCCGCTCGGTCAACGTCGCCCTCCGCAAGGAGCTCGACCTCTTCGGGCAGGTCCGCCCGTGCAAGAGCTATCCGGGCGTTCGCAGCCGCTTCGAGGACATCGATCTGATCATCGTGCGCGAGAACACCGAGGATCTCTACGCCGGCATCGAGTACGAGGAAGGGACGCCGGAGGCCGCAGAGCTGATCGCGTGGATCAAGGAGCGGGGCGGCAAGCTGCGCCATGACGACGCCGGCATCTCGATCAAGCCGATCTCGGTCACCGGCACGCGCCGCATCTTCGAGTTCGCCTTCGACTACGCGCGCCGCAACGGCCGCAAGAAGGTCACGGCCGTCCACAAGGCCAACATCATGAAGTTCACCGACGGCCTCTGGCTGCGCGTCGCGCGCGAGGTCGCCGCCGAGAACACCGACGTCGAGTTCGACGACCGGATCGTGGACAACATGTGCATGCAGCTCGTGCAGCGACCGGAGGAGTACGACGTGCTCGTGCTGCCGAACCTCTACGGCGACGTCCTCTCCGACCTCGCCGCCGGGATGATCGGCGGCCTCGGCGTCGCTCCCGGCGCGAACTACGGCGACAGCGCCGCGGTCTTCGAGCCGACGCACGGCTCGGCCCCGAAGTACGCGGGCCAGAACAAGGTCAACCCGATCGCGCAGATGCTGTCGGGCGTCCTCATGCTCCGCCACCTCGACGAGCGCTACGCGGCCGACCGGCTCGAACAGGCGATCGCCGGCGTCATCGCAGAAGGCGAGAGCGTCACGTACGACATGAAGCCGAGCCGCGACGACCCGACGGCCGTAGGAACGAGCGAGGTCGCGGACGCGATCATCGAGAAACTGGAGGCCGAGGTAGCGGCATGATGAGAAGGAAGATCACGATCGTCGGCGCGGGCGCCACGGGCGCGACCGCCGCGCACATCCTCGCGGCGCGCGACTACGCGGACGTCGTCCTCACGGACATCAAGGAGGGGCTGCCGCAGGGCAAGGCGCTCGACCTGAACCAGATGGGCCCGATCCTCGGCTTCGAGCCGCAGATCAGCGGCACGAACAGCTACGAGGAGACCGCCGGCTCCGACGTCGTCGTGATCACCGCCGGCCTGCCGCGCTCGCCGGGCATGTCGCGCGACGACCTCGTGACGACGAACGAGAAGATCGTCGGCTCGGTGACCGAGCAGATCGTCGCCCAGAGCCCCGACTGCATCATCGTCATCCTCTCGAACCCGCTCGACGCGATGTGCCACGTCTCGAAGAGCGTCTCCGGCTTCCCGAAGGAGCGCGTCTTCGGCCAGGCCGGGATCCTCGACACCGCACGCTTCCGCACGTTCATCGCCTGGGAGACCGGCGCGTCCGTCCGCGACGTGCAGGCGCTCGTGCTCGGCGGCCACGGCGACCAGATGGTGCCCGTCGTCTCGGCGGCGACCGTCGGCGGCGTCCCGCTGCGCAAGCTCGTCTCCGAGGAACGGATCCAGCAGATGGTCGAGCGCACCGCCAAGGGCGGCGGCGAGATCGTGCAGCTGCTCGGCACCTCCGCCTGGTACGCCCCGGGCGCGGCCGTCGCAGAGATGGTCGACGCGATCCTCCTCGACCAGAAGCGCGTCCTCCCCTGCACCGCCCTGCTCGAGGGCGAGTACGGGATCGACGGCCTCTACATCGGCGTGCCGGTGAAGCTGGGCGCGGGCGGGATCGAGGAGATCGTCGAGCTCGACCTCTCCGACGACGAGCGCGAGGCGCTCGAGCAGAGCGCCGAGGCGGTTCGCGACGTCGTCGGCGTGCTCTCGACCTGAGTTGCCTTGCTCGAGACGATCGAGAACCGGTTCCAGGGGCGCGACTACCTCGTCGAGCTCGGCGCGCCGGAGTTCACCTCGATCTGCCCGCTCACCGACGCGCCCGACTTCGGCGAGCTCACGATCCGCTACGTCCCCGACGGCAAGCTCTACGAGCTCAAGTCGCTCCGCGACTACCTGACTTCGTTCCGCGAGCGGAAGATCTTCCAGGAGGAGGTCGTGAACGAGGTGCTCGAGCAGCTCGTCGCCGACGGCGCGCCGCGCTTCGTCGAGGTCGAGGGCGAGTTCGCCGCCCGCGGCGGCATGACCACCCGGGTCGTGGCGAGCTCCGGACAGCTGCCGGAGTCGTGGATCTCGGACTGAGCGGGCGCGCCGCGCTCGTCTGCGGCGCCTCGTCCGGCCTCGGCCTCGCGAGCGCCGAGGCACTGGCTGAGGAGGGAGCCAACGTCGTCCTCTTTGCCCGGCGCGCCGAGCAGCTCGACGAGCACGCCGCACGGCTCGGCGCCGTGGCGGTCGCGGGCGACGTGAACGACGACGGCGACCTCGAGCGGGCCGTGACAACTGCGGTCGAGCAGCTCGGCGGCCTCGACGTGCTCGTCTGGAACGGCGGCGGCCCTCCGCCCGGCACCGCCCGCGATGCCGACGAAGCCTCGCTCGAATCCGCCTATCGGCTCCTCCTGCGTCCCGCGGTGACGCTGGTCCGCCTCTGCCTCGAGCACCTCGAGCGCAGCCCCGCCGGCCGGATCGTGGCGATCACGTCGCTCGCGGCCCAGGAGCCCACCACGCACCTTGCGCTCTCCAACACGTTCCGCCCGGCGCTCACGGGTTGGCTGAAGACCCTCAGCCGGGAGGTCGGGCCGAAGGGCATCACCGTCAACTGCGTCGCGCCGGGCCGGATCGCGACGGCGAGGCTCGACGAGCTCTACCCGGACGGCCCAACCGACGCGCAGCTCGAGGAGATCGCCCTCCGGCGCTGGGGAACGCCGAGGGAGTTCGGAGACGTCGTCTGCTTCCTCGCCTCCGACCGCGCGCGCTACGTCACCGGCCAGACCCTCGTCGTCGACGGCGGCCTGAAGCGGTTCCTGTTTTGAGGCGCCACGTCACTCCCTGGCGCGCCGCCGGCGCGGTCGTCCTCCTGGCTCTGGTCGCGCTCCTCGTCCTCTACACCGTTCCCTCCGGTGCCTTTCCCGGAACGAAGAGCCAGTACATCCTGCTGCCGGACGTCGGCCACCCCGTCGCGCCGCTCGTGCAGGTGCAGGGAGCACGCCCGAGCAAGTCCGGGGCCCTCTACTTCGTCGACGTCATCGAGCGCCGCGCGAGCACGCTCGAGGCGCTCTTCCCGTCGCTTCACCCCCATGCGACACTCGTGCCCGCCGGCGCGATCGTTCCTCCTTGCAGCTCGGATGCGCAGGCCGACGGCGGCCGCGCTGCAGGACATGGCGTTCTCCCATCGCGTCGCGGCCGTCGTCGCCCTGCGGAAGCTCCACTACCACGTGGTCGCCAAGCCGACGGGGGTCCTCGTCACGCAGGTGATCCTCGGCACGCACGCTCCCTGCCATCTCCAGGAGAGGGACGTGGTCGTCGCCGTCGACGGCACGCCGACACCCACCGAAACTGCCCTCCACAACGCGCTCGGCCAAGTCCAGCCCGGCGCCGTCGTCAAGCTGCGCGTCCGCCGCGACGGCAAGCTCCTCACGGTGCCCGTCCGAACGGTCGACGTCGGGGGACGGGCGCTCGTCGGGTTCGTGCCTGACCAGTCGGCGACGATCAAGCTGCCGATCCGCGTCGCGATCGACACCGGCGACGTCGGCGGGCCCTCAGCCGGTCTCGCCTTCGCACTCGAGCTCATGCAGAAGCTCGGCCGCAACGTCCTCCACGGTCACCGCGTGGCAGCGACCGGCGAGATCGAGCTGAACGGTGCCGTCGGCCCGATCGGAGGCATCAAGCAGAAGACGTACGGCGCGCGGAAGGCCGGCGTCGACGTCTTCCTCGTGCCGGCGGGACAGAACGCGAGGGATGCGCGCCGCTACGCCGGGCCGGTTCGCATCATCCCGGTCCGTACACTCGACCAGGCGTTGCACGCCCTGGCAACGCTCCCGCGGGCGTAGCCGAAACCGTCGTTTTCCTGCCGCTCGAAACTGGCGGAAATTCGTCAGTTTTCGTCTGCGGCAACGCTTGCTTCTGCGTCCTCTGCCCCTATCATCGCACCTCGAGAGCGGCCCGGGCGTTCCTAGAGCAAATACTCAGATGAGCAAACGTTCCACTCCAACCTGTGCAGATTGCTATTTCCGCCGTGCCGGCCTCTGCGCCCTTCCCGGCGAGACGATCTGCCCGACGTTCCGGGTCCAGTCCGTCGGAAAGCTGGCCCCGCCGCCGCAACCGCGCCTGGTGCCTCGCGCGCTTTCCGTACACGCCGCGGCATAGCTCATAGGATTTCGGCGTGCGCCGCTTGCGCCGCCCTCGGATCGACACCGGCGAGGTCAGCGACCGCTGGCAGCCGCGGCTCTACTTGCGCCTGATCGTCCTCGGGCTGCTCGTCGCCTTCGCGATCGCCTTCATCCTCGAGAACCGGAAGCAGGTGAACGTCCACTTCGTGCTCGCAACGGCCAGCGTGTCGCTCGTCTGGCTGATCCTGCTCGCGCTCGGCGTCGGCCTGGTCGGCGGGATCCTGCTCGCGCAGCTAGAGCGCCGCCGGCGCCGCCGCTCGCACCAGGCTCCCGAGCACTGAGACGCCCTCGGCGATCTCGTCGGGCGAGACGAAGCTGAAGGCGAGCCGCAGCGCGCGCTCGCCGCCCCGGCCGCCGGCGAAGAAGTCGCTGCCCTTGACGAAGGTGACTCCTGCCTCCTCCGCCTCCGCGAGCAGCTCGCTCGTGGGAGGCCCCGACGGGAGCTCGACCCAGACGAAGTAGCCGCCTTCCGGCTGCGTCCAGCTCGCGTCCTCGGGCAGCTCGCGCGCGAGTGCATCGAGCATCGCGTCGCGCCGCTCGCGCAGAAGGCCGTTCACCCGCTCGAGGTTCGGGCCGAAGCTGTCCCGCAGCAGGAACTCGAGCACCGTCGCCTGGGAGAGGTACGGCGGCGAGATGTAGGTCGAGACGGCAAGCGCCTCGATCTCGGCCGCGAGCTGCGACGGCAGGACGTACCAGCCGACGCGCACGCCGGGGGCGACCGTCTTCGAGAAGGACGAGCAGTACGCGATCTGCTCCCCGCCCGCCAGCTCGAACACGCTCGGCAGCGGCTCGCCGTCGTAGCGGACGAGCCCGTACGGGTCGTCCTCGAGCACGAGCAGGTTCCGCTCGGCCGCGAGCTCCGCGAGGCGGCGGCGGCGCTCGACGGAGAGCGTGCGCCCGCTCGGGTTCTGGAAGGTCGGGATCGTGTAGAGGAACGCGAAGTCGCCCTCCGGCAGCTCGTCGGGGATGAGCCCGTCCTCGTCCATCGGGACGCCGACGATCTCGGCGCCGAGGCGGGTGAGGATCTTGAGCGGCCGGTCGTACGTCGGCGCCTCGACGAGCACTCGCGTGCCGGGTCGGACGAGCTGCTGGGCGAGGAAGACGAAGCCCTGGAGCGAGCCGCTCGTGATCACGACGCGCGAGGGCTCGACACCGTGCCGCTCGGCGAGCCACTCGCGCAGCGGGCCGTAGCCGCCGCCAGGGCCGTAGCTGAGGATCGTCCGGCCGTCGCGCTCGAGCGCAGCACGCGCGCATTCGGCGAGCTCCTCGACGGCAAGACACTCGGGAGCGGGGACTCCGCGGGCGAACGAGATCACTGCTCGGAGCGTAACCGCGCCTCCGGTCGTGCCGAGCACTACTTCATCCGCTCGGCCACCATCTGCGCGACCTCGGTCGGCGTCGTGCCGACCGCGATCCCGCGGGCCTCGAGTGCCTCCTTCTTGCCTTGCGCCGTGCCCGAGGAGCCGGAGATGATCGCGCCCGCGTGGCCCATCGTCTTGCCCGGCGGGGCCGAGAAGCCTGCGATGTACGCGAGCACCGGCTTGGTCACGTGCTCGGCGACGTAGGCGGCGGCCTTCTCCTCCTCGTCGCCGCCGATCTCGCCCACGAGGACGATCAGCTCCGTCTGCTCGTCGGCCTCGAACTTCGCGATCACGTCGACGAACGACGAGCCGACGACGGGGTCGCCGCCGATGCCGACGATCGTCGAGTTGCCGAGGCCGAGCTGGGTCAGCTCGTGGCCGATCTGGTACGTGAGCGTCCCCGAGCGCGAGACGAGGCCGACGCTTCCCTCGCTGAAGATCTCGGCCGGGATGATCCCCGCGTTCGCCTTGCCCGGCGAGAGGACGCCGGGACAGTTCGGCCCGATCATGGTCGTGCCCTGGCCGCGGAAGTACGTGTACGCGCGCAGCATGTCGTGCGCGGGGATGTGCTCGGTGATGCAGATCACGGTGTGGATGCCCGCGTCCACGGCTTCGTAGATCGCGTCGACCGCGAAGCGGGCCGGGACGAAGATGAGCGACGTGTTCGCGCCGGCCTCGTCTACGGCCTCGGCGACCGTGTCGAAGACGGGGACGCCCTCGACGTCCTGTCCGCCCTTGCCGGGCGTGACGCCGGCGACGAGGTTCGTGCCGTAGGCCCGGTTGCGCAGGCCGTGGAAGCGGCCCTCCGAGCCGGTCAGGCCGGCGACGACCAGGCGCGTGTCGTTGTCGACGATGATCGCCACTAGCTCTTGACTCCCTTGAGGACCACGGTCGGCAGCTCGAGCCGACCGTCCCGAACGCGGCTGTCGAGCAACTCGCGCACGCGCGGCCGGACGTCTTCCGGTGTCTCGGTACGGGCGAGCCAGCCCTCGAAGTCGGTGTCGCGCACCATGACCGCCTCCTCGGCGACCTCGAGGCCGGCAAGCTCGAAGAACGTGTGCCACTCGGGCACGCCGTAGTTGCGGACATGGCTCGGATCGCGCAGCCGGTCGGCCTCCTCGGCGGACTCGCTCGTGAACGTGTTGTCGCAGATCACCACGCGGTCGCGCGCGACGCGCGCCATCTCCTTCACCGCGGCGAGCGCGTCCGGGAAGTGGTGGGCGGCGATGCGGCAGGCCACCGCGTCGAAGCTCCCGTCGGCGAACGGGAGGTGGTCGGCCGGCGCGATCACGTCGGGCTCCATGCCGGGCGCCGCGTCGACGGTGACGACCTTCGCTCCCGCCTCCCGCAGGCGCCGCGCGACATGGCCGCCGCCGGTGGCCACGTCGAGCACGTTCACGCCGGGACCCGGCTCGCACCAGGCCACGACGAGGTCGAGGTCGTCGCCGGAGGCGTGCGTGGCGCTCTCGCGGTACGCCTGCGCCCGCTCGTTCCAGACGTCCGTCATGCCGCCAGCTCCACGGCCCGCCGCGCGCCGTCCAGCATCGTCGCCTCGGGATGGATGTTCTCGCGGCCGGCCTCGGCGAGGATCTGCCGGCCTTCCTCCGCGTTGGTGCCGTCGAGCCGTACCACGATCGGGTAGCTCGACATGTCGAGGCGCTCGAGCGCCGCGAGGATCCCGCGCGCCACCTCGTCGCAGCGGGTGATCCCGCCGAAGATGTTGAAGAAGATCGAGCGGACCTGCTCGTCGCGCGTGATCACCTCGAGCGCGTCGACGACGCCTTCGGCGCTGCCGCCGCCGCCGAGGTCGCAGAAGTTCGCCGGACGCCCGCCCGCGTGCGCGACGACGTCCACGGTGGACATGCCGAGCCCGGCGCCGTTCGCGAGCACGCCGACGTTCCCGTCGAGCTTCACGTACGTGACGCCCTTCTCCCGCGCGAACGTCTCGATGGGGTCGGCGGCCGTCGGGTCGCGCCACTCCGCGACGTCCGGGTGGCGGAAGAGGCCGCTGTCGTCGACCGTGAACTTCGAGTCGAGCGCCTTCACCTCGCCCTCGGGCGTCACGATGAGCGGGTTGATCTCGCAGAGCATCGCGTCGAACTCGACGAACGCGCGATAGAGCTTCTCGACGATCGCCGCGATCTGCTTCTGCTCGGAGGGATCCTCGACGCCGCCGCCGTAGACGAGCCGCCGCGCGACCCACGGCTGAAAGCCCTCGAGCGGGTCGACGTGGAGCCGGACGAGCGCGTCCGGGTTCTCCTCCGCGACCTGCTCGATCTCGACGCCGCCCTGCGTCGTGAACATGAAGAGCGGCTGCTTCGCGCCGCGGTCGAAGGTGACGGAGAGGTAGTACTCGCGCTCGATGTCCGACGCCTGCTCGATCCAGAGCGTGCGGACGACGTGGCCGTTGATGTCGAGGCCGAGGATGTCGCGCGCCTTCGCCTCGGCGTCCGCGGGATCGTCGGCGAGCTTGACGCCGCCGGCCTTGCCGCGGCCGCCGGTCAGCACCTGAGCCTTGACGACGACGGGGCCGCCGAGCTGCTCGGCCGCCTCGCGCGCCTCCTCCGGCGTGGTGGCGAGCCGTCCGTCGGAGACAGGGATCCCGACGCGCCGGAAGAGATCCTTGCCCTGGTACTCGTAGAGGTCCACCGGCGCCGGACACTAACGACGCGACGCCGGTGGACCGCGCAGTTCTAGGGGTAGGTGGGGACGGTGTACGTCGTCGTACCGGTCCCTCCACCCGCCGGGGGCGCCGCCTTGATCGCCTTGCCGGCGGCCGAGAGGACGTACCACTTGCCGCCGAAGAAGTTCAGGCCCTGGCCCGAGACCTGCCCCGCTCCGCTGTCGCCCGCGTACAGGTACAGCGGGTGGTGGCTGTAGGTCACCTGGAGCTTGCCGTTCTTCCGCTTCGTGGTGCCGAGAAGCTTCGCCTTGACGCCCGTGCCGGCGCGCAACGTGCCCTTCTTCATCAGCGGTGGCCAGTTGCTGGCGCACTGGCCGTAACAGGCGCTCCGTCCGTTCTTGTCCTTCAAGAAGAGATAGAGCGTCCTGCCCGAGCTCGTTGCGAGCACCTTGCCGAGCTTCGTCTTGTGGAGCGTGACACGCCCGGCGGTCGCGCTGCTCGCGGCGAGCGAGCGAGGGCTCTGATGGGTGACGGCCGCCGCCGCGGCGACGCCGGCGGCGGCGAGGGCGATCCCCATCGCGGCGGCTAGAACGGTTCTTTTCAGCATCTCTCTCCTCCTACTGGGTCGCCGGGTTCTACGCGCTGTCGGCGCGCCGCGGATTGCTAGTCGGCCTCGATCGTGCAGATGACCTGGCCGGTCGTGACGGGCTGGCCGGCCTCGACGGAGAGGCTCCGGACGGTGCCGGCGCGGTGCGCGTGCACCTCGTTCTCCATCTTCATCGCCTCGACGACGCAGATCACCCGACCGGCCTCGACCTCGTCGCCGTCGGCGACCGGGACCGAGAGGACCGTGCCCTGCATCGGCGAGACGACCGCGTCGCTGCCACCCGCGCCGGCGCCGCCGCGCTGTGATCGCTCCCGTCGCCGCCGCGCGAGCGCGCGCCACTCCGGCTCGGGCTCCGACAGGCGCACCTCGAACCTCCGCCCGTCCACCTCGACCGTGCGGACCCGTTCCGTCGTCCGGACCGGACCTGTCGTTCCTTGTAACAGACTGTTACTTGGAAGCGCGACCGCCGCTGCCCGTCCAGCTCGGCCGCGCGGGCCGCGAGCTCCTCGGACTCGACGACGCCGTGGCACGTCTCCCCGGCGACGAAGCAGGGATGCGAGAGCAGCGCCTTGTGGAAGCCGATCAGCGTCGTCGGCCCCTCGATCCAGAACTCGTCGAGCGCGCGCAGCATCCGCCGCCGTGCGTGCTCGCGGTCGACGCCGTGCACGATGAGCTTCGCCACCATCGGGTCGTAGGAGCCGGAGACCTCGTAGCCGGCCGCGACGCCGGAGTCGACGCGCACGCCCGGCCCCGCCGGCTCGCGGTAGCGCGGTCACGGCGGCCGGGCGCGGGCAGGAAGCCGCGCGCCGCGTCCTCCGCGTTGATCCGGCACTCGATCGCGTGGCCGCGCAGCTCGACGTCCTCCTGCCGCACCGACAGCGGCTCGCCGAGCGCGACGAGGATCTGCTCGCGCACGAGATCGAGCCCGGTGACCATCTCGGTGACCGTGTGCTCGACCTGGATGCGCGTGTTCATCTCCATGAAGAAGTAGTCGCCGTCGCGCGTGAGCAGGCCCTCGATCGTCCCGGCGGAGCGGTAGCCGCACGCGCGGGCCGCCTCGACGCCGATCGCGCCGATCCGCTGCCGCAGCTCCTCGTCGACCGCCGGCGACGGCGTCTCCTCGATCAGCTTCTGGTGGCGCCGCTGGATCGTGCAGTCGCGCTCGCCGAGATGGACGACGTTGCCGTGCGAGTCGGCGAGCACCTGCACCTCGACGTGCCGCGGGTCGACGATCAGCTTCTCGACGTAGACGTCCGGGTTCGCGAAGTACGACTGCCCCTGCCGCCGCGCGCGCTCGAACGCCTGCTCCGCCTGCGCCGGGTCGTGCACTTCCTCCATGCCCTTGCCGCCGCCGCCCGCCGCCGCCTTGATCAGGAGCGGGTAGCCGATCTCGTCGCCGAGCGCGAGCAGCTCGTCGACCGAGCCGACGGGATCGGTCGTGCCGGGGATGATCGGGACTCCCGCCTCCTGCATCGCGGTGCGGGCGCGCCGTCTTCGATCCCCATCAGCTCGATCGCGGCGGGCGGCGGGCCGATCCAGACGAGCCCGGCGTCCTCCACGGCCCGCGCGAACGCCGCGTTCTCGGCGAGGAAGCCGTAGCCGGGATGGACGGCCTGCGCCCCGGCGCGCTGCGCCGCGTCGAGGATGCGGTCGACCGCGAGGTAGCTCTCGGCCGCCGGCGTCGGCCCGAGCAGGAACGCCTCGTCCGCGTAGGCGACGTGCAGCGCGGCGCGGTCGCCCTCCGAGTAGACGCCGACCGCGCCGATGCCGAGCTCGCGCAGCGTCCGGAAGACGCGGATCGCGATCTCCCCTCGGTTGGCGACCAGAACCTTGTCGAACATGAGCGGGCCGTATTCTCCACGCCGTGGACCTCACGGCGGCCGATCAGCTCACCGTCGCGCGCGCCGCGTCGGTCCCGCTCGTGGTCGTGCTCTACGCCTGGAGCTTCCCCAACCACGACTACTGGGCGACCGCGGTCTTCTGCGTCGCGATGACGACCGACTGGTTCGACGGGCAGGCTCGCGCGCCGGCACGGCCGCACTCCTCCGTCGGCTCGCTCCTCGACCCGATCGCCGACAAGGTCCTCGTGCTCGCGCGCGCTCGTGATGCTCGTCGAGCAGGGAGTCGCTCCGGCCTGGATGGTCGCGGCGATCGTCGTGCGCGAGGTGCTGGTCACCGGCCTGCGCCAGGCGGCCATCGAGCGCGGCGTCGTGCTCGCGGCGCGCGACCTCGGGAAGCTGAAGACGTGGGCTCAGGCCGTCGCCGCAGCCGTCGGCGGGCTTCGCCGCGGCGGGCGCCTGGACGCGACCGCGCCGCCTGGTGGGCGCTGCTCGTCGCGGTCGTTCTCACGTGGGTCTCGGGCCTCGACTACGCCCGCAGCGCTCCGCGGCTCTTCAGCCGCGCTCAGACTCGAATAGCGCTACGCGGCCGTCAGGCCGCGATGCCGCGGCGTCTCACACCACTCGTCGAAGCGGGCCCACGCGCGGAGGTACTCGCGAAGGGCGTAGAACCCCTCCTCGACCTCGGCCCGGACGGCCCAGTGGCAGTGGCCGCAGTAGCCCTGATCGTCGACGGCGGGAGCCTCGTTACAGCGGATGCACTCCTCCCACATGTGGACGGAACGGCGCGCGGCGCCGCGCGGTTACGGCTCCGGCTCGTCCTCGCGCGCCGGCAGGAGCGCCGCCGCCCACTCGGAGGCGCTCGGGCTGCTCGGCCTCCTCGGCGGCGAGCGCCGCGAGGATCGCCTTGCGCTCGGCCTCGTCGGGCTCCGGCGTGATCTGAACCGGCACCACCGAAAGAGGGTAATGTCCCGCGGCATCCCGGTCGATGACCGGAACGTGGGTCAGCGCCTCGCCACGCTTGCGGCCGCCTGCGCGGTCGCTGCCGTCTCCACCGCTGCGGCGGCCGGGTCGCCGGAGCTCCCCGAACTGGGCGGCTCCGCAGATCGCCACCGTCGTGGCGCACAAGCTGATGGGCGCGAAGAGCGTGAAGAAGTTCCGGCCCAATGCGGCCCTCACGCAGAAGACGCTCGACCGAGTCTCGCCGCCGGCCTGAAGGAGCAGCTCGGAACGTCGTCCGTCCCCGCCGACCGGATCGGGCTCCGGGACCACGACCGACACGACGACGACCGGCACGACCGGCACCACGACGACCACCGGCACGACGACCACCACCTCGGGCGGCTCGTCGAGCGCTCCCGAGACGATGGCGCAGCTCGACCGCAGCCTCGTGCAGGCGATCGGCCTCGGGAAGGCGGCGAAGCGAGTTCGCGCAGGGCGCGCGCGCCGACGGCCTCGCCGTCCCGGGCCGCTTCGGCACCGAGGTCGTCGCCCGCCTGCTCGGCCTCCGCCTCAACCATCCCGCGGCGCAGGACTTCCTCGAGCTGCGGCCGCAGGATCCGGCGACCCGCGCCGAAGCCGCGTACTCGGCGGCGCAGATCCTCGGCTTCGGCCTGCTCGCCGACAGCTGGCAGATCGCCCAGGTGAAGAGCCTCGCCGACGCGTTCACCCTCCCGCAGGTCAACGACTGGCAGCGCCAGATCCTCGACGTCGCGTTCTCGAAGATCGGGATGCCGTACGTCTGGGGCGGGACGAGCGACGGCACGGAGACCGACTTCGGCGTCACCGCGCGCGGCGGCTACGACTGCTCGGGCTTCGTCTGGCGCGTCTACAAGCTCCAGAGCTATCCGGACGAGGGCACGCCTCGCCTCGACGCTCCAGGGCCGGACGACGTACACGATGAGCGTCGAGGTCCCGCGCTCGAAGCGGATCGCCTTCAAGAAGCTGCAGCCCGCGGACGTGATCTTCTTCGGCTCGCACGGCCCGACTCGAAGGGGTCGCAGATCTTCCACACGGCGATCTACGTCGGCAACGGCTGGTTCATCCAGTCCTCCGACAGGGGCGTCGCGCTCGCCCAGCTCACCGGCTGGTACAAGCAGAAGTTCGCCTGGGGCCGGCGGCCGCTGCGCGAGGCCGGGCTCGAGCCCTAGAACGAGCCCGATTCGGCGCAGTTACCCCTTTCGAGTGACGCCGCTACCTCCTTCGGGTGATTCCCGCTCGGAGCCGCGGCACCCACAATCTCCCCGTCTGGCGTCCTTACGACGTACTCCCCTGGAGGCACAATGCTCGAGTGGAAGTTTCGCCTCGTGATTCTCCTGGCCGTCGCCGGCATGATCGCCGCGGCCCTCGGGAATCTCGGCGGGCTGATGCACAACTTCGGCTGGTAAGCGCCGGCGAACCTCGTAGGGGAGGAATCGGTGGCGGGTGAAGAGCAGCCGGCTCTCGCCGGCACTGACGGTGAAGGCTCCGGCTGCGGTTCCTCGCCAAGGTGCTGGCGATCGTCGTGCCCGTGATCGTCGCGGGCGCCGCGGCGCTCGCGTTCGCCTCTATCGCTACGTCGGCATCGTCGCCTTCGGCGTCCGAGGTGGCCGAGCTCCTCGGTCTCTTGGCGAGCATGGCCGTGGCCGAGCGGTTCCCGGTGCCCGTGGAGGGAGTCAGCGCCGGCGGCGTCACGCTCGGGTTCGTCTTCTCCGTCTCCGCGATCATCCTGCTCGGCTGGCCCGCGGGCGTGATCGTCGCCGCCGGAGGGCCGATGGTCACGCACGTCCTCCAGCGCCGCCCTCCGCTGCGCGTCGCCTACAACGGCGCGATGTTCGCGCTCTCGGCGCTCGTGGCCGGGCTCGCGGTCGAGCACGTCCACGGGGACTCGGTCGCCGATCCTCGTCGCGCGGGTCGCTGCTGTGCGGGTTCCTCTACTACTGGGTCGTCAACCTGATCCTGATCAGCGCCGTTCTCTCGGCCACCTCCGGCCGCTCCTTCTTCACGATCGCGACGCGAGAACATCGACGCAGACGACTGCGCCGTTCGCGTTCATGGCCTCGGCTGCGCTGACGCTGATCGTCCTCTGGCAGCGCCAGCCGGTGCTCTCGATCGCGCTCGTCGGCCCGCTGCTGGCGATCGCTCTCTACCAGCGCTCGACCCACAAGGCCATGCAGGCGATGCGACTCGCGCTGACCGACCCGCTCACGGGTCTCGGCAACCATCGCAGCTTCCACGAGCGGCTCCAGCGCGAGCTCGTGGACGCGGAGCACGAGGGCTCGTCGCTCGCGCTCTGCCTCGTCGACTTCGACGACCTGAAGAGCGTCAACGACCGCTTCGGACACCCGGTCGGCGACCTCGTGCTCGGCCAGGTCGCCTCGCGCCTGCGGCAGGGCGGCGAGGCGTTCCGGCTCGGTGGAGACGAGTTCGCGGTGCTCCTGCCCCGGCAGGACGAGCGGCAGGCGACGGCCGTGGCGCGCTCGATCGTGGAACGCGTCGCGGCGCTCGACGTGGAGGGCGTGGGCCCCGTGACCGTGAGCGCCGGCGTCGCGACGTACCCGATGCAGGGCTCCGGGCGGGACGAGCTGATCCGGCTCGCGGACAGCGCGCTGTACTGGGCGAAGAAGGACGGCAAGAACCGCGTCCGCGCCTACGCGGCGGAGTCGATCCTCCGGGCCAATCTCGAGCAGATCGCGGACACGCCGGACCGCGCCGCTCAATACCGGGCGGCTGAGAGCCTGGCGAAGGCGGTCGACGAGCGCGACGCCTACACGGGGAGCCATTCGCAGCGCGTCGGCGAGTACTCGGCGCGAATCGCGCGCCGCCTCGGCGCGGACGAGCCGGCGGTCGACCTGACCCGGCTCGCCGGGAATCTCCACGACCTCGGCAAGCTCGCGATCCCGGAGGAGGTCCTCCGCAAGGCGGACGCCCTGAACGAGGCGGAGCGGCTCATGCTCGAGCGGCATCCGCAGATCGGCTTCCGGATGCTCGAGAGCCTCGGCGTCCAGCCGGTTGCGGAGTGGGTCCTGCACCACCACGAGCGGTGGGACGGCGCCGGCTATCCGAACCGTCTCGCCGGCGATCAGATCCCGCTCGGCGCGCGGATCATCTTCGTCGCCGACGCCTACGACGCGATGACGTCCGACCGCGCCTACCGGCAGGCGGTATCGCCGCGAGACGCGCTCGCGGAGCTCGAGCGGTGCGCCGGCACCCAGTTCGATCCGGCGGTGGTGAAGGCGCTCGCCGAGGAGTTGGGCACCGCACGCGAGCCCGACGCCGCCCTGGCGTCGTAGGCTCCGCGAGATGAAGCACCTGGCTCTTGCCGTCTCCGATCAGGAACGGTCCCGCCGCTTCTACGAGACGTACTTCGGCTTCGACGCCGAGCCGCCGCGGGAGTACGACGGCGGCGTCGTGATGCTCTACAACGCCGACGGCTTCTCGCTCGCCCTCGGCCCGACCGAAGAGCCGATCGCCTTCCCGTCGTTCCTCCACTTCGGGATTCATCTGTCGAGCCCCGAGGCCGTTCGGACCCTTCACAGCCGGCTCAAGGCCGACGGAGTCACGATCGTCGAGGAGTGGGAGGAGCCGGAGTACGTCAGCGTGAAGTGCCTCGACCCTGACGGCTACGTCGTCGAGGCGGCCTGGGAGCCGCACCTGCAGTAGGCGGCTACGCGATCTCTTCGATGAGCTGGATCAGCTCGTCGCGCCGATAGCCCTGCTGCCGCGCGAAGCGGACGAGCTCGCGGGCCCGCGCGATCACGGCGCCCTTCTCCGGCGTGCCGGCGACGGTGACGCCGCGGCCGCGCCGGAACTCGAGCATCCCCTCGTCGCGCAGAAGGCGGAGCGAGCGCAGCACGGTGTTCGTGTTCACGCCGAGGACGGCGGCGAGGTCGCGGGCCGGCGGCAGCCGCTCGCCCGGCTTCGCCTCGCCGTCGGCGATCGCGCGCCGGATCTCCGCCGCCACCTGCTCGAAGAGCTCGGTCGGTTCCTGCCTGTCGATCTTGACATCGAGCATTGTGCTGCTCACACTATCACTAGATGATCGCGCCACCAAGGCCTCCGTCCCACGACGAGCTCGAGGCTCTGATGAAGGAGGCTCGCGCAGCGCCAAGTGCGGAGAAGGCTACTCGGCGCGGCCGGGAGTCGCGATCGCGGCGGCGGTCGGCCTAGGCGTCTATGCCATGACGATCGGTGGCGCGAGTCCGGCGCACGCGATAGCTGCGCCGATCGGTCCGGGCGGCGTCCGCCGCTCTGCCGCTCGTCGCAGCTCTCCGGCTCGGCTGGATTTCAGGGTGCAACGCAGACGATGCTCGGCGGTGTGACGATTCGGAACACGAGCAATGCCGCGTGCTCACTTCTCGCCCGCCGACCACTCGTGACTATCAGCTGGCGCGGTAAGCCTGTACCGACGAAGGAGCGGAGGATGGGAGCGGCTCCGTCCTGGCCGCGGGCTCACGTCCTCGCTCCGGGTACGACGGCAGATGTGTCTCTTTCAGTGGTGGAGCTGTGGCAGGCCTGGGCCGAAGACGGCCGTCCGGCCGACATTCCTGCTGCGTTTCGGGCACGGCCTGGTCGTGACCGCGAACTCCGGGGACGTGACACCGGCGTTCTGCTCCGGTCTCGGCAGCTCGGCGTTTCATCGACGTCAGCCATCGTGCTGGTCCCCCGCTAGAGCGGGATGTTCCCGTGCTTGCGGCGGGGCCGCGGCTCCGCCTTCGTCAGCGACGTCTCGAGCGCGTCGATCAGGACGGGACGCGTGCGCCGCGGCTCGATCACATCGTCCACGTAGCCGCGCTCGGCGGCGCTGTACGGGTTCGCGAACTTCTCCTTGTAGTCGGCGATCAGGTCCGGCGCGCTCGTCCTCCGGCCGGTCGCGGTAGATGATGTTGACCGCGCCCTCCGGCCCCATCACCGCGACCTCCGCCGTCGGCCAGGCGAAGTTGAAGTCGGCGCGGATGTGCTTCGAGCTCATGACGTCGTACGCGCCGCCGTACGCCTTGCGCGTGATCACCGTCAGCTTCGGCACCGTCGCCTCGCAGTAGGCGTAGAGGAGCTTCGCGCCGTGGCGGATGATCCCGCCCCACTCCTGCGCCGTCCCCGGCAGGAAGCCCGGGACGTCGACGAACGTCACGAGCGGGACGTTGAAGGCGTCGCACGTCCGGACGAAGCGCGCCGCCTTGTTCGAGGCGTCGATGTCGAGGACGCCCGCGAGCGAGCGCGGCTGGTTGCCGACGACGCCGACCGGGTGGCCGCCGAGCCGCGCGAACCCCGTGACGATGTTCTCCGCCCAGCGCTCGCTCACCTCGAGGAACTCGCCGTCGTCGACGACACGCCGGATCACCTCGTGCATGTCGTAGGGCTTGTTCGGCTCATCGGGGACGAGGGTGTCGAGCTCTGCGTCCTCGCGGTCGGCCGGATCGGTCGGCGCGCTCCACGCGGGCCGCTCCGCGTTGTTCTGCGGTAGGAACGAGAGGAGGTAGCGCGCATCCTCGAGGCAGGTCTCCTCGTCGGCCGCGGTGAACTGCGCGACCCCTGACTTCGACGCGTGGGTCGCAGCGCCGCCGAGCTCCTCGAACGTCACCTCCTCCCCGGTCACCGTCTTCACGACGTCGGGGCCGGTGATGAACATGTACGACGAGCCCTCGACCATGAAGATGAAGTCGGTCATCGCGGGCGAGTAGACGGCGCCGCCCGCGCACGGGCCCATCACGAGCGAGATCTGCGGGATCACCCCCGACGCCTGCACGTTGCGCCAGAAGATCTCGGCGTAGCCGGCGAGCGAGACGACTCCCTCCTGGATGCGCGCGCCGCCGGAGTCGTTGATCCCGATCACCGGGCAGCCGTACTTGACGGCCAGGTCCATCACCTTGCAGATCTTCTCCGCGAAGACCTCGCTCAGCGAGCCGCCGAAGACGGTGAAGTCCTGGGAGAAGACGAAGACGCGCCGGCCGAAGATCGTGCCGTAGCCGGTGACGACGGCGTCGCCGTACGGGCGGCGATCCATCATCCCGAAGTTCGACTCGCGGTGGCGGACGTAGCGGTCGAGCTCGACGAACGAGCCCGGGTCGCAGAGCTTCACCGCGCGCTCGCGGGCGAGGAGCCTCCCCTCCTCGCGGCGGCGCGCGACGGCCTTCTCGCTGCCGGCGTGGAGCGCCTCTCCCCGCAGCTCCTCCAGCCACTCGAGCTTGCCCGCCGTCGTCTCGTGCCTCTCAGCCACCGTCGCGGAGCCTAACGTTCGGGCTCGTGAGTCATCGCCTACCTCCGGCTCTGCGCGTGCGGTCGTTCGCGTTCCTCTGGACGTCGTCGCTCGCGAGCGGGTTCGCGCTCCAGATGCTCGTCGTCGCGATCGGCGTGCAGGTCTACTTGATCCACGAGGATCCGCTCGACCTCGGCCTCGTCGGGCTCGCGGAGTTCCTGCCGCTCCTGGTTCTCGCCCTGCCCGCGGGGCAGATCGCCGACCGTTTCTCTCGCCGCACGGTCGTCGCCGTCGGCCTCGTCTTCCAGATCGTGATCGCGACGATCCTCGTGCTGATCACGCTCTCCGGCGCCGACCAGCTCTGGCCCTTCCTCACCGTCGGCGCCATCGCCGGCACCGCCTCGGCGCTCACCAACCCGGCCGGCCGCGCCCTGACGCCGGAGATCGTGCCCACCGAGCTCCTGCCGGGAGCGATCGCTCTCCGCAGCGTGGCGAACCAGCTCGGAATCGTCGTAGGCCCGGCGATCGGCGCAGTGATCTTCAAATTCGAGCCGGTCGCCGTCTACCTCACCGCGGGGGCACTGTTCGTGCTCGCCCTCGTCGCCATCCTCGGCGTGGAGTCGGTGCGAGCGACTGCACCGGCCATGGAGCTGACGTGGAAGAACCTCTCGGCCGGGATCGGGTTCATCGTCCACACGCGCATGCTCCTCGGCGCGATCTCGCTCGACCTCGTCGCCGTGCTCTTCGGCGACTCGATCGCGCTCGCGCCGGTCTTCGCGCTCACAATTCTCCACGTCGGCCCCATCGGCGTCGGCCTGCTGCGAGCCGCACCCGCGGTCGGAGCGCTCCTTGCGGGGATCACCCTCGCGCGACGCCCACTCCGCTACCGCGCCGGCCCGACGCTGCTCGTCGTAGTCGCCACCTTCGGGGTGATGATGATCATCTTCGGGCTGTCGAAGTCGCTGCCGCTCTCGCTCGCTGCGCTCGCGGTCGCGGGCTTCGCCGACATGATCAGCATGAACATCCGCTCCACGACGGTTCTCCTCGTGACGCCGCCTGAGCTGCAGGGCCGTGTCAGCGCAGTCGAGTGGGTGTTCATCAGCGCCTCGAACGAGCTCGGCGCCTTCGAGTCGGGCGCGGTGGCCTCACTGATCGGAACCGTGGCGGCCGTCGTCGCGGGCGGCGCCGTGATGATCGGCGTCGCGGCCTCCTGGGGGAGCTTGTTCCCCGAGCTCGCTCACATGGGCCGGCTCGAAGAGCTCGAGCCCGAGCCGGTGTAGGTTCCGCGCGTGGAGCCCCTCGATCGGTCGACGATCTGGCCTTACGACGAGCGAGGGCGAGCTCGGGGACTTCTACTACCAGCGCTTCGGCAGTCCGACAGTCGCGGCAGCCGAGGCCGCGCTGGGCGAGCTGGACGGCGGAACCGCGCTCCTCTTCCCCTCCGGGGCCGGAGCGACGACGGCGCTCGTCCTATCGCTGCTCGAGCCAGGAGACACGATCGCGCTCGCACGCGGCGGCTACTACGGCACCGGCGTCACCTTCGCCGCGCTCTCCTCGTGGGGGCTCCGCGTCGTTGAGTTCGACCAGACCGGTGCGCCGCCGGAGAGTGTCCAGCTCGTCTGGCTGGAGGCGCCCACCAACCCGTACCTCACGATGCCGAATCTCGAGGCGGCTGCGGCCCACCCGGCCCCGGTGGTCGTGGACGCGACCGTCGCGACTCCTGTCCACCTGCGCCCGCTCGAGCACGGCGCCGACTTCGTCCTGCACAGCGCGACGAAGTACCTCGCCGGCCACGACGACGCGCTGCTCGGCGCGGTCGTCTGCCGCGACGACGCCGCGGCCGAGGAGTTGCGGACGTTCCGCGGCCGCACGGGCATCGTCGCCGCGCCGGATCCTGCCTGGCTCATGCTGCGCGGGCTGAAGACGCTCGAGCTCCGCGTGCGGCGGCAGACCGAGACCGCCGGCTTCCTCGCCGAGCGGCTGCGCGCGCATCCGGCGGTCGAGACTGTCCGCTACCCCGGCCTCGGGGGACTCCTCTCCTTCGACGTCGCGGATGCCGAGACGGCGCGGAGGGTCGAAACGTCGACGCGCGTGATCGTCAACGCGAGCTCGCTCGGCGGCGTGACGAGCCTGATCGAGAGCCGCAGCCGCTGGGAGGGCGACCGCGTCCCGCCCGGGCTGCTCCGCCTCAGCGCGGGGCTCGAGGATCGCGAGACGCTCTGGGCCGACCTCGAGCAGGCACTGGGCTAGCGCGGGGAGTAGCGCGACGCCGGGGCGGGTACCGATTCCTCTGGGTGACCCCTCCGCTCCGAATT
This sequence comes from uncultured Actinomycetes bacterium, assembly GCA_963765795.1. Lineage (GTDB taxonomy): Bacteria > Actinomycetota > Thermoleophilia > Gaiellales > Gaiellaceae > Palsa-739. The sequence goes on from CAVXXZ010000010.1 coordinate 49,873, forward strand.
CTCGTTGCCGAGGACGACGAGTCGTTCCTCGAGGCCATCTCGCTCCTGCTCGAGCAGGACGACCGCTTCGTCGTGGCCGGACGCGCGCGGAACGGCCGGGAAGCCGTCGCGCTGGCGGAAGAGGTTGCGCCCGATGCCGTCGTCGTGGACATCGAGATGCCGGTCCTCGACGGCGTCGAGGCGACGAGGCGCCTCCGCGAGGCCGCACCCGATCTCCCGATCGTGGCCGTGAGCGGTCACGACTACGAGGAGCGCGTGCTCGAGATCCGGCAGGCCGGCGCCGACGACTACGTGCGCAAGGCGCGGCTCGCGGACGAGCTGCCGCGCGTGCTGGCCGCGCTGCTCGCGACAACCGGCCGCAGTTCAAGATCCAGGTCGTGACGAAGAAGCGGATCCTCGAAGCCGTCCGCGCAATCTGCCTCGGCCTCCCGGAGACGAGCGAGCGGCCGTCGCACGGCGCGCCGACCTTCTTCATCCGCGACAAGCGCTCCTTCGCGACCGTCTGGGACAGTCACCACGGCGACGGCCGCTTCGCGCTCATCTGCGCAGCGCCTGCCGGGATGCAGGCGGCGCTCGTGGAGGCCGATCCCGAGCGTTTCTACGTCCCGCCGTACGTCGGGCACCGCGGCTGGATCGGCGTTCGGCTCGATCGCGGCTTCGACCGGGACGAGATCGCCGGGATCCTCGAGGACGCATACGCGGAGGTCGCGCCGCCGAAACTCGTCGGAGCGGCGGCCAGGCGGGGTCTGAGAGAGAGCCGGAGGTCGGACTCGAACCGACGACCCCGCCTTACAAGTGCGTTGCTCTACCAGCTGAGCTACTCCGGCGCGCCGACCAGCGTAGCGACCGCTACAGAACGACTTCGCGGCCCTTCTGGTGCGCGAGGATCTTGCGCTTGACGCGCTGCAGCGCGTTGTCGATCGTCTTCGTGTCGCAGCCGAGCTCCTCGGCCATGTCTTCGTAGGACGAGCCCTCGAGATAGAGGCGCAGGGCGTCCGCCTCGAGCGGCGAGAGGCCCGTGCCGAGGCTGAAGACGAGGCTCTGCAGCTCCTCGGTCGAGATCACGACGAGCGGAGGCTCGTGCACCGCCGGGCCCGGCAGCGCGTCGCCGAGCGTGCAGTCGCCCTCGCCGTCCTGTCCCGCCGGTGTGTGGCTGAACGAGACGTACGTGTTGAGTGGCGCGTGCTTGAACCGGGTCGCGGTCTTGATCGCGGTGATGATCTGGCGCGTGACGCAGAGCTCGGCGAAGCTGCGGAACGACGTCTCCTTGTCGGCGCGGAAGTCCCGCACCGCCTTGTAGAGGCCGATCAGCCCCTCCTGGAGCAGGTCGTCGTTGTCGCCGCCGGCGAGGAAGTACGAGCTCGCCTTGAGGCGGACGAAGCCCGTGTAGCGGCGGATGAGCGCGTCCATCGCGACGCTGTCGCCGTTCCGGGCCTTGATCACGAGCTGGAGATCTTCGAGCTCTCGTTGGACTTTCTGCGGCGAACGTGCTGTCGCTGCACGAGCAGCAGCCATGGCGCCTCCCGGCGTCGCTGCGGGTGAAGTCTCACCCTGTGGTCGAGGCGAAGATAGCAAGGGGACCAAGGTTTTACAAGTCCAATTGCTATGGACCCAGCTTGTCCTGGACCCAAGAAGCTAGCGCGATCTAGCTTTCGCCGCGACGTAACCGTTCGAGCTGGGCGAGCGTGTCCGGATCGATGCGGTCGCGAAGGTCGCCGCGCGTCGCCGGCGGCTGGCTCGGCCGCGCGAGCTCGGCGAGGAAGGTCTGCGACGCGAGCTTCCGCACCTCGATGCCGGCCGTGCCACGCACAGCCGTGTCGGACGAGACGATCGCGACCTGCTCCTTGCCCCGACGCTCGGCCGCGAGACGCTCGAGCAGCGCGTCCGCGTCCTTCGCCCAGCGCACCTCGAGCGGGCCGCGCCGCTCGCTCGCTCCCTGGCCGTCGAACACGAGCACGCCGCGCGCACCCTGCGCCGCCACCCAGCTCGCAAGCAGGTCGCGGAGCTCCTCGGGCGAGCCGAACCCACCTGCGTGCAGCAGGTTGAAGCCGTCGAAGAGGTAGAGGGTCGGCTCAGACATCTCGCTGTCTCCGCGCCTCGTAGAGGAGGAGCGCCGCCGCGACGCTGACGTTGAGCGACTCGACCAGGCCGAGCTGCGGGATCGAGACCTCGAGGTCGCAGGTGCGCCGAACGAGCGGGCGCAGGCCCTTGCCCTCGGCTCCGAAGACGAAGGCGATACCGCCGGACAGGTCGGCCTTCCACATCGGCGTTCCCGACTCGCCCACCGCGCCTGCGATCCAGAGATCGCCGCGCTTGATCTCCGCGAGGTAGCGGGCGAGGTTCGGCACGACGGCGACCGGGAGATGCTCGACGGCCCCGGCCGAGGAACGGCACACGGCGGCGGTGACCCGCGCCGATCCGTGTGCGGGCACGACGACGCCGCTCGCCCCGGCTCCCTCCGCACTGCGGATCACGGCGCCGAGGTTCCGTGGGTCGCTGACCTGGTCGAGGCAGGCGAGGAGCGGCGCGGGGCCCGAGGCAAGCTCGAACGCGTCGGCGTAGCGGAACGGCTCGCACCACGCGACGACTCCCTGATGGTCCCGCGTGCCGGCCGCGTCGGAGAGGTCGCGCTCGAGCTTCGTCTGCACGCGAGGCCGCTCGACGTCGCGTAGCCAGGCCTCGCTGCGCACCGCCCGCTCGCTCGCCCAGAGCTCGAGCACCTCGCGCGGGCCGCGCAGCGTCTCGCGCACGGGGCGGCGCCCGTAGACGAGCTCGCGCGTCACGAGCGAGGGACGAGCCGGTAGCCGGGAGGCTCGGCGACGTCGCGCACCTCCCAGCCCGCGGCCGCAATCTCGTCGCGCAGGCGGTCCGCTCCCGCGAAGTCCTTGGCGTCGCGCGCCTCGCGCCGCCGCGCCGCGAGCTCGGCAACCTCCGCCGGCGCCTCCTCGGTGTCTGCCAGCGACGCAAGACCGAAGACCTCGAGAGCACGCCGCAGCAACTCGTGGTCGCGCCAGCCGTGCATCACCGCCAATGCCTCCGGCGTGTTGAAGTCGTCATCGAGCGCCGCCTCGAGCGCCGTCCAGTCCCCCACCGCTTCGCTCGGAGAACGGAAGACGTTGCGGAAGGTCTCGAGCTGCGCGGCCGCCTGCTCGAGAGTCCCCTCGTTGAAGTCCAGCGGCTTCCGCCACTGGCCCGAGAGCAGAAGCATCAGTGCGACCTCGCGGCCCCAGGTGTCGACGACCCCACGGATCGTCATGTCGTTGCCGAGCGACTTGGACATCTTCTCCCCGTCCAGCGTCAGGAGCCCGTTGTGCATCCAGATCCGTGCGAAGTCGTGGCCCAGGGCGAGCGACTGGGCGAGCTCGTTCTCGTGGTGCGGGAAGACGAGGTCCAGCCCACCCCCGTGGATCTCGAAGACGGGGCCGAACGCATCCTCGGCCATCGCCGAGCACTCGATGTGCCAGCCCGGACGGCCCGCGCCCCAGGGCGAGTCCCACGCCGTGTCCTCGCCCGGCTTGGTGGCCTTCCAGAGGGCGAAGTCCTGGGGCGCGCGCTTGATCGGGCTCTCCTCCTCCGGCTCCATGTTCTCCACCTTCTGCCGCGACAGCCGTCCGTAGCCCGGGTCGGTCGCGACGCTGAAGTACACGTCGCCGTCCGCCTCGTACGCATTCCCGGTTGCGACGAGCTTCTCGATGAAGCTCACGATCGATGGGATCGCGTCCGTCGCCTTCGGCAGGACGTCGGGCATGCCGAGGCCGAGGTCGCCCGTGTCCTCGAGATACCACTGCGTCGCACGCCCGGCGAGCTCCGCGCTCGCGCCCGGGGCGGCGTCGTAGATCTTGTCGTTGACGTCGGTGATGTTGTGGACGAAGACCGCGTCGTAACCGCGGTGGCGGAGCCAGGCGCGCAGCCACATCCCGAGCACGAATGGACGCGCATTGCCGATGTGGGCCCGCTGGTAGACCGTGGGTCCGCAGAAGTACATCCGGACCGGTCCCGGCGGAGCCGGCAGCTCCTCGAGTTGCCGCGACAGCGTGTTGTAGAGCCTCATCTCTCTAGCCTAGAGAGCAGCTCGTCGCGCGGGAGGGCGGCGATGACGGCGGCGAGCTCGGGCCCGCGGTCCTGCCCGGTGAGCGCCAGCCGAAGCGACTTCAGGTCGCCGCCGACCGCCTTCAGCTCCCGCAGGATCGCCCGCGGCTCGAGGTCGGCCTCGACGAGCTCCCGGGCGCGCGCGAGCGTCTCGGGCGAGTCGACGTCAGCGTGCGCGGGCTCGAGCACGAGCTCGGCATACGCACGAGCCTCGGCGAGATCACGCGCGCCGCGCAGCACCGGCGTCACCGAGACCGGCACGCCGACGCGGGCGGCGAGCTCCTCGTCGCTCAGCGCCGCAAGCGTCTGGGTGGAGAGGCGCCGCACTCGGGCGAGGTCGAGGTGGACGTCGTGCCGCGGCAGTCCCAGCTCCTCGAGGTAGGCGCGGACGGCCTCCGCGGGGATGCCTTCCTCGCGCAGTGACGCCACGGAGCCGCCCGGAGCCCGCTTCGCGAGCTTTCGCCCGTCGGGCCCGAGGATCAGGCCGTGATGAACGAACTCGGGCGGCGTTGCACCGAGCGCCTCGAACAGGCGCCGATGGAGATCCTCGTTGGGGCGATGGTCGTTGCCGCGCACGACATGCGTGATCCCGAAATCGATGTCGTCGACGACGGAAGCGAGGTGATACGTCGGCGAGCCGTCCTCGCGCAGCAGCGTCAGGCCTTCGAAGCGATCGCCGAGCGGAGCCCCCAGCCTCACGATGGCGCTCCGCACGCTCGCTCTGCCGCACGGGCCCCTCGTCCCAGGCGATCCCCAGCCACTCGAGATCGCGCAGGATCGCCTCCTCCCCGCCCGGGAGGTTGCGCGCGGGGTCGGTGTCGTCGATCCGCAGCAGCATCCAGTCGCCCAGCCGCCGGTTCGCGACCGCGCTCAGCGCGTTGCCGAGGTGGAGCGAGCCTGTCGGGCTCGGGGCAAAACGGACCCTGACCGCCATCCGGCGAGTGTAAGGTTCTGCCCGCGATGGAGTCCTGGCGCGCAACTGTTCTCCGCCAAAACGGCTAGCTCGCCGCTTCCCACCACAGCGTCCTAGGGAAGCGGCGGGACGCGACGCGTTCCCGCCCCGAAAACGGAGGTGTTACGTCGCGATGCCGATGCCACATCGCACCCAGCAGCAACTGATCAAGCGCCGACTCGTGGGCAAGGACGGCGCCGACCGGATCCGCGAGCTCCGCGCGATCCTCGCCGAGCTGCCCGGCTACCGGAACGGCCCTTACGCCGACCTGCGGAAGTGGGTCGAGCGTGAGATCGACGCGGCGCGCGTGCGGAAGCGGGTCGTGCACCGCGACTCGATCGCGGTGCGTCGCGAGGGCGCCGCGCAGATCGCGCTCGTGGGGCCGCCGAACGCCGGCAAGTCGTCACTCCTGCAGGCGCTCTCGGCGATCCAGATCCGCACCGGCGACTATGCGTTCACCACGACCCGCCCGATCGCGGCGACGACGCGCCTCGGCGGCGTGCTCGTCCAGCTCGTCGAGATCCCCGGCCTGATCGAGGGAGCCGCCGAGGACCGCGGCGGCGGCCGCGCGCTGCTCGGCGTGCTCCGGAACGCGGACGCGATCCTCTTCTGTCACGCCTGCGACCGCCCCCTCGAGGAGCTGGAGAGGATCCGGAACGAGGTCGCCGCCGCCGGGATCGAGCTGCCCGCGCTCCTCGCCGCGACGAAATGCGACGAGGCGCCGCCGCCCAAGCACCCCGAGCTGCGCGTCCTGGCCGTGTCCGTCCTCGACGACTCGAGCCTCGACCGGCTGCGTGAGGAGCTCTGGGCGATGACGGGCCTCGTCCGCGTTCATCTGCGCGACGGCGGCGACCCGGTCGCCCTGCAGCCGCCGGCCACCGTCCTCGACGTCGCCGACACGATCCACCACGAGCTGCGGGAACGCTGTACCGGCGCCCGGATCTGGGGGCCGTCGGCGCGGTTCCCGGGCCAGCAGGTCGGGCGGGAGTACGAGCTGAGCGACGGCGACACCGTGGAGGTGCTCGAGAGGTAGGGAAGGTTTGGCTTCTCCGGCGGGTCGGAAGATCGAGAACATGGGCGACGTCGTCGTCATCACGGGTGCCTCCGGAGGGATCGGCCGCGCGACGGCGCGCCGGTTTGCGCAGGACGGCGCCAGGATCGCGCTCCTGGCCCGCGGCGATGCAGGGCTCGAGGGCGCGGCGACAGAGGTCGAGGAGCTGGGCGCCAAAGCTCTCGTCCTCCCCACCGACGTCGCCGACGCCGACCAGGTCGAGGCTGCTGCGCAGGCGGCCGAGGACGAGCTCGGCCCGATCGACATCTGGGTCAACGACGCGATGGCCACGATCTACGCGGAGTTCCTCGACATCGAGCCCGACGAGTACCGGCGCGCGACCGATGTCACGTACCACGGCATGGTCTGGGGCACGCGCGCCGCGCTGAAGCGGATGGCCGAGCGCAACCGCGGGACGATCGTCCAGGTCGGCTCCGCGCTCGCCTTCCGCGGCATCCCGCTCCAGGCGCCGTACTGCGGCGCGAAGCACGCCTGCAAGGGATTCACCGAGTCGGTGATGACGGAGATCAAGCACCACGGCTGGGACATCCACGTAACGATGGTCCACCTCCCCGGCGTCAACACGACCCAGTTCACGTGGGGCCGGACGAAGCTGCCGAAGCAGACGCAGCCGGTGCCCCCGATCTACCAGCCCGAGGTGGCAGCGGACGCGATCCATTGGGCCGCGTATCACAAGCGGCGGCAGATCTACGTCGGGGTGCCGACGGTGCTCAACGTCCTCGGCGAGCGCGTCGCGCCGTGGTTCCTCGACTGGTACCTCGCGAAGACGGGCTACAGCGGGCAGATGACGGAGCACCCGCTCGACGACGGGCCGGATCACGACAACCTCTTCCACCCGGTCGACGGCGACGAGGATCGCGGCGCCCACGGGCCGTTCGACCAGGAGGCGCACGAGCACAGCTTGCAGACGACCCTGACGAAGCACCGGCGGCTCGCGAGCTCGCTCGCTGCCGGAGTCGGCGCGGCCGCGACGGCGCGTCGCGCTGCTTCGAAAGCGCTAGGCCACTGCGCGCCGCAGCTCGGCAGCTGCGGGGCCGAAGTATTCGGGGTGCTCCTCCTCGAGCACCGCGACGAGAGCACGGACCTCCGCCTCGCCGAGACGTCACCTGCCCCGACTCGAGCGCGCGGCTGAGGATGAAGCGAGAGATCGCGATGGCGCTCGGAGACGCCGGCGCGGGCCGCAGCCGCCGCGGCAATCGCGTTCACGACATCACGCGGAACGGCCACACCTTGCCGTCGAGGCCGACCTCGATCTGTCCTGTTCCATCCCTACCTATGACCCCGAGATCCAGCGCATGCAACCTACTTACGAGGGCTGAACGCGTACACCTTCGCCCAGCCGAGGACGTAGAGCCGCTGCCCGTCGGTCACCACGGGAGTGAACGCTCCGTCGGGGTACGTCCATACCTGCTTGCCCGTGGTTGCGTCGAGCCCGTACGTGCGGCGCTTGAGCGTGGCGAAGTAGACGATGCCGTCGACGACGGTCGCGGAGCCCGAGATCGGGCCGTTCGCGGGGAACTTCCAGAGGACGGCTCCCGTCGCCGCGTCGAAGGCGTAGAACGTGTGGTCGTACGAGCCGACGAAGACGCGGCCGTGCCAGACGGCCGGCGAGCCGTAGACGAAGCCGCCGGTGCGGTACGACCAGCGCAGCTTTCCACTCTCCTCGCCGTAGGAGTAGACGTGACCGTCGGTCGAGCCGAGATAGATGCGGGAGTGGGCGACGGACGGGGTCGAGTAGAACTGGCCGTGGTTGCCGAGCCAGTCGCGATTCGACTGCGCACGCCAGACCGGCTTGCCGTCGCCCGCCCTGAGCGCGTAGAGGCGGCCGTCGTAGGCGCCGAAGAAGATGCGGCCGCGGTCGTAGGCGATCGCTCCTTTCACGGCCCCGCCGGCGTGGAACGTCCAGAGCGTCTTGCCGTCGAGGTCGCGCAGGCAGTAGACGTTGCCGGTGTAGTCGCCGACGTAGATCCGGTTGCCGACGATGGTCGGCGACGTCTCGGTCGCACCGAGGCGCTTCGTCCAGCGCGCGGCGTGCCCCCGCCCCGCCGCGACCGCGAGGACCTCGCCGGCTCCTCTCGTTGCCGAGCCTCTTCCGCAGGGCACGTGGTTGAGGAACGTCTCGAAGACCGAGCCGCCCTCGAGCCGGTTGACCGCCGGCGAGGCCGCCTCGCAGCGGCCCACGTGGATGGTCCAGAGCCGGCGTCCGTTGCGAGTCGAGACGGCGATCAGGTTCCCGTTGAAGGCTCGCGTAGTAGAGGTAGTGGAAGGCGATCGCCGGCGGAAACTCGACGAGCGAGGTGCCGCCCGTGACCCAGTCGCGCCGGAACGGCGGCCGGACCTTGCCGACGCCGACGTGGAGGTGCTGCGGCTGGCCGCCGAACATCGGCGAGACGAGCGGGCCGGCCTTCGGGGCGGGAACCGTCTGGGTACGGCTCGAACTCGGTCGACGTCCCTCTGACGCTGCCTCCGAAGCGGTGCGTCGACTCCCAGTAGGCCGCCCCGATGGCGCCGAGCAGGATCAGGATGCCGGCGACGACGAGGAGGCGGCGCATCCGCCGGATGATGCCTGCGCGGTAGGTTCGCGCCGTGGAGGATCTGCTGCTGGCCTGGTTCGCGGAGCACGGTCGCGATCTGCCGTGGCGGAGGACGCGCGATCCGTACGCGATCCTCGTCAGCGAGGTGATGTCGCAGCAGACGCAGGTCGAGCGCGTCGTGCCTCGCTGGCAGCGCTGGCTCGAGCGCTGGCCGATGGTGGAGATGCTCGCCGCCGCGCCGGCCGCCGACGTGATCCGGGAGTGGCAGGGCCTCGGCTACAACCGGCGCGCGCTCTCCCTCCACCGCGCGGCGCAGCACGTCGCGGCTCACGGCTGGCCCGAAGACCTGACCGAGCTGCCCGGGGTCGGCCGCTACACCGCGGACGCCGTCGCCTCCTTCGCCTTCGGCCGCTCGGTCCTGCCCGTCGACGTCAACGTGCGGCGCGTCTCGGAGCGGACGGGCCACGACTTCTCCCCCGCCGCCGGACAGGCGCTGATGGATCTCGGCAAGACGGTCTGTCTAGCGCGGATCCCGCGCTGCGGCGTCTGCCCGCTCGCCCTGGCCTGTCCGTCGCGCGGCCGCCGCTTCGAGCCGAGCCGCCGGCAGGGGCCGTTCGAGGGGTCGTTCCGGCAGCGGCGGGCGGCGGCTCTGCGCGCGGTCCTGGCGGGCTCTCAGCCGCGCGACACCGAGGCCGTCGCCTCTCTCGCGCGCGACGGGCTCGTGCGGGTGGACGGAGCCGACGTGTCCCTCCCCGACTAGCGGGGTACCATCCGGCCGATGCTCGTTGCGGACATCACCGTCCTGCTGATCCCCCTCTGGATCCTGCTCGGGCTGGTCGTGCTGCTCGGCATCCTCGGCCTGCTCGGGCGCATCCAGGGCGGCCGCTACCTGAAGCCGCTGTTCGGGCTGATGGCCAAGGTGCCGTTCCTGAAGCGGCAGATGGAGAAGGCGTCGAAGGCTGCGATCGAGCGCACGAATCCCGAGCTCGCGAGCGCGATGCGGAAGCTCGAGCCGCATGCGAAGCAACTCCACGATCCGCAGCAGGCGCAGAAGGCGATGTCGCGGCTCACGCGAGAGGAGCGTGCGGCGCTGCTCGAGATGCAGGAGCAGCAGGGCGGTCCCGAGCTCGAGGCGATGAACCGCCAGATGCGCCGCCGGCTCGAGAAGCAGCAGAAGCGCCGCTAGCCGAGTTCTTTCCTAGAACGCGTGTCGAACCCAGACGTTGGGCTCGACGTACACGCCGCGGCCGTTCTTGAAGTGAACCGGGACGAGCGCGCCCGGCACGACGTAGTTGCCGTCCTCGGGGAACACCATCCCCGTCCACTCCTGCCACTCCGCACGGGTGCCCGAGATCGTCATCGAGCGCGGCGCCATCGCAAGGATCTCGCCGCCCAGTCGCTCGTGCGTGCGTAGCCACGGGTCGTACGGGAGACCGTCGCCGCGCCGCCACCCCGCGTAGCGGTCGAGCGCGACGAGCGGGTAGCGGTCCTTCCACGTCGGGCGCACCGGCGCCACCAGCGCATCGAGTCCGTGGCCCGCGCCGACCGCAGCGAGCCGCCGCAGGATCGTCTCGGCGATGCCGAAGCCGCGATATTCCGGGACGAGGCCCGCCACGATCGCGCACAAGCGTCGTCGGCGTCCCCTCGACCCCGTCCGTCAGCGCCCAGTCGATGCCGCGCGGCGACGGGTCCCCGTTCCAGCCGACGGGCACGCTGCACGCGTAGCCGACGGTCCGGCGCCCGCCGCGTTCGCGGTCGACGACCCAGAGCTGGAAGTCCGGGTACTGGTCGTAGAGCTGCGGCCAGAAGGACTGGACGACCGGGTCGTGAGCCATGAACTCGGGCCAGATGTCCGGCAACGTCCCCCGCAGCTTCGGGTGCTCGGCGTGGGTGACGAGAGCGAGCTTCATCGCACGAGAAGAGCCACGGCCTGCGCGGCGAGGCCCTCGCCGCGGCCGGCGAAGCCGAGGCCGTCGGTCGTGGTGGCGCGGACGGCCACGAGCTCGGGCTCGACGCCGAGCGCAGCAGCCAGCCGCCGCCGCATCTCGTCCCGGTGCGGCGCGAGGCGCGGCTCCTCGCCGACCAGGACGACGTCCGCATTCGCGAGCTGCCAGCCGTCTGCCTGGATCCGCTCCCAGGCCTGCGCGAGCAGCTCGAGAGAGTCCGCGCCCGCGAGCTCCGGGTCACCGGACGGGAAGAGCGCGCCGATGTCCTCCAGCCCGGCCGCTCCGAGGAGCGCGTCGGTGAGCGCATGGGCGAGGACGTCCCCGTCCGAGTGGCCCGCGAGCCCGCGCGGATGCTCGATCCGGACGCCGCCGAGCACGAGCGGCACGCCCTCCTCGAGCGCGTGCGCGTCGAAGCCCGTGCCGACGCGGTACTCAGACACGCTCGAGCGCCTCCGGCAACTCGGTGAGCGAGCCGATGGTGACGGTGCCGACGGGCGACTCGACTCGCGCATGCGCGCCCCGGCGGATGCGGACGGCGCGCAGGCCGGCCGCGAGCGCCGGGACGACGTCGTTGTCCACCCGGTCGCCGACGTAGAGGATCTCCTCGGCGGGAACGCCGGCCTCGTCCACCACATGGGCGAAGAAGGCGGCGTCGGGCTTCTGCACGCCCCAGCGCTCCGACGAGCCTACGAAGTCGACATGCGGGCGGAGGAACTCCTCGTGGTGGGCGTGCATGTTCCCCGCCGCGCCGAGGCGCAGGCCGCGTCCGCGCAGCTCGGCGAGACAGGGCAGGGCATCGGCGTGGAGGTCGCGATCCGCGAACAAGAACGCGGTCGCGCCCTCCGCTTCCCAGCGCTCGTACGTGCTCGCTTCGTCGACGAGCGTCTCGCCGACGTCGAAGACGACGACGCTCAGCGCCATCCCGCCACCGTCTCGAGATCGGCCTCGGACGTCACCTTGAGCAGGCGCGGATCGCCCTCGACGACCTTGACGCGGCCGCCCGCCGCCTCGACCAGGCCCGCACAGTCCGTCGCCTCGTCCCTGTTCTCGCTGGGCTCGGCGCAGCACGTCCGCCGCGAAGGCCTGCGGCGTCTGCACCGCCCAGAGGCCGTCGCGCGAAACCGTCTCGTGCACGCCGCCGTCCGGGCCGACGCGCTTCAGCGTGTCGCCGACGGGGAGCCCGGGGACGACGCCGTCCCAGCCCTCGGAGAGCGGCGCGAGCACGCGCTCGACCACCTCGTCCGACACCAGCGGGCGCGCCGCGTCGTGCACGAGGACGACGAGCGCGTCGGCGGGCACCTCGCCGAGGCCCGCCCGCACGGAGTCGCTCCTGGTCTCGCCGCCCGTCACGCAGGCGTGTACCTTGCCGCAGCCCTCCTCCTCGGCGACGAGGATCGCGGGCTCCTCCCAGCCCGGCGGCGCGACGAGGACGATCCCGTCCACCCAGGGGCAAGCCTCGAGACGGCGCAGCGGCTCGGCGAGGAGCGGCTCGTCTCCGAGCTTCGCGAATGCCTTCGGCCGGTCCAGCCCGAGCCGTTCCCCCCGTCCCGCGGCGACGAGGATGGCCCAGACGGACATGTCCGGAAGCCGGGCCTGCTAGGCCGTCGCGGCGGCGGCAGCCTTCTTCTTGGCCGCCGGCTTCTTCTTGCGGCGGGCTGTCGGAGGCGAGAACCTCCTCGAGCCACTCGGCGCAGGTCTCCTCGTCCATGTCCTTCGCATACATCAGCTCGGACGCGAGGATCTTCTTCGCCTTCACGAACATCTGCTTCTCGCCGGTCGAGAGGCCCTTCTCGCGGTCGCGGAGGGCGAGGTTCCGCACGACCTCGGCGAGCTCGAGGATGTCGCCGGTCTTCATCTTGTCGCGGTTGTGCTTGAAGCGCCGGTTCCAGTTCTTCGGCATCTCCGTCGAGACGCCCGTCAGCGCCTTGAGGACGCCTCCGATCTCCTTCTCGCCGATCACGCGCCGGAGGCCGACCGTATCGGCATTCTCGGACGGGACCTGCACCGTCATGTCGTTGTGCAGGATCTTGATCGTCAGGTACTCGCGCTGCTGTCCGAGGACCTCGCGCTTCTCCTTCTTGACGACCGTTCCCGCCCCGTGGTGGGGATAGACCACCTTGTCGCCGACGTCGTACAAACGAACCTCCCCTGGCTCGAAGCCACTCTTTTCGTGAAGAAAGCCGGCACGCCCTTATGCGCCGGCCACAGGCTGCGAGTGTAGCAGAAACCGCCTGGATAAGCCAAAAACTGCGGCCTAGAGCTGGAGGTAGCGGTCGACCAGGTTGTGCTCCTGCAGCCGTCTGAGCCCCTCGCGGATCTCCCGGGCCCGCACCGTCCCGACTCCCTCCACCGACTCGAGCTCGCGCTGCGACGCCCGAACGACGGCCTCGAGACTCCCGAGGTTCGACACGACCCTGCGGACGAGCGGCTCCGGCAGGCGCGGGATGTGAGTGAGGGTGCGATAGCCGCGCGCCACGACGGTCTGGTCGAGCGGGTTGATGCCGCGGTCGTAGCCGAGCACCTCGGCGAGGCGGCCGAACTCGAGCAGCTCCTGGTACGAGAGCGCCGCCAGCTCGGCGAGCGCATCCGTCGCCTCGTCGCCGGCGCCGAGGACGGCGTAGTCGCGGACGATCGCGTCGCGCTCGCGCGGCACGTCGCCGACGAGCTCCTCGAGCTGGAGCCTGATCATGCGCCCTTCGCTGCCGAGCTCGACGCAGTCGCGGGTGAGGCGCTGCGCCATGCGAGAGGTCATCTCCGCTCGCTGGAGGACGACGAGCACGTCGTCGAGCACGACGGCGTTCTGGAACTCGAGCGCGGTCAGGCGCGTCAGCACCTGCTCGAGCCGCTGGCGGTACGTGTCGAGCGTGCCGAGGGCCTGGTTCGTCTTCGCCAGGACGTCCGCCACAGGATCGAGCTGGTAGCGCGCCGGCCCGACGAAGATCGTGACCGTCTCCCGCTGCTGCGAGACGGAGACGACGAGCGCGCCGGTCTGCTTCGCCACGCGCTCGGCCGTGCGGTGCCGCGTGCCCGTCTCGTTGGAGGGGATCGTCGGGTCCGGCATGAGCTGGACGTTCGCCCACGCGAGCCGCTTGATCGCCTCGTCGACGATGATCGCGCCGTCCATCTTCGCGAGCTCGTAGAGGAGCTGCGGCCGGAACGGCGCGTCGAGCCTGATGCCGCCGGAGTAGAGGAACGAGAGCTCGTTCGGGTCGCCCACGACGATGAGCGCGCCCTCGTGCGAGCGGATCACGTCGTCGACGGCCTCGCGGAGCCCGGTGCCCGGCGCGATCTTGGCGATCGCGTCGAGGAGCTCCGGGTTCTTCCGGCGCGGGTCTTCCTCGGAGGGAACGCGCGTGAAGCCGAGATCGCCTAGGCGGTGCTCGGACTTACGTTCGCTCGTCGTCTCCTTCGGATCGGTCGCCATCCAGTCCCGCTCGAATCGCCTGCCGCAGCGTCTCTGCGGCCTCGACCGCGATTTTGCCAGTCGCAACCGTCCCGGCCGGGGCGACGACGGCCGAGAGGCCGAGCTTCGCGCACTCCTCGAGCCGCCGCTCGGCCTGCGCCGCGGGGCGCAGCCGGCCCGTGAGGCCGATCTCCCCGAACGCCGCGACACCCGTCTTCACCGGCACGCGCCGGGCCGCCGAGGCGATGGCGAGCGCGACGGCGAGGTCGGCGCCGGGCTCGTCGATGCGGACGCCGCCGGCGACGTTGACGAAGACGTCCGCCTGGCCGAGCGAGACCTTTGCGTGGCGTGAGAGCACGGCGACGATCATCGCGAGCCGCTTCGGGTCGATGCCCGTCGCCACGCGGCGCGGCATCGCGAGCTCGCTCTGCGCCACGAGCGCCTGGATCTCGAGCAGGATCGGCCTTGTTCCCTCGAGCGCGCACGCGACGGCGGCTCCGGGCTCGCCGGGGACGGTGCGCCCGAACACTTCCGACGGATCCGGCACGCCGACGAGGCCGGCTCCCGTCATCTCGAATACGCCGAGCTCGTTCGTCGAGCCGAAGCGGTTCTTCACGGCCCGCAGCACGCGATGCGCGTGGTAGCGGTCGCCCTCGAACTGGAGCACGCAGTCGACGAGGTGCTCGAGCACGCGCGGGCCTGCAACCGAGCCGTCCTTAGTCACGTGCCCGACGAGGATCGTCGCCACGCCGGACTCCTTCGCCACGCGCAGGAGCCGCGCCGCCGCCTCGCGCACCTGGGCAACCGATCCCGGCGCGGAGCCGAGCTCCGAGGCGTAGAGCGTCTGGACGGAGTCGATCACGCAGACATCGGGCCGTTCCGCCTCGAGCGTCTGGCAAACCGTCTCCAGCTCGGTCTCCGCCAGGATCTCGACGGCCTCCGCCCCGCCGAGCCGCTCGGCGCGCAGCTTCACCTGCGCCACCGACTCCTCGCCGGTGACGAGCAGCGCCCGCCGGTCGCGCGAGATGGTCGCGAGGGCGGTCAGCAGCAGCGTCGACTTCCCCACTCCGGGCTCGCCGCCGAGCAGGACGAGCGAGCCCGGGACGAGCCCACCGCCCAGCACGCGGTCGAGCTCCGGCACCCCGGTCGCGATTCGCGCCGCCTCGGCCACCTCGACGTCGACGAGCCGGAGCAGCGGCTTCGGCGGCGCCTGCGACTGCGCGACCTGCCCGACGACCTCCTCGACGAGCGTCCCGAAGGCCGAGCAGCCGGGGCACTTGCCGAACCAGCGCCCGGCGGTGTAGCCGCACTCGGTGCAGCTGAACTGGACGGCCGCCGTCTTCGCCACGCGTCCACCCTACGGTCGCGAGCGGACGCGAACCGTCACGCGATCCGAGCAACTTCGTGCCAGAAACAGAAACGGCCCCGCCGAGTGGGGCCGCTTCCGTTGCTTCGAGGGAGGGACTCGGGAGCCCCCGCCGCATCGGGGCTCATCCGAGGTTGTGCTCTATGCGGAGATCATCCTGCGACGGGCCCGGTTGATTCGTCCCCTTTCAGGTGGTTCATCGCGGCGCTTCACTGTCAAGCGCACGTAAAGCCGCCCGAAGGGTCAGCGAATCGGGATGGAATGCCAGGTTGCGCCGCCGTCGGTGGTCCGCGAGAGCCGTGGCCCTATTCGGATGCGACGCCTGGTGAACGAGGGCCGCACTCCGACGCGTCGCGTCGCGAAGAGCGAGCCAGAAGAGCTCTCGAATCTGCGCCGTCCGCCTCGCGCGACCAGCGCCGGCCCAAGTAGAGTAGTGCGGTAGCAGCGACCCGGAGCCCGCCGTGTCAGAGAACTGCGGTATCCGCGAGAGACACGGAAAGATGAGCTCCGTTCGTCAGCGCTGGCAGACAGATCCGGCCGAGATCGTGGAAAGAGCGGTACCGGAGAACGTTCGACCTCCGTTCGTCGACACGGAGAGGGCCGCGCACTCATTCCCGGTCGGACAGACGACCCAGACAACGCCGCTCCCAGCAGACACGACGGTGCCTCCCTGATCCGGGAAAGTTATGGACGCAAGCGACATCGCCTTGCGCGAAGGTGCGTGCCTCTGTCGGTAGAGCGAAGAGTCACGAGGCCGTCGCTGGATGTCGTCGCGTCGACCGAGCAGCCAGACCTTGTGTCCGCTGGGCCGCTGACCGAGACGGGGTAGCTGAACGTGACCGGCAAAAAGAACGACGCGGTCCAGCTCCGGCACCCCGGTCGCGATTCGCGCCGCCTCGGCCACCTCCACGTCGACGAGCCGGAGCAGCGGCTTCGGCGGCGCCTGCGACTGCGACAGCTGCCCGATGACCTCCTCCACGAGCGTCCCGAAGGCCGAGCAGCCCGGGCACTTGCCGAACCAGCGCCCGGCGGTGTAGCCGCACTCCGTGCAGCTGAACTGGACGGCCGCCGTCTTAGCCACGCGTCCACCCTACGGTCGCCGGCGGACGCGAACCGTCACGCGATCCGAGCAACTTCGCCCAGAAACAGAAACGGCCCCGCCGAGTGGGGCCGCTTCCGTTGCTTCGAGGGAGGGACTCGGGAGCCCCCGCCGCATCGGGGCTCATCCGAGGTTGTGCTCTATGCGGAGATCATGCTGCGGCGGCCCGGGTTGACTCGTCCCC
This sequence comes from uncultured Actinomycetes bacterium, assembly GCA_963765795.1. Classification (GTDB taxonomy): domain Bacteria; phylum Actinomycetota; class Thermoleophilia; order Gaiellales; family Gaiellaceae; genus Palsa-739. Next base: position 66,518 of record CAVXXZ010000010.1, read on the forward strand.
TTTCAGGTGGTTCATCGCCGCGCTTCACTGTCAAGCGCAGGTAAAGCCGCTCGAAAGGGAGTCAAGGGTCGGGGGCGGCTCCCGCCGCCCCGCTCCTCTCGGCCTATTCCTCTTCGACCGTGGGCTCGTCGCCGTTTTCGCTCGAGGCAGCAGGCTCCTCGGGCGGCACGGTCACCTTCTCGGGCGTGACCTCGCCCGGGATGAAGGTGATGTCCACCTCGTCGCCCGGCTCCCCGTCGTCGTTGCGCGTGCGCCCGACGAGGATCGTCGAGCCCGGCTCGAGCTCGCGCCCGAGCACGAAGTCGGCGAGCGGATCCTCGATCTCGCGCTGGATCGCGCGGCGCAGCGGCCGTGCGCCCATCGCCGGGTCGTAGCCCTTGTCGACGAGTAGCTCCTTCGCGTCCTCCGTGAGCTCGATCGAGACGTCGTGCGTGGCCATCTGCTCGCGCAGACGCCTGAGCTGGAGGTCGACGATGGACATGATCTCTTCCTTCGAGAGCTTGTGGAAGACGATGATCTCGTCGATCCGGTTGAGCAGCTCGGGCCGGAAGACCTTCTTCAGCTCGCCCATCACACGGCCCTTCATCTCGTCGTATGAGAGCCCGGACTCGTCGCCGACGGTGAACCCGAAGCCGGTGTTCTTCGAGATCTGGGCCGCGCCGAGGTTCGAGGTCATGATCACGATCGCGTTCCGGAAGTCGACGCGGCGCCCCTGGGCGTCGGTCAGCTTCCCCTCCTCGAGGATCTGCAGGAGGATGTTGAACACGTCGGGATGCGCCTTCTCGATCTCGTCGAGCAGGAGCACCGAGTACGGCTTGCGCCGCACGGCCTCGGTGAGCTGGCCGCCCTCGTCGTAGCCGATGTAGCCCGGAGGCGAGCCGACGAGCCGGGACACGGAGTGCTTCTCCATGTACTCCGACATGTCGACCTGGATCATCGCGTCCTCGTCGCCGAACAGGAACTCGGCGAGCGTGCGCGCGAGCTCGGTCTTGCCGACGCCGGACGGCCCGAGGAAGATGAAGCTGCCGGTCGGCCGCTTCGGATCCTTGATGCCCGCGCGGGCGCGGCGGATCGACTTCGCGACTGCGACGATCGCCTCTTCCTGGCCGATGACGCGCTTGTGGAGCTCCTCCTCCATGCGCACGAGACGGGCGGACTCGGCCTCGGTGAGCTTGAAGACGGGGATGCCCGTCCACATCGAGACGATGTCGGCGATCTCCTCCTCGCCGACCTGAGGCTGCTCCTCCTGGTTCTCGGACGAGCGCCACTGCTCCTCGAGCTCCCGCTTCTTCTGCGTGAGCTTCCGCTCCTTGTCGCGGAGGGAGGCGGCCTTCTCGAACTCCTGGTTCTCGATCGAGGCTTCCTTCTCCTTGCGGACGCGCTCGATCTCGTCCTCGAGCTCGCGGTAGCGCGGCGGGGCGGACATCGACTTGATGCGCAGGCGCGAGGCGGCCTCGTCGATCAGGTCGATCGCCTTGTCGGGCAGGTGGCGGTCCTGGATGTAGCGGTCGGAGAGCTCGGCCGCGGCCTTGAGCGCGTCGTCGGTGATCGTGACGCGATGGTGCGCCTCGTAGCGGTCGCGCAGCCCGCGCAGGATCTGCACCGAGTCGTCCACCGAGGGCTCCTCGACGCGCACCTGCTGGAAGCGGCGCTCGAGAGCGGCGTCGCGCTCGAGGTACTTGCGGTACTCGTCGAGCGTCGTGGCGCCGATCGTCTGCAGCTCGCCGCGCGCCAGCGCCGGCTTGAGGATCGAGGCCGCGTCGATCGCGCCCTCGGCCGCGCCCGCGCCGACGAGGTTGTGGAGCTCGTCGATGAACAGGACGATGTCGCCGCGCTGCTGGATCTCCTTCATGACCTTCTTCAGCCGCTCCTCGAACTCGCCGCGGTACTTCGAGCCGGCGACGAGCGCGGCGAGGTCGAGGCTGTAGATCTGCTTGCCCTTGAGGATCTCGGGCACCTGGTTCGAGGAGATGCGCTGGGCGAGGCCCTCGACGATGGCGGTCTTGCCGACGCCGGGCTCGCCGATCAGCACCGGGTTGTTCTTCTGGCGGCGCGCGAGGATCTGCATGATCCGCTCGATCTCCGTCTGGCGGCCGACGACCGGGTCGAGCTTGCCCTCCTGCGCCTGCTTCGTGAAGTTGCGGCCGAACTGGTCGAGCAGCTTCGAGGACTTCGACTTCTCGCCGCCTGGCCCGCCGCCCGCGCCCGCCTGGCGGCGGCCGGGGCCGGAGAGCATGCGGATGATCTCGTTGCGGATCTTCTCGGCGTCGGCGTCGAAGTCGAGCAGGATCCGAGCGGCGACGCCCTCGTTCTCGCGGACGAGGCCGAGCAGGATGTGCTCGGTGCCGATGTAGTTGTGACCGAGGGACAGCGCCTCGCGCAGCGCGAGCTCCAGCACCTTCTTCGCGCGCGGCGTGAACGGGATCTGGCCGGTCGTGACCTCGTCGCCCTGGCCGACGATCCGCGCAACCTGCGCCCGCACTTCCTCCACGGTGATGTCGAGAGACTCGAGTACCCGCGCCGCGAGACCCTCCTCCTCGCGGAGCAGCCCGAGCAGGATGTGCTCGGTGCCGATGTAGTTGTGCTTGAGCGCCCGCGCCTCGTCCTGGGCGAGGACGACGACCTGGCGAGCCCGTTCAGTGAAGCGTTCGAACAAGTCCCTCGACTCCTTTCTCTGTAGAAGGCCGCTCGACGGTCGAAGGTGCGTTCATCGTAGCCGAGCCTTCCGTCGGTACAGAGTGACGCTTCCGGGTCTATCGGCGCGTCAGTCGCGCGCCCTGAGCGTCGGGAAAAGGATCACGTCGCGGATCGAGTCCTTCCCGAGCAGGACCATCGCCAGCCGGTCGACGCCGACGCCGCAGCCGCCGTTCGGCGCCATCCCGTACGACATCGCCTCGACGTAGTCGGGATCGCCCGGCTCGGCCTCGACCGCGCCCGCCTCCCGCTCCGAGTCCTGCATTGCGAAGCGCTGCGCCTGCTCCTCCGAGTCGTTCAGCTCGCTGAACGCGTTCGCGATCTCCATCCCGCTGACGACCGCCTCGAAGCGCTCGACGAGCGTCTCGTCGTCGTCGGTCGTGCGGGCGAACGGGGACAGCTCGATCGGCCAGTCGTAGACGATCGTCGGCTGGGTCAGCTCTGGCTCGACGAAGTGGGAGTACGCGTGGTCGGCGAGCTGCGCCCAGCTGCGGTCGCTCGCGATGTCCACTCCCGCCTCGGTCAGCTTCGCGCGCAGCTCGGCCTCGTCGCGCGTCCAGACGCCGTGCGCGTCGAGCGCCTCGACGAACCGCACCTCCTGCCACTGCGAGAGGTCGACGTCGTGCCCGCGGAAGGTCGTCTTCGTCCCGCCGATCGTCGCCTCGGCCGCATGGCGGACGAGCTCCTTCAGGCGCGCGGCCGTGTCCTTGTAGTCCGCGTACGCCTCGTACCACTCGACCTGGGTGAACTCCGGGGCGTGCTTGTACGAGTAGCTCTCGTTGCGGAAGTCCTTCGAGAGCTCGTAGACCTTCTCGAGCCCGCCCACGATGAGCCGCTTGAGGTAGAGCTCGTCGGCGATGCGGAGATAGAGCTCGGCGTCGAGCAGCTCGGAGCGCGTGACGAACGGCTCCGCGAAGCCGCCGCCGTAGCGCGGCTGCAGGATCGGCGTCTCGACCTCGAGGAAGCCCTCGCCGTCGAGGTAGCCGCGGATCGCCGAGACCATGCGGGCGCGCTTGATCGCGTCGTCGCGCGACTCCTCGCTCATGAGTAGGTCGAGGTACCGCTTGCGGTAGCGAATCTCGACGTCCTCGATCCCGTGGAACGTGTCGGGCAGCGGCACGCGGATCCGCGCCAGCACCTCGAGCTCGTCCACCTGGAGCGACGGCTCCCCGCGGCGCGACTGCGCCGGCGAGCCGGTCACGCCCACGATGTCGCCGAGGTGGAGATCGAGCTCGCCCGTGCGCTCGGTCGGGCAGATCAGCTGGATGCGGCCGGAGCGGTCGACGAGGTCGAGGAAGACGAGCTTCCCCATGTCGCGGCGCGCCATGACCCGGCCGGCGAGGCGGCGCTTCGTCGAGTCGTCGGTCGCGCCGGGCTCGAGCTGCTCGGCCTCGGCGCGGACGGCCGCGACCTCGTCCCGGTCAGGAAACCGCTTGGGAGGCCATAGCCGCCGAGTCTACGCGGCCTTGACCTCCATGATCTTGAACTTCTTGGCTCCCTTGGGCGTCGGCGCCTCGACCACGTCGCCCTTCTTGTGACCCATGATCGCCTTGCCGACCGGCGACTCGTTCGACAGCTTCAGTTCCGCCGGGTTCGCCTCCGCGGAGCCGACGACGTGGTACTCGACCGTCTTGTTCGAGCCCATGTCCCGGAGCCGGACCTTCGTCCCGACCGAGACCTCGCCCGAGCGGATCTCCTTCTTCGTGACGACGCGCGCATTCTTGAGCCGCTCCTCGAGCGTCGCGATGCGCGCCTCGAGGTGGGCCTGGTCGTTCTTCGCCGAGTCGTATTCCGCGTTCTCGGCGATGTCGCCGAACTCGCGCGCGATGCGGATGCGGTCCGCGACCTCGCGTCGCCGCACGGTCGACAGTTCTTCGATTTCTGCCTGAAGCTTCTTGTAGCCGTCAGGCGTGAGGATGACTTCCTTCACCACGTTCCTCCTGGAGCCCAGAACATGAAACGGCCGGCGGCTGACCGGCCGTCGGCGGGGGCGGATGGTACCCCCGCGTTGAACGCCCGTCAACACACCACGGATACCCTTGCGCGATGCGGGTCAGCCTCCAGGAGCCGTGGTCGATCGGCGGCGTCGAGGTGCCGACGCGGATCGTGCTCGCGCCGATGGCAGGCGTCAGCATCCAGGCCTTTCGGCGGCAGGGACGGCGTTTCGGGGCCGGTCTCGTCTGCTCGGAGATGGTCTCCGCGGCCGGGATCGAGCATCGCAACGAGCGCACGTTCGGCTACCTGCGCGTCGCCGGCGACGAGCATCCGCTCGCGATCCAGATCTTCGGGGCGGATCCCCGCGCGATGGCCGACGCCGCACGGATGGTCGAGGCCGCCGGCGCGGACATCGTCGACATGAACTTCGGCTGTCCGGTGCGGAAGGTCACGAAGACGGGCGCGGGCGCGCACCTGATGGAGGACGCGGAGCTCGCCTGCCGGGTCGTGGACGCGGTGGCGGCCGCCGTGGAGGTTCCCGTGACCGTGAAGATGCGACTCGGGGTTGCGAACGGCTCCCGCACGTGCCTCGAGCTCGGGCCGCGGCTCGTGGAGGCCGGCGCGGCCGCGCTGACGCTTCATCCGCGCTCGGCGCAGCAGATGTACACCGGCGAGGCCGACCACGCGGTCACGGCGGAGCTCGTCGAGCGGGTCGACGTCCCCGTGATCGCGTCGGGCGACGTCACCTCGCGCGAGAACGCGCTCGCGGTGCTCGAGCAGACGGGTGCCGCGGCCGTGATGGTCGCGCGCGGCGCGCAGGGGAACCCCTGGGCGCTGCGGGAGATCGCCGAGGGCGAGTCGTTCAACCCCACGCGCGAGGAGGTGGCGGCGGAGCTCGTCGTCTTCATCCGCGAGGCGGTGCGCGAGCTCGGCGAGCAGCGCGCGGTCGGCTTCCTGAAGAAGTTCTACGGCTGGTACCTCGGCCACGGCCGCTTCCCGAAGCCGTTCAAGCAGGAGCTCGTCCAGCTCGAGACGACCGAGGAGGTCGTGACGCGGCTGTTCGCAGCGGCTCCTGACGCTGCACCGCTGGTCGAGCGGCTCGAGGCCGAGCTACCCACCGCCGAGGACGAGGTGCTGCTCGACGCGCTGCCGATCTCCGTCTACGGCGGCGGCTGAAGCGGACCTGTCGTTCCTAGTAACAGACTGTTACTAGGTGCTCGTCGAAGCGGCTTGCCAGCTCGACGGGGCCGTCTAATCGAGCCAATGTCCACGTTAGTGACAGTCTGTTACTTGGGAGGTTGGTTCCGCTCCCAGACGATGCGGAGGCCCGCGAGCGTGAGGAAGGGCTCGACGTGGCCGATCGTCCGGGAGTGCGGGGCGATCAGGTCGACGAGGCCGCCCGTCCCGATCACCGGCGCCTCCGCCCCGAGCTCGCCGCGGATCGCTTCCACGATGCCGTCCACCTGGCCGGCGAAGCCGTAGACGAGCCCCGACTGCAGCGCGCCGGCGGTCGTCTTGCCGATCACCTGTGGCGGCTCCGCGTAGTCGACCTTGACGAGCCGGGCCGCCCGGGCGAACAGGGCTTCCATCGAGACCTCGATCCCGGGCGCCAGGACGCCGCCGACGTACGCGCCCTCCGGCGACACGACGTCGAAGTTCGTCGAGGTCCCGAAGTCGGCCACGATCGCCGGCGCACCGAAGAGCTCCTTCGCCGCGACCGCGTTGACGATGCGGTCCGGGCCGACGTCGCGCGGCGCGTCGTGCTCGATCGGGATCCCGGTGCGCACGCCCGGGCCGATGACGAGGAGCTCCGCCTTCGCCCAGCGCTCGGCGACGTGCTCGTACTCCGGCACGAGCCGCGGAACCGTCGAGGAGAGGCAGATCCCATCGATCGCGCCGAGGTCGAGGAAGTCCGCGAGCAGCGCTCCCAGCTCGTCCCCGGTCCGGTGCGCCTCGGTGGCGATCCGCCAGCGCTCACCGAGCTCCGGCCCGTCGTAGAGCCCGAAGACGGTCTGCGTGTTGCCGACGTCGACCGCGAGCAGCATCGCGGCCGGGAGGCTACTCGTCCTCGAGGCGGAACGGCTCGCCGATGCGCTCGGCGAGGGCCTCGGCCGTCAGCTGCGGCTCGTCCCCCTCGCCGCGCAGCTCCTCGACCGTGACGTCGCCCGAGGTGAAGACCTTCGCCCGCGGGATGATCCGCGTCGGCCGGTTCTTGTCCCAGACCCAGACGTCCTCGAGGTCGAGCTGGAAGAACGGAAGGCCACCCGCCGTGCTCGGCGCGGCCTGCTGCACGTCGAGCTTGTTGCAGAGATACGTCGCGTCCTGCGTCAGCACGCAGAAGCGGAAGAGCGCGAAGACTGCCTGGTACTCCTTCTTCAGCGCGAGCTCGAGCTCTGCCTCGTACTCGTCGAGATCGTCGAGGTGGGACATGCCGGGTCAGTGTACCCCTCTAAGCAGGGATTCCATGTCCCCGCGCCCCGGCACGAGGAGGCCCGGAGCCAGCTCCGCGAGTGGCTCGAGGACGAAGCGACGCTCGTGGAGGCGCGGGTGCGGGACGGTGAGCCCGGGCTCGTCGATCACCTCGTCGCCGTAGAGGAGCAGGTCGAGGTCGAGCGTCCGCGGGCCGTGCTCCCCGGGGATGCGGACACGGCCGAAGCGCTGCTCGACGGCGAGCAGCCGGTCGAGAAGCTCGCGCGCCGTCAAAGTCGTCTCGAGCTCGACGGCGCCGTTGAGGAAGCGCGGCTGCTCGCCGACGCCGACCGGCTCCGTCTCGCGCAGGGTCGAGACGCGAAACGACCTCGATTCCCTCCTCGGCGGTGAGAGCGTCGACGGCTGCTCGGAGCGTGCGCTCGCGGTCGCCGAGGTTCGCGCCGAGCCCGACGTAGGCGCGCGTCACGGTCTCGTGACGGTAACGCTTACCGTGCCTTCGAGCCCCGCCGGCCGGACTTCGGGCTTCCCGACGCGCACGCGCACCCGTTCCGGCGAGAAGCGCCGCTCGAGCTCGTCGGCGACCGCCGAGGCGAGCGCCTCGAGCAGCGCGTACTGCCGCCCGTCCGAGACCTCTTGCACGGCGCGCGCGACTTCGACGTAGTCGACCGCGTCCTCGAGCCGGTCGCTCGTCCCGCGCTCCCCCACCTCGAGCTCGACGTCGAAGAGGAAGTCCTGGCCGCGCTCGCGCTCGTCCTCGTGCACACCGTGCCGGCCGAAGACGCGCAGGTCGCGAACCTCGACGGTGATCACGCGATTGCGCCGGCGACGGTCAGCGCGTCGACATGCGGCCTGACGTCGTGGACGCGCAGGATGGTCGCGCCGCGCTCGAACGCGGCGACCGCGGCCGCGACGCTCGCCCCGAGCAGGTCGTCGGATCCCGTGAGCCGCCGCAGGGAGCTCTTCCGCGAGAAACCGACCAGCACCGGTCTCCCGAGCGCGAGCAGGACGTCGAGCCGGCGCACGAGCTCGAGGTTCTGCGCCACCGTCTTGCCGAAGCCGATGCCCGGGTCGAGGCAGACCCGCGTCTCGGGGATGCCCTGCGCGACGGCGAACGCCAGCCGTTCCTCGAGGAAGGACGCGACCTCCGCCGCGACGTCGTCGTACCGCGGCTCCTCCTGCATCGTCCGCGGCTCGCCCTGCATGTGCATGAGGCAGAGATAGGCGCCCGCGCCGGCGACGACTCCGGCGAGCTCTGGGTCGCCGCGCAGGGCTGTGACGTCGTTGACGAGGATTGCGCCGCGCTCGAGCGCCACGCGCGCGACCGCGGCCTTCGACGTGTCGATCGAGACCGGGAGCTCGCCGCCGAGCCGGTCGAGAACAGGGACGACGCGGCGCAGCTCCTCGTCTGCCGAGACGCCCTCGGAACCGGGGCGCGTCGACTCGCCGCCAATGTCGACGATCGCGGCTCCCTCCGCGATCATCCGCTTGGCCGCCTCGGCTGCGACCACTGGGTCGAGATGAAGGCCGCCGTCCGAGAACGAATCCGGCGTCACGTTGACGACGCCCATCACCGACGGCCGCGGAAACTGCTCCTCGATCGGAATCACGCCGGAAACTAAAGCACCGGCGGCCCGGTGCCGACATACCCGCTGCGATGATCGACGACCGCCTCCTCGCGTACTGGGAACGGGAAAGCGACGCCCGCGCCCGGCTGCGGAACCAGCTGCCGGCCTCGTGGCGCAACGACCCGCGGCCGAACATGGACATCGTTCGCGAGCTCTACATCGAGGCGATGCTGCAGCTGAAGCAGCAGCCGGCGGCGCGGCCGGTCGCGATCGCCGACGACGACCGGTAGCGACTTCCATTTTCGGCAGGTTTCTCCTAAGCTCGCGCGCGTGGGTTCCTGCGGCTCCCTCCTCGACCGGATCCATCTCGGGACGCGCGTCCACCGCTGAGACGTAGGAGCTATGCGTGATTGAGAGGTTTGTGAGGCTCAAGCCGACGCGCGCCGTATCTTCTGCGCGGATGTCGATTGACCGCACTTTCAGAACTCTCAGGCAGCGCTTAACAAGTAGCGCTAATTTGCAGCCGTTGCGGAGGGTCGTGTGGATCTTGGCGACGGCGGCGCTGCTGGGCGTCTTCGGCGCTGTCGGGGCTTCGGCGGGCAAGGTCTCGTCCCGATACAAGCACCGCGTGGACCAGCGGCTCAACGTCGTCGTGATCCTGAGCGACGACGAGCGCTGGGACGGGACCACCGTGATGCAGAACGTCAAGAAGCTGCTCGTCGACCACGGCGTGAACTTCACCAACGCCCACGTCACGACCTCGATGTGCGGGCCGTCGCGGGCGAGCATCCTCACCGGCCAGTACGCGCACCACACCGGCGTCCTCGACAACTTCGGGCGGCACAGCTACCCCGCCTTCAAAGCCGGGGAAGAGTCGAACGACCTCGCGGTCTGGATGCACGAGGCCGGCTACAAGACCGGGCTCGTCGGCAAGTACGTCAACGCCTATACAGACGGGTTCGTCGACCACGCGGTTCCACCCGGCTGGGACGACTGGCAGGTCATGGACAGCATCCCGATGGAGGCGTACTACAACTACTCGATCAACAACAACGGCCATCTCGAGCACTACGGGAACAAGCCGTCGGACTACTCGACCACCGTCCTGACGCACAAGGCCGTCAACTTCATCCACAGAGCGCGCCACCCGTTCTTCCTCTACTTCGCTCCGGTCGCGCCGCACCTCCCGGCGATCCCGGCCAAGCGTGACCGGGGGAAGCTGCAGAACATCGCGCCGATCAACTCGCCGAACTTCAATCAGCGCAACATCGGCAAGGAGCCGTGGCGCTTCTGGCACAAGGACATGCTGAGCGCGGGCGCGCAGCTCTACATCAACCACGTCCGCATCCGGCAGGAGGAAGTCGCTCCTCGCCCTCGATCGCAGCGTCGGCCGGGTCGTGCAGGCGCTCAAGGACCGGCACGAGCTGGAACACACCGTGATCCTCTACACGAGCGACAACGGCTTCCTCTGGGGCGAGCACCGTCTCGGCGGCAAGGTCTGGCCCTACCAGGAGTCGACGCACGTCCCGCTGATCGTCCGGACGCCCTGGACGACCACCCCGCTGCGCAACAACCAGCCGGTGCTCAACATCGACCTGGCTCCCACCATCACTGAACTGGCCGGGATCAAGCCGGAGCTGCCGGAGGACGGTCGCAGCTTCGTCCCGTTCCTGCACGGCGAGCAGGCTCCGTGGCGCCACGCCTGGCTCGAGGAGTACCTCGGCAAGGACCTGCTGCACGAGAGCGGTCCTCCTCCATACGTCGCCGTCCAGACGAGGCGAAGCCTGTACGTCGAGTACAAGAACGGCTGGCGCGAGCTCTACAACCTGAAGAAGGATCCCTGGGAGCTGAACAACATCGCCGGCAGCGCGGGCACGAAGCCGCTTCAGGCGGCCCTGAGTGGGGACTTGGCTCGGCTCTACGACTCGCCACCGACGCCGCCCGTAGCCCGGCACTACTAGCATCACGCCATGCGTGAGGTGCGCCCAGGCGTCTGGCACTGGCAGTCGCCGCATCCCGACTGGAGCAAGGACGAGTGGTGGCCCGAGGCCGTCTCGTCGTACGGGATCCAGGTCGGCGACGAGTTCCTGTTGTTCGACCCGCTCTCGGTTCCCGACGAGCTGCGCGAGCGAGCCACCGCCGTCGTCCTGACCGCCCCGTACCACGAGCGCGACGCCCGCGGGCTCGGCCTCCCGGTGCACACCCCGCCCGCGGACACCTGGCAGGACTGGGTCGAGAAGTTCGGCATCGACCCCGAGCGAGTGCGAGGCATGGAGAGCGAGGACCTCGCCTGGCTGCGCGCCGGCGAAGGCGAGGGGCAGTTCCACGGCCCCGGGGAGTGGCCGTTCGGCATGACCGCCTACGCGGGCCGCGAGGACAACGACCTCATCCTCTGGCTGCCGTCGATCAACGCGATCGTCACGGGCGACTCGCTCTCCGACTTCGGCGACGGGCTGAGCATCCAGCTCGGCGGCCGCAAGCACGTGACGCGCGAGGACGTCGCCCGAGGCCTCCAGCCGCTGCTCGACCTGCCGATCGAGCTCGTGCTGCCCGCGCACGGCGAGCCGATGGATCGGGCGGCACTCGAGCGCGTGCTCGCCTGAGCTAGTCCGTGCGGCTCGCGGTCTTGCGGTGCAGACCGGGCAGCGGAGGGAGCCGTCCTCGGCTGTCGACAAGTCCTTCGGCGCGACTTCTCTCGGGTCGGACTCGAACGCCTTCGCACCGCACGGGCAGCTGAACAGCGCGACGCTGCACGGGAACGGAGCCGGAATGACGAGGTAGTCGGCCGTGTGCGCGATCCTCGCTTCGGAACGCGCAGCTTGTCAACAGCGGCTAGCTGTTCGCGGGATCCGGGCCCTGCATGGCCGAGCCCGGCAGCGGGAACGGACGCGGGCGCGGGCGCTCGCGCTTGGGCTCCGGCTGCGGCTCCGGCTGCTCCGGCTGCGGCGGGCGCCTCGTCCGGGAAGACGGTTCCCTCGTCCTCGCCGGCGAGCAGGCGCTCGAACTGATCCTTGTCGATCGTCTCGCGCTCGATGAGGATCGTCGAGATCTTGTGCAGCTCGTCCATGTGCTCGCGCAGCACCGCCAGCGCGAGCTCGTGCGACTCCTCGATCACACGCCGGATCTCGTCGTCGATCTCGCGCGCGATCTCCTCGGAGTAGTCGGCCTCGGCGCCGTAGTCGCGGCCGAGGAACGGCTGGTCGTGGCCGCGGCCGAGCACGCGCGGGCCGAGCTTCTCGCTCATGCCGAAGCGCATGATCATCTGCTTCGCCATCGACGTGATCTTCTCGAGGTCGTTCGCGGCGCCGGTCGTGACCTCGTGGAAGACGATCTCCTCCGCGGCGCGGCCGCCGAGCGTCATCGCCATCTGGTGCATGAGCGCGCTGCGCGTCGTGAGGTACTTGTCCTCGGTCGGCAGCGAGATCGTGAGGCCGAGCGCCTGGCCGCGGGAGACGATCGTGATCTTGTGGACGGGGTCGGTGTGCTCGAGGTAGTGGCCGACGAGCGCGTGGCCCATCTCGTGGTAGGCGGTGATCTTGCGCTCGTGCTCCGAGAGGAGCCGCGCCTTCTTCTCCGGGCCGGCGACGACGCGCATGATCCCCTCCTCCAGCTCCTCCTGCTCGATGATCTTCTTGCCGCGGCGCGCCGCGAGCAGCGCGGCCTCGTTGACGAGGTTCGAGAGGTCGGCGCCGGTGAAGCCGGGCGTGCCGGAGGCGAGCGTGTCGAGGTCGATCTCGGGCGCGAGCGGCTTGCCCTTCGTGTGCACCTCGAGGATCTTGCGGCGGCCGAGGCGGTCGGGCCGGTCGACGACGATCTGGCGGTCGAAGCGGCCCGGGCGCAGGAGCGCCGGGTCGAGGATGTCGGGCCGGTTCGTGGCGGCGATCAGGATGATGTTGTCCTTCATCTCGAAGCCGTCCATCTCGACGAGCAGCTGGTTCAGCGTCTGCTCGCGCTCGTCGTGGCCGCCGCCGAGACCGGCGCCACGATGGCGGCCGACGGCGTCGATCTCGTCCATGAAGACGATGCAGGGGTCGCCTGCTTCGCCTGCTCGAACAGGTCGCGCACGCGCGAGGCGCCGACGCCGACGAACATCTCGACGAAGTCGGAGCCCGAGATCGAGAAGAACGGAACGCCGGCCTCGCCCGCGACCGCGCGCGCGAGCAGCGTCTTACCGGTGCCGGGAGGCCCGTAGAGGAGGACGCCCTTCGGGATGCGCGCGCCGAGCGCCTGGAACTTCTTCGGGTTCTCGAGGAACTCCTTGATCTCCTGCAGCTCCTCGACCGCCTCGTCCACGCCGGCCACGTCCTTGAAGCCGATCTTCGGCGCGTCGGGCGTCATCCGCTTCGCGCGCGACTTGCCGAAGCTCATCACCTTCGAGCCGCCGCCCTGCACCTGGTTCATGAGGAAGATCCAGAAGCCGAACAGGAGCACGAACGGCAGGAGGCTGTGAGGATCGACCACCACGGCGACGAGCCGACGCCCTTCGAGTTGAAGTTGACGCTGTTGCTTCCTCATCGCCTGCTCGATCGCGACTCCGACTGGTCGCGTCGCGTAGTGGACGGTCACCTGCTTGCCGTCCTGATCGTGGCGCGAGATCGACTGCTTGTTCGGGTCGAATGACGACGCTTCGTCGATCGTGCTCCGGCGTCCTGATCGGCCTGGATGAACTCGAGACGTCGTCTCCGACTGCGTCGTCTGCTCGTGGCCGCCCAGCGTCTGCAACGCCAGCCAGACGAGGGCCGCGATGATGACGAGCGGGAAGAGCGCGCTACGGAAGAAGCGATTCACGAGATCTCCCGGTTGAGGGTACCAGCGGCATGCCCCTGTAACGGGGCGGCGGCACCCCCGGCTACGCGCCGGTCCAGCACGAGAGACTCGTCGAGAACGCCGACGTACGGGAGATTCCGGTACCGCTCGGCGAAGTCGAGCCCGTACCCGATCACGAAGCGGTTCGGGATCTCGAAGCCCGTGTAGCGCACGGGCACGTCGATCTCGCGCCGGTCGGGCTTCGTCAGGAGCGCGCAGACCTCGAGGGTCGCGGCTCCCGTGCCTCGAGGTTCCGCATCAGGTACGAGAGCGTGAGGCCCGAGTCGATGATGTCCTCGACGACGAGCACGTGCCGCCCCTCGATGTTGATGTCGAGGTCCTTGAGGATCCGCACGACGCCCGAGGAGTCGGTCGAGCGCCGTAGCTCGAGATCGCCATGAAGTCGATCTCGCAGGGCACCGTCAGGTGGCGCATCAGGTCGGCGAGGAAGAAGACGGCGCCCTTGAGGACGCCGACCAGGAGCAGGTCGCGGCCCTCGTAGTCGGCCGAGATCTCGGCGCCGAGCTCCGCGATCCGGCGCTGCAGGTCGTCCTCCTCGATCAGGACCTCGGTCACCGCCCGTTCGAGCTCAGTCGCGGACAGCTTCGACCTCCCGGGTGCTCGACGATGCCGGGCACGGCCACGACCTCGTCGCCGCGCACGACGAGCGGCCACGCCTCGCGCTCCGAGCGCGGCACCTTCGCGTCGACGAACACGTCCTGGATCTTGCGCCTCCTACCCGCCAACCGGTCGCCGGGCCTCCATCCACGCACTCTAAGGCCTTGGAGCTCCGAGCGGATAGTCCAGTCGCCCCAGCTGATCTCGCCGGCCAGCTCGACCGGCCCGCGCTCGAGCCAGAGGCGCTCGTGCTCGCGCACCGCCTGGAGGCCGCCGCCGAGGTCGACGCGCTTCGAGCCGACGGGCGCCGCGAGCAGCTCGGCGAGCGCCGGCGGCAGCGTCGCGCGGCGTGTCGAGCGCGCGCAGGAGGTTCTCGTCGGCGGCGGGATGGAGCCGGCGCAGCAGCGGCAGGATCTCGTCGCGGATCAGGCCGCGCTTCGTGTCGGCGTTCGACGCGTCGACGCGGAACTCGAGCCCGGCCGCGCGGCAGTACGCCTCCGTCTCCTCGCGCCAGAGCGGCAGCAGCGGATGGACGACGCCGTCGCTCGCGTCGCGGCGCGATGCCGGTCGCCGCGCCGCGCGAGACGAGCCGGTAGAGGATCGTCTCGACCTGGTCCGAGGCGGTGTGGCCCGGTCGCGCGCAGCCGGTCGCGGCGCGACCGAGCGGCGCTGCTCGCGCAGGGCGCCTCGGAGAGGCCGCGGCCGTCGAGCTCGACGACCTCCGCGCCGAGCACGTCGGCGCAGAAGCGGGCGTCCTCCTCGGAGTCGGCGCCGCGCAGCTTGTGGTTCACGTGCAGCGCCGAGACGCGGTAGCCGAGCGACGCCGAGCAGGTGCCAGAGGCAGGTCGAGTCGGCGCCGCCCGAGACGAGGCAGGTGACCTCGCCGCCGGGCGGGATCAGCTCGTGCTCGCGGACGAAGCGCTCGACCCGGTCGCGCAACTCGTCCATCCGCCGATTTGCCTAGAAGACGAGCGAGCGATAGGTGAGCTCGCGCGTCATCCCGATCGAGTCGTAGAGCCGCAGCGCAGGCGCGTTCTCGGGCCGGACGAAGAGGCACACGGCCGGCACCTGCTCGAGCAGCAGCCGGCAGAGGTCGCGAGCGCCCGGCGCGCGTAGCCCCGCCGCCGCGCCTGCGGGTCGACCCAGACCTGCTGCAGCTGCACCGCCGCCGGCGTCCACGCCGACGCCTCGGCCTTGAACCGGATCACGCCTTCCTCGAGCCAGAGCCACGAGCGGCCTTCCTCGATCTGCTGGCGCGTCCGCCAGCGGAAGCCGTCGGCGTCGCGCTTGAGCGGATCGACGCCGATCTCCTCGCCGATGCGCCTCGGCGCACGCCGGCACGAGCAGCTCGAGATCGAGCAGGCGCGCCGGGCGGAGCCCGGTCTCGCCCGGCTCCGGCGCTCGCGCAGCGCGTAGACCGGCTGCCCGGGACGATCGTCGCGCGGCCGCGGCATCCGCCGCCGCGCGGCCTCCCACAGCTCGCCGACCGCCCGCTCCTCGCCGATCACCATCCGCGCGCCGCTCCGGGCCGCCGCCTCGGCGAAGCCGCGCAGCCGCCGCCGGAGGGGACGACGTTGGCGCCGACGTGGCAGAGCGCCTCGAGCCGCCCGTCGCGCCGGCGACGGCCGAGAAGCGCCCGAGCCCGCGCCGCGCGATGTCCTCGAGGAAGACGCGCTCGACCGGCTCCTCGGCGCAGAAGGCGAGCACCTGGTCGAGCGTCGGCGCGACGGTTTCCGGCACGGCCGGATTGTTCCACCCGGTTAGAGTCGCCTGCCATGCCAATTCACCTCCGAGCCGAGCCCGGCGACTACGCCGACGCCGTCCTTCTCCCCGGCGACCCGCTGCGCGCGAAGTACATCGCCGAGACGTACCTCGACGACGCGAAGCAGGTGAACGAGGAGCGCGGGCTGCTCGGCTTCACCGGCACCTGGGAGGGGAAGCGCGTCTCCGTGCAGGGCACCGGGATGGGCTGTCCCGGCGCGACGATCGTCTTCGAGGAGCTCATCCAGCTCGGGTGCAAGCGGCTCATGCGCGTCGGCACCTGCGGCGGCCTGCAGCCGCACCACGCGCTCGGCGACCTGGTCGTCGCGCTGACGGCCGTGCCGGCCGACGCGACCGCGAGGCACCTCGTCGGCGACGAGCCGCACTGCCCGACCGCGTCGTGGGAGCTGATCCACGGCGCCGTGCACGCGGCGAAGGAGCTCGGCCAGCCGATGCACGTCGGGCCGATCGTCACGAGCGACGTCTTCTACAACCCGAACGAGGGCCAGTTCGAGCGCTGGTCGAGCCGCGGCGTCCTCGCCGTCGAGATGGAGGCGGCGGCGCTCTTCACCGTCGCCGCGCTCGGCGGGATCGGGAAGGTGCCGGGCGTCCACGGCGGCTGCCTCCTCACCGTGTCGGACATCGTCGTCGAGGGCGTCTTCACGCGGATCACCGACGACGAGCTGCGCGCCGCGGTCGACCGGATGACGCGCGTCGCGCTCATGACCGTCACGTCCGATTAGCGCCCCGAGAGATCCTCTTCCTCGTCAATCCGGCCTCGGGCAACGGCGCGACCGGGAAGCGCTGGCCGGAGCTCCGCGACGTGCCGCCGAGCTCGGCCTGCGCGGCGAGGAGGTGCTGTCGGAGTTCCCCGGTCACCTCGCGCAGGCTGCGGGCGAAGCGCAGGGCTCGCTGCTCGTCGTGATCGGCGGCGACGGCACCGTGAACGAGGTCGTGAACGGCGTCGCGGGGACGGACGCCGAGATCGCAGTGCTGCCGTGCGGCACGGGCCAGGACTTCGGCCGCACCCACGGGCATCCCGAGCGGCTTCGACGACGCCGTGCGCGTCGCGCTCGGCGGCGAGACGCGGACGATCGACCTCGGCGGGTCGAGCTTGGGACGGCACGAGCCGCTTCTTCGCCAACGTCGGCTCGGCCGGGATGAGCGGCGCCGTCGCGCGACGCGCGAACACGATGTCGAAGGGCTCGGCGGCAAGGCGACGTTCTTCTACGCGCTGACGCGCGAGTTCCTCGCCTGGCAGAACACGCAGGTCGACGGTCGAGCTCGACGGACGGCGTGCGGCGGAAGGCCCGATGCACGACGTGATCGTCGCGAACGGCCGCTGGCACGGCGGCGGAATGAAGCTCGCGCCGGACGCGCGGCAGGACGACGGCCTCTTCGACGTCGTCTGATCGGCGACGTGAACAAGCTCGACTTCCTCACGACGGCGCCGAAGCTGTACAGCGGGCGGTATCTCTCGCATCCGAAGGTGGAGCTGTTGCGGTCTTCGTCCGTGGCGATCAGCGCCGCCGAGCCGCTGCCGCTCGAGGTCGACGGCGAGCCGATCGGAGCGAGCCGGCGCGCTTCGAGATCGTGCGTCGGCGCTGCCGCTCGGGTTCAGTCTACGTAGCCTCGCGGCAGCGGCAGCCGCAGCGTTCGCTGCGCTCGCCGGCCGGTCGCCTCGGCGCGGCGACGGGCCGCGACCAATGGGCGGTCGAGCATGCGATGCCGCTCGCCGGCACGCCGTCGGCGGCACCGACCACGCTCGAGGGGCTCGTCCCGCTTCTCGACGCGCCGTTTCACCCGCTCGGCGTCGGCGTGACCGAGATCGTGACCCTTCCGGGGCAGGTCGTCCTGTCGCTCCTGCTCGTGCTCGTGGCCGCGTGGCAGCTCCGGAAGCGCGGCAGATAGAGGCGGCGGTGTGCTGGACGGCAGCGTGGCTCGTCGCCGTCGCGGCGGAGCTCGTCTTCCGGCACACGTTGACTCTACATCCGCTCTACCGGAATGCAGGGCACCTCGTCGCGTTCGACTCCTCGTGGCCGAGCGGTCACGCGCTGCGCTGCGCGCTGGTCGCGGCCGCACTCGCGTCCGCCTGGCCGCGCCTCCGAATCCGCCCGTGACCTGGCTCGCCGCCGGCGTCGCGCCGCTCGAGCTCGCCGGCTTCCACACGCCCACCGACGTCATGGGCGGGCTCATCCTTGCGACGGCGGCCGCTGCCGGCGCCCTCGCGGTCCAGCGGTCAGGGCCGCTCCGGCGTCGAGCTCGGTTTCGGCGTTTGCGGGGGGGCTGATGCCGGCTTGGGCTTCCGAGCCGGCTTGGGCTTCGACTTCGTCAGCGAGTCGACCCGCTTCTCGAGCGTCGCCAGTCGCTTCTCGAGCTCCTCGAACCCGCGTGTGCGCCGCTGCAGCTCGTCGACCTTGTCGCCGAGCCCCTTGAGCGCCTGGAGGGCGCGGTCGGCGCCGGGCGCCTCGCTGAGCCGCTGAACGGCTCCCTCGCTCAGGTCGGCGAGCCGGTCAGCAGATCCTGCTTCTGTTCAGCCATCGCTCCTCCTCGGTCGGTCGGCCTCGACCATATCGAGCGCGGCCGCCAGCCCGCTCAGCGTCTCGCCGGCCGCGGCGTCGATCACGAGCTCCGCACGGGAGTCCCACGGCGTGCTCCCGCGGTTGACGATCGCGAGCGCACCGCCCGCATCGAGCGTCTCGCCGGGCAGCGCAGCGACCGGATGCACCTCGAGCGACGAGCCGACGACGAGGAGAACCCCGCCCCGGCCGCAAGCTCCTGCGCCCGCTCGATCGCCGCCGCCGGCAGCAGCTCGCCGAACATCACGACGCCCGGCTTCAGGACCTCGCCACACTCCGGACACGGCGGCAGCGGCAGCGACGCGACGGCGGCCTCCATCGGCACGCGCACTCCGCAGTGGATGCATCCGGCCTCCCGCAGCGAGCCGTGCACCTCGACGACCTCGCGCGAGCCGGCGCGCTGATGCAGGCCGTCGACGTTCTGGGTCACCACGGCGCGGATCCAGCCGCGCTCCTCGAGCTCGGCGAGGGCGCGGTGCCCGTCGTTCGGCTCCGCTTCGGCAGCGCGCCGAGCCGGAGCGCGTAGAACTCCCAGACCCGCACGGGATCGCGGCGGAACGCATCGATGCTCGCGACCTCGGCCGGGTCGTATCTCGCCCAGATGCCTCCCGCCGAGCGGAAGTCCGGGATCCCCGACTCGGTGCTGATACCGGCGCCCGTAAGCGCGACGCAGTGGCTGGAAACGCCGGCGGTCAAGCCGCCGGCGTCCGGCCCGAAGACCGGGCCGCCCGAGGCGGCTCGGGGGCGCCGGCGTTCGAGTAGCTCAGCCAGCCTCGCGATGCTCATGCAGCGACGGTAGACGAGCCCGCTGGTAGGCGAACGCGCCGGCGAGCAGGAGCAGGCCGATGGCGAGGAACGAGGCCACGCGCCAGATCGAGTCGAGGTTTGCCAGATCCACGAGGAAGACCTCGCCCACCGCGAGCGCCAG
This sequence comes from uncultured Actinomycetes bacterium, assembly GCA_963765795.1. Classification (GTDB taxonomy): domain Bacteria; phylum Actinomycetota; class Thermoleophilia; order Gaiellales; family Gaiellaceae; genus Palsa-739. The sequence continues at coordinate 85,834 of CAVXXZ010000010.1, forward strand.
GAGGCCGAGTCCGCCGAGTCGGAGCGCCCTCTTGCGCCGGATGAGCCCGGTGACGATCGCAGCGAAGCCGAGCGCGCTCCAGAAGCCCGAGAGCGCGAGCTGGGACGTCTGGGTCGAGTGGTGGAGCTGCGCGCCCGCCAGATCCACGACCAGGCCGCTCGCCAGGTAGACCACGAGCGCGGCCCCGGTCCAGGCCAGAGGCTCCGCGAAGTCCCGGTACGCGGCCGCGATGCCTGCGAGCGCCAACAGGACGAGACCGACCGCGCCGATCGCTATGGGGATCGAGTCCAGGCCCCACGCGAGCGAGGTCGGCGGAACCTCGAACACGAGCAGGTGCCCGAGGGCCAACCCGGCGAACAGGAGCGAGGCAACGAGGCCACGCTCCGGCGTGGCCGTGCGGCGGCCCGCCCAGGCGAGCACGAGCGCCTCGGCCGACCACGCAGCCACGACTGCCGGACCGTCGAGCGTGACCGCGATCGCGACGCCTACGAGCGCGGCGGCGACGCCGTACAGGAGCAGCGCGATCTCGCGGCTCGCGCGCGACCTGAGCACGAGCGTCCCGAGCGCGACATGTGCTCCGGCGAGACCGAACAGCCAGGCGTTCGCACCTGCGCGGTGCCCGGCGTCGTCGATCAGCCACCAGACTCCTGCCGCCGCGACCGACGCGTTCACGAGGAGGAGCGAGGCGGACGAGAGGCGCAGCGACTCCGTCGGAGTCCGGAGCTCGTAGCCGAGCGCGGCCACGACGTAGAGCAGCCAGAACGCGGTCGCGACCACGAGCGTCAGCCAAAGCCGATCGTCGTGCTCGGCGTAGAGCCAGCCCGCCGCCTGCGGGGCGCTGACGACGTACGCGGCCACGGCGAGCCAAGCCCAGCGGCGGTAGACGACGACGCCGATCGCCGTGAGGAGCGCGATCGTCATGAACACGAGCGAGCTCGTCGCGGTCCCGAGCCGACGAGCACCGGCGCCAGCAGTGCGCCCACGATCCCGATCCCGGCGATCTCCTGGGAATCCCAGCGCACGGCCGTGACGAGGGCGAACGCGCCGACGGCGCCGGCGATCACGAGGCCGAGCACCGGAGACAGGAGGTGATAGTGCAGCGTCGTCGCCGCGGCGCTCGCGTAGAGCGCGGCGATGCCGCGGCGACCGTCGCGAGCGCGGCCTGCGTCTGGCCGCGGCGCTCGTAGAGCCAGATGCCGAAGCCGACGAGCGCGGCGGAGCGGCGAACGCGAGCTCCATCCGCGCGGCCTCGCCGATCCAGCCGTTCCGCACGGCCATCACGACGAAGAAGATCGCCGCGATCGCCACGGCGATGCCGCCGACCCAGCCGAGGACACGGCCGCCGAGGATCTCCTCGAGATCGAGCGGAGGCTTCGCGGCGCAGCGTGCCGCGGCGGCACCGGCGACGGCGATCCGGCCGGCCGCCGCGGGGCGGGGCGTACGGCGGGCGCCGGGACGGGCGCGGCGGCCAGTCCAGCAGGCCTTCGAGGGTCTTCACCCGCGCCTCGAGAAGGTCAGGCGTTGCTCGACCGTGGGTTCCATCGTTCTCCTCCTTGGGAGCGGTCATAGCATTCCTGCTATGTATTCATAGCACGTTTGCTATGCCTGTCAAGCCCTCGATAGGCTCGCGCCCCGTGGAGGGTTACTCCTTCTCGATCCCGGTGCGCGTGCGCTTCGCGGACACCGATGCCCAGGGCGTCGCGCACAACTCCGCGTACGTCGTTTGGTTCGAGGTGGCGCGCGTCGAGTACCTGCGCGAGTTCGCCGGCGGCTATCAGGCGCTGCGCGACCAGGGCATCGAGGCGCTCGTCCTCGAGTCGTTCTGCCGCTACCGGATCCCGGCGCGGTTCGACGACGAGCTCGTCGTCCACACGCGCTGCGTCGGCCCGCGTGGCGCGCGCTTCCGCTACGAGTACGCCATCGTCGCGGGGAGAGGAGCTCCTCGCCGACGGCCACACCGAGCACGCCTGCGTCGATGCGGTGACCATCCGCCCGACGCGCGTTCCCGAGTGGCTCGCGGACGCGATCCGAGCCGCCGAGGGCGCTAAGAGCTCCTAACGCCATGGAGCACGGGCCGCCTGGACGCGCTGTGCGGCGCGCTGCGGCGTCCTCGGTCGCGCGAATAGCGCTGCTATTCACGCTCCCTGCGTCCTTGCATCGCACTCGCCCATCACGCCCAGTCAGCGCGTGGTCAGTCCGTTAGAAGCTCTAACTCTTCGGCATGAAGATCTCGCGCGCGATCACGAGCCGCTGGATCTGCGAGGTCCCCTCGTAGATCTGGAACAGCTTCGCGTCGCGCATGAGCTTCTCGACCGGGTACTCCTTGATGTAGCCGTAGCCGCCGAAGACCTGGACGGCGTCGGTGGAGACCTTCATCGCCGTGTCGGCGGCGAACCGCTTGGCGAAGGAGGAGTAGAGCGTCGCGTCCCGGCCGAAGCCCTGGTCGAGCATCCAGGCCGCCTGCCAGCAAAGCAGGCGCGAAGCCTCGATCTCGGTCGCCATGTCGGCGATCATGAAGCTGACGCCCTGGTGCATCGCGATCGGGACGTCGAAGGTCACGCGCTCCTTCGCGTACTCGACCGAGTGCTCATACGCCGCCTGCGCGACGCCGACGGCGCCGATCGCGGTTCCCGGACGCGTCGCGTCGAGCGTCGCCATCGCGATCTTGAAGCCGTCGCCCTCCTCGCCGATCCGGTTCTCGACCGGGATGCGGACGTCCTGGAGCGCGAATGCCGACGTGTCGGTCGCGCGCTGCCCCATCTTGTCCAGGTGCTTCTCGATCGTCACGCCCGGCGCGTCCATCGGGACGATGAACGCCGACATGCCGCTGCTCCCGCCACTCGGGTCGGTCTTCGCGAACACGACCGTCCACTCCGCGTAGCCGGCGTTCGTGATGAACGTCTTCGAGCCGTTGAGGACGTACTCGTCGCCCTCGCGAACGGCCGTCGTCTTGAGCGACGCGACGTCGGAGCCCGCCCCCGGCTCCGAGAGCCCGAACGAGCAGAGAATCGGCTGCTCGATGAGCGGCGTCAGCCACGCGCGCTTCTGCTCGTCCGAGCCGAAGCCGATGACGGGGCCCGCGCCGAGGCCGTTCGCCGTGATCGAGGTGCCGATGCCCGAGCAACCCCAGTAGAGCTCTTCGCCGACGAGCATTCCGTCGAACGCGGAGAGGCCAGGGCCTCCGTATTCCTCTGGCACGTGGAGGTTCATGAGTCCGAGCTCGTGCGCCTTCTCGATCACCTCGGCGGGATGCCGCATGGCGTCGTCGCACTCGTGCTCGAGCGGGCGGATCTCCTTAGCCGCGAAGTCGCGCGCAAGCCGGCGCAGCTCCTTCTGCTCCTCCGTCAGGGAGAAGGAAACGCCCGTCGCCGTGCGCTCCTCGAACGCGACCATCGGAACCTCCGCAGGAATTGATTGAACGGTCAGTCAACGATACCTTGTCCGACCGGAAGACGCTTGAAACCGTACGATTGAGCCGTGGCGACGACCTCCCGCAAGACCGAGATCGACCCTCTCGACTTCCTCGCGACCGACGCCCTCCTCTCCGACGAGGAGCGCGCGATCCGCGACACGGTGCGCCGATTCGTCTCGGAGCAGGTGAAGCCGTACGTCGGCGAGTGGTTCGAGCGCGGCGAGCTCCCCACCGAGCTGATCCCGGAGCTCGCGCGGCTCGGCCTGTTCGGGATGCATCTCGAGGGCTACGGCCTGCCCGAGGCGAGCTCGGTCATGTACGGCCTCGTCTGCCAGGAGCTCGAGGCGGGCGATGCCGGTATCCGCAGCCTCGTCTCGGTGCAGGGGTCGCTCTCGATGTACGCGATCTGGAAATGGGGATCGGAGGAGCAGAAGCAGCGCTGGCTCCCTTCGATGCACGCGGGCGAGAAGATCGGCTGCTTCGGGCTGACCGAGCCCGACGCCGGCTCCGACCCCGGCGCGATGCGCACGACAGCGAAGCGCGACGGCTCGGACTGGATCCTCAACGGCGCGAAGATGTGGATCACGAACGGCTCGATCGCCGACGTCGCGATCGTCTGGGCGCGCACCGACGGCGGCGAGATCAACGGCTTCCTGGTCGAGAAGGACATGCCCGGGTTCGAGGCGCCGCTCATGCACCACAAGCTGTCGCTGCGGGCGTCGGTCACGTCGGAGCTCGTGCTGCGCGACGTGCGCGTGCCCGAGGAGAACCGCTTCCCCGAGATCTCGACTCTGCGCGGGCCGCTCTCCTGCCTCAACGAGGCGCGCTTCGGGATCGTGTTCGGCGTCGTCGGCTCGGCGCGCACGTGCCTCGAGACGGCGCTCGACTACGCGAAGGAGCGGATCGTCTTCGGCAAGCCGATCGCCGGCTACCAGCTCACGCAGCAGAAGCTCGCGGAGATGGCGCTCGAGGTGAACCGCGGCGCGCTCGTCGCGCTCCACCTCGGCCGCATGAAGGACGAGGGGACGCTGCGGCCCGAGCACGTCTCGATGGGGAAGATGGGCAACGTCCGCGGCGCGCTCGAGGTCGCCCGCACCGCGCGCTCGATCCTCGGCGGCAACGGGATCACGCTCGAGTATCCGGTCATCCGCCACATGAACAACCTCGAGACCGTGCTCACGTACGAGGGCACGCACGAGGTGCACACGCTCTCGGTCGGCAAGGCGCTGACCGGCGAGAACGCGTTCCGTTAGCCCGCCGCTGGTGGAAGCCCGCAGAGTGGCGGGACGAGCATCCCGAGGTGACGGACGGCGGCGAAGGCCACCCGTCTGACCGAAGCGGAGCGGGCCGAAGATCGCCACATCACCAGCTGGGTCCACGACCCCGAGACCTCGACCGACCACTCCGACGAGAGGCTAGGCCGTCGGCTAGAGGCCCGGCCGCCCGGAGGAGGCGAGAGGGCTCTGCGGCAGGCCCTCGCGCGGCTCGCCCTCGTTGTACGTACGGCGCGACGTCGTTCGGGCCGTCGGGATAGAAGACGCTCGCGAGCCGCTGGATCTGCGGACGCCCCGGCCCGAGCTCGTACTGGCCGCCGCCGTACATCGAGATCCCGCGCTCCTCGCACGCCTCGATCGTCTCGAGCAGCTCGCGCACCGTCCCGAAGCGCGACGGCTTGATGTTCAGCCAGCGCGGCTCGAGCGGCAGACCGTCGAGGTCGGTCAGCGAGTGGACGGGCGCGTCGAAGCTCAGGCGGTCCTCGGCGCCGGCGAGCGCCTCGCGCAGGCCGTCCTCGAGCCAGGCGTCCTCGATGACGACGTCGGGAAGCTCCTCCGCTATCGCGCGGTAGAGCTCCGGATCGGGCGCGAGATCGACGGCCGTGCCGCGGTAGTACGCCTTGAGGTCGACGACGCGCACTCGGTCGAGCTCGCGCAGGCGCCGGAGCAGCTCGCGGTCCCAGTCCTTCTCCGCGTCGAGCTTGAACTCGAGAGCGGGCGCGACCTCGAGCCAACGCTCGGGAGCGGCGCGAGTCGAGACGACGAAGCGGACGGGCCGCTCCTGGCGCCCGAGAGCCTCGCCAAGGCCCGGCTCGTCCTGCCGGAGCGCGAGGTCGAGCGCAGCGCTCTCGAATGCCCAGCGGCGGAAACCCTCGCTCAGCTCCTCGAACTCGTCGAGCCGGTAGGAGAAGTCCTCGAGGCTCCACGTCCCGGCGAGCATGAGCCCGTCGGGCACGTCATCGTGCATCTCGGCTTCGTAGGTGACGTCCTCTCCTTCGCCGGTCGCTCCGTCGCCCATGGGGACGACCGTCGTCGTGACGCGCGTCCAGCCGAGGGTGTCGACGACTCGCGCCGCTCCAGCGCGTAATGGTCGACCTTCAGCTCAGGCCCGCGAGCGAGTCCCAGAGAGACATACTGCGAGCATATGAGGCGGAGCCTCGTCGCCACCACCGTTGCCGCTCTCCTCTTCGCCGCGACGGCGGCCGCGGACTGCCCCGGGCCGGGGCTCTCGTGCCGGGACGGTCGCTCGGCGGCGTCCGGCTCGGCGAGTCGCCGCGAGCCGTCGCGCCGCGCTCGGGACGTTCTACGGGACCTGCCGCGACTGCCCGCGCCGGACGTGGTACTTCACCTATCGGCCGTTCGACAGGCACGGTCTCGCGGTCGAGTTCACGGGCGGCCGGGTCTCGGGCGTCTACACGCTCTGGCGGCCCGCGGGCTGGCACGCGCCGCACGAGCTCGGGTTCGGCACCTCGGTGCTCGCCGTGCACCGGCTCACAGGTGCGTCGCGCACGGTCACGTGCCACGGCTACGAGGCGCTCGTCGCGACTCCGCGCACGCGCGCACGGCCTACTACCTCTTCAAGGGCCGGCTCTGGGGATTCGGCCTCTTCCGCCGCGGCGAGTCTCCCTGCCGATGAGCATCCAGCTCAAGGACGTCGAGCGCGCCGCGCAGCGGCTCGCCGGCGCCGCACATCGCACCCCCGTCCTCACCTCGCGCACGCTCGACGAGCGGACCGGAGCGCGTGTCCACGTCAAGGCGGAGTGCTTCCAGCGCGGCGGCGCCTTCAAGTTCCGCGGCGCGTTCAACAAGATCTCGTCCCTCGACGGGGACGCGCTGCGGCGGGGCGTCCTCGCCTACTCGTCGGGCAACCACGCGCAGGCCGTCGCCATCGCCGCGGCGCTCCTCGGCTCGCACGCGACGATCGTCATGCCCGAGGACGCGCCGGCCGCGAAGCTCGACGCGACGCGCGGCTACGGCGCCGAGGTGGTGCCCTACGACCGCTGGACGGAGAGCCGCGAGGAGATCGGGGCCGGCTGGCGGCGGAGCGCGGGCTCGAGCTCGTGAAGCCGTACGACGACCCGCTCGTGATGGCCGGCCAGGGGACGGTTGCGCTCGAGCTGCTCGAGGACGCGCCGGAGCTCGACGTGCTCCTCGTGCCGGTCAGCGGCGGCGGCCTCATCGCGGGCTGCGCGACCGCCGCGAAGGCCCTGCGGCCGGGGATCCGCGTGGTGGGAGTCGAGCCGGAGGCGGGCGACGATACGCGGCGCTCGCTCGCCGCCGGCGAGCGCGTTCGCATCGACGTCCCGCCTACGATCGCCGACGGGCTGCAGGCGACCGAGCCCGGCGAGCTGACGTTCGAGGTGAACCGGCGGCTGGTGGACGAGGTCGTCACCGTGAGCGACGAGGAGATCGTCGAGGCGATGGTCTTCCTCTTCGACCGGCTGAAGGTCGTCGCCGAGCCGAGCGGCGCCGTCGGGGTCGCCGCGCTGCTCACCGGGAAGCTCGACGCGCGCGGGCGCTCCGTCGGCGTCGTCGTCTCGGGCGGGAACGTCGGCGCCGCCCGATTCGCCGAGCTGGTCTCTAGGGTCTCTGCAAGCCGAGCAGGATGACCTCGACCAGCGTCTGCTCGGCCGTGGCGACGTCGTCTTCCTCGGACGGCAGGCGCCCGAGTACCCAGGCCGTGAGCAGCTCGTCGATCGAGCCGTAGACGACGGTCGCAGCGAAGCCGGGTCGATGTCCTTGCGGAACTCGCCACGCTCGATACCGCGCGCGATCACCCGCGGAGCGCGTCGATCGGCAGCGTGAGCTCGCCGATCCGCTCGGCCAGCTCCGGGCTGCGCCCGAACTCCTGGATCACGACGCGGACGACATCCGGCAGATGGAGCCAGGTGCGCAGGACGATCGCCGCGATGTGGCGGATCTGGTCGGCGGCCGGCTCGTCGGTCTCCTCCACGCTCTCGATCCGCGCGATGAGGATGCTCCAGTTCTCGTGGAAGACCGCCTCGAGCACCTGGTCCTTGGACTTGAAGTAGTGGTACAGGAGGCCGTGAGCGACGCCGGCCTCCTCGGCGATGTCGCCCACCCGGCTCGCGTGGAACCCCTTGCGCGCGAACACGCGCACGGCGGCGTCGAGGAGCTGCCGCCGTTTGTCCTCCAGCGCTGCCGACTTCGTGGCCAAAGCTGGCAGAGCCTACTCCGGCTTCTGCCCGTCTGTCACCGCCGGCGGCGACGACGGCGATGTCCTTGACCGCGCCCGCGACCCTCCCGACGGCCGACTGCAGCTCGCTCGGGATGATCCAGACCTTGTTCGACTCGCCCTGCGCGATCAGCGGGAGCGTCTGGAGGTACTGGTACGCGAGCAGCTCGGCGTCCGGCTTTACCCTCGTGGATGGCGTTGAACACGGTCTCGATCGCCTTTGCCTGTCCCTCGGCCTCCAGCACCGTGGCCTGCTTCTTGCCCTCGGCCTTCAGGATCGCGGACTGTTTCTCGCCCTCGGCCTGGAGGATCTCCGACTGCCGCGCGCCCTCCGCCTGGAGGATCGTGGCCCGCTTCTCCCGGTCGGCGCGCATCTGCTTCTCCATCGAGTCCTGGATCGAGGCCGGCGGGTCGATCGCCTTCAGCTCGACGCGGTTTACGCGGATGCCCCACTTGCCGGTGGCCTCGTCGAGCACGCCGCGCAGCTGGCCGTTGATCTCGTCCCGTGAGGTGAGCGTCTTCTCGAGCGCCAGCCCGCCGATCACGTTGCGCAGCGTCGTGACCGTGAGCTGCTCGATCGCCTGGATGTAGTTCGCGATCTCGTACGTCGCCGCCTTCGGGTCGGTGACCTGGAAGTAGATGACGGAGTCGATGCTGACCACGAGGTTGTCCTCGGTGATCACCGGCTGCGGCGGGAACGAGACGACCTGCTCGCGCAGGTCGATGAGCGGCCGTATGCGGTCGATGAAGGGGACGACCAGCGTGAGCCCGGCGAGAGCGTGCGCGAATAGCGGCCGAGGCGCTCGACGACTCCGGCGCGGGCCTGCGGGACGATGCGGATCGTCCGCGCCAGGGTGACGAAGACGATGACGGCGACGATGATGATGACGATCACGGCGACCATGCGGGATTCAGCTCCTTCGTGTTCTCTATCTGTAGACCAGGGCTGTGGCGCCCTGGATCTGCGACGACCTCGACTTCCGTGCCGACGTCGAACTCCTCGTCGGGCATGTAGGAGCGGGCGCTCCACTCCTCTCCCCCGATCTTGACCCGCCCGCCGCGGCCGTCCACCCGCTGGAGGACGATCGCCTTCGCGCCCTCGAGCGCCGCGGCGCCGGTCCTGATCGCGCGCGGCATCGTCAGGTGCGTCCGTGCGATCGGCCGCAGAAGGCCGACCGCCGCGAACGAGCCGACGCCGAAGACGACGATCTGCAGCCAGACCGGTCCGCCCACGGCCGCGACCACGGTGGAGGCCAGCGCGGCAAGGGCGATCGGGCCGAGGAAGAAGAGCCCCGGTGTGAAGATCTCGCCGACCGCGAGGAGAACGGCGACGATGGCCCAGACGACCCAAGCGGGCATGTCCAGAAGATTACGCCTCGAGATCGCGGCACGAAAGTATCCTGATCCGCATCATGAAGCGGGCGCTCCTCGTCTTGCTGTGCTTGCCTCGCTCGTCTTCGTCGGCGGCTGCGCGGGAGGCGAACTCCCGGCCGCGCGTGCTCGCGATCACGTTCGGGCCGGATCTCGAGATCAATCCGGTCACGCAGGGCTACCTCACGCGCCAGCTCTCGCGCGCGGCGAGAGGACGACTACGACGCCGCGGTGATCCTCCTCGACACGCCCGGCGGGCTCTCGACGCTCGATGAAGACGATCTACCAGGCCGAGCTGGCCTCGAAGGTGCCCGTGATCGTCTACGTGTCGCCGGAAGGCTCCCGCGCCGCCTCGGCCGGCGTCTGGGTCGTCCCAGGCCGCCGACGTCCTCGCCATGTCGCCGGACTACGAACATCGGCTCGTCGACGCCGATCGACTCGAGCGGCAAGAACCTCGGCTCGGACCTGCGCCACAAGGTGATCAACGACGCCGTCGCCTCGCTCACGGCGCTCGCGGCCGCCAATCACCGCAACACGACATGGCCGGAGAAAGCCGTGCGCGACGCGTCGAACCTCACGGCCGAGCAGGCGCTGAAGATGAACGTGATCGACTTCATCGCGCCGACACTCCCCGCCCTCCTCGACAAGCTCGACGGCTACCACACGAAGTACGCGCAACGGCCCTACACGCTGCACCTCGCGGGAGCGCGAGATCGACACGGTCAAGCCCGGCTTCTTCACGCGCTTCCTCAACACGATCATCAACCCGAACCTGATCAGCCTGCTCTTCCTGCTCGGGATCGTCGGGCTCATCTTCGAGGTGCTCCATCCCGGCGTCGTCCTGCCCGGCGCGCTCGGCGCCGTCTGTCTCGTGCTGGCCCTCTACGGGTTCTCGGTGCTGACGCCGAGCTGGGGCGGGCTGGCGCTCATCTTGCTCGGCGTTGCCCTGCTGGTCGGTCGACCTCCACGCGCCGACGCACGGGGTGCTGACGACTGGCGGCGTCATATCGCTCCTCTTCGGACTCGCGCTCCTGTTCCAGAACGAGCCCGGCGCGTATCGCGTCAACCTGTGGCTGATCGTCGGCATCGGCGCGGCGATATCCATCTTCTGGGTCTTTGCGACGGGGAAGGCTCTGGCCGCGCGGCGCCTGCCGGTGACGACCGGCATGCACACGATGGTCGGGCAGATGGCCGAGGTGCGCGGCCCGGGCTCGTCTTCGTCGACGGCGCGCTCTGGCAGGCGCATGCCGCGGACGAGTCCGAGCTCGTGCCCGGCGAGCAGGTCGAGGTGCAGGCCGTGGACGGGCTGCAGCTCACGGTGCGGAGATAGGATCCGGCCGTGCTCGGATTCGTCAAGGTACTGCGGGAGTACGAGCGGGCCGTCTTGTTCCGCTTCGGCCGGCTGCTCGATCCGCCGCGCGGTCCCGGGCTCGTCTGGAAGATCCCGATCGTCGACCAGCTCGTGAAGGTCGACCTCCGAACGATCACGCTCAACGTCCCGCCGCAGGAGGTCATCACCAAGGACAACGTGCCGGTGCGGGTCAACGCCGTCGCCTACTTCAAGATCGTCGACCCGAAGAGCGCGATCGTCCAGGTCGAGAACTACATGGCCGCGACCTCCCAGATCGCGCAGACGACGCTCCGCTCGGTGCTCGGCCAGCACGTCCTCGACGAGCTCCTGTCGGAGCGGGAGAAGATCAACGCGATCCTGCAGGAGATCATCGACGAGGCCACCGGCCCCTGGGGGATCAAGGTCTCGATCGTCGAGGTGAAGGACGTCGAGATCCCCACCGGGATGCAGAAGGCGATGGCGCGGCAGGCGGAAGCCGAGCGCGAGCGCCGCGCGAAGATCATCAACTCCGAGGGCGAGTTCCAGGCGGCCGAGAGGCTGAAGGACGCCGCCGCTCGTGATCGAGGAGCACCCGATCGCGCTGCAGCTGCGCTACCTGCAGACGCTGCTCGAGGTCGGCGGCACGTCCGGACGTCGACGATCATCTTCCCGGCGCCGATCGACCTCATCCGGCCGTTCCTCGAACGCGCCGAGGAGTAGCGTCACAGCCCGAGCAGCGGCGGGAGCTCGTTCAGCGTCTCGACCCGCGGCTCGAACTCAGGGTGCACGCCCTCGCGGTCGACGAGGATCGCGCGCATGCCGAGCGCGAGCGCGCCCTCGATGTCGTCCGCGATCGTGTCGCCGACCATCGCCGCCTCGGCGGGCTCGACTCCGAGCAGGTCGAGGACGGCGCGGAAGATCGACGCGTGCGGCTTCGTGCGGCCGTGGTGGAAGGAGCTGATGCCTGCGTCGACGTCGAGCCCGTGGTGGCGCGCGAACTCGCGCACGTCGCGCGCCGAGTTCGAGACGAGCCCGATGCGGAGGCCGGCGGAGCGGAGCGCGGCGAGCGCGTCCGGCACGTCGTCGTAGAGCTCGAAGTTCTCGTGACGCTCCCAGGCGCGCGTGATCTCCACGGCGCAGTCGTAGGCGGAGTCGGCGTCGCCGCCCATGCCGCGGACGATGCGCTCGGTGAAGCGGAACCAGATCTCGTCGTCGTGCTCGAGCTCGGGATGGCGGCGGAGATCGACGAGAGCGGCGTCGCTCGCCGCCTCGTAGCGGCCGGGCTCGAGCGGAGCCCATGGCGCTCGCCGGCGCGGACGTAGCCCTCCGGCCCGAGCTCCGGTCCCGGCCGCGCGAGCGTGAAGTCGACGTCGAAGAGGACCGCCCGGAGCATCGCTAGCTACCCTATGGCCCGTTCTCGGGGTGTGGCGCAGCCTGGTAGCGCGCTCCGTTCGGGTCGGAGAGGTCCCCAGTTCGAATCTGGGCACCCCGATATCTCTCTCGCTCTCGCCGGCCGAAAGTGCACGCCAGGCGAGAGCACGCCGGGCCCCAGGCGAGAGTCCTCCTCGCCCATCGCGGCTGGCTTTGGGGCACGGCGTCAATCGGTAGGAAGTACCGATGCGGGGCGCGATGCTCAGGCTGACACTTCGGTTGGCAGTGATGCGACGAGGCGTCGGCTTGCGGTGGCCGCCTTTGTCCGACGCTGAGCTACTGGCGAAACCGGCACTGTCGAACTCAGGGCGGTGGTTCCAGGTGAAGCGACTTTTGCTGCTCGACTGTGGCGATAGCCGCGCTCATCTCCACCGGTGCAGGGGCTGCATCGGGATGACATCGGGCACGATCGCCAAGGGGGTTGAGCTGAAGAGACGAGAGCCGAAGCCGTGACCATGACGACTTCGGCTCCCCGTACATATAGGGAGGTGCCATGAGAGTTGAAGATGCCATGACGCGTGACGTGATAACCGTCACTCCGTCCTCGTCCTTGAAGACAGCTGTGACGCTCTTCCTGGCGCACGGGATCTCGGGACTTCCGGTTGTCGAGGGCGGTCGACTTGTCGGGGTGCTGTCGGAGTCGGACATCGTCGCGAAGGAGACGAGCGGCTACAGCAACGGCGACCTCAGCCGCGCGGAGGCGACTCACCTCCAGAGAGAGCGCGCGGCCGGGACGGTTGCGGAGGCGATGACGCCGGATCCGGTCACCGCGGAGCCCTGGACACCGATCTGGGCGGCGGCCGACCTGATGGCAGTGCACGACGTCAACAGGCTTCCGGTAGTCGACCCCGGCGGATCCTTGCTCGGGATCGTGACGCGCGCCGACCTCGTGCGAGCGTTCGCCCGCTCTGACCGGGCCATTGAACGCGAAATCCGCGAACACGTTCTGCAGTCCATCGATCTAGGCCCAAACGCGCTGGAGATCACAGTCACTCGCGGCGTAGCCACGATCAGGGGCGAAATCGACTCCGAGCTCGCGAGCACGTGTCTACACAAGACCCTCCACCTCGTCCCCGGCGTGGTCCGGATCGACTGGCAGGTCGAGATGCCCGCTCGCGTCGGCTGACGTTTCCGTCCCGACCGCACCACCGATGCGCTCAGGAGTCTTTCCCGAACACTGGCCCCGGCGAGCGTCCTCCCGCCCGCCGGGGCCTAAGCTGCCGCCGTGAGCACCTTCCTCGAGATACTGATTGCCGCCGTCAGCGTGTTCACGCTCACGGTCGTCCTTTGGGCCTTCATCTGGGCAGCGCAAAAGGACGGCGAGGAAGACCGGGCCGTCCAGAAGCGCCTCGGCATCCGCCGACGCACTCGGCTCGGGCGATAACGCCGGCTCGAGCGAGGATCCTGTCGCCGGAGGCTACGCGGCGAGCGCCTTGGCCTTGAGCTGGTCGAACTCGGTCTGGGTGATCGCGCCGGACTCCAGGAGCTCCTTGCCCTTCGCGATCTCCTCCGTGGGAGAGCCGGACGCCGCGACCGAGCGCACGTAGGTGTCCACTTCCGCCTGCTGCGCCTGAGCCCTCTGCTGGGCCCGCTCGCCCATGCCCTTTCCCTGGGAGATGAGGTAGACGAAGATGCCGAGGAACGGAAGGATGATCACGAAGACCGTCCAGCCCGCCTTCGCCCAGCCGCTGATGTCGTGCCGGCCGAACAGGTCTCCGAAGACGCCGAAGAGCATCCAGAAGAACAGGATCCAGGCGAAGAACACGAACATCGTCCACATCACGTCGCCGAACGTGTAGGTAGCTAGCACGGGTACTCCTTTGTTGTCGGGATGCCAGGAACATCACACTGCGCGCAAACCCGGGTCAAGGAAGCGGACACCCCGCCGGCGATTGCGGCTGGCTTTCCCGGCTAGGCGTAGGTCTCGCGGAGCCAGGCAAGCCGCTCCGCCAGCACCGGCCCCAGCTCCGGCCGGCGTGGTAGCGCGATCATGAACGAGGCGTAGACCCAGGCCGCATAGACCGGGAGGCACTCCTCGAGCAGGCCCGCATCGTGACCGCCGTACGCCTCGAGCGCGATGCGGGACGCGTCGTCCTGGCGCACCCTCGCGGAGAGGGCGAGCGCCGCGAGGTCGAGCTCGCGCGGGCCGCGGCACGCCGTCTCGAAGTCGTGCCAGAGCGGCCCCGGCAGGCAGTTCGCGAGATGGGAGTCGCCGTGCAGCGCCTGCGCGCCGCCGGCCGGCTGTCGCAGGCCGAGCTCGCGCACGAGCTCGACGTCGGCGGACGGCTCGAGGCTGTCGGTGATCCTCGCGAGATCCTCGGTGTGAAGGGACGGCAGCTCTCCCTCGTAGTCGGCCAGCGCCTCGTGGATCGCGCGGAGCCCCTCGCCGGCCGCCACCGGGTCGACCTCGCGTTTCGGCTCCACGTACTGCCAGAAGGTGACGACGTGGCCGCCGTGCCGGTACGGGCCGGGATCGAGCAGGCCGGACGGCGGCACGACCGGCGCTCCCGCCCGAGCGGCGTGGGACGCTACCGCGAGCTCGCGGATCGACGTCCTCCTCGGGCGGGCCCTCCGGGTAGGGCCGCCCGCTCGAGACGCGCGCGACGAGCGGCAGAGGCCGGAGATGCACGAGCACGTGCCAGGCGTCGCGGAGGACGCGCGGGTCGTCGCTGCGCAGCCCATGCTCGGCCGCCACCTCGACCGCCGCTCTGACCGCGCTCTCGCTCATCCGAACCCGTACGTCCCGGGGAAGCGCTCGGCGAGGAGGCGAACGAGCAGCGCCGTCGGCAGCCCGACGACGTTGAGGTAGTCGCCCTCGATCCGCTCGACGAGGGCCGCGCCCTGGCCCTGGATCGCGTAGCCGCCGGCGCGTCCTTCCCACTCGCCGGTCGCCACGTATCGGGCGAGGTCGCGCGGTGTCAGGCCGCGAAAGGTCACGCGTGTCACTTCGTGCCGCACCTCTTCCCACATCGGCGTGATCAGGGCGAGGCCGGACATCACTTCGTGCGTTCGGCCCGAGAGGCTCTCGAGCATCTCCTCGGCGTCCTCCGGGCCGGCCGGCTTGCCGTAGACGCGTCCCTCGCAGACGACCTCGGTGTCGCAGCCGAGCACCGGCCGCCCGTCGGCGTCGGCCAGCACGGAGCGCGCCTTGCCGAGCGCATGCGCGACCGGATCGTCCTCCGTCTCCTCGTACTCGGGCGCGACGACGTCGAACGGGACGCGGAGCTGCTCGAGGATCTCCCGCCGCCGCGGCGACGTCGAGGCTAGGAGGAGGGGCGGTGCAGGCGCGCTCGCCATATCTCCTCTGCCGGCCACTTCCGCGCCCAGTCGGCGGTCACGTACCCGTAGTGCTCGTGGGTCGTCGGCGCCGGCCGGTGCCTGGATCTCGATCAGGTCGAGGATCTCGAAGCCGTTCGCGCGCAGAAGCCGGATCCACTCGCCGTGCGGGAGGTGGTACTCGACGCCTTGGTCCGGCCACGAAAAGCGGTGCATCCCGAACTGCGGACGCTGCAGCGTCTCCACCGCGGCGACGTCCTCGTCGGGCGAGCAGAGGATGATGAGCGTCGAGTTGCGGAGGAAGACGAGCTCGCCGCCTGGGCGCAGCAGCCGAGCCGCCTCCGGGATCCAGCGATACGGGTCCGCCCAGATCGAGGCGCCGTACTCCGAGACGACGAGGTCGAACGACCCGTCCGGCAGCGGCACGTCCTCTCCGAACGCCTCGACGAACTCGAGCCCGAGCCCGAAGCGTTCCTCACAACGCCGCGCCGTCTCGAGCTGCGCGGGAGTCGGGTCGACGCCGACAACCCGCGCGGCACCTGCCTTCTTCAGCCAGGCGCCGAAGTACGCGGTGCCGCAGCCGAGCTCGACGACCTCCTTGCCGGCCACGTCCGGCAGGGCGCGCAGCTCGGATTCCGGGACGTTGAAGACGCCCCAGGTGATCTCCTCGGCCGCCCACGCCTGCTCGGCACGCGCGTCCGTGTACCTAGCGTTCTCGCGCGTCCAGGCCTCGACGGTCGGGTCAGTCACCGAACCAGAGTGCGATCTCGCGCTCCGCCGACTCGGGGGAGTCGGAGCCGTGCACGAGGTTGTCGGGCATCGAGGAGGCGAGGTCGCCGCGGATCGTCCCCGGCGCGGCGTTCGCGGGATCCGTCGCGCCGATCGTCGCGCGCAACGTCGCGATCGCTCCCTCGCCCTCGACGACGAGCGCCCAGGTCGGCCCCGAGGTGATGAACTCGACGAGCTCGCCGAAGAACGGCTTCTCGCGGTGCTCGGCGTAGTGCTCCTCCCCGAGCTCACGGCCGGCGGTGACGAGCTTTCCCTCGCTGATCTCGAAGCCGCGCGCCTCGATCCGCCCGAGGATCTCGCCGGCGAGGCGGCGCTGCACCGCGTCGGGCTTGATCAGGATGAGGCTGCGTTCGACAGCCACGGTCAGCGCCTGCTGCTGGTGCTGCTGCTGCTGCGTCGCGCCCGGCGCGTCCCGAGCGCCGGCGGCGTCCCCGGCACCGCGGGCTCGATCGGCGTCTCGCAGTAGGGGCAGACCTGCCAGATCGGCTCGAGGGGCGAGCCGCAGCTCACGCACGCCTGCTTGAGCTTCGTCGTGCAGACGGGGCAGACGAGATAGCCCGCGTCGACCTCGGCGTGGCAGACCGGGCAGCGGAGGTCGACTGCCGCGATCCGCTCCTCCATCGCCCTGATCTCGAGCTGGCGCTCGCGCACGTCCTCGAGGTACTCCGGCGGGCGGAAGAGCATGTAGATGAACGGGCCGAGGAACGGTGGGATCAGCCCGAGCAGCGTGCAGAGCGCGATCAGGAGCGGATCCTCCATCCGCCGCTTCGCATCCTTGTACGTCCAGAAGCCGAGCGAGAGCCAGAGCACGAACGCGAAGAACGCGAGGCCGTTGAGAATCGCGTGCTGGGTGCCGGAGCTGAGGAAGCTGGCGAGCGTCACAAGAGAATCCTGCCGATAACCCAGCCCGCGGCGAAGGCGGAACCGATTGCCCCGGCGAGGACGGCAAAGGCAAGCACGAACATCGAGAGCTTCTCGGCCTTGCTTTCTGGGGGGTTATAGGTCGCGGTGCTCGGCACTTAGGTCAGCAAGAAGGTACAGGGAGCCCGTGACGAGCACCGCCCCTTCTGGGCCTGCGAGCTCGAGCGCGCGGGCGCGGGCGGTGGTCGGCTCGGGCTCGGTTTCCACCCGCTCGAAGTGGCCGGAGGCGAGCGCGGCGAGCTCCGCAGCGGGCAGCGCGCGGCCGTTCGTGCTCTCCGTCGCGACGAGCGTCGGGCCGAGGACCGACAGCGCCTCGAGCATCATCCCGGGCCGCTTGTCGCGGAGGATCGAGCAGACGACGGTCCAGCCGGGAGCCGAGGGAAGCCGCGGCAGCAGCCAGCCGATGCCCGCGAGGTTGTGGGCTCCGTCCCAGATCTCGAGCGGGTGCTCGCCGCGGCGCTCGAGGCGGCCCGGCAGCTCGACGCTGTCGGCGGCGTGCGGGTCGACGGGCCGGCCGAGGAAGGACTCCGCCGCCGCGATCGCCAGGGCGAGGTTGCTGCGCCCGGTGAGGACGACGGTGGCCGCGCCGTTCTCCGCCGCGAGCTCGCGCCACTCCTCCTCGGAGAGCACGACGGTGCAGCCGGGCTGCACGACCGCGAGCTTCTCGGCCGCGATCGCCTCGCGCGTGTCGCCGAGGACGTCCATGTGGTCGAGCGCGACGCTCGTGAGGACGACGACGCGCGTGGCGAGGACGTTCGTGGCGTCATGCCGGCCGCCCAGCCCGGCTTCGACGACGGCGACGTCGACCTCCGCTGCCGCGAACGCGAGCAGCGCCGCCGCGGTGACCGCCTCGAACTGCGTCGCGCCGAGCGACTCCGCGGCCGGCCGCACGGCCGTCACCGCCGCCTCGAAGTCCGCCTCCTCGCCGCTCGACCCGGATCCGCTCGCTCCAGCCGCGCACGTGCGGGCGAGAGGTACGAGCCGACCGAAAGCCCGGCGTCGAGCAGCAGGGCCTCGGTCAGCCGCGTCGTCGTCGACTTGCCGTTCGTGCCCACGACGTGGATCGCCGGGAACCGCTCCTGCGGGTCGCCGAGCTCGCGCAGCAGGGCGCGCATCCGCTCCGTCCCGAAGCCGTCCTCGGGCCAGGGCGAGAGGGACTCAACCCAGCGCGTCGAGCTCGGCACGGTATTGCTCGAGCTTCTGCCGCTCGCCCTCGACGACCTCCGGCGCGGCGTTGGCGACGAACTTCTCGTTCGCGAGCATCTTCTCGCTGCGCTCGATCTCCTTGCGCAGCCGCCCGCGCTCGGCCTCGACGTCGCCCTGCCCGTCGTCCGACGGGACGGACGACCGCCTCGAAGATCCGCAGCGAGTCGCCGCCGATCTCGATCCGGACGCCGCTGCGCCGGTAGAGGCGCGCCGCCGTCTGCGCCTCGTCGAGCGCGTGCAGGTCGGCCGCGTACTCGGTCTGCGGCTCCGGCCACGGCGCGACGATCAGCCTCGTCTGCGCGGGCCGGCAGGTTCGTCCAGATCTCCTCGGTCACGTGCGGCATCACCGGATGGAGGAGCTTGAGCAGCCGCTCGAGCGCCGCGAACGCCGTCGCGCGCACGTCCTCCTCCTCGAGGCGCGGCTTGATCGACTCGAGGTACCAGTCGCAGAAGTCGTCGAACGTGAGGTGGTAGAGCCGCTGGACGGCATGCGCGAAGTCGAAGCCGGCGAGATCCGCCTCGAACTCGGCACGTGTCGCGTCGATCCGCGCGAGGATCCAGCGCTCCTCGACCGACGACGGCCGCGCCTCCGGCTCCGCAGCACCGGCAATGAAGCAGCAGCCGGCTCGCGTTCCAGAGCTTGTTCGCGAGCTTCCGTCCCTCCTCGATCGTGCCGCACGAGAAGCGCGGGTCCTGGCTCGAGGTCATCTTGAGCAGCCCGTAGCGCGTCGCGTCGGCGCCGTACGGCTCCAGCGCCTCCTCGGGGTCGATGCCGGTGCCGAGCGTGCGCGACATCCGCTTTCCCTCCGGGTTCTGCAGGTACGAGTGGATGACCGCGTCCCGGAACGGCTCCTCGCCGATCAGCTCGAGCCCGGAGAAGATCATCCGCGCGACCCAGAGGAAGATGATGTCGCGCGCCGTGGTGAGCACGCGTGCCCGGGTAGAAGCGCGCGAGCTCGGGCGTCTCCTCGGGCCAGCCGAGCGTCGCGAAGGGGTAGAGCGCCGACGAGAACCACGTGTCGAGCACGTCCTCGTCCTGGCGCAGCTCGGCCGAGCCGCACTCGGCGCACGCCTCGGGCTCGGTCTCGGCGACCGTGACGTGGCCGTCGGGGCAGTACCAGACCGGGATGCGGTGCCCCCACCAGATCTGGCGCGAGATGCACCAGTCGCGGACGTTCTCCATCCAGTCGAGGTAGACGCGCGCGAAGCGCTCGGGCGTGAAGCGGACGCGCCCCTCCTTCACCGCGGCGATCGCGGGCGCCGCGAGCTCCTCCATCGCCAGCCACCACTGCGGCACGACGAGCGGCTCGATGCGGCTGTGGCAGCGCACGCAGTGGCCGACCGAGTGGCGGTAGTGCTCGCGCTTCTCGAGCTGCCCGCGCTCGGACGCCCACTCGAGCACGCGCCGGCCCGCCTCCTCCTGCGTCAGCCCGGCGAGCTCCCCGGCGGCGTCGTTCATCAGCGCCGTCGGGCCCGATCACGGTCAGCTCGGGGAGGCCGTGGTCGCGGCCGATCTCGAAGTCCGTCGGGTCGTGGCCCGGCGTGATCTTGAGCGCGCCGGTGCCGAACTCGCGCTCCACGCGCTCGTCCGCGATCACCGGCACGCGCCGCTCGACGAAGGGGACGATGACCTCCTTGCCGACGAGCCCGCGGTAGCGCTCGTCGTCGGGATGTACCGCGACCGCGACGTCGGCGAGGATCGTCGCCGGCCGCACGGTCGCGATCGTGACGTGGCCGGAGCCGTCGGCCAGCGGGTAGCGCACGTAGGAGAGCGTGTCGTCCTCGTCCTCGTGCTCGACCTCGAGGTCCGAGAGCGCGGTCCGGTCGCGCGGGCACCAGTTGACGATCCGGTTCGCCCGGTAGATGAAGCCGCGCTCGTAGAGGTGGACGAACCAGCGCATGACGGCGCGGTAGTAGCCCTCGTCCATCGTGAAGCGCGTGCGCCGGTAGTCGAGGGAGGCGCCGAGCAGGCGGAACTGGCTCATGATCGTGCCGCCGTAGCGCTCGAGCCACTCCTGGACGTAGGCGTCGAAGCCGTCGCGGCCGAGGTCGCGCTGAGCTCCGGCCCTCCTGCGCGAGCGTGCGGCCGATCGACGCCCACGTCGAGATGCCGCGCGTGGTCGTAGCCGGGCTGGAAGAGCGTGTTGAAGCCGCGCATCCGGTGCCAGCGGACGAGCGTGTCCTCGAGCGAGAGCTGCAGGCAGTGGCCGATCGTCAGGGAGCCGGAGATGTTCGGCGGCGGGTGCATGACGACGAACGTCTCGCCCGGCGCGTCGGGGTCGGCACCGTAGAGCCCCTCCTCCTCCCAGGTCTGCTGCCAGCGCTGCTCGACGCCCTGCGGTTTGTAGAGCGGATCCATGCGCGAGATGTGGTCAGGCAGCGACTATGAGCCAGACCTTAGCGGCGGAGCGCTTCGGCTGCGGCCAGGTGCCGCCGACCTGCTCGAGGATCGCTTCGAGGAGCCCGAACGAGGAAATGACGTGCTCGTGCGCGAGCGCCCGCGCTCCCTTTCCGCTGCCGGCGACGAGCGCCTGGCGGATCGCGCGGTGCTGCTCGGCGTTCTTCGCGTAGAGGCCGTCGATCGAGTGGTCGCCGGGCGCCCACACGGCGGGCCCCGAGAAGGAGCGGCGCGAGCTCTTCGCGAGCTGCTCGACGAGCGGCAGGTCGGCGACCCGGTAGATGACGTCGTGGAAGGCGTGGTTCGCGCGCACCCAGTCGCCCATGATCGAGCGCCGCTCCTCGCCGGGCTCGCGGGCGCGGAGTTCCTTCGAGATCTTGGCGAAGTGCTGCTCGGCGGCCTCGAGCTCCTCGAGATCCTCGGGCGTCATCTTCGCCGCAGCGACCTCCGTCGCCAGCGCCTCGAGCTCGGCGCGCACCATGAACGCCTCGTGCAGCTCCTCCCGCGAGATCGTCCGGACGCGGACGCCGCGGTTCGGGACGAAGGAGACGAGCCCGAGCGCCGCAAGCCGCCGCAGCGCTTCGCGGATCGGCGTGCGCGAGACGTTGAACTGCTCGGACAGCTGCTCCTGGCGGAGGACGGTCCCCGGCTCGAGCTCGCCGGAGACGATCGCCTCCTCGATCACGAGCGCGATGTCGTCGGCCTTCGTGGTGTCGAGGCTCATGCGCCGAGTGTACGCCCGGCCTCGCGGCTACTCGTTGTCGTGGTCGCGCTCGCAGAAGTCGGGGCAGGTGCACTCGGCGAGCTCGGCGGTGCAGGGCGCGTCGGCGTCCAGCAGCTCGGCCTGCTCTTGCTCGGTCGTGATCAGGCGTCTCGCTGCATCTCGTCCCTCCTCAGTCGAGTCGTTCGTAGGCGGGCAGGGTCAGGAAGTCCTCGAGCTCCTCGGAGAGCGCGACCGCGGCGAAGAGCTCCTTCGCCTCGTCGCCGGCTTCCACGAGCTCGATCTCGTCGCGGACGCGCTGCTCGTCGACGCGTCCGTGGCGCACCCACTGCCAGATCTGGGAGCGGGAGATCTCGGCGGTCGCGGCGTCCTCCATCAGGTTGTCGATCGCCGCCGCGCCGACGCCGTGCAGCCACGAGTCGAGATAGCGGACGCCGACCGAGACGTTCGTGCGCACGCCGGCGTCGGTGATCTCGCCGGGCGTGTCCGGGATCGAGAGGAGCGCCGCCTCGTCGGGCACGACCTCCTCGCGCAGCCGCTCGAGCTGGTTCGGCTCGTCGCCGAGCACGCCGTCGAAGACCTCGGTGCAGGTGGGGACGAGATCGGGGTGCGCGACCCAGGACCCGTCGAAGCCGTCGCCCGACTCGCGCTCCTTGTCCTCGCGCACCTTCGCGAGCGCGAGCTCGTTCGCCTCCGCGTCCTTGCGCGACGGGATGTATGCCGCCATGCCGCCGATCGCGTGCGCGCCGCGGCGGTGACAGGACCGCACGAGCAGCTCCGTGTAGGCGCGCATGAACGGCACGGTCATGGTGACCTGCACGCGGTCGGGCAGCACCCAGTCGCGCGCCCGGAACTTCTTGATGGCGCTGAAGATGTAGTCCCAGCGGCCGGCGTTGAGCGCACAGCCCCAGTCGCGGAGCTCGTAGAGGATCTCCTCCATCTCGAAGGCCGCGAGGATCGTCTCGATCAGGACGGTGCAGCGGATGCTCCCCGACGGGAGGTCGAGCTCCTCCTCGGCGAGCGCGAACGCGTCGGCCCAGAGGCGGGCCTCGAGATGCGACTCGAGCTTCGGGAGGTAGAAGTACGGCCCGCTGCCGCGGTCGAGCTGCTCGCGTGCGTTCCGCGCCATGTGCAGGCCGAAGTCGAACAGCGAGGCCGAGACCGGCTCGCCGTCGACGAGGGCATGGCGTTCGGGAAGGTGCCAGCCGCGCGGCCGGATCAGGAGCGTCGCGATCTCCTCGTTGAGGCGGTACGTCTTGTCCGGCGTCTCGAGCGAGATCTCGCGGCGCACGGCGTCGGTCACGTTGCGCTGGCCCTCGACGACGTTCTCCCACTTCGGCGAGCACGCGTCCTCGTAATCGGCCATGAAGACGCGGGCGCCGGAGTTGAGCGCGTTGATCATCATCTTGCGGTCGACCGGGCCGGTGATCTCACAGCGCCGGTCGCGGAGGTCGGCCGGCGCCTTGGCCACGCGCCACTCGGCGTCGCGGACGTCCTTCGTGTCGGACCGGAAGCGCGGCAGGCCGCCCGCGTCGAGCTCGCCCTGCCGCTCGCGCCGCCGCTCGAGCAGCTCGCGGCGCCGGGGATTCAGCTCGCGGTGCAGGCGCGCGACGAGGTCGAGCGCCTCGCGCGTGAGGACTTCCTCGTCGGCCGGGGCAAGGATCTCGCACGTCGGCGAGCGTACTCACGCCGGCTCCTTCGTGAACTGAGCCTCCTCGGTCGAGCCCTTGAGCGCGAGCGTCTCGCTGTCGGGCGCGACCGCCTGCGTGACGAGGTCGAAGTAGCCGGCCCCGACCTCGTGCTGATGCCGCGTCGCCGTGTAGCCGAACTCCTCGAGCTCGAACTCATGCTGCTGCAGCCGCACGTACGCAGGCATCTGCTCCTCGGCATAGCCGCGGGCGAGATCGAACATCGACGCGTTGAGCACGTGGAAGCCGGCCAGCGTGATGAAGAGGAAGCGGTAGCCCCAGTCGCCGAGCGTGTCCTGGAAGGACGCGATCTGGTCGTCGTCGAGATGCTTGCGCCAGTTGAAGGACGGCGAGCAGTTGTAGGCGAGCGGCTTGCCCGGGAAGCGGTCGTGGATCGCCTCCGCGAACTCCTTCGCCTCCCCGAGATCCGGCGTCGAGGTCTCGAACCAGACGAGGTCGGCGTACGGGGCGTACGCGAGACCACGCGAGATGGCGGCGTCGATCCCGTCGCGCACGCGGTAGAAGCCCTCCGCGGTCCGCTCTCCCGTCACGAAGTCGCGGTCGTACTCGTCGACGTCGCTCGTGAGGAGCGCAGCCGAGAGCGCGTCCGTCCTCGCCACCAGAACGGTCGGCACGCCGCAGACGTCCGCCGCGAGCCGGGCCGCGTTGAGCGTCCGGACGAACTGCTGCGTCGGCACGAGCACCTTGCCGCCGAGGTGGCCGCACTTCTTCTCGGAGGAGAGCTGGTCCTCGTAGTGGACGCCGGCCGCGCCGGCACCGATCATTGCCCGCATCAGCTCGAAGGCGTTGAGCGGCCCGCCGAAGCCGGCCTCCGCGTCGGCGAGGATCGGCGCGAGCCAGTGCGTCCCGTTCCTGTCCTCCGCCCAGTCGATCTGGTCGGCGCGAAGGAGCGCGTTGTTGAACCGGCGGACGAGGGCCGGAACGCTGTTCACGGGGTAGAGGCTCTGGTCGGGATATGTGGCGCCGGCGAGGTTCGCGTCGGCGGCGACCTGCCAGCCGGAGAGGTAGATCGCCTCGAGCCCGGCTCGCACCATCTGGACGGCCTGGCCGCCCGTGAGGGCGCCGAGCGCGCGGACCGGCCTCTCGCCCCGGATCAGCTGCCACAGCCGCTCGGCGCCGAGCCGCGCGAGCGTGTGCTCCTCGACGACGGACCCGCGGAGGCGGACGACGTCCTCGGCCGTGTAGGTGCGCTCGATTCCGCTCCAGCGCTCGTCGCTGCTCCATTGCGCCTCGAGTTCCCGCGCCGCCTCCTGGATCATTTCGCCTCCTCGTCGTCGATTTCGGATCCCAAATGTACCCGAGGCAGGCGACGTTACACCTTTTACGGTGTAAAGGAGAGCGATCTAGGATCCAGGCTAGAGGCGGTAGTACCGGTAGACGACCTCTGCGACGCAGACGGGCTTGTCGCCGTCCTCGCGCTCGATCGTCGCCGTCATCGTCACCTGCCGTCCCCAGTCCTCCTCGTCGACGCCGCCGACGACGAACGAGCCGCGAACGCGCGAGCCCGAGGGCACCGGCGCCGGGAAGCGCACGCGGTTGAGCCCGTAGTTGAGCGCCATGCCTGCGCCCGGGTCGTCGTGCGGCAGCACCTCGTACGACATCTGCGGCAGGAGCGACAGCGTCAGGTAGCCGTGCGCGACCGTGCCCCCGAACGGGGTCTGGGCCGCCATCTCGGGATCGACGTGGATGAAATTGTGGTCGCCCGTGGTGTCGGCGAAGGCCTGGATCTTCTCCTGCGGCACCTCGATCCACGACGAGGGCCCGAACTCGGCGCCGACCTCGATTGCTGTCATGAGCGCAACCTACGCGATCTCCGGAACCGAGGCGTAGAGCCCTCCAACTCCCGTCCTAGGGACAACGCGCTGCACTGCGCGAGTGCACTTCGCCTCTGAACTTCGGCCGGAGGCTAAGACAGCCGCGCAGCGGCGACTTAGGCGCAGGCTCACCCTGCCTGGAGAGCGAAGCTCTTCAGGCAGTCTGCTCGACGGGTTCGTCGGGCTCGTCGCCGGCGGCCTCGGCGCTCGTGACGAGCGTCGGGCGGATGCCCTGCGCGATGCACTCCTTCGTGATCACGCACTTGGTCACGTCTCGCCGCGACGGCAGCTCGAACATCACGTCGAGCAGCGCGCCCTCGATGATCGAGCGGAGGCCGCGGGCGCCGGTCTCGCGCTCGAGCGCGCGGTCGGCGATCTCCCACATCGCGTCGTCGGTGAAGACGAGCTCGATGCCGTCGTAGCCGAAGAAGCGCTGGTACTGCTTGATGAGCGCGTTCTTCGGCTCCTCGAGGATCTGGACGAGGTCCTCGCGCCGCAGCTGGTGCACGGCGGAGACGACCGGGAGCCGGCCGATGAACTCCGGGATCAGCCCGAAGTTGAGGAGGTCCTCCGGCATCACCTCGGCGAGCAGCTCCGCGGCTTCGACGTCGTGCTTCGAGCGGATGTCGGCGCCGAACCCGAGGGCGTTCTTGCCGATACGCCGCGCGATGATCTTGTCGACGCCGGCGAACGCGCCGCCGCAGATGAAGAGGATGTTCGTGGTGTCGATCGAGAGGAACTCCTGGTGCGGGTGCTTGCGACCGCCCTGCGGCGGCACGGAGGCCACCGTCCCCTCGAGGATCTTGAGTAGCGCCTGCTGCACGCCCTCGCCCGACACGTCGCGCGTGATCGACGGGTTGTCCGCCTTCCGCGCGACCTTGTCGACCTCGTCGATGTAGATGATCCCCGTCTCGGCCTTCTTGATGTCGAAGTCCGCGGCCTGGATCAGCTTGAGCAGGATGTTCTCGACGTCCTCGCCGACGTAGCCCGCCTCGGTCAGCGCCGTCGCGTCGGCGATGGCGAACGGGACGTTGAGGATCCGCGCGAGCGTCTGCGCGAGCAGCGTCTTGCCGCAACCGGTCGGGCCGAGCAGGAGGATGTTCGACTTCTGGAGCTCGACCTCGTCGTCCTCCTGGCCCATCTGGACGCGCTTGTAGTGGTTGTAGACGGCGACCGAGAGCGTCCGCTTCGCCTCTTCCTGCGAGACGACGTAGTCGTTGAGGACGGCGTAGATGTCGCGCGGGCGAGGCAGGTTGTCGAGATCGAGCTGGGCCGGAGTCGTCAGCTCCTCGTCGATGATCTCGTTGCAGAGATCGATGCACTCGTCGCAGATGTAGACGCCCGGGCCGGCGATCAGCTTCTTGACCTGGCGCTGGCTCTTGCCGCAGAAGCTGCAGAGGAGCTGCTCGTTGCCGTCGGTTGCGCGTGCCATATCTCTTCTTCTACCTCGGTCCGGGGGATTCGTCTATGCCTAGCGGTGAGCGATGACCTGGTCGACGATGCCGTACTGCTCCGCTTCGTCGGCGTTCATGTAGTAGTCGCGCTCCATGTCCTTCGAGATCTTTGTCGACGGGCTGGTTCGTGTGCTGGGCGATGATCTCCTCCAGGCGCCGCTTGAGGTTGATCGTCTCCTTGGCCTGGATCTCGATGTCGGTGCCCTGACCCTGGAAGCCGCCCGAGACCTGGTGGATCAGGATCTTGGAGTTCGGCAGCGCCGACCGCTTTCCCTCCGTGCCGGCCGCGAGAAGGAGCGCCCCCATCGACATCGCGATCCCGACGCAAGTCGTCGCGACGTCCGGCTTGATGAACTGCATCGTGTCGTAGATCGCGAGCCCCGAGTAGACGGAGCCGCCCGGCGAGTTGATGTAGATGTTGATGTCCTTGTCGGGATCCTCGGACTCGAGATGGATCATCTGGGCGACGATGAGGTTCGCGACCTGATCGTCGATCGGCGTGCCGAGGAAGATGATCCGCTCGTTGAGCAGGCGCGAGTAGATGTCGAAGAAGCGCTCGCCGCGCGAGGTCTGCTCGATGACGGACGGGATGACGAGATTCGTCGGCGGGTTCATGATCGTGCTCCTTCGCTCTGCGGCTGGTCGGGGGTCCAGAGTTTCGTCTCGGTCGGGGGATTCTCCTTGTCGGGCGTCCAGATCGCTTCGCGTGCCTCGGCCTGAGCGAGGGGGATGCGCTTGACCTCGCCGGCGACGTGATCGAGCGCATTGCGGAGCCGGAGGTCCTCGCGGAGCGACTCGAAGCGGCCGCTCTCGCGCAGGGCCACGAGCATCTCGTCGGCGTCGTCGCCGACCGCCTCGGCCTGCTCGCGGACGAGCTCTTCGACCTCGGCGTCCGGCACGTCGAGCCCGAGCTGCTCGGCGACCGCGTCGAGCACGAGCTCGCGCCCGACGGAGCGCTCCGCCTCGTCCTGCAGCCTCGCGACGAGCTCCTCGGGCTGCTGGCCCGTCATGGCGAGGAACGTCTCGAGCTGGACGCCGCGGGCCTCGACCTGGCGGGCGATGCCACGGAGCAGCTCGCGCGTGCGCGACTCGACCAGCGGGCCGGCGGCCTCGACCTTCGACGCGGCGACGAGCGCGTCGGCCGCGTCGGAGCGGAACCGCGTCTCGATCTCGTCCTCGATCTGCTCGCGGAGGCGCGACTCGATGTCGGCCCGCAGCTCGGCGAAGGTCTCGAACTCGGTGGCGGCGCGGGCGAGGTCGTCGTCGAGCGGCGGCAGTACCTTCTCCTTGATCTCCTTCACCGTCGCGGTGAGGGACTGCGCCGACCCGTCGGCGAGCTCGAACGACATCTCCTTCGTGTCGCCGGCGCTCATCCCGACGAGGCCCTGCTCGACCTCCTCCACGACGGCGCCGCGGCCGAGATCGACGACGTAGTCGCGCCGTGTCTCGTCCTCGGCCACGAGGTCGACGACGACGGTGTCGTCGGGACCGACCGGGCGGCCCTCGACCGGAACGAGCTCGGCAACCGTCGCCCGCAGCGCGTCGAGCTCGTGCTGGACGAGCTCCTCGGGGACCTCGACCTCGGCGACGCCGACCTCGAGCTGCGTCCAGTCGGGCAGCTCCGGCTTCGCCTGCACCGCGACCGTCGCGGTGAACTCCCAATCCTCGGTCTCGGAGGCGGGCAGCTCGAAGTCGTACTCCGGCTGCGCGACCGGCCGGACGCGGCTGCGCGCGGCCGCGTTCCAGAACCAGCCGCCGATGTGGCTCTCGACCGCCTCGGTCATCAGCCGCTCGCGGCCGACGCGCTGCAGCAGCACCTGGCGCGGCACCCTCCCCTTGCGGAAGCCCGGCACCTTGACGCTCTGCGCGAGATCGTCGGCAGCGTGCTCGACGGCGTGGTGCACGTCGTGCGACGGAACCTGGACCGTCAGCCGGACTCGGTTCTCCGGCAGCTCCTCGACCTGGGGTTGCACGCGGTCCATTCAAGCAGGGAGCGGCCGGCCGAGGTCGAACGATCGAGGCACGTGAGCGCCTGGAACCTGAGCCTGCTCGGCCTCGCCGGAGCCATCTGGCTCACGATCTTCACCGCAATGGTCTACGCCGTTCGCGTTCGCGACTGATGCGGGCGAGAGGACTCGAACCTCCAAGGGCCTCGCGGCCCAACGGGACCTAAACCCGCCGCGTCTGCCAGTTCCGCCACGCCCGCGCTCGAAAATACTAGAGTCGCGCCTCTGTGCCTGGAATGAAGCCCGAGGACGTCTATGCGCTCACGAGCGTCGGCGACCCGCGCCTGTCGCCCGACGGCCGGCGCGTCGCCTACGTCGTCAGCCACACCGACGAGGAGGCGAACGCCTACCGGACCGCGATCTGGGTGGCGCCGCTCGACGGCTCCGAGGAGCCGAGGCAGTTCACCTCCGGAGAGCGGAACGACGGCTCTCCCCGCTGGTCTCCCGACGGGCGCTGGCTCGCCTTCGTCTCGAACCGCGACGGCGAGGACGAGAAGAAGGCGAAGGGACAGCTCTACGTCCTGCCGGCCGACGGCGGCGAGCCGCGGCGACTGACCGACGGCAAGGAGTCCGTCGAGGCGATCGCCTGGTCGCCCGACTCGAGTCGCATCGCCTTCGCGCGCCGCGACCGCGACGAGGCGTACGAGGAGGAGGACGACCGCAAGCGAGCGCCGCGCCGGTTCACCCGCGTCTTCTTCAAGCTCGACGGTGTCGGCTGGATCGGCGACCGCCGCTCGCACCTGTTCCTCGTCGGCCTCGACGGCGGCGACGAGCGTCAGCTGACCGACGGCGACTGCGAAAACAGCGATCCGGCGTGGTCGCCCGACGGCAAGCGGATCGTCTTCTGGTCGATGCGCGGCGAGCGCTGGGACGTCGAGTTCGTCGAGGCGCTCTACGAGCTCGAAGTCGATGCCGAAGGAGCCGAGCCGAGGCGACTAACAGAGCCGGACGAGTCCGCCAGCAACCCCTCGTTCTCTCCCGACGGCTCGCTCATCGCCTACATCCGCTCGCTCGAGGACGGCACGTATCCGCACCACGGCCAGGTCGCCGTGATGAAGGCCGACGGCAGCGACCGGCGCGTCCTCACCGAGTCGCTCGACCGGCAGTGCGCCCCCTTCCCGCTCGCCCGCGAGCCGGTCTGGGACGGCGGCCGGGTCGCGTTCGGCGTCGAGGACGGCGGCAACGTCCACCTCTACACGGTCGCCGCGGACGGCTCGGGCGAGCCCGAGCTCCTCGTCGGAGGCGAGCAGTCCACCGGCCTCTACGACGTCGTCGACGGAGTGCTCGTGTACACGGCCAGCACCTACGACCGCCCCCACGAGCTGTTCGGCGAGTGACGGGAAACGGATCACGTCCGTCTGCGACGACTTCGTTGCGGGGCGGGAGCTCGCCGACGTCGAGCGGTTCACGGCCAAGTCCGCCGACGGGACCGAGGTCGACGCGTGGCTCGTGCGCCCTCCCGGCTTCGACGAGGGGAAGCGCTACCCGACGCTCCTCACGATCCACGGCGGCCCGTTCTCGCAATACGGGACCGGCTTCTTCGACGAGGTGCAGGTGTACGCGGGCGCCGGCTACTGCGTCCTCTTCTCGAACCCGCGCGGCGGCTCCGGCTACTCCGAGGAGTGGGGACGCGCGATCCGCGGCACGGGCAACGGCGACGGCCCCGGCTGGGGCTCGGTCGACTACGAGGACGTCATGGGCGTCGTGGACACGGCCCTCGAGCAGTTTCCGTTCCTCGACGCGGATCGGCTCGGCGTCCTCGGCGGCTCCTACGGTGGCTTCCTGACCTCGTGGATCGTCGGCCACACGAAGCGCTTCAAGGCGGCGCTCTCGGAGCGATCCGTCAACCACCTCGTGAGCGCTTTCGGCTCGAGCGACCTGTTCTGGATCTTCGAGCGCCAGTTCGGCGGTCCGATGTGGGAGAACGTCGACGAGTGGCTGCGGATGTCGCCGGCCACCTACGCCCGGGACATCGAGACGCCGCTGCTCGTCGTCCACTCCGAGAACGACCTCCGCTGCAACATCGAGCAGGGCGAGCATCTGTTCACGCTCCTCCGGCTGCTCGGCAAGGAGGTCGAGATGCTCCGCTTCCCGGCCGAGGGCCACGAGCTCTCGCGCTCGGGGTCGCCCGTGCACCGCGTGCAGCGGTTCGAGGCGATCCTCGAGTGGTTCGGCCGCTACCTCTAGCCCGGGCGACTAGCCGAAGCGGGCGACCGCGCGGGCGCGGCGGCGCTCCGCCTCGACCTCGCGATCCTTCGGCGTCGCGGTCGTGACGAGGTCGGCGAGGAGGTGCTGCGTGATGTGCGCGATCTCGTGCACGGCACGGTCGAACGCCGCCTCGTTCGCCTTCGACGGCTTGTTCATGCCGCTGACCTTGCGCACGTACTGCAGCGCCGCGGAGTGCACCTCTTCGGAGCTCGCGGGCGGATCGAAGTTGTAGAGAGCGCGGATGTTCCGGCACATGCCCCGATGCTATGCGACCCGCTTCATGGCCCCGGGAGGAATCGAACCTCCGCACGCAGCTTCGAAGGCTGCCGCTCTATCCGCTGAGCTACGGGGCCGAGCGGCCAAAGGGTAACCCGGCTCCCCGCTCGCTACGCTGTGCCGGCTCGGTGGCGGTAGCTCAGTCGGTAGAGCTCCGGGTTGTGGTCCCGGTGGTCGCGGGTTCGAGTCCCGTCCGCCACCTCGAGACAACGGGGCCGCGTCGCGCGGCCCCGTTGCGCACTCGCTCAGGCCGGCACGCGCTCGCCGGAGAAGATCCGGAGCATCTCGCGGTTGAAGGCCGGGATGTCGTCCGGCTTCCGGCTCGTGACGATGTTGCCGTCGACGACGACCTCCTCATCGGCCCATTCGCCGCCGGCGTTGCGGATGTCCGTCTCGAGCGTCGGCCACGACGTGACGCGCTTGCCGCGCACGACTCCGGACTCGACGAGCACCCACGGGCCGTGGCAGATGACCGCCATCGGCTTCCCGGCTTCGTGGAACCCGCGCACGAACGAGACCGCGTTCTCGTCCCCACGCAGCTGGTCGGGGTTGCCGACTCCGCCGGGGATCAGAGCGCGTCGTAGTCGTCGGGCGAGACCTCCTCGACCGTGCGGTCGACCTGCACCGTGTTCGCCGGGTCGAAGTGGTCGAAGCCCTTGATCTCGCCGTCGTGGATCGAGACGACCTCGACGTCGGCTCCGGCGTCTTCGAGCGCCTTCCGCGGCTCCTCGAGCTCGACTCTCTCGAACATGTCGGCAGCGAGGATCGCGACCTTCTTGCCTTTCAGCACGTCAGCCATTGTGATCCTCCTCGGTCGGTTTCGTTCCCTCAGCGCCTACCGGGACGCAAGACCTATGCCCGGCGCCGCGAGACCTATGCGTAGTTGCTTGCGGAGGTAGTCCAGGTACGGCTGCGCCGCGATCGTGGAGCCGGTCGCGCGCCGGAGCGTCTCCTGCGGCGAGAACTTGCGGCCGAGCGCGTGGACGTGCTCGCCGAGCCAGTCGCGCAGAGGCGCGAACTCGCCGCGGCCGACCTGCTCCTCGAGATCGGGCACGTCGCGCGTGGCCGCCTCCCAGATCTGCACCGAGGCAACCGTCCCGATCAGGTAGGTGGAGAAGTAGCCGATCGACCCGCTGGACCAGTGGACGTCCTGGAGGACGCCGTGCCCGTCGTCGGGCACCTCGACGCCGAGGTAGTCCCACATCTTCTCGTTCCACCGCTGCGGCAGGTCGCGCAGCTCGACGCGGCCCTCGACCATGTCCTGCTCGAGCTCGAAGCGGAGCATCACGTGCATCCCGTAGGTCACCTCGTCGGCCTGGATCCGGATCAGGCTCGGCGTGACCGCATGGATGCCCGCATGGAAGCGCTCGAGGTCGACGTCCCCGAGCTGCTCGGGGTACGTCTCCTGCAGGCGGGGATAGAAGAGCTGCCAGAACGGACGGCTGCGGCCGACGAGGTTCTCCCAGAGCCGGCTCTGCGACTCGTGGATCCCGAGCGAGCAGGGCCCGCCGGTCGGCAGCCGCTCGAGGTGCTTCGGCTGCTGGTGGCTGTACAGGCCGTGGCCGTACTCGTGCATCGTCGAGAAGAGCGACTCGAGCGAGTCGGGGTGGTAGTTCGTCGTGATCCGGACGTCGTCGCGGCCCGGGCCGGAGGCGAACGGATGCTCGGTCGGGTCGATGCGCCAGCTGTCGGGGCGGTGCCCGAAGAGCTCGGTCACCTCGTACGCGAGCGCGCGCTGGCGCTCGGGCGGGAAGTCTCCGTGGAGGAACGACGTGTCCACGTCCCGCTCCCGGAGTTCGGCGATCAGCTCGACGAGCGGCGGCTTCAGCTCGGCGAACAGCGTCCCGCACCTCGGCGGTCGTCGTCTGCGGCTCGTAGTCGTCGAGCAGGACGTCGTATCGCTCGGCGGCGCCGTCGGCGACGCAGTCGACGTACTGGAGCTTCAGCTCGACGATCCGCTCGAGCGACGGCAGGAAGGAGGCGAAGTCCGACTCCGCCTTGGCCTTCACCCAGACCGGTCGCGCCTCGGCGGCGGCGCGGGCCATCTCCGCCCGCAGCGACGCCGGCACGTTCACCGCCTTCTCGTAGTCGCGGCGGACGAGCGCGATCAGCGCGCCGTCGTCGGAATCGGGCTCGAGCGAGTCCTCGACGGGCGCAGCTCCTCGAGGAGCCGGCCCACCTCGGGATCGGTGAACCGCTCGTGCACGATGCGGAGGAGCGTTGAGAACTGGTCGGCACGGTGCGCGGTGCCGGCGGCCGGCATCATCGTCTGCTGGTCCCAGGCGAGGAGGCGCGCGACCTTGCCGAGATCCGTGACCTCGGCCAGGCGCTCCTTGAGCTGCTCGAGCGCGTCCGCCATCGGCGGCAATCTAGCGGTCTACCCTTTCCCCACGCGCCCGTAGCTCAGTGGACAGAGCGGCGGACTTCTAATCCGCGGGTCGGAGGTTCGAATCCTCCCGGGCGCATCGACGGACCAGGCCCGCTCGATTGGCTCAGATGCGCTCACCGGCGGAGGGAGAGCGGGCGGCACAGTGGCGCGGGGCGGCGGACGGGGTTCCTCGACGCGCGGAGGGGGCAGAGGTCGCCGCCCCGCTCGCCCTCGGCGGCCGGCCCGCTCGCACGCGCACTACGCTGGCGCATTCCTCGTGGAGGTAGTGGGAACGAAGCCGAAGTGACCCAGCAGTCCGCTCTGCGGGTGTGGCGGCGCGGCCCCTTCAAGGTGCTGTTCGCCCACCACCGAGAGCACGAGGCGCACCACGTGGTGGTGCTGATGGTGCTCGCGGCGGCGCTCTCGCTCATCGCGACGATCTTCGTCGCGGGCGCCGCGGGATACGTGGCCGTCGCCTCGCACCTCCGACACGCGAACACGTACTGGTTCCCGTTCGCGATCGCGGGAGCGGTCGCGGCGCAGATCGGCTACACGTTCGCGTACCGCGAGGTCGCCCACGTGGGGCGCGGCGTCAAGCTCGGCGCACTGCGGGCGGGGGCGATCGTCGCCGCCGGGTTCGGGATGTTCATCCCACGCGGCGGGTTCGCGGTGGACATCGAGGCGCTCGAGGATCTCGGCGTCCCGCGCGACGAGGCACGTGTGCGGGTGCTCGGGCTCGGCTCGCTCGAGTACGCAGTCCTCGCGACCGGCGCCCTGATCTGCGCGATCTTCCTGCTCCTCAACCACGCGGACGCGCAGCGAGCGGTGACGCTCTCGTGGACGATCGGCGTTCCGGCCGGACGGCGCTCGCGCTGTTCGCGGTCCACTACCGCAAGTGGATCTGCCGTGGGCGGCTGAAGGGGATCCTCGGGCCGCCGCTCGAGGCGATCGGCGTCGTCGGGCAGATCGTCGCCTCGCCGCGCCGGCACGGTGCCGCGGCCTTCGCCGGGATGGCCCTCTACTGGGCCGGCGAGGTGTTCGTCCTCTGGGTCTGCCTCGCCGCCTTCAACGGCGACACGCCGTCGGTGGCGGCGGTCGTCGTCGGCTACGCGACCGGGTACGCACTGACCCGGCGGACGCTCCCGCTCGCGGGGGCAGGAGCCGTCGAGGCGCTGCTGCCGTTCGCGCTCGTCTGGGTCGGCTACGGGCTGGCGCCCGCCGTCCTCGCCGTCTTCGCCTACCGGATCTTCAACCTCTGGCTGCCGCTCGGCCCCGCGGCCTTCGGCGCTCTACCACCTGCAGCGGCGCACGCCCGAAGGCGCCGGCTCGCTAGCGACGGACGCCGAAGTCGGTGGTGATGATGATGGCGTGCACCCCGCCGTAGACGCCCGGAGCGTGCGCGACGCTAACGGCTGAGACGCCGATCTGGCGCCACTGCTGGGACAGCAGGTTCCTCAGATGCGGAGGGCTCGCGATCCAGAGCTTCATCGCCTCCGCGGCGCTCAGGCTCGGGGAGCGCCAGACGAGGTTCTCGCCGACCGACCAGTACGAGTGTTCCTCGCCGCGGTAGTAGTGCGGATCCGCTGCCAGAACACTGTCCCGTCGGCCGAGGAGTGGGCGAAGTAGCCCAGCCGGCCCATCTCGAGCGAGTGCTGGCGCGCCGACCTGTCGAGAGCCCCCGACTCGCGCAGCGCCACGAGGCCGTGCGCGAGCGCGGAACGTGTTCACCGCGGCGAGAACCTGGTGGTTCAGCGTCTTCAGGCTCCTCTCCGAGCGACTGGTCGCAAGCGCCGAGTCGGCGAGGAGCGCGGTCGCGACGAGCACGGCAAAGGCGAGGGCGACGCGGAGTGCTCTCGCGCGGCTCACGCCCACACGGTTGCGGCAATCGGGGAGGTGCGCCATGGGCCGTTCGGCGCAAATCGCGCCGACGGGGTCCTACTCCTCAGTGGTTTCGACCCGGCCCACGTCCGGCAGAATGGCACAGCGATGTCGCTCCGCGGTCGAACCGGTCGAACAGGAGGTGACGCTGCCGGACGGCCGCGTCGTCGCAGTGCGCGTGGGCATCGCCGAGGACTCCTACATCCCACGCCGCGAGCTGGACACCGTCGTGCTCGAGCTCTGGGACGAGAGCAAGGGCGAGCATCTCGCCGGGGTCGCGACCGTCCTCTCGGCGGAGGACGTGACGCCGCCCGTGCACTCGTGCGCGAGGTCGTCGGCGGGCTCGGCGACGGTTCGCTCGCACCCACCGCCGGCGCGCTCGAGCCGCTGGCCGATAGCGTTCCGCCGGAGTGAGCGCCGCGACCCTGCACACGAACCACGGCCCGATCGAGCTCGAGCTGTTCGGGGCGAGGCACCGAAGACCGTGGAGAACTTCCGCAAGCTCGCCGGCGACGGGTTCTACGACGGCGTCATCTTCCACCGCGTCATCCCCGACTTCATGTCCAGGGCGGCGACCCGACGGAACCGGCACGGGCGGCCCCGGCTACACGTTCGAGGACGAGTTCAACGAACACCCGGTCGGCGCGGCGCCTGGCATGGCGAACGCCGGCCCGAACACCAACGGCAGCCAGTTCTTCATTCACCGCGGAGGCGTGCCCGTGGCTCGACGGCAGCACACCGTGTTCGGCCAGGTCACCGCCGGAATGGACGTGGTCGACAAGATCTCGGCGCTGGAGACGGACGCGGCCGACCGCCCGCGCGAGGACGTCGTCATCGAGCGGATCGATCTCTGAGCGCCGCCAGGAGCGGCAGGCCGAACCAGAGCAGGCCGACGACGACGAACAGTGAGGCCGCGGCCGCGATCGCCGCCTCCCGGGAGAGCACGAAG
This sequence comes from uncultured Actinomycetes bacterium, assembly GCA_963765795.1. Lineage (GTDB taxonomy): Bacteria > Actinomycetota > Thermoleophilia > Gaiellales > Gaiellaceae > Palsa-739. The sequence goes on from CAVXXZ010000010.1 coordinate 121,821, forward strand.
TCGATCACGAGCAGCACGACTGCCTCGAGCAACCAGGCCGAGGCCGCGATCCCCGCGATCGCGAGCCGGTTCCCGATCCTGACCATGCGCTCCTTGTCGCCGTGCCGGAAACGGAGTCGGTGGTACGCGCTCGGCGCGGTGAGGACGCAACCGAGACCGCCGTCGACAGGAACGCAACCACGAACACGTTGCGCTGGAACTCGGTGACCCGCGTCCAGCCTTTGGCGAACGGGACGGCCAGGAGGAACGCGAAGAGAACCGTGACGCCCGGAAGAACGACGCGCAGCTCGTTCAGCAGCTCGATCAGCTCGCGGTCGGCCCGCTCCTTCGGCGACTCGTCGTCCCGCGGCGGCTGCACGTCGTCCATGTCGCGGACGCTACTGCCTGCGACCGGTCGAGTTAAAGGTCTACTCCAAAATGGCCGAACGACGCTTACATGCGGCTTTCAGTTTCGTTCAGATGCGGCTCATCCACACCTGCTCTGATGCTCTCGTGCCCGGACTGACGCGACGCCTCCTGTTCGCCGTCCTGGCGACGCTGGCGCCGGCCGTAGCCGCCTCTCCGGCCGGCGCCGCCGGGCACTCGTCGAATCCCCCGGTCAAGGCACGCCCGAACGTCGGCATCGTCGACATCTACACGACGCTCGGTTACGAGGACGGTCTTCGCCGCGGGGACCAGAATGATCATCTCCCGCTCTGGCGAGGTCCTCACGAACAACCACGTGATCAACGGCGCGACCAAGTT
>CAVXXZ010000011.1:0-38379 GCA_963765795.1 uncultured Actinomycetes bacterium
GGGTGCGGCGCAGGCAGACGAGCTGCGACGGCTGGCGAACGACCACCTCTGGCTCCACTTCACGAACATGCGGGGCCACGAACCGCCGATCATCGTGCGCGGCGACGGTTGCTACCTCGAGGACGTCCACGGCAAGCGCTACCTCGACGCACTCGCCGGGCTCTTCTCGGTCAACCTCGGCTACGGATACGGCGAGGAGATCGGCCAGGCGGCGCTCGAGCAAATGCGTGAGCTGCCCTTCTACACGAACTGGACCTACGCGCATCCGCGGGCGATCGAGCTCGCGGCCGAGGTCGCCTCTCTGGCCCCCGGTGACCTCAACCGCGTCTTCTTCGTCTCGGGCGGCTCCGAGGCCGTCGAGTCCGCGTGGAAGCTCGCGCGCCAGTACTTCGCCGTGCGCGAAGGCGCCACGCAAGCGCCAGGCGTCGAGCCCGGAGAAATGATCGGCCGGCAAGTGGGCGGCCCCCCGGCCGGCCACAAGTACAAGGCGATCGCTCGCAATATCGCCTACCACGGCACGACGTTCGGCGCTCTCTCCCTCAACGGCGTCGAGCCCCTGCGCACGCCGTTCAAGCCGCTGGTGCCCGAGGTGCGGCACGTGAGCAACACGAACCGCTACCACCGCCCGCCCGAGGAGACCGAGGAGGAGTTCACGGCCTTCCTCCTCGACGAGCTCGAGCAGACGATCCAGGAGATGGGGCCCGAGACGGTCTGCCTGATCCACATGGAGCCGATCCAGAACGCCGGCGGGTCGTTCATCGCGCCGGCCGGCTACTGGAAGGGCGTGCGCGAGCTGTGCGACCGCTACGACATCCTGCTCTCGGCCGACGAGGTGATCACCGCGTTCGGACGGGTCGGGCACTGGTTCGCATCCGAGCGCTACGACATCCGGCCCGACATCGTCACGTGCGCGAAGGGACTCTCCTCCTCCTACGCCGCGATCGGGGCCGTCGTCGCGACCGACCGCGTGATGGAGCCGTTCCTCGACGCATCCTCGATGTACACGCACGGGATCACGTTCGGCGGGCATCCCGTGATGAGCGCGATCGCGCTCAAGAACATCGAGATCATGAAGCGGGAACGGATCATGGAGCACGTCCTCGGCAACGAAGACGCGTTCCGTTCGACGCTCGCGCAGCTGCTCGACTTGCCGATTGCGGGCGACCTGCGGGGTACGGGCTACTTCTACGCACTCGAGCTCGTGAAGGACAAGGAGACCCGCGCCACGTTCTCCGACGAGGAGTGCGAGACACTGCTCCGCGGTTTTCTTTCGCCACGGCTGTTCGAGAAGGGTCTAATCTGCCGTGCTGACGACCGTGGAGATCCTGTCGTTCAGATCTCGCCTCCTCTTGTCGCAACTCAGGCAGAGTTCGACGAGATGACCGGGATCCTCGGGGACGTTCTCACGGAGGCGTGGGAGCAGCTCGATTGACCGTGGAAGCGGCTACCCCAGCCTGCGGCCCCCACTGCGACCGAGTACGACATCCGGCTGATCGGGCTGACGAAGCGCTTCGACGACGTCGTCGCCGTCGACGCTATCTCGCTCGACATCGATCGCGGCCATTTCTTCGCTCTGCTCGGCCCGTCGGGCTGCGGCAAGACGACGACGCTACGGATGATCGGCGGCTTCGAGGAGCCGACCGAAGGACGGATCGAGCTCGGGGGCGTCGACGTCGCGCCGCTGCCCCCGTACAAGCGCGACGTCAACACCGTGTTCCAGTCGTACGCGCTCTTTCCGCACCTCTCGATCTTCGAGAACGTCGCCTTCGGGCTGCGACGCCGCGGCGTCAAGAAGGGCGAGCTGCGCACACGGGTCATCGAGGCGCTCGAGCTCGTCGGCCTCGCGGGGCTCGAGCGGCGCAAGCCGCGTCAGCTCTCAGGCGGACAGCAGCAGCGGATCGCTCTCGCCCGCGCGCTCGTGAACCGGCCTCGCGTGCTCCTCCTCGACGAGCCGCTCGGCGCGCTCGATCTCAAGCTACGAAAGGAGATGCAGCTCGAGCTGAAGCGGATCCAGAACGAGGTCGGGATCACGTTCGTTCACGTCACGCACGACCAGGAAGAGGCCATGACCATGGCCGACCGGATCGTGATCATGAACAGCGGTCACATCGAGCAGCTAGGCACGCCGACCGAGCTCTACGAGTCGCCCCGGACGGCGTTCGTGGCCGGCTTCCTCGGCGTCTCGAATCTTCTCGACGGCGAGGTCGTGGGGGAGGGAACAGTCAAGTTGACCGACGGCACGATCGTGCGCGTGCCGCCCGAGGCTCTCAGCCGGACCGGGTTCCTCCAGATCGGCGTCCGGCCGGAGAAGCTCCGCATCGGTGGCGGGAGAAGAGAACTCGCTCGTCGGAACGGTCACCGAGAGCGCGTACATCGGGGTCTCGACGCAGTACATCCTCGACACACCGGCCGGGCCGATGACGGTCTACGTCCAGAACGACCGGCCGGGGGGACAGGTCGCGGCAGGGGAGCGACTGACGCTCAGCTGGAGCCCGGAAAGCACCTTTGTCGTCGACGCTCAGGAGGGCGCGGACCATGACTGATCGCATCACCCGGAAGACCTTCATTCGCCGTGCGGCAGCGAGCGGATCGCTCCTTACCGTCCCTGGTCTCCTCGCTGCCTGCGGCGGCGGTGGAGGCGGCGGGGGGACGTCCGCCGGCGGAACCACTCAGCAGCTCGCGAAGACGCTCCACTTCTCCAACTGGACGCTCTACATGGACAGGAACCTCAAGAACCACACGTTCCCATCCCTCATCGCGTTCCAGAAGAAGACCGGCACCCACGTCGATTACGTCCAGGACATCAACGACAACGAGTCCTTCTACCACAAGATCCAGCCCCTGCTGGCCCACGGGCAGTCGACCGGGCGCGACATCGTCGTGCTGACGGACAACGACCGCTATCTCGGGCTGATGCTCGACAAGGGCTATGCGGAAAAGCTCGACAAGAGCGCGATCCCGAACATGAAGAACCTCCTCGACGTGCAGAAGCATCCGAGCTTCGACCCCAACCGCGACTACACGCTGCCGTGGCAGTCGGGCATGACGGGCCTCGCCTACAACGACACGCTCACCGACCCGGTGCTGTCGGTCGACGACCTGCTCGGGAACCCGAAGCTGAAGGGCAAGATCACCGTTCTCAACGACATGGGGGACGCGCTCACGCTCGTGATGCTCGCGAACGGCGACGACCCGGCGAAGGTGACCGACAAGTCGTTCAACGCCGCCATGAGCCGGATCAAGAAGGCAGTCGACAACGGGCAGATCCGCGCGTTCACCGGCAACGAGTACGCGGCGTCGCTCGCGAAGGGCGACATCTCGGCCGCAATGTCGTGGTCCGGGGACATCCCCCAGCTCGCGGACCCCCACATCCACTGGAACGCAGCGAAGGACGGCGGCGCCATCTGGACCGACAACATGCTGATCCCCAAGGGCGGCGACGTCTATACCGCCTCGGTCTACATGAACTACGTCTACGACCCCAAGATCCAAGGACTCATGGAGGCCGGTGACCCGAAGCGGAACATCACCGGCATCTACTACATCCCGCCGGTCAAGGGCGCGGCGGTGTGGGCCAAGAAGTTCAACCCGCCCATCGGGAGCAACCCTCTCATTTTCCCCACGGCCGAGACGCTCAACAAGATGCACATCTTCGACAACGCCGCGCTGAACAACGAGAAGTACGTGACCGAGTGGGACAACCTCATCACGGGGTAGCGATCTGGGACTGCTCCACCGCCATAGGGGGCTGACGCCCTACCTGCTCCTCGCGCCGGGGATCCTGTGGCTGACGATCTTCTTCGTCGTGCCGCTCGGCTTTCTCGCCTACCAGTCGCTCCAGTCGGGGAACATCGACTTCGGCTACGCCTTCACGTGGGCCTGGGGCAACTACTGGAGTGCGCTCACCGACTACCGCGCGCAGTTCGTCCGGTCGCTCGAGTACGCGGGAATGGCGACCGTCATCGCACTCGTGGTGAGCTACCCGGTGGCGTACTGGATCGCCTTTCGCGGCGGGCGCTGGAAGAACGTTCTGCTGCTCTGCATCGTCGCGCCGTTCTTCGTCACGTACCTGATCCGGACGCTCGCGTGGCAGACCATCCTCGCCGACCACGGGTTCGTCGTTCGCACGCTCATCAATCTCCACCTCCTCGGCTCGGGCGGCAGGGTGCTCGCAACCGGGACAGCGGTCGTCGCCGGGATCACCTACAACTTCCTCCCCTTCATGGCATTGCCGCTGTACGTCTCGCTCGAGCAGGTCGACCCGCGGCTGATCGAGGCGGCCGAGGATCTCTACGCCAACAAGATCCGCGCCTTCCTCCGAGTCACCCTGCCCCTCTCGCTCCCGGGCGTGGTGGCGGGCACGCTGCTGACGTTCATCCCGGCCGCAGGTGACTTCATCAACGCCCAGCTGCTGGGCGGCCCCGAAAACCACATGATCGGAAACGTGATCCAGTCGAAGTTCCTTGCGGTGAGCGACTACCCGTCTGCGGCCGCGATGTCGTTCATCCTCATGGGCGGGATCCTCGCGTTCGTCGCGGTATATGCGTGGGTCGTCGGTACCGAGGAGCTGACGGGGTCGGCGGTTTGAGCGCCGTCGCCGTTCAGAGCAGCCGGCCGAGGCGCGGCGTCGTTGCCTCGACCTGGGCGTTCGTGAAGCGGCACGTCCTGACGCGTCTACTCGATTCTCTTCTTCATCTATCTGCTGCTGCCGATCGCGGTGGTCGTGCTCTTCTCGTTCAACAACCCGGTGGGCAACTTCAACTACATCTGGCAAGGCTTCACGTGGAACAACTGGCGCTACTGGAACGGCGTCCCCGGGATCCAGAGCGCGATCACCCTCTCGCTCGAGATCGGCCTGATCGCGAGCCTCGTTGCGACCGCGCTCGGCACGATGATCGCGCTGGCACTCGTCCGCTACAGGTTCCGCACCCGTGCGGCAACGAACATCCTCATCTTCCTGCCGCTCTCGACGCCGGAGATCGTCCTCGGCGCCTCGCTGCTCACGCTCTTCCTCCATTTCACGTTCGTGCCGTTCGGCTTCTGGACGATCCTGATCGCGCACGTGATGTTCTGCATCAGCTTCGCCGTCGTCACCGTGAAGGCTCGGCTGATCGGCTTCGACCGCCATCTCGAGGAAGCGGCGATGGACCTCGGCGCCAACGAGTGGATGACGTTCCAGAAGGTGACGCTGCCGCTGATCACCCCCGCGATCCTGGCCGCCTTCCTGCTCTGCTTCGCCATCTCGATCGACGACTTCGTCGTGACGTACTTCAATGCGGGCAACGCGGTCACGTTCCCGGTCTTCGTCTGGGGTTCGGCGCGCAACGGGGCTCCGGCTCAGGTGAACGTGATCGGCACCGCGATCTTCGTGATCGCCATCTCGGGGGCGCTTGCCAACGTGCTCATCCAGATGCGCCGCGAGAAGCGCGCTTGAGCCTGCCGTCCGGCGAGCCGCGACTGCCTTCGTGGTGGCTCGAGGACGCGCTCGCCCGGGAGGGCGACCCGGAGCCTGCGGCCGCGCTATCGGGCGACGCAACTGCGGACGTCGCGATCGTCGGCGGCGGTTACACGGGTCTCTGGACGGCTCTCGCGCTGCGCGAGCGGCAGCCCGATCTGCGGATCACGCTGCTCGAGGCGGAGATCTGCGGGCACGGTCCGAGCGGCCGCAACGGCGGCTTCGTCCACGGCTACTGGGCCTCGCTCCCGGGGATTCTCCCGGTGCTGGGCGAGGAGCGGGCGCTCGAGCTCGCTCAGGCCGGAGAGCAGATCATCCCCGGGATCCGTGCCTGGGCGGAGGCGCGCGGGGAGGACGTGTGGCTGGTCGAGGCGGGGATGCTCGAGGCGTCGGCCGCGCCGGCGCAGGACGGCTCGGTCGAGAAGGCGGCGGCCGCCGGCGCACGTGTGGGACGGCCGGACCAGATCGTCGCACTCACGCCCGAAGAAGTCGCGCAGCGGGTCTTGTCTCCGGTCTTCCGGAGCGGTGTCTTCTACCCCGAGTGCGCGACCGTCCACCCGGGCCTGCTCGTGCGCGCACTGCGGCGGGCGGCGCTCGACGCCGGCGTGACCATCCACGAAGAGACTCCGGTGACGGCCGTACGCGCAGGCTCGCCGAACGAGCTCCGGACGCCGGGCGGAACCCTGCGCGCGCCAGAGGTCGTGCTTGCGACGAACGCGGCGCTCACCGGGTGGTCGCCGGCGTCGCACAACCTGACGAACTTCGGCTCGTACGTCGTCCTGACCGAGCCTGCTCCTGAGGCTCTCGCGGAGATCGGGTGGACAGGGGGAGAGGCGATCGTCGACGGGCGAATGTTCCTCCACTACTTCCGCACGACGAACGATGGACGGGTGCTCATGGGCAGCGGCAGCGGGCCGATCGGCTTCGGAGGCCGCATCGACGACCGGTTCTCGCGCGACGTGCCGACGGCCGCGCGCGCCGAGGCGGGGCTGCGGCGCCTGCTGCCCGGGCGTCGCGGACGTCCGCGTGGACCGCGCATGGGGCGGCCCGATCGACGTCTCGTCCGACCATCTGCCCTTCTTCCGCACGCGGCCAGGGACGCGGATCCACTACGGCGCCGGCTACTCGGGTCACGGCGTCGGACCGAGCTGGCTCGGCGGCCGCATCCTCGCGTCGCTGGCGCTCGGCGCCGACGACGAGTGGACGCGCCTGCCGCTCGCGACCCGCGACGTGCCTCGCCTGCCGCCGGAGCCGTTCCGGCGAGTCGGCGGCGGGCTCGTCCGCTGGGCGATCATGGCCTGCGAGGGGGCCGAGGAAGAGGCCCGCCGCCCGCCGCTCGCCGCGAGAGCGGGAGCCGCGCTGCCGCGGTTGCTCGGGATGGAGCTGGGCACCCGCTGAGCCGCGGTGGCCGTCTCCCCGCCTGCCCAGTCCGGACGCGTTCAACCTAGTAACAGACTGTTACTAGGTGCGCGGGAAGCGGCTTGATTCCGGAGACCGCCCGGACGTTTCGGCCACTGTCCCGGCTTGTAACAGTCTGTTACAAGGGGGTGGAGGCGCAGGGAGTACGCTCGGCCGATGCAGGTCCTCCTCTGCGACGTCGGGCCGCGGGACGGTCTCCAGAACGAGCCGGAGGTGCTGTCGCCCGAGACGCGGGCGGACCTCGTCGACCGGCTCGGGGCGGCCGGGCTGCGGCGCATCGAGGCCGTGAGCTTCGTCCGCGCCGACCGCGTGCCCCAGATGGCCGGAGCGGAGGAGGTGATCGAGCGCGTGCAGCGGCGCGAGGGCGTCGAGCTCTCGGGCCTCGTCCTCAACGAGCGCGGCTGGGAGCGTTTCGCCGCCGCCGGGCTCGACCGCGTCAACGTGACGTTCGCGGCGACCGAGACCTTCAACCTCCGCAACGGGAACGCGACGCTCGCGGAGGCGATCGACCGCGCTGAGGCGATCCTCGCCGCTGCGGCTGAGACGCCGGCAACGGTGACGATCTCGTGCGCTTTCGGCTGTCCCTTCGAAGGACGCGTCGACCCCGGGGCCGTGGCCGAGCTCGCGTCTCGCTTCGCGGACGGGACGGAAGTCGTCCTGGCCGACACGATCGGAGTCGCGACGCCGTCCGCAGTCCGCGCGCTCGTCGAGCGGACGAGGGCGGCCGGATTCCACGGCCACAACACGCGCAACACCGGCTACGCGAACTGCCTCGCCGCGCTCGAGGGGGGCGCTCGCGTCCTCGACGCCTCCGTCGGCGGCCTCGGCGGCTGTCCCTTCTCGCCGCGCGCGACCGGCAACGTCGCCACGGAGGATCTCGTCTACCTGCTCGAGGGCGAAGGAGTCGAGACCGGCATCGACCTCGACAAGCTCGTCGGCGTCTCGCACTGGCTGGAGGAGGTGCTCGGCCGCACGCTGGAGGGCTACGTCTACCGCGCCGGGATCTGGCCCCCTTGAGACGACAACTGAGCCGCGTTCCCTGGGAGGTCAGGGCGGTGCTGGCGCTCATCGTGCTCGACGGCATCGCGGTGATCGCGACGTACTCGCGCTTCCCGCCGACCAAGCTGTACCACGTCCCCCACAGCGACACCGTTGCCGGGGGCTTCGGGCGGGAGCTCGTCGCGCTCAACTTCCCTTTCGCGCTGGTCGGGATCGCGCTCGTCGGCCTCGCCTGGCCGCGGTTGCATGGATGGCTACGGGCCGCGGGAGTCGTCACGATCGGGCTCTGTGCCGTCGTCTACTTCGCGGTCGACCAGTCGAACCTCGACGCCAAGCCGCTCAACGCGGTGCCCGCGCTCGGGCTCGCGCTCGCCGTCGCTCTCGCGTTCGTCGTCGGAGTCCCGTCCCGGCCGAAGAGCAAGCGTGGCGACCGGGTGCGGATCGGGCTCGCGGCCGTGCTCGTCTTCTTCTGCGCGCCGCTCATCGCCGCCGAGCTCGGCTTCTTCCTCGATGGCGTTCCGCTCCTCGGTTGGTTCTACGAGACCGCCCGGTTGACGACCCAGCCCGGACACCCCGCGCTCCGTCACGCCGTCCACCACGGGCAGCACCACGGCTGGCAGGCGACGATGCTCTCACTGACCGCGCTCGCCTTCTCGCGCCTGCCGCGGCCGCGCGTGCTCGACGCATACCTCGCGCTGATGCTCGCGTACGGCGTCGGGAACCTCGTCAACGACGACTGGCTCGAGCAGGTCGTCAAGCGCGGCTGGACGAATCACGAGGTGCCGAGCATCCTCACGCCGGCGGCGAACTGGGGCTGGGCCGCGGTGCTCGTGGGCGCGTTCGCCGTCTGGCGGTTCTGGTTCCGTCAGCCGAGCCGGACGACGCCCGCCGAGGCGAGCCCCGCGATCTCGTCCTCGGCGTAGCCGAGCTCGCGGAGGATCTCCCCGGTGTGCGCGCCGAGAGCCGGCGGCGGCGCCAGGTGGCGCACACGCTCGCCGTCGGCCGAGAGCGGCGCCGCAACGGTGACGAAGTCTCCGAGCGACTGCAGGATCCCGAGCGCCTCCGTCTGGGGATGCTGCGCCGCCTCGCCGACGTCGTGCACCGGCGACGCGGGGACGCCCGCCGCGACGAGCGCCTCGACCAGCTCTGCCGACTTCCACTCTCTCGTCCGTTCTTCGAGCAGCGCGAGCAGCTCCGGCCGGTTCGCGACGCGGTCGGGGTTCGTGAGGAAGCGAGCATCCTTGCGTAGCTCCGGCACACCGAGAACGTCGCACAGCGCCGCGAAGAGCTTGTCGTTGCCGGCGACGATCATGAGGTCTCCATCTCGAGTCGGAAAAATTTGGTACGGCGCGATCTGCGAGAACGCACTCCCCTCGCGACCGGGTACGACCCCGGCGCCGAGGTAGCCGACGAGCTGTGACGCGAGGAGGGACAGCGCCGTCTCGTAGAGGGAGACCTCGAGCGTCCGGCCGGCGCCGGTGCGCTCGCGCTCGTACAACGCGGCGAGCACGCCGAGCGCCGCCCAGACCCCGGTTCCGAGGTCGATCAGCGACACGCCGACCCGCACAGGCGGGCCGTCGGCCTCCCCGGTCACGCTCATGATCCCGGAGGCGGCCTGCAGCAGCGGGTCGTAGCCGGGCTGGCTGCTCAGCGGGCCACGCGCGCCGAAGGCGCCGATCGAGCAGTAGACGAGCCGCAGGTTGCGCGCCCGGAGCTCGGCGGGGCCTAGGCCGTGCCGCTCCGCCGCTCCGGGCCGCAGGCTCTGGACGAAGACGTCGGCCCGGTCGGCGAGGCGGAGCACGATCTCGCGGCCTCGCTCGTCTCCGAGGTCGATGGCCAGCGAGCGCTTGCCCGCGTTCGAGGCGAGGAACATCGCGCCCTCGCCTTGCAGAAACGGAGGGCCCCACGCGCGCGCGTGATCGCCGCCGAGCGGCTCCACCTTGACGACGTCCGCGCCGAGCGCGGCGAGCAGCTGCGTGGCCGTCGGCCCGGCGAGAGAGGACGTGACGTCGACGACGCTCGTCCCGACGAGCGGGTGTAGCTCGCTCAAGGATGCGTCCAGACCACGTGCGGCCCGCCGTCCGGCAGCTCGACCGTTTCGCCGGGAGTGGCGCTGAGCCGCTCTGCGACCCGCTGCGAGCGAGTGTTCCCGGGTGCAATGAGCGAGATCACGCCGGCACGGCCGAACCAGTCACGGACCGCGGTAGCCGCCTCTATGGCGTAGCCCTTGCCCCAGTGCTCGTATGCGAGCGCCCAGGTCAGCTCCGGCCGCGCGTCCGGCAAGTTCGAACGGGTCCAGCGGACTGGGTCGTAGAAGTTGAGGCCGACCCGTCCGATCCGCTCGCCCGCTGCCGTCTCGACGATGAACTTCCCGGCGAGGTACTTCGCCCAGCCGTCCAGCCAGTTCTGCACGACGCCGCGCGGATCGTCCTCGACGCCGCCGAGGAAGTCCATGACTCGAGGATCCAAGAGAAAGGGCGGCGGATCCTCGACGTCGGCGGCCGTCGGCCTGCGGAGGAAGAGGCGTTCGGTCCGGATCACAGCGAGAGCAGGATCGAGCGCTCGAACTCGATCACGGCCTCGTCGCGCTGGTTGAGCCCTCGCGTGCGGACGGTGACGATGCCGAAGCCCGGTCGCGACTTCGACTCGCGCTTCTCCAGCACCTCCGTCTCGGCACGGATCGTGTCTCCCGCGAAGACCGGGGCCGGCAGGCGCACCTCGCGCCAGCCGAGGTTGACGCCGCGTTCGGACACGTCTGCGACGGACAGGCCCGTGACGAGCGCCAGCGTGAACGTCGAGTCCACCAGCGGCCGTTCCCACTCCGTCGTCGCGGCGTACTCGGCGTCGAAGTGGATCGGGTTCGTGTTGAGTGTGAGCAGCGTGAACCAGACGTTGTCGGCCTCCAGTACGGTGCGCCCGAAGCGGCTGCGGTAGACAGCCCCGACCTCGAGCTCCTCGTACGTGCGACTCACGCCGGAGATCATCGCAGCGATGCACGAGCTCGCCCTCGAGCAGCGGCGCGAGCTCGGCGTGCGCGCGCCCTGGCACGTCGGCGACATCACCTGGGGGCTCCGCCAGCACGAGGGGCGGGAGGACGAGTGGACGATCCGGATCTGGAAGGACGGCGACCGGCCCGTCGCGTGGTCGTGGCTGAAGGCCGACCGTGGGCTGCTCGAGTACGACGTCCGCCGCGACCGCCTCGACCTGCTAGACGAGATCCTCTCCGACCCCGATGTGCGCACCTCGGTCGCCTTCGAGGACGACGACGAAGTGCGGGAGGCGCTCGTTCGGAACGGCTTTACCGCGAACGACGACGCAAAGATCACCCGTCACGGCTCGCTCCTGAACTTCCTTGCGCAGGACCTCGCCGAGGCGCCCGAACGGCCCGAGTTGCCGGAGGGCTTCCGCTACCGGACGGTCGAGCCCGACGACCTCGGAGAACGCGTCGCGATCCACCAAGAGGTCTGGGCGCCCTCGCGCGTCACCGAGACGAGCTACGCCGCCGTCCAGGCCTCGTGGCCGTACCGCGCCTCCCTCGACTGCGTCGTGGAAGCTCCCGACGGCCGCTTTGCCGCCTATTGCCTGATCTGGCCGGACGATGAGAACGGCGTCGGCGAGCTCGAGCCGGTCGGCGTGCGCGAGGAATTCAGGCGGCGCGGGCTCGGCACCGCGGTCTGCACGTTCGCGCTGCGCCGCTGGCACGAGGAGAGCGGCCGGCACGCGATCGTCTATTGCGAGAACGATGCGGCCTGCGGACTGTACGAGTCGATCGGCTTCCGCCGCCACACCGCAGTTGTCGGCTACTCCCGCGGCTGACGCTTCTTCAGCAGGTTCTCGAACACCGACTCGAGCTGGCTCTCGACCATGGTGTTTATGCGTTCGGCGAACCGTGCCCCCATGTCCTCTTCGGGCGTCTTCGGCTTCTCCGTCTTCAATGGCCTGCCGGCCAGTGAGCGCCCGTCGATCGTCAGCTCGTAGATGTGCTCGTGTTGGACGTCCTTCAGGTGCTGCTGTCCGAGGTCGTGCACGGCGACGCCGTCGGGTAGCTGGTTGCCGAGCAGCGCGCGCGTCGTCTCCGAGATGAGGATCTGGCCGCCGTGTCCGGCGGCGGAGATGCGTGCCGCGCGCACGACGTCGAGGCCGAGGTAGCCCTCCTCGCCGACCTGCGGCTCGCCCGTGTGCACGCCCATACGGACGCGCACTTCCTTCCCCTCCGGCCACTTGTGATCGCGGAGCGCGCGCTGCGCGTCGACCGCAGCCGCCACCGCGTCGCGCGCCCGCGGGAACGAGAAGAAGAACGCGTCGCCCTGGGTGTCGATCTCCGTCCCGCCACGCGCGCCGAACGTCTCGCGCACCAGCCGGCGATGGTCGCCGGAGACCTGCCCGTACGCCTCGTCGCCCAGCTCCTGCAGAAGCTGCGTCGAGCCTTCGATGTCGGTGAAGACGAACGTGACGGTCCCGCCGGGCAGGGTGCTCATCCGCGCCTACGCTACCCCGATGAACCGGCTCGCGCAGGAGACGAGCCCCTACCTCCTCCAGCACGCGGACAACCCGGTGGAGTGGCAGGCGTGGGGCGAGGAGGCGCTGGAGCGCGCCCGCGCGGAAGGGAAGCCGCTGCTCGTCTCGATCGGCTACTCCGCCTGCCACTGGTGCCACGTGATGGAGCGGGAGTCGTTCGCCGACGAGGCGACGGCGGCCGTCATGAACGAGCTCTTCGTCAACGTCAAGGTCGACCGCGAGGAGCGGCCGGACGTCGACGCCGTGTACATGGACGCGGTCGTTGCGCTCACCGGCCAGGGCGGGTGGCCGCTCACCGTCTTCCTCACGCCCGACGGCGAGCCGTTCTACGGGGGCACGTACTTCCCGCCCGAGCCGCGGCACGGGCTGCCCTCGTTCCGGCAGGTCCTGCGCGCGGTCGCCGACGCGTACCGGGAGCGGCCGGAGGACGTCGCCGCGCAGGCCGAGGCGCTGGTCGGCGCGCTGCGGCGCTCGGCCGAAACCGAGCCTTCGCGGGAGCCGCTGACCGAGGCGCTGCTCGCGGAGGCGGAGCGCGGCCTGCTCTCCCAGCTCGACCCGCGCTGGGGCGGCTTCGGGCACGCGCCGAAGTTCCCGCCCGCCTCGGTGCTCGAGTTCCTCCTGCGGCGTGGCGCGCTCGAGCCCGTGAGGCTGACGCTCGACGGGATGGCGGCCGGCGGGATGTACGACCTCGTCGGCGGCGGCTTCCACCGCTACTCCGTCGACGCGCAGTGGCTCGTGCCGCACTTCGAGAAGATGCTCTACGACAACGCGCTCCTGGTGCCGCCCTACCTCCATGCGTGGCTGCTCACCGGCGAGGAGCGCTACCGCGACGTCGCGGAGCAGACCCTCGACTACATGGTGCGCGAGCTGCGCCTGCCGAGCAGCGGCTTCGCCTCCTCGCAGGACGCTGACACCGACGGCGTCGAGGGGCTGACGTACTCGTGGACGGCGGAGGAGGGCGCGCCGGCCGAGCTGCTGCAGCCGTTCGAGCACGGGCGCTCGATCCTGCGCGGAGAGCTGGACGCGGAGACGCGGGCGCGCCTGCTGGAGGTTCGCGACCGGCGGCCACAGCCGGCCCTCGACGACAAGGTCATCGCCGCCTGGAACGGGCTCGCGCTCGCGGCGCTCGCCGAGGGAGCGCGCCGCCTCGAGCGCCCCGACCTCCTCGCTGCGGCGTGCGAGCTCGGAGCGCTCCTGTCGGTCGATCCGCTGTGGCGGACGCTGCGCGACGGCCGCGCGAAGCACCCCGCCTACCTCGAGGACTACGCGAACGTCGCGCAAGGGCTCTACGAGCTGCACGTCGCAACCGGCGACCTGCGCTGGCTGCGGGAGGCGCGGCGGATCGCGCTCGGCGCAGTGGAACTCTTCGGCGACCCGGAGCGGGGCGGCTTCTTCCTCACGCCGGCCGACGGCGAGCCGCTCGTCGCGCGGCAGAAGGCGTTCGACGACAACCCGACGCCCGCCGGCAGCTCGATGCTCGCCTTCGTCCTCCTGCGGCTCGCGAGGATCTGGGGCGATGACGAGCTCGAGCGGACGGCGGTGGGCGCGCTCCGCCTCGTCCGCGACCTCCTCACCCGGGCGCCGGCCGCCTTCGGCTGGGCGCTCTGCGCGCTCGACCTCCACCTCTCGCCGTCGCGCGAGCTCGCGATCGTCGGCGGCGCGGAATCAGACGTCGCGCGTGCGGCCCTGCGCGGCTTCGACCCGAACGCCGTCATCGCCTTCGGGCCGGCGGAAGACGTCCCGCTGCTCGAGGGCAAGACGCTCGCCGACGGCAGGCCCGCGGTCTACGTCTGCGAGCGGTTCGCCTGCCGCGCGCCGGTCACCGACGCGTCCGAGCTCCTCTGAAACGCCGAGGGGGAGCCGGAGCTCCCCCTCGTGAACTGGCAATGCCGATGCGCTAGTGCCCGCTGTTGAGGACCTTGCCGGTGGCGTGCCAGTCACCAGTGCCACCGCCGCTCCACTTGATGAAGACCAGCTGCTGCATCGGGAAGGTGCGCTTCTTGGACGTCTTGACCACCATCCCCGGGTAGACGAACGGGTTGTTCGTCTCGTTCATGGTCCGCAGCGCCTTCATGAGGCTCTTGCGCGTCGGGTGCTTACCGGCGCGCTTGAGCTCGTGGGCGAACGTCCACCCAACGCTGAGCCCGTAAACGATGTTCGAGTCGCCGGCAGCGAGGGATTGGTCGAGTGCCGGCGCGTACTTGTGGATGATGTTTTTCGCGAGCTTCATGCCCGGCAGGTTGGCCTGCGTCGTCGCGCTTGCGAGGTACGTGGTCGAGAGGACCCCGTTGGGGTTCGCCCCGTTCTGAGCCGCGATCCGCATGAAGACGGGGTTCGACGAGACGTTGTTGTTGAACGTCAACGGGTGCCAGCCCGGAATCTGCCCTTCCGTGGCGAGCGCTGCGATCGCGGCACTCGGGGTCGCGAAGATGACGAACACGTCGGCGCCGCTCGACGCGATATGGACGACGTGGGAGCCGACCACCGGCCCCGAGTCGGTGACGCTGTAGGACTGCGCGTCGACGATCTGGCTCTTGTGCGAGCCGAGCCCGGTCTTCAGCCCGTTGAGGTAGTTCTTGCCGTAGGCGTCGTCCTGGTAGAGGACACCGATCTTCGCGTTCGGCTTGTGCTTGAGGATGTACTTCGCGTACAGCTTCGCCTCACCCGGGTAGTCCGGCTGCCAGCCCATCGTCCACGGCTTCGGCGAGGTGGACCCTGCGCCCGGGCACGCCTTGTGGACGCAGTTGCCCCAGTACGCGTCGCCGGTGGCCAGGAGCACCTGTGGGACGTGGCGCTTGTTGAGGTAGCCCCAGGTCGACAGGCCGGGGGCCGTGCCGAGGCTCCCGACGATCGCGAAGACGTGGTTCTGCTCCACGAGCTTCTTCACGGCCGGCACGGTCTCGGCCGGGTTGTACTCGTCGTTGATTGTGATGTCCTTGATCTTGCGGTGGAAGACGCCGCCCTTTGCGTTGACATAGGCGTAGTACGCCTGCTCGGCCGACGGGATCGTCTTGTACAGCTGCGCCGGGCCCGAGTACGGGAACGTGCCGCCGATCACGATCTGGTGCTTCGACACGCCGGGCGTTTTGCTGCTGTGTGACGCTGCCGCTGCGCCGGCCACCGCGGCCGTGGCGAGCAGCACGCAGAGCAGCGCTCCGAACTTCCTACGATTGACCTGCATTGACGTCCCCTCCGATTTCGGTTGTGTCCCTAGAGACGAATTCCAGGGAAGTTTGATGGAGATTGACTGACGGTTCAAGCGCGTGCGAGACGGCGCCGGAGCCGCGCGACGAGGCCGGCGAAGCCGTCGGGTAGCAGGAGCATGAAGAGGATCACAGCCGCGCCGAAGATGACATCGCGGCCGTGCTCGGCGCCGATCACCGGCACGCTCGTCGAGACCTGGGGCAGGAGCCCCACGAAGGCGGCGCCGGCGAGGACTCCCCACAGCGAGCCGAGCCCCGCGATGGCCGCGCCGATGAGGAGTTGGAGCGACAGGAAGACGGCGAACTCGCTCGGCTGCGCGAAGCCGTTCGTCGCGAGCACGAACAGCGATCCCGCGACCCCGGCATAGGCGGCCGAGATCCCGAAGGCGAGCGTCTTGTAGACGGGCAGCTCGACCCCGGACGCCACGGCCGCGATCTCGCTGTCGCGGATCGCGCGGAACGCCCGCCCGAGACGGCCGCGCAAAAGCAACCATGCGAGCGCGAAGAGGATCGCCGAGCACGTCCAGGCCGCGACGTAGATCCAGAGGTTGCTGACGGACTGATTCTCAGAGATCGAGACGCCACCGACGCCGCCGAGGAACGTCGAGTACTGCAGCGGGATCTGCGGGATCGAGACGGCGAGCGCAAAGGTGACAAGAGCGAGGTAGACGCCGGAGAACCGAAGCGCCGGCAGGCCGACGATCAGGCCGACGAAGAAGCAGATCGCGAAGGCCATCAGCATCGTCACGACGAGATTTGTGTTGTGGTCGCGCGACATCACGGCCGTCGTGTAGCCGCCGATCGCCATGAATGCGCCGTGCCCGATCGAGATCTGGCCGGTGTAGCCGGTGAGGATGTTGAGGCCGAGCACCCCGATGAAGAAGATCCCGACCTGGGCGGCGAGCGAGACGTTGTAGTCGCTCAGGACGAACGGCAGGAGGCAGAGGACCGCCGCGACGACGAGCAGCGAGGCGAGCGCGGGGATCTGCTTTCTCATACCCGCCGCACCTCCCGGCGCCCGAACAGTCCGGACGGCTTCACCAGCAGGATCAGGAGGAGAACCGCGAACGCGAGGGGAAGCTGGAGCTCGGTGCCGATGTATTTCTGCGGCACGTAACCGACGATCAGGGTCAACGAGACGCCGATCGCGACGCCGCCGACGAGTGCTCCCGCCGGGCTCTCGAGGCCGCCGAGGACGGCGGCGGCGAACGCATAGACGAGGATCGGCTGCATGAACGACGGCGTGAGGAAGAGCTGCGAGGGCTCGGCCATCAGCCCGGCGACCGCCCCGAGCACGGCCGCGAGCCCCCAGCCGATCGCGAGCATCGAGTCCACCCGGACGCCGACGAGGGCTGCGGCGGCAGGCCGCAGCGCAGCGGCTCGCATCCCGAGGCCGAGCTTCGTGAAGCGGAAGAGCGCCCAGACGAGGATCGCGGAGGCGAGCACGACTCCCATCATCCAGACGTACAGATGCCGAATCGGGACGCCGCCGACGTCGAACGCGGCGGTGCCGAACGGCGAGTGCATGAACTTGAACTCCCCGCCCCAGATCCAGTTGACGATCCCGTCGATGAGGATGAAGAGACCGACCGTGACGATGACCACGGCGATCACCGAGTGCTGCACCGGCCGGATGAGGGTGACTTGCAGCAGTGTGCCGAGCAGGAAGGCGATCGCGAGTGTCGCGGCGAAGGCCACCCAGTACGAGAGACCCCACTGCATCAGCTGGTACGCGATGTACGTCGTGAGCATCGCGAGCTCGCCCTGCGCGAAGTTGATGACGTGGGTCGCGCGATAGACGAGGACGAGCGCGAGGGCGAGGGCGCCGTACACCGAGCCGAGCGCGAGCCCCTGGACGGTGTACTGCGCAAAGAGCGTGCTCTGCAGGCAGCCGACGAGCAGGAAGATCGCGGCGCCGATGAGAAGCAGCACGACGACCGCGCTACCACCGTCGATCGCGCCGCCGCGGGCTCGGAGGCCGGCGATCGGAGACGTCTCGGCGCTCGCCATCCCGCTAGTAGCCGAGGTAGCTGCGCCGGACGGAGTCGTCGGCTCTGAGCTCCGCGCTCGAGCCGGAGAGGACCACGCGGCCGGCCTCGAGCACATAGCCGGCATCGGCGGCCTGTAGCGCGAGGTGCGCGTTCTGCTCGACCACCAGGACGGTGAGCCCCTCCTTCTCGTTCAGCTCGCGGACGATCCGGAACAGCTCCGCCACCAGCACGGGGGCGAGCCCGAGCGACGGCTCGTCGAGAAGCAGGAGCCGCGGCCGCAGCACGAACGCGCGCGCGAGCGCGAGCATCTGCTGCTCGCCGCCGCTCAGCGTCCCGGCCTGCTGCCTGCCCCGTTCCGAGAGCCAGGGGAAGTACGAGAACACCCGCTCGAGCTCGGGCTGGATCGAGCCGCGGCGCGTGTAGGCGCCGAGGCGGAGGTTCTCCGAGACGGTCAGCTCCGAGAACGTGCCGCGCCCCTCGGGCACATGCGCGACGCCGAGGCGGGCGACGCCGTCGGGGCCGAGCCGCCGGAGCGGGCGCCCGGCGAACCGAATGGTCCCCGAGCGGCGCACCGTGCCCGAGATCGCGCGGAGCGTCGTCGTCTTGCCCGCGCCGTTCGGGCCGAGCACGGCGACGACCGATCCCTCCTCGACCGCGAGCGAGATCCCGTGCAGCACGTGGACGGGTCCGTAACGCGCCTCGACGTCCTCGAGCTCGAGCAGGGCGGTCATGCCGCGAGCTCTCCCCCGAGGTACGCCTGGATCACGGCGGGGTCGCGCTGCACGTCGGCGGGGGCGCCGGCGGCGATCGTCCGGCCGAAGTCGAGCACGTGCACGTGCTCGCAGACCGCCATCACGAGCCGCATGTGGTGCTCGACGAGCAGGATCGTCAGCTCGCGCTCGTCGCGCAGCCGGCGGATGAGGCCGACGAGCTCGTCGACCTCCTCGTGGTTGAGGCCGCCGGCCGGCTCGTCGAGGAGCAGCAGCCGCGGCCGGCTGGCGAGGGCGCGCGCGAGCTCGACGCGCTTCAGCGTCCCGAAGGGCAGCCCGGCCGCGGGACGACTCCGCGTGCTCGGCGATCCCCACGTCGGCCAGCGTCTCGAGCGCCTGGCGCCGCTGCTCGCGCTCCCGCTGCAGGCGGGACGCCGCGTGCGCTCCGACGAGGACGTTCTCGAGCACGGTGATCGTCGGGAACAGCTCGAGGTTCTGGAAGGTGCGGGCGATCCCGAGGCGGATCACGCGGCTCGGCCGCACGCGTCGGAGCGAGCGGCCGTCGAAGACGATGTCGCCGGAGTCGAGCCGGTAGAGGCGCGTGATCGCGTTGAAGGCGGTCGTCTTCCCGGCGCCGTTCGGGCCGATCAGGCCGACGATCGAGTGGTCTTCAACCTCGAGGGAAACATCATCGAGCGCGACGATCCCGCCGAACCGGAGCCGAGCGTGGTCGAGCGCGAGGAGCGGCACCCTCAGTCCGCCGCCTGGAGCGAGCGGCCCCCGGCGGCTTGCATCCCGGCGAGCATCCCGGGCGGGGCTGCGCCGTCCGGGAAGCGGGCGAGCAGCTCGGCGAGCAGCGCGTCCGGCTCCCAGCCGTCCGGCGCCGTGAACAGCTCGTCGGCGCTCCACCCGCGCAGTGCGTTCACCGCTCCGCCCCAGACGTGGAAGACCTGGCCGGTGATCGCCTGCGCCTCGTCGGCGCAGAGCGCGACGACGACAGCCGAGACGTTCGCCGGGTCGAGCGGGTCGAAGCCCTCCGGCGGCGCGTCCATCTGGAACGTCTCCTCCGTCATCCGCGTGCGCGCGTTCGGCGCGAGGCAGTTGACGGTGACGCCGTAGCGCTGCAGCTCCTGCGCGACGATGATCGTGAAGCCCGCGATTCCCGCCTTCGCGGCGCCGTAGTTCGCCTGGCCGACGTTGCCGAAGACGCCCGACGGGCTCGCCGTGTTGATCACGCGGCCGCGCACCTCCTCGCCGGCCTTCGAGCGCTCGCGCCAGTACGCCGCGGCGTGGCGGGTGGGCGCGAAGTGGCCCTTGAGGTGGACGGCGATCACGGCGTCCCACTCGTCCTCGGTCATGTTCACGATCATCCGGTCGCGGAGGATTCCCGGCGTTGTTGACGAGGATGTCGAGCCGGCCGAACTCCTCGATCGCCTGCTGCAGCGAGCCGTTCGGCGCCTGCGAAGTCGGCGACGTTCTCGCCGTTCGTGGACGCCTCGCCGCCCGCGGCGCGGATCTCCTCGACGACCTGCTCGGCCGGGCCGAGATCGGAGCCCTCGCCGGCGACCCCGGCCCCGAGGTCGTTGACCACGACCTTGGCTCCCGCACTGGCGAGCGCGAGCGCATGCGAGCGGCCGATGCCGCGCCCGGCTCCCGTGACGATGGCGACCTTGCCGTTCAGATCGGGCATCGACGGGAGCTTATTCGCCCTCGTAGCGGTGGAGGTAGTTAGGGCTCGCGATCAGCAGTCTCTCGGCGACGTCGCCCTTGACGCGCGCGAGCGTGCCGGCGGGTACGTCGCCGGCCCGGATCTGCGCCACCAGCTCCCGCTGCTCGGCGTCGTCCTCGGGCGGCAGCTTCGTCAGCTCTCGCCGAACGATGCCGAGCGCGTTCAGCGCAACGAGCATCCGGAAGCGCGCGCGATGGTCGTCGAGCGTGGGGAGGACCTCGCCGGCGAGGAACTCCTCGATCGCCTCCGCGAGCTCGTCCGGCGTCGGCCGCTCGGTCATGTCACGCCCTGCCGCTCGAGGAGATGGCAGATCTCGTACTCGACCTCGGCGCCGAGACGGCCGAGGACGGCGAGCTCGACGCTTCGGTCCTGCCCCGTCAGATGGCGCTGCGCCTGCGTGAGGCAGCCGATCGCCCAGCCGACGTTGCCTGCGAGCTCCCAGTAGTCGAGCTCCTCCGGGTGGACGTCGAATCCGGTCAGCTCGTTGTAGCGCTCGAGGTACGGCTCGACGTCACCGATCCCGCCGAGCCGCAGATCGTCCGCGCCGAAGCGCCAGGCGCGGACGAGCGAGAAAGCGAGATCCCGCGCGGGGTCGTCGAGGTGCGCGAACTCCCAGTCGAGGACGCCGACGAGACCGCTCTCGTCGACGACGAGGTTGCCGATCCGGAAGTCGCCGTGCACGACGACGGGCTCGCGGGGCGGCGGCCGCTGCTCGCGCAGCCACCAGAGCCCGAGCTCGATCGCCGGGTGCGGCTCATCGACGTCGTCGAGCTCGTCCACGAGCCGGTCGATCGTCGCCTGCTCGAGGAACGGGAGCCTCTCCGGGGGGAGCGCGTGGATCTTCGCCAGCTCCTCCGCCATCTGCGCCGGCAGCCGCTCGGGGACGGGCCCCCGGACGATGCGGCGCCCGATCGTCTCTCCCTCCAGCCGCTCCATCACGAACGCCTCGCGCCCGTCCAGATCCTCGATGTAGGCGACCGGCCGCGGCGCTCTTACTCCTTGCTCGTATGCGACCTGCTAAGACCTCGAACTCGTGCCGCAGCGAGAGCGTGTGCCGGTGGATCACACCGCCGCCCGCTCGGCGCACGAGCAGCCGCTCGCCGCCGGCGTCGACCGCCCATGCCTCCTTCGACGCACCGCCGGGCAGCAGCACCGGCTCGGAGATCGGGCCGAGCACCGCTTCGAGCGCCTCGCGCATGTCTGCGATCATCGCCGCTGTGGCCGATCGGCGTGAACAGCGTGCGCGCGTTCATGGAGGAGCACGTCTATCCGAACGAGGGCGCGCTGACGCGGGAGGACGACGCGGCCGACGCTCTCGTGCACGAGCTGCAGCAGAAGGCCAAGGACGCCGGCCTCTGGGCACCCCACCTGCCGCCGGAGGCGGGCGGCTCGGGCAGCGGCTTCCTCGAGTACGCCGACCTGAACGAGGAGATCGGCCGCAGCTTCATCGCGCAGCTGATCTTCGGCTGCCAGGCGCCGGACGCCGGCAATGGCGAGATCCTCCACCTCTACGGCACCGACGAGCAGAAGGAGCGGTTCCTGCGGCCGCTCGTCGCCGGCGAGGTGCGCTCGTTCTTCGGCATGACCGAGCCGGAGG
This sequence comes from uncultured Actinomycetes bacterium, assembly GCA_963765795.1. Taxonomy (GTDB): domain Bacteria; phylum Actinomycetota; class Thermoleophilia; order Gaiellales; family Gaiellaceae; genus Palsa-739. Next base: position 21,622 of record CAVXXZ010000011.1, read on the forward strand.
TGGCCGGCTCCGACCCGACGCTCCTCCGCGGGCGTGCCGAGCGGGACGGCGACGAGTGGGTGATCGACGCGCACAAGTGGTTCTCGTCGGGAGCGGACGGCGCGGCGTTCGGGATCGTCATGGTCGTGACCGAGCCCGAGGCCGAGCCGCACCGGCGCGCCTCGATGATCCTCGTCCCGACCGACACGCCCGGCTACGAGCTCGTGCGGCGCATCCCGGTGATGGGCCACGAGGGCCGCGGCTGGGGAACGCACTGCGAGACGCGCTTCAGCGGCGTCCGCGTCCCGCTCGCGAACACGCTCGGCGAGCCGGGCGACGGCTTCCGGATCGCGCAGAAGCGGCTCGGGCCGGGGCGCATCCACCACGTCATGCGCTGGCTCGGACAGATGGAGCGCGCCTTCGAGCTCATGTGCGCCCGTGCGCTCGAGCGCGAGGCCTCAGGCGGCCCGCTCGCCGAGAAGCAGACGATCCAGAACTGGATCGCCGAGTCGGCCGCCGACATCCAGGCCTGCCGGCTGATGACCCTGCAGGCCGCGCAGCGGCTCGACGAGGGAGACGAGGCGCGCGTCGAGATCTCGCTGATCAAGTTCTTCGCGGCGCGCGTGCTCGGCGAGGTGCTCGACCGCGCGCATCCAGGTGCACGGCGGCCTCGGCCTCACCGACGACACGCCGCTCGCGCTCATGTGGCGGATGGCGCGCGGCGGGCGGATCTACGACGGCCCCGACGAGGTGCACAAGGCGGTCGTCGCGCGCCGCATCCTGCGCTCGTTCGCGGAGGGCGACGGCTGGCGCTTCACGTAACGCTCGAGGGACGGCGCGTCCGGCTCGAACCGCTCGTCGATCAGCACCACGACGAGCTGTTCGAGATCTCGCGCGATCCGCGCATCTGGGCGCTGCAGCGCGTCCGCGCCGACGAGTCGATGGAGCGGTTCGACGAGTGGTACGCGTCCGTCGAGCTGGGCTTCGCGCACTACCTCGACGACCGTCTCGTCGGCCACACGAGCTACGGCAACGACGAGCCGCACAACCGTGCGGTCGAGGTCGGCAACACCTGGCTCGTTCCCGACGCGTGGTCGAGCGGGCGCCAACGCCGAGGCGAAATACCTCCTCCTGAAGCATGCGTTCGAGGACGAGGGCTACCTCCGCGTCGCGTTCAAGACGGAGCCGACGAACGCGCGCTCGCGGGCGGCGCTCGCCGCGCTGCCGGCCGAGTTCGAGGGCGTGTTCCGCAAGCACATGCTCGTGCGCGGCGGCGAGCGGCGCGACTCGGCCTGGTACGCGGTGATCGACGACGACTGGCCCGAGGTGAAGGCGAGCCTGGAGCGACGGCTCGGTTCGTAGCTCGCTGCGGACGGCCGGCCGGCGGAGAAGTCGAACCTCGACCGCCGGCCGCCAATCGCGACTACTGATTCGGCTGGTTGTCGATGTCGTTGAAGCCGTTCTGGCCGTCGTGGACGGCCTTTTCGCAGATCCAGCCGTCCCCGTTCTTGTCCGCTCCGGGTCGACCTTCGCCTTGATCAGCGAGTAGCCGGCTGACAACCGCCGATCGCCTGGCCGGCTACGGCCGTCCCACTGATCACGAGAACGGCGACCACTGCCGCAAGCAGGGCGGCCAATAAGAGCCTGAGTCGCATTCGATACTCCCTTCCCCGTCGCGCCGCAGCGGCGGAACGGGATCGTTGCGCGGACCGTACGCCGTTCCGGATTGGCGGACAACCACCGGAGACGATCCGAGCGCTGTGTCAGGGCAGCGCGTAGGGCCGTCTACGGGGCGTCGCGGCGCACGATCTGGGTGCAGCGTGCGCTCGCGACCAGCTCGCCGTCCTGGTAGAGCTCGGCGGCGCAGAAGACGACGCGCCGGTTGCGCTGCACGACGCGGCCTTCCGCCCGCAGCGTCCCCGGCCGTGCCGAGCGGTGGAACTCGGTGCGGAGGTCGGCGGTGAGGAAGTCCTCGTCCTCCGCCATCAGCGTCCAGCAGGCGCCGCCCATCGCCGTGTCGAGGAGCGCCGCGACCATGCCGCCGTGGACGATCGGGCCGCTCGGGGCATGGAAGCTGTACTCCGGGCGTCGCGTCCCACTCGATCACCGCCCGCCCGTCGGCCTGCTCGACGCCGCGGTAGCCGAGCGTGTTCCACACGTGCGGGTCGGGCGGCGGGAACTCGCCCCACGGCTTGCGTGCGCGTGGGCTCATCGGGGGCCCGGCACCCCGGGAAAGCGGAACGGCTCGACGCGGTTCGGCTGCACGACCCACGCGCGGCCGCTCTCCGGATCCTCGAGCACGCGCAGCGCCGCCTCGGCGACGAACGCCGGCTCCATGAGGGGGACGCCGAGCTCGCCGCGCAGCTCCGCCTCGACGAGCGGCGTGTCGGTGAAGCCTGGACAGATCGCGTTGAGCCGGATCCCGCGCGCCGCGAGCGCCGGCGCCGCCGCTCGCACCCAGCCGACGACGGCGTGCTTCGTCGCCGTGTACGCGGGATCGTGCGGCATGCCCGTGAGCCCGGCGAGCGACGCCGTGGCGACGATCGACCCGCCGCCGGGCATCAAGCGCGCCGCGAGCTCGCGCGTCCCGTAGACGACGCCCTCGAGGTTGGCGCGGAGGATGCGCTGCCACTCGTCGTCCGTCAGCTCGGCGGCGTCGGCGCGACCCGTGCCGGTGCCCGCGTTGAGGAAGGCGGCGTCGAACTCCCCGTCGAGCGACCGCCATGCGTCCGGATCGCCGACGTCGAACTCGGGCAGGTCGAGGACGGTGGCATCCGGATCGTCGAGCGCGCCGACGATCGCCGCGCCGATCCCGCCGCGGCCGCCGGTGACGAGCGCCCTCACGGGACGAGCACGACCTTCCCGACGCTGCGGCGCGACTCGACGAGCGCGTGCGCCTGCTCGACTTCCGCGAGCGGGAACTCGGCGCCGACGACTGGCCGGATCCTGCGCGAGCTCCAGAGCTCGAGCAGCTCGCGCGTCGCAGCGGCGATGACATCCGGCGCATGGCGGAGGAGGCGGCCGATGTAGACGCCCTGCACGCCGACGTTCCGTCCGACGATGTGCGCCGGCTGCAGCTCGGGCCAGAGCCCGCCCGCGTAGCCGATCGCGACGAGCTGGCCGAGCGGGCGCAGTCGGGCAACGGCGGCTTCGAACAGCTCGCCGCCGACCGGATCGATAACGACGTCGACCCGCAGGTCGTCCGGCAGCTCGTCGTAGACGTACGCCTCCTCGGCTCCGAGCTCGCGGCAGAGCTCGAGCTTCTCGGGCGACCCCACGGCCGCGACGACCCGCGCGTTGAGCGCGCGGGCGACCTGGATCGCCGCGCGTGCCGACGCCGCCGGCCGCGGCGTGCACGAGCACCGTCCGCTCCTCCTCGAAGCGCACCTGCCGCGTCAGCGGGACATACGCGGTGAGGAACGTGAGGAGGAAGCCTGCGCCCTCGGCGAACGTCGCGCCGTCCGGCAGCGGCACGAGCGAGGCGCGCGGCACGGCTGACGAGCTCGGCGTACGCGCCCGCGGGCACCATCGCCATCACGCGTGTCCCGTCCTCGAGCTCGCCCGCGAGCTCCACGCCGAGCACCGCCGGCAGCTCCGGCATCTGCGGATAGCGGCCGCGCCGGATGAGGACGTCGAGGAAGTTGATCCCGGCCGCGCGCACGCGCACGAGCGCCTCGCCGTCCTGCGGAACCGGGTCGTCGACCTCGCGCAGCTCGAACGGCGCGTCGACCGCCGGCAGGACGGCGGCTTTCAAGTCGTCTGCGCGGCGGGCTTGCTCGACCGACTCGCGAACTGCTCGCGCAACGCCGTCTTGCGGAACTTGCCGACGCTCGTCTTCGGGATCTCGTCCACGAACTCGATCCGGTCGGGCAGGCACCACTTCGCGAAGCTCGGCGCGAGGAACTCGCGGAGCTCGTCGGCCGTCGCCGAGGCGCCCTCGCGCAGCACGACCGCCGCCAGCGGCCGCTCGCCCCACTTGTCGTCCGGCACCGCGATCACCGCCGACTCGGCGACCGCGGGATGCGCCATGAGCGCGTTCTCGAGATCGACCGACGAGATCCACTCGCCGCCGGACTTGATCACGTCCTTCGAGCGGTCCTTGATCTGGATGAAGCCGCGCGGGTGGATCGAGACGATGTCGCCGGTGCGGAACCAGCCGTCCGCCGTCCAGCGGTCGGCGCACTCCGGCGCGTCGTAGTACTGGGCCGCGACCCACGGGCCTCGCACCTCGAGCTCGCCCATCGCCTCGCCGTCCCACGGCACGTCCTCGTCGCCGGCGCGGACGCGGATCTCGACGAACGGCAGCGGCACGCCGACCATCGCCTGGTAGTCCCAGCGCGTCTCGGCGTCCGCCTCGGCGAGGTCGTAGGGGAGCGCGACGGTGGAGGCGACCGGCGACGTCTCGGTCATCCCCCAGCCCTGGCAGATCTTCAGCCCGTGCCGCTCCTCGAAGGCGGCGATCATCGCGCGCGGCACCGCCGAGCCGCCGACGAGCATCGCCTTCATCGCGGAGAGATCCCAGCGGCCGGGCTCGGCGTCGAGCCGCGCGAGGATCCCCATCCAGATCGTCGGCACGCCCGCGGCCCACGTGACCCGCTCCTGCTCCATGTTCTCGAGCAGGCTGTCGGGGTCGAGGTGCGGGCCGGGATAGACGAGCTTCGCGCCCTGCATCGTCGCGAGGTACGGGTAGCCCCACGCGTTCGCGTGGAACATCGGCACGACCGGCATCACGGCGTCGTCGATGCCGAAGCCGAGCCCGAGCGGGTTGTTCGCGCCGACGCCGAGCGCGTGCAGGACGGACGAGCGGTGCGAGTAGACGACGCCGCGCGGCCGGCCGGTCGTGCCGCTCGTGTAACACATCGCGGCGGCCTCGCGCTCGTCGAGCTCCGGGTCCTCCCACTCGTCCGGATCGGCGGTCGCGAGCAGCTCCTCGTACGAGTCCTCGACGACCCAGACGTGCTCGATCTGCGTCCCCTCCCGGAACTGGTCGAGCAGCGGCAGGAGCGCGCGGTCGACGATCACCGCCCGGTCGGCCGCGTGGTTCGCGATGTAGTTGAGGTCGTTCGGATGGAGGCGGAGGTTGAGCGTGTGGAGGACGAAGCCGCCGCACGGGACGCCGAAATACGCCTCGTGGTGCTGGTAGTGGTTCCAGCAGAGCGTCGCCACGCGGTCGCCGCGCTCGAGGCCGGCCTTCTGCAGCGCGACGGCCAGCTGCCGCGCACGGCGCAGCGTGTCGCGGTGGTTCGTGCGGTGGAAGCTCTTGTCGGGCAGGCGCGTGACGATCTCGCCGTCGCCGAAGAACGACTCCGCGCGGCGCAGCAGGTGCGTCAGCGTCAGCGGGAAGTCCATCATCAGGCCGTCCATCCGGCTCATTCTCCTACAGCCGCGACTGCCTCGACCTCGACCAGCTGGTCTTGGTACCCGAGCACGCTGACGCCGAGCAGCGTGCTGGGAGCGTCGTGGCTTCCGAAGTGGCGACTGACGACCTCCCAGGCGGTCACGAGATCCGCCTGTTCGCCGCTGGCGACGTAGACCGTCGTCTTCAGCACGTCGTCGAGGTCGGCACCGGCCGCCTGCAATGCGATTCGGAGGTTCTGCATCACCTGTTCCGCCTGAGCCGCTACGTCTCCGGGTGCGACCGTCTCTCCGGCGGCGTCGAGAGGACACGCTCCAGCCGTGAAGACCAGGCGCGCGCCCGGCGACGACACGGCGGCGTAGGCATACGGCGCGCTGTCCGTGAGCTCGGCCGCGCGGACGAGCTTCATGCGAGGAGCGCGCTCGCGACTTCCAGCCGCAGCTCGGGCGGCCGGGCTCCGAAGCCTTCGAGCCACTGCGCGCGCTTGTAGAAGCGGTGCAGCGGGTGCTCCCAGGTGAAGCCGATGCCGCCGTGCACCTGGATCGAGCGCTCGCACGCGAGCACCGCGGCCTCGGTGGCGAACGCCTTCGCCGCGGCGGCTGCGAGCGGCGCGCGCTCGTCGTCCTCGGCGACGCACCACGCGGCCCAGTAGACGAGCGAGCGCGCGAGCTCGACGTCGGTGTACGTCTGCGCGAGCGGGTGGGAGACGGCCTGGTACGTGCCGATCGGCTTGCCGAACTGCGTCGCGGGTCTTCGCGTGCTCGACGCCGAGGTCGAGCGCGCGCTGCGCGACGCCGAGCGCCTCGGCGGCGGCGGCGGCGCGGAAGCGCGGCGATCGTCCTCGACACGGTTGGAGGCGGCGGGTGGGATCGACGGTGGCGACATCGCCGTCGCCCGGCACCGACGCGACGTGCCCGAGGTAGAAGCCCGGGTAGCAGACGTAGCCCATCTCCTCGAGCAGCAGCGCCTCCTCGACGAAGCCGAGCCCCGCCTCCGCGACGTCGAGCCAGCCGAGCTCCTCGAGCTCGCTCCAGCGGTCGTCCTGCTGCCTCCCAGTCGCGGTCGAGCGGGAAGCGGTCGGCGAGCCACGCGCGCGCCGCCTGCTTCAGCTCGAGCTGGTCCTCGTAGAGCGCGAAGTCCATCAGCGCGACCTCGGGAGGCCGAGAACGCGCTCGGCGATGATGTTGCGGAGGACCTCCGACGTCCCGGCCTCGATCGTGTTGCCGCGGCTGCGGAGCTGCTGGTGGTTCCACCAGCCGTCGTCGAGGATGCCGTCCGGCCCGCGCAGCTCGCGCGCCAGCTTCGTCAGCCGCTGGTTCGCCTCCGACCAGCGCAGCTTCACGCCCGAGCCCTCCGGGCCGGGGACGCCGGTGCGCTGGTACGTGCCGAGCGCGCGGTAGTTCGTGTAGCGCAGCGCCTGCAGCTCGATCCACTCGCGGGCGAGCGCCTCGCGCACGCAGCGGGTCGGGATCCCGCTCCTCCGTCTCCTCGAGCAGCCGGCCGAAGAGCGCGTCGAACGTCGCCGTGAGCGCGAAGCCGAGCGTCGCGCGCTCGTGCAGGAGCGTCGTCATCGCGACCTGCCAGCCGTCGCCCTCGTCGCCCAGGCGGTTCTCGACCGGGACTTCGACGTCGCTGAAGAAGATCTCGTTGAACTCCGCCTCGCCCGTGATCTGCCGCAGCGGCCGCACCTCGACGCCGGGCGCGTGCATGTCGACGAGCAGGTAGGTGAGGTTCCGGTAGCGCTCGGCGCGTCCGGGATCGCTCTGCGTGACGAGGATGCAGAAGTCGGCGATGTGCGCGAACGACGACCACACCTTCTGCCCGTTCACGACGTAGACGTCGCCGCGCCGCTCGGCGCGCGTGCGCGCGGCGGCGAGGTCGGAGCCCGCGTCCGGCTCCGAGAAGCCCTGGCACCAGATCTCGTCGGCGGCGAGGATCGGCTGGAGGTAGCGCGCCTTCTGCTCCTCCGTCCCGTGCGCGATGATCGTCGGCCCGGCCATGTTGAGGCCGATCACGCCGACGTGCGTCGGGGCCTGCACCGCGGCGAGCTCCTCGTAGAGGATCGCCTGGAAGCTGTGCGGCGCGCTCCGCGCCGCCGTACTCCTTCGGCCAGGTCAGCCCGGCGTAGCCCGCCTCGTAGAGCTTGCGGCTCCACTCGCGGATGAACGGGTCCTCGAACCGCTGCGCGCCGCCGCGGCCGCCGCGCTTGTCCTCCGGGAGGTTCGCGTCGACCCACGCGCGTAGCTCGGCCCGAAACTCCGCCTCCTCCGACGTGTCCCGCAGGTCCACGGCGGGAGGCTAACTCGTCGCGGGTGCCGGAAGCAGCTCGCTCTGCTGCTTGCTGGGTGCTTCGGCTGACGACGCGCCGCCGCCGCATGGGCAGGAGCGTCACGGTGCCGAGGATCAGGGCAACGCCGATCCACTGCGTCCAGCGCAGGTGCTGGTCGTACGCGTAGATGCCCGCGATCACGGCCACCGCCGGATACGTGAGCTCCGCGAGCGACGAGAGAACGGCCGGCGTGCGCTGCAGCCCGTAGTAGTAGAGCGGCGAGCGCGAGCAGGCCCGTGACGAGCGCGAGGTAGAGGATCAGCACGCTGTCGTGGCCGTTCGAGTACGCCGGCTGCGTCCATGACGAGCAGCGCGAGCGCGCTCGCGAGCAGCCCGAAGAAGAAGCGCAGCGTCAGGACGTGCTGGAACTCGAGCTCGCGGGACATGTAGCGCCCGAGCACCGTCCCGAGCGCCCAGAGCACCGCGGCGGCGGTCGCCTCGACGATCACGACGGCTCCTTTCGCCGACGGCTCGAGCGGGTGCGACTGGTTGACGAGCCAGAAGCCGGCGAGGGCGGGGAGGAAGAACCACCAGAAGCCGGGCCGCGGCCGCTCGGCGAGCAGGAGCGCGGCGGCCCCGATTGCGATGAACGGCTGGATCTTCTGGATCACGACCGGCGTGATGAAGTCGGAGTGGCCGATCAGCGCGTCGGTGAAGAGGATCGTGGCGACGGCCGAGGCGCCGGCGCCGACGACGACCGCAGCCGCTACGTAGCTCCGCCCGGCGCGGAATACCGCGCGCAGCGCGGGCAGGAGGAACGGCAGCGTGCAGAGGACGAGGATCACATGCTCGCCGAAGACGATCGTCGTCGCCGAGGTCGTCCCGCTCATCGTCTTCCGGATGATCGGGTCCGTGCCCCACATCGCGGCTGCGACCGCGATCAGTACGACGCCCGGAATGGCGATGAGACGACGGCTCATCGCGCCGAGCGTAGCGGCCTTGGTCGGCCTGAGGCCGTGTTAGAAAGCTCGCCACCTCGGTAGCCCGAAGTCGGGCATCGTCTCCACGCTGGCCGGCGCGATCGAGCAGTATCGACACGAGCACTGACGGTCACGCCTCGAAGCGCAGCAGGTCCTCGACCGTCTCCCGGCGGCGGATGAGCCGCGCCTCGCCGTCCGCCACGAGCACGACCGCCGGCCGCGGGACGCCGTTGTACGTCGAGCCGAGCGCGAGCGTGTAGGCGCCCGTCGCCGGCACTGCGAGCACGTCGCCCGGCCGCGGCTCGGGGAGCTCCGCCGCCTCGATCAGGACGTCGCCCGACTCGCAGTGCTTGCCGGCGACCCGATAGACGCCGCTCGCCAGCTCCTCCGCGCGGTTCGCGAGCAGCGCCTCGTAGCGGGCGCCGTACAGCTGCGGCCGCGGGTTGTCGGACATGCCGCCGTCGATCGCCGCGTACGTGACGCCGCCCGACTCCTTGACCGAGCCGACGCGGTAGAGCGTCACGCCCGCTCGGCCGACGAGCGAGCGCCCCGGCTCGAGGATCAGCGAGACGCCTTCCGGGATCACGCTCCACGAGCGGGCGGACGAACTCGGCGACCGACGGCAGCTCCTCGTCGCGGTTGTGGCGCACCCCGAGCCCGCCGCCGAGATCGAGGACCCGTGGTCGCCACCGAAGCCGCTCGAGGAACGCGAGAACGCGCTCCAACGCGAGCACGCTCTCGTCCAAGCGCCCGAGCTGCGAGCCGACGTGGACGTGCACGCCCTCGACCTCGAGCCCCAGCTCCTGCGCCCGCTCGATCTCCCGCTCGGCGGCATCGGGCGCGAGGCCGAACTTCGACTCCTCGTGCGCCGTCTGGATCGAGCGGTGCGTCACGGCCTCGACGCCCGGCGTCAGGCGCACGAGGACGCGCCGCACTCCCGCCGCGGCCGCCGCCTCCGCCTCGCCCGGCGCGTCGAGAACGACGAGCGCGCCTGCCTCCGCGGCCGCCCGCAGCTCCTCCTCCGACTTGTTGTTGCCGTGGAAGACGAGCCGCTCGCCCGGGATCCCCGCCGCCCGGGCGAACGCGAGCTCGCCGAGGGTCGAGACGTCGGCGCCTGCTCCTTCCTCCGCGAGCAGCCGCAGCAGCGCGACATTCGCGAACGCCTTCGTTCCGTAGACGACGAGCGCGCCCGGCGCGGCCCCGCGGTACGCCTGCACCTGGCTCCGGATCGTGCGCTCGCAGTAGACGAGGAGCGGCGTCCCGTACTCGTCGGCGAGCTCTGTCGCGCGCACGCCTCCGAGGGTCAGCTCGCCGTCCTCGACCTGCGCGGTTTCCGGAAATAGCTCGAGCACGTTGCTAGTATCGGGATCCCAATGCAGGAGCTGCTTCTTACCTAGTTCAGGGAGACATGCGCGGCGACGCCGCGCCGGCCTCCCCACGGCCTCTCCTCGGAGAGGTTTTTTCGTTCCAGAGGACGTTTTTCGATGACACCGAGATACGAGCCCCACGAGATCGAGGCGAAGTGGCAGCGCGTCTGGGAGGACGAGCGGGCCTTCAACGTCCCGAACCCCGTGCCGGGAGCGCCGACGCCCGAGAACCACTGGTACCAGCTCGAGATGCTGCCGTACCCGTCGGGGCCGAGCCTCCACATGGGCCACGTCCTCAACTACACGATGGGCGACGTCCAGACCCACGTTCGCCGGCGGAGCGGCTGGCACGTCGTGCGGCCGATGGGCTGGGACGCGTTCGGGCTGCCGGCGGAGAACGCCGCGATCCGCGAGGGACGCCATCCGCGGGAGACGATCAACCGGAACATCGAGACGATGCGCGCCCAGATGAAGCGCCTGGGCTGGGCGATCGACTGGGAGCGCGAGGTCGCAGCGCACCAGCCGACCTTCTACCGCTGGACGCAGTGGCTGTTCCAGCAGTTCGTCGCACACGACCTCTGCTACCGCCGGGAGGGGCCGGTCAACTGGTGCCCCAACGACCAGACGGTCATCGCGAACGAGTACGTCGTCGACGGCCGCTGCGAGCGCTGCGGCGCCGAGGTCGAGCTCCGGAACATGACCCAGTGGTACATGCGGACGACCGCGTACGCCGACGAGCTGCTCGAGTACGACCTGCCGGAGGGCGGCTTCTGGCCCGAGCGGACGAAGGCGATCCAGCGCAACTGGATCGGCCGCTCCGAGGGCGCCGAGATCCTCTTCCGCGTCGAGGAGACCGGGGACGACGTGGCGGTCTTCACGACGCGCGCCGACACGCTTCACGGCGCGACGTTCTTCGTCGTGGCGCCCGAGCATCCGTTCGTCGCCGAGCAGGCGAGCGAGGAGGCGAAGGAGTACGCGCGCCACGCCGGCACGCGGCCGGTCGAGGAGCGCGCAGCGGCGACGAAGAAGACCGGCGTCTTCACCGGCAAGCACGTGGTCAACCCGATCAACGGCGAACGGCTGCCGATCTGGGTCGCCGACTACGTCCTGACGGACTACGGAACAGGCGCGATCATGGCCGTCCCCGCGCACGACGAGCGCGACGGCGAGTTCGCCGAGGCGTTCTCGCTGCCCACGAAGATCGTGATCGACGAGGACGGGAAGCTCGTCAACTCCGGCCGCTTCGACGGCCTCCCGGCGGAGGAGGGCGCACGCGCGATCGTCGCGGCGCTCGAGGAAGAGGGACGCGGCAAGGCGACGGTCCACTATCGCCTCCGCGACTGGAGCGTCTCCCGCCAGCGCTACTGGGGCTGCCCCATCCCCTTCATCCACTGCGAGCGCTGCGGCGTCGTCCCGGTGCCCGAGGACGAGCTGCCGGTGATCCTGCCGGACATCGAGGACTACGCCCCGAAGGGAAGGCCGCCGCTCGCCGCCAACGAGGAGTACATGGCGGTCGACTGCCCGCAGTGCGGCGGCGCGGCGCGGCGCGACCCGGACACGATGGACACGTTCGTCGACTCGTCCTGGTACTTCCTGCGCTACATCGACTCGCACAACGACGAGGCGCCGTTCGACCGCTTCGTCGTCGACTACTGGCTGCCGGTCTCCCAGTACATCGGCGGCATCGACCACTCGACCGGGCACCTGCTCTACTCGCGCTTCTTCGTCAAGGCGCTGAACGACTGGGGGATGGTCGGGTTCCGGGAGCCGTTCGCGCGCATGTTCCACCAGGGCTGGGTGACGCTCGGCGGCACGAAGATGTCGAAGACGAAGGGGAACGTCGAGGGGCCGGACGCGGTCGTCGACGCGTACGGCGCCGACGCAGTGCGGCTCTACATCCTGTTCATGGGGCCGGCCGACCAGGACATGGAGTGGACGCCCGACGGCGTCGAGGGCATCGTCCGCTTCCTGCGCCGGCTGTGGCGCGTCGTGCACGAGGTCGCCGAGCGGGCGCCCGCGGACGGCGTGCGCGAAGGCGCATTGGCGCGGAAGGCGAACGAGACGATCGCGCGGGTGACCGACGACGTGCTGCGCCGCTTCCAGTTCCACACACCGATCGCGGCGCTGATGGAGCTCGTCAACGAGCTCGGCGGCGCCGTCGACGCGCCGGACGCGCGCTTCGCGGCCGAGACGGCGGTCTCCCTGATCCAGCCTTACGCACCCCACGTGGCCGAGGAGCTGTGGATCGTGCTCGGCCATGAACGGCTGTGGGAGGCCCCGTGGCCGGAGGCCGACGAGTCGCAGCTCGTGCGCGAGACGTTCGAGCTCGTGGTGCAGGTGAACGGCAAGGTGCGCGACCGGTTCGAGGTCGACGCGGGCCTGAGCGAGGACGAGCTCGTCGCGCGTGCGCGCGCGAGCGAGCGTGTGCGGAGCTACCTCGACGGCGGCGAGCCACGCAAGACGATCGTCGTCCCCAAGAAGCTCGTCAACTTCGTCGTCTAGCCCTCGCGCTCGCGCGGATCGGGCCGGTCGACGTTCCAGTGGCGCCCGACGGACGCATACCAGCGCACGCCGCCGTCGGTCTCCTTCGGCGTGAGCATGAAGCGGCTGATCACGCGCTGGCCACCTTCGAAGTCGCCGTAGAGAATGTCGACCCCGATGGTCTGGCGCGCTTCGACCGCGCGACGAGCCTCGAGGTATCCGTTGCTCGCCGGGTCGCGGAATGAGCCCTGCCAGAAGCCGATGTCGCCGGGAGCGACGTAGAGGTCGCGCGTGAGGCTCGTGAACTCTTCGAGCGGGGGCGGGGTGACGTGCGCGCTGCGCTCGAGCACGAGCTCCGGGATGAGGTGCCAGCCGTGGAGGACGGCGATCCCGGTGCCGACGTTCCGAACGGAGATCACGAAGTAGTCGGCCTCATCGGTCGCGCTCGCGGCGCCCTCGCCGCCCGGAACGTTGAACCAGACGCCGTCCTGAAAGCCGGCCCTGACGGCCGGATCCTCGGCCCTGGATGGCACGAGCAGCGGGCGCTGGCCCGCGAGCAGCGACTGCTCGGCGACGCGCGCCGCACGGTTGGCCGAGCGCACGGAAGCCACTGTCACGCCGGCGAGCACGAGCGTCCCGCCTGCGGAGGCGAGAGCGGAGATCGTCACCCAGTCGGCCACGGTGCGAGTTTACGAACCTGCGAGGAAGCCGGCACACACGCGGCGCACATGCGTTGTCACGATGGACGACATGGACGTCCGGATCCCGGCTCTCTCGCGACGCCAGCTCTGCGGGGGAGCTGCCGCCCTGGTCGTGTTGCTCCTCCTCGTGATCCGGCACCTCGGCGGCGGCGGGAGCGCGGCGCCGGCCGTGACGCCGTTGCGCGCCCCGGTTCGTGCGAAGCCGGCCGCCGCGAAGCTGCTCGTGGTCGACGTCGCGGGAGCCGTCCGTCGCGCGGGTCTCTATCGACTCCGCTCGGGATCGAGGATCGACGACGCGATCGCAGCCGCCGGCGGGCCGACCGCCAAGGCGCAACTCGACTCGGTCAACCTCGCCGCTCCGATCGCCGACGGCGAGCAGATCGTCGTCCCGGGACGTGGCGCGGCCGGCAGCGTCGGAGCGAGCCCTCCCGCGGCCGGCTCCTCGCCGTCAGCCCCGCTCGACCTCAACTCGGCGACGCTCGAGCAGCTCGAGAGCCTGCCGGGAATCGGCCCGGTGACGGCGCAGAAGATCCTCGATTACCGGCAGGCGCACGGCGCGTTCCATTCGGTCGCCGAGCTCGAGGGCGTGCCCGGCATCGGGCCGGCGCACATGGCGCAACTGAAGGGACTGGTGATCCCTTGAGGTGACGGTGCGCCTACCTCACGCACTCGTCGGCGCACTCTGTCTCGGCTTCGCGCTGGCGAACCTCGCCCGTCCGGCGGTCGTTCCAGCGCTGGCCGTGGCCGTCGCGTTCGCCGCCGTCGGGCTCGCAGCCTCCGACGCGCGGCTCCGGGCGGCGGCACTCGCCTTCGCGGTCGTGGCCGTCGCCTGGGGTTGGGGCAGCGTCCGACTCGCTCAGCTCGACCGCAGCGTGCTCAGGGCCCGGATCGGCACGGCGGAGTGGGCGGTGGTCGAGGTCGAGGAGCCGCCCCGGGCGGGAGCGTTCGACCAGCGGATGAAGGCGCTCGTGCTGCGCTGGGGGACCCTCGCCGTGCACGAGCCGGTCCTGCTCCAGCTCCCACTCGGGCGCTCGCCGCCGCAGGGCGCGCGGCTCAGGCTCCTGGGCGAGCTGCGGGCTCCACCCGGACCCTCGAACGGCTTCGACGAAGCGAAGTGGCTGCGCCGGCAGGGCATCCACGCGATCCTGCGAGGTCAGTCGTTCCGCGTCCTCGGTCGGCGTGGCGGCATCCCCGGTATCGGCGATCGCGTCGGACGCTGGCTCGGAGGCGACACGACGCCGGGCCTGAAGGGCGAGCGTCGCGACGTGATCGAGGCGATCGTCCTCGGCCGTGCGTCCGGCGTCGACCCGAGCCTGCTCGACGACTTCCGCGCAACCGGTCTCTACCACTGTCTCGCGGTGGACGGGCTCAAGGTCGCCGCGGTCGGGGGAGGCGCCGCGGCAGTCATCCTGTTTCTCGGCCTCGGAATCTACGTCGCCCAGACCGCCGCGCTGCTCACGGTGGCGGCGTACGCGCTCGCTGTCGGGCTCCATCCGTCCGTGGTGCGCGCGGCGCTCGCCGCCGGCCTCGGGTCACTCGCCTGGCTCGCCGGCCGCGAGCGTGACCGCTGGCAGGCGCTGCTCGTCGGCGCGGCCGTGCTCCTCGGCTGGAACCCGTACGCGCTGTTCGACGCCGGCTTCCAGCTCTCGTTCGCCGCAGTCGCGTCGATCTTCGTCGTCACGCCTCGCGTCGTCCGTGCGCTCGAGGGATACCCGGTGTCCCACGGGCTCGCGCAGCTCATCGGCGTGTCGACGGCGTGCGGGCTCGCGACCGCGCCGGTCACGTGGTTCCAGTTCCACCAGATCTCGCTCGTCACCGTCCCGGCGAACGTCGTGGCGGTCCCGGCCGTGGTCGAGGTGCTCGGCCTCGCGCTGCTGACGGCGGTCGTCGCGCCGGTCGCACGGCCGGTCGCTGCGGCGATGGCGCAGCTCAACGGCTGGGGCGCCTGGTTCGTCGCGGTGTGCGCACGTGCGTTCGCGAGCATCCCCGGCGCGCAGATCACCTCGCCGCGCGCGGCCGCCGTCCTCGGCCTGGGAGCGGTCGGCGCCGCCGCCTATGCTTGGCAGCGTGGCGAGCGAGCGCGAGCTGAAGCCTGTCTACCTCCTGACGGGGACCGACCGGCCGAAGATCGCGATCGCGCTCCAACGCCTGCGAGGGCGGATCGGTGAGGACGCCACCGAGCAGCTCCACGCCGGGGAGGCATCGGCGGAGGACGCGGTCGCCGCCTGCAACGCTCTCGGCCTCTTCGGTGGGGAGGCGCGACTCGTGGTGGTCGACGGCGTGGAGACCTGGAAAGCGGCCGACGTGAAGGAGCTCGAGGCGTACCTCGCCGCCCCCGCGCCGACCACGGTTCTGGCGCTCGTGGGCGACGGGATCAAGCGCGACGCCACGCTCGCCAAAGCGGTCGCGAAGGTGGGCCAGATCCTCGCCTACGACGTGTCGAAGAAGCAGCTTCCCGAGTGGGTCGCCGAGCAGTTCGCGCGCCTCGGGGCGGCTGCCGATCGAGACGCATGCCGTGCGCTCGTCGAGGCTGTCGGGGACGACGTGGGCGACCTCGCCTCGGAGATCCAGAAGCTGGCGACGTGGGCGAACGGCGAGCCGATCACGCGCGCGGCCGTCGAGGAGCTCGCCGTCGGGCGGGCCGAGACCCCGATCTTCGCGGTCACCGACTCCTGGGGGCGGCGAGACATCGCGGCGACCCTGCGCGCGGCCGAGTCGCTGCTCGACCGCTCGCACCGGCCTCGCTCGGGCGAGCTGATCCGGCTCGTCGCCTCGCTCGTGGCGCACGTCGGCCGGGTGCGGAAGGCCTCGCGCCTCGCAGACGAGGGCGTCCGCTCGAGCGAGATCGCGAGCCGGCTGAAGATCCACCCGTTCGTCGCGGAGAAGTCGGCGAAGCAGGCGGTTAACTTCTCGCCGGAGGAGCTCGCGCAGGCGACGGTCCGGCTGGCCGAGCTCGACGCGGGGGCGAAGGGTGGCTCACGCCTTCCGCCCGAGCTCCAGCTCGAGCGGACGCTCGTCGAGATCACCCGCCGGCCCGAAGTGCGCGCGGGCTGAGCGCTTACTTCTCGGCTGCGCCGGCGGCGAGCTTCGCCGCCTGAGACTTGCGCCGAGCGACGGTGTTCCGATGGAGGGCGCCGCTCGCCGCGGCCCGGTCGAGCCACTGGACGAGCTCGCGGTGCCGCGCCTCGGTCTCCTTCGCGTCGCCGTCGGCGACCGCCTCGTCGAGGCGGCGCATGAGCGTCTTCGCGGTCGAGCGCCAGCGGAGGTTCTCCTGCCGCTGCCGCGCCGCCTGACGGACGCGCTTCTCCTGCTGCTTGATATTGGGCATCTCGGAAAAAGACCCGCAGCTCGCGGGCCGGGCGATGGTAGCAACCCCGCTCCCTATGCTGCCCTCGTGGAGGACGCCGAGCGGCAGCGGCAGGAGCGGCGGCTCGAGCGTGACCGCCGCCGGCGTGAGCAGGGCAAGCCGACGTACTTCGAGAGCGACGCGACGCTCGACTCCTGGCCGGTCTCGCAGGATCCGGCTTCGGCGCCGACCTCGATCCTCCGTCCGGCTCGCGACCGCAGCGAGTTGATCGAGCTCGAGGCGCAGGCGCTCGACCAGGAGGGCCAGGCGGCGCAGGCC
>CAVXXZ010000012.1:0-129673 GCA_963765795.1 uncultured Actinomycetes bacterium
CGCGCCGAGCGCGGCGATGCCCGTCGCGATCCCGACCTGGCGGAACGTGTTGTTGATCCCGGAGGCCATCCCCGCCTGTCGCGGCTCGACGACGCTGACGGCGGTCGAGGCGAGCGGCGCGTTGACGAGGCCGATCCCGATGCCGGCGACGAGGAAGCCCGGCGAGGAGCGTCGTCCAGGTCGAGCCGAGGGTGAGCCCGTGCATGAGCAGCAGCGCGACGCCGCACGAGCGCAAGCCCGCCGCCGAGCAGGAACCGCACCGGCACGCGTGTCGACAGTCGCCCGGCGATCGGCGCGACGACGAACGAGACGCAGCGACAGCGGCAGGAAGATGACGCCGGTCCTCGACCGCCGAGTAGCCGAGCACGTTCTCGAGGTAGAGCGGCAGGAAGAGGAACTGCGCGAACATCCCCGCCGAGATCGCGAAGGCGGTGATCTGCGCGCCGGTGAAGGTCGGCACGCGGAAGAGCCGGATGTCGAGCATCGGCGACTCCTGCCGCAGCTCGATCGCCGCGAACGCGACGAGCAGGACGGCGGCGGCGGCGAAGAGACCGACGACGCGGCCGCTCGACCAGCCCCAGTCGCTGCCGCGGAGCAGGCCGAGCACGAGCGCGAACAGCCCGCCCGTCAGCGTAAGCGAGCCCGGGCAGGTCGAAGCCGCCGTGCTCCTCGTCGCGCGACTCGTGCAGCTCGCGAATGCCCGCCGCGACGCAGGCGATCCCGATCGGGATGTTGACGAAGAAGATCCAGCGCCAGCCGACGTAGGTCGTGAGCGCGCCGCCGACGAGCGGCCCGATCGCCACCGCCATCCCGACCGTCGCGCCCCAGATCCCGAAGGCCGTGCCGCGCTCGCGGCCGTGGAACTCCTGCGAGATGATCGCGAGCGAGACCGCGAACATCCCGGCGCCGCCGATCCCCTGCGCGCCGCGCGCGAGGATCAGCCAGAGCGGCGACTGCGCCGCGCCGCAGAGCGCCGAGGCGAGCGGTGAAGAGCGCGATCGCCACGAGGAAGACCCGCTTGCGGCCGAGCAGGTCGCCGAGCGAGCCCGCGTTGAGCATCGTCGCCGCGAGCGTGAGCGCGTACGCGTCCACGACCCACTGCAGGTCGGTGAAGGAGGTGTTCAGCTCCTTGTCGATGTCCGGCAGCGCGACGTTGACTACCGTGATGTCGAGGAGCAGCATGAAGACCGCCACGCACACCACGATCAAGACGCGCCATTTCCGCTCCATTCCGGGGAAACTAATCGAGCAGGAGTCGACTACGGCGCTACGAAAGGTCAGCAGGGATGGCGCTCACGCGGTTACTAGCGCGTCCGCAGGCGCGGACGGCGGATAGCGGTCCGGCAATGGCCCGGGTGATCGCCTTCGCCAACCAGAAGGGGGGCGTCGCGAAGACGACGACGACCCTCAACCTCGGCGTGGCGCTCGCCGAGCAGGGGCTGCGCGTGCTCGCGGTCGACCTCGACCCGCAGGGCAACCTGACGATGTCGCAGGGCTGGAACCCCGACGAGATCGACCGCTCGATGTTCGACGTCCTCGTCCACCGGCTGCCGATCACGGAGATCGTGCGCACGAACGAGCTCGACGTCGCCGTCTCCTCGATCGACCTCGCCGGCGCCGAGCTCGCCCTCGCCTCGATGATCGGGCGCGAGCGCGCGCTCGAGAAGGCGCTCATGCCCGTGCGCGAGAGCTACGACTACATCCTCATCGACACGCCGCCGTCGCTCGGCCTGCTGACGATCAACGCGCTCGTCGCGGCCGACGGCGTGATCGTCCCCGTCCAGTGCGAGTACCTGTCGCTGCGCGGGCTCGTCCAGCTCGAGAACACGCTCTCGATGATCCGCGAGAACCTCAACCCGAACGTCGGGATCCAGGGCATCCTCGCGACGATGTTCGACCGGCGGCTCCTCCACTCGCGCGAGGCGGTCGAGATCCTGAAGGAGAACTTCGGCGACCTCGTCCTCAACACGAAGATCCGCAAGACGGTGCGCTACGCGGAGGCGCCGGTGAAGGGGCAGTCGATCTTCAAGTACGACCCGACCGGCGAGGCCGCCGGGATGTACCGTGACCTGGCGAAGGAGGTGCTCGATGGCGCGTCGGCGCGCCAGCATGCGTGAGGGCCCGCTAGCGGAGCTGTTCCGGGCGACCGAGGCGGCGCAGAAGCAGGCGGAGCAGAGCGGCGAGGCCGAGCCGCAGCCGCCCGAGGACGCCGCGACCGCCGCTCCGGAGGCGCCGGCCGAGCCGGACGAGCGCACGGTCGAGCACGTCCCGAGCTGGGAGGAGACCGGCGTCGAGACTCCGATCCGACGCCGCCGACGCCCTCGCCGGACCCGCAGCCCGGGCCGCCGCTGCCCGATCCGCAGCCGCCGGCTCCGACGCCCGATCCCGACCCGCTGCGTCCCCGGCCCGAGCTCGCCCGACCTGCCGCCGGTCTCGCGCTACCTCGAGCCGCTGCCGGAGTCGCCGGCGCGGCTGCACCGGACGGGCGCCGAGACGGGCGCCTATCTCGCGGTGATCAAGGTCGTGGGCGTCGGCGGCGCCGGCCTCAACGCCGTCAACCGGATGATCGACGCCGGCATCAGCCAGGTCGAGTTCATCGCCGTCAACACCGACATCCAGCAGCTGCGCACGAGCGACGCTCCGGTCAAGATCCACATCGGCCGCGAGCTCACCCAGGGCCTCGGCTCCGGCGCCGATCCCGACGTCGGGCGCCGCGCGGCCGACGAGGCGTACGACGAGCTGAAGCAGGAGCTGCGCGGCGCGGACATGGTCTTCGTCGCCGCCGGCGAGGGTGGAGGCACCGGCTCGGGCGCCGCGCCCATCGTCGCGCGGATCGCGCGCGAGATCGGCGCGCTCACGGTCGGCATCGTCACGACGCCGTTCAAGTTCGAGGGGACGAAGCGCCGCAGCCAGGCCGAGCACGGGATCGTCGAGCTCCGCAGCGCGTGCGACACGACGATCGTGATCCCGAACGACCGGCTGCTCGAGGTGCTCGAGCGGTCGACGTCGATGCTCGACGCCTTCAAGGTCGCCGACGACGTCCTCCGCCAGGGCGTCCAGGGGATCTGCGACCTGATCACGATGCCCGGCCTGATCAACCTCGACTTCGCCGACGTGCGCACGATCATGTCCGACTCGGACACGGCGCTCATGGGCATCGGCTTCTCCTCCTCGACCGGCGACGGGCGCGCGAAGGAGGCGGCCGAGCGGGCGCTGCGCTCGCCGCTCATCGACGCCGAGATCACCGGCGCGCGCGGCATCCTCCTCTCGATCGCGGGAGGCGACGACCTGACGCTCGTCGAGGTGAACGATGCCGCCGAGGTGATCCGCGCCGCCGCGACCGACGACACGAACATCATCTTCGGCGCGACCATCGACGACCGGCTGAACGGCCAGGTCTGGGTGACCGTCGTCGCGACGGGCTTCGGCGGCCGCGGCCGCCGGCCGCGAGGCGACGCCTGGACGGCCGCCGGCCGAGCAGCCGCGTCGGCCGCAGGGCGAGGGCGGCGACCTCGACGTGCCCGAGTTCCTGAAGAACTGACGCGGCGTCCGGCGGTGGACCCGTACCTCGCCATCGCCTCGAAGCGCGACGAGCGCGCCTACGCAGATGCGGCGATCCCGGCCGAGGTGCGGCACCGGATCCTCGACTCGGGCCGGCTCTCGGGCAGCTCGAAGAACCGGCAGCGGTGGGAGTTCGTGGTCGTCTCGGGCGGCGAGCAGGCCCGCCTGGCGGAGGCGGTCTACGCGCCGGAGAACGTCGCCTCGGCGGCGCTCGTCGTCGCGATCGTCGGCGAGGCGGGAGCCTTCGACACCGGCCGCTGCGCGCAGAACATGATGCTCGGGGCGTGGGGTGACGGCGTCGTCTCGTGCCCGAACGGAATCCGCGACGCCGACGCGGCGGCGCAGATCTGCGGCGGCGACGTGCGCGCGATCGTCTCGTTCGGCTACCCGGCGCGGCCGCACGACGCGGAGAGCCGCAGCGCGGAGGAGTGGTCGGCGCGGGCCAACCGCAAGCCGCTCTCCGAGCTCGTCCGCGAAGTCGGCTAGTCCCGCACGCCCCCGATCCCAAGTAACAGTCTGTTACAAGGTTGGACAGTGGGCCAGTGGGGACATGTCCGCGCGCCCGAACTCGAAGGGCTGCGCGAGACACTTAGTAACAGTCTGTTACTTGGAAGGACGTGGCGCTTGCGGGACAGGTCGGGGCCGTGCCGGCGAAGGCGTCGAACAGGCTGGTCGCGTCGACGTCGAATCCGATTCGCACCGTCGCCGCGCGCGCCGGTCCGCAGCTGCAGCATCCCGTCCGTCGGCGTGGGCGAGGCAGCCGGTGGACGCGTGCCAGTACGGCGACCAGCGGACCGCGACGCGATACGTCCCGCCGCGCGACACGCGGATGACGAAGCCGCGACTCGCGGAGCGCGAGCACCGCCGGCCGGCCGGGACCGGTCACGATCGGCTGCGGCCGCGGCACCGCGTAGATCGAGACCTCGCGCGTCGCGAAGACCCGCCTCAGCCCGGTGTCGCCGCTGCTTGACGAGCCTCGCCTCGCGGCGCGAGCTGTGGTCCGGCGGCGGCGTCGGTCAGGACGACGTACGCGACGCCGAGGCGACGGAGCCAGGCGACGTACTGCGCCGGGGTGTACCGCGTGGTACAGGAGGCTGGCGACGGGACGGTCGTCCTGCCGGAACCAGCCGCGCACGAGGGGGATGTCCGCCCGCGCGAGATAGAGCGCCGGCCAGTGGTCGACCGTGTCCACGGCCTCCACGCGGTAGCCCGTGCCGCAGGTGCGTCTGCAGATAGGCGACCGGAGCGGGCCACACCTTCGCGATTCGCCGAGCGGTCGGCCGTGCTGCTCGCCCAGCCGCTCGCCAGCGGGAACGATGTTCCAGGCCGCCGCGAGCCCGACGGCCACCAGTACGGGCGGTAGCGGGCGCCAGCGCCGCAGCGCCGCGACGAGCAGCGCGATCGGGAGGGCGACGAGGCGCAGCGCGCGCGATGTCGTGGCCGAGCCCGGTCGGGATCACATAGATCGCGACGACGGCCAGCGAGATAGACGGCGAGAACCCCACGCAGGCTCTGCGCGCGCTCGAGCCGCCACGTCAGCGCGAGCAGGACGACGCAGAAGGCGACTGCCTGGACCGCCTCCACCGCCGGAAACCCGAGCGTGCCCACCGGGAAACAGGTGCACAGTGACCAGCTCGGCCGCTGCCGCAACCGCGACCGCGGCCGCCGGCACTGCGGCGGCGCGCAGCTGAAGACGCGGGACGGCGACCGACTGCGATCCCGGCCAGCACGACGGCGAGCAGGACGAACGCCACGGGGCTCGCCGCGAGCGCGAGGATGATCAACGCCGCGGCAGTCCAGCGCCGGCCCGGCCTGCAGCGCGAGCAGGCAGAGCAACGCGAGCAGCGACGCCGAGCGCGAGCGGAAGCTCGCCGGCCAGGATCACTCCCGGCCAGACGAGCGCGAAGCAGCGGCTCGCCCAGCGCGCCGCAGAGCCCCACTCCCGTTCGAGCAGGCAGCGCGAAGGCGCCGGCGGCGAGCGCGACGGTGAGCACCGACGAGCAGCCCGATCCCGAGGAGTGCGGCGAGCGGGTAGTAGAGGACGCTGTAGCCGACGAAGGCGTAGCGCCCCGCGTACCAGAAGTTGTCCCAGAGCGTGAAGCCGTGGAGCGAGGAAGAGCTGGCGCTGGTACTCGTGCGCCGCGAGGTCGCCGCCGGGCGGCCCGAGCCAGACGAGCAGCGACGCGGTGATCGCCGCGAGCCCGGTGCAGAGCACGGCCTCGCGCACGAACGGCAGCCGCAGCCGCCACGTACGCACGTTCGTCGGCCGCGAACGACACGTCCCCCATGGCCGCAAAGCGTACGCTCGGTTCATGAGAGGCGCGTTGGCAGCCGGTCATCCGCTCACCGCCGCAGGCCGGGGCGGATGTTCTGCGCGCGGGCGGAAACGCCGTGGACGCCTGCATCGCGGCGGCCGCCGTCTCCTGGGTGTGCGAGAGCCCGCTCACCGGGCCGGGCGGCGGCGGCTTCCTGCTCGTCCACCACGCGGAGCAGGCGCGCACGCAGCTGCTCGACTTCTTCGTCGCGTTCCCGGAGCGGACGGCCTCGCCGGACGAGCTCATCGGAGCTCGTCGTCGACTACGGCGACTCGCAGCAGATCTTCTACACCGGCCCGATGTCGGTCGCCGTGCCCGGCGCCGTCCTCGGGCTCTGGGAGGCGCATCGCGCGCTGGGGATCCATGCCGTGGGCCGAGCTGCTCGCGCCGGCTGCGAGGCTCGCCCGCGAGGGCGTCGTCCTCAACGAGGTGCAGGCGTTACCTCCACCGGATCCTCGACCCGCTGCTGCGCTATTCGCCCGAGGGAGACGCGCTCTACGGGCCGGGTCGCCCGCTCGAGCGCGGGGAGCGCTTCGTCATGCCGGAGCTGGCGGACACGCTCGATCGGCTCGCGGTCGAGGGCGCCGGACAGCTTCTACCGCGGTGAGCTCGCGGAGCGGATCGCCGCGCACGTCCCGATCACGCTCGAGGATCTCGCCCGCTACGAGGTGATCGAGCGCCGAGCCACTCGCGGCGTCGTTCCGCGGCGACGAGCTCCGGACGAATCCGCCGCCGTCGGGCGGCGGCCGTCTGGTCGCGGTCGGGCTCGAGGCGCTCGGGACCGCGGAGGCGAGCCCGCTCGCGATCGTCCGGGCGATGGAGGCGCAGGACGCGATGAGGCGCGCGGAGGAGGTCGGCGGCACGACCCACATCAGTGCCGTCGACGGCAACGGAGACGCCGCGTCGCTCTCGTGCTCGCTCGGCTCGTCCGGCGGCGTCGTCGTTCCGGGCACCGGCATCCAGCTCAACAACATGCTCGGCGAGCTTTACCTCGTCGGCGAGCAGCGCCCGGGCGCGCGGCTGACGTCGCTGATGGCGCCGTCGCTGCTGTTCGCGCGAGCGTGGGCCGCGGCTCGTCCTCGGCTCTGCGGGGAGCACCCGGCTCGCACGGCGCGATCCTGCAGGTGATGGCGAACGTCGCCGCGCGCGGGCTCGGCGTGGAGGAGGCGGTCGAGGCTCCTCGGATCCACTTCGAGCAGGGCGTCGCGCACTGCGAGGACCCGGCAGCCGCGGACGAGCTCGAGGCAGCCGGTTATCCCGTCGTCCGCTGGCGTGCGCGGAATCTGTTCTTCGGCGGCGTCTCGGCCGTCGAGATCCGGGACGACGGCTCGCTCGCGGGAGCAGGTGACCCACGGCGGGGCGGTGCGGCGGTAGTAGTGCAGGCGTGAGCTTCCAGATTCGCCACGCCGAGCCGTCCGACGCCGAGCAGCTGACCCGGCTCGCCGACGCGGTGAGCGCCGAGCCGGAGGGCTGGCTGATCAGCGTCGCCGGCGAGTGGCGGAGCGCCGGTGACGAGCGCCGCTTCCTCAAGGCGCTGCGCCGGTATCCGCACGCGGCCGTCTTCGTCGCGGAGCGCGACGACGAGACGCTCGTCGGCCGCCTCTCGGTCGGGCGCGACCCGCATCCGGCGAGCACCCATGTCGCCGACGTCGGCCTGATGGTCGCGCTCGACGCCCGCAGGCAGGGCGTGGGGACGGCGCTCCTGCAGGCGGCTGTCGACTGGGCGCGCGAGACCGGCGTCCGCAAGCTCGAGCTGCACGTCTTCCCCTGGAACGAGGCGGCGATCGCGCTCTACGAGGCGTTCGGCTTCGAGCGCGAGGGCTACCGCAAGCGGCACTACCGCCGCGGCAGCGAGCTCGTCGACGCGATCCTGATGGCCTACGAGGTGGAGTAGCTGAAGTCGACCGGGACTCCGCCGGCGAGCGTCTGGCCGACGACGCAGTAGCGCTCCGTGAGCTCCAACAGCTTGTCGAGCTTCTCCTCGGGCTCGTCCGAGGCGAGGTCGAAGCGGAGCCGGATCTCGGTGAAGCCGACCGCTGCCTCGCGGTCGACGCCGAGCGTGCCGCGGAAGTCGAGGTCGCCCTCGGCGTGGACGCTGCCCGTGACGTCGAGCTCCATCGATGTGGCCACCGAGCGGAGCGTGACGCCGGCGCAGGCGACGAGCGCCTCGAGCAGCATGTCGCCGGAGCACGCGAACGCGCCGTTCCGCCGGTGGCGGGATGGAGCCCGGCCTCGACGAGCGCGCGGCCGGTCTCGACCTTGCAGGCGATCTTCTCCTCGTCGAGCTTGCCGTCGGCCCGGAGCGTGATGAGCGCGGCCGCCGGCTCCTCGCGGTATTGATCCTTGAGCGGTTTCTGCACCGCCTGCAGCGCGGCCCGGTCCACGCCCGCATCCTAGAGGGGGCCGGCGATCAGCCATGCCGGTTGTGTAGGCCGGGATCCGGTGGACGAATTACCGCCGCTTTACAAACGAGACACGACGATTCGTCCCGGGAATCTCGGCAGTACAAACCGACTCGAATCGGAGGGACTCGATGCGCAAGTTGCTCGTACCACTACTCGCCGTCGCTCGCTTGCGGCGGCGGGCGTCGCGGCCGGTGGTCGTCCACGACGGTGACGATCTCCAAGACGGGCTATACGCCGACGGCCGTCTCGATCACGACCGGCGACGCGGTGGTCTTCAAGAAACCGACACCGTCGCCCACACCGTCAGTTCAACTCGACGAACGGAATGAACTGCGGCGCGGCAGTGCCGCTCGTGATTCCGGCGGCCGGCAGCGCGAGCTGCACCTTCTCGAGCGCCGGGAAGTTCAAGTTCTCGGACGCGGCGAACAACAAGAAGGCATTCCACGGCACGATCACCGTGGCGCTCCCGCTTGTCTCCAGCCTCTCGGTCACGCCCAAGGCCGTCGTCTACGGCGCCAAGTCGACGCTCACCGGCAAGCTCGCCAGCGGCCTGTCGGGCCAGCAGATCAAGGTCCAGGCACTAGCGTGCGGCGACACGTCGAAGGTTGTCGCGACCGTCACGACGACGACGGGCGGCGCATTCAGCTACCAGGCGCAGCCCGGAAGACGGCCTACACGCTGAGTACAAGGGCCTCACCGCAGGCGCCGCCATCAGAGTCTCGCCGAGCCTGCACCTCGGCAAGGTCAAGCGGCACCACTACAAGCTGCAGATCTCCGCAGCTCAGAGCTTCGTGGGCAAGGTCGCGACCTTCCAGCGCTATCGCCCCAAGCTCAAGCGCTGGGTGAAGGTCAAGCGTGTTCCGCTGAAGGCGAGTGCGCCGGGGACGGTCCCGACCGTGGTCACCTCGGCGTCGTTCCGCTCGGGCATCAAGGCGCACTTGCGCGTGCGCGTCAGTCTCGGCCCGAAGCAGGCGGTTCCTGTTACCTCGCCGGCCTGAGCAAGACGATCCGCAGCTGACAGAACCGCATGGGGAGAGCCGGGGCCGCCCGGCTCTCCCGCGCCGACAGCGGCCGCTCGCAGGCGATACTGCGAGGGGATGCCGTCGAAGCGCCAGCTGACGGTCGCGGCGGGGTACGTCGCGGCCGCTGCCGTCTACATCGCCGTCGGCGTCTGGTTCACGGACTTCCTGCTCTCCTTCTTCGTCGCCCTCGCGTACCTGCTGCTCGTCGTCTGGCTCGTCCCCGCCGGCGTGAGGAGGATCTTCTGAGCTGGGCGGCGCACGACCTCGAGCCGTACGCGATCCAGAAGCACACGCGCATCAAGATCGCGTTCGTGCCGCTTCTGCTCGGCTCGTACGCGCCGGACATGATGAGCAAGTGGTTCGTGTACGGCATCCACATCGGCGGCTGGGACCTGAAGGCGTCGGATCCGGTGCAGTTCCATCGCGGCTGGCCGGGTGTCGGCTTCACGCACTCCCTGCTCTACGGCGTCGTGATCGCCCTCCTCTTCTGGCGTGTGCTGGGGAGCAAGACGTGGGCGATCAGCTTCCTGATCGGCGAATGGGCGCATGCGATCACCGACACGGGCGACACGGTCGGGACGATGCTGTTCTTCCCGTGGACCGTCCACATCCACTTCGGCGCGTGGGCCTATGCCGGGCAGACCGGCCGGATGACCGACGCCGCCGCCTACTTCAGCGGCCCGGGTGCCGTCTGGGACCTCGTCTGGATCGTGCTCGGGATCTTCAGCTGGCGCGTTCTCACCCGCTCGTACTTCGAGCAGCACGTCTTCACCGCTGACGCGTTCTGGAGCAGGGCGAACCGGGTCGTCCCGATCGCCGCGCTCCTCGTCGCGTACCGCGCGGCGTTCTTCTACGGCACGTGCCGCTGGATCGCCTGGAGCCTGTGGGCGCACGTCGTCCACCACTACCCCTACGACATCTCGTGGGGCGGTCCGCACTGGGTGAACGCCGCGCACTCGCCGCCGCCTGACCTGGCCTCAGCTCCTGGGGATCGGCGCGATCATCGGCGCCGGGCTGGCGATCGCCTTCACGTCCCGGCTCGAGTTCGGCAAGAAGAGCTGGGCCGCGATCCGATCGAAGACCTGACGTTCCTAACGGACGGCCGGCGTCACGCGATCGGAGAGCGGTCGGGGCGCAGCGCCCGGCGGTGGAGAACCCCGCCTCCCGCCAGGAGCAGAAGCAGTAGGCCGCCGAGCACGATGCCGCCCCACCAGAGCCCGGTCGGCGTGGCGGCCGTGCCTGCAGCGGCCACTCCGAGCGACTCCGCCAGCGGTTCGATCGTCAGACGGCGCCGGGAAGCCTGGGAGGAAGGCCGTGGACTCCGCCGGCTTGGTCGCGCCGAGCAGGCGGCGGTCGAGTGAACCGCTGACGATTCGCTTCGCGCCGACGTATCCGTCCGCCAACCTCGGGCTCACCGAGACTGTCGATGCGGACGAACGAGCCCGTGTGCGGCGCGTCGATGATGTACCCGTCGTCGACGTAGATCCCGACGTGGCCGGGCGACTTGCGCGTGCCGTCCGAGCCGACGAAGAAGACGAGGTCGCCGGGCTGGAGCCGGTTCGGCGCAACCCAGACGGCGTTCGGCGAGTACCACTGCGACGCCGCATAGTGCGGCAGCGAGACGCCGAGCTTCCCGAACACGAACTTGACGAGGCCCGAGCAGTCGAAGCCCATCGCCGGGCTCGCGCCGCCCCACTGATACGGGACGCCGAGGTACTTCACCGCAATCGAGACGACAGGGTTGTCGCGCGCGGCGTCCGTGAGACTGCCGACCTTGAGCGGGTAGGGCGACGCCGGGAAGTCGGGCGTCGGCCTCCGAGCCCGTTGCCGGTGCTTTCGCGAGTCACCGGTCTTGCCCGCCTGCGGCGAACGAGATGAACCGGTCGCCTGCCCGTCCTGCGTCGTCCGCGTCGGGACCGATCGTGCCGAGGCGCCGAACGCCACGACGACGGCTGTGCCCGCAGGCAGCGAGTCGTGGGCCTGGAGGAGACGGAGAACGAGGGGCGCCGTCACGCGCCCGAGGGTGGCGCCGAGCGTGAGCTGTCCCCAGTCTTCGACGGGCACCGTCTGCCCGGCGGCAGCGGTGACGGCCGACCCGTCGATCGCGAGCCCCGTTGCGCTTCCCTTGCCGTCCGTCGCCTGGACGCTGCTCGCGGTGACGACGCCGTCGAACAGCGAGACGGAGCTGAGTGAGATCGCTCCGGACTTGCACGTCGATCCGCTCGCGCCCGCGGAGTCGAAGCTCAGAACCGAACGGTACGCAGACGGTCCCAGGTTGGACGCCGGCGTCCCGAACGCGATTACGCGCTGCGACGGCAATACGAGGGCGGCCGCACCGGCCCCGACGCACGCGGCGGGCAGCGAGGAGGACGCAAGCGGTGCGAACAACGGCGCGGTGGTCGTCGTGGTGGTAGCCGTGGTCGTGGTGCTCGTGGTCGTCGCGGTGCCGTCTGCACGCGCCGACGCGACCGCGACTGCGGCACCCACAAGGGCCAGAAGCACGAGCCAAACAAGACGCCGCATCTAGAGAGTGTGACGGAGTTTCCCGCTGGCGGCACCCCGGAACGTGTGGGCCACTCCAACCTTTTGACTACCGGCCCATGACGGCCGGATGAAGAGAGGTTCGCTCGCGCTTGAAACGGCTCGCCCCTAGGAAACGAGGCAGCCACGGTCGAGCCATCAGGCGAGGGGATCGGGCCGGGTCTCAGGAGTCGACCTTTGCGCAGATCGCGTAGACCTTTACAGAGAGGCTGAAGTTGCCTGACACGCCCATTTGGTACTCGACGAGCCAGCCGCCGTTGGTCGGCCAGCTGCCGTCCTCGAACGGCCCGAACGCGGAGGTTCCGCTTAGTACCTCTCCACCGCCGCCCAAGGCCTGCGTGCCCGACGGACAGGAGACAGATGCGCCGATGTTGTTCGCGAAAGCGCTGTTAGTGCTTGTGACAACCGAGTAGTCACTCATCCCCGGTGGCCCCACATTCCCTATCGCTCCACGTGGGCCAGTGAGGCCCCGATCTCCCTTGAGACCCTTGATCGCCTGGCTCGTCAACCGGTTCTTGGGGATCGAGTGCGGCTTGATGTGCGTGCCCTGGATGTAACGCGTCGCCGCCAACGATGTCCCGCCGAGAGCGAGGAACAATGCGACAAGCGAAATGACGAACGCCGGGCTCGGTGCCCTCAACCGACGCCTCATACTGGCCCTCCTTGGCTTCGTTGGCGTATACGCGAGACTTTCCACCCCCGCACCCACGCCGTCAAGGCTTCGGTCAGCAATGCGGCACTCGTCCGACGGACATCGCTGTCCGGTAGCGACAGCACCTCCGACGCGGCGACACCCGACGCCGAGACGCGCGCCTGGGCCAGTGTTCCGGGGTGACCCTGAGTGGAAAGCCCTCCATATCCCTGTCGAACCGGGCCGCCGGGGCTATGACCAGGGATCCTCGTCGTATTGAGGAAGGTCGTCGTGGATCTCATACCACGGAGCTTTCGACCCAGACGAAGATGTGGGCGGTCGGTTTGAGCGAGGGTGCTAGTAGGAGTCGCCGCCGTCTCCCTCGTGGGAGTCGCGACGGCTTTGGCCCTCGCCCTGGGCTCGTCGGGAGGCGGCACTCCGAGCGGCTTTCCGAGTATTGGCTCCGTCAGCGTCGGGAGGCTCACACTTCCGGTTCCGCGGGGCTTCAACCAATACGACTTCGAGCAGGCGCCTTCTACAAGGCCGGAACCCGTCCACCGGTTGTCGGCCATGTCCTCACGGACTACCGCGTAAGTGGCCAGAGCGAGATTCGCAGAGGAGGCAACTTCCCCAGTCAGACCCGCGAACGGGGTGGCGCTCAACTCGATCTTCGGGGTCGCCATCGGACCACCTTCAGGTCCGACCCACCCCGGCTACACCTCCCGCTCAGCCTTCACGAACCGTGGACCCAGCAAAGCCTGCCGGGCGGGACGCTACTCGTCGGCTGGCTCAGTCGGGGACACCGCGGGCAGGTCCCGTACGAACTCGACTGTGGATCGGTCGAGATGCCTCCCCCGCTGACCGCGCTGCTCTCCTGCACGCGCTCGCGGCGATCCACAGGACCCACTAGGTCGACCTCCCCGCAGAGCCGTCTGACGAGGGGATCATCGGCTGGGCCAGTGTTCTGGAATGAAGCTCCTATGACTTGTCAAGTCATAGCGGCTGTTGTTCGAGTAGTCGGTAGAGGTGGCGGGCGAGGTAGCGCTTGAGGAGGCGGGTGGCGTCGCGGCGTGTTTTGCCTTCGGTGACGCGTCGGGCGATGTAGTCGCGGGTGGCGGGTCGTGTTGGCGGCGGTGGAGGACGATCGTGTGCAGGGCGCGGTTGAGTTGGCGGTCGCCGCCGCGGCTGAGCCGGTGCCGCAGGGTGTGGCCGCTTGAGGCGGGGATCGGTGCGACGCCGGCGAGGCGGGCGAAGCAGGCCTCGGAGCGGAGCCGGCCCGGGTGTGACCAGGCGACGATCAGTTGGGCGGCGACGATCGCGCCGACGCCGGGCTCGTCGAGCAGTGTGGGCGCGAGGGCGCGGACGTGGGCCAGGATCTCCCGCTCGAGCTCGGTCGGCCTCGACCGTTGCGGCCTGGACGCGGCGGGCGAGGCTGCGCAGCACCAGCCGGACGGCGAGCTCGTCGGCTGGGCCGTGCTGTGCGGCGGAGGCGGCTGCAGCGGTCGAGTAGCCTGCCGAGCGGCAGCCGCGCAGCTCGTCGCGGAGCGGTCGGGCGCGGTGACGATGACGCGCGCAGCTGCACAGCGCTTCGCGGCGGACGTCGACGGCGCTGCGGCGGGCGATCAGCAGCAGCCGCAGTGCCTCGCGTCGCTCCCCCTCCCGGGGCAGCGCGAGCGTCTCGCTGGCCAGCGCCGCCCGCGCGGTCCGGACGGCGTCGAGCGCGTCGTCCTTGCCGTCCAGCCGCCGCTCCGCCGCGGCGTGCGGCTGATCTCGAGCACCGCTTCGCCCTGCTCGCTCAGGAGCGGGCCAGCCCGGCGCCGTAGCTGCCGCGCCCTCGATCGCCCAGGCACGCCCGCCCGGCGCGAGCCGCTCGGCGAAACGAAGCGCTTCCCGATAGCCGCGACCGTGCCGGCACCGATCGCTCCGCGCTACAACAGCCCCCGCCGGCGCAGCACGACCGCCAGCACGTGCTGTCGCGGTGGGTGTCGACACCGACCACGTAGTCCAGCTCGTCTGCAAGCATCAGACCGATCCTCCGATCACTCGTAGGGTCCGGTGGTGCCGGTCTGAAGCGAGGGAAACCGCGGCGGCAGGTCGGTAAAGAGTCACGCCAAAAAGGCGGACAAGCTCCTGATCAAGCCAAAAGCGGACGCCAGACCGGCGCCGCCGCGCACGAGCGGACAGTTCATTCCCAAGGCACAACCAAGCGGCCAAACCCCTGACGAGTCACACCCAACACGGCGACAACCAGACTGGCGAGCGTCCCAGACAGACACCTCGCCGAGTCTTACCGACCCCTGAGCGGGCCGCTCTTGACAATAGGGCCTAGTGCTAGCAATAATAGTATTATGACGCTATATCTCTCGCGTCTGCCGTTCTCGCTCGAACCCGCTGATGGCGGAGGCGAAGCGACGGATGCGGCGGAGGCAGGTGCTGGTCGCGACCTTCGTCGCGCTCGCGTGCATATCGGGAGGGATCTTTGCCCTACGCTCGCAAGGGCCGAGTGGTTCGCCCGGTGCGGGACCTTCGGGTCTCGCGAATGGTCAGAGCAATCATGAAGCGCCAGCACCGCGGGAGCGAGCGCGAGAGATGCGTCAACAGTTAGTGGCCGCAGCCCAGGAGCGGCGAGTCCACCTGCTGGCTTTGGAGGCCCACCTCCAAGCTGAAGCGAAGGCCCGTCTGAGAGCAGCTTCAGCCGGGAAGTAGGCGAATAGCACTACCTCGCACTGGTGGTCGCCACCGGATCGCTCCAATCGGTTCGGTCATGGGGCAGCACCATGAGGCTCGACCCGCTATGGCCCGCGCAAGAACCGGGTCGCTGGCTTGGGCCAGTGTTCGGAATGACCCCCGAACCGCCGGGTGCGCGAAGCCGTTACTTCCAGAGTTGCGGTGGCTGCCCTGTCACGCGGGTCGCTTGCACGCGACCGTCTCGCCGTCGGACGGTCACGATCCATGCGGCTCGCTGCGAGCGCCCACCAAGTCGCCAATGTTCACCGAAGCGAACCCGGACAGTCTTTCTGCTGTATGGGTAGGTGACGAACGCGGTCGTGCAGCGACCGCGAAGCGTCGCGGCGGGCCGAGTTGACGCCCGCCGCGCGGGATCGAGCAGGCGGTACCGTCCCGGCCGAGCAGGGAAGATGCGAAGGAACCGACTCGAACGGCGTGCGATCGCCGGGGCCTGAGCCCCTGCGATTCGCTGCGAGAGCGTCGCCGACAGGATGCGGTGCGTGCGCGGCGAGATGACGAGCCGCAAGGACGTGCCGTGCAGCCTGACCGGCACGGGGCAGTAGGAAGTCGTGCAGGCGGCGGGAGGCGGGGTCGTGAACTCCCCGAACATTTCGACCACGTCCTTCTGCTTCGAGAGCGTGTACGAAGTCCCACCGCCAGGACTCCGGTCGTTGAGAAGCCTGTCTTCTCGGGCGACGATCCTCAACAACCAGGCGGGTGGCCTGGAGAGGAATCCGATGATCAGCGGTGAGCCGGACGTGCGAACCGCCACAGCCTGCGGCAGGCAAGCGCAGACAACGAAGCACCAAGAGGCCGACGAACGCGCTGCATCCGACCTTTATACGCCCCCGCCGCCGCGAATGTCACATCGCGACACTCGGCTGGGCCAGTGTTCCGGAATGACCCTTGACGGCGGTAGCCTCGGAGGGTGACCTACATCATCGCTGAGCCGTGTATCGATCTGAAGGATCGGTCATGCGTCGATGTCTGTCCCGTGGACTGCATCCACGAAGCGAGCCGAATACTCGTGATAGATCCGGAGGAATGCATCGACTGCGGCGCATGCGAACCGGAATGCCCGGTAGAAGCGATCTTCCCGGAGGACGCGCTTCCTGGGAAGTGGGGTTCTTTCGTGCGCATCAACTATGCGTACGGCGAGGGTCTTGCTCGGGTTGATCAACTCGTAGACGACTTGCGTGGTGACGACGGGGCCTCGGGTGTTCGCGAGCCGCGCGATCCGCCGCCGGATGCTCCGGGCGGGCTCGACGCGCTAGACCTTCCGGGGCCGTAGACCGTCGCCTGGGCGAGCGTCCTTACGCCTGACGCGCTGCTAGCGATGCGCGACCCAGATCCCGGTGCCGGCGGCGGCCGACCGCTGCGGCTGCGCCGAGCAGCGTCCAGCCGAGCCCGTGGTTCGGTCGCCACCGCGGACAGGGAGACGACGAGCGTCGCCACCGCGAGCCCGGAGAGCCCGAGCGTCGCGACCGCCGCGCCTCTCCGCAAGGCCAGCGCGGGGGCGGCCCGGATCTCGAGCCGCGCGTCGAGCGACCAGGCCGTCAGCTCGCCGCAGAGGAGGAGCAGCACGGCCACGAGCGGTGCGCTCGCGTCGGTCGCGGCTCCGGCGGCTGCAACGGCGGCGACATACGTCGCGCCGGCGAGGAAGAGCGCCGCGCCGAGGCCGCGACCGTCGAAGGCGAGCGCGACGAGGAACAGCACCGCGCCGAGCACGAGGCCCGGCACGAACGCGACCACCGGAGACGGTGCGCGGACGAGCGCGTCCACGACGACTCCGGCGTACGCGGCCGCGGCTCCCGCCGGCGAGCGCTACGCGGGCCTGGCGAGGTGCCTGAATGCGTTCACCTCCTCGATGGGCACCGCGAGCGGCTCGTCTTCGCGCCACGTCACGACGGGAACGCCGACCTGCTCGTAGCGCCAGCGGAGCGCCTCCCGCGAGAGGCGCCACAGGCGATGGGCGAGCTCGAGCGACGAGCCGGGCTCCGGCGTCGACGAGCTCGAGCGGGGATACCTCCACCACGATCAGGTCGTAGCCGCGGGCGCGCAGGTCGAGCAGCGCCGCGGCGGTGCGGTTGTCGAGCAGCGGGGTGATCGCGAGCACGAGCGCCTTCGGCGGGAGCGTCCGCGGCGGCAGCACGTCGACGCCGCGCAGGGCGAAGCTGTGCACGACCTCGCTCGTCGAGCAGCGCCTCGACGATGCGCGTACAGCTGCCGCATGCCCGTCGTCGGCACCAGCCAGCGAGAGGAAGCCGCCGAAGCCGACGAGCCCCACCCGGTCCTTGCGCTGCAGATAGATGCGGGCGAGCGTCGCGGCGGCGCGCACGGCGCGATCGTTCGTGCTCCGCCCCTCGGCGCGCACCTCGGCGAAGGTGTCGAGGAAGAGGACGACGTCGGTGTTCCGCTCTGGGTTCTGCTCGTTGACCCAGAGCGAGCGGCGGAGCGCGGTCGCGCGCCAGTTGACGCGCCGCAGCCGGTCCCCCGGCTGCCACTCGCGCAGGTCGGCGAACTCGATCCCCTCGCCGCGGGCGCTCGAGACCTGGTTGCCGGCGAAGACCTGCGTCTCGAGCGGGGCGACGAGCGAGCGAAGCGTCTCCTCGCTCGGGAAGACGCGCAGCGGTTGCGGCTCGCCCGCATCGCCCTCCCACGAGCGAAAGCCGAGCATGTCGCGGGCGCGGAAGAGCACCCGCCCGACCGAGAACACCCCCCAGCGCTCGCAGCGCAGCTTCAGCTCGACCGTCTGCTCCTCGCCCGCACGCAGGCGGATCGCCCGCGCGGTCGCTCCTT
The DNA here is from genome assembly GCA_963765795.1 of uncultured Actinomycetes bacterium. Taxonomy (GTDB): domain Bacteria; phylum Actinomycetota; class Thermoleophilia; order Gaiellales; family Gaiellaceae; genus Palsa-739. The sequence continues at coordinate 18,002 of CAVXXZ010000012.1, forward strand.
CGCCGGTCGAGCTCGGGCGGCAGCGGGACTAGAGCTCGAAGCGGTCGACGCCGCGCGGCCGAGGACAGCTCGATAGTCGCCGTGACCTCGTCGCCCTCGATCACTCGGTCACGGTCGAGCGACGATCCGGACCGAGACCTCCGGCTCGTGCTCGGCCACGCGCGGCGACGAGCGCGAGCAGGAAGGGAGCAGCGAGGGCGACCGGCTCGACGCGGCCGAGCGCGAGGCCCGCGACGAGCCCGGCCGCCGCGAGCGTGGCGTAGGCCGAGCAGGCGCCGGGAGGTGTAGCCGGTCACGCCTCGGCGGCGCGCACCGCGTCCTCGGCGGGGGGCGTCGGCACCGTCTCGAGCGCCTCTTCCACGACGTCCTCGGCGCGAAGCCGCTGCACCCAGAGCTCGGGGCGCACCATCAGCCTGTGCGCGAGCGCCGGCACCGCGACCGCCTTCACGTCCTCGGGAGTCACGAAGTCGCGTCCGGCGAGCGCCGCCTTCGCGCGCGACAGCTTGACCAGCGCGATGCTGCCGCGCGGGCTCGCGCCGACCGCGAGCCGCCGCGACTCGCGCGTCGCGGTCACGAGGTCGACGACGTAGCCCTCGATCGCGTCGGAGACGTGCACCTGCTCGAGCGCGCGCTGCATCTCCACGAGCGTCGTCGCCGTCGACCACCGGCGTCAACTCGACCTCGTCGACGCCGCGCTCGAGACGCCGCTCGAGCATCTCGATCTCGTCGCTCGCGAGCCGGGTAGCCGATCGAGATGCGCACGAGGAACCGGTCGAGCTGCGCCTCGGGCAGGGGATACGTCCCCTCGTATTCGATCGGGTTCTGTGTCGCGAGCACGAGGAACGGCGGCTCGAGCCGGTGCGTCGTGTTCTCGATCGTCACCTGGCGCTCCTGCATCGCCTCGAGCAGCGCGGCCTGCGTCTTCGGCGGGGCGCGGTTGATCTCGTCGGCGAGCAGGAGGTTGGCGAAGATCGGGCCGGGGCGGAAGACGAACTCGGTCGTCCGCTGGTCGAAGATCTGCGAGCCGGTCACGTCACCCGGCATGAGATCCGGCGTGAACTGGATGCGCGCGAAACGAGTCGAGGTCGCCTGCGCGAACGAGCGCGCGATCAGCGTCTTCGCGAGCCCGGGGTAGTCCTCGAGCAACACATGGCCGTCGCTCAGCAGCGCGAGCAGGATCAGCTCGAGCGGGCCGCGCTTGCCCACGATGGCCTTCTCGACCTCGGCGAGGATCGTTTCCGCCCGCTCCCGGAGCTCGGTGAGTGCGGTCACAGCGACTCCACCCGCTCGATCACGGCGGCGACGCGCTCGTGCGGCACGCCTGGGCCGTGGCGATCCTTGGGCTCCGGCCGGTCGGGACGCAGCAGCTCCCAGACGTCGTCACCGAGCAGTGCGCGTGCCTCCTCGGGCCGGCGCTCGAGCTCGAGTCCGTGCCGGGCGGCGATGCGCGCCGCCGCCGTGGCCCGGAGGAGCGGGAGGAGCTGCCGGTGGGCGTGATCTGCGTCCGCGCTCCCGAGCACGAGCACGCGGTCCATCCGCAGGAGCTCCTCCGGTTGCGAGGCCGCCGGCTTCCGTCCGCGCAGGGCCTGCTCGAAGCGGCTGGCGGGCTCCGGCCCGCCGCGCTCGCGGGAGTGCCGGATGATCGCGACGAGGACGAGCGCCGTGGCGACGACCACCCAGATCGCGATCGCACGCGTGGTCGAGAGCTTCGGTATCGCGAGCAGGGCCACGAGCACGACGATCGCCACGGGCGCCGGTCCTGGCGAACCGCCCGGCGAGCTTCACGCCGGCACCAGCTCAGAGGCGCGGAGCTCGTCGCGCACCGCGATGAGGGCGTCCACGGCGTCGTCCCTCATCGACGGCTCCGGCTCATGGTGGCTGAACCTAGCCCATTCGAAGAGCTCGGTGAGCCTGCGGACGGCCTCGGCGCTCGTGTCGAGGGAGAGGAGGGCGCGCTCGACGTACTCGAGCGGCGCCTCGGCGGGGTGCCGCGGAATCCCGGCTGCGGCGAGGGCGGTCTCCATCCGGGCGTAGGCGGCGATGATCGCGCGGCGCAGATCGGGATCGGTCCGCAGGTCGTCGAGTGACTCGTCGAGGGCCGCGGCGAGCGCTTCGGCGGTCTCGGGCCGCGTCCTCGGCTCGCTGCGGGAGCGCATCACGGCGATGGCCACGCCCGCCGCGACCGCGAGGAGGAGACCGAGGATGACCGCGAGCTCGTCCCAGCGGAACTGTGGGGACCGCGATCCGGCGTGGTGGTGTTGCGCCTGGTTCTGCCCGCGGCCTCAGGAGGTCGGTCACGGTCTCTCCAGGCTGATGGAGGTGCAGATGGCGTGGGAGGTGCAGGTGCCGGACGACCAGCAGCTCGAGACCGAGGATGAGGGCGTAGAAGACGAGCATGCGGAGCATGCTCTGCCAGTAGCTCCGCTTCTTCGCGCCTTGCCGGCGGATGAAGGCCGCCGCAAAGAGCCCGGCGACGAACAGCGGCACGACCAGGATGACGACGGTCGTGAACACGTAGTCCCAGAACGACAACGGCAGCCCGCCGTGGCCGCCGCCGCCGGAGCCGAGCGGCCGGCCACGCGCCGCTATCGCGACGACCGCCAGGAGCAGCGTCACCATGAGCGCGAGGGGGACGAGACGGCTCCGGCTCACCTCCGGAGTGTCGCACCGCGGCGGGCTCGGGCGCCTTCCGGGGACAGCGCTAAGCTCGACCTCCCGTGCCCGAAGCGCCGTTCGTCCACCTCCACGTCCACTCCGAGTACTCGATCCTCGACGGCGCCTGCCGGATCCCGGACCTCGCGAAGCGCGCCGCCGAGCTCGAGATGCCGGCGGTCTCGCTCACCGACCACGGCTCGCTCGCCGGCGCGGTCGACCTCTACAAGGCGGCGCGGGACGAGGGGGTCAAGCCGGTGCTCGGCTGCGAGGTCTACGTCACCGACGACCGGAACGCGCAGCAGAAGGGCCAGGCGCACCTCACGCTCCTCGCCGAGACGAACGAGGGCTACGGCAACCTGATCAAGCTCTCCTCGCTCGGCTACCTCGAGGGCTACTACTACAAGCCGCGCGTCGACTGGGAGCTGCTCGAGCGGCACGGTTCCGGGCTGATCGCGCTCTCGGGCTGCCTCTCCGGCCGCGTCGCCAAGGCGCTGGAGGAGAGCCGCGTCGCCGACGCCGAGGGCGAGCTCGACCGCCTCGTCCAGGTCTTCGGCCGCGACCAGGTCTACGTCGAGATGCAGAACGCGCACCTCGACGTGCAGGCCCGCATCAACCCGCTGCTCGCCGAGCTCGCGCAGAAGCGCAGCTTGCCGCTCGTCGCGACCGGCGACGTCCACTACCTCCGGCACGAGGACGCGCGCGCCCACGAGGCGCTGCTCTGCATCCAGTCCGGCGACTCGCTCAAGAACCCCAGCCATTGGAAGTTCGAGACCGACCACTTCTACTTCAAGACGCCCGAGGAGATGGCGGCCGACTTCCCCGGCCAGGAGGCGGCGCTGCGGACCACGCTCGAGGTGGCCGAGCGCTGTCACGTCGAGATCGAGCTCGATCGGATCCTGCTCCCGCACTTCCCGACCCCGGACGGCCGCGACGCGTTCGAGTACCTCGTCGAGCTGTGCGAGCGCGGCGTCGAGAAGCGCTACGGGACGGTGACGCCGGAGCTGCGCGAGCGGCTCCAGTTCGAGCTGAAGACGATCAAGGAGATGGACTTCTCCGACTACTTCCTGATCGTCGCGGACTTCGTCGGCTTCGCGAAGCGGAACGGGATCAGCGTCGGCCCCGGCCGCGGCTCGGCCGCCGGCTCGCTCGTCGCCTACTGCCTCGAGATCACGGATCTCGACCCGATCCGCTACGACCTGCTCTTCGAGCGCTTCCTCAACCCGGGTCGCAAGTCGATGCCCGATATGGACATCGACTTCGCCGTCGTCGGGCGCGACCGCGTCATCAACTACGTGCGCGAGAAGTACGGCCGCGACCGGGTCGCGCAGATCATCACCTTCGGGACGATGGCCGCCCGCGCCGCCGTCCGCGACGCCGGGCGCGTGCTGGAGGTGCCGTACGGAGTCGTCGACAAGCTCGCGAAGCTGATCCCGGAGCGGCCCGGGACAGATGCTCGAGGAGTGCCTCAAGCCCGGCGCCGAGCTGAAGCAGGCGGTCGACGCCGACCCCGTGGCGAAGGAGATCGTCGAGCTCGCGCGGCCGCTCGAGGGCCTGACGCGACAGGACGGGATCCACGCCGCCGCGGTCGTGATCGGCGCCGAGCCGCTGATGGACACGGTGCCGCTGCAGCAGAAGGGGCCGGACCAGGAGGTCGTCACCCAGTTCGACGGCGTCACGATCGAGAAGCTCGGCCTGCTCAAGATGGACTTCCTCGGGCTGCGCAACCTCGACGTGATCGACAAGGCCGTCGAGCTCGTCCCCGGCCTCGACATCTCGACGATCCCGCTCGACGACAAGAAGACGTACGCGATGCTCGCGCGCGGCGAGTCGATCGGCGTCTTCCAGTTCGAGGGCTCGGGGATGCGCGATGCGCTGCGCTCGATCAAGCCCACGGTCTTCGAGGACCTGATCGCGCTCGTTGCGCTCTACCGGCCGGGCCCGATGGGCTACATCCCCGTCTACGCGCGCCGCAAGAACGGCCAGGAGCCTGTCACCTATCCCGACGAGCGGCTGAAGCCGCTCACCGCCTCCACGTACGGCATCTGCATCTACCAGGAGCAGTACATGGAGATCGCGAAGCAGATCGCAGGCTTCTCGCCCGCCGAGGCCGACGACCTGCGCAAGGCGATCGGCAAGAAGATCCACTCGCTGATGGCGTCCCTCAAGAGCAAGTTCCTCGAGGGGTGCGCCGCTAGCGGCACCGCGGCCGGCGTCGCCCAGCAGCTCTGGGCCGACATGGAGCAGGCGCAGGACTACTCGTTCAACAAGTCGCACGCCGCCTGCTACGCGCTGATCTCGTACCGCACCGCCTGGCTGCGGGCGAACCACCCGCGGGAGTACATGGCGGCGCTCATCTCCTCGGTGATGAACACGAAGGACAAGGTGCCGTTCTACGTCGCCGCGTGCGACGAGCTCGGGATCGACGTGCTGCCGCCCGACGTCAACGAGTCGCAGGTCGACTTCGCGGTCGTCGAGGGGAAGATCCGCTTCGGCCTCAACGCCGTCAAGAACGTCGGCGAGGCGACGTGCCGCGCGATCGTCGCGGCGCGCGAGGAGGGCGGCCCGTTCGCCTCCATCTGGGACTTCACCGAGCGCGTCGACCCGTCGGTCGCGAACAAGCGCTCGCTCGAGTCGCTCGTCTCGGGCGGGGCGCTCGACTCGACCGGCGCCTCGCGCATGGGGATGCTCCACGTCCTCGAGGACGCGCTCTCCTACGGCCAGAAGCTGCAGCAGGACCGGCTGCTCGGGCAGGCCTCGATCTTCGACCTCGGCGACTCGCCCGCGGCGTCGTCGCGCCACCACGCGTCGATTCCCGACGGTGAGTTCGAGAAGGGCGACCTGCTGCGGATGGAGAAGGAGAGCCTCGGCCTCTACGTCTCCGAGCATCCGCTCAGCGCCATCCGCGACCAGCTGCGGCGGCGCACCGACTGCACGCTCGTGGAGCTCGAGCGGCGGCGCGAGGGCGAGACCGTCCTCGCCGGCGGCATGGTCGCCGGCGTGCGGACGACGACGACGAAGAAGGGCGAGCCGATGGCGTTCGTCCAGCTCGAGGACGTGACCGGGTCGATCGAGGTCATCGTCTTCAACTCGACCTACGCGGCCGCGCGCGGGCTGCTCGTCGAGGACGCCGTGCTCGTCGTCAAGGGACGCGTCGACCACAAGCAGCAGGGCGAGACGAAGCTCGTCGCGCTCGAGGTGGCGGCGTTCGAGGCGGTGCCGGAGCGGCGCGAGGTGCGGCTGAAGGTGGACGCGCGCAGCGCCCCCGCCGGCGTGATCCGCGAGCTCGCGGGCGTCGTCCGCGATTTCCCGGGTGAGGCGCCCGTCTACGTCGATCTGGTTACGTCTCTCGGGCCGAAGCTGCTCGAGCTCGGCCCGGAGTACCGCGTCGACCCGCAGCCGGACTTTTTCGCTTCTGTGCGGCACCTGCTGGGCGGAGCCGCGGTTCAGTAGCAAACTTCGGCCGATAGTCCCGCAGAAATCCCCCCGGAGGGGGAGATCCAACGGTCGCAGATTCCCGAAAGTATGGGCAGGAAAATCTGCGGATGGCTGCTGCAAACGACATCATCGAAACCGAACTCGACCGCGTGGAGCGCTGGCGCACCGCGGAACTCATGCGCGTTGGGTTCCCGGGCGACGACGCCGTCGCGCTCGCGGCCCGGTTCGACGTCGACCTGCACGACGCGATCGAGCTCGTCCGGCGGGGCTGCCCGCCCGAGCTCGCGGTCCGGATTCTGGGTTGACCTGACGGTCATCCTGCGTCCCGGGCACAATGCGTGCTCGTGACCGGCGGTCGTCCTCGGCTATATCCCCTCGCCCTCGAACGGCACGTTCAGCCTCGGGCCGCTGACGCTGCACATGTACGGCGTGATGCTGCTGCTCGGCATCGCCGCCTGCATCTGGCTGACCGGGCGCCGCTGGGTGAGCTGGGGAGGCGACTGGGATCTCGTCTTCCGCGTCGCGCTCTGGGGAGTCATCGCCGGTGTGGTGGGCGCGCGCCTCTACCACGACATCACGAGCTGGAACCAGGATCCGGCGATCCACGCCCACTGGTGGGGCTTCGCCGCCGTGTGGGACGGCGGCCTCGGGGTCTGGGGAGGAATCCCGCTCGGCGTCCTCGTCGGCGCCTTCGTCGTGCAGCGCTCGGGCAACAGCGTCCGGCTGATGATGGACGCGGTCGCGCCCGGGCTCCTGCTCGCGCAGGGAATCGGCCGCTTCGGCAACTACTGGAACCAGGAGCTCTACGGCAGGCCGACGAGCCTGCCCTGGGGGCTGCGCATCGACCAGGCGCACCAGACCGGGATCCAGGACCAGTACCGCTCGGCCGGGCAGTACGGGTACTACCAGCCGACCTTCCTCTACGAGTTCATCTGGGACCTGATCGGCGTCGGCGTCCTGCTCTGGGTCGACCGGCGCTTCACGATCAAGCGGCCTGGGCTCTTCGCGCTCTACGTCGCCTGGTACACGACCTTCCGCACGTTCGAGGAGGTCCTGCGGATCGACCCGTCCAACTACTTCCTGCACATGCGGGTCAACTTCTGGGTCTCGCTCGGGGTCTGGATCCTCTCGGTCGGCTTCTTCATCTGGTGGCAGTTCTTCCACGAGCCGTCCGGCAAGCCCGTGCAGAAGCCACGGCCGGTGCCCACAGGCCCGCGCATGACCGTCCCGAAGAGCCGCGTCCGGTAACGCCGCTAGCTCCGCTGGCGTGATCGTCCGGGAGCTCGAGCTCGACCTCGACGCGTTCGAGGGGCCGTTCGACCTGCTGCTCGCGCTCGTCCTCAAGGAGGAGCTCGACCTGCGGGACGTCGACCTCGCGGGCATCGTCACCGCGTTCCTCGAGCGGCTGGCCGAGAGGGAGGAGCTCGACCTCGAGGCGTGCGGCGAGTTCCTCGTCCTCATCGCGGCGCTGCTCGAGCTGAAGGCGCGCGCGCTGTTCCCGGACGAGGCGGCCGAGCTCGCAGAGCTCGATCCGGAGGAGGCCGCCGAGGAGCTGGCGCGGCGGCTCGCCGAGTACCGGCGCGCCAAGGAGGCCGCGGAGTGGCTGCGGGAACGGCTCTCCGCGGAGGGCGACCGCTACTTCCGACTCGGCCCGGCGCCGCTCGCGCCGAAGGTCTCAACGTCGCTCGCACCGCAGGATCCCGAGGCGCTCGCGCTGGCGCTCCACGCGCTCGCGCAGGAGCCGCCGGAGGTCTCGCTCTCGCACATGGCGCTCCGCTTCCCGCCGGTCTCGCAGTTCCTCGAGCGGTTTCGCGCGCTCCTGCGCCGGCGCTCGCGGTTCGACTTCGAGACGGAGGTGGGGGAGATGACGCGGCTCGAGCAGGCGTCGGCCTTCCTCGCGCTGCTCGAGCTCCGCCGCGCCGGCGAGCTCGCGATCGAGCAGGCGGCGCCGTTCGCGCCCATCCGCGTCAGTCGGCTCGCGCTGGAAGCGTCGCCGACAAAGTCGGCGACGCCCGGCCAGAAGACCGCGGCGCCTTCGGCGTCGCTGGCGCAGGAGACCAACGCCCCAGAGGAAAGGACCGCAGAATGGACCGTCCGCTCCGCCTGATCGCTGGCAGTTTTGAGGGCGCCGACCCGCTCGACAAGCTTGCGCGCACGCTCGAGGCGCTGCTCGTCGTCGCCTCGTCGCCGCTCTCTGTCGAGGAGCTCGCGGAGGCTGCGGCCGACGACCAGGAGCGCGTCGAGGACGCGCTGCACCTCGTGGGCGAGCGTTTCGCGGAGGAGCGGAGCGGGATCGTGCTCGAGCACGTCGCGGGCGGCTGGGCCTTCCGCGCCGCGCGCGAGGAGGCCGCCGCGTGTGCGCGCCTGTTCGAGCGGCCGGCGCAGCGGAACCTCTCCCAGGCCGCGCTCGAGACGCTCGCGATCGTCGCGTACCTCGGCCCCTGCTCGCGGCCCGACATCGCCCGGATCCGTGGCGTCGCCGCCGACTCGGCCGTGGCGAACCTCCTGGAGCGCGGGCTGATCGCGGAAGCGGGCCGCGACAACGGCGCCGGCGGGGCCGTCCGCTACCGCACGACGCCGCTCTTCGAGCGCGTCTTCGGGCTCGAGAGCCTCTCGGAGCTACCGCGCCTCGACGATGTCGGTACGGACGCGGCCGAGATCCGCGATCGCCTGCACACCGTCGCCGAGAAGCGCTCGGCCTAGCGGCTTTCCGCCAAACCCTCTAGAGCTTCTTGATGATGCCTTCGGCCTGATCGCGCGTGAACGCGCGCAGCGTCTCGGTCTGCTCGGCGCCGTGGTGGCTCAGCTTCGTGACGATCTCGAGCGCCGTGTCGTCGTCCGGGGCCTCGAAGACCTCGACGACGTCGTAGCGGCCGAGCGTCACCCAGACGCCCACCAGCTTCCCGCCGGCCTCCTCGATCTCCCGCTCGCCGTCCTCGATCCGGTCGCGCCAGGCCGGCAGGCCCATCCTTCCCTGCGAGGTCCAGCGGATGAGCGAGATGTAGTGCGGCATGCTCGTATCTTTTCAGGATGCGATTGAACGCGTTCCTCGCTCGCGCAGGTGTGGCGTCGCGCAGGCGCGCGGACGAGCTGATCAAGGCCGGCCGCGTCACCGTCAACGGCGAGCCGGGGCAGCTCAACACCGTGGTCGGCGCGCGCGACCGGGTCGAGGTGGACGGGCAGACGGTCGAGCGGCAGCGGCTCCGGTACGTCCTCCTGCACAAGCCGGCCGGCGTTGTCACGACCGCGCGCGACCCGCAGGGGCGGCCGACCGTCGTCGAGCTCGTGCCGGACGAGCCGCGCGTCGTCCCCGTGGGACGGCTCGACGCGGACACGACCGGAGCGCTCCTGCTCACGAACGACGGTCAGCTCGCCCACCGGCTCGCGCATCCGCGCTACGGCGTCGAGAAGACGTACGTCGCCGAGGTCGAGGGCGATCCGGACGAAGACGCCCTGCGGCGACTGCGGGAGGGCATCGAGCTCGAGGACGGACGCACGGCTCCGGCGCGAGCGCGCCGCCTCGGCCGCGGCCGTGTCGAGCTCGTTCTCCACGAGGGACGCAAGCACCAGGTGAAGCGGATGCTCGCCGCCGTCGGGTACCCGGTCGCGCGGCTGCACCGGAGTGCGTACGCAGGGCTGACGCTCGAAGGGCTCGAGCCCGGCGCATGCCGGGAGCTCGAGCCCTCCGAAGTCGAGCAGTTACGAGCCGGCTAGTGCGTCCGCTCGCTGCAGAAGTTTGTTCACCAGCGAGAGATAGTGCCGCACCTGGCCGCGATGCAGCCCCTGGTTGTGCGCGGCGCCGTTGAGCGCCTTCTTGATCTTGGTGACCACCCTGTCCCGGTCGTTTGCGAGCTTGAGGAGGGTCTGCTGCTCCGTCTGGTAGGCGCTGTCGTCCGAGCTCGAGCCTGACGCCAGCGCTTTCGTGTCGGCGATGAGCGTGTCCGTGCCGAACTGCCCGACGCTGGACTCGATCTGGTCGTAGCCGGCGGCGAGCTGCGCGGTCGCAGCGAGCGCACGCGACACGTGCTGGACCGCCTGCGTGATCACGTGGCCGTCGGACTCGTAGTCGTCCTTGAGGCCGAGCAGGTAGAGCATCGTCGGCCGGATGTCCGTCTCCTCGACCCACGTCCCGACCTGGCTCGCCTGCGGGACGGTGTGCGTCGATTCGGGGTCACTCGGCTGGTTCCCGTGATCGGGCTCCGGCCCGTCGAGGCCGTTGACCTTGACACCCTTGCCGGCGAGGCCGACCCAGGTGACGTCGATGTTCGGGCTGTAGTAGCCATGGTCGTAGGCGAAGTTGCTGAAGATGCTGACCGGCGAGCCCGAAGTCGAGAAGAAGTAATCCGGCTTCGGGAAGAGCGTGTACGTCGGGAAACGCAGCGGGTCTCTGCTCTGCATGTGCAACACGCGCTGCTCGAGCGCGCCCGCCTGGTAGTCGACGATCTTCTCGTTGTTGACGCCCGAGTACGCGTCGTGCGGGTTGGTCATCGCCGCCGTGTCGCGTTCGAGCTGGCGGACGGCGGAGTCGTCGGCCGCCGGGTTGCCATGCACGTAGATCGACGCGCCCTGCGGCTCGATGTCGAACTGCGTGCTCGCGCTTGGACTGCTCGAGAGCAGGGCCTTCACGTTCGCCTGCAGCTCGCCGAGCGTTCCGGACGGGTAGTTGCACGGCGTGTTGACTCCGTCGCAGCCGGCAGGCGTCGGCTGGATCGCCCGCCCGACGTTCGCGCCCGCGAACTGGTCGTTCTCCTCCGAGCTGATCACGAACAGCGTGTTCGCCGGCGTGATCCCGTCAGCCTGGAGCCGCTGGAAGAACGTCTGGAACGCCTGGTCGTAGTGCTGCGCGTTCGTGACGTAGCACGAGTCGCCGGGGCCGACCGGCCTACCGGCGGTCGCCGCATTCGCGGTCGTGGTGCAGCCGACGCGCGTGTCGGCCTTCTTCTCGTGCAGGTCGGAGATGTAGCCGTAGGTGACGGGGATCCCCGCCTCCTGCATGTCGGCGAGCACCGCGAGGCTCTGCGTGGCCGTCGGGTTGAAGCCCGAGAAGCCGGGCGTCCCGGAGAACGGCTCCGCGATCGTGTGCCCGTCGAGGTCGACGAGGTTGCCGTTCGAGTCGGTGACCCGATAGCCGCTGTCACTGAAGTGGTCCGGGCCGCCGCCGATCGCGGGAGCGATGTACTTCGCTCCGAACAGCGCCTGGTAGCCGTGGTATCCCCTGGGCTCGGTCGGCAGGAGGTCGTCGAGCGGGCGCGAGGAGTCCGCGCAAATCGCTGCTCCCTTTGCGCAGTGGACCGCCTCGCCGACGTACTGGGCGACCTCGACGTCCTTGAAGTTGTCGGGGTCACTGGCGGTCTGCATCGCTTCGGGCGAGTTCGGCCCGAACACGGTCGGGACGTCGACTGTCGGGTTCTCGAGCACCATGTTGGCGGTCGAGAAGTTGCCGACCGTGCAGCCCGCACGCGTGAACGGCACCCATGGCGCAGGCGTGACGCCGCCGCCTGCATAGGCCATCGACGGCGCCGAGTCGACCGGGTTCGGCGCCGGCGGATTGGTCTTCGTGTCGATGATCGGCGACGTCCAGTACGTGAACGAGGTCGCGGGATCCGTCGAGCCGTCCGGGTTGTACACCTTGTACGAGTTCGTGAGCGGCTGACCGTGCCGGTCGCCGTACAGGCCCGTGTAGATCGCGAGGCTGTCGTTGGCGGTGTGCGCGATCAGCGGCGTGTGCGAGTTCGAGAACACGGTGCCGTACTGCTTCAGGAAGTCGAGCAGGTGCGGCATCTGCTCCAGATCGGAGGGCACGTTCGGGTTGTCCCTCGAGAAGTGGACGTTGTCGAAGACGAGGTTGATGACGTGCTGGACGCCGTTTCCGAGGTGACACGACGACGCCCCGTCTGCGTGCTTCGGGCCGCGCGCACCGGCGATCTGCACGGCGACAAGCACGACGATGGCGGCTACCGCCCCGACGAACGCTGCAAGAGCGAATGTTCTCTTCATATTTTTCCCCCTCGGTTGCGGTTGAGTCAGGCCGCAGAAGCGGGACGAGCCTCCCTGTCACGTGCCACGGCATGGGCGTCGCCGTGGTGACGCGCACGAAACGAAGCTGTGAACCCCGCCCGCCGGAGCCTTACAAACCGCGGGGGCGGGCTGCGCCGAACAACCGGCCGGCCTCGGCTTTCACGAAGCCCATGTGCTCGTACATCGCCTCGAGCGTCGGCTCGCTCGCCCGCCGCGCCTTCTCCGCGCCGACGGCGAGCAGGCGCTGCAGCTCCCGCTCGTCGGCCCGGAGCTCGCGGTAGCGCTCCTGGATGGGAGCGAGCAGCGTGACGACCGCCTCGCCGACCGCCTCCTTGAAGTCGCCGTAGCCGGAGCCGTCGAAGCGGCGCTCGAGCTCCGCGACCGGCTCGCCGGTGGCGACGGACATGATCTCGAGCAGGTTCGAGATGCCCGCCTTCGTCTCGGGGGCGTGCCGGATCTCCCTCTCGGAATCCGTGACCGCCGTCTTGAACTTCTTCCGGATCACGTCCGGCTCGTCGACCATCCGGACGACGCCCTGCGGCGCACCACGCGTGGTCGACATGAGCCGCTCCGGCTCCTGGAGGTTCTTGATCCGCGCGCCCTCCTCCGGATAGACGCCGCGCGGGATCGTGAACGTCTCCCCGTAACGCTGGTTGAAGCGTTCGGCGACGTCCCGGGTCAGCTCGAGATGCTGGCGCTGGTCGTCGCCGATCGGGACGATCTCGGTCTGGTAGAGCAGGATGTCGCCGGCCATCAGCACGGGATAGGTGAAGAGCCCGGCCGAGACGAAGTCCTGCCCCTCGGACTTCTCCTTGAACTGCGTCATCCGCCGCAGCTCGCCGAAGCTCGTCGCCGCGCTCAGCAGCCAGGCGGCCTCGGCGTGGGCGACGACGTGGCTCTGCGCGAAGACCGTCGAGCGATCCGGGTCGAGGCCGGTCGCGAACAGCATCGCCGCACCCGCGAGCGTGTACTCGCGCAGCTCCGAGGGCTCGATCGGAGTGGTGATGGAGTGCAGGTCGACGATGCAGAAGAACGCTTCGCCCTCCGCCTGCGTCGCGACGTACTGCCGATAGCCGCCCGAGTAGTTGCCGAGCGTCTTGTCGCCCGTCGCGCGGATCCCGGAGAAGACGCGAGGCTTCGCGGGCTCGGTTGCCGGCTGCGGATCGGCCATGGAAGGTGATTCTGCCTAAGCTGTTCGAATGGCTGTCACCGGCGCACCCGAGCTGCTGATCGTGATGGGCGCGAGCGCCACCCAGGATCAGGTGGACGAGGTCGTCGCGCGCCTCGACGAGGCCGGGTGCTCGGCGCTCGTCACGCCCGGGCGCGAGGCGACCGTGATCGGCGCGATCGGGGAGCGGGAGCTGCTCGCGACGCTGCCGCTCGAGGGCTTCGCCGGCGTCGAGCAGGTGCTGCCGATCCTCAAGCCGTACAAGCTCGTCTCGCGCGAGCTCTCGCCCGATCCCACCGTGATCGAGGTGCGCGGCCGCCGCATCGGCGACGGCTACTTCGGCTTCGTCGCCGGCCCGTGCACCGTCGAGACGCGCGACCAGACGCTCGAGACGGCCCGCGCCGTCGCCGCCGAGGGCGTGACGATGCTCCGCGGCGGCGCATTCAAGCCGCGCACGTCGCCGTACGCGTTCCAGGGGCTCGGGGACGAGGCGCTCGAGATCCTGAAGGAGGCGCGCGAGGAGACCGGGCTGCCGCTCGTCACCGAGCTCATGGACCCGCGCCACGTCGAGGCGGTCGTCGAGGCCGCGGACGTGATCCAGATCGGCGCCCGCAACATGTCGAACTTCTCGCTCCTCTCCGAGGTCGGCCGCGCGCCGAAGCCCGTCCTGCTCAAGCGCGGGCTCTCCTCGACGGTCGAGGACCTGCTGATGGCCGCGGAGTACATCGTCAAGGAGGGCAACTCCGAGGTGATCCTCTGCGAGCGCGGGATCAAGACCTTCGAGACGGCGACCCGCTTCACGCTCGACATCGGCGCGATCCCCGTGCTCAAGCAGGAGACGCACCTGCCCGTGATCGTCGACCCGTCGCATCCGGCGGGGCGGCGCGACCTCGTGCTGCCGCTCGCCCGGGCGGCGGTCGCGGCGGGCGCCGACGGGATCATCGTCGAGGTGCACCCGCGGCCCGAGGAGGCGCTGTGCGACGCCGCGCAGCAGATCCCGACCTCCGAGTTCCACGACTTCGCCGACGAGATCCGCGCGCTCGCGTCCCTCATGGGCCGCACCATCGGTTGAGAGTCGAGCCTGCTGCTTCCGTGGTCGGGCACGTCGTCGTGCCCGGGGACAAGTCGATCTCGCACCGCGCCGTCCTGATCGGCGCGCTCGGCGAGGGGGAGACGCGCGTGCACGGCTTCGGCCGCTCCGGCGACACGCAGGCGAGTGTGGACGCGGTGCGGTCGCTCGGTGTCACGGTCGAGGACGTCGCCGACGACGAGCTCGTCGTGCACGGCGTGGGCCTGCGCGGGCCTGCGTGCCGGCACGGTCGACTGCCGCAACGCGGGAACGCTGATGCGCCTGCTGTCCGGCGTCCTCGCGGGCCAGGAGGGCGAGTTCACGCTCACCGGCGACGAGTCGCTGACCCCGCGGCCGATGGAGCGGGTCGCGGCGCCGCTACGCCGGATGGGGGCGGAGGTGGAGACGACCGACGGACATGCGCCGCTCGTCGTCCGCGGCTCGGGCGCGCTGCGCGGGATCGAGATCGAGCCGGAGGTGGCGAGCGCACAGGTGAAGTCCGCGATCCTGCTCGCCGGGCTCAACGCGGACGGCGCGACGACGGTGGTGGAGCGGATCCCGACCCGCGACCACACCGAGCGCATGCTCGAGGCTGCGGGCATCCGCGTGCGCCGCAGCTCCTCGTCCGTGACGCTCGAGCCGGCGGGAACGCTGCGGCTCGAGGAGGTCGACGTCCCGGGCGACTTCTCGTCCGCCGCGCCGCTGCTCGTCGCCGCGGCGCTCGTCCCCGGCAGCGACCTCACGATCCACGACCTCGGCGTCAACCCGCGGCGCACCGGGTTGCTCGACGTGCTCGAGCGGATGGGCGCGCGCGTCTCGGTCTTCGACCGGCGCCGCGACGGCGGGGAGCCGGTCGCGTCGGTGCAGGTGCAGCAGGGAGAGCTCGTGGCGACGGAGATCGGCGCCGGCGAGGTGCCGGGTCTCGTCGACGAGCTGCCGCTCGTCGCGCTCCTCGCCTCCCACGCCCGCGGCGAGACCCGAGTCTCGGGTGCGGGGGAGCTGCGCGTGAAGGAGACCGACCGCATCGAGGCGGTCACCGACGGATTGCGGCCGCTCGGCGCCCGGATCCACTCGCTGCCCGACGGCTGGACCGTCACCGGCGTCCCTGCGCGGCTGCGCGGTGGCCGCGTCGACGCGCGCGGCGACCACCGGATCGCCATGCTCGGCGCCGTCGCGGGGGTCTCCTCGCGCGAGGGTGTCGCGATCGAGGGCGCCGACACGGCAGCTATAAGCTTCCCCGGCTTCTACGAGCTCCTGGAGTCGGTGACGAGGCGATAACGGATGGTGGTGGCGATCGACGGGCCCGCCGGCGCGGGCAAGAGCACGGTGGCGCGCGCACTCGCGGAGCGCCTCGGCTTCCGCTACCTCGACACGGGCGCGATGTACCGGGCGCTCACCTGGCTGGCAATGAAGCGCGGGCTCGACCTGAGCGACGCCGAGGGGCTGGCGCAGCTTGCGCGCGAGCACCCCGTCCTCTTCTCCGAGGACGACAGGGTCTGGATCGGCGGCACCGACGTCACGTCCTCGATTCGCGAGACCCGCGTCGACCGGATGGTGCCGGTCGTCGCGCGCCATCACCCCGTGCGCGAGGTGATGCGCGAGCGGCAGCGCGAGCTCGGGCGCGACGGCGACGTCGTGATCGAGGGGCGCGACATCGGCACGGTCGTCGCTCCCGACGCCGAGGTGAAGGTGTTCCTCGTCGCCGACCGCGAGGAGCGCGCGAAGCGGCGTGTCGCCGAGCGGCCCGGCATCGGCGCCGACGCGCTCGCCACCGACCTGCGTCTCCGCGACGAGAGCGACGCGGCGCGTATGCAGCCGGCAGCCGACGCGATCGAGATCGACACGACGAGCCTCGAGGTGGAGGACGTCGTCGACCGGATCGAGTCGCTCGTGCGCGAGCGCTCCGCGGCGTGAACTCTTATGACATCGCCTGGGCCATCGGCCGGCCGCTGCTCGGCGGCTCGGCGGCGCTCGCGACCCGGCTGCGCTCGTACGGAACGGATCGGATTCCCCGCAGCGGCGGCGTCGTCCTCGCGTTCAACCACTTCAGCTGGATCGACATCCCCTGCGTCGGCTGGGTCTGCAAGCGCAACCTCTACTACCTGGCCAAGGTCGAGGCACATGTCGTGCCGGGGCTCGGGCCGCTCATCCGCAGCTTCGGGACGCTATCGGTGCGGCGTGGCGAGTCCGACCGCGAGGCCGTCCGGCGGATGCGGGAGGTCGTGCAGGAAGGCAACGCGCTCGCCGTCTTCGTCGAGGGGACGCGGCAGCGCAGCGGCGTTCCCGGGCACGTGCAGCCGGGTGCGGCGATGGTCGCGGTGCAGGAGGACGTGCCGGTGGTCTGCGCCGCGATCCACGGCTCGCAGACATGGAAGCCCGGCAACTTCGCGCCCGTCTCGATCGCCTGGGGCGAGCCGATGCGCTTCGACGGGCTCCCGCGCGGCGGCAAGGGATACCGCGAGGCCTCCGCGCAGATCGAGGCGGAGCTGTACCGGCTCTGGGCCTGGCTGCGCGACCTGCACGAGGCGGGCCGGCCGCGCGTCGCCGTCCCGCCGGGCCGAGAGGACGGCGCGTCGGTCACGCTTTCGGCGTGAGCGACGACACAGAGCTCCTCGAGGCGCCACCCCCTCCCCCGATGCTCGGGGCCGTGGCGATCGTCGGCTTCCCCAATGTCGGCAAGTCGACACTCGTCAACCGGTTGACGGAGACGCGGGCGGCCGTCGTGCACGAGATGCCGGGGGTGACGCGTGACCGAAAGGAGCTCGTCTGCGAGTGGACGGGCAAGCGCTTCGTGCTCGTCGACACCGGCGGAGTGGACATCGCGGACCCGACGCCGCTCACGCGCGCGATCGCGCAACAGGCGCGCGAGGCGGTGGGGGAGGCGGATCTCGTGCTCTTCGTCGTCGACGCGCGCGCCGGCGTGACGCCGGGCGACGAGGAGGTGGCCCAGATCCTGCGCGAGTCGCACAAGCCGGTGCTCGTGCTGGCGAACAAGATCGACGACCCGGCCCAGGAACCGCTCGTGCTCGAGCTGCACCGGCTCGGGCTCGGCGACCCGATCCCGATCTCGGGCCTGCACGGCACGGGCAGCGGCGACCTGCTCGATCGCGTCATCGCCGAGCTCGAACGGCTTGCGCCGGAGGGGCGGCCTTCATTGCCGGACGATGCGATCCGCGTTGCGATCCTCGGCCGGCCCAACGTCGGCAAGTCGAGCCTCGTCAACGCGCTCCTGGGCCGCGAGCGGCTGATCGTGAGCGAGATCCCGGGTACCACCCGCGACGCGGTCGACACCATGCTCGAGCGCGGCGAGCGTACGTTCGTCCTGATCGACACCGCCGGATTGCGGCGTAAGCGGCGCCACCGGCAGGGGATCGAGTACTACTCCGAGCTCCGCGCACTCGAGGCGGCGGAGCGTGCCGACGTCGCGCTCGTCCTGGTCGACTCCGCCGAGGGGATCGTCGAGCAGGACATCGCGGTCGCCGACGTCGCCCGGCACGCCGACTGCTCGACGCTCGTCGTCCTCTCGAAATGGGACGCGACGACGATCGGCGTCGAGGACGTCCGCGGCGAGCTGCGGCGCCGCCTGCGCCAGCGGCCGCCCTTCGTCGCCGTCTCCGCGCACACCGGCCGTGGCCTCGAGCGGCTGCTCGACGGGGTCGCGGAGCTCTTCGATCGGCACATCGCGCGGATCCCGACGCCGGAGCTGAACCGCGCCCTCGCGGAGCTGGGCGAGGCGCGGCAGCCGCCGAGCGGGCCGCGCGGGCGGCGCAGGCTCAACCTCCTTTACGGCGCGCAGATCCGCGTGCGCCCGCCGCGCATCCGCATCTTCGTCAACGACCCCGGCCTCGTCACGCGCGACTACGGCTACTGGGTCGAGAACCGGCTGCGCGAGCGCTTCGGCCTCAACGGCGTGCCGGTCTCGATCGACTTCGTGAAACGATCCTGACGTGAGGTTCCTCGTTGCCGGCGCGGGGTCGTGGGGGACGGCGTTCACGCGCGTCCTCCTCGACCGTGGCCACGAGGTCGTCCTCGCCTGCCGCTCGCGCGAGCAGGCCGAGGCGATCGCGGCGACCGGGTGGAATCCCCGTTACCTCCAGGGCGTCGATCTGCGGCGGGGCCGAGGCGATCGCGCTCGCCGACGCTCGCGGCGACGCGGACGTCGTCGTCGTGGCCGTGCCGAGCAAGGCGTTCGCCACGGTCGTCGAGGCGCTACCGGGCGGCGCTCCGGTGCTCAGCCTCGTCAAGGGCCTCGATCCGGAGAGCGGAGAGCGGCTCTCGACCCGCGTCCGAGGTCGCCCCGTTGCAGTGCTCTCGGGCCCGAACATCGCGGAGGAGATCGCCGGGGGATTGCCGACCGCCGCCGTGATCGCGAGCGAGGACGGCTTCCTTGCCGGGCAGCTCCAGCATGCGATCAACTCGCTGGTCTTCCGCGCGTACGTCAATCCCGACCTCGTCGGCGTCGAGCTGTGCGCGGCGGCGAAGAACGTCATCGCTCTCGCGGCGGGCGGGGTCGACGGGCTGCGCCTCGGCGACAACGCGAAGGCGTCGCTCATCGCCCGCGGCCTGGCCGAGATGACACGGCTCGGAGAGGCGGCCGGCGCACGGGCGGAGACATTTGCGGGCCTCGCCGGGATCGGCGACCTCGTCGTCAGCTGCTGCAGCTCGAAGACCCGCAATCGGCAGGCGGGCGAGCTGATCGCGCAGGGCCTGACGCCCGACCAGGCGGTCGCAGAGATCGGCCAGACGGTCGAGGGCCTGACGACGGCGCCGGTCCTCCGCGACCTCTCGCACCGCCTCGGCGTGGAGCTCCCGATCACGGAAGGCGTCTGCGCGGTCCTCTCGGGCCAGAGCATCACAGACCTCGCCGCCGGACTCATGGGCCGGGAACCGACCGAGGAGTAGCGGCGCGTTGGCTAGCCTGCCCGCCATGACTACCCGCTCCTTCTCCTTCACCTCCGAGTCGGTCACCGAGGGCCATCCCGACAAGATGGCCGACCAGATCTCCGACTCCGTGCTCGACGCCGTGCTCGCAGACGATCCCGAGGGACGCGTCGCCTGCGAGACGCTGGTCACCACCGGGCTCGTCGTCGTCGCCGGCGAGATCACGACCGATTGCTACGTCGACATCCCGAGCCTCGTCCGCCACCGGATCCGAGAGATCGGCTACACGCGCGCGAAGTTTGGCTTCGACGCCGAGACGTGCGGCGTCGTGGTCGCGATCGACGAGCAGTCGCCCGACATCGCCCAGGGCGTGAACGCCTCGTACGAGAACCAGCACGGCGACAACGATCCGCTGGACCGGGTCGGCGCCGGCGACCAGGGGATGATGTTCGGCTACGCCTCCAGGGAGACCGACGAGCTGATGCCGCTGCCGATCATGCTCGCGCACCGGCTGGCGCGGCGGCTCGCGGAGGTGCGGAAGGCGGACGTGCTCCCGTACCTGCGGCCCGACGGGAAGACCCAGGTCACCGTCCGCTACGAGCACGACGAGCAGGGACGCCAGCGGCCGGTCGAGATCGAGCGCGTTCTCATCTCGACGCAGCACCGCGACGGGCTCGACGTCGACACGCTGCTCAAGCCGGACCTGATCGAGCACGTGATCGAGCCGATCCTCCCCAAGGATCTCTACGAGCAGCGGCGGCTCGAGCACGACCGCGACTTCGTCTACTGCAACCCGACCGGGAAGTTCGTGATCGGCGGCCCCATGGGCGACTCGGGGCTGACGGGACGGAAGATCATCGTCGACACGTACGGCGGCGCGGCTCCGCACGGCGGCGGCGCGTTCTCGGGCAAGGATCCGACGAAGGTCGACCGCTCGGCGGCCTACGCGGCGCGCTGGGTGGCGAAGAACCTCGTCGCGGCAGGCCTCGCCGATCGCTGCCAGATCCAGGTCGCGTACGCGATCGGCGTCGCGCATCCGCTCTCGGTCCTCGTCGACACCTTCGGCACCGAGGCGATCCCCGTGCCGAAGATCGAGGAGCTCGTCCGCGAGCACTTCGACCTTCGCCCGGCAGCAATCCTCCGCGACCTCGACCTGCGCCGGCCGATCTACACGAAGACGGCCGCGTACGGCCACTTCGGCCGCGAGGACGGGGACTTCACGTGGGAGCGGACCGACCGCGCCGACGCGCTCCGCGCCGCAGCGGGGCTCGCCGAGCCTACGACGGTCTGACGAAGAGCCCGGCGGCGGCCTTCTCCGAGATCGCCCGCTCGCCGACCTTCTCGATCGCGACCGTGAACTGATCCGCCGCCGGCTCGGCGGTGCGCACGAGGATGCTCGTCCCCGGCACGAGGCCCTGGTCGTAGAACCAGTGGAGGAGGTCGCCGTCGTGCTCGGCGAGACGGACGATCGTCGCGCGCGTCCCGGCTGTGAGTGTCGCGAGCGGCGCGAGCTCGGCGTTCTCCGCCTGCTCCACCGTCGGGTCGACGGGCCAGCCGTGCGGGCACCGTTGCGGATGGCCGAGCTTGTCGTCGATCCGCTCGACCATCTCGTCGGTGAACGTGTCGCCGAGCGCGTCGGCCCGCTCGTGCGACTCGTACCCGGTGTAGCCCATGAAGTCGGTGAGCAGCCGCTCGATGATGCGGTGCTTGCGCACGACCCGCTCGGCGCGCTCGCGTCCGCTCTCGGTGAGGAGCGCCTCCTTCTTCTTGCCCCGCTCGATCAGCCCCTCGGCCTCGAGCCGCTTCAGCATCTCGCCGGCGGAGGCGCGCGAGACGTGGAGCATCTCGGCGACCCGCGAGGCCAGTGGAGGGGAGCCTGCGCCGTGCGGGGTGTACTCGCCGATCGGGAAGGCGAGGAAGTAGATCGTCTCGAGGTACTCGTCTACCGAATGGCCCGCGGCTGGCACATGGCTATATTGCCTCCGAGCCCGCGTGTAAGGGAACCCTTACAAGGGCAGTCACGGATCATGTCGACGGCACACATCCTCTTGCTCGGTGCGATCGCGGGCGCGACGATCTTCCTCGGCCTGCCCGTGGCGCGCATGCAGGGGCTCGGCCCGAATGCCCGCTCCGGGCTGTCGGCCCTCGCGACGGGAATCCTCGTCTTCCTCTTCTGGGACGTCATGACCAATGCCGTGGAGCCGATCGACTCGTCCCTCCAGGCGCACCACTGGGGGAAGTTCGCCGAGCTGAGCGTGTTGGGCGCGGCCGGCTTCATCGGCGGGCTGATGAGCCTCGTCTACTACGACGCGTGGATGAAGAACCGCGCCGATCGCCGCTCGACGACGCTCGTAGGGCCGGGCGCCGCGGCTGTCGACGAGTTCGTCGAGCGGCGGCGGCTCGACCTGACGAATCCTGCGATCCGGCTCGCTTTCCTGATCGCGATCGGGATCGGCGTCCACAACTTCGCCGAAGGCCTCGCGATCGGGCAGGCCGCCGCGGCAAGCGAGATCGGGCTGGCGGTGACGCTGATCATCGGCTTCGGCCTGCACAACGCGACCGAGGGATTCGGCATCTGCGGCCCGCTGACCGGCGCCGGAATCGTCCCGAGCTGGCGGCTGCTCGGCCTCCTCGGCGTGATCGGAGGCGCTCCCACGTTCTTCGGCACCGTCCTCGGGCAGGCGTGGGCGAGCGACGGCGTCTCGGTCGTCTTCTTCACCGTTGCCGGCGGCTCGATCCTCTACGTCGTGCGGGAGCTGTTCGCGGTCAACCGCAAGTACGGCCATCCGGTGCTCATCTCCTGGCTCCTCGTGGCCGGGATCCTGCTCGGCTTCGCGACCGACTTCGTCGTCACCGCGGCCGGCGTCTAGCCCGCTCAGGCGAGAGGAGGCTCGCCCAGCCGAGTGGGCGTGGCGCCGGAGGAAGCGGATAAACGGAGCGTCAGCCGAACAGGAGGGTGGCGGCGACCGTGAAGACGAGATACGTGGCAACCACGGCGTTCACGATGATCCCTGTGGTTCCTCTGCGATGCTCACCAAGGCGACGCGCACGGACGCCGAGCGCGATCCCCGTTACGGCGGGCAGCACCATTAGCGCGAGCAGAAGGACAGCTGCAACGTAGCCCCACACGCCGGCCTCGGTGAGCAACGCTTGCTCCTTGAGATCGAAGACAACGAACCCCAGGAATGTTCCGACGATCCCGGCGACGACAGCCGCGACTGCCGTGGCGGCCACCATCAGCAGCGACTGCGTTGCTACGCGCCGTCCCGAGATCCTCCGGGAGCGAGAACCGGTGTCGCTGAGGTGGAGTGACTGGCACGGCCACAATGGCCTCCTTCCTCACCGCCATCGTCACTCGCAGAGACGGCCATGGCATCAGCGGTTCCGCTGATACGTCGGCGCGCCTCCGGCATGCTCAACCGTCGCCGGTTCATCTGACCGTCCTTAGCGCACCCCGTCGGGAGTCATTCCGGAACACCGGCCCAGACGAGAGCCCTCGAGCGTGATTGCAGAGTCGTTCGTCGTCCGGAGCTAGTCCTCGCCTTCCCAGTACTCGGCGGCTGGCCCCGGCCGGGCGAACATGATGTCTTCGTCCGCGGCGTCCTTGGCGAGGATCTTTCCGGTGTCGAGGTACTCGATGATCTCGCCGCGGATCATCGAGGAGAGCATCAGAACGCGAACGGGCGAGTCCGTTCGGTTGATGATCTGATGCGCACCCTCCTTGCCTCGCGGACAGCAGACGACATCGCCTTCCTTCAGCACCTGCTCGCCTTCGGGCGTGCGGAGCGTCGGCTCGCCGCGGAGCACGATCACCCATTCCTCGTTCAGGTAATGCGCGTGATACGGCCAGAGCCTGTTGCCAGGCTCGACCTCGGACATGGTTGCGCCGATTAGCTCGCCGCCGATGCGTTGGCCGACAAGCGCGCCCTGATGCGCCAGCCCTCGCGGTCCCTCGTCCCGTCCCACTCGTCGCTCTTGAGGTTGAAAGGTTTCATTCGGTAACCGTATCCAGGCGTTGCGCCGGCGACATCGGAGCAGAGCGAATACCCGACTACCGAGACGTGGGAAAGACGCTCGCTCATGCCCCGCAGGACGCGCGTAGACTCCTCGCTCGTTAGCTGCGCAGGCCTGGTGAACGGGAGGTGCGATGAGCGAGTACGAGGTCAGGGCGCTCGATGCCTCGACGTGGGATGCCTTCGCGCGCCTGGTCGATAAGCACAACGGGTGTGGGTTCGGCGGCTGCTGGTGCACGTGGTTCCATTCGCGAGAGGGCAGGCCCGAGGGCGAAATGGGCCGCCCCTGGAAGGAGCGTCTCGTTCGCGAGGGGAACGCTCATGCGGCCCTGGTCTTCGACGGCGACGACGCGGTGGCCTGGTGCCAGTACGGCTCTCCGGAGGAACTCCCGAACATCCACCACCGGAAGGACTACGAGGCGAACCGCACGGAGGAGCTTCCCGACTATCGCCTCACGTGCATCTTCGTCGACAGGGACTATCGACGGAAAGGCGTCGCAGGTGTGGCGCTTCGTGGTGCCATAGACCTGATCGCGAAGGCCGGCGGTGGCGTGGTGGAGGGCTATCCGCAGGACACGCAGGGCAAGAAGATCTCGGCCAAGTTTCTCTACAACACCACGCGCAGCCTCTATGAGCAGACCGGCTTCAGCTACGACCGGCCCAAGGGCAAGAACCATTGCGTGATGCGCACGACGGTTTCACCTGTCGCAGCGTCTCGACGCCCTCGCGTCGGGTGACACTCGCGAACGCTGGCCCAGACGACTGTCCGTCCCGTGGCTTCCTTCAGCGAAGCTCGGGAAACAGCTGACGCGCCCCGTGGCATCGTTCTCGCCAACCCAGACCTCCGCTGGAAGCGCCGGGTTCAAGTCGGCGATTCCTACTCCTTCACCTCCGAAGGGCGATGACCCCTTGTAGAACGCCTCGATCCCGTTCTGCCGAAGCCGCTGGCACCAGACCTCAGCCAGCGGCACATTTGGGACGAGCGCCAACTTGACTGCATCCTGGTAGGTCTCGCCAGGCTTCAACGGACGAACTCGCGGCCGCGTCGCGCCAGACGTCGCGAGGTCTCGGGCGTCTGAGCTTCCAGCGATGCGCCCGGCCAACAAGCGTCATCCCCGCCCACACAAGAATCGCGGCGATCACCGACTGCGCGCCGTGAGGGAAGACGCCGCCCACGGCAGCGACCGCGAGCGCAAGACCGACCAGGGCGTACCCCACACGCACGGACGCACTGGCCTTCCCCGAG
Organism: uncultured Actinomycetes bacterium; assembly: GCA_963765795.1. Classification (GTDB taxonomy): domain Bacteria; phylum Actinomycetota; class Thermoleophilia; order Gaiellales; family Gaiellaceae; genus Palsa-739. Next base: position 42,487 of record CAVXXZ010000012.1, read on the forward strand.
GTGCCCTCGACCGCCGCTTCGCCACGGCGCTCACGATAGGTCGGACCTCAGCTGATACACGCCCGTTCGGGGGTCATTCCCGGACGCTGGCCAGCGAGTGCGCTACCACCTATCCTCGGTTCAAGGCGCGGTGGTCACCCCTGACGAGATCCGTGCGATTGCGCAGACGCTTCCTCGCAGCTACGAGGTGTTCGTGCGCGGTCAGATCAAGTTCCGGGTCGGCCAGATCGTGTGGCTCGCGCTATCCAAGGACGGCGAGCGAATGGGCTGTGGCTTCCCGAAGGAGATGCGACAGGCCGCCGTCGAGGCGGAGCCGCACAAGTTCCAGCTGCCGGGGCAGAGTGACATGCGGTTCAACTGGATCCACGTTCGCCTCGAAGCGATCGACTCCGACGAGATGCGAGACCTCGTGGAGGAGGCGTGGTCGAGAGCCGTGCCGCTCTACGTCGCACAGGAATACGGCCACGCCCAGGGGTACCGGTAGTTCTGGCCCGCCAGCGACCTTGGGCACGCCACGCTGCGGCCGCCCGGCCGCGATCGCGTTGCTCCGCGGCCGGACGGTCGCCTAGTCGTGTCTCGTCAGACGCCTGCGAGAATCTTGGCCTTCTGGGCCTCGAACTCGGCGTCCGTGAGGACGCCGGCCGTCTTCAGCTCACCGAGCTGCTTGAGCTGCTCGAGCGGGTCGGGTGCGGGCTCCGCCGCCATAGGGGCGGGCTCCTGGTACTGGCCCTGGTCCTCCTGGGACCAGCGATTCGCCTGCCGGCGCGAGACGCGGTTCGAGACCGCGGTCGCGGTTCCCGAGATCACGGCTACGCGGGCGACTCCTCGGAGCAATGGCATATCTGACTCCTCTCTACGCGTTCGCGGACTCGAGTGACTCTGACGCCTCGTGCAGGTCGGGCGCGGGGATGCCACCCCTTGCGACGAGCTGCGCGCCGCTCGCGCTGACGGCCTCGGCGAACGGCCGGGCCCAGCGGTTCTCGTAGAGCAGGATCGCGGCCGAGGCGCCCGGCTCGAGCACGGCGCCCGCATCGTCGTAGTCGTCCTGGCCGAGCAGTCCGGACGACGCCCCTTCGAACTCCATGAGGTCGAGGTCGCCGTCGGAGTCGATGTCCGCGAGCACGAGCCCGGCCACCGCGCCGTCCTCTCCCTTCGTCACGAAGACGAGATCGAGCACGCGGATGAGGCCGCGGTCCGTCAGGTTGGCGAGCTCCTTGAGCCCCTCGCCGTTGGGCTGCGTGCCGGCCGGCCATTCGACGATGAGGTAGTCGACTGGGCCGAGCGCGGTCTCCTGGTCGGTCATTCCTTCCTCCTTGGATCGCTTTCGCGCGACCATCGTCCGCGTTTCGGCCCTCCGCGGCATCATCCCGAGAGGGCGAAGAGGCGGTGTGCGCCCGACTCCTAGTGCACTTCGTGATGCAGGTCGTAGAAGCCGTCCCGAGTCGGCTCCGTGAAGCTGTCGGGATTCGGAAACGCCTGCGGGCCCTGCTCGACCAGCGGTTGGACCTTCTCGGCGAGGAATCGGTCGGCGTCCTCGCGGGACTGCCACACGTCGAGGATCCGGAACACGCCCGCTTCGTCGTCGAATCCTGCCGTGTGCGCGATCAGCCCCTGGAACGGGCCGTCGCCGATCTTCTCCGCCACGAAGTCGTAGTTCGTCGTCGAGCGATCTGCGATGGGGAACTCCTGGATGTAGACAACTGCCACTACAGCCTCCCTTTGGGGTTTGAACGATCATACGCTCCACGCCCGGTGAGTTCCGACCAGCGGCCGCGGCTACGCTCGCTGCCCGTGTCTCGCCTCGCCTCCGTCTACCCGATCGTCAGCGCCCGCTCGCTCGCGCGGCCGTTCACGTACGAGATCGGGGACGAGGTGGGGAAGGGGGCCGTTCTCGCGATCCGCTTCGGCAACGCCCGGCGTCGTGGGGTGGTCGTCGACGCCGACGCCGAGGCGCCGCCCGACGTCGAGCCGGTCGCGGCCGAGCGCGTGCTCGAGACGCTCCCGCCGGCGCTCGTGGACCTCGCGCTCTGGCTCGCGGACTACTACGGCTCGACGCCCGCCCGCGCGCTCGCGCTCATCGCGCCGCAGCAGGCGAAGCGGCGTGGCGAGCGGCGGGAGGTGGCTGCGACCTCGGCTCTCGCTGCAGAGCCCGCGCCCGCCCGTCTCTCCGAGTCCCAGGAACGCGCGCTGTCGCAGATCGAAGCTCTGCTGGGGAGCGGCGGCGGCAACGTCCTCCTCTCCGGCGCGACCGGCAGCGGCAAGACCGAGGTCTACATCCGAGCGTGCGACGCCGCGCTCGCCGCGGGCCGCGGCGCGATCGTCCTCGTGCCCGAGATCGCGCTCACGCCGCAGACGCTCGGCCGCTTCCGCGCGCGCTTCGGCGACCGCGTCGCGCTTCTCCACTCCGGCCTCTCGGAGGCCGAGCGGCGGGACGAGCGCGAGCGGATCGTCGCGGGGGAGGCCAGTGTCGTGGTCGGCGCGCGCTCGGCAGTGTTCGCGCCGCTCCCGTCGCTCGGCGTGATCTGTGTCGACGAGGAGCACGACGCCTCGTACAAGCAGGAGTCGGATCCGCGCTACGACGCCCGCACCGTCGCCGCCAAGCGCGCCGCGCTCGAGGGGGCCGTGGCGATCTTCGGCTCGGCGACGCCGCGGCCGGAGTCATGGCACGCGCTCGAGCGGCTCGAGCTCGGCGGCCGGATCGCGGCGCCGCTGCCCACGGTTCGCGTCGTCGACCTGCGGCACGAGACGGGCTACCCGCTCTCTTCGCCGCTCCTCGCCGAGCTGGGTCGCCTTGCCGAGGGAGGCGGGAAGGGGATCCTGCTCCTCAACCGCCGCGGTGTCGCGCCCGCTCTCCACTGCCGCGCCTGCGGCGCGACCCGCCGCTGCCCGAACTGCGACGTCGCCTTCACGCTCCATGGGGATGGGACGCTTCGCTGCCACCACTGCGGCACCCGCGAGCCCGCCGGCGAGACGTGCCCGGATTGCGGCTCGCCCGAGCTCGCGCGCATCGGCGCGGGCACGCAGCGGCTCGAGCGGGAGCTCGAGAAGCACGTCCCCGAGCTGGAGCGGATCCGGCTCGACGCCGATGCGGTCGCGAAGCCCGAGCAGCTGCGCGACGCGCTCGAGCGGTTCGCGCGCGCCGATCGCGCCGTTCTCGTCGGCACGCAGATGGTCGCGAAAGGGCACCACTTCGCCGGCGTCGAGCTCGCGGCCGTGGTGGACGCCGACACCGGCCTCGGCCTGCCCGACTTCCGAGCGGAGGAGCGGACGTTCCAGCTCCTCACCCAGCTCGCGGGCCGCAGCGGCCGCGACGCGCCAGGACGCGTCCTCATCCAGACGTTCCAGCCGGAGTCGCGCGCCGTGGAGCACGCGGCGCGCCACGACGTCGCCGGCTTCCTCGCCGGTGAGCTCGAGCGCCGTCGCGCGCTCGGGTACCCGCCGTTCCGGCACCTCGTCCGCGTGCTCGTCTCCGGGCCGGAGCTCGCCGACGCGACCCGCGCTCTCGAGGAGCTGAAAGCGGGGCTGTCCGAGTTCGAGCTGCTCGGCCCTGCGCCGCTGCTGAGGCTGCGCGGCCGCCACCGCGCTCAGCTCGTCGGCAAGACCGATCGCCCACGCGCGCTCGCCTCCCGCGCGGCGGCGCTGCTCGCGGCCGCCGCGCCCGCGATGCGTCGCGCCGGCCTCGCGGCGGTCGTCGACGTCGATCCCCAGAGCGTCTAGCTTTCCGCGGCATGGAGGAGAGAACCCGTAGCGGTGGCTGTGTGTGCGGCGCCGTCCGCTACACGGTCCGCGGCGAGCCTTCCCACGTCGGACGCTGCCACTGCGCCGACTGCCGGAAGCGGTCGGGCAGCACCTACACGATCTACGGACAGTGGCCGCTCGAGGCGTTCGAAGTCACCGGCGAGTACGCGACCTATGACAACGACAGCTTCTGCCCGCGCTGCGGCTCGCGCCTGTTCCTCATCGACGAGGAGTGGGGAGGCGTCGAGCTCCAGCTCGGCTCGCTCGACGACGCGCCGTTCGAGCTACGGCCGGAGGCCGAGATCTGGATCAAGCGCCGCGAGCCGTGGATGCACGAGGTCGAAGGCGCCGCGCAGCACCGCGAGAGCCGCAACTAGGAAGGCAGCGCCGCCTCGCGGTCGGCCGGGAAGCGGTCGAGGATCCAGCGAGCGTCGAGCGGCTCGCGCAGGTACGAGCGGCCGTTGATGCGGACGAAGTCGCGGGTGCGCGGATCCATCGCCAGCCGGGCCTCGGCGGGGAAGTTCCGGTTGTGCCGCTCGATCAGCTCGTTCACCTGCGCGAAGCTCCAGTTGCCCGCGAGCTCCTGCCACGCCGCCGCGAACTCCGCCGGATCCTCGAGCTCCTCGGCGAGTCAGCCGCCAGCTCTCGCCGAGCTGGTGCTCGTGCTGCTCGACGGCGTCCTCGATCGCGCGCAGGCGGCGCATCCAGGCCGTCGGCCCGCCGAGCGCCCGCACTCCCGACTCGGGGCTGGAACGGAAGTTGCGCAGCCGCTGCCGGAGCGGCATCCCGCGCACCGGGCTCGACTCGAGATCCGCTTCGAGCTGCTCGCGCTCACGGCGCTCGCTGCGGCGTCTCCGGCCGCGTCGCGCCCTGGCCCATGACCTCCTTCAGCGTCCTGGGATCCACTTCCGCGAGGGTACAGTCCCGGCTGGACGGAATGGCGGAGGTATCGAGGGACAGGTCAAGGACGAGGAGCTCGACCCCGAGCAGCAGGCGCGACGACGGTTGGCGCTCGCGCAGATCCGCCAGTACCCGGACACGGCGCTGAAGATGGCCGCCCGCCCGGTCGAGGAGTTCGACGACGACCTGCGGCGCCTCGTCGAGCGGATGAAGCAGCTCATGGTCGACGCCAACGGGATCGGCCTCGCGGCGACCCAGGTCGGCGTGCTGCAGCGGCTGTTCGTCTTCCAGGTCTCCGAGGACGAGACCGTCGCGCTCGCAAACCCGGAGATCGTGGAGCGCGGCGAGGTGAAGACTCTCGAGGACGAGGGCTGCCTCTCGATCCAGGGCGTTCTCCTCCCGGTCGAGCGGCCGGCGACGATTGCGATCGAGGGCCGGAACGAGCACGGAGCCGAGGTTCGGTACGAGCTCGAGGAGCCGTACTCGCGCGTGGCCCAGCACGAGGCCGACCATCTCGACGGCGTCCTGATCCTCGACCGGACGACGCCCGAGGCGAGGCGCGAGGCGCTCGCAAGCCTGCGCCCGCGCATCGTCATCGGCTGAGCATGGCCCGGCGGATCGCGGTCGCCGCGACCGGGGAGTTCGGGGCCGACGTGCTCGAGCGGCTCGCGGCGGAGCACGACGTCGTGCAGCTGTTCACGCGCCCGGACAAGCCGCGAGGGCGTGGCCGCAAAGTGGCGGCTCCGCCGGCGAAGCAGGCGGCCGAGCGCCTCGGCATCCCGTTCGAACAGCCGGCGAGGCTCGACTCGTCGGTCGGGATCGCGGCGCACACGGTCGTCGTCTGCGCCTACGGCCTCCTGATCCCGAACGAGCTGCTCGAGCGCGCGCTCTGGCTCAACGTCCATCCCTCGCTGCTGCCGCGCTGGCGGGGCGCGGCGCCGGTCGAGCGCGCGCTGATGGCCGGGGACGAGGAGACCGGCGTGACGATCCACCGCACGATCGAGGCGCTCGACGCCGGGCCGGTCGCCGCGCAGCGCGCCTTCCCGATCGCCCCGGACGACGACGCCGGCGCCGTCTACGCGCGCGCGGCCGAGGTCGCTGCGGAGCTTCTGACCGATGTGCTCGCGCAGGACGAGCCTCGCTTCGAGCCGCAGCCCGAGGAGGGCGCGACGTACGCGGAGAAGATCGGGCCCGAGGACCGTGAGCTCGACCCAGACGCTCCGGCGCAGGAGCTCGTCAATCGCGTTCGGGCGCTCTCGCCGCACATCGGCGCCCGTCTCGGCGACCTGCTCGTCTGGCGGGCCCAGGTGGGGGACGACGGCTCGTTCGAGCCGGTCGAGGTGCAGCCCGCCGGCGGCCGCCGCATGGCGTACGACGCGTACCTCCGTGGCCGCCGTTAGCCCCGCGCGGCGTGCCGCGTACGAGGTGCTGCTGCGCGTGTTCGAGCAGGAGGCGTACGCCGACCGCGCGTTCCGGAGCGCCGCCGAGGGGCTCGACGAGCGCGAGCGGGCGTTCGCGCAGCGGCTTGCGTACGGCTCCGTGCAGCGGGTGCGGACGCTCGACCACGCGATCGGGACGCTCGGACGGCGGCCGGTGCGGAAGCTCGATCCGCCCGTGCGCGCCGCGCTGCGGCTCGGCGCCTACCAGCTCGGCTACAGCGATACCGCGGCGCATGCGGCCGTCAACGAGTCGGTCGAGCTCGTCCGCCGTGCCCGGCTCGAGCGGGCGGTTCCGTTCACGAACGCGGTGATGCGGCGGCTCTCCGACGGGATCCGGCCGCTCCTCGAGTCGCTCCCGGACGGCCCGCTGAAGGAGTCGTACCCCGACTGGGTCCACGAGGTCTTCGTGCGGGTGCTCGGGGACGATGGCGCGCTCGCTCTGATGCGGGCGATGAACGAGCCGCTCGAGACCGTTGTCCGGCTCGTGCGCGGCGATCCTCCGTCCGGCGCGGAGGAGACCGACGTGCCCGGCGCGTACCGCGTGGAGCGCGTGGACGAGGCGCTCGTCGCAGAGGGGAGGATCTGGCCGCAGAGCCGCGGCTCGCAGCTCGCGGGCCTCTGTGTCGGCTCGCAGGAGGGCGAGCGCGTGCTCGACCTCTGTGCCGCTCCCGGCGGCAAGACCGGGCAGCTGCGCGGCGAGGTCACGGCGGTCGAGATCGATCCGGCACGCGCGCGCGAGCTGCGGGAGAACCTGGCGAGGATGGGGCGCGCCGACGTCACGGTCGTCGAGGCGGACGGCACGGCGCTGCCGCCGGAACTCGACGGCTTCGACCGCGCGCTCGTCGACGCGCCGTGCTCAGGTCTCGGCGTGCTCGCGCAGCGGCCCGACCTCCGCTGGCGCGCGACACCGCTGCCGGACCTCCAGCTCGCGCTCCTCCGCTCCGCCGCCGAGCGCGTGCGCCCCGGCGGCACGATCCTCTACTCCGTCTGCACCCTGAATCCGGGCGAGTGCGAGGCCGTCGTCGACGCGAGCGGCCTGCGCGTCCTGCCGCTCGGGGAGGAGTGGCCGCCGTTCGCGCATCCGTCGCGCCCGGAGTTCCTCCTCACGCTCCCGCACGTTCACGGCACGAGCGGCTTCTTCGTCGCGCGCCTCGCCCGCGACTGACCTTTCGCTTCCCAACACGGCCGGAACCAGGTTCCGGCCGTGGCCAATCGAGGTATGGCTGCATCTCGTCGGGACTGCGTACGATCGCTACATGGCGTGGCAGGAGTGGGTCAGGAAGGTCGAGGTCGAGCCGTCGCTCTACGCGGCGGACTTCGCACGCCTCGGGGAGCAGATCGACGTGCTCCTGCGCGCCGGGTGTCGCATCCTCCACTTCGACGTCGGCGACGGCCACTTCGTCGAGCCGGTGACGATCGGGCCCGTCGTTCTCGAGTCGATCGCGCCGCTCGTGCACGAGGCCGGCGGGGTGCTCGACTGCCACCTGATGGTCGACAACCCGCTGCGCCACTTCCCGCAGATCGCCCGCGCGGGCGGCGACAGCGTCACCTTCCACTACGAGGTCGTGGACGACGTGCCCGCGACGATCGCCGCCGCCCGGGAACACGGCCTGCAGGCGGGCGTCGCCTTCAACCCCGAGAGCGAGCCCGAGGACGTCGCCGCCGTCGCGGCGGACGCCGACCTCGTCCTCTGCATGAGCATCCATCCCGGCTACAGCGGCCAGAAGTTCATGCCGGAAGCGGTCGACCGGATCGGACGCCTGCGTGCGGCGCTGCCCGAGCGCGTCTTCGTCCAGGTCGACGGCGGGATCGACGCCGAGACCATCGGCCCCGCACACGCCGCCGGCGCGGCGCTGCTCGTCGCCGGCTCGGCGGTCTTCGGCCGCGAGGACCCGGCGGGCGCCTACCAGAGCCTCGCCCAGGACCTCGCGTGAGCCAATACGAGCGGGCGCTCGAGCTCGCCGAGCGCGGGCGTGGCAAGACCGGTGACCATCCCCTCGTCGGCGCCGTCGTCGTGCGCGACGGCGAGGTCGTGGGGGAGGGCTGGTACGAGTACGAGGGAGTCCGCCACGCCGAGGTCGATCGCGCTCGAGCAGGCCGGAGACGCGGCGCGCGGTGCGATCCTCTACGTCACGCTCGAGCCGTGCTCGCACCACGGGCGCACGCCTCCCTGCGCCGACGCGGTCGTCGCAGCCGGCCTCGTGCGCGTCGTCGTGGGTGCCCGCGATCCCAACCCGGTCGTCGACGGTCGCGGCATCGAGCGGATCCGCGCCGCGGGAATCGAGGTCGAAGTCCTCGACGACCTCGCCGCCCGTCGCCAGAACGAGGCGTGGCGCGTCTGGAAGTCGCTCGGCCGTCCGTTCGTCACCTACAAGGCGGCGATCACCCTCGACGGGCGCGTCTCCGTTCCCGGCCGGCGCTGGGTGTCGGGCGAAGAGTCGCGGCGTAGGGTGCACGAGCTCCGCGCGGCTTCGGACGCGGTGGCGGTCGGAATGGGGACAGTGCGGGCCGACGCACCGCGCCTCGACGCGCGCGAGGTGGGGGCCGCCAGGCAGCCTCGGCGACTCGCCTTCGGTCGCGGTCCGCTCCCGGAAGGGTCGCAGCTCGAGCTGCGCATCGGCTCGCTCGACGAGGAGCTGCGCGCGCTCGCGGCGGAGGGCGTCAAATCGTTGCTGCTGGAGGGCGGGCCGACCCTCGCCACGGCGTTTCTCGCCGCCGGTCTCGTCGACAAGTTGCTCCTCTTCGTCGCGCCCGTCCTGGCCGGGGACGGGCCGCGTGTCCTCGGCGACCTCGAGACACCGCTCGAGCTCCTCCACCTCCGCACGGAGCCCTCGGGAGAGGACGTGCTGTTGGAGGCGTACCTGCACGAGCCGTAACCTTTGTCGGATGTTCACGGGCATCGTCCGCGAGCTCGGCACGGTGGAGGCCTTCGACGGCTCCCGGCTCGTCGTCGCGGCGCCCGAGACCGCGGCCGGCGCGGCGGTCGGCGACTCCGTCGCCGTCGCGGGCGTCTGCCTCACCCTCGTGGAGACGGCGGAAGGGCGGCTCGCGTTCGATGTCGTTCCCGAGACCCTGTCGCGCACCGCGCTCGGACGACTCCGGCCCGGCGGCGAGGTGAACCTCGAACCGTCGCTCCGCGTCGGCGACCAGCTCGGCGGACATGTCGTGCAGGGCCACGTCGACGCGGTGGGCCGCGTCCGCTCCGTCGCATCCGAAGGAGACGGCCTCCGCGTCTGGGTCGACGCCCCCGAGAGCGTCGTCCGCTACTGCATCGAGAAGGGCTCGATCGCGGTCGACGGCGTCTCGCTCACGATCGCCGCGTTCGACGACGAGGGCTTCGAGGTCGCGCTGATCCCGCACACGCTCGCGGTGACGACCCTCGGCCGGCTCGAGCCGGGCGACGAGGTCAACCTCGAGGCCGACGTGCTCGGGAAGGTCGTCGAGCGCCTCGTCGCGGGGAGGCTGCCGTGAGCTCGGCCGTCACGCCCTTCGCCACGATCGAGGAGGCCGTCGAGGACATCCGCAACGGGAAGATGGTCGTCGTCGTCGACGATCCCAGAGCGCGAGAACGAGGGCGATCTCGTCTGCGCGGCGCGGTTCGCGACGCCGGAGGCCGTCAACTTCATGGCGACGCACGCGCGCGGGCTGATCTGCCTCTGCCTCACCGGCGAGCGTTGCGAGCAGCTCGGCCTGCCGCCCATGACCCAGCGGAACGAGGCGCGCCTCGGCACCGCCTTCACGGTCTCGGTGGAAGCCCGCGAAGGCGTAACGACCGGAATCTCGGCGGCCGACCGCGCGCACACGATCCACGTCGCGATCGACCCGGCGTCGACGCCGCACGACCTCGTCCAGCCCGGACACGTCTTCCCGCTCCGCGCCCGGGACGGCGGCGTTCTCGTCCGCGCCGGCCAGACCGAGGCGGCCGTCGACCTCGCCCGGCTCGCCGGCCTCGACCCGTCCGGCGTCGTCTGCGAGATCATGAACGAGGACGGGACGATGGCCCGAGTCCCGGACCTCGTGCCGTACTGCGAGCGGCACGGTCTGCGGATGATCACCGTCGCCGACCTGATCGAGTACCGGCGCCGGACGGAGAAGCTCGTCGAGCGCGTCGTCTCGGTGCAGCTGCCGACGGAGTTCGGCCTTTTCACCGCCACCGCCTTCCGCGAGACGCTCACGGGTCGCGACCACCTCGCGCTCGTGCTGGGCGAGGTGGGCGACGACGTGCTCGTCCGCGTCCATTCCGAGTGCCTGACCGGCGACGTCTTCCATTCGCTTCGCTGCGACTGCGGCGAGCAACTCGAGGCCGCGCTCGCCGCGATCGCGGCCGAGGGCAGTGGCGTGCTGCTGTACATGGCGCAGGAGGGGCGCGGCATCGGCCTGCTCAACAAGCTCAGGGCGTACGAGCTGCAGGAGCAGGGGCTCGACACCGTCGAGGCCAACCTCGCGCTCGGCTTCGCCGCCGACGAGCGGGAGTGGGGAATCGGCAACCAGATCCTCGCCGACCTCGGGATCACCACCATGCGACTCCTCACCAACAACCCGAAGAAGGTGTCCGGCGTCGAGGCGTACGGCCTCAAGGTGACCGAGCAGGTGCCGATCGAGATGCCGCCCCATCCGGAAAACGTTCGCTATCTGGCCGCCAAGCGGGATAAGCTCGGGCACAAGTTGCACCACCAGGGTCTCAAGTTCGAGTCGGAGGGCGAATGAGCGCGACTGAAGGGTTCTGGCCGGGCGAGGCGCCGCGGGCTACCGAGGAGCAGGAGGACGTGCAGGAGCCGGAGGCGACGGTCGCGGAGCCGGAGCCGCTCGCGTGGCCGCAGCCGCACGAGGAGGAGCCGGAGGCGGAGGCAGAGGCAGAGGCAGAGCCAGAGCCAGAGCCAAAGGCCCAGGCCTCGGTCGCCCAGCCCGAGCCGGAGCCGGAGGAGGCGGAAGCGGAGGAAGAGCCGGAGGCCGTGCCGATCGGGCATGTGCCCGGCGAGGTCGACATCCCCGACGGGGTCGCCGTCCTCGAGGGCTCGCCGTCGGGCGCGGACCGCACCGTCGGCATCGTCGTCTCCCGCTTCAACGGCGAGATCTCGAACCGGCTCTTGGAGTCGGCGCTCGAGGCGCTTGCGGCGGCGGGCGTCGCCGAGGAGCGGATCACGGTGATGCCGGTACCCGGCGCGTTCGAGCTCCCCATCGGCGCGATGGCGCTCGCGAAGACACGCCGCTACTCGTGCGTGATCGCGCTCGGCTGCGTGGTGCGCGGCGAGACGGCCCACTTCGAGTACGTCGCGGGCGAAGCGGCCTCGGGTCTCCAGCTCGCCGGTCTCGAGACCGGTGTGCCCGTCGCCTTCGGCGTCCTCACCGTGGACACGGCCGAGCAGGCAGAGGCGCGCGTCGACAAGGGCGCCGATGCCGCCCGCGCCGCGCTCGAGATGGCCGACCTCTTCTCGCAGGTGCGAAAGCAGGCCAGAGCCGGATAGCGGCTATGCAGCGTCGGCTATTCTGGGCCGCCGATGTCGAAGGTCTGCGCAGTCTGCGGGAAGAAGCCCGGGTTCGGTCACCACCGGAGCCATTCGATGGTGGCTACGAAGCGGCGCTTCGAGCCGAACCTTCAGCGCGTCCGCGTCCTGCTCGCGGGCAAGGCGACGCGCGCGTACGTCTGCACGCGCTGCCTCAAGGCCGGCAAGGTCCAGAAGGCGCTTTAGGAGGGTTTGGCGAAAGCCAGGCTGAGCCGTCGGCGCACGCTGCTCGCCCGCTGAGCTGCGTCCTCGGTCGCTCGAATAGCGCTGCTATTCAAGCTCCCTGCGTCCTTGTCAGCGAACGACCATCGCACGCCGACGACGAGCGGCCTTCCGCCAAACCCTCCTAGGCGCCTGCTATTCGTCCTTCGGGACGTCGTAGACGAGCCAGAGCCGCTCGCCGGTCTGCGAAGCGGTCGGCGCTTGCGCGGTGATCTGACCGAGCTCGGGGTACTCGGCGACCTCGGGGGCCTGGCGCGTGGAAGCCACGAGATAGCGGCACTTCCCGTCGCCGTCGTTGCGGAAGCCGTGCGCTCCCGGCGGACCGATCGGGAACATCACGACCTCGCCGCGTCGCACGAGTCGCTCGCCGTCCTCCGTCTTCAGCGTCATCTCCCCGTCGAGGACGACGAGCAGCTCATCGGCCGCGTGATGAAAGTGGTACACGACGAAGTTGCCCGGCCCGAGCTCATAGACCGTGGCTCCGAGCCGCTCGGTGCGCGGCAAGCGCTTTGACTTCGAGCCGCCGCCCGACCAGTCCTCGCCCTCGTCCCACTCGTCGGTCCAGATGTTGTCGTCGCTCATGCGGGGATTCTGCTCGCAACCGCGCGCCGAGGTAGTCGGTCCAACCGAAAGATGGAGGCTGGACAAGCGGTTTCCTCGCGCCTCGGGCGGATCACGATCTCGAGCGAGGCGATCGCGCAGATCGTCGCGGAGACGGCGCTCGAGTGCTACGGAGTCGTCGGGATGAAGGGCTCGCTGCGCGGGCAGCTCGCGCGCGCCCGCGGACGGCCGCGCGGCATCGAGATCCGCCGCGACGGCGGCGAGGTGGCCGTCGACCTCCACGTCGTCGTCGAGTACGGCCTCAACCTCGCCGAGGTCGCCTCGAGCGTCGGCAACCGCGTCGCGTACGAGGTCGAGCGGCTGACCGGGCTGCCGGTGCGCGCGGTCGAGGTGCACGTCGACGACGTGCGAACCGGCGGGAAGTGAGCGCGCAGGGCGATCTCGAGCTGGTCCGCGGCCTCGTCGGCGCGGCGCTCGCCTCGCTCGAGACGAGCCGCGGCCGCATCGACGACCTCAACGTCTATCCCGTCCCCGACGGGGACACCGGCACGAACCTCACGCTGACCGTGCGGGCGGTCGCGGACGGGGTCGCCTCGGCCAAGCCCGGCGACCGTCCGGCGCTCGCGCACGCGGTCGCACGGGCGGCGCTGATGGGGGCGCGCGGCAACTCGGGCGTCATCCTCTCCCAGATGGTGCGAGGCGTCGTCGACGTGCTCGCCGAGTCGGCGAACGGGATCGACCCCGCCCTGACCGCCCGGGCACTGCGCGGAGCCTCCGACGCCGCCTACCGGGCAGTGGGGCGGCCGGTCGAGGGGACGATGCTCTCGGTCATCCGCGAGCTCGCGGAAGAGGCGGAACGGCGCGCGGCCGAGCCCGAGCCGCTCGGCGACCTGCTCGTCGAGCTCGTGCGGCACGGGGAGGAGGCCGTGGCCCGTACGCCCGAGCAGCTCGACGTCCTGCGGGAAGCGGGGGTCGTGGACGCGGGCGGAGCCGGGCTCGTCGAGCTCCTGCGCGGCGTGGCGGGCGCGGTCACCGGCGAGGCGCTGCCCCCCGCACCCGCAGCCGAGGCGCCGTCCGGCGTGGACGCAATCCACCTCGAGCCCTCGCGTTACCGCTACTGCACCGTCTTCGTGGTCGAGGGCGAGGCGCTCGATCGCGACGGGCTCGAGGCGCAGCTCGAGCGGCTAGGCGACTCGCTCGTGGTGGTCGGCGACGAGACCGCGATCAAGGTGCACCTCCACACCGACGACCCCGGCTCCGCGCTCTCGCTCGGCACGGCCGCGGGCACGATCGAGGGAGTCGAGATCGCCAACATGCACGAGCAGCAGGAGCGGCGGGAGCGGCGTCTCTCGCTCGTCACCTCTACGCGCGCGAAGAGCGGAGTCGTCGCAGTCGTCGCGGGGGAGGGGAACCGGCGGCTGTTCGAGACGCTCGCTGAGCCGGTCGGGACGATCCGCGTCGTCGCCGGCGGGCAGACCGCGAACCCGTCGACTGCGGAGCTCGTCGCGGCGCTCGAGGAGCTCGAGGCGGAAGAGGCGATCCTCCTGCCGAACAACCCGAACGTGCGGCTTGCCGCCGAGCACGCCGCCGAGCAGGCACAACTGCCTGTCGCGGTCGTGCCGACGGAGTCGATTCCCGCCGGGCTCGCCGCGCTCGTCGCCTACGAGGGCACACGCGGAGCCGACGAGAACGCTGGGGAGATGACTGCCGCCGCGGCCGCCGTCGCAACGGGAGAGGTCACCCGCGCCTCGCGCGACGTCGAGCTCAACGGCCGCGCGATCCGGTGCGGCGACTGGCTCGGCCTCGCGGACGGCGAGCCGGTGGCCGGCGGCGACGACTTCGCCGAGGTCGCGTTCGAGGTCGTCGCGCAGCTGGTCGCGGAGCCGCGGGCGCGTCCTGACCCTCCTCACCGGCGCCGAGCCGCCGCCGCTCGACGGGCTCGTCGAACGACTCGAGTCGGCTCATCCGGAGCTCGAGGTCGAGGTGCACGAAGGCGGCCAGCCGCACTATTCCCTTTTGCTCGGAGCGGAATAGGGTTGGACGGATGCCGCCAGTCCGGATCGTGCTCGTGGAGGACAACGAGGTTTTTCGAGACGCTCTCGAGCTCCTGCTCGGGATGAGGGACGACGTCGAGATCGTCGCCTCGGTCGGGGACGGGATCGCCGCCGTGGCGGCGGCGAAAGAACACCGGCCTGACGTCATGCTGATGGACTACCGCATGCCGGCCCTGGACGGCATCCAGGCCACGGCCCAGGTCATGGAGGAAGTGCCCGGTGTCGCCGTCGTCGCGCTGACGGCGTCCGCGGACGACGCCGAGCGCGAGGCGCTCGTCGAGGCGGGAGCGGTCGCTTGCCTCATGAAGGACCAGGAGCTCGAGGAGATCGTGGCGGCCATTCTCCAGGCTGCCGCAGTCGCAGGTTGAACCTCACCGCCGAGAACACGGCGATCGTTCTCGACTCGACCGCCGACCTGCCCGACGCCGCCGACCGCTTCCCGAACTGGCGCATCGTGCCGCTCTACGTCCGCTTCGGCGACGAGAGCATGCGCGACGGCGTCGACATCAGCGCGGCGGAGTTCTACGAGAGGCTGCGCGGCTCGAGCGTCTTTCCCACCACCTCGCAGCCGACGCCGGGCGACTTTCTCGCCTGCTACGAAGAGCTCGGCGGCTACGAGCGGATCTTCTCGCTCCACATCTCGGCGCGTGTCTCCGGCACCTTCGCGAGCGCGGAGACGGCGGCGCGCGAGCTCGGTGACGGACGTGTGCGCGCGATCGACACCGAAACTGCCTCCGCCTCGATCGCGATGCTCGCGCTCGCGATCCAGCGCCGGCTGGAGCGCGGCACGAGCGACGAGGAGATCGACGGGCTGGTCGAGCGGTACCGCCGTGAGCGCGGGCTCCTGTTCACCGTCGACACGCTCGAGTTCCTCCAGCGCGGCGGCCGAATCGGCAAGGCGGCCGCGTTCGCCGGGACGCTGCTGCAGGTCAAGCCGATCCTCTCGATCCGCGACGGAGAGGTCGAGCCGGTGAAGCGCGTCCGCGGGGACCGGAAGGCGTTCGCCGAGCTCGCGGCCGCGCTCGAGACGAGACGGAGGACGAGCCGGCGTATCGGCTGGGCGTCGCGCACGCCGCCGCACCGGAGCGGGCCGCCGAGCTCGAGGCGCTGGTCCGCGAGCAGCGACCGCGGGCCGACCTGGAGCTCGTCGTCACCCTCGGTGCCGTCATCGGCTCGCACGCCGGCCCGGGGACGCTCGCGCTCTTCTGGTTCCGTGATGACGCCTGACGACCCGTGCGATCAGCCGCAATCCGATCCCCTCCGAATCGTGCTCTCGGCCGTGCTGACCGCGGCGCTCGGTGTTGCAGTCGCCGCGGCGTTCCTTCACTACTACCCTCGCGCGAGCGACGAAGGGCCGACGGCCGCAGCACTGGGGGATGCGTTCACCTGGATTCTCGGTGCCTGCGTCGGGTTGTTCATCGGGAGCGGCGCCACCGCGCTTTTCGTTCGGCACGGCTCGCGCTTCTTCGCCGGCATGCTCGCCGGAGTCGCCGGGTTCTGGGTCGGCGTGATGCCGTACATGGTCTTGACTGCGCCCTCGGACGTGAGCTTCTCCGACGCCTTTGGCTTCGCGGTCATCGTCTTCGCGCCGGGGCTCCTCTTCGTGGCGGCCGGCGCTGCCACAGGCGCAGGCCTCCGTCGCCTGCGTTTGCGACTCTGACGTCCGGTCCGAGCGGGATACTCCCGTCCGCCCGGTGCCGCGGACGATGACAGCCACCCGTCGACAGACGGTCTTTGCAGGCCTGGACCAGCCCGGGACCTGGCCGCCGACGCCGCGCGCTCTGCGGCCGCAGCGACTCGAGCTCTGCTCTCGACTCGCTCCCCGGCGTCGCCGCGACGACCCGACGGAAGCTCGGGAAGCTCGGGCTCGCGACCGTGCGGGACGTGCTCGAGCACCGGCCGCGACGGTACGAGACCGCTGCCGACGAGGTGGCGATCGCCGCCCTCCGCCAGGGTGAGGAGGTGGTCGTCAGCGGCCGTGTCCTCAACGTCGAGAAGCGCCCGATGCGCGGGCGGCGCCGGACGCGGATCGTCGCGCGCGTCGCCGACGACACGGCCACGATCAGCGTCACCTGGTTCAACCAGCCCTGGCTCGCCGATCGGCTGAAGCCGGGAACCGAGGTCCGCCTGCGCGGCAAGCTCGGCCGCTTCGGCTTCGAGCCCCGTTCCTACGACATCGGCGAAGAAGCTCGCGCGACGGCCGACTTCGCTCCCGTCTATCCCGCAGCGGAGGAGATCGCGGCCACGACGGTGCGGCGCGTGGTGGACGCTGCGCTTCCGCTCGCTACGCATTTCCCCGATCCGCTTCCAGCCGAGCTGCGTGAGCGCGAGGGCCTGGCGCTGAAGCGCGACGCGCTCGCGGCGGTGCACCGGCCACGCGACCTCGGCGAGGCCGAAACGGGACGGCAGCGGCTCGCCTTCGAGGAGCTGCTCGTCCTCCAGATCGGGATCGCGCGGCGCGCGGCCGAGCGGGAGCGGACGCTCGCGCCGGCGCTCGGCGAGCCCGGCGACCTCATCCATCGCTACCGCAAGGCCTTGCCGTTCGCGCTCACGCCGTACCAGGAGCAGGCGATCCGCGGAGATCGACGGTGACCTCGCGCGCACCGTCCCGATGCAGCGGCTCCTGCAGGGAGACGTCGGCTCGGGCAAGACGGTCGTCGCCCTCTACGCGCTCCTCCGCGCCGTCGAGAGCGGCCGTCAGGGGGCGCTCATGGCGCCGACTGAAACCCTCGCTGAGCAGCACTTTCTCACGATCGCGGATCTTTGCCTCGAGCTCGGCGTCAGCTGCGCGCTGCTCACGAGCTCGTCAGGCAAGCGCGAGCGGGAGGCGGCGCTCGGCGCCGACGTCGTGGTGGGGACGCACGCGCTGATCCAGGAGGGAGTCGAGCTGCGCGACCTCGCGGTCGCGGTCGTCGACGAGCAGCACCGCTTCGGCGTCGAACAGCGCTCGGCCCTGGTGGCGGGCCGCGCACCCCACGTCCTCCATATGACCGCGACGCCGATCCCTCGCACGCTGGCGCTCACGGTCTACGGCGACCTCACGGTCTCGGAGATCGCCAAGCCCCCCGCGTCGCGCAAGCCTGTGATCACGAGCTGGATCACCGAGGATCGCGCGTCGGAGGCGTACACGCGGCTGACGCGTCTGCTGCGCGAGGGACGGCAGGCGTACGTCGTCTGCCCGCTGATCGAGGCGTCCGAGACCTCGCTCGCCCGCGCCGCGGAGGAGGAGGCCGAGCGACTGCGACGGGCCGAGCTGCGCGAGTTTCGCGTCGGCTGCCTCCACGGCCGGCTCAAGGCCGCCGAGCGGCGCGACCTCATGGCCCGCTTCAAGGCGCGCGAGCTCGACGTGCTCGTCGCGACGACGGTGATCGAGGTCGGCGTCGACGTCGCGAACGCGACGGTGATGATCGTGCAGGAGGCCGACCGCTTCGGGCTCGCGCAGTTGCACCAGCTCCGCGGCCGCGTCGGTCGCGGGGCCGAGCAGTCGTACTGCCTGCTCGTCTCCCGCGCGAAGGAGGAGCTGACGGAGTCCGCGCACGCGCGACTGCAGGCGCTCTGCGAGACGAGCGACGGCTTCGAGCTCGCGGAGGTCGACCTCGAGCTGCGCGGCGGCGGCGCCCTGCTCGGCACGCGGCAGTCGGGCCTCTCCGACCTCCGCTTCGCCCATCTCCTCCGCGACCGCAAGCTGCTCGAGCAGGCACGGGCCGCGGCGCCTGAAGTCGGTCCCGGCCCGTTGCAGGACGCCGCCGCGGTGCTCTTCGCCGAGGTCGAGCCCGAGGCGCTCGCATGAGGCTACTCAGACTCCTACGACGCGGAAGGCGGAAGGCGCCACCGGCCGACTCCGAGCAGCTCCTGCGGATCTATCGCGAGACGCACAGGCAGGTCGAAGAGCTGCGCCGCGCGGCCTAGACGAGAGCGTCGAGCAGCAGTGCGAGCTCCCGCGGGCACTCGAGCATCGGGGAGTGGCCCGAGTCGAGCTCGAGCGGCTCGACGCCGAGGACGTCCCGGGCGAGATGCCGCTGCCACGCCGGGCGGATGACGGCGTCCCGCGTGCAGACGATGTAGACCGGCCGCTCGACGCGCTCTGGCGTGGCGTCGTAGGGCGCCTGACGGCGGAGCTTGGCGGCAAGGTGCCCGTGCTCGGGCGGGATCTGCAGCTCGCGCGCCGCGTCGGCGGGGTCGGGGTAGTACGAGCGGCCGAGCTCGTCGCGGGCGCGCGCGTCGCCGAACCCGCTGACGAACACGCCTTCCCAGCCCGTACCGGCGACGAGGGCCGTGAGGAAGATGTGCGTTTCCGCCTCGACGAAGGGAATCGTCAGGCCGCCGAGCGAGTACCCGACGACGATGTCCGCCGGCGGGACCGCGGCTGCGTACTTCGCGACACCCGCGGCGACGTCCTCGCACGGCAGATCCGGCGCATGGACGACATGCCCGCAGGACTCGAGTTCCGCGCAGAGTAGATCCCACAACCAGCCGCCGCCCCAGGCTCCGTGGACGAGAGAGAAGGTCGCCATGCGACGATCCTCCCATGCGCGTCATCGCCGGCAGCCGCAAGGGGCACAAGCTCGCCGCGCCGCGCGGGCTCGACACGCGGCCGACCTCGGACCGCGTCCGCGAGAACGTCTTCAACCTCGTCGGGCCGGTGGACGATGCGCGGGTGCTCGACCTCTTCGCCGGCTCCGGCGCGATGGGGATCGAAGCCCTCTCTCGCGGAGCCGCGAGCGCCGTCTTCGTCGAGCACGACGCCGACGCAGTGCGAACGATCGAACGGAACCTCGACCGGCTGCGGCTGACGGGCGCGCGCGTCGTCCGCGGCGACGTCCTCCGGACGATCGCACAGGAGGCGACCGCGGGCGCGAAGTACGATCTCGTGCTGGTCGACCCTCCCTACGGCATGCTCACCGAGATCCAGTCACGCCTCGCGCGCCATCTACCGCGGCTCCTCACAGCGGACGGCCTCCTCGTGGTCGAGACCGAGGCGCGCACCGAGCCCGAGCTGCCGCTGCCCGTGCGCACGAGCCGGAAGTACGGCCAGACGCGCGTCACCCTCTTCGAGGCAGCTCAGTGATCACGGCGATCGCGCCGGGCAGCTACGACCCCGTCACGAACGGCCACGTCGACGTGATCACACGCGCGGCCGGGATCTTCGACCGGGTCGTCGTCGGCGTGGTGGGGACGCCGCACCACAAGGAGCCGACGTTCGCGGTCGAGGAGCGGGTCGAGTTCCTCCGCGACGCCCTCTCCGGCCTCGGCAACGTCGAGATCGATGTCTTCCGCGAGCTCGTGGTCGACTTCGCACGCAGGTGGGAGGCGAAGGCGATCGTCAAGGGTCTCCGCGTCATCTCGGACTTCGAGTGGGAGTTCCAGATGAACCAACTCAACCGGACCCTCGCGCCTGAGGTCGAGACGGTCTACGTGATGGCGAGCCCGCAGGTGAGCTTCGTCTCCTCGAGCGGCGTGAAGGAGATCGCAGCGTTTGGCGGCGACGTCTCGGAGCTCGTTCCGGCACCTGTGGCCCGCCGGCTGGCCGAAATCTTCCCGAACGGACGCCCCGGAACGCCTGAACGCCCCGACGAATGACGCGAGAGCTGTCGTTCGTCTACGACTACGGCCAGGTCTACCTCTATGACGCTGCGGCCGCAGGCTCGGTCGACTTCCTCGCGGCGCTGGACGACGCCGGCCGGACCGGTCTGAGCGTCGGTGTCGCCGGAGCGCTTGTCGACCTCCTCCTTCCCCTGCAGTGGAACTTCTCTGCAACGCTCCTGCTCGAGACGCTCGACGGCGAGCCGCCGCTCGACCTCGACGAGTGGGAGCACATGGTCGAGTTCACGTTGCAGCTGCCGAGCGGTCGACTGCTGCTCGAGGGCTCGGGAGGCAGCGGGCAGTTGGAGATCGGACTTCCGCCAGGCGTCTACCAGGCCCGCTGGGCAGGTCGCGGCTTCCCGCCGCTCGGCGAGTACGTGCCAGGCGAGTCAGCGGCGGACGCCTATCGCCTGCAGCTGTGGGCCGCCCAGTCCGATCAGCCATCCCGCGAGCTGAAGCGGTGGCCCGGCTACGACGTCTTGACCGGCTGATCCCGCCTTTCTGACCGCTCCCTCCGCCCGGAGGGCTACACTCCGGGGCCAATGGACGTCCTAGTTCTGATCGACAAGCTCGACGACCTCGTTCACAACGCCAAAGCCGTTCCGCTCACCGACCAGGTGCGGATCGACCGCGAGGAGATCTACGACATCCTCGACCAGATGCGCGCGACGATTCCGGAGGAGATCAAGCAGGCCCGCTGGATCGTCAAGGAGCGGCAGGAGATGCTGGCCGAGGCGAAGCGTGAGGTCGACCGGCTGCTCGCCGAGGCGCGGGAACAGGCGGTGCGCGAGGCGTCGCAGACCGAGATCGTGAAGATCGCGGAGCGGCAGGCCGACGAGATCGTCGACGACGCGCGGCGCAGCGCGCGCGAGATGAAGCTCGAGATGGAGGACTGGGCCGACAACCAGCTCGCCTCCCTCGAGGTCAATCTCGAGCGTTTCCTCACCGCGGTTCGTCGAGGTCGCGAGCGGCTGCACGAGCGCTCGCAGGAGACGGTCGTCGCCGGTTTCGGTGCCAACGGCGACGTCGCCGAAGACGAGCGCTTCTAGCGTCTAGCCCCGCAGCCGCAGCGTCAGCGTCGTCCGCTTTCTCTGGCGGTACGGGATCAGCGTGCCGGGCAACGGCCTCTGAGCCATGACCACTGCGTTGCAGCGGTTCTTCGGAACCTTGCGGACCTCAAGACCCGCCTGCAGCGCGATCCGCTCGGCGCGACAGGCCTTGAACCCGACGAAGCTCTGGATCACGAGCGACCGGACGGTCTCAGGGGACTGCACCTCCGAGATCGAGCCTGAGCCGACGCCGATGAGTGCGAGGGCGGGCAGGGCGACGAAGACGAGGACGAACCCGACTGCGAGCCCGATCCAGAGTCCCTTGCGGCTCTTCTTCGGTGGCGGATCGGAGACGAGGCCGCGTTCGCGGGCCCACGTCGCGGCGAAGCGGCGCGGATCGCTCTCGCCGAGGATCTCCGCGGCCGAGATGCCGTCGGTTTCCGCCTCGGCGAGGTCGGACTCCAATTCCGTCGCCATCTCCTCGGCCATCGAATCCGGCACACCCAGCCGTTTCCATTCGTACCGGCACTCCTCGATGAACGCAGGCATCACGGCACCTCCACTTCGATCGTCGCCAGGACCGAGTCGACCTCACCACGGACCTCGTGCCACGCGCGCACTCCCTCGTCGAGGGCGCGTCGGCCGGTCGCCGAGGCGCGGTAGTACTTGCGCGGCGGGCCGCCGTCGCTGGCCGCGCGATGCGTTGCGACGAGGCCGTCGCGCTCGAGCCGGCCGAGCAGTGGATAGATCGATCCCTCACCGACGGTCGAGAGGCCGCGTTCGCGCAGCCGCCGCGTCATCTCGTAGCCGTAGGCAGGCTCGTCGACGACCACGGCGAGGAGACAGAGGTCGAGGACTCCGCGGAGCATCTGGCTGCGCCGGCTCTCGTTTGCCATGCGCCGCATGGTAGTGGACTTTGTCTTGCGGCGCAAGGTAGATCTACGCCTGGGCGAGCTCCTGGGCGAGCTGGACGAAAGCCTCCGCCGCCTGCGAGCGATAGCGGTCCCGGTGCCAGGCGAGGACGAGTGTGCGCGGCGGAATCCGGGAGCCGAACGGGAGCATCTTCACCGCGCGGTCGCGCGGATCGACCACCAGCTGCGGCTCGATCGCCGCGCCGAGGTCCTCGGCGACGAGCGCGCCGAGCGTGCCGTTGTCGTCGGTGCGGAACACGACATTCAGCTCCGGTACGCGGCCGGCGAGGAACCGCTCGGGTTCGTCGGTAGTGCGTCGCCCGATCAGCGGCAGCTTTGCGACCTCGCGCAGCGGCGGAGCCGAGTCGAGCTTCGCGAGCTCCGAGCGGGCGGACACGAGCAGGACGTACGGATCCTGCAGGACCTCGGCCCACTCGAACGGCCCGTCCCGCAACGGCAGGTCGGCGAAGGTCAGGTCGAGCTCGCCGTGCTCGAGCAGGCGCAGGAGGTCAGCCGCGGAGCTCTCTTCCCGCACACGGACGCCGACGAGCGGCCACTGCTCGCGAAAGCGGCGGACGAGGGCGGGGAGGAGGCGCGCGCCGACGCTCTGGTAGATGCCGACGCGAAGCGTTCCCGCGGCGCCCGCGGCGAGAGCGGCCATGTCGGCACGGGCGGCGTCGAGGCGCGCGACGATCGCGTCGGCGTGGCCGAGCAGCAGGAGCCCGGCCTCCGTCGGCTCCACGCGCCGTAGGGCCGCCGGGGCGGTGGAAGAGTTGCTGCCCCACGATCCGCTCGAGCTGCGCGATCTGCTGGCTCACGGCCGACTGCGTATAGCCGAGCTCGCGCGCGGCGCGGCCGAAGGAGCGGGTGCGCGCGACCGCTTCCAGAGCCGCGAAGTGCCGCAGGTCGATGCCCAACCATCCATTAGCTGACATGATCGATACGAACGATAACTCAACTTGTCCTGATCGAATGCCCCTCGGCACCATGAGGCCATGAGAACGAAGATCGCCATCGCGCTCGGGATCGTGTACGTCGTCTGGGGATCGACCTATCTCGCGATCGCCGTCGCCGACCGGACGCTGCCACCGCTGCTGATGCTCGCGGTCCGGTTCGGCCTCGCCGGTGGGCTGCTTTACGCGTGGTCCGCCTGGCGCGGCGACCTCGCCGCTGCGCGGCTGGGCCGGCGGGAGTGGACGGCCGCGGCGATCGTCGGCGGGCTGCTCCTGTTCGTCGACACGGGCGGCGTCGCCTGGGCCGAGCAGCGGGTCGCCTCGGGCCTGACCGCGCTCCTCGTCGCGACGGTGCCGCTGTTCGCGGCGCTCCTCGACCGCACGTTCTTCGGAGTCCGGCTCTCGCTCGGTGCGCTCGCCGGGATCGCGGCCGGGTTGCTCGGCGTGGCGCTGCTCGTCGGGCCGAGCGCGCACATCGATCCCGTCGGTGCCACGGTGATCCTCGTCGCCGCGTTCGCCTGGGCGGCAGGCTCGGCCTACGGCCGCGTCGCGCCGCTGCCGCAGGCGCCGTTCCTGTCGGCTGCGATGCAGATGCTCTGCGCCGCCGCGCTGCTCGGGGTCGCGGGAGCGGCGATGGGAGAGGTCGGCCGCGTCCATCCGGCGGCGATCTCGGCGGGCTCGGCCGCGGCGTTCGCCTTCCTCGTCGTCTTCGGCTCGATCGTTGCGTTCACCGCCTACGGCTGGCTGCTGCGGAGCGGCGCGTCGAGCGTCCTCGTCTCGACCTACGCGTACGTCAACCCTGCGGTCGCCGTCCTGCTCGGGTGGGCGTTCGCCGGAGAGGCGGTCGGCGGTCGCGAGCTCGCGGCCGGCGCGATCGTCGTCGCCTCGGTCGGGATGCTCGTCCTCGCCCGCGAGCCGCATGAGCACGAGGCAGGCGCCGCTGCTACCGGAGACGGTCGGACCGTACCTCCGGCACAAGGAGGCGCAGGAGCGGCCCTTCCCGCCGGCGGCGCCACAGCTCGCCGACCTGCGCCGCATCGCGCCCTGAGCAGGCGCACCAGCCGCGCTACGGTGGCGGCATGACCACGTTCGACCTCCGCACGCTTCGGATCCGCTCTGGCGACGAGGCGCGGGAGCGCGTCGAGATCGAGCTCGAGCCGCTCCTGCTCGCCGGACAGGAGTACGAGCCGCGGCCGGATCCGGCGCCTGCCGAGCTGCGCGTCACGCGCGCGTCGAGCGGCACCGTCCTCGAACTCTCGCTCGACGTGTCGCTGCACGGCCCATGCTTCCGCTGCCTGCAGGACGCCGAGCTCGCGCTCCAGCTTCGCCTGCGCGAGTACCAGGCCACGAAGCCCGAGGGCGAAGAGGAGCGAACGGAGTACCTCGAGGACAACCGGGTCGACCTTTCGGCCTGGGCCCGCGACGCCATCGCCCTCGCGCTGCCCGATCAGATCCTCTGCCGCCCCAACTGCGCCGGCCTCTGCCCCGTCTGCGGCAAGGACCTCAACGCCGAGCCGCACGAGCACGTGGAGGAGCGCCTCGATCCCCGCTGGGAGAAGCTCAGCGAGCTGCAGCAGCAGGAATGACGAACGGCGTCGTCGTCGTGAGCGGGACGAAGCCGAGCCGCTCGAGTATGGGGCGGCTCGTCGGCAGCGCGTCGGAGTAGAGCCAGCGGTAGCCGCGCTCGCGCGCGAGCTCGGCGCGCTTCGCGACCGTCGCGCGATAGAGCCCTCGCCGGCGGTACTCGGGCAGCGTGATCCCTCCGAACAGGCCCGCGAACTCGACGCCGCTCTCGAAGTCGACCCGCCCGCCCGAGACCGGTGTCCCGTCGACGACCGCGACCACGGCGACGGACACTTCGGGGAGGCCCGAGCCGTGGCTGCGGCCGAAGACACGCTCCGCGAGCTCGACGAACTCGTCAGTCGCGACGCGGAGCTCGACGTCCGCGGGTGGAGGCGGGATCGAGCTCGCCTCGGCGACGACCACCGTCTCCTCGTCCTCCGGCTCGAGTCCCGCGGCAAGCAGCCGCTCCCGCAGCTCCGGCCCGTCGTGGGAGTAGTACTTCCACTCGACGTGCCCCGGGACCTCGCGCATCCGCGCGACGAGCGGCTCGACCTCGCCGTCGTCCGGCCGCCAGAGCACGGCGCTCCAGCTCTTGCTCACGAACAGGCAGTCCGGCGCCGCCTTGCGCCGCATCTGCTCGTCGAAGCGCTCCAGGATCCCGGTCGTATCCATCGGCGCAGGCTATAGTGGCCCGCTGCGATGGCCGTCCCGAAGCGGAAAACCTCCAAGTCGCGCCGCGACAAGCGGCGTGCGACGCACGCGATCAGCGCGCCGAAGGTCAACGTCTGCCCGAACTGCGGCCAGCCGAAGCGCCCGCACCGCGTCTGCCCGACCTGCGGCACGTACAAGGGTCGCGAGGTCGAGCCGCTCCGCACCCACGCTCCGTAGAGTCCGACTCAATGGCACGCATAGCCGTCGACGCGATGGGCGGCGATCGTGGTCCCGAGGCGGTCGTCGAGGGCGCGCTCGCCGTGCGCGCCGACGGAATCGAGCCGATCGTCTTCGGCTCGGCGGACCTCGACACCCGCGGTCTCACGCTCGTGCCCACGACGCAGGTCGTCGGCATGGACGAGAAGCCCGCGGACGCGTTCCGCACGAAGGAGGACAGCTCGCTCGTCCGCGCCGTGAAGGCCGTCGCCGACGGCGAGGCGGACGCCGTCGTGTCCCCCGGCAACACCGGGGCGATGCTCGCCGCGGGCCTCGTCCTGCTGCGGCGCGTCACCGGCGTGCGCCGGCCCGCGATCGCCGTCCCCATCCCCGCCCGCAAGGGTCCCTCGGTCCTGATCGACGCCGGCGCGAACGCCGACTGCCGGGCCGAGCACCTGCTGCAGTTCGCGACCATGGGCGCGGTCTTCGCCGAGGAGATCCTCGACATCGCCCGGCCCAGCGTACGGCTCCTCTCGATCGGCGAGGAGCCGGAGAAGGGGAACCAACTCACGCTCGAGGCCCATGAGCTGCTCACCGCATCCGACCTCGACTTCCGCGGCAACGCCGAGGGCCGCGACGTCCTCGAGGGCGCCGCCGACGTCCTCGTCACCGACGGCTTCACCGGCAACGTCGCGCTCAAGGCGGTCGAGGGGACGATCCGCACCCTGCTCGACTCGCTGCGCGAGGAGATCACCGCCAGCACGACCGGAACCGTCGGCGGGCTGCTCATCCGCCCCGCGGCCCGGCGGCTGCGCAAGCGTCTCGATCCCGATACCTACGGCGGCGCCTACCTCCTCGGCCTGCGCGGGCTCGTCGTCATCGCGCACGGCAACTCCTCGGCGACCGCGATCGCGAACGCGATCCGGCTCGCCTCGCGCGGCGTCGACCACGACGTCGTCGGCCGCCTGGCCACGCGCCTGTCGGGGCCGAAACAGGCGGAGATTGTATGATCGGCGCGCTCTCCAGCCCACACGACACAACGAGGTGACATGGCAGCGTCGCGCGAGGAAGTCTACGAGCGGGTCAAGGAGGTCCTCACCGAGCAGCTCGGCATCGAAGAGGCGGACATCACGGAAGAGGCTTCCTTCCAGGAGGACCTCGACGCCGACTCCCTCGACCTCGTCGAGCTGATCATGGAGCTCGAGGACCAGTTCGGGATCAAGATCTCGGACGAGGACGCCCAGAAGATCCAGACCGTCGGCCAAGCCGTCGACTACGTCACTTCGCACCAGTAGCCGCCGACTCCGACCTCGCGCAGCTGATCGACGCGCTCCCGCCGGAGCTGGCGGAGCACGTCTTCACCCACACCTCGTGGGCGAGCGAGCGTGGCGAGTCGTACGAGCGGCTCGAGTTCCTCGGCGACAGCGTGCTCGAGCTCGCCGTCGCGCATGCGTTGTACACGCGGCATCCGGACTTCTCCGAGGGGCAGCTCGCGAAGGTGCGTTCACATGTCGTCTCGCGTGCGACCTGCGCGGTGGTGGCGCGCAAGCTCGGCCTCGGGGAGCGTCTCGTCGCGCACGCGGCTCCCACCCAGACGGAGGAGGAGCTCGAAAGGCTCGCGCGCAACCGCAACGTGCTCGCGGCGGTGATCGAGGCGGCGCTCGGCGCGATCTTCCTCCAGCACGGCTTCGCCGCCATCGAGGACGCCGTCGTCGACGCCTTCTCCGACCAGATCGAGCACGCGCTCACCTCGCGCGTCGACCACAAGACCGACCTGCAGGAGCTGCTCGCCCGGACCAGTCGCCACGTCACCTACGCCGAGATCTCGGTGGAGGGGCCCGCGCACGAACGCCGCTTCACGTGCGCGGCGATCATCGACGGCGAGGAGCTCGGTCGCGGCGAGGGCCGGACGAAGAAGGCCGCCGAGCAGGAAGCGGCCCGGGAGGCGCTCGCCAAGCTCGATATCCCGGAGGTTGCCTAGTTTCTGGCATCCTTCCGGCCGCATGACTGAGCGGAAGCCCACCAACTCGGAGCTGCGCTTGCGGCGGCTCACGGAGGAGGAGCTCGATTCCGAGCCCCGCGGGATCCTCGAGATCTTCGTGGAGGACGAGCAGGCAGACGAGGACGCTCCGCTCGCGCGCGACAACGCCGAGCACGAGTAGCGTCCTGTCGCCTCTTTAGGGTGCCGGGCGGTGCATCTGCGCGCCGTCAAGCTGCGTGGCTTCAAGTCCTTCCCCGACCCGGTCGAGGTTCGTCTCGAGCCGGGCGTCGGCGTGATCGTCGGCCCGAACGGCTCGGGCAAGTCCAACGTCTCCGACGCGATCCGCTGGGCCGCCGGCTCGCTCAGCCCGACCGAGCTGCGGGCCGAGAAGCCCGACGACGTCCTCTTCGCCGGCGGCGGAGCGCGCGGCCCGGCCGACTTCTGCGAGGTCGAGCTGCTCTTCGACAACGCCGACGGGGCCCTGCCCGTCGACTATGCGGAGCTCTCGGTCGCGCGGCGGCTGCACCGCGGCGGCGAGGGCCAGTACCTCGTCAACCGGGCCGCGGTGAGGCGGCTCGACCTCGTCGAGCTGCTCGCCGACCTCGGGCTCGGCCAGGGGATGCACTCGATCATCAGCCAGGGCAAGGTCGAGGCGATTCTCGCGTCGAAGCCGGCGGAGCGGAGAGGGCTGATCGAGGAGGCGGCCGGGCTCGGTCGCTTCAAGGCCCGCCGGCATCGCGCCGAGCTGAAGCTCGCGCGGGTCGCGGTCGAGGTCGAGCGCGCCCGTGACGTCGAGGCGGAGGTCAAGAAGCGGCTCCGGCCGCTCGCGCTCCAGGCGACCGCGGCCGAGCGGGCCCAGAAGCTCGCGGTCGAGATCGCGCGCCTGCGGGCGCGCATCGCGCAACTCGATCTCGCGGGGCTCGAGGAGCGGCTCGCGGAGCTCGCGACACGGCGGAGCGGGGCTGCCGGCGGTCGCCGGGAGGTGGAGGAGCGGCTCGAGGCGCTGCTGGCCGAGCGCGGACGGGCCGAGGAGGAGCTGGCCGACGCGGCTGGGGCGCGCGAGCAGGCGCTGCAGGGGCTCTACCGGCTCCGCAGCGCGGCGGAACGCCTCGAGCTGAGGCGTGAGTCCGCGGGCGCAGGGCTGCAGCGGCTGCGCGACGAGCTAGAGCGGCCGCGGCGAGTGCTCGACGGCCGGGTCCGCGCCCAGCGAGAGGCGCTCACCGAGCAGATCCGGCTCCTGGAGGAACGTCTGCGCGCCCTCGATCGGACTCTCGCCGAGCGCGAGGGACTGCCGCCGGCCGCCCGCGCGCTGGCCGAGGAGGGCGAGCGGATCGCGCTCTCACTGCTCGAGGTCGAGCCGGGCAGCGAGCGAGCCGTCGCTGCGGCGCTGGGCAGACGTGCCTCCGCCGTCGTCCGCGACGATGCCGCCGGCGCCTTCGAGCTCCTCGAGCGGGCGCGCGACGCGGGCCTCGGCAGCCTCGTCGTCCTCGTCGGCCGAGACCCGGCGCGGCTCGTGGCCGAGATGCCGGTCGTCGCGAAAGAGGAGCTGCTCTCGTCCCCGGTTGCCGCGGTGACGGCGGAAGGCTTCGGGTACGACCCGGCTAGCGGCGAGCTCTGGTTCGCGGGCGAGACGGCCGAGGCGCTGCTGCTCGAGCTGCAGGCGCGGCGGCGAGCGCTCGCAGCCGAGCTGGACGAGTTGCGGGCGCGCCTGGAGGCTCCCATTCCCGACGCGGCGTACTCGCTCGAGCCGAATCCGTTCCTCGTTCGCAGTGCGGCGCTCGCGGAGCGCCTCGTGCGCGCGCTCGAGGTCTCCGTGGCGCACTTCGAGGCGCCGCTGCGCCGGGAAGTCGACGCGGGCGCGGCTCGCAGCGGCGAGCTCGGCGCCGAGCTGCGCCGCCTCGGCGCGGCGGAGGTCGAGCTGCGGCAGGAGCTCGCTGCCGCTTCCGAAGCCGTCTCCGCGGTCGAGGTCGAGGCGGCGCGGATCGAGGCGGAGGCGGACGAGGCGCGCAGAAGGCTCGAACAGGCAAATGCGGACGAGCCGGCCGAAGGCGACGACCGTGAGCAGCTCGTCGCGACGGTCGAGCGGCTGGAGCGCCGCCGCGAGACGCTCGGCCAGGTCAACCCGCTCGCGCACGAGGAGTACGAGGCGGAGAAGGCGCGGCTGGAGGAGCTCGCCGCGCAGCGTGCGGACCTCGAGGAGAGCCTCGCGGAGCTCGAGAAGCTCCGCAACGAGCTGACGGAGACGGTCGAGCGGCGCTTCGCCGAGACCTTCGATGCCGTCAGCCGCCACTTCGAGGACGTGACGGCGACCGTCTTCCCGGGCGGCGAGGGCCGCCTGCGGCTCACGGAAGCCGAGGAGGACGACGACGAGGGCGAGCCCGGCGTCGAGGTCGAGCTGCGTCCCGCCGGGAAGCGGGTGCAGCGGCTCTCGCTCCTCTCCGGCGGCGAGAAGGCGCTCGGCGCGATCGCCTTCCTCTTCGCGCTCTTCCTCGCGCGGCCGTGCCCGTTCTACCTCCTCGACGAGGTCGAGGCCGCGCTCGACGACACGAACATCGGACGCTTCGTCGAGCTGCTGCGCCGCTACTCGGACCGTGCGCAGTTCGTCGTGATCACCCACCAGAAGCGGACGATGGAAGCCGCCGACGTCCTCTACGGGGTGACGATGGGCGGCGAGGGCGTCTCCCAGGTTGTCTCCCGCCGCCTGCCGCGGGAGGAAGCCAAGCTCGCCGGCGCCGCGTAGGCTGCGTCCGTGCTGTACGACCCGGCCGCGTTCGAGCCGCTGACCGACGAGCCGTGGGACGAGGCGCGCGTCCGCGACGGCATCGCGGCGATCGTCGCGGACGCCGACGCCGCCTTCGATCCCGGTCGAGCTCTGGCCGGCGCACGAGTGGGACGGCTACGACGCGCCGCTGCCGCTGAAGAACCTCTACGTCGGCGCGGCCGGCGTGATCTGGGCCCTCGACGACCTGCGGCGCCGCGGCCTCGCCGAGACGAGCCTCGACCTCTCCGCGCTCGCGATCGACGTGCTCGAGCGCTGGCGTGCCGAGCCGGACTACATGGCCGGAGAGGTGCTGCCCGAGCCGCCGGAGTCCGGCCTGCTCACGGGCGAGACCGGGATCCTGCTCGTCGCGTGCAGGCTCGGCCACCCGCTCGAAGACGATCTGCGTCGCCGCGTCCGCGCCAACCTCGCCAATGAGGCCGAGGACCTGATGTGGGGGACGCCGGGAACGCTGGTCGCCGCCGTCGCCATGGACTGGGACGACCTGGCCCGCGAGTCGGCCGACGCGCTCGCGTCGCGCCGCGACGCGGACGGCCTCTGGACGCAGCGGCTTTGGGACACGAGCTTCCGCGGGATCGGCACCGTCCATGGGCTCGCCGGCAACGTTCGCGCGCTGCTGCAGGTCGACGACTCGCGCAACGAGTCGCTGCGCGCCGACTCCGCAGCCGCCCTCGCGCGCGCCGCGACGCATGAGGACGGGCTCGCCAACTGGAGCAGCGAGGGCAAGCTCCAGTGGTGCGCGGGCGCGCCGGGCGTCGTCTCCGCCGCGCGCGACTACCTCGACGAGGAGCTCCTGCTCGCCGGCGCCCAGCTCGTCTGGCGAGCAGGGCCGCCCGGTGCCGAGAAAGGCCACGGAATCTGTCACGGCACGTCGGGCAACGGCTTCGCGCTGCTCGCGGCCTTCGAGCGAACCCAGGACGAGCTGTGGCTCGCTCGCGCGCGCCGCTTCGCGGTCCACGCGCTCGGACAGGCTGCGCGCCTGCCCGGCCGCTACTCGCTCTTCACCGGCGGAGCCGGCACGGCGCTCTTCGCCGCCGCCTGCCTCGACGCCGACGCGCGCTACCCGGTGCTCGAGCGCCGCTAGGACTGAAGCGCTGCACATACGATCGCGCGATGGACGAACGCCTCGAGCGCTACGCGGAGCTCGTGGTCCGGGTAGGCGCCAATGTCCAGCCGGGCCAGGAGGTCTTCCTCCTCTCGGCCGTCGAGCATCACGAGCTCACGCGGGCCCTTGCCCGCCAGGCCTACCGCGCAGGCGCCTCCTACGTGCACGTCCTGTACAACGACGGCCACACGCGTCGGGCCATGATCGAGCTCGGGCCCGACGAGGCGCTGACGTATTCGTCCGAGTGGCAGAAGGCGTTTGTCAGCGCGATGAGCGGCAACGCGATGATCGCGACGACGGGCAACCCGGAGCCGGAGCTGCTCGCAGACCTCGACGGCGGGCGCGTCGGTCGCGCCGTGCCGCAGGAGATCGTGCAGATCCGGGTGCAGCAGCTAACCGAGAACAACGTCAATTGGTGCGGCGTCGGCGCGCCGAACGAGGGCTGGGCGACACAGGTCTTCGGCGAGCCGGACGTCGAACGGCTGTGGGAGAAGGTCGCGTTCTGTATGCGGCTCGACGAGCCCGATCCGGTCGAGGCCTGGAAGGAGCACCTCGAGCGGCTCGCCGAGCGGGCGACCCAACTCAACGACCTCCACGCCGATGCACTGCGCTACCGAGGGCCCGGCACGGATCTGACCGTCGGCCTCCTGTCCGCCGCGCGCTGGATGGCGGGTGGCGGCGATACGTCCACGGGGATCTACTACGTCGCGAACATGCCGACAGAGGAGGTCTTCACGTCGCCCGACGCGCGGCGCACCGAGGGGACGATCCGCTCGTCGCTCCCGCTTGTCCTCTCGGGCCAGGTCGTGCGTGAACTGGAGCTCACCTTCGAGCAGGGCCGCGCCGTCCGTGTCGAGGCGGAGACCGGCGCGGACCTCGTCCGCAGCCACTTCGCGACGATCGAGAACGCCGACCGGCTTGGTGAGGTCGCGCTCGTGACGAAGGAGTCTCGGGTCGGCCAGTCGGCGACGCTCTTCCACGACACGCTCTTCGACGAGAACGCGACCTGCCACATCGCCTACGGCGCAGGCTTCCCTTTCCTCTTCGACGCCGATCCGGGGGAGGGGCTCAACGTCGCGAACATGCACGTCGACTTCATGGTCGGCGGGCCCGAGCTCGAGGTGGACGCGTTGCTCGCCGACGGGACCGAGGTGCCGCTGATCCGCGGCGAGGAGTGGCAACTCGCGTGAGCGACAACGGCGAGCGGATCGAGCGGTACGCAGAGCTCGCGGTTCGCGTCGGCGCAAACGTGCAGCCGGGCCAGGAGGTCTTCGTCCACGGGCTCGTCGAGCATGCTGAGCTCATCCGCGAACTGACGCGGCAGTCGTACCGGGCCGGGGCGGCCTACGTCAACGTCCGGTACGAGGACCAGCACATCCGGCGCGCGATGATCGAGCTCGGGCCCGACGAGGCGCTCACCTACTCGCCCGAGTGGCTGAACACGTGGGCGCAGGCCACGGCGGGCAACGCCCAGCTGGGGACGTCGGGAAATCCGGAGCCTGAGCTGCTCGCCGACCTCGACGGCGAGCGCGTCGGTCGCGCGATGCCGCTCGAGGCGGCGGAGATCGCCAGGCGGGTGCACGGGGAGCACCGCGTCAACTGGTGCGGCGTCGGGGCGCCGACGGAGGGCTGGGCCCGCGAGGTCCTGGGCGAGCCCGACGTCGAGCAGCTGTGGGAGCTCGTCGCGTTCTGCTTCCGGCTCGACGAGCCGGATCCCGTCGCAGCCTGGCGCGAGCATCTCGACCGCCTCGACGCGCGAGCTGCGGCGCTCACGGAGCGGCGACCCGACGCGCTCCGGTACCGCGGGCCGGGAACCGACTTCACCGTCGGCCTCTTGCCGAGCGCACACTGGGGCAGCGCCCGCTTCCGCACCGCCGGCGGTATCGACTACGTCGCCAACATGCCGACCGAGGAGATCTTCATCACGCCCGATTCCCGGCGGGCCGAGGGGACGCTGCGCTCGAGCCTGCCGCTCAGCCTCGGCGGGCAGATGATCCGCGACCTCCAGCTCACGTTCGAGGACGGGCGGATCGTCCAGGTCGAGGCCGAGAGCGGCGCGGACCTCGTCCGCAGCCATCTCGCGACGATCGAGAACGCCGACCGGCTCGGCGAGCTCGCGCTCGTCACGAAGGAGTCCCGCGTGGGCCAAACAGGGAAGCTCTTCTACAACACGCTGTTCGACGAGAACGCCACCTGCCACATCGCCTACGGCTTCGGGCTTCCGTACTCCTTCGACGGCGAGCCGGACGAGGGGATGAACGTCTCCAACGTCCACGTCGACTTCATGGTCGGCGGGCCGGAGCTCGAAGTGGACGCAGTGATGGCGGACGGGACCGAGCTGCCGCTCATCCGCAACGAGGAGTGGCAACTCGCCGCGTAGCTGGGCTGAGCTGCTGGGCGAGCCGGATGCGGCGCCTCAGGCGGACGAGGAGAGCGGCGGCCGCTTCTTCTCGCGCCTCCGCGACTCGCTCTCCAAGTCGCGCCAGGCTCTCACCGGCGAGCTCGCCGCGGCGGCGTCCTTCGATCCCGGCGACGACGCGGATTGGGAGCGGCTCGAGGAGGCGCTCATCGCCGGGGACGTCGGCGTCCGCGCCACCGCCGAGCTCGTGCGGCGGTTGGAGGCGCGTGGCGAGCTCACGGATCTGAACGCCGCGCTTGCCGAGGAGGTGACCGAGCTCTTCGGCGAGCCTCCTGTCCTCGACGTCGCCCACGAGCCGGCCGTGATCCTCGTGGTGGGCGTCAACGGCACGGGCAAGACGACGACGATCGGCAAGCTCGCGGCGAGGCTCGGGGAGCACGGGCGCTCGGTCGTCGTCGCCGCGGCCGACACGTACCGGGCTGCGGCGGAGGAGCAGCTCGAGATCTGGGCGCAGCGGGCCGGCGCGGACTTCGTCGGCTCCGAGCGGGGCGCCGATCCGGCCGCTGTCGCCTACGACGCGGTGGAGGCGGCCGCTGCGCGCGGCCGCGACGTCGTCGTCGTCGACACGGCGGGCCGTCTCCACACGCAGACGAACCTGATGGAGGAGCTCGCGAAGGTGCGGCGCGTGCTCGCCGGCCGCCTGGAGGGAGCACCGCACGAGACGCTGCTCGTCGTGGATGCGACCACAGGGCAGAACGGCGTGCAGCAGGCACGGCTCTTCGGCGAGGCGGTCGGCGTCACCGGCGTCGTGCTGACGAAGCTCGACGGCTCCGCGAAGGGCGGCGTCGCGATCCCGATCGCCTACGAGCTCGGCCTTCCGGTCAAGCTCGTGGGCGTCGGTGAGGCGCTCGAAGACCTGCAGCCGTTCGACCCGCGCGACTACGCGCGGGCGCTCGTCGCCGGCTGAGGCGCTCGACCTCGGCTGTCGGACCGGTCGTGGTCGATCGTGACGATGTAGGCGTGGATCGGGTTGCTGGTCTCGATCTTGATCCGTGTCGACCACGTACGTGCCCGGCTGGGCCGGTGGGTCGTCTTCGTGCGCATTCTTCCAGGCGTCCTCGATCGCCGCCTGCAGACTCGGCTTCTCGTCGCCCTTCTCTTCGGACCTTGCCGTTCCACGGAGGGCCTTTGCCGTGAGTCATGTGCACCTCCTCCTTTCGCGGGAGACCCTACTCCTAGGCGGGGCGCCGTGCCTAGGCGAGCAACGCCGCTGCCCATGCCGCGCCGACGATGTTCCCCTTGCGCTCGTAGACCGTCTGCGCCTCCGCCGCGACGCTCGCGGCCTCTGGCGATCCCGACTCTCGGAGGACGCGCGCGAGCGCGAGCAGGGCCGTCGCCTGCAGCTCGAGGAAGTCGGTCGGTGCGGCCAGGTCGACCGCCTCGCGCGCGAGTCGCTCGGCCTCGGCCGCTTCGCCCGGGTGTGCCTGGATCTGTGCGCGTGCGACCCGCCACATCACCTCTGTGACGATGTCGTCCTCCCAGGAGTGGGACTCCGCGTAGGACGCAAGCGCATCCGCGTCCTCGAGGTTGCCCTTCTCGACGAGCACCGCTGCCAGATAGGCGGCCAGCATCGGCCGGAGGTGCACGTCGCCGATCTCCACAAGAAGGTCGTATCCGGTCCGGAGCTCGCGCTCGGCAGCCTCGACGTCTCCGGCCAGCAGCTCGATCGTCGAGGCGTCGATCGCCCGGATCGCCTGTTGGTGCGGCATTCCGAGCTCCTCCCAGAGCGCCTGTGCCCGCGCCCACTGAGCGCGTGCTTCACCGAACTCGCCGCGCATGGCGAGCAGCACCGCGAGCGAGCTGAGGATCGACGCGGTGAGCAGCCGATCGCCTTCGCTCTCGCGCAGGAAGAGATGTGCCCTGTCGATCGCGGGGTCGACCGGCGTCGGCCCGAGCTGGATCGCCTGCATCAGCGCCCCTGCGGCGCGTGCCGCCTCGCGAGTGTCCCCTGCACGCCGGGCGTGCTCGAGCGCGTGTTCGAGCGCGGCCGCGCGTTCGCCCCAGCGGCACGCCTCGACCGGCGGCTCGCTCAGGAGGTGCCACGCCCTCGCGAGGCCGCGGTGGTCGCCGAGCGCCTCGAGGGCCGGAATCGCCTCCTTCGCGACGCGCGTGACCTCCTCCGCCGGCGTTTCCGCGTTCGTGAAGATCCGGAAGAACTGGCGCTCGATCAGCGTGCGTAGCTCGAGCCGGCGATCGCCGTCGGCACGGGCGAGATCGAGTGCCTCCTCGAGAGCGCCCTCGGCAGCAGCGAAGGCGCCCGATCTCATGAGTGCGATCGCGAGCTCGAGGAGCGCGTGGCCTCGCGTGCCGCTCGTCCGCGGCAGCAACGCGACGCCGCGCTCGAGCAGGTTGACCGCAGCCGGCTACGTCGTCGCGCGCCAACGCCTGCCGGCCGGCGGCCGTGAGTAGCTCGCCGGCCCGCTCGCCCAGCGATCGCGCGTGGTCGTCGAGCGATCCGAGCTCGTCTCGATAGAGGTATGCCTGCTCGAGGTGGTAGCCGTGGAGCTCCTCCGCGGTGTCGTGGAGCTCGAGCCAGCCGACGAAACGCTCGTGGAGGTCGGCACGTGTCCGCTTCGGGAATCCCGGCGTAGGCCGCATCCCGGATCAGGGCGTGCCGGAACCGGAAACCGTCCTGGCCGGGAATGCTCGACGACGGCGGGCTCGACGAGCTCCCGGCGCACGAGGCCGAGCAGCGTCGTCCCGAGAGCCTCGTCCCCGCCGTTCAGGGCGGCCACGGCCCCGGGCCAGAACTCCTTGCCTACGACCGCTGCCCGCTGGAGCACCTCGCGCTCGCCCGGATCGAGGCGGTCGAGCCGCGCGGTGAGGAGCGCCTGAATCGTGGGCGGCAGCGTGATCAGTTCGGCGGCGGCGCGGGCCTCGTCGGCGAGCATCGCGACGAACTGCTCGGCGTAGAGCGGATTCCCCTGCGCAACCTCGGTCACGCGGCCGCGGAGTTCCGGCGAGAGGATGCCACGCGCATCGAGCGCGTCGAGAAGCTGCGTCGCCTCACCGGACGACAGGGGCTCGAGCCGCACGTGCACGCCCTCCCACTGGGGCCGCTCCTCGAGCAGCTCAGGACGCGCGACGCAGAGGAGGAGGATCGGGGCGTCGCGGCTCCAGCGGCTCACGTGCTCGACGAGGTCGAGCAGCATCGGCTCGGCCCAGTGGACGTCCTCCAGGACGACGAGCAGCGGCCGTTCCCGCGCGAGGAGCTCGAATAGCCGCCGTACCGCCCAGAAGAGCTCCTCCGGCGGAGCGCTCCCGTGGCCGCCGAGCACGCGAAGACGCTCGACCACGAGGGCCGCGTCGGGATCGTCGCCCATCGCTTCCGCCACCGCCTGCTCGCCGCCGAGACGCTGGATGAGCTCCGTCAGCGGCCAGAAGGTGATCCCGTCGCCGTACGGCAGGCAGCGGCCCGAGGCGACGGTGGCGTACGCGCCGACCTCGGCGACGAACTCCGACACGAGCCGCGTCTTGCCGACCCCGGCGGCCCCGATCACCGTCACCAGCCGGCACTCACGGCGGTCCGCGCCGGCCGTCAGTCCGTCCCTGAGCACACCGAGCTCGTCCGTCCGGCCGACGAGAGGCGTGTCCGAGCGACGGGCGAACGAGTCGGCACCGGCGATGACGTCGAGAACGCGCCAGGCCTCGACTGGAGCGCTCTTACCCTTCGCTTCGACCGACGTCACGGCCTCGAGCCGCGACGCGTGGCGGACGAGCCGCTCGGTCATCCTCCCGATCAGGATGTCGCCGCCGCCGGCCGCCTGCTCCAGCCGCTTCGCGGTGTTGACCGCGTCGCCGGTGGCGAGCGTCGCCGCCTCGTCGCCCGTCACCACCTCGCCGGTGTTGATCCCGATCCGGATCCGCAGCTCGGGCACCTGACGCTCCGCGAGCGCGGCATTCAACCGCTCGACGGCCCGCTGCATGTCGAGCGCGGCCCGCACCGCCCGCAGCGCGTCGTCCTCGTGTGCGCGCGGGAAGCCCGAACACCGCCATCACCGCGTCGCCGATGAACTTCTCCACCGTGCCGCCGTGGCGCTCGACGGCGATCCGCATCTCCTCGTACCAGCGGCCCAGGAGCTCGCGCAGCGGCTCGGGGTCGAGGCGCTCGCCGAGCATGGTCGAGTCGGCCAGGTCGCAGAAGAGGACGCTGACGGTCTTCCGCGCTGCGGCTGTGGAAACCATGTAGGCAGTCTGACCCCCGGACTGGCCGGATTCCAGGCCGGCGCGCGCTCTCGTGGCCTAACTGCCGCTCGTGTAGCCGAGCTGCTTCAACCTGGTGAGGGCCTCGTCGACCTGGCGAGCCCCCTTCTTGTTGAGGGGGCTTTGCTCGAGGTAGGTGATCGCCTCCCGCGGCGTATGCAGGCCGGCGACGGCCTTGCTCGCGTCGCGCGTCGCGCGGGCGGTCTCGTGCAAGCCGTCGGCGAGCTCGGTGTTGGCAGCCTCCGCGTTCTGGGGCGGCTTGAGCTTCGCAACCTCGTCGCTGATGCGCTGGGTCGACTCCGCGAACGCGTCGAGGCGTCCCCGGAGCTCGGCAAGGGTCTTCGCCTGCAGGCCTTGCGCCACGCTGGCCTGCGCGCTGGCCGCCTCCTGTTTGACCTGCGCGAGTTTCGTGCGGTAGGCGTCCTGTGACAGCCGTGAGCCGCCGCCGCAGGCGGCGAGCAGGAGGACCGCAAACGCGGCGCTGCAGAGAGCCAGTCCTCGCACGGCGGTCAAGCTAACAGGCGTCCCGGGTACCCTGCGGCCCGATGTTCGACGCGCTCAGCGACAAGCTCCAGAGTGCCCTCGGCGACCTCCGCGGGCGCGGCGTCCTCGACGAGGAGGCGATCTCCCGCGCGATGCGCGAGGTGCGCCTCGCGCTGCTCGAGGCCGACGTCAACTTCGGCGTCGTCAAGGAGTTCGTCGCGCGGGTGCGCGAGCGCGCGCTCGGCGAGGACGTGCAGAAGAGCCTCACGCCGGGCCAGCAGGTCGTGAAGATCGTGCACGAGGAGCTGACGGAGCTCCTCGGCTCCTCGGACTCTCGGCTGGCCTTCTCGCAGCGGCCGCCCACCACGATCCTCCTCGCGGGCCTGCAGGGCTCGGGGAAGACCACCGCCGCCGGCAAGCTCGCGCTCCTGCTCTCAAAGGAGGGCAAGAAGCCGGCGCTCGTCGCCGCCGACCTGCAGCGTCCCGCGGCGATCGACCAGCTCGTCCAGCTCGGCGAGCAGGTCGGCGTGCCGGTCTACGCCGACGAGCGCAGCGATCCGGTCAAGGCCGTGCACGACGGCATCGAGCGGGCCAAGGCCGACGGGCGCGACGTCGTGATCCTCGACACCGCCGGCCGCCTCCACGTCGACGAGGAGCTGATGGAGGAGCTCGCGGCCGTCCGGCGCGAGGCGAAGCCGACGAACGTCCTGCTCGTCCTCGACGCGATGACCGGCCAGGAGGCCGTCAACGTCGCGCAGGCATTCCAGGAGCGGATCGATTTCGACGGCATCGTCCTGACGAAGCTCGACGGCGACGCCCGCGGCGGCGCTGCGCTCTCGGTGCGCGCGGTGACCGGCCGGCCGATCAAGCTCGCGTCGCTCGGGGAGAAGCTCGACGCGCTCGACTGGTTCCACCCGGACCGGATGGCATCGCGGATCCTCGGCATGGGCGACGTCCTCACGCTGATCGAGCGCGCCGAGGCGGCGATCGAGGAGGACGAGAAGGAGGAGCTCGAGCGCCGCATGATGAAGGGCGAGTTCACCTTCGACGACTTCCTCTCGAGCTACAAGATGATTCGGCGCATGGGGCCGCTGCAGGGCGTCCTCAAGATGATCCCCGGTCTCGGCAAGCAGCTCGAAGGCATCGACCAGGTGGACGAGCGCCAGCTCAAGCACGTCGAGGCGATCATCCTCTCGATGACGCCGCACGAGCGCCGCGTCCCGCACGTCATCGACGCCTCGCGCCGCAAGCGGATCGCCGGCGGCTCGGGGACGACCGTCGAGCAGGTCAACCAGCTGATCGCGGCGCGCAAGCAGATGGCGAAGATGATGAAGATGGTCGGATCGGGCAAGATGCCGCAGATTCCCGGGATGGCGGCGGGAGCGCCTACCATCGTCGGGTCGAAGCCCAAGCCGAGTGCGACTCGCAAGGCGAGCAGCAAGCGGAAGAAGAAGAAAGCGAGAAGGTAACCGGATGGCAGTGAAGCTCAGGCTGACGCGGGTCGGCTCGAAGAAGAACCCGATCTACCGCGTCGTCGCCGCCGATTCGCGCTCGCCGCGCGACGGCAAGTTCATCGAGATCGTCGGTCGCTACAACCCGCAGTCGGATCCGTCGCTCATCGACCTCGACGAGGAGAAGGTGCGCGGCTGGCTCGAGAAGGGCGCGCTGCCGACCGAGTCGGTGGCGAAGCTCCTCAAGGCCCAGGGCATCGAGTAGAGCATGGCGGAGCTCGTGGCCGAGCTCGCGCGCAGGCTCGTCGACGAGCCCGGCGCCGTGCGCGTCGAGGAGGTCGAGGAGGAGGACGGCACGCTCGTCCTCCGGCTCCACGTGGCCGAGGCAGACATCGGCAAGGTGATCGGCCGCCAGGGCCGGCTCGCCCGGGCGCTGCGCACGATCGTGCGCGCCGGTGGCGTCGACGCAGGACGCCGGCTCCAGCTCGAGATCGTCGACTGACGTGGCGTCTGTTGCGGCCCTGTACGACATCCACGGCAACCTCGCCGCGCTCGAGGCCGTCCTCGCGGAGGTGCCGGACGACGCGACGATCCTCGTCGGCGGCGACGTCGTCGCAGGTGGGCCGCAGCCGAGCGAGACACTCGAGCGGCTGCGCGCGCTCGGCGACCGCGTCCTCTGGCTGCGCGGCAACGCCGACCGCGAGCTGTACCCGGGCGAGGAGGGGCTGGCGCCGCCCGGAGCGCTCGACTCGACCCGCGAGGCGCTGAGCGAGGAGCAGATCGATTTCCTGCACGAGCTGCCCGAGACGCAGCTCCTCGAAGACGTCCTCTACTGCCACGCCTCACCGCGCAACGACGTCGACATCTTCACCGAGCGCACTCCCGAGGAGCGGATCGCCTTCCTCTTCGACGGGCTCGACGTCTCGACGGTCGTTTGCGGCCACACGCACACGCAGTACGAGCGCCGCGTCGAGGGCATCCGGCTCGTCAACGCGGGCAGCGTCGGCATGCCGTACGAGGAGGAGCCGGGCGCCTACTGGCTGCTGGACCTCGACCACCGCCGGACGCCGTACGACGGCGCCGAGCTCACGGCGACCCGCGAGGAAGCGGTCTCAGAGTTCACGGAACGTGGGCTCTGAGGCCACCGGCCGCGTGCCGCTCCCGGGCGGCGGAGCCGCCCTCCGCGGCGCGCTCTCGCCGCTGGCGGCGCGGGCCTGCGCTCGCTCGGCGCGGTCGTACCACTTGTACTGCCCACACCTCGCTCGCTTGGCCCACTTGCCAGCGACGAGCCGGAGGCCTCATGCCTGACCTCGTGCAGGTCGGGCGGGTCGGGAAGCCGCACGGGCTCGACGGCGGCTTCTTCGTCGACGGCGCGAGCGAACGACAGGAGGTCTTCGCCGAGGGAGCGACGCTCTACGCGGGCGGCGAGCCCGCGACCGTCGTAGCCTCGCGCCACGGCTCGGGCGGCCGGCCGGTGATCCGCCTCGACCGCCACGTCGAGCGCGGCGCCGAGCTCGCGGTCGCGCGCGCGACGCTGCCGAACCTCACCGACGAGGACGAGTTCTACGTCTTCCAGCTCGTGGGGCTCGAGCGTCGAAGAGGAGGGCGGACGGCTGCTCGGGCGGGTGCGCGAGGTGCTGGAGTACCCTGGGAACGACGTGCTCGAGCTCGACTCCGGTGCGTCACTTCCCCTCGTCGAGGCGTGCGTCCGGAAGGTGGATCTGGCCGGCGGGCGAATCGTTGTCGCCGTGGGGTTCGCAGACCCGGAATAGCCGCCCGTGCGCATCGACGTCTTCACCCTCGTCCCCCACGCCTATGCCTGGCTGACCGAGCAGCGGCCGGTCGCGAGCGTCCTCGGCGGGGAGCTCGAGCTGCTTCTCTTCAACTACCGCGACTCGACGCCGCTGCGCGCCGGGCAGGTCGACGACGAGCCGTACGGCGGCGGAGCGGGCATGGTCCTGCGCGTGGACGTCGTCGCCGCCGCGCTCGAGGCGGCCTACGGCGGGGAGCCGCCCGGCCCGGTGATCGCCCTCACGCCCAAGGGCCGCCAGCTCACTCAGCCGGTCGTCGAGGAGCTCGCCGCGCTGCCGGCGTTCACGCTCCTCTCCTCGCGCTACGAGGGCTTCGACGAGCGGATCGTCGAGCACCTTGCGACCGACGCGATCTCGGTCGGGCCGTATGTCCTCTCGAACGGCGACCTGCCGGCGATGATCGTCCTCGACGCGGTCGCGCGGCGCCTGCCCGGCGCGCTCGCCGAGGGATCGGGTGAGCTCGAGAGCTTCTCCGCGGAGCTCGGTGGGGGGCTCGAGTACCCGCACTACACGCGGCCGGCCGAGTTCCAGGGCTGGCCCGTGCCGGACGTGCTGCTGTCGGGCGACCACGCGCGCGTCGAGGCCTGGCGGCGGGAGCAGGTGCGATGAGCGACGACTGGGGCAGTCACCGCCGCGAGCTCGACGACGAGGACGAGGACGAGAAGGATGAGGGCGGCCTCGGTCGCCGGGAGACGGGCGGCTGGCCCGAGGACGAGCCGGAAACCGGCCACTTCCGGAGCCACTGGCCCGACGACGACGAGCCGGAGGAGAGCGACGAGCCTCCGAGCGGCTGGCCGACCCCGGGCTCGACGTGGCAGCGGCCCGGCTACGACGACGCGCCGAGGGAGTGGCAGCGGACGGAGCTACGGGGACCACGGATACGAGCGCAGAGACGACCTGTTCCGCGACGACGCCGAGGACGAGCGGTATGCCGCCCGGCACAGCCGCGATCCGCTCGCCCGCCTCTTTCCCGGCCTGCCGCACGGCGTGCGGGTCACGCTCGACTGGATCCTCACCATCGCCGGCGCGATCCTGATCGTGCTCGCGCTCAAGGAGTGGGTCGTGAACCCGTACCGCATCCCGTCGTCGTCGATGGAGCCGACGCTGAACTGCGCGAAAGGCTCCCGCGAATCCCGGCTGTCTCGGCGACTCGAGCGACCGCGTGCTCGCGTGCCGTATCTGCCTCGACTTCGGATCTCCGTCCCGCGGCGACATCGTGGTCTTCAACACGCCGAAGGGGGTCGCCGACAAGTGCGGCGAAGGCGGCACGTTCGTGAAGCGCGTGATCGGTCTCCCCGGCGACACGGTGCACGAGGACAACAAGGGTTTCATCTCGATCAAGAAACCCAACACGCCCGAATTCGTGAAGCTGAAAGAGTCGTATATCCCAGCCCAAAGCCGACTTGCGGACAGCCAGCATTTCGGACAGACATGGACGGTCCCGGCGGGCTCGTACTTCATGATGGGCGACAACCGCGCGCAGTCGTGCGACTCCCGCACCTGGGGCGCGGTGCCCCGCAACAAGCTGATCGGCATCGTCTTCTTCGTCTACTGGCCGCCCGACCGCATCAGCTTCAAGTAGACCGGGCGAAGAGCTGCGCTCTTCGCCCGGAGGTAAAGCGAAACGCTCGAAACCACAGTAAGCGCCAGAGGGCCGGAGGCTAAGCCTCCGCGTCAGCGGGGCTTAGCCGGAGGCCGGACGGCGCTCGCGCGCGGGCCTCTGTCGCGCGCGAGCGCACGACAGCGGCCTCCCTCCCGAGCATCCGGAGCGAAAACTGCACGGAGCCAGGGCCGGAAACCACGCTTTCCGGCCCGCGGAGTTCCGTTTCCCGGGACCGAAGACGCAGCTCTTCGGTACCCTGGGCCGTCGGCCGTCCGGCCCTCTTTCCATGAGCAACGTCATCCAGGACCTCGAGCGCGCCCAGCTGCGCAACGTGCCGCGCTTCAAGGCTGGCGACACGGTGCGCGTGCACTTCCAGGTCATCGAGGGCACGCGCCGGCGGGTGCAGGTCTTCGAGGGGATCGTGCTCAAGCGGCAGGGAGCCGGCGCGCGCGAGACCTTCACCGTGCGCAAGCAGTCGTTCGGCGTCGGCGTCGAGCGGACGTTCCCGCTCCACTCGCCGAAGATCGAGAAGATCGAGGTCGCCGCGATCGGCGACGTCAACCGCGCGAAGCTCTACTACCTCCGCGGCCGCGTCGGCAAGAAGGCGCGCGTGCGCGAGCGGCGGTACGGAGCCGGCTCGGAGCTCCCGGTGGCGGTCGAGGCGGCGCCCGCGGAGACCGAGGACGAGCCGACGACTGTCGAGCCCGAGGACGCCGAGGGGCCGCAGTCCGAGGCTGAGCCCGTCGAGGCGGAGCCGGTGGATGAGGAGCCGGCCGAGGCCGAGGAGCCGACGGCGGAGGAAGCCCCTGCCGACGAGCCGGGCGAGGACGCCCCTGCGGACGAGGGCTCGGAGCCCGAAGCCGCTGCAGAGCCTGAGACCGCCACCGCGGAGTAACGACTTCCCGGAATTTGCGGGCCCGCGATCCTCGTCGCCCGAGGACGCCGATATCCTCGCCGCGAGGTGAAACGGACCGGCCAGAAGCTCCTGCGCTTCGATCGACGCCTCGGCGCGCGCTTCGTCGCCGGCGCGGACGAGGCGGGGCGCGGCTCCCTCGCCGGCCCGCTCGTCGTGGCGGGCGTCCTGCTCGACTACGGCTCGCTGCGCGACCACCGCGTCCGGCCGCTCGGCTTTCTCAACGACTCGAAGCAGTGCTCGCCGGAGCGGCGCGAGGATCTCTTCCGCGCCGTCGTCGGCTGCGCCGAGCGGGTCGCTGTGCGCGTGATCCCGCCCGGCGAGATCGACCGCAACGGCCTGCACCGTTCGAATCTCGCCGGCCTGCGGACGATGCTCGAGGCCCTGACGCCTCCGGCCGAGGCCTGCCTCGTCGACGGCTTCCGGCTCGGGCCGGCCGCGCCTGAGCACACCGCCGTCGTA
The DNA here is from genome assembly GCA_963765795.1 of uncultured Actinomycetes bacterium. GTDB lineage: Bacteria > Actinomycetota > Thermoleophilia > Gaiellales > Gaiellaceae > Palsa-739. Next base: position 87,041 of record CAVXXZ010000012.1, read on the forward strand.
GACGGCGACGAGAAGAGCGCAGCGATCGCCGCGGCCTCGATCATCGCGAAGGTCACCCGCGACCGCCTGATGCGCCGCCTCGACGCGCTCTATCCCGCATACGGCTTCGCGCAGCACGTCGGCTACATCACGCCCGGCCACTCCGCGGTCGTCCGCGCGCGAGGCCCGTCCGCCGTGCACCGGCTGAGCTTCCAGGCGCTCTGCTACGAGGGCGAGGAGGCACCACCGGACGCCGCAGGCGTCCGGGGTTCATCGGGCCGGGCGTCGTCGGCTTCGCCGACGACCCTTCCAGCCATTGCCTAGAAGAGGCTCCGGCTTCGCCGCCGAGCGGAAGGCGGTGTGGTGGTACCGGCTGCGGGGCTGGAAGATCCTCGGCGAGAACGTCTGGGCCGGCGGCAACGAGCTCGACCTGATCGTCAGGCGCGGGCGGGTTCTTCGCTTCGTCGAGGTCAAAGAGAAGAAGAGCGCGAGGTTCGGCGACCCGCTCGAGATGGTCACGGCCGAGAAGCAGCGGCGGCTGCGCCGCGCGGCAGAGGCGTGGCTCGGCGTGCGCCCTGAGCTCGCGCGCCTCGCCGTGGGCTTCGACGTGATAGCGGTGCGCGACGGCCGCGTGCAGCGCGTGCCGCAGGCGTTCTGAAGCCAGCGTCGAATCCCGTCGCGTGGCCGTCACCCAGGACGAGCTGTACGCGACGCTGGACCTCGACCTCTCGTGGTCGGAGGCCGAGCTCCCCGAGCGCGAGCGGACGAAGCACGTCCACCGGCTCCACCCGTACCACGGCAAGTTCATCCCGCAGCTCGTGGAGGTACTGCTCGACCGCTACCTCGCGCCCGGCGACCGCGTCCTCGATCCGTTCGCCGGCTCCGGGACGACGCTCGTCCAGGCACTCGAATCGGGACTCGACGCGACCGGCGCGGACATTGCGGCGTTCAACTGCCTCCTGATGCGCGTCAAGACGGCGCCGTACGACCTCGCGCGAGCTGGGAGAGGAGTTGCGGGAGGTGGCCGCGCGGGTCGAGTCGCTCCCCCAGCGGGGCGCGCGGGCGAGCGGGTACCTGCGCGCGTGGTACGCGCCGCGCGCCGCCGCCGAGCTGGTCGGGTTCCGCGAGCTGATCCCGGAGTACCGGCACGGTGACGTCATGCGCGTGATCCTTTCGCGTGCGGCGCGGTCGGCGCGACGGGCCGCCCACTTCGACCTCGAGGCGCCGAAGGCTCCGCAGAGAACGGAGTACTGGTGCCACAAGCACCGGCGCGAGTGTCGGCCGGTGGACTCGGCGGCCGGCTTCCTCCGCCGCTACACATTGGACACCCTGGCGCGGATCGAGGCTTTCGCGCAGGTGCGTGACGCGGAGCGCGAAGCGACGGTGCTGCACGGCGACGCGCGAGAGCTCGACCTTGCCGCGCCGTACGACGGGATCCTCACCTCGCCGCCGTATCCGGGGCTGATCGACTACCACGAGCAGCACCGCTACGCGTACGAGCTGCTCGAGCTCGACGACCGGCGGGAGCGCGAGATCGGCGCCGCCGCGGCCGGGACGTCGCTCGCCGCGCTCGAGGCCTACCGCGCGGGCATCGCAGCCGTCCTCGAGCGGGCGGCTGCCGCGCTACGCCCCGACGCGTCCGTGCTCGTCGTCGTCAACGACCGGCGCGACCTCTATCCGGAGATCCTCGAACGCGCCGGGCTCCACCTCGAGGCGCGCCTCCGTCGGCACGTCAACAGGCGCACGGGCCGGCGGGCGGGCGAGTACTTCGAGGACGTCCTCGTTGCGCGCGCGTCCTGAGCGTGGGAAGGTCTCCTCTCGCAGCCGCGTCTGGACCAGCACAGCACTAGATTCGGTGCGATGGATCCTCGAAGGGAGGAGACATGTCGGACGAGCCGCTCAACTTGTCGAACGAGCTGCTGAAGAACGAAGAGCTCGACGTCGAGGGCCACCTCAAGGATGGCGCCGACCAGTCCGAGGACAAGGGCGCAGACGAGGTCGAAGGGCACCTGCTCGACGAGAACCTGCTCGACCAGAATCTGCTCGACTCGTAGGACGTCGAGCGAGGCGAAATGAGGCCCGGGGGCCGAGGCCCGGGCCCCTTTCGTGCTTGTCAAGAGCGGCGTGGAGGCGTTCAATCGCCAGGGTGTCTCCTTTCCGCAGCAGGCTGGCCGCCGCCGCGCTCGCCACGAGGAACGCGAACGTCAGGCGCGTCGAGCTCGCATGGGGTGCTGCAATCAGCGCCGAGTGGGCGTACTTCGTCGCGCTCGGCGTGTTCGCGTACGACGAGGGCGGCGCATCGGCGGTGGGGCTCGCCGGGCTGATCCGGCTCCTGCCGGCTGCCGTCATCGCGCCCAGCGCTGCATCGCTCGGCGACCGCGTCCGCCGGGAGCGGCTTCTGCTTGCCGCAATGCTGCTCGGCGCGCTCTCCCTGGCCGGCTCCGCGGTCGCCGCCTATGCGGGTTCCTGGGGCGGCGTCCTGGCCTGCGCGGCGGTCGTCGGGATCTCCTCGACGCTGATCAGGCCGACGCTCCAGGCCCTGCTCCCGTCGCTGACTGCGACGCCGGAGGAGCTGGTCGCGGCGAACGCTGCCACGTCCACCGTCGAGAGCATCGGAACGCTGATCGGCCCCCTGGTCGCGGGCCTGCTTGTCGAGCTGGCGACTGTCGGCACGGCCTTCTCCGTCGCGGCGGCGGTCTTGGCCGTCGGCGTCTGCCTCGTCTTCCGCGTGCACGCTGAAGGGCCGGCGCCGGCTCGGGCCGCTGCCGCCGGCCGCCCGGGCTTCGCGTGGCGCACGGTGGGACAGCATCCCGGCGCACCCGTGGTCGTGATTCTGATGGTCGCCCAGGCGTTCGTCCGCGGCTGCCTGAACGTGCTGATCGTGGTGGCTGCCTTCGAGCTTCTCGATGGCGGCGGCGGCACTGTCGGTGTCCTCACGGCAGCAATCGGAGCCGGTGGCATCGTCGGAGCGGTCGTGTCCTCGACGATGCGCAGCCGCCGGCTTGCGCGCACCTTCGCGCTCTCGCTCTTCGGCTGGGGGATTCCGATCCTGCTCTTCGCGCCGAGCACTGAGCTGATCGCCGCGCTGGTGCTCCTCGCGATCGTCGGCGCTTCCAACAGCATCGAGGACGTCTCCGGCTTCACGCTGTTGCAGCGGGCGATTCAGGACGACGCGCTGAGTGGGGTGCTCGGACTGATCTGGGGCGCGGCCATGGGAGCGCTCGCCCTCGGGTCTATTGCCACGCCGATCCTCGTCAGGGAGCTGGGAGCGCGCACGGCCTTCGTCCTCGTCGGCATGCTGCTGCCGGTACTTACCGTCGCCGGCTTCCGCCGCATGAGGGCACTCGACGACGTGGCGGCGCCGAGCAGGCAGCAGCTCCTGGTCGACGGGGTGCCCATGTTCGGGCCGCTGTCGCTCGCTGCGAAGGAGCGACTCGCCACGAAGCTCGTTCCGCTCGAGGTCCACGAGGGGGCGACGATCGTGCGCGCCGGAGAGGTAGGCGACCGCTTCTACCTCGTCGACTCCGGCGCAGTCCGGATCGGGTTCGAAGGCGGCGAGAAGCAGAGCGGCCCGGGCGACTACTTCGGCGAGATCGCGCTCTTGCGTGACGTGCCGCGGACGGCGACGGTGACCGCCGCGACAGAGACGCGCCTGTATGCGCTCGAGCGGGCCGACTTCCTCGCCGCCGTCACCGGCCACGCACTCGCCGAGGCCGCCGCACACGACGTCGTCGACGCACGGCTCGCCGGTGGCGAGCTTCCCGGATCGGCTTAGTGCATGCGCCAAAACCGGCCGTCGCAGTGGCGCGTAGGGACCTCCGTGATCGTCGTCCGGCGCGTCTTGGGAGCGGTGTTGTGCCTGACGGGCCTCGTCTGGATCGGACAGGGAACCACCCTGATCCAGGGATCGTCGATGACCGGCAGCACATTCTGGGCGGTGGCGGGAGCTGTTTGCTTCGTCGCCGGTCTCGTCCTGCTTGGCTGGCCGTGGTGGCAAAAGCGCGGAATTCGCGACGAACCCGGCACCTAGCCGCCAGCAGTTCGCTCGTAGCCTCGAGACGTGCTTGCACGCGCGGTCACGCATGCGCTCGTCGGCCTCGAGCCACGTCGCGTCGACGTCGAGGCGCACGTTCGCGACGGCATCCCCGGCTTCGCGATCGTCGGACTTGCCGACCGTGCTTGCCAGGAGGCCCGTGAGCGTGTTCGCTCCGGGATCTCAGCCGCCGAGCTGACCTTCCCGCCGGGGCGGATCACCGTCAACCTCGCTCCGGCCGAGCTGCGCAAGGAGGGCTCCGGCTTCGACCTGCCGATCGCGCTCGCGCTGCTCGCGGCGTCGCAGCAGCTTCCGCGCAGCGCGCTCGAGCGCACCGCCGCGGTCGGCGAGCTCGCGCTCGACGGCCGGCTGCGCCGGGTCGGCGGCGTCCTCGCCGTTGCCGAGGGTGCGCGGCGGCTCGGCGCCGAGCGACTCCTGTGTCCGGCGGACTCGGCTCGAGAAGCAGCTCTCGCCGGCGTCGCCGCGATCCCGGTCAGGCACCTCGCAGAGGCTGTCGCCTACCTGCGCGGCGAGCGCGAGCTGGAGCCCGAGCCGCCGCTGGTGCCGAACGGACACGGCCCGGCGGCGGCGCCCGACCTCGCGGACGTCCGCGGGCAGGAACGCGCCCGGCGCGCGCTCGAGCTGGCGGCGGCGGGAGGGCACAACCTCCTCCTCGGCGGCCCGCCCGGGACGGGGAAGACGATGCTCGCGCGCCGGTTGCCGGGGATCCTGCCGCCGCTCGAATCCGACGCCGCCCTCGAGGTGACGCGGATCCACTCGGTCGCCGGGCTCGTGGACGGCGAGCATCCGCTCGTCTCGCGGGCGCCGTTCCGCGCGCCGCATCACAGCGCCTCGACCGCTGCGATCGTCGGCGGCGGCCCGCATCTCAGGCCCGGAGAGGCGAGCCTCGCGCATCGCGGCGTGCTGCTCCTCGACGAGCTCGCCGAGTTCCAGCGGCCCGCGCTCGAGGCGCTGCGCCAGCCGCTCGAGGACGGCTTCGTCTCGGTCTCGCGCGCCGCGGGCCGCGTCGTCTTCCCGGCCCGCTTCATGCTCGTCGCGACCATGAACCTCTGTCCCTGCGGCGGCCGCGGCGACCCTGCCGCGCAGTGCAGCTGTTCGGCGCAACGGCTCGCGCGGTACCGGGACAAGCTCTCCCGCGCGCTCCTCGACCGCTTCGACCTCGTCCTCGCCATGCCGCGCGTCCGCGGTGAGGAGCTTGCCGCCGCGCCGAGTGAGAGCTCCACTGCGGTGGCCGGACGTGTCGCGACGGCGCGGGAACGGCTCGCCACGAAGCCGCCCTCGCGCGACGTGGAAGCCGACGAGCTCCTCCGGCGCGCCGCTGATCGCCTGCACCTCTCCGGGCGCGGCTACGCACGCGTCGGCCGGGTCGCGCGGACGATTGCGGCGCTTGCAGAGTCCGACTCGGTGCGAGCCGAGCACGTGGCGGAGGCACTCTCCTACCGCTCGCCGGACGAGCTCTCGAGTGTCTGAGCTCGCCCTCGCGGTCTACGCGTCGGAGACGGGCACGCATCTGATCCGCCCGCCGCGCGGCGAGCGCTGGCGTGCCTTCGAGCGGCGGTTCGACGAGCGCGCGTATCGCGAGCAGCTCGCTGCGGGAGGGCGCCGCTTTCTGCCGCGATCGGCGCCGGACTTCCCACCGCTGCTGCGTGCGATCCACGATCCGCCGGCTGGGCTCTTCCTCCGCGGCGTGGCCAAGCCCGAGCTTCTGGCTCAGCCGGCCGTCGCGATCGTGGGCGCTCGCGCGAGCTCCGGCTACGGCGCGTCAGTTGCCCGCAGCCTCGGCAGGGAGCTGGCCGCTGCGGGGCTCGTCGTCGTGAGCGGGCTCGCCCGCGGCATCGACGCCGAGGCACATCGCGGGACGCTCGAGGCGAAGGGGACGACTGTCGCAGTCCTCGGTTGCGGAATCGACCGCGACTACCCCGCCGCGCACGCCGAGCTCGCGCGCCGAGTCGCGGACGCGGGCCTCATCGTCTCGGAGTACGCCCCCGGGGTCGAGCCCGCGCCCTGGCGGTTCCCGGCGCGCAACCGGATCGTGGCCGGGCTCTGCGCGGCTACCGTCGTCGTCGAGGCTCGCGAGCGCAGCGGCGCGCTCATCACAGCGGATCTCGCGCTCGAGGAGGGACGCGAGGTGTTCGCGGTTCCGGGCGAGATCACGAGCTCGCTCTCGGCAGGCACGAACGCGTTGCTCAAGCTCGGTGCGGCGCCGCTCACGAGCGCCGTCGACGTCCTCGCCTCGTTCGGGATCGAGCCGGAACCGGTGCAAGGCGAGGGCTCCCCGCTGCTCGAGCTCCTGCCCGCGAGCGCCGACGAGCTCGTGCGCAAGACGGGGCTCGGCGCCGACGAGGTCGCCCGGACGCTCGTGGAGCTCGAGCTGGAAGGGCGCGTCGTGGTGCGCGACGGCATGTACCGTCGCGCTTCGTGAATCCGTACTGGCTCGAGGAACCGACCCCCGCGCGGCCCGAGACGAAGCTCGACGGCCGCGCCGACGTCGCGATCGTCGGCGCCGGCGTGACGGGCTGCTCCGCCGCGCTCCGTCTCGCCGAGGGCGGCCTGCGCGTGCGCGTGCACGACGCGCGCGGGATCGCGGAGGGCGCGAGCGGTCGCAACGGCGGCTTCGCGCTCGGCGGCGGCGCCGCCCGCTACGACGTCGCCCGCGAGACGTACGGTGCGGAGCGCGCGGCGGCCTTCTGGCGCTGGACACATGAGGCGCTCGACCGGATGGCCGAGCTTGCCGGCGACGCGCTCCGGCGCACCGGCAGCTACCGCCTCGCCGGCGACGAGGAGGAGCGCGAGGGGATCCGGCTCGAGTACGAGGCGCTGCGTGAGGACGGCTTCGAGGCGGACTGGCTCGACGACGTTCCCGGCGGTGCGGCCGGCCGCTTCCTCGGAGCGATCTCGCATCCCCACGACGGCTCGATCCAGCCGGCGCGCTTCGTCCGGCGCCTGGCGACCGCCGCGACGGCGGCCGGTGCGGAGTTCCGCGAGCACGACCCGGTCGAGGATCTCGCGGCGCTCGACGCAGATCGCGTCCTCGTCGCGACCGACGGGTACGGGCACGGCCTCGTCCCCGAGCTCGCCGACCTCGTCTGGCCGACCCGGGGCCAGATGATCGCGAGCGAGCCGCTCGAGCGCGTGCTCTACGACCGTCCGCACTACGCGCGCCAGGGCTTCGACTACTGGCAGCAGATGCCCGACGGCCGGATCCTGCTCGGCGGCTTCCGCGACGTCTCGATCCTCGACGAGCTGACGGACGTCGAGGAGACGACGCCGGCGATCCAGGCCTCCCTCGAGTCGTTCCTCCACGAGCTCGTCGGCGAGGAGGTGCCGGTGACGCACCGCTGGGCGGGCATCTTCGGCCTGACGCAGGACATGCTGCCGCTCGTCGGCCCGGTGCCGGGTCACGACGGACGAGTCTGGGTCGCCGGCGGCTACTCCGGGCCACGGCAACGTCCTCGGCTTCGCGTGCGGCGAGCTCGTCGCGGACGCGATGCTCGGGAGCGAGTCGCCGCAGCTCGAGCTGCTCGACCCGGCGCGCTTCTTCGGCTAGAGATCGAGCGGCGTCTGATGCCGGCGCTCGTAGAGGAGAATCTCGACGCCGCCGGGCAGCACCATCGTCGTCGTGATGCCGAAGCTCTCCTCCTCCGGCTCGCCGCGAAACTCGATTCCCTTGGCGCCGAGCTCGGCCATCGTCCGCTCGAGGTCGTCGCACATCAGGCAGATCTGATGCTGTGTCGAGCCCTCGGACGGATGGACGCCCACCTCCGACGGCGGCAGCGCGAAGATCAGCCAGCCTGGATGATCCTCGACGTGCTTCCACTCGAAGACGTCGCGCAGCACCGCGCGCACCGCGTCGGCCTCGGGCGTGTACAGGAGCATGTGCGCCGCGACGATCGCCATCAGAGGGTCTTGACGTCGGCCACGAGCTTGGTGATCGACTCCTTCGCGTCGCCGAACAGCATCACGGTCTTCGGGTTGTAGAAGAGCGGGTTCTCGATCCCGGCGAAGCCCGGGTTCATCGAGCGCTTGAGGACGACGACGGTCTGGGCATCGTCGACGTTGAGGATCGGCATGCCGTAGATCGGCGAGCCCTGGTTGTTGCGCGCGTCCGGGTTGACGACGTCGTTTGCGCCGACGACGAGCGCGACGTCCGTGCGCGAGAACTCGGGATTCGCCTCGTCCATCTCCTTCAGCTGCGGATAGGGGACGTTCGCCTCGGCGAGGAGGACGTTCATGTGCCCCGGCATGCGACCGGCGACCGGATGGATGGCGTACGAGACCTCGACACCCTTCGCCTCGAGCAGGTCCGCGAGCTGGCGGACGTCGTGCTGCGCCTGCGCGACCGCGAGCCCGTAGCCCGGCACGAAGACGACCTTGTGCGCGTACGCGAGCATCACGGCGACGTCCTCGGCCGTCGCGCTCCGGACGGTGCCGCCGTCGCCCGCCGCCACCGCGGCGGCCGCCTCCGACACCTGGCCGAACGCGCCGAAGAGGACGTTCGCGACCGAGCGGTTCATCGCCCGCGCCATCATCAGGGTCAGCAGAGTTCCGGATGCGCCCACGAGCATTCCGGCCACGATCAGGACGTTGTTCTCCAGCTCGAAGCCGCCGAGCGCGACCGCGATGCCCGTGAACGCGTTGAGCAGCGAGATCACGACCGGCATGTCCGCGCCGCCGATCGGGAGCACGAAGAGCGCACCGAAGCAGAGCGACGCCGCGATCGTGACCCAGAGCAGCCACTCGTCCTGGACGCCGGCGACGAGAGCGATGCCGCAGCCGAGCGCGCCTATGAAGAGCGCGCCGTTGACGAACTGCTGCCCCGCGTACGTGATCGGCCGGCCGCCGATCAGCTCCTGGAGCTTCGCGAACGCGACCATCGAGCCCGCGAACGAGATCGACCCGATCAGCCCGGAGAGCACGATGCCGAGCGAGATGTCGGCCTTCGGCACGCCGGGAGGCGGCAGGACCCGGTGCAGCTCGGCGAGTGCGATCAGCGCGGCAGCACCGCCGCCGACCCCGTTGAACAGCGCGACCATCTGCGGCATCGCGGTCATCCGCACTTTGCGCGCGGCGACGGCGCCGAAACCGCCGCCGATCAGCATCGCGATCGCGATCGCCCACCAGCTCGTCGAGCCGACCTTGACCCACGTGACGACGATCGCCAGCACCATCCCTGCCGCGCCGATCTGGTTGCCGCGCCGCGCGTGCGCAGGGTTGGAGAGGAAGCGCAGCGCCAGGACGAACGACACGATCGTGATCAGGTAGAGGAGATTCGAGAGGTTGTAGCTCACGTGCCGTCCGGCTTCTTCGGCCGCTCGCGGCTCTTGAACATCTCGAGCATCCGGTCGGTGACGACGAAGCCGCCCACGACGTTGGCGGCGGCGAGCACGACCGCGGCGAAGCCGACGATCCACGTGAACGCGCTCTTGTCGGGCTGGCCGAGCACGATCATCGCGCCGACGATCACGACGCCGTGGATCGCGTTCGTTCCCGACATCAGCGGCGTGTGCAGCAGCGTCGGCACCTTCGAGATCACCTCGACGCCGAGGAAGATCGCGAGCACGAGGATGGTCACCTCGAAGACGAGAATCGTGTTGTGGCTCACCTCCCTGACCGCCTTTCGCTTCCGCCCCGCGGAACGGGGCTCCGCGAAAGGCTGACGACGCTGGCCGCGCGATCCGGCGCGCGCGCTTGTCCGTACCCAGATGTACTGTCCTGCGCGGCGCGCGCTTGGCTCGCTTCCCAGCGTCGCCTCAGGAACGTGAGCGAGCTCATGTCGCGGCTCCTTCCTGCTTCCCGGCGACGCAGGCGCCGCTTGTGATCTCGTCGCTCCAGTCGAGCGTGAGCTTGCCCTCGGGCGCGAGGTGGAGGAGGAGCGCCTGGACGTTCCGCGAGTACAGCGTCGACGCGTGGTACGGCATCGTGCTCGGGATGTCCTTCAGCCCGACGAGGGTCACGCCCGCGCGCTGCACGATCTCTCCCGGCTCGGTCAGCGCGCAGTTCCCGCCCGTCTCGGCGGCCAGGTCGACGATGACCGATCCCGGCCGCATCGCCTCGACTGCGGAGGCCGGGATGATCTTCGGCGCCGGCCGGCCGGGGACGGCGGCAGTCGTGATCGCGACGTCGAAGTCCGCGATCCGTCCCTCGAGCGCCTGCTGCTGCGCCGCCATCTCCTCGGGCGTCAGCTCGCGCGCGTAGCCGCCCTCGGCCTCGGCACCGGTCACGCCGAGGTCGAGCCAGTTCGCGCCGAGGCTCTCGATCTGCTCGCGCACGACGGGACGGACGTCGAAGCCGGTCGTCACCGCACCGAGCCGGCGGGCGGTGGCGATCGCCTGCAGCCCGGCCACGCCGGCGCCGATCACGAGCACCTTCGCGGGCGGAACCGTGCCGGCGGCGGTGATGAGCATCGGGAAGAAGCGCGGCAAGTGCTCGGCCGCGAGCAGCGCGGCCTTGTACCCGCCCACGGTCGCCTGCGACGAGAGCGCGTCCATCGGCTGCGCGCGCGTGATCCGCGGCACCGACTCGAGCGCGAACGCCGTCACGCCGCGCTCTGCGAGCGCCTCGACACCCGCTCGGTCCGAGAGCGGCTCGAGGAAGGCGATCAGCAGTTGGCCCGAGCGGAGCCGCTCCCGCTCGTCCGGCGACGGTTTGCGTACCTTGACGACGCCGTCCGACTCCCAGGGATCGCCGAGCGTCGCACCCGCCTCGCTGTAGGCCTCGTCGGGGAATGAAGCGGCATCCCCGGCGCCGCTCTCGACGACGAGGTCGAAGCCTGCGGCGGCGAGCTTCCCTACGGTCTCGGGGACGAGCGCGACCCGCCGCTCGCCCTCCGTCGTCTCGCGCGGAATGCCGACCCTCATCCGGCGAATAGCCTACGCACCTTGACGCACTTCTTCACGAACCATGGTTTGCCGCTGCTCTTCGCGGTGGTGCTGCTCGAGTCGTTCGGTGTTCCACTGCCGGGAGAGACGGCTCTGATCGCCTTCGGCGTGCTCGCGTCACAGGGCCATTACTCGATCGTCACGGTGATCGCGGTGGCCGCCACGGCCGCGATCATCGGCGACAACCTCGGCTACCTGTTGATCGGACGGCTCGGCGGCAGGCGCCTCTTCGAGCGCTGGGGCCCCCTGCGCCGACGCGCCGAACGGATCCTGCCCCCGACCGAGGAGTTGATGGCCAAACATGGCGGCAAGGTCGTTTTCTTCGGCCGCTTCGTCACGATCCTCCGCTACACCGCCGCGTGGGTCGCCGGAATCGCCGGGATGGAGTGGCGGAAGTTTCTTTTCTGGAACGCCGCCGGTGGAATCTGCTGGGCGACGCTGGTCGGACTCGTCGCGTATTACGCGGGGGGCGCGGCTGCGGACGCCATCCAGCGCTACGGGATCTACGCGGCAGTCGTGATCGCCGGCGCCGTGCTGGTCTTCTATCTCATCACGCATTTCGGCAAGAAGTGGCTGGAAAATCGGCTCTAGGCCGACGGCTCGCACTGGCCGGCGCGCTTGCGATCGTCGTCTCTGGTTGCGCGGGCGGCTCGGTGGGAGCGACGGTCCCGAAAGTGGCTCCGCCGTCGGTGCGCGTGCCGGCGTTCACGCATGTCGTCGTCGTCGTATTCGAGAACCATGAGGCGAGCTCGATCGCCGGGAGCTCCGACGCTCCCACCTTCAACGCGCTCGCGCGCCGCTACGCGAGGCTGACGAACTACGACGGCGTAGCCCATCCGAGCCTGCCGAACTACCTCGCGCTCGTCTCCGGCTCGACGCACGGGATCTCGAGCGACTGCACCGACTGCCTCCTGCGGGCCCGCAGCCTCGCCGACACGCTCGCGGACGCCGGCAAGACCTGGAAAACGTACGCCGAGGACCTCCCGTATCCCGGGTTCACCGGTGGCTCGTCCGGCCGGTACGCGAAGAAGCACGACCCGTTCCTCTACTTCCGCGACGTTGCCCGCTCGCGGGCACGTCGCAACCGCGTCGTCCCCTTCACGCGGCTCGGCCGCGACCTTGCCCGCCACCGGCTCCCGGACTTCTCCCTCGTCGTCCCGAACCTCTGCAACGACATGCATGACTGCTCGGTCGCGACCGGCGACGCCTGGCTGAAGGCGGACGTCGTGCCGCTGCTGCACTCGCCAGAGCTACGCGGCGGCGTCGTCTTCGTCGTCTTCGACGAGGGGACGAGCGACACGGGAGGCGGCGGCCGCATCGAGGCGCTCGCGCTCGGCCCGACCGTGCGCCGGGGCTCGAGGTTCACGAGGGCCACGAACCACTACGGCCTGCTGCGCACGATCGAGGACGCCTGGCGCCTGCCGCAGCTCGGCTTCTCGCGCACCGGAACGCCGATCGGAGGCATCTGGAAGAGGTAGGAGTCCGCGCCCCGGCGCGGAATCCGTGCGGACATGCTCGCCTCGATCGCACGCGCACTCGAGGAGCGCGACCACACGCTCGGCCACGGCGCCCGCGTCGCGGCGCTCGCCGAGCCCGTCGCGCTGGGGCTGGGCTGGGATCGTGAGCGGATTCGCTCGCTTCGCTGGGCCGCGCCGCTGCACGACGTCGGCAAGGTCAAGATACGCCCGCAGCTCCTCGGCAAGTCGGGACCGCTCACGCTCGAGGAGGTCGCGGAGATCCGGAGCCACCCGGCGGCCGGCGCGAAGCTCGTCATGCCGCTGCGGCGGTTCCACGACGCGCTCCCGTACGTTCTCTTCCACCACGAGCGGTGGGACGGCGACGGCTACCCGGCGGGACTGAGCGGACGCCGGATCCCGATCGAGGCTCGGATCCTCGCGATCGCCGACGCCTTCGACGCGATGATCTCGCCGCGGCCCTACCGCCGCGCGCTGACGCACGAGCACGCGCTCGCCGAGGTGGAGGAAGGCGCCGGCACGCAGTTCGACCCGGTCGCAGCGGAGCTCTTCGTCGAGGCCTGGGCCGCCGGGTGGGACACCTGGCACGCCGCCGCACTCGCCTCCTAGATACTCGCCCAGACCTCGAGCTTGGCGCGGACGCGCCCGATCACCTCGTCGGTGAACTCGGTCGTGCCGAGGTGGCCGCCCAGATCGGCGGTGCGCGAGCCCTGCGCGACCGCTTCGAGACAGGATTCGCGAATCGCCCGCCCCGCGCGCTGCGCCTCCTCGCCCGCATGGGAGAGGAGCGCGGCTCCGGCGAGGATCATCGCCATCGGGTTGGCGACGTTCTTTCCCTGCAGTGACGGCGCGGTGCCATGCGCCGCCTCGGCCATGATCGCCGCCGGCTCGAAGTCCGACTCGAAGGCGACGAGCAGCGACTCCGAGCCGGCGATCGAGCCGAAGAGCGGCAGGACGAGGTCGGAGAGGATGTCGCCGTCGCGGTTGAGCGCGGGGATTACGAGCGGGTCGCCGGCGGAGGACAGCAGGAGCGCAAAGGTCGCGTCGATCAGCTGCGGCTCGTACGGCACCTCGGGATGGCGCTCCGCGGCCGCGTCCATCTCCTCCTTCAACATCCCCTCGTACGTCGGGCTGACCGTGTACTTCGGACCGCCGAACACCTTGGCGCCCGTCCGCTCGGCCTGGCGGAAGGCGAACTCGGCCACGGCGTGGCAGATGCGGCGCTCGATGCGCTCCGTGCGGAACGCGACCTCGTCGTCGCCCTCGCCTTCGCGCCACTCCTTCGCGCCGTAGGCGTCTCCGACGGCCATCCGCACGATCGAGATCGGCGCGTGTACGCCGCCGAGCGGCGCGACGCCCGGAATCCGCCGGCCGGTGCGGACGATCACCTTGCCGCCGATCTCCTCGCGGAGGATGCGGTTCGGGGAGCCGACGTCGCCGCGCCCCTCCGGCGTGATCGTCGCCGCCTTCAACCCGAGCCCGTGCTCGCGGATTGCCGCCGCGGCCTCGTGCACAACTCCGTTGTCGGTCTCTTGGCGCCGCTCGAGCGAGAGGTCGAACCGCGGGAACTCGAGCTCCACGCCGATCACGTCCGGGCTCGAGCACACGGAGGCCGTCCTCCAGGAGCTCCTGCCCGGTCTCGTCGCCCTCGAGGACGACGATCGTCCGCTCGTCGCGCATCGCGGCTCGATGGTAACGCGTTTGCCGGTTGGCCCTCCGACGACAACCCGACGACATGGGGTGGAGCCGGAAGGGCCGGAAGGGCGCGTTTCGCTACTGCGACAGCAGCGGCAAGCGCATCACGGACGAGTCGAAGCTCGCCCGGATCGAGGCGCTCGCGATCCCGCCCGCGTGGAAGGACGTCTCGATCTCACCGCGCTCGACGGCCAAGCTCCAGGCCACGGGCTTCGACGCCGCGGGCCGGAAGCAGTACCTCTACAGCGCGGACTATCGAGCCCAGCAAGAGCGGGCGAAGTACGACAAGCTGATCCGCTTCGGCGACGCCCTTCCGGCGTTACGCGAGGCGATGGCTCTCCACTTCGACCAGGAGGAATTCGACCGCGAGCGCGTCTCCGCGATCGCCTTGCGCTTGATCGAGTTGGGCTGGCTCCGGGTCGGTTCGGAGCGATACGTCCGCGACGGGACGTACGGCGTGACGACGCTGCTGCGCCGCCACGTAGAGGTGCGCGGCAAGCGAGTGTGCCTCTCCTTTCCCGCGAAGCATGGGATCCGGGTGCGGACCCAAGTCGTTGATCCCGACCTCGCCGAAGCCATGCGGAGCCTGCTCGAGATCAGGGGCCCGCGTGTCTTCAAGTACGAGTGGGAGGGCGATTTCTACAACCTGACGAACAAGACGCTGAACGAGTACGTGAAGATCTATCTCGGGGACGAGTTCAGCGCGAAGGACTTCCGCACCTGGGGCGGCACGCTCCTCGCGGCGATCTACCTCGCAGAGCGCGCGGGCAAAGAGGGATTTCCGGAGTCGGAAAGCGAACAGAAGCGGTCGGTGACCGCAGTCATGAGGCGCGTCGCCGAGCGGCTCGGAAATACGCCCGCTGTGACGCGCGAGTCGTACGTGTCGCCTGCGGTTGTCGAGCAGTACCTCGACGGGCGAACGATCGACGATTTTCGCCCGCGGCATTTGCGCGTCGTCAAGGCACGCGAGGTAGGCCTCTCGCCGGAAGAACAGGCCATGCTCAGTCTGTTGCGTTCGTGGCGAATTCGACGTGCACGCGAGGCTGCTTAGCGCGCTCCGAGTTTCTGTAGGTTTCCTCGGAATTGGCCCCATAGAGGACGCTGAGAAGGAGGACAACGGTGGCTCGGAAAACGGTGCTCGTCTGCGACAGTTGTGGGAACGAGGTCGACGAGGGGAAGGGCGCGGTGATGCGAGTGACGTACACCGACGCACGCCGCGGGGCGAAGCAGGCCGACCTCTGCGACACCTGCGCCGGCCGGACGCCCGGACGCGCGGTCGCCCGCCGGGGCCGCAAGCCGAAGTCCGCAACCGTTAGCGGCGCGGAGAGCTCAGCTCTGCGCCCGTCCCGCGCTACGCGCTAGCGTAGGCGGGTGCCGCTCCGCCTCATCGCGGGCCCTGCCAACGCGGGCAAGGTCGAGCTCCTGCTCGACCGCTATCTCGCCGTGCTCGACTCGCGGAACGGGGGCGAGCCGGTGCTCATCGTGCCGAACCGGGCGGACGTCGACCGCGTCGAGCGCGAGCTGCTGGCCCGGCGTCCGGCGCTGCTGGGCGGCTCGATCGGCACGTTCGACGACCTCTTTCGCAGGCTCGCTGCCGGGTCGACGGAAGCTCGCCGGCAGCTCGGACGTCTGGAGCAGACGCTCCTCGTCCGCCGGGTCGTGAGCGGTGCCGAGCTCAACGGCTACACCCGCTCGGCGGCCCATGCGGGCTTCGTCGAGTCGCTCGAGCGGACGCTCGGCGAGCTCGACGAGGGGCTACTGTCGCCCGACTCCGTCGAGGGCGCACTCGGCGCGCTCTATGCCGGCTACCGCGACGAGCTCGACCGCCTGGCGCGCTGGGACCGCGGCCTGCTGCGCGGTCACGCCGTCGAGCGCCTGCGGACCGACCTCGACGCCTGGCACAGCGAGCCGGTCTTCGCCTACGGGTTCGAGGACCTCACCGGCGCGGAGTGGGCGCTGCTCGAGGCGATGGCCGCGCGGACCGAGGTCACGGTCTCGCTGCCGTACGAGCCGGGACGGCCGGTCTTCGCCGCGCTCCGTCGGACGGCCGAGGATCTCGCCGGCCTGGCCTCCGGCGACGTCGAGGAGCTGCCGCCGCGCTACGGAGCGGTCGCGCCTCCGGCGCTCGCGCATCTCGAGCGGGCGCTGTTCGCCGACGAGCCGGGAGAAGCACCGCCGCTCGACGGTGTCGTCCGGTTCCTCGAGGGTGCCGGCAGCCGCGGCACGCTCGAGCTCGTCGCCGAGGAGGTGCTCGCGCTCGCCCGCGGCGGCATGGCGCCCGAGCGGATCGGGCTCGTGGTGCCGGGCTACGACCGGCTCCGCGGCGCGCTCGAGACGGTGCTGGGCTCCTTCGGCATCCCGTACGCCGTCGACGGCGAGCTGCGCCTCACGCAGACGCCGCTCGTGCACGCGCTCGCGGCGCTGTTGCGCTTCGCGTGGGGAGGAGGGACGCGCAGCGACCTCTTCCGCTACCTCCGCTCGCCGTTCTCGGGGCTCGAGCGGCGCGCCGTCGACTTCGTCGAGGGACGCCTCCGTGGCAACGCCGTCCAGGCACCGGAGCGCGTGGTCGACGAGGCGGAGCGCCTTCGCGGCGCGCCGCTGCCCGCGCTCGCGGAGCTCCGTGAGGCCGCCGACCCGATCGAGGCGGTGCGGGAGCTCGCGGAGCGAATGCTGCGGAACGCCTACGGCCTGGAGCGGCCGCCGGCGGACGCCTCGAGCCGGCTCGACCTGCGGGCGTACGAAGCGCTGAGGCGGCTGCTCGCCGAGCTCGAGAGCTGGCGCGAGCTCAGCGGCGACTTGAGCCGCGAGGACGTCCTGGCGGCGGTCGAGCGTGCCGCGCTGACTCGCCGCGCAGGCGACGACGTGGGGCGCGTCGCTGTGGTCGACCTCTTGCGCGCCCGCACGCGCCGCTTCGACGCCGTCTTCGTCTTCGGGCTGGAGGAGGGGAGCCTGCCTCGTCGCGGCGGGGGCTCGCCGTTCCTCGACGACGACGCGCGGCGCGCGCTCGACGCGAGAGGCGCGCGGCTCGAGCGGCCGGACCCGGTCGAGAACGACCGCTACCTCTTCTACACGGCGTGCACGCGCGCCTCGCAGCGGCTCTATCTCGTGCGCGAGGCCGCGGACGACGACGGCAGCCCGCGCGAGGCGAGCCCGTTCTGGCACGACGTCCAGGCGCTCTTCGACGCCGACGACGTGCGCCGCTGGACGCATCGGCGGCCGCTCTCGGCGCTGACCTGGCCGCTCGAGGATGCGCCGACCGAGCGGGAGCGGCTGCGTTCGCTCGCGGAGCTCGCCGCCCGCGACCCGGAGGCGGCAGACGGGCTCGCGCGCGCGAACGGCTGGGAACGGCGCCTCGAGCGCGCAAGGTCCGCCTTCCGCCGGCCGACGCGTCTCACGCACCCGCTCGTGCTCGAGCAGCTCGGCTCCCGCACAGCTTTCGGCGTGACGGAGCTCGAGCGCTTCGCCGACTGCTCCTCGGCCTGGTTCGTGGAGCGGTTCCTCGACCCGAAGACGATCGACGCGCAGCCCGACGCGAAGCAGCGCGGCAGCGTCGCGCACAACGCCCTCTACCGCTTCTTCACCCGCGTCCCGGCCGAGCTCGGGATCGAGAAGCTCGAGCCGCAGCACCTGGAGGCGGCCACGAGGCTGATGCGCGAGTGTCTCGACGACGCCGTGAGCCGGGTGCGGATGGATCTCACCGAGATGCAGGAGCGGGAGCTCCACCAGACGCTGTGGCGCGATCTCTCGGCGTTCGTCGAGGAGGAGTGCGAGTCGTCGTCGCCGCTCGTGCCGCGGCGCTTCGAGGTCGCGTTCGGCAGCGAGCGCGCGGCGCCGGAGCTGCAGCGCGGGCTCGAGCTCGGCGGGGGTCTGACGCTCTCCGGGAAGATCGACCGGATCGACGTCGACCCGTTCGGCGCGCGCGGCGTCGTCCAGGACTACAAGTCGGGCAAGAGCGCGCACTCGGCCAGGCAGATCGAGAGCGAGTTGCGCCTTCAGATCCCGCTCTACATGCTCGTCCTGCGCGACCTCGTCGGGCTCGAGCCCCTGGGTGGCCTGTACCGCCCGCTCGCGGGAGCCCGCAAGCCGCGCGGCCTGGTGCGCGGGTCCGAGACCGAGACGCTGCCGGGCTACGTCTCGCACGACTACCTCGACGAGGAGGCGTTCTGGGGGGTGGTGGAGTCGGCGCGCAGCACCGCGACGGCGCTCGCCGAGCGGATGCGGGAGGGTGACGTCCGCCACGACCCGCTCGGCGGCGAGTGCCCGGCCTGGTGCGACCTCTGGACCGTCTGCCGGATCGAGCGACCATGAGCGCCTACGAGTTGAACTATCAGCTGAACCATGAGCAGCTCGCCGCGGTCGAGGCGGGAGGTGAGGTCTTCGTCTCCGCCGGCGCCGGCACCGGCAAGACGGCCGTGCTCGTCGAGCGGGTCGTCCGTGCGGTCACAGAGCGCGGGCTCGACGTCGACTCGATCCTCGTCATCACATACACGCGCCGTGCGGCGGGCGAGCTGCGGACGCGGATCCGCGCCGCCCTCGCGGGCCGCGGCCGGCACGACCTCGCGCGTGAGCTCGACGGCGCCTGGATCTCGACGATCCACGGCTTCTGTGCCCGCCTCCTCCGGGCGTATCCGCTCGCCGCCGGGCTCGACCCGCGCTTCCGCGAGCTCGACGAGGCACAGGCGGCCGTGCTCCGGTCGGAGGCGTTCGGTGAGGCGCTCGCGGAGTTCTGCGCCGGGGACGAGCCGCAGCGGCTCGAGCTGCTTGCGACCTACGGGAGCGACCGGCTGCGGCGGATGCTGACGAGCGTGTACGAGACGCTCCGCGCGGCGGGACGCGAGCTCGATCTCGCGGTGGCAGCGCGGCCGGAGCTCGGAGAGCGGGTCGACGAGCTGCGCGCGGCCGCGACCTCGCTCGTTTCCGATGCGGAAGCCACCGACGCCCAGCAGCGGACGGCGGCCGAGCTGCTCGAGCTCATCGACCGTGATCGGCGTCCCGACCGCCTCATGAACCTGACCGGCTTCAAGGCCCGCGGCGACCGGGCCGCCGCGTACTGCGACGCACTCGGCGCAGTCGAGCAGGCCGCCCTCGACGAGGCCGCCGCGCGCGACCGCGCGCTCCTGCAGGAGCTCCTGACGCTGTTTGCCGAGCGATACGGGCAGGCGAAGACGCGCGAGTCGGCGCTCGACTTCGAAGACCTCCAGCTCGAGGCGCGCAACTTACTCAAGTCGCAGCCCGAGCTCCGCGAGCGCGAGCAGGCGCGCTTCCGCTCGATCCTCGTGGACGAGTTCCAGGACACGAACCGCCTCCAGACGGAGATCGTCGACCTGCTGCGGACGCCGGAGACCGAGCTTTTCTTCGTCGGCGACGAGTTCCAGTCGATCTACGGCTTCCGCCACGCCGACGTGCAGGTCTTCCGCGAGCGGCGCGAGGCCGTCGAGCAGCCGCTCTCGCTGACGCTCAACTACCGCTCGCGCCCGGAGGTGCTCGCCGCCGTGAACGAGCTCTTCGGCTCGCATTTCGGCGGCGAGTTCCAGGAGCTCGCCGCCGCTGCCGAGTTCCCCGACCCGGTCTTCGGCCACCCCGTCGAGCTGCTCGTCACCGACAAGGAGAGCTACAAGGACAGCGGCGTCCACTGGCGGCGCGGCGAGGCGCGCGCGGTGGCGCGGCGCGTCCGCGAGCTCGTGGACTCCGGCGCCGCGACTCCGGGCGAGATCGTCCTCCTCTTCGCCGCCGGCACCGATGCGGAGTGGTACGAGGACGAGCTGCGGCGGGCGGGGCTGCCGACGTACCGCGCGACCGGCAAGGGCTATTTCGGCCAGCAGCAGGTCGTCGACCTGCTCATGTACCTCCGGCTGCTCCAGAACCGCTACGACGACACGGCGCTGTTGTCGGTGCTCGCGTCGCCGCTCGTCGGCGTCTCGAACGACGCGCTCGCGCTCCTGCGCCGGGTCGCGTCGAGGCGGCCACTCTTCACCGGCCTCGAGCACTCCCTGCCGCCGGGCCTCGCCGAGCGCGACGAACGCCTGATGCGCGCCTTCCGCCAGCGCTACGACCGGCTGGTGGAGGCGATGCCGCGGCTCTCCCTCGAGCGGCTGTGCGAGCAGATCGTCGCCGAGCACGACTACGACCTCGCTGTGCTCGCGCAGTGGGACGGCCGCCGGCGCTACGCGAACATGCGCAAGCTCGCGCGGCTCGCACGTTCGTACGAAGAGCTGCGGGGGCCAGACGTCGAGGGCTTCGTCCGCTTCGTCGCCGAGCAGGAGGCGGTCGGCGCGCGCGAGCTCGAGGCGGTCGCCGAGGAGGAGGGCGCCGACGCGGTGCGTCTGCTCACGATCCACGCCGCGAAAGGGCTCGAGTTCAAGGTGGTGATCGTCGCCGACGCCGGTCGCGACCGCGTGCCGCCGTCGCCGGACGAGATCCTCGCCCTGCCTGACGGCCGTTTCGGCTTCCGCGTCGCCGATCCCGTGACGGCCAGGCGGCGTGGCGCCTTCGACTACGAAGCGGTGAAGGAGGCACGGCAGGAGGCGGAGCGGGCCGAGCGCCTGCGCCTCTACTACGTCGCGATGACACGGGCGAAGGAGCGGCTCATCGTCTCCGGCTCGGTCGACCTCGGCTCCGAGCGCGAGACGCCGACGCCGATCGCGTGGGTCCTCGAACGGCTCGCCGCCGACGAGCAGCTGAGGCAAGCCGGCGAAGCGCCGATCGAGCTCGTGCGCGGCGACGCACGGCTGCTCGTTCGCCTGGACCGCTACCGGCCGGAGCCTGCTCTGGCGGAGATAGAGCCCGAGCAGGAGGAAGGCCAGCTTGCGCTCTTCGCGGCGCTCGAGGAGGTTGCTGCGCCGCCTACGGCGCCCGAGCTGCCGCCGCTCGTGGCGCTGCCGGAGCCACCGCTCCACCGCGTGCGCCGCCTCTCCTTCACGTCGCTCTCGCTCTTCGAGCAGTGCGCGTACAAGTACTTCGCCCGCTATGGGCTCGGGATGAGCGAGCGTCCGGTCGAGGGCGAGGGGACCGGCGAGATGTCCGGGACGGAGATCGGCAGCGCCGTGCATGCGCTGCTCGAGGAGATCGACCTCGCCGCGCCGGTCGTGCCGGAGCTCGAGGACGAGTTGATTCGCGGCTTCGTGGCCGCGTACTGCGATTCGGATCTCGCGCGCCGCGTCGCGGCGCCTCGAAGGCGTCGAGAAGGAACGCCACTTCACCTTCGAGCACGACGGCGTGCTCGTCCACGGCTTCATCGACGCATTTCATCTCCGCGACGGCCGGGCGCTCGTCGTCGACTACAAGACGAACGCGCTCGGCGAGGCGTCGCCGGACGAGATCGTCGAGCAGGACTACCGGCTGCAGCGGCTCGTCTACGCGCTCGCGTGCTTCCGGGCCGGCGCCGAGGAGGTGGAGGTCATCTACCACTTCCTCGAGCGGCCGGACGGGCCGGTGGAAGCCGTCTTCTCGCGCGGCGACGTGCCCGAGCTCGAAGCCGAGCTGTCCGCCGCGATCGCGCGGATCCAGGCCGGCGAGTTCCCGCCGACTCCGAGCGACTTCGCCTGCGCCGGCTGCCCGGCGCTCGACCTCGTCTGCGCGGGCCCGCGGCTGCGCCCGCGGCTGCCGGAGGCCGTTGCCTCGTAGCTACCTGAGGGAGGCTCGCAAGCGCGTCGGGCCGAAGAAGGAGCGGATAGGCCCGATCATCGAGCGGCTCGCGGTCGAGCACGCCGACGCGGCAATCGCGCTCCGCTTCCGCAGCCCGCTCGAGCTGCTCGTGTCCGTGATGCTCTCGGCGCAGACGACCGACGTGAACGTCAACCGCGTCACCGAGACGCTGTTCGAGAAGTACCGCAAGCCCGAGGACTACCTCGCCGTCCCGCAGGAGGAACTCGAGCGTGACATCTTCGCGACCGGCTTCTATCGCCAGAAGGCGAAGGCGCTGCGCGGGACGATGCGGACGCTGCTCGAGGAGTTCGACGGCGAGGTGCCGCGGCGCCTCGAAGAGCTGACCCGGCTGCCGGGCGTCGCACGGAAGACGGGCAACGTCGTCGCGGCCGAGCTGGGGGAGCCGCAGGGGATCGTCGTCGACACGCACGTCCGGCGCCTTTCGCAGCGGCTGCGGCTCACCCGCCAGGAGGACCCGGTGAAGATCGAACGAGATCTCGTCCGGCTCGTGCCGCGTGCCGACTGGGGCCGCTTCCCGCACCTCCTGATCTGGCATGGCCGCCGCGTCTGCGATGCACGCCGGCCGCGCTGCGAGGACTGCGTCGTCAACGACCTCTGCCCGTCCAGTCGTGTCTGACCGCGCGCGCAGCTTCGAGTCGGTGGCCGCTGAGTATGAGCGGCACCGTCCGGAGTACCCCGAAGAGGCGTTGCGCTGGGCGGCCGAGCAGCTAGGGCTCGCGCCGCGTGCGCGCGTCCTCGACGTGGGGGCGGGCACCGGGAAGCTGACCCGCGGCCTCGTCTCGCTCGGCTTCGAGGTCGTGGCGGTCGAGCCGGGAGCCCCGATGCTCGCGCAGCTCCGGGTGGCCGTGCCCGAGGCGGAGGCGCTCGAAGGGCCGGCGGAAGCGATCCCGCTTCCCGATGCGAGTGTGCAGGCAGCCTTCGCCGGCCAGGCGTTCCACTGGTTCGATCGCCCGCGCGCCCTACCCGAGCTGCACCGGGTCATCAAGCCCGGTGGCGGCCTGGTCCTGCTCTGGAACTGGTGGAACGAGCGCGACCCCCTGCAGCGTGAGCTCGGCGAGCTGATCGGCTACGCGGGCCGCGAGCCCTACCAGGACGAGGAGCTCCCGGGTGAGCCGTGGTTCCGCGAGGTGGGCCGTACCGTCGTCGAGACGCTCGAGGAGTCGAGCCCGGACGCACTCGTCGGCTATCTCTCGACCGCGAGCGCGTTCCTCACGGCGGAGCCGGAAGAGCGGGAAGAGTCGCTGCGCGCCGTCCACGAGCTGGCCTCGCGCTACGGCGAGCGGTTCCCACTGCCGCGGCTCACCTACCTCTTCGCCTTCTCGCGCCTCGCCGGCTGATGGCTCGAGCAGGCCGCGGAAGGGAACCTCAGGCCGAGATCGACGCGGCCCGCGTCCTGGATCTTCTCGCCGATCTCGAAGCTCTGGGAATCCAGCTCTGGCTGGACGGCGGCTGGGCGGTCGACGCGCTCCTCGGCGAGCAGACACGGCCGCACGACGACCTCGACCTCGTTTCGCGGCTCGAGGACTCCGCGCAGATCGAGAAGGCGCTCGGCGCACGCGGGTACGTCCAGGCCGGAGGCGGGCTGCCGCACAGCTTCGAGCTCGTCGATGCGGAAGGTCATCAGGTCGACGTGCACCCCGCGGCGTTCAATCCCGACGGCGACGCCGTCTATCAGATGGTCGGTGGTGGCGAGTGGATCTTCCCGGCGAGTGGCTTCGGCGGCGTGGGCCGGATCCTCGGTCGCGCCGTGCCCTGTCTCACGCCCGAAGTCGTGCTGGTCAATCACACGACCGGCTACGCACTGGACGAGGAGCACGAGCAGGACGTGCGCGCGCTCGCCGAGCACTACAGCCTCCCCTTGCCCGAGTTCCGCCGGCTCAGTTGACCCGCGGGTCCTCGGGCATGCGGGAGACGAGCTCGTAGATCCCGCCCTTGCGGCGCAGGACGTCGCGCCACAGCTCCTCGGGGTCGTCGGTGAATGCATCGTCGGGGAGGGCAGGCTCGAGGATCCAGTCCTCGTCCGCGACCTCGGCCTCGAGCTGTCCGACGCCCCAGCCCGCATAGCCGGCGAACACCCGCCGGCGGGTCGTAGCCGGGACGATCTCGTCCGGCTCCGCCAGCGACGGGAAACCAAGCGCGCCGAACAGCGGCACCGCGGCGTCGTCCGGGTCGAGGAACTCGCCCAGCACGAGCACGGCCTCCGGCTGCACGGGGCCGCCGACCCAGACCGGCTCGCCGTCGTCGACGACCGGCTCGAGCTGCGGCACCGCGCCGGCAACCTCCACCGGCGACGGGCGATTGAGCACCAGTCCCGCCGCGCCGTCGTCGCCGTGCTCGGTCACCAGCACGACGGCGCGCCGGAAGTTCGGGTCGAGCAGCGCCGGTGACGCGACGAGCAGGTGTCCACGCAGCGAGTCCATCGCCCCATTGTGGCCCTCAGCGGCTATTCGTCGCTAGAGCGGTACCAGACGATCTGCACGCGCTCGAGTGTGAGCATCCCCTCGCCGACCATCTCGTCGAGGATCGGCACGACGCGGTCGATCTGCTCGGGCGTGTCGACGATCTCGATCACGACCGGCAGATCCTCGGACAAGCGCAGGATCCGGGACGTGTGGAGGTGGGAGTCGGCGCCGAATCCCTCGATGCCGCGCAGCACAGTTGCCCCGGCGAGCCCCTCCTGGCGCACGCGTTCGACAATCGCCTGGTAGAGCGGCTTGCCGTGCCATGTGTCGGACTCCCCGATGAAGAGCCGCAGCAGCTTGCCTTCGCCTTCGAGCTTCATAGCGCCCTCGCTGCGACGACTCCGAGATACACGGCGAAGACACCGGCGGCCGCGCTTCCAACGACGTTCGCGGCGGCGAGCCCGAGTGCGCCGTCCTCGAGCAGCCGATACGTCTCGTACGAGAGGGTCGAGAAGGTCGTGTACGCGCCAAGTAGGCCGATCGTCAGCGCCGAGCGCAGCCATGGTGCCGTCGTGAGCTGTTCAGTCATAAAGGTCATCAGGAAGCCGAGCACAAGAGCACCGCTCATGTTGACGACGAAGGTCCCCCACGGGAAAGCGGACGGAAAGCGTCGAGACACCACTCCGTCCAGTCCGTAGCGTGCCAGCGCTCCCAGCGCTCCCGCGATGCCGATGGCCACGATCGTCCGCATTGCGGCTCCTCTCGATCGTAGGAGCCATCAGCCTCGGCGGCGGTTCGTGGCGAGCCCCATCGCCCGGCGCCTCGGGCGCCGGCGGACAATCTAGCCGTGCGCCGGGGTGAGCGCGACGAGCAGGCCGCCGTCGTCGTCGAGCGCCGGGAAGAAGTCGCCGATCACGGGCTTCACGTGCCCGGCTCGCGTCCGCAGCTGGAGCTGCTCGTTGAGGCGTCGCACGCCCCACTCGAGGGATAGCTTGACCGGGTTCTTCTCCTCCTCGAAGCCCGCGAGCCCGAAGGCGGAGACCACGTCCGCGCCGAGCACCTCCCGTTCGCTCCAGCCGCTCAGTTCGAAGACACCGCGACCGATTGCGAGGACGCGGCCCTCCTGGTCGCAGGTGACGAGGCCGGTCGTCGGCGCCGGGTAGTAGTCGTCCATCAGCTCGAAGAGGAAGCCGAAGCCGCAGTGATGGCAGGCGACGGCTTCGTCGAACATCCCCTCCTTGCGGTCGATGTCGATCGACCGCTCCTTGCAGTTCGGGCAGATGAAGTTCGGCACGGCGTCAGGCTAGCGAGGGGTAGGGCTACACCTTCGTCGGCTCGGCTTCCGGCCTGGGCGCCGTCAGCGCGGTGCCGCCGTGCCCCTCGTCGGCGGCGAGGAAGCGCTCGGCGTCGAGGGCTGCCATACAGCCGGTGCCCGCCGCGGTCACGGCCTGGCGGTAGACGTGGTCCTGCACGTCGCCGGCCGCAAAGACGCCGGGGATGTTCGTCTCGGTCGTCCCGGGCTTCGCGACGAGGTAGCCGTTCGCGTCGTGGTCGAGCTGGTCGACGAAGAGCTTCGTGTTCGGGTCGTGGCCGATGGCGACGAAGAGCGCGCCGGCGTCGACCTCCTCCGTCTCGTCGGTCTCGGTGTTGCGCAGCCGGAGCCCGCCGATCGAGTCCTCGCCGAGCACCTCTTCGACGACGTACGGCGTCTTGAACTCGATCTTCTCGTTGTCGCGGGCCCGGTCGATCATGATCTGCGAGGCCCGGAACTCGTTCCGGCGGTGGACGAGCGTGACCTTGTAGCCGAAGCGCGTGAGGAAGAGCCCCTCCTCGAACGCCGAGTCGCCGCCGCCGACCACGAAGATGTGCTTGTCCCGGAAGAACGCGCCGTCGCACGTCGCGCACGCCGACACGCCGCGCCCCTTGAGGCGTTCTTCCGACTCGAGCCCGAGCCAGCGGGCGCTCGCGCCGGTGGCGACGATGACGGAGCGGGCGCGGTACTCCTCACCCTCGACCCAGACGCGGAACGGCCGCTCCGAGAAGTCGACACGGGTCACGTCGTCGGTGACGAACTCGGTGCCGAAACGCTCGGCTTGACGGCGGAACTCCGACATCATCTCGGGGCCCATGATCCCGTCGGGGTAGCCCGGATAGTTCTCGACGTCACTCGTGATCATGAGCTGGCCGCCCCAGCGGAAGCCCTCGATCACGAGCGGACGCAGGTTGGCGCGCGCAGCGTAAAGGGCCGCGGTGTATCCCGCGGGCCCTCCGCCGATCACGATCAGATCACGTACGTCGCTCATCGATTCCTCTCTCGAAAAACTTGTCTGATGTATTAAACGATCCGGGCCGGACTGACGTTCCCCGAGCGGGTCGCCGTGCCCAGGTATAAGAATCGTTACCGAGGGGAGACGGGCGACGTGGCCGGAACGATCACGTGGGAGCAGCTGCGCGAGCTCGCGGCCTTCCGTGCGAAGCACGGTTGCGCGGTGAGTCTCTACGTCGGGCTCGATCCGAGCATCGTGCCGACCGCGGGGGATCTCGCGTCGCATACTCGGTCGCTGCTGGCGAGTGCCGAGCGTCAGCTCGACGAGCAGCGCGCCACGCTCTCACACGACGAGCGCCAGGCTCTCGCGCGGGATCTCCAGCGGATCGAGAGCTGGTTCGCCAGCGAGTTCAGCCGGGAGGGTGTTCGTGGTGTGGCCGTGTTCTGCGCGGAGCACGACGACCTCTTCCTGCCTCTGCCACTGCCGTGGCCTGTCGACGACGAGGCCCGCATCGCGAAGCAGCTCTACCTCGCGCCGCTCGTTCGCATCGCCGGACGGGGCGACGGCGCGCTCGTCGCGTACGTCGGACGCGAACGCGGCGACGTCTATCGGCTCCGCGCCGGCCAGCTGATCCCGCTCGCGGACGAGACGGCGGACGTCCCCGGTCGCCACGACCAGGGCGGCTGGTCGCAGTCGCGGTACGAACGGCACATCGAGACGATCGTCGACCGGCACCTACGGGACGTGGCCGACGCGCTCGATCGCTGCGTGCGCGGGCTGCGGGACGTTCGCGTCGTACTCGCCGGGCCGGAGGAGACACGATCCGGCTTCGAAGGCCTGCTCGCGCCCGAGACACGGGCGGCGCTCGTCGGCTGGGCTGCGGCAGAGGCTCACGTCGACGCGCCGCGGCTGCTCGAGGCGGCGCGCCCGCTGCTCGACGAGTGGCGAACGGGCAGGGAGGAGGAGCTGCTCGCGCGCTGGCGCGAGGAAGCAGCCCGGAACGGCCGTGCCGCGGCCGGCTGGGAAGAGACGCTGCAGGCCGCGTCCGACGGTCGCGTCGAGCTTCTACTCGTGCAGGACGGCGCCGACCGGCCGGCCTTTGTCTGTCCTGCCTGCGGCCGTGCGCAGGCCGACGACGGGAGCTGCCCGCTCGACGGGACGACTCTCCAGGCCGCCGACACCGGCCTCGATCTCGCCGTCCACCAGACGCTGACCCACGGCGGGACGGTCGAGGTGATCGGCGAGGAGCATCGCGACCTCGAGCCGGTCGGGGGCCTCGCGGCGCTGCTCAGGTTCTAGGCGGCATCTGCCGTCGCGTCGCCGCTACCGAGCTCCGGTGCGGTCACGGGCCGTGTCGTCCGCTCGACGCCTCCGAGCTCCACGAGCTCTGCCGCGGGAGAGATGCCGTGGTCGCGGAACTTCCGGGCGCTCGGGAGGACACGAGTCTCGAGCGATCCAACGGCTTCGTTGTACGACCGGACTGCTGTGTCGAGGCCACGACCGACCTTCGCGAAGTGCTCGGTGAGCGTGGCCAGCCGGCCGTAGAGCTCGCGTCCCAGGTCGCTGATCGCCTTCGCCGACTCGGCGATCGTCTCCTGGCGCCAACCGTAGGCGACGGCGCGCAGAAGCGCGATGAGTGTCGTGGGCGTCGCGAGAATCACCTGCTGGTTGACGCCTTCCTCAATCAACGACGGATCCTGCTCGAGGGCAGCGCTCAGGAACGTCTCGCCCGGGATGAACAGCACGACGAACTCCGGTGCGGCGTCGAACTGAGCCCAGTAGCTCTTCCCGGACAGCTTGGCGATGTGGTCCCGAACGTGGCGAGCGTGGTCACGCAGCTTTGCGACCCGCTCCTCGTCGTCCCGAGCCGATAGCGACTCGAGGTACGCCTGGCCGGCGAACTTCGCATCGACGACGACGGTCTTCGAACCGGGGAGCTTGACGACGAGATCGGGGCGGAGACGGCTGTCCTCGGTCGCCACATGGGCCTGCGTCTCGAAGTCGCAGTGCTCGAGCATCCCCGCCATCTCGACGACTCGCCTCAGCTGGATCTCACCCCAGCGACCGCGGACATTGGGCCGGTCGCGCAGGGCGCTGACGAGGTTCCCCGTTTCACTAACCAGCTGGTTCTGCGACTCGGCGAGCTGGCGAACCTGCGTGCTCAGCGCGGAGTACGCACTCGTCCGCTGCGACCTCGAGCTGCTGGAGTGTCCCGTCGACCTTCTGGAGCGACTCCCGGATCGGCCCGACGAGATGCTCGACCTCTTTCTTGCGTTGCTCGAGCTCGTGCGTGGCCTCGTTCTGGAACAGCTCGAGCTTGCCCGAAGCGAGGTCGAGGAACGACTCGTTGTTCCGGTGCAACGCCTCGGCCGCGAGCGCCCCGAAACGGGCCGAAAGCTCGGCGTTCTTGCTGCGGAGCAGGAGCCACGCTCCGACTGCTCCGACGACGAGACCGATGAGAAGTCCGACGATCATTTGGGGCGCAGAACCTTAGAGCTCGGGTCGGACGGCACCCCTCGGGACCACAAAAACGCCGGCCCCGACGAACCCGAAAGTCCATCGGAACCGGCTCGCAGAGCCTATGTGCGCGTGGCCGGAAAGGTCAAGCAGAAAAAGCGCGCTCTTTGCGCACTTTCGCCGGAGCGAGAGCTGCGCCTAGCTGCAGGCGGCGGAGTCGATCGCCTGCGTGGTGTCCTGGAGGGTGGGCGCGGCGCCGGGGGTCGTGACGTCCTGGAGCTTGCCTCCCTTGCAGCCGACCAGGATGGTCGGCGTCCCCTGGACCTTCTTCTGCGTGGCAAGGGTGTCGACAGCCTTCGCGGTCGCCTGTGAGGCGGAGCTGTTGACGTCGTCCCTCCACTGGGCGAGGTCGAGGCCGTTGACGCTCGCCGCGATGACAGCCATCTCCCGACCGGTCAGCCAGCCGCTTTCCTCCGCCCCTTGGTTGTCGTACAGGACCTTCGCGTACTCGTAGCCCTTGTTCTGCTGCGCGGCCGCGATTATGCCGAGCCGACCGCTGAACGACTGGGATCCCCGGCCGCCGATGAATGCCCACGGCTTCAGCTGCATCTGCACCTTCCCCGTCCGGATGTACCTCTGGACGACCGTGGGGAGGTCGGTGACTTCGTAGCTCTGGCAGACCGGGCACTGGGCGTCGATGAACATCAGCATCTCGATCGGCGCCTTCGGGTTGCCGAGCACCTGGTCGTTCTGCGGGATGCCCTTGAAGAGGCCATTAGCCTCGGACGCGCCCGCCAGCGAGCCCGCCCAGCTCTGGCTTCCGTTCGCAGGCAGGTCCTTCAAGTCGCTCGAGCTGACGACCCCGCCGCCTCCACCGCCACTGCCGCCGCTGAGGACGACGCCGAGCACGATGGCGATCACGATGGCGAGCGCGATGCCGCCGCCGATCGCGAGCGCGCGAGGCGATGCCTGGCGCGCGCGGACTCCGCCGACGCCCTTCGAGCGCACGGGCGGCGGTGCTGTCGCAGCGGCCGCCTGCCTCTGTTGTCTCGCTCTCTTACCGCTCGGCATGAGCGGGAAGGGTAGCCGGTACCTCGGATTCCCCGGTGGAGGCGAGGACCAAGAATCCGATGAGAAGAAGGAAGGCGGTGAGGGCGAGAGTCGGGATGGTGAGGTAGCCGAACGAGTGCAGGGCGATCCAGTTGGCGGTGCAGCCGCCGCCGGTCAGGGTGCACGCTCCCGGCTCCTTGATCACGTGGTGCTCGAGCAGCATGTGGTAGATCGAGGTGCCGGCGCCGACGATCGGCAACGGCAGCAGGTACCGCGCGGCCCGGTTGTCGCCGCGCGCGGCGATCAAGAGCGTGAGGATCGAGAGCGGATACATCATCATGCGCTGGAACCAGCAGAACTCGCAGGGGATGAAGCCCGCGATCTGCGAGTAGAAGAGACTGCCGCCGGTCGCGATCGCCGCGACGACGAAGGCCCCCCACAGCTCGTAGCCCCAGAGCAGGTTGCGGATCGCGTCGAGCGGCCCCCGGACGCCCACCAGCGCGAGCACGCCGACGACGATCCCGAGGGCGACCAGGACCTGCCCCACGACGCCGAGGACGGAGAGGATGATCACGATGTCCGTCGTCATCCGGCGGCAGGGTATCCGTCGCCGCAGTGGGCGTTACGCTGACCGCGCCGGGGTGGCGGAACTGGTCAGACGCGCCCGACTTAAAATCGGGTGGCCCTCGGGCCGTGCGGGTTCAAGTCCCGCCCCCGGCATCGCTGAACCAAGCCGAGCTAGGCCGACCCGCCGGTCAAAAGCAGCGCCTTAGGAGCAGTGGTCGACAGCGACCCGTTGAACGCAAACGTGAACCCGAGGCACACAAGGGCACCGCATTCGTGGGCGCCACCCTTGCGTGCTAACTGTGGCAGTGCCTAGTCCAGCGGCCGCTTGAGCAACACGACGGGCCAAGCCATGAGGTCGCCGTACTTCAGCGACAGGCCAACCGCCTCCCAGCCCTGTTCTCCGAGCTCGTTCAGCTGCTCGGGGGCGAAGACGTCTTCTTCCTTCTTGACGCTCTTCGCCTCCTTGAGCGGCACGACGAGATACTCGAACCGAGTGGTTGAGATCGTTGGAGCGTCAATCATCGGCGCGCTCGCCATAGCTGACACCTCCTCTCTGCCAACGAAGCGTGTCGCTCCGCGGCGGGCGCCGCATCAGTGAAGACGCGTAAGGACGAGTGCTGTAGTCAACGGCCTTGCCACGGGGTCAACCGGTGGTCGGGTGCGTCGGTGTCCTTCCGCGAGGGCCGAGGAGGTCGAAGCCGTCGGGGGTGTTGAGCCTGCCCGTCGCCGTCCCCGCATGCCCGGTTACGCCGTACTGCCAGACGAGAGCTCGGGTCGACGGATCGATCGCGACCATGCGGTCGTTGTAGTCGTCGTTGATCATGAAGGCACCCGCGGGGAGGAGCTCGACGAGTGACGGGTGGTCGAGCGCACCAGGGCCGGTTGCCGGCTGGTAGCGGAAGTCGATCCGCCCGCGCCGATCGAATTCGACCACCGCGCCGGGGTTCTCGTAGTCGGCGATGAGGTAGCGATCCGGGCCGATCTGCTGGGGGTCCGAGGGATAGCCGATCGCCAAGTGCGTGTCCCACACGACTCGTCCCGAAGGTGTGACCTCGTCGACCCAGCTCCCGTTGATCTCCGAGATGAGCAGGTTGCCGTCCGCGAGCGGCGTGTCGCCGTTGGGCGAGCCGAGCGCGGCCGGCGGGTCATGAACGCATCGCCCGGCGGTACCTATCTGATGGAGCGAGCGCTTCGTGCGTGGGTCGATGATGATCACGCGGCAGTTACCGGCGTCGGCGACGGTGATGTTGCCGTGGCGGAGCAGGTAGGTGTCGTCAGGGGTGTGTAGGTAGCCGGATGAGGCGCCCGGGGTGCGCGGGTGGCCGTACTGGAACGCGATGCGTCCGGATGGGTAGGCGATTTCGACGATCGTGTCGTTGTCTTCCTGGTTGGAGATGATCGCCGTCCCGTGGCGGATGAAGAATGCATCGTCCGGGAAGTAGAAGCCACCGCGTGGCGCCGGCCGGGCCCGTGACGGGTACTTCCAAGCGATCTTGTCCGTGTCGTTGAGGAGGAGCAGCCGATTGTTCCCCCGGTCGGCGACGAGGAGCTTGTCCCCGAAGAACGGCGATCCGGCGCCGGTGTCCCCGGCGCTCCCGAACCGTCGGTTCGGGACGATCATCTGGACGTCGCTGGTCGGTCGGCCGCCGCGGGTCTCGCCTCCGACGATCCACAGCCGTCCGTCGCGCACTGCAGAACCGGCGTTAGCGACGGGAACCCGAAGCGACCCGGCACGTAGGAACGACGACCCTCTCGGCTTGAACGCATAGATCGCGGCTCTGGGAGCGGCCCCGCGGTCGCCGCCCGCGAGGTAGATCGTGCCGTCGAGCACACCCGCGGAGGCGCCGTCGACGGGGACGGGGAGGTGTCCCACGACGCGAGCCGTCCCTCGGCCGGTGTCGACGACCTGTACGGCAGTCGTGGGACGCCCGCTCGCCCGGAGCCCTCCGAAGACGTAGATGCGCGGGCCAAGCGCGGCGAGGGCCGGGTAGCGCACCGGGACCGGCAGCGAGGCGACTATGCGATAGCTGCGCCCGTTGGTCGTCGAGACCACCTCAGCGTCCATCGCCGAGCCGTCGTACCCGCCGACGACGTAGGCAGTGGCACCGATCGTGACCGCTCCCGCGTCGGCGCGTGCCTGGGGAAGAGCGCGGCTCGCAACCGTCCCGCCGCCAGCCTCGATCTGCGTCGATGCCGTCGCCGCCGTCGCCCCACCGCCGAACACGAGCACCCGCCCGCCGAGCTCTACGCCCGCTGCATCGTGAGTCGCCTGCATGAGAGGCCCTTGCTGCGAGAGCGCCCCGGTGCGCAAGTCGAGCGAACCGACGCCGTCGGTCGACAAGCCACCCGCCCCGAGCCCTCCGACAACCAACAGACCACGGGTCCCACTCCGCGACAGCACGACCTCCCGGCTGAGCGGCGCGGGAAGCTGCCAGGGGAGGAGGCCGGCCTCCGCCGCGGGGGGCCGTACCTGCGGCGCCGCCTTCGTTGCGCTCTTGGTTGTCGTTTGGAGCGAGGTCGTGGGTTCGCCTTTCCCTTTCTCGAGCCCCGCCGCGACGCCGACGCCCGCCGCGACGGCAACCAGCGCAAGCAGTGCCGCCCGCGAGCTCATAGGCCCTGCGCGCGTCCGCGCGCCGCGGCCGTCATCTCAGCGCAAGTGGCCGTTCGGGAGCCGGATCGAGTGGTCGGGCGCCCGGCAACGACAGCCAGACGTCGGCACCGTTCTCCGGACGATTGCGTAGGCCCGCCTTGCCACCGTGTGCTCGGGCGACGAGGTCGACGATCGAGAGGCCGAGGCCGGAGCCACTGCCACCCCGCGCCTCGTCGGCGCGGCTGAAGCGGTCGAAGGCCCGCGCGCGGAACTCCTCTGGAAACCCCTCGCCCTCGTCCGTGACGTGCAGTTCGACGGCGTCGACCTGCTCGACGGCGCGCAGCTGAACCGCGCCTCTGCCGTAGGTGAGCGCGTTCTCGACGAGGTTCGCGAGCGCCTGTTCGAGGCGGATGAGGTCGGCGTCGAGAACCAGCTCGCTGGGCTCAACCCTCAGTTCGCGCCGCAACGAGGCGGCGCGGATCTCGAAGCGCTGGGCAACGCCTTCGAGCAGGGCTCCCGCGGGCACCGCCTCGCGGCGGATGGGCAGGGGGCCTTGGTCGGCCCGCGCGATCAAGAGCAGGTCGTTGGCGAGACGGGTGAGCCGTTGCGTCTCCTCTGCTGCAGAGCGGAGCGCCTGCTCGAGCTCCTCGTGTGAGCGAGGCCGTCGGAGCGCGAGCTCGAGCTCCGTCTGGAGGAGGGAAAGGGGCGTCCGCAGCTCGTGGCTCGCGTCGGCGACGAAGCGCCGCTCGTGCTCGACCGCTGCGTGAAGCCGGGCGAGCATGTCGTTGAGCGTGGTCGCGAGGCGCGAGATCTCGTCCCGGCTGGGAGGGACTGGCAGCAGCGCTTGACTCTCGGCGGTGATGGCACCCGCGCGCCGCCGCAGAAGCTCCACCGGCCGCAGGGCACGGGCAGTGAGGGCGTAGCCGCCTAGACAGGCGGCGAGCAGCGCCAGTGGGAGGAAGAGCGCCAATTCGTGGCGCAGGTGGTCGAGCGAGCTCGCGCGTGGCGCGAGCGAGCGCGCGACGACCACGACTCCCCTGCCGCTGGTGCTCGGCGCGGCGAGAACGCGCCACTCACCTCGGCTGCCGGGCAGAGCCCTGTCGCGATAGAGGCGCCTGGCTGCGGCCTCCGCGACGAGACGACGATCGAGCAACGGTGGCAGGGCTCGCGGTTGTGACGCTTGGAGCGCACCCGTTGGCGTGAAGAGCTGAGCGTAGGTGGTCCCGCCGCCAGTGTCGGCGTCGACGTGGCCCGACCCGGTCTCCTCGTGCGCCTTCGCCACGAGTGCCTGGTCGATGCCGGCGAGCAGCTCGTTCGACACGCGCTGGTAGACGAAGAGGCCGACCGCCGCGAGGACCAGCGCCATCGCGAGCGCGAAGCCGAGCGTGAGCCGGATCCGGATCGGCAGCCGGGTCACGGGTCGGCTCGCAGCCGGTAACCGACGCTGCGCACCGTTTCGAGCGAGTCGCAGCCGAAGGGGCGGTCGATCTTGTCCCGCAGGTAACGGACATACACGTCGACGACGTTCGAACGGCTCTCGAACGCGATGTCCCAGGCGCCGTCGAGCAGCTGCGTGCGTGTGAGCGCCACGCCCGGCCGGCGCATGAACACCTCGAGGAGCGAGAACTCCTTCGCCGAGAGGTCGAGCTCGTGCTGCCCGCGCCAAGCCCGGTGCGCAGCTGGATCGAGTCGCAGGTCGCCGACCTCGAGCACCGGCGGCCGCGCGACCGGTGCGCGCCGAGTCAGCGCGCGGAGCCGCGCCAGCAGCTCCTCAAAGGAGAAAGGCTTCGTCAGATAGTCGTCGGCGCCGGCGTCGAGGCCGCCAATCCGATCGTCGACTCCGTCGCGCGCGGTGAGCATCAGTACAGGCGACCAGACGCCCTCGCGCCGCAACCGGCGGCAGACCTCGAAACCGTCCGCGCCGGGCAACATGACATCGAGGACGACGGCGTCGTAGTCGACTGCGCGCGCCATCCACAGTGCCTCCTCGCCCCGTGCGGCGACGTCGGCAGCGTGGCCCTCCTCGCGCAGCCCGCGACCGAGCAGCTGTCCGAGCTTCTCCTCGTCTTCGACCACCAGCACGCGCACAGCTCTATTGTCGCGTGCGGCATGAGAGAGGGATGAACAACTCAGGAAGCTCTCATTCCGCTGCGATCCCATAAATGGGATGGCCACGACGGAGCAACCGAGGCGCCGAACCAGTGCCCCACTCGAGCCCAGCGGCGGAGTGGACGGGAACGAGCGGCTGACTGCCGCGACGGCAGTCGTGCTGATCGTCCTGCTCGCAGCGCTCGGGGTGACCATCCTCTCGATCGGTCAGCTCGTCTGGTGGCACGTGCTGCTCGGGATGCTCCTGATCCCTCCGGTGCTGCTGAAGCTCGGCAGTACGGGATGGCGCTTCATGCGCTTCTACACCGGCGCGCCGGGCTACGTGCGGCGCGGGCCGCCGCTCCTGCCGCTACGACTGATGGCGCCGCTCGTGGTGGCGTCGACTCTCGCCGTCTTCGCCACGGGTGTCGCGCTGCTCGCCGTCGGACCGCAGGCCGGCTTCGTCGTCGGGCTGCACAAGGCGTCGTTCATCGTCTGGCTCGCCCTCACCGCGATCCACGTGCTCGCGCACCTGCGGGCAATTCCGCAGCTCGTGACTGGCGACTGGCGGCGACGGGCCGTGCCGCCGGCGAGCGTCGTCCCCGGGGCCGGAGTGCGGAGGCTCGCTCTCGCTGCCACGATCGTCGTCGGCGCAGTCGTCGCCGCCGCGACGATCCGGTACGCACAGCCGTGGGTGCACTTCTTCGCCTCGCACCACGGGCTCCACGACGCCTGAGACGAGGAGGCGCTTGGGGTCAGCCGAGCCGGATCTCGCCGATGACGGCGCTGCCCTGCTCGCTCGGGGCCCAACTGGCGTTGATCGTGCGCCCCTCCCCGTTCGGCAGCCGGCACCTGCCGCTGAAGCTCGTCCCGCCGATCTCCGTCACGTGGCCGCGACAGATGTGGCCGCTCGGCAGGTACTCGAGCTGAAGCGAGGTCGACTCCACCGACCGCGACGAAGCGAGCAGGTCGGCGCGCACGAGCAGCTTCTCGGGCCGCTCGGCCTGGCCGACGAACGACACGATCTGCTGCAGATCCGTCCCGTTCCGGATCACCTGACCCGTGAGCTTCTCCTTGACTTGGGCTGCGTCCCAGGGTGGAGGCGAGTGTCCTAGCGGCCCGACGATGAAGAGCGGCAAGCCGACGACCGCCACTGCGCCAGCTGTAGCGACCCGCGGCGAACGAAGGGCCAAGCCCCCGAAGCGCCAGAGGAGCAGAACGACGACGGTCGCGACGGCGGCGCCGTAGATGAGCGCGAGCCACCAGGCGCCGCGATCGGTGCCGGACATGAGGCCGTGCAGCGAGGCGAGCGTCCAGACCGCGAAGTTGAGATAGTGCGCGGTTCGCCAGAACCGGTGCGGTAGTCGTTTCCGGTAGTGGTTCGTGATTGCGAGCGCGAGCAGCAGCTCGGCCGCGGCGATGCCGAGCCCGGTCCAGAGCGGGCGGTACGAGCAGCTGCGTCAACGAGAAGGGGAGGAAGGAGTCGGCGGCGATCGTGAGCACGTGTACGCCGATGAGCGAGCCTACGAGGAGGCCGCCGAAGCGATGGACGTCCTCGAGCGAGAAGCGCGGCCAGCGCCGGTTCTGCGCTTTGCCGCCGAGCCCCAGCCCCAGCGAGACGACGATGCTCAACGCGACGTAGGCGGCGACCCCGGACGCACGTGCCGCGTACCAGATGGCCGGGCTCGAGGTCAGATGCATGCCGGCACCCGCAGTGCACGCGACCAGCAGCCGTTCTCGACGATCTCGCCCCGGAGCGAAACGAAGCGTCCGCCGATGCCGCGCTCGTCGAGCCA
Source organism: uncultured Actinomycetes bacterium (assembly GCA_963765795.1). Lineage (GTDB taxonomy): Bacteria > Actinomycetota > Thermoleophilia > Gaiellales > Gaiellaceae > Palsa-739. The sequence goes on from CAVXXZ010000012.1 coordinate 124,004, forward strand.
GTCGGGTCCGCGCTCCCCGAGCAGGAAAGCGGCCTTCGACGCCAGATCGGCAGCGAGACAGGTCGGCCCCTGAGGCCGTCACCTGTTCCCACGGCGACTCGCTCGGTCGTCCGGTCACCGGGTCGATCAGATGACGGCCGCGTGATGAGACGCCGCTCGTCGCGAGACCGCCGCCGACGACGCGGACTGCTCCGCCGCCGGGCAGTGCGACGTCGACCGGGCCGCGCACAGCGATATCGCCGCTCGCGGAGACGAAGCCTTCCTCGCTGATGAGCCCAGCCGCCTCGTCGACGGCGAGCGCCTTGACGACTCCATTCAGGTCGAGAGCGAGTCCCGGTGGCCTGCGGAGAAAGCGGCCCGCGAGTCGAACGTCCCCGGGCGACCCGAGCGTCGGATCGACGAGGCCTCCTGTGTCGGCTGCGGCAGCGAGCGCAATCTCGAGCGTCGAGGCGAAGAGCGGGGACACGACCTGAACTTCGGCCTGCGAGGCGTTGACGCGGCAGAGATCAGACTGGGGACGAAAGAGGCTGAACGTCTTCTCCCAGCGCTCGAAGACGTCCGCGAACGCGCCGGGGTCGGCGCCGGGCCGCGACGATCTCGCAGCCCATCGCCCGGAGGTGGTGCACGGCGTTCACGAGGTTCCGGTGGCTACTGGAGGTGGCTGTACCGGCGGGGCAAGCTGGCCGCCTTGCAGTGCGCTCTTGCGCAACGCCCGCTCGAACGACGCGGGCGCGCCGAGCGGCTTCGCCTTCCCCTTTGCGTGGCCGGGTGCGTGGACATTGGCACCGACGAAGGCGGCGCCGAAGACGAGCGCTGTCAGCGCCGCGATCGCGGTCTTGGCGCCACGCGCGCGCGCACGAGCCGCGTAGATCCGCGAGTGACCTGCCATGGCGTCGGCCAGCGTGCCCGCCGGCGATGAGAGGCTGATGTGAGGCCCGTGTGAGACCAATGAGAGGCTGGCGACTGACGACCCCGACCCCGCGGCCTCGCTCTCAGCTGCTCTCGCGCACGAGTTGCTCGAAGAGAAGGCCGTATTGCTCGAGGTGCCGGTCGCCGAGGAACTCGTCGATCACGCGGCGGCGGGCGTTCTCCGCGAGCAGCGCGGCATACTCCCGGTCCCGCAGCAGCAACTCGACGGCCGCGCCGAACGCCTGCAGGTCGGCTGGATCGTCTACGAGCAGGCCGTGGGTGCCACTCTCGATCTGGTCGACGATGCCGCCGACGGCACTCGCGACGACCGGCTGTTCTTTCCACATCGCCTCCGCGACCGTCAGACCGAAGCCCTCGGCGAGGCTCTTCTGGACGATGACCGAGGCGTGCCGCTGGATCGCGTTCACGATCGCCGCGTTCTCGTCGGGGTCGGCCATCGGGAGGCAGGCGAGGTGAACGCGGCTGCGTGCGAGGTGCGGCAGCTCCCGCCACAAGGCCGTGCACTCGTCGAGCACTTCGGCCGCTTCCGGGTCGTCGGCGACGCCGGCGACGACCGGACCGCAGAGGAGCAGGTTGGCGCCGAGCGACGGGTCGACGTGTTGCACGAAGCCCTTCATCACGCCGGCCATGTCCTTTATCCGGTCCCAGCGCGAGATCTGGACGACGAGCGGTACGTCGGCGGACGGCGGCGGGCCGGTCTGGATCACGTCGGCACGCCGGACGATCCGCCCGGACGACCCGTCACGGCGGGTAAACGTGGCGACCGGCGCCGTCTGGGCTGCACCGCCCGTCAGCCCTACGTAGGCGAGGGCCAGCCGGGCGTTCTCCATCGAGACGGGCTCGTTCTTCGCCGAGAACGGGTCGATCGAGGGCCGGATGACGTGCACCCGCGCGGAATCGGCCCACGGCGGCGCGAAGGCTCCACGGGAAACGACGATCGCATCGGCGTCGGCCAGGTAGGGGCGCAGGAACTCCCACGCGCGCTCGCTCCACTCGTTGGGACGGTCGATCCCCACGTGGCAGCGCCAGACGACCCGCGCGCCGGCGCTCTTCGCCGCCGCGACGAGACCGGCCGGCTGAGGATCGTGGACGATGACCACGTCACCCGGGCGGATGTGCGCCCGCAACTCGTCGGCGTGGGCCTGCAGGACGCCCTCGTAGTGGCGCTGCTCCGCCGAGCCCAGGTCGCCGCCGTCTCCGGGGGAGCCGTAGAGGCCGTTGTGGATTCGCTTCGTGATCGCGAAGAAGGGTGGATCCCCCTCGATCACGAGCCAGCGCGCCTCGACGCCGGCGCAGCGCGCGTAGGAGAGCAGCGTCTGCAGCATCTCGGCCACGCCGCCGCCCGCCGCGGTCGAGTTGACGTTCCACACCGAGGCGCCGGAGAGCGACTCCCGAGCCGCCTCCGCCGCATGCTCGAACTGCGCCATCCGCTCGGCGCCGATCAGCGGCTCGAGCCTCTCGGCGTCGATCGCCTGGACTTCGACCTCATGGAGCCGAGCCATCTTCATCTCCTGAGAAGCCGTCGTGTCTCGGCCGCGATGACGAGCTCTTCGCGCGAGGGGACGATCGCGACGTCGAAGTCGCTGAGGAAACGGACGCGCTCGACGATCCGTTCGCAGACCACCGTCGCATGCTCGCCGATGCCGCCGGTGAAGGCGAGCACGTCGATCCCGCCGCAGGCGGCCGCCATCGCCGCCACCGCCGCCGCGACGCGGTGGACGAAGACGTCGAGGGCGAGCGGCGACGCCTCCCGCACGTCACCGGAGCCGCCGCCCGAGAGCCCGGCAAGGCCGGACGCGTGCTCGAGCTCGTCCTCGAGCTCGGCAAGGGTGATCCGTTGCTCGCGAAGCAGGTACACAAGGGCACCGGGGTCGATCGATCCGGAGCGTGTCGTCATCGGCACCCCCTCGAGCGGCGAGAATCCCATCGTCGTGTCGACCGACCTTCCTTCCCTCACCGCTGTCACGGAGCAGCCTCCGCCGAGATGGCAGACGACGAGCCGCTCTGCGTCGATCTGCGAGGAGACCCACTGGACGGAGATCCCGTGGAAGCCGTAGCGGTGCACGTCCCATTCCTCTCGCCATCGCCGCGGGACCGCGTAGGTCGAGGCCGCCGGCGGCATCGTGCGGTGGAAAGCGGTATCGAACACCGCGACGTGCGGGACGTCCGGCAGCGCCTCGCGCGCACGGTGGATCTCCTCGAGCGCCCGGCGGTTGTGGAGCGGAGCGAGGATCGAAAGCTCCTCGATGGCACGTTCGACGCCTTCGTCGATCACCGCCGGCTCGATCGAAGCGGCGCCCGCCGTGGACGACACGGTGGCCGACGGCGTCCGCCGGGACGAAGCCCTCCACGGGACAGGATTCGTCCTCGTGGACGAGGTGAAGCTTGAGGCTCGTGGAGCCAGCGTTGACGACCAGGACGTCCAACGAAAGGGATTCTCATGACCGACGACGAGCTGCGGGCGCTTGACGCGTACTGGCGCGCGGCGAACTACCTCGCCGTGGGGCAGATCTACCTGCTCGACAACCCGCTCCTCCGCGTGCCGCTGCGCCCGGAGCACGTGAAGCCGCGACTGCTCGGGCACTGGGGGACGACACCCGGCCTCAACTTCCTCTACACCCACCTGGACCGCGCGATCCGGGAGCGGCACCTCGACGCGATCTTCGTCTGCGGGCCGGGCCACGGCGGGCCTGCGGTCGTGGCGCAGGCGTACCTCGAGGGGACGTACAGCGAGCTCTATCCCCACGTGTCGCGGGACGAGGCGGGGCTACGCGAGTTGTTCCGGCAGTTCTCGTTCCCGGGCGGCATCCCGAGCCACGCGGCGCCCGAGACACCAGGCTCGATCCACGAGGGCGGCGAGCTCGGTTACGCACTCTCGCACGCCTACGGCGCGGCCTTCGACGATCCGGGTCTCACGGTCGCGTGCGTCGTCGGCGATGGGGAGGCCGAGACCGGGCCCCTCGCGACGAGCTGGCACTCGAACAAGTTCTCGGACCCCGCAAGCGACGGCCGCGTCCTGCCGATCCTGCACCTGAACGGCTACAAGATCGCCAACCCCACCGTGCTCGCCCGGATCCCGGAGGGAGAGCTCGCATCGCTGTTTCGCGGGTACGGGTACGAGCCCCTCGTCTTCACCGCCGGCTTCGATGACGAGGACGTCCTCTCGATCCACGGTCGCTTCGCCGAGCTGCTCGACCGCGCGCTCGACGACCGTCGGGCGACGATCGTGTTCCGGACGCCGAAGGGCTGGACCGGGCCGCGCGAGGTGGACGGGCTACCGGTCGAGGGGACGTGGCGCGCGCACCAGGTACCCCTGGCCGAGGTGCGGACGAACCCGCAGCACCTGCGGCAGCTCGAGGGCTGGTTGCGCAGCTACCGGCCCGAGGAGCTGTTCGACGAACAGGGGACGCTTCTCCCCGAGCTTGCAGCGGTGGCGCCCGCGGGCGAGCACCGGATGTCTGCCAACCCGAAGACGAACGGCGGTCTCGTCCTGCGCGACCTCGAGCTGCCGGACTTCCGGGCGTTCGCCGTCGCCGTGGAACGGCCGGCGGCCGAGACGGCCGAGGCGACCCGGGTACTCGGGCGCTGGCTCGCCGAGGTCGCGCGCGCGAACCCGGCGAACTTCCGCATCTTCGGCCCCGACGAGACGGCCTCGAACCGGCTCGGCGACGTGCTCTCGGTCACCGACAAGCAGTGGGACGCCGCAATCGAGCCGACGGACGAGTCGCTCGCCCCGAGCGGCCGCGTCGTCGAGATGCTCTCGGAGCACCAGTGCCAGGGCTGGCTGGAGGGCTATCTCCTCACCGGGAGGCACGGCCTCTTCAACTGCTACGAGGCGTTCATCCACATCGTCGACTCGATGTTCAACCAACACGCGAAGTGGCTGAAGGTGACGCGGGGGATCGCGTGGCGCAGACCACTCGCATCGCTCAACTACCTCCTCTCATCGCACGTCTGGCGGCAGGACCACAACGGCTTCTCGCACCAGGACCCCGGCTTCATCGACCACGTCGTGAACAAGAGGGCGGAGATCATTCGCGTCTACCTGCCGCCGGATGCGAACTGCCTGCTCTCGGTGGCCGACCACTGCCTGCGCAGCCGCCACTACGTGAACGTCATCGTGGCAGGCAAGCAGCCCGCGCTCCAGTTCCTGCCCATGGAGGAGGCGATCCTCCACTGCACGCGGGGAATCGGGATCTGGGAGTGGGCCTCCAACGACGGTGACGAGGAGCCCGACGTCGTCCTCGCCTGCTGTGGCGACGTACCGACACTCGAGACACTGGCGGCGACCGCGATCCTGCGCGAACGCCTGCCGCAGCTGAAGGTGCGCGTCGTCAACGTCGTCGACCTGATGCGCCTCCAGCCCGAGAGCGAGCACCCCCACGGCCTCCCGGACAGCGAGTTCGACTCTCTCTTCACGACCGACCGCCCCGTCCTCTTCGCCTACCACGGCTACCCCTGGCTGATCCACCGCCTCACCTATCGGCGCACCAACCACGCGAACGTGCACGTGCGCGGCTACAAGGAAGAGGGGACGACCACGACGCCGTTCGACATGGTCATGCTCAACGACCTCGACCGCTACCACCTGGTCATCGACGTGATCGACCGTGTCCCAGGGCTCGCCGACCGTGCCGGCCACCTGAGGCAGGAGATGGAGGACGCACGCCTGCGCGCCCGAGCCTACGGCCGTGAACACGGCGAGGACGACCCCGACATCGCGGGCTGGAGCTGGCAACC